>CAYNHT010000001.1:0-422732 GCA_964397485.1 uncultured Muribaculaceae bacterium
AATAATAACAAGAAGTAATGTATTTAACTTAGATAATACAGCTCCAGTAATAACAGTAAATCCAGCAACGGTAACTGTATATAAAGGAACAACATATATGGATACTGGTGTAACAGCAACCGATAATATTAACGGGAATATCACATCAAGTATAGTAACAAGTGGGAATGTAAATACAAATGTAGCCGGTTCATATACATTAACATATAATGTAAGCGATTCTGCTGGTAATGCTGCACTAGCTAAAACAAGAACGGTGAATGTTTTAGAGACGACTTTCAATTATACTTATACTGGTAATTATCAAATATTCACAGCTCCATATACCGGAAATTATAATATTCAGTTATGGGGAGCAAGAGGTGGTAGCAGTAGTGATGGTCAAGGTGCATATGTGTCTGGAAGAATTTCTCTGCTTGCTAATACAACTTTCTATATCTATATTGGACAAAGAGGGGGAGAAGGTGGATATAATGGTGGAGGTCACCATTCTATAAATGGTATTCAAATAGACGGTTACAATGGTGGAGGAGCTACAGATATACGTTTGGTAAACGGTGTGTGGAATGATTTTGATAGTTTAAAATCTCGAATTATTGTAGCCGCTGGAGGTGGAGGAAATTCTCACTGTGGTTTTGGTGCTCCTGGCGGCGGTTTAACAGGTTTAAAAGGAGTGAATGGAGTTTGTTCGGGTCCAGATACTGCAGGATTAGGAGCTAGTCAAACAAGTGGAGGATTAGCAGGATATTTTAGTTGGAGTGGAACAGCCCCTACCAATGGTATATTTGGTGTTGGAGGAAGTGGTAATAGTGCCTACGGCGGAGGCGGAGGCGGAGGCTACTACGGCGGAGGCGGTTCTGGAGTTACATCTTCAAGCATGGGAGGTGGAGGTTCTGGTTCGTCATTCATTTCTGGATATTTAGGATGCAATGCAATCTCATCATCTTCTATTTCTACTAATATCACTCACACTGGGCAACCGAACCATTATTCTGGGTATGTATTTAGTGATACCCAAATGATATCTGGTAACTCATCGATGCCAAATCCAAGTGGTGGAACTATGATCGGTAATAACGGAAATGGGTATGCTAGAATAGTATTCATTCCCTAGTGTTAAAAAATAGAAAATTATTTCTATTTTTTTATACTATAAATATTATAAACATTGACTAAATATGTAGCGTTTTGGTATACTAAACTTAATAAAATAGTAAAATTTGGAAGGATAAAACGAAGTATGAAAAAAGGATTTACATTAATAGAATTGTTAGCGGTAATAGTAATATTAGCAGTAGTAGCTCTAATATCAGTACCATTAGTATTAGGAGTAATAGATAAAGTTCAAAAATCTTCTTATGAAGCAAGTATGAGAAGTGTTTTTGGTGCTGCAGATTTATATATAGCATCAAGTGAATTTGAAGTCTTTCCAGAAGAAGGAATAAATGTAGTTGATACTAAGATTCAAATGAAAAATAAAAACTTTACAAGCGGTAAGATAATAAAAAATGAACAAGGTATTTTAGAACTAGATAAAGTAAGTAACGGGAAATACTGTGCTGGTGGAACTATAAATAATATAGTCATTGTAACAGGTAGTTGTGATGCACTAGATATAACACCACCAACAATAACAATAACATCAAATCTAGTAACAAGTAGTTCAATAACAATAGTAGCTAGTGCTGAAGATTTGGAAAGTGGAATAAATGGATATCAATTTAGTAAAGATAACGGGAGTACTTGGACCTCAAAACAAATAAGTAACGTCTATAATTTTACAGGACTTTCAAATGATACCAATTACACATTTAAAGTAAGAGTATACAACAACAATGAATTATCAACATTATCAGAAGAACTAATAGTAAGAACAAATGATATAGCGATTCCAACATATTCAATTAATACAACTGATTGGACTCATGAAAAGATAGTAACAATCTATTATCCAGAAAGACAAGCAGGACTTGTTTATGAATATAGTTTAGATGGGGCAACAACATGGTTATTAGTAGAATCCCCATCAACAACTAAAGAAATAACATTTAATGATAACGGAAGTGTAATCGCAAGAATAGCGGATGGAACAAATGAAATAAGTGGAACAAGTTATCAAGTAACAAATATAGATAAAATAGCCCCGGTTATTACAGTAAATCCTGAAACAGTTTTTGTTGGATTAGGAAGTATATATAATGATTTAGGTGTTACCGCATATGATGATATGTTAGGCGACATAACAGGTTCGATTATAAAAACAGGTAATGTTGATACATCTACAACAGGATCTTATGTACTAACGTATAATGTAAGCGATTTAGCCGGGAATGCAGCTATAACAAAAACAAGAACAGTTAATGTTATTGACGCAACATTCAACTTTAACTATACCGGCAATAGCCAAACATTTAATGTACCAATAACGGGTAAATATAAAATTGAATTATGGGGTGCCCAGGGGGGACTTAGAACTTGGGATGATAGAGGATTTGTTGGAGGCAAAGGGGCCTTGGTACAAGGTATAATTCATTTGTCTCAAAATGAAATTCTATATGTATATGTCGGAGGCAAAGGTGGAGACACGACTGGTACTGAAAGGGGTCTTGGTGGTTATAACGGTGGCGGACTTGGTGGAATAGCAGAGTTCACAACTTGGCGAGGTGGTCCTGGAGGCGGTGGCGCCACTGATGTTAGAATTGGTGGAACTTCACTTGTAAATAGAATAATGATAGCGGCCGGTGGGGCTGGAACCGCATCACATAACTCTGGCTACCATGGTGGCGGACTTGAGGGCCAAGGTGACTATAGAGAAACGGGCTATACAGGTGGTACCCAAACTTCTGGTGGGGCTGCATGGCATAATGACCCTGCTTACACTAACACTATGACACCTGGTACTTTTGGCCAAGGTGGAATGGGAGGAACTACAAGTAGTGGTTCAGGACATTGGGCCGGTTCTGGTGGTGGCGGAGGCTACTACGGCGGAGGCGGAGGCGGAATAAATAGTTCTGGCGGCGGTGGTTCGTCATTCATTTCAGGACATACGGGATGTAATGCAGTTAATTCAAGCAGTAGCCATACTGGTCAGCCAAATCATTTTTCAGGATATATATTTACAGAATCGCAAATGTTTTTGGGAATTAAAGACGGAAATGGTTATGCAAGGATAACTTTCATATCGCAATAGAAAAAGAATAAATATTAGAACTGATATGATCAGTTCTTTTTTCTTGTCTATGATTGTATTATAATTGACTAATTATGTGGTGATTTGATATACTAAATCTAGTTATATAGGGAGTATGGAAGGATAAAGATTTATGAAAAAAGGATTTACATTGATAGAGTTATTAGCTGTAATAGTAATATTAGCAATAGTAGCACTAATATCAGTACCATTAGTATTAGGAGTAATAGATAAAGTTCAAAAATCTTCTTATGAAGCTAGTTTGAGAAGTGTTTTTGGTGCTGCAGACTTATATATAGCTGGAAATGGATTTGATGTGTTTCCAGATGATGGAATAAATGTAGTTGACACTAAGATTCAAATGAAAAATAAAAACTTTACAAGCGGTAAGATACTAAAAAATGAACAAGGTGTTTTAGAGCTAGATAAAGTAAGTAATGGAAAATACTGTGCCGGTGGAACTATAAATAATATAGTCATTGTAACAGGTAGTTGTGATGCACTAGATATAACACCACCAACAATAACAATAGCATCAAATCTAGTAACAAGTAGTTCAATAACAATAGTAGCTAATGCTGAAGATTTGGAAAGTGGAATAAATGGATATCAATTTAGTAAAGATAATGGAATTACTTGGACAACAAAACAAATAAGTAACGTCTATAATTTTACAGGACTAACCAGTAATACAAATTACACATTTAAAGTAAGAGTATATAACAACAATGAATTATCAACAGTATCAGAACAATTAGTAGTAACGACAAATGATATTGCAATTCCTACATACTCAATTAATACAACTGATTGGACTCACGAAAAGATAGTAACAATCCGTTATCCAGAAAGACAAACAGGACTTGTTTATGAATATAGTTTAGATGGGGCAATAACATGGATATTAGTAGAAGCACCATCAACAACTAAAGAAATAACATTTACCGATAATGGAAGTGTAATTGCAAGAATATCGGATGGAACAAACGAAATAAGTGGGGCTAGTTATGCAGTTACTAATATCGATACAACTCCTCCAGTAATTACAGTAAATCCTATAAATGTAACAATATATCAAGGAAGTAATTATGTTGATAGTGGTATTAGTGCGATTGATGATATGTTAGGAAATATCACATCAAGTATTATTACAACAGGAAGTGTGAATGTTAATCAACCAGGAACATATATATTAACGTACAATGTAAGTGATTTAGCCGGTAATGAAGCAGTCACTAAAACAAGGACTATCGAAGTTATTCAAACAATTTATAATTTTAATTATACTGGAAATTCCCAAACGTTTTCAGTACCATATTCGGGAAATTATAAAATTGAATTATGGGGGGCACAAGGTGGTGGAGATTCAACTGCTGGTAAAGGTTCTTATACAACAGGAAATATTTCTCTAAGTTCTGGAATTAATATATATGTATATGTTGGAGAGGCGGGTATGAGTGGAAATTATAAGAGTGATGAAACTATTACGAATGAAACGTATCCAACATTTAATGGTGGAGGTGCTGGTGGTCTAGCAGGTGGTCCATATTTTGCCAACGATACCTTGTATAGATATACATATGGTAGTTCTGGTGGTGGAGCAACCGATGTAAGGTTAGCTGGAGGGAATTGGGATGAATCTAATTCTTTAAAAACAAGAATAATGGTTGCAGCTGGCTCTGCTGGGGCTACTGCGACAAATAATCTAGATAATGGTAACGGAGTTGCCGGAGGGTTAACTGGTTACACAGGGAATACCATGACCGCTTACCCTGATAATGGTGGAATTGGTGCTACTCAAAATAGCGGATATATGTTTGGTAAAGGTCAAAATGGTGGAAATGGCCCACAAACCGGAGGAACTGGATTTGGTTACTGTCATGGTCATCACGGCGGTGGTGGCGGCTATTACGGTGGATTTGGTGGTATTTCTACAGGAGGCAGTTGTTATAGAATCGGTGGAGGCGGAGGTTCATCATTCATCTCAGGACATACTGGTTGTAATGCAATTAATTCAAGTGGTAGTCACACAGGTCAACCAAACCACTATTCAGGATATGTATTTAATAACACCGAAATGATACCAGGAAACTTAACGATGCCAAACCCAGCTGGTGGAACTATGACTGGTAAAAGTGGAAATGGATATGCTAGAATAACATTTATTCCCTAAAACATAGTAACAGGTATTGAAATATACCTGTTTTTATTTAGTATTTATAATTTTGTCGAGTTTTAATAGTTAAAAAATATATATAGACTAATCAATTATTTTTTGATATAATTAATTAGGCTTTTTTAATTTAGAAAGAAAGGAGAAAATATGAGTAAAATAAAAATGTTTAGTCTTGGCGGACTAAACGAAAACGGAAAAAATATGTATATAGTAGAAGTTGATAATGATATTTTTGTTTTTGATGCAGGTTTGAAATATGCTGATGATAAAATGCTAGGTGTTGATTACATTATTCCAAACTACGATTATTTAAAGGAAAACAAAGATAGAATAAAAGGAATTTTTGTGACACATGGTCACGATGAACAAATGGGAGCAATACCGGACATCCTACTTGATATTCCTGAATTAAAAATATATGCAACAACTTTTACAATGGAAATATTAAAAAAAGAATTAATTGAAGAAGGGTTGAATACGGATAATTTGATAGAAATCCAACCCCACCGTAAGATTAATTTTGGGAAAAACAGTATTTTTCCAATTAGTTTAACACATTCTGTGCCAGACACAGTAGGATATGTTTTATATACTGAAGATGGTGCAATATTTTATACGGGTAATTTTGTGTTTGATTCAACAATGACAGGATCATACAAAACTGATATCGGGAAACTTGCATATGTTGGTAAACAAGGTGTTTTATGTTTGTTAAGTGAATCTTTATATGCTGACAAAGTGGGGTATACTTCACCTAGTCATCGTATTTCATCAATTATAAGGGAAGCTTTAAATAAAAATGAGGGAAGAATAATATTTAATATTTTTCAAGCTCAATTATACCGTATTCAAGAATTATTTACGGAAATTTTAAAGACTAATCGAAATATTGTTATAATGGGGAAAAGACTAGAAAGCATAATTATAAAAGCTATCGACATGAAATATATTGATTTTGATAAATCAAGAATAACTAATATTCATCATTTAAATGATCCTAATGTTGTAGTTTTAATATCAGATGAAAGAGAAAAACCATTCTCTAATATTAAGAGAATAGTTAGAGGTTTTGATAAATTAGTTAAAATAAAAGAAACTGACACAGTGGTTTTTGCTACTTCTGTATATGAAGGAATGGAGAAAAGTGCATCAAAAATATTTGATAGTATTTCTAAAATAGGAGCTAAACTAATTGTGTTATCATCGAAAAAACACTTAGATCATCATGCTTCTAGTGAAGATTTAATGTTAATGATAGATTTAATGCAACCAAAATATTATTTCCCTGTTATTGGTGAATATCGTCATCAGGTTGCTAATGCTAATACTGCAAGAAGAGTTGGTATAGCGGATGATAATGTTTTACTAAAACTTAATGGACAAGTAATTACTTTTGAAAATGGAGTATTACAAGATACAGGTGAAAAAGTAAAAGTAGATGATATTCTTATTGATGGAAAAACAGTTGGCGATATTGGTGAATTAGTTTTAAAAGATCGTGAATCATTAAGTCAAAATGGTATTGTTATTGTTAGTGTAACAATAGATAGAGCAACTAAAAAGGTTCTGGCAGGCCCTGAGATACTTACAAGAGGTTTTATATATGTTAAAGATAATATTAATTTAATTAAAGAAGCTGAAAAAATATGTTTAGAAGTTGTTAATGAAAACACTAAACCAAACTATATTGAATTTAACAAAATAAAATCTGGTGTCCGTGATAAATTAGGAAAATATTTATATCGTGAGACTGAATGTAATCCTATGATTTTAGTTGTAATGCAAGAAGTATAATATAATTAAATAGAGTTAAATGAATTTCATTTAACTTTTTATTTATCAAAATTGTCAATTTGCATTTTTTTTATTTATAGTATATAATAGCAAGCGTTTGGGAGATTTTGATTATATTCTTTTAAACCATTATTAAAATTCTACATTTAGAATGTTTAATAAAATATAAAATTAAGGGAGTTTTTAACGTGTTAGGTTATATTAAAACTATTTTTAATCGCCAACCAATTCATTTTTATAATCGTGAAAAAGTACGCCATTATATCGAAATTTATATTCAATCGGGGCATGCATATGAAAAAGTGGAGTTAGAAGTTTGTTCTAGAGATCCACAATTAATTATAGACAAGTTGAAGAATGAAGCAAATAATTTTGATAAATTTGTTAAAGTTGTTTTTTTCGATAGAATTGAAACAAGAAAAAATCGAAAAATAACACTTGGGAAAAAAGTAAATTGTAGTGGTGGATATTATTTTGGAAAGAGATTAACAATGGCTGAGTTTGCTAGTATTAATAGAAGTAGAGGTATATATGATAATTTTATGACTTATGATGAATATCAACTTGGAGGAGTACTTCATATTAAGTCAGGTTTAATTAGTCCTATATATGGAAACGATATTGTAATTGATAGTGGGCTTGAAATGCCAAATGAAAATTTGGAGGAACATAAACGATTGATAAAAACAGTTTTAAATGATATGCAATTTGTTAGATAAAATGAAACATAACTATATAGTTATGTTTTTTCTTGAAAAAAACTTATAATGATTATATAATATAAATAGTATAGGAGGGTATATTATGACTTTGTGTATACTTATTTTAAAAGAAGAGGATTTATTGGATGATTTGTTTCATAAATTTAAAAAGAATGATGTAAAAAATATAACTGTACTATCTAGCGTTAGTATGGTTAATGAGTATGTTAATAAAAACAAAAATAGGGATGTTCGAATATTTGGAACACTACGTCATTTAGTTGATTACTTTAGTGACGATAGCCGTACTTTATTAATTGTTTGCGAGGATGATATGGTTAATACTATAAGTGACGATATAAAGCAAATTGTTCCTGAACATCAATATGTTTTCTTTACGGTTGCTATTAATAATCTTCAAGGAAGTTTAGAGTAATGGATGTATTATTTAGCATAGCTATAATTCTTTTTGCAGGATTATTATTCAGTAAATTAGTAAAAAGACTAAATCAACCCGATATAATTGGTTACTTAATAGCAGGGATTGTAATTGGTCCTAGTGTTTTAAATTTAGTTAATTATAATCAAATAGACAAATTAGATACATTTGGTATTATCGCTCTTTCCTTTATAGCATTTTTAATAGGTTCGCAATTTAAATTAAAATACATAAAAAAATTAGGTGCAAAACCATTTGTAATTACTTTGTTTAGTTGTCTTTGTACTCTTATTTTAGTTAGTTTATCTCTGTTTTTAGCTGGAAATGACTTAGCCTTTTCACTTCTTTTAGGAGCAATTGCTTCTTCAACAGCACCTGCGGTTGCGATGATTGTTATAAAAGAAAATAGAGCAAGAGGTAGCCTTACTAATACAATCTTAAGTGTTATTGCGATTGATGATATTTTAGCAATCGTTATCTTTGGTTTTTGTTTAGTATTTGCTGAAAACTTAACAAACAATAACATCGTTTTAACAGACTTAGCTAAGCCTTTTATCGAAATAATATTATCTATTTTATTCGGAATAGGTACTGGTTTATTGTTAGGAATGTTTGTTAAAAAAATTAAATCTGATAATAATGTAATTACTTTAATTATTGCCTTTGTTTTTTTAACTATTGTTGTAACTGATTATTATAATGTATCATCATTATTAGTTTGTATGATAATGGGTGGTGTTTTTATCAATTATTTTCAGCATCGAACTACTGATAAGGTTTTAGATCTAATAGATTATATAATTCCTCCAATATTAGCTATTTTCTTTGTTATATCGGGAGCTAGTTTAAATTTTAGTTTAATTCCGTCTGTGTGGCTAATCTGCTTATTATATATATTGACTAGAATGGTTGGCAAAATATTTGGATCATACTTAGGATCGGTTGTTAGTAAAGAAGAAGTAAAGATTACTAAATACTTAGGTCCAACGTTGTTATCGCAAACAGGTTTGGCAGTAGGACTTGCTGTAATAGCTTCTAGTGTTTTAAAAGATAGTGGTAATAATATTGAAACAATTTTAATTGCATCAAGTTTTATATTTGATTTATTCACACCTTCTGTTACAAAAAAGATGTTAAAAAATGCTAAAGAAATTAAGTGATATTAATTTCTTTTTAATTGATTTATGTATATTTTTATGGTATTATCTATAAGTAGAAAAGAAGTGATATTATGTTAAAACCAAATTTAAATGAAGCCAAAATAAGAGGTAAAAGAGAAGTTTTAGTAAAAACTGATGAATATAAAATAAGTGACAATTTAAAAGAATTAGGTAAAAACAAAAAGTATTTTGTGAAAACGTATGGTTGTCAAATGAATGAGCACGATACTGAAAATATCAAAGCCATTTTAGAAGATATGAATTATACTGAATCTTTGGTTATGGAAGATGCTGATTTAATTTTATTAAATACATGTGCAATAAGAGAGAATGCACATAATAAAGTATTTGGTATGATCGGTCGCATTAAACATCTAAAAGAATCTAAACCGCATATTGTTGCGGGTGTTTGTGGTTGTATGGCGCAAGAGGAAGCAGTTGTTGATGAAATCCTTAATAAATACAAATGGTTAGATATAGTTTTTGGAACTCACAATATTCATAACTTACCTAATATTTTAGCAACCTCTCTTGCTAAAAAAGAATTAGAAATAGAAGTATTAAGTATTGAAGGGGATATACTAGAAAACATTCCAGTTAAAAGGGATAATAAGTATAAAGCATGGATTAATATTATGTATGGATGTGATAAATTCTGTACATATTGTATTGTTCCTTATACTAGAGGAAAACAAAGAAGTCGTGATCCTAAATTTATTATTGAAGAAATAAAAGGATTAATTGATGATGGATATCAAGAAATAACATTGTTAGGGCAAAATGTTAATGCGTACGGTAAAGATCTTAATATAGATTACAATATGGAAAATTTACTTGAAGATGTTGCTAAAACAGGAATAAATAGAATTAGATTTGTTACTAGCCATCCATGGGATTTTACAGATAATATGATTGATGTTATAAAAAATCACCCTAATATTATGCCTTATATTCATCTTCCGCTACAATCTGGTTCAAATAATATTTTAAAATTAATGGGAAGACGTTACTCTAAAGAATCTTATATTGAATTATATAAAAAACTAAAAGAAGCATTGCCATATTCCTCTATTACAACAGATATTATTGTTGGGTTTCCAGGAGAGACTGAAGAAGACTTTAAAGAAACATTAGAAGTTGTAAATGAGTGTAAATTTGACTCGGCATTTACATTTGTCTTTTCTCCTAGAATTGGTACACCGGCTGCTAAAATGGAAGATAATGTTAAATTAGATATAAAGAATAAAAGACTATATGAGTTAAATGAGATAGTTAATAAATATTCTTATGAAGCCAACCTTAAATATGTTGACCAAGTAGTTCCTGTTTTAATAGAAGGTTATAGTGATAAAAAACCAAATGTTTTATTTGGATATACAGATACTATGAAATTAGTTAATGTAGTTGGGGATGAATCTAATATTGGAAAGATTGTTCCAATTAAAATTACAAATGTAAAGACATGGAGTATGGACGGAGAAATCATATAATTTGTTGCCATTTGTCGATTGGTGGAGTATAATAGTTTTAGAAAAGGAGATAATTAAATGAAGAAATTAAAAATTTTATTATCGTTGTTAGTTGTTAGTTTTACTTTGACTGGGTGTTTAGGAAGTTTATCTGATGCGAAAAGACTTGCAAAATCTAATCAAAATATGGACAATTTAGATAATTATTCAATGAAAATGATTATAGATTTTGAAATTGAAACAGAAGGTATGACTGTTGGTGTTAAGATTGATGCGGACTCTAAAATTGATGCTAAGAACTTGATAACTGAAATAGATATGGATATGGAATTTCTTGGTATGAATTTTTCTGCTAAAAATTATACAATAGTTAATGGTAGTAATATAACTACTTATACTAACACAAGTGATAGTGATGAATGGTATAAAGAAACTGCTATTTATGATGTTTTAGAAGATCAAAATGAGTCGGTTGCTAATATTATTAGTGTTGTAACTAGTGGTGCAACTATTGAAAAAAAATCTTCTAATAGAGAAGGCAGCGATTATTATGTTATATCTTTAAATAAAGAAAGTGTTGAAAAGTTATTAAAAGAATCTAATGGCTTAGCTGGTGATGATTTAGTTGGTGAAGATTATGAAATCATTGGAGATTTGGATGTAGATGTTTATATAAATAGTGATAATTATATAACATTTATGGAAATGGATTTATCAGATGTTATCAAATTTACTGAAAGTGTTGAGGGAACTAAATTTAATAAAATGAAAATGTCATTTGAATTTGGTGACTATAATAAATTAGGTTCAATTACAATCCCACAATCAATTATTGACACTGCAATTGAAGAATAAAAATAATATATATGTAATATTAATACAGTAAAAATTGAAATTAAAAAAGTAGCACAAAACTACTTTTTTCTTTTTTCAAGTATTGTGGTCATCAAAAAAAATCTTTATTTGATCAAACCGATGAAATTTGTCTGATTTTGTCTTGAAAAAAAATTGTTACAGTGGTATCATTAAATTATAGAATTCTGAAGGAGGGGTGAAGTGTAGTAAATAATTCTGAGTAGTGTGTTGTATGATTTTAGTATTTAGTTTTTTGTTTTATTCAAAAACATTAAAAAGAGGTGGAAATTAGTGATATCTAAAGTGATTGTAAAAATATTAAAAACGAGTGCAACATTCCTAATTTTGACCGCTATTATCGCACTAAATCTTCATGATTTTTTCATCGTTTCAGCATTAAATCTGAACATTGATACTAAGGAAGTCGAGTTAGGTGAAATTGTGTCAAAAAGGGGGAAATATGAAAAACACTTTCAAAACGACGATGGAACAATTACGGTTGCATCATATAATGACGCAATTCATTATAAAAATGAAAAAGGTGAATGGATTGACATTGACAATACTTTACTTGAAAAAACAGATTCAAAAGTGAGTTCAATTAATCGTTCAATTAATGAAAATAAAATAACAAAAACATATTCAAATAAAGATAACCCATTTAAGGTTAATTTTAATTCAAAGGCTAATTCTGATGAATTAGTAACTGTTAAATTTGACGATTATAGTATTACTTGGGGATTACAAAACGCAGAAGAGGTCGACTCCACTATAAAAAATAGTGTAGAAGAGGCTAAAGTATTTACAACGGTGGAATTAAATAAATATTCAAGTGAAATATTTTATGAAAATGCATTGAGTAATTCTAATTTAAGATATACATTATTATTTAGTTCATTAAAAGAGGAGATTATTTTAAATGAAAATCCATCTTTTGAAGATATTAGGTATAATGTATTATCAGAAAATTTAGTTGCAATATTACAGGAAAACAAGGATGTAATTTTCTATGATGTGGATGATGCTACAAAAGAAGTATTTAGGGTCAGTGCTCCGTTTATGTATGATAGTGCTGAGAGCATAGAATATAATGAAAATATTGAAGTTGTCTTAGAAGAAACTGAAAATGGATATGTGATGGTGAGTGGTTAAATGATGAATCAAGAGTTTATCCTGTTACTGTAGATCCAACAGTTACTTCAAGCCAAGCGCAAACCAATATTGAGGACAGTTATGTAAATTCTGGAAGTCCTAGTACCAATTATGTTATGTCAAACAAACTAGTTTTAGGTAAGAGTTCCGGAAGTAACAGGACATTTATCAAAATTACAAATATGCCATCAATTCCAGGCAATGCAACAATAACTAATGCTAAATTGATTTCTAATTTATTTAGTGGTACATATTCATGGGGAGCATTAGAAATATATAGATTAAATAGTGCTTGGAACTCATATACTGTTACGTGGAATAATCATAGTTCTATATCAAAAACATATTTACACGGTGGAATAACACCAACATATAGCAGTCCTTATTATAAATATAACATTAATGTAACTTCAACAGTTGCAGATTGGTATGCCAATGGTTTATCTAATAATTGGGGATTTATGTTAAAATATCAAGATGAAAATTATAATGATTATAACTGGTTATATTCATCAGATTCTACAGTCTCAAGTACATATAAACCGGCAATTGTTATTACTTATGAAACTCAACCATTAGCCAATTATCAACAATATGGATGGATATTACCCGTAGTGGGATATACCCATATTACAACTGGTGGTGGCTATAAAGTGTACGTGGGTCACAACGGGATAGATATCAGTGGAAGTGGTATTTACGGTAAACCAATCAGAGCTGTTCAAAGCGGAAAAGTAGTATGGAAATCCGATTACCATTCGTCAGCAGGGAATTGGATTGTTATTGAAACCAATGATATTGATTTCAATACGGGCAAAAAAATAAGATATGGTTATATGCATATGCAGTCTCCCGCGTTATATAGTATTGGACAAACAATTTCTCAAGGGACAGTTGTTGGTTATGTTGGTAATACTGGATATGTTCTTCCACAGCCAACACCTGAAGAACCATACAAGGGGGCCCATCTTCATTTTGAAGTTATAAAAGATAGTACAGGTACGTCTTATTCCGTTTCAAATTATCCTGAATCTGCCGTTAATCCAACTTTTTTTTATCCAGCCGGGACTTTTACGGGTCAAGTGACAAATTATGAGTGAATTGAAATAATAGGATAGGTGTTAAGTATGATAAAAGATAAAAAAATTATTTTAGGTATATTAATAAGTTTTATTATAATTCTTTCAATCGGACTGTATATTTATAATAATGAGGGAACAAAGAAAAATGATGATAACGAAGATGTATATAAAGATGTTACTTTAGAATTCGGTGATTTCTTCTCTGAATATTTACTGACAGTTAGTTCACACTTTCTTTCGGAAAATATTGATTCTTTTTCAGAAAGTGATGTTAGAGATTTTTTTGTTAAACAGTATATAAATTTTGGAACAACAGCAAAAAAAAGTAGTATTAAAGAATTAGCAAAAAAATATTTTAACATTAATGACTATATAATGGAAGATGGACATTATACTACTTTTTACGGTACTGAATATGAACTTAGGTTAGTTAATGAAGTATATGAATCAACTCTTTTTGAAAGATATCCACATGATAAAAAAGCAGAATTAAAAAATATAATATCAAATGGCAATGAGTTTATTGTGACATATAATTGCAGCAATTTAGTTGATTTCGATAATTCCATATACGAGAAGATAGGTGAAATTGTAATATATTTAGTAAAGAATGACAATAATTATAATATTAATAGAATAAAATATGAGTCAATATAATAAAAACTATCTCAAAAATGAGATAGTTTTATTAATGAATTTCGTAATTATGTTCAGTGTTTGGTGGAAAAATTTCTTTTAAATAACTAAATTCAATCTTGTTTTTTTTATTCAAAGTAATACTTAGTTTCGGGAATAGATATCCCTGTGATGTAATCATTATTATATGAATCCTTTGTTAAAAATAATTGTATAGTTGCATCTAATCGATAATATTTACCATCAAGCCACACAATATTCCAAGCATGATTTCTTTCTGTTGATTCTATGTAGAGTGAATAAATCCCTGCCTTAGTTGCTACATATTGAAATGCTTGAGCTATTCCTGAACATATAGCTAAATGATTTATTAGTGCTCCGTAGGGAGAGGCTGATTGGTTATCATCAGAAAGAGGTACCTCATTTATTATATTATTGGCAGTCTTGGAATCGTATTGAACATTTTCGATAAGATAGTTATAAATAATTTTAATTTTTTCATAATCTGATGCGCTATCTGGAAAAGAGGAAATGATATCATTTGCTTTATCCTCGATTTTATTTAACATCTCATATTCTTTTTGTACATTAACACCTGCAAAAACAGCTGGTTTAATCTTTTTGTTTTTTTTTGTGCCAATATACATCGACTCATCCTCGTTAATCAACTCTAAAATTTCAATCACATTGTATTTTTTGAACATCATATAAGGATTATTTTGATAAAATAATGCTATTACGAATTGAACATCTTCAATGCTTTGTTCTTCTTTTAAATCATACTCATCTCCAATTTTTAATTTATCACTCTCTAATATTTTATAAATTTCTTTTTGCCAACTATTTAGATAATCAAACCCGTAAGGTTCAGTAGGTTTTTTATATTCATCTGTGGGAGGTTTAGGATCGTTATTTTTATAAATATTATTAATAACGGATAATGCACCGATAAAAGTAATTAGAATTATAGATATATAAATAATTTTTTTCATAAAAATTTCCTTTCTGAAAGTATCCATATATTACTATTATATCATAAAGTGATATATGTCAATTAAAATCATCACTTTTAATAATTTGATTAGGTTATCATTGTACATAGTTCTTTTGTTTTTTAGTATTAACACAGTAAAAATTGAAATTAAAAAAGTAGCACAAAACTACTTTTTTTGTGAACTTTTATCCCTAGTAAGCATAAATTAAAGTGAGGGGTGATATAATGGCATCATTTAAAGAGATAGTTACTAAAGCTGTGGTTGGAAAGGGTAAAAAATATTTTAAAAACAATTATAATTTGGAGGCTACTGATAAACCGACTACTGTGTTAGGCTGTTGGGTTATCAATCACAAATTTAAAGGATATAAATCGGGTGAAAAAATAGGAGTTGATGGCTCTTATGATGTAAATATTTGGTATTCTTATGACCAAGATAGCAAAACAACGGTTGTTAATAAAAAAATTGATTATAATGATTTATTCAATGTAAGAACTCGCGAAAATGCTGATTTAACTGGTGATACTGAGATAATTGTTAGAACTTTAAAACAACCTAACTGTACAAAAGTAAATATCAATGAAGATGGTAGCATTAATTTCGATATAGAAAAAGAATTAGGTGTCGAAATTGTTGGTGAGACTAAAATGAAAATTGCAGTCGAAGAAGACGAAGAACCATGGGAAGATTTAGATGAACAAGTAGAAGAAGAAGCTGTCGAAGAGGCTTTAGAAGAAATTGATAATACTGTTAATGAAAAATACATATAATATAGTGTCAACAAAAAAAGGTTGACACTTTCTTTTTGATGTGATAGAATTATAACAGTGAATGGAGGGATATCATGGCAGTAAAATTAAGATTAAAGAGAATGGGAGCTAAGAAAAGACCATTTTACCGTATCGTAGCAGCAGATTCAAGAAGTCCAAGAGATGGAAGATTTATCGAAACTGTTGGAACTTATAATCCACTTGTGGAACCAGCTGAAGTTAAAGTTAACGAAGAAGTAGCTTTAAAATGGTTAAGTACTGGAGCAGAACCTACTGATACAGTTAGATCATTATTTAAGCAAGCGGGAATTATGGAAAAATTTCATAATAAGAAAATTGCTGAAAAGAGTGGTAAATAATTATGGATTTAGTAGCACTAACTGAATTTTTAGTTAAAAGTATTGTTAAAGACCCTGAAATGATTTCCGTTAAACAATTTGATGATGAGGAAGAAGTAATTACTATCGAGGTTCTTGTTGATAACAAAGATATGGGTTCAGTAATTGGTAGGGGTGGCAATATTGCTAATGCTGTTAGGACGATAGTTCAAGCTGCAGCATATGCTAATGGAAATAAAAAAGTAAAAATAAATATTGATTCTTTTTAGAAGCTAATGCTTCTTTTTTTATATATAAGGTCATTTTGGTTGTATAAAAAGAAAAAATATATTATAATATAGTATAGATAGTGAGGTATACTTATGGATTATAACAATTTAAAAATACCTAATCATGTTGGTATCATTGTTGATGGTAATGGAAGATGGGCTCAAAATAAAGGAATGGGCAGAAGTGAAGGTCATAAAGCAGGTTCTAAAAATCTAATTAATCTAAGTAAGTATATATTTTCAAAAGGAATTAAAATATTAAGTGTTTATGTTTTTTCCACTGAGAATTTTAAGCGTAGTCAAAAAGAAGTAGATTATTTGATGAACTTATTTATACTAACTTTTAAAAAAGATTTCAATAAGTTTAAAAAAGATAATGTAAAAATAGTTTTCTCAGGGAGGCGTGAGCCACTACCTGAAAAAGTATTAGATGTAATGGATAAAGTTACAAAAGAAACTGCTAATAATACGGGTTCTATATTAAATATGTGTATAAATTATGGAGGTCATGCTGAGATTGTTGATGCAGCTAAAAAGATAAATAGTGCTATAATGCGTAATGAGATGAGTATAGATGATTTGAATGAAGAAAATTTTAACAAATATTTATACAATGATTTACCACCTGTTGATTTTCTAATTAGAACAAGTGGTGAAATGCGAATCAGTAATTTTATGTTATGGCAAATATCATATGCAGAATTCTATTTTCCTAATATTAATTTTCCTGATTTTAATAATCAAGAATTTGACAAAGCAATTATAGAATATACCAGCCGTGATCGTAGATTTGGAGGGATAAACTATGAAAACAAGAGTCATTAGTTCAATAATAGCTTTACTTATTTTTATACCTATTTTTATAATGGGGGGAACAATATATAATTTAACAATTTATATTTTAGCTATTCTTTCTTTAAGAGAATTTATTGACATTAAGGAAACTAAAAAAGAAATGCCTAATTTTATTAAATTTATATCGTACATTATTATTACGTTACTTGTTCTTTATAATATAAATAATAAGGAACTTATCTTTTCGATTGATTATAGAATTGTAGCTGGTTTATTTTTAACATTTTTATTACCTACAGTTTTATATCATGATCAATCTAAATATAGTGTGAATGATGCTTTTTATCTTATTGGTGGAATGTTTTTCTTAGGGATATCTTTTCACCTTCTAATCTTATTACATAATACAGATATTTTGCTACTTGTTTATTTATTTTTAATAACTATATTCACTGACACATTTGCTTATTTTACGGGATTTTTAATCGGTCGTAACAAGTTATTAGAAAGTATTTCTCCTAAAAAAACCTGGGAAGGTTTAATTGGTGGGACAGTATTAGGAGTATTCGTTAGTGGTGTATTCTTTCATGTTGTTGTTGATGATTCAGTAGCAATTAATGTACTAATACTTATGACAACATTCTTATCTATTTTAGGACAATTTGGGGATTTAGCATTCTCAGCAATCAAAAGATATTTTGGTCGTAAGGACTTTTCTAATCTTATGCCAGGACATGGTGGTGTCTTAGATAGATTGGATAGCATTATATTTGTAATGCTAGGTTATATGTTTTTTATAGCAATTATATAGAAAAGGTGATTAAATGACTCTCTTATATTTCATTTTAGTTTTAGGAGTAACAGTTTTTATTCATGAATTAGGACATTTCATATTTGCCAAAAGAGCAGGTATATATGTTTATGAATTTGCACTAGGAATGGGACCAAAGTTATTTAAGTTTAAACGAAAAAATGATGAAACAGTATACTCAATTCGTTTACTACCAATAGGTGGTTATGTTCAGATGGCCGGTGAAGAAATTGAAGTTGATGATAACATTCCAATGGATAGAAGAATGCAATCTAAGGGATGGTGGCAACGATTTTTAACAATTATTGCTGGTGTATTATTTAATTTCATTTTAGCTATTATATTATTATTTACAGTTGCAATGATAAATGGTGCTCCAGAAAGTAAACCATATATCGGGGTAATAGATAGTAATTATCCTATTGCTCAAACAGAACTACAATCAGGAGATCTGATTACAAAAATAAATGGTATAAAAGTTGGTTCGGTTGATCGTTTAGTTTTAGAATTGCAAATTAATACCGGTAAAGAAATAAACATACAAACTAAGGATAGCAGTGGCAATATAAAAAACGTTAAAGTTTCACCTGTTAAGGAAGAAATAGATGGTACTGAGTATTATAGATACGGCTTTTCTTTAAGTAACGATATTGATAAAGGTATTATTCCATCTATAAAATACGCATTTGTAAAAACGGGTAATTTAATTGAACAAATGTTTTTAATAATTGGAGCCCTTGTTACAGGAAAATTAAGTTTAAATAATCTTGCAGGACCAGTTGGCATATTTAATATAGTTGGTGAATCTGCAAAGGCTGGATTTGTAAACTTGATTTATTTAATTGGCTTTTTAAGTATCAACGTAGGATTTATAAATTTACTTCCAATTCCAGCTTTTGATGGAGGTCGTTTATTATTCCTTATTATAGAAAAAATAATGCGTAAACCAATAAATCCTAAAGTAGAAAATATTATTCATACAGTTGGTTTTGTATTTCTAATGTCACTCATGATAATTATTACTTATAATGATATATTATGTTTATTCAAGTAAAAAAGTTAAGAATTAACCTTAACTTTTTTTGTTGAAATTTTATTTTTGTTATCAATGCTTGCTTTAACAAAAGATTTAAATAAAGGATGACACCTTGTTGGTCTACTTTTAAATTCTGGATGGAATTGACAAGCAATGAAATGAGGATGGGTAGGTAATTCAATAATTTCTACCAAGTTACTTTCCTCATTAATACCTGAAAAAACAATCCCGTTTTCTTCTAATATTTGTTTATATTTATTATTAAATTCATATCTATGTCTGTGTCTTTCAATAATAACATCTTGATTGTAATCAGCATATGCTAATGTGTCTTTAATAAGTTTACATTTATAATTTCCAAGACGCAGAGTGCCTCCCATATTAATGACTGATTTTTGATCAGACATTAAATCAATTATTGGAATTGGGCAAACCTCGTCAAATTCTGTAGAAGAGGCATCTTTTAACCCGCATACATTTCTTGCAAATTCGATAACAGCAAGTTGCAATCCAAGGCAAATACCTAAAAATGGAATATTATTTTCTCTAGCATACTTAATAGCAGTTATTTTACCTTCAATTCCACGAGTACCAAATCCACCAGGAATTAAAATACCTTTAATATTTTTAAATATTTGTTTTAAATCAACATTACATTCAAGTTCTTCGGCATCAATCCAATTGATTTTGACTTTAGTATTATACTTATAACCTGCATGTTTTAAAGCTTCAGCCACTGATAAGTATGCATCATGTAATTCTACATATTTACCTACAAGTGCTATTTCAACTTCATTATCTAGATTATCAACAACACTAACTAAATTTTCCCATTCTTTAATATCAATTTTAGAAATAGGTAATTTGAAATGATTTAATACTATTTCATCTATATTTTGATTATGGAAATTAAGTGGAATTTGATAAATATTTTTTACATCAATCGCCTCAATAACATTGTCAGTAGGAATACTACAATAAAGGGATAATTTCTTTTTTATATCATCATCTAAAGTAAGTGGTGTTCTACAAACAATTATGTCTGGTTGAATTCCAAGTCCACGTAATTCCATAACACTATGTTGTGTTGGTTTAGTTTTAAGTTCTCCTGACCCAAATATATAGGGGATTAATGTCGTGTGTACAAATAAAGTGTTGTCACGACCTAGTTCATGTCTAATTTGTCTTAGTGTTTCTAAAAACGAAAGCGATTCTATATCACCGATTGTTCCTCCTATTTCAGTTATTACAATATCGGCATTTGAAGAAGATCCAGCTTCATACACTTTGCTTTTAATTTCATTTGTTATATGCGGCACTATTTGAACAGTACCACCTAAATAGTCACCACGTCTTTCTTTTTCAATGACTGACGAATAAATTTTCCCAGTTGTAATACTAGAAGTATAATTTAACTCTTCATCGATAAATCTTTCGTAGTGTCCTAAATCTAAATCAGTTTCACTACCATCTGCGGTAACGAAAACCTCACCATGTTGATAAGGTGACATGGTACCAGGATCCACATTAATGTATGGATCAAATTTTTGCATAAATACCTTATACCCGCGGGATTTTAATAATAAAGCTAAAGATGAAGCTGTAATCCCTTTTCCTAAACCGGAAACAACTCCACCAGTTACGAATACATATTTTGTCATTACATACACCTCCAAAATAACAAAAAAAAGTCTAGAGAACTTCTAGGCTCTCTTAAATTATATCATTCTTAAAAAAAATATTCAAATATTTTTTGATAATTATTTTAATTTTGTTGAAACAAATTTTTTATTCTAGTATAATTAATATATAATTTACATCATTATAACATATCAAACTTTTTAATTTTATTGTAAAGGGGCGATCGATGATGAATGAAGTTCGTTTAGAAAAAGTATTTAAAGCTACTCGTAATTATGACGATATAGTTAATTTTAATTATGGTGTACATGATTTTGTATCTAAAAAAATTATTAATTATTATCAGGATTACGTTTTAGATAGTGATAATAGGGTGGATAATCAAAATTTATTAGAATTTTTGGATATTTCAGTAAATGAATATATAAAAAATCCTAAATTTTATAAATATGTTCAAAATGCATTCCAGGATATTATTAGTAATGAAATTGTTTATATAATGATTAATTTATATAAACAATATGAAGAAGATAAAATCAAGGATATTGAAAATACTAAATGGCTTTGATTGTTATTTATTACCAATAAGGGTTGAAAACAAACCTTATATGTAGTATAATTTTACACGGACACGATTAATATTATAAAGGGAGTTGAAAACATGTTGAAGGTTACTAATGTAAGTAAGTATTACGGTAATTTTTTAGCAGTAGATGATCTATCGTTTACTGTTAAGCCAGGTGAAATATTTGGCTTATTAGGAATAAATGGTGCTGGTAAAACAACAACGTTTAGAATGATTATGGGGTTATTAGATCAAAGTAGCGGTGATATTACCTTAAATGGCGAAAAAATTAATTATAGCGTTACTGATCAAATTGGTTTTTTGACTGAGGAAAGAAGTTTACTTACTAAAATGACAGTAAAAGAGCAATGCTTATTTTATGGTACATTAAAAGGGATGAGTAAAGAAAAGATTTTAAGTAGATTAGATGAATTACTACTTAAATTTGGAGTTCCTGAATATAAAGATAAAAAAATAAAAGAATTATCTAAAGGTAATCAACAAAAAATACAGTTTATTACAGCTATAATTAATGAACCTAAATTGTTGATCTTAGATGAGCCATTTTCTGGGCTGGACCCATTTAATGTTGAATTGTTTAAAAGTGAGATTGTTGAGATGACAGCTAAAGGCAGCATGATAATTTTTTCATCACATAGAATGGAACATGTTGAACTATTTTGTAAAAAGTTAGTTGTATTATTAAATGGTAAAGCTGTTATTGATGGATATTTAAAAGATATAAAAGAAAAATATCGTAAGAAAAATATTTTTATCAAAGGTGATCTTACTAAAGATGAATTAGAAAAAATTTCTGGAGTTGTTCAAGTTATTGAAAAAGCTGATGAGTGGGAAGTTAAAATTGAAAATAATGAAATAGCTTCCAAGGTGTTTGAAAAAATTAGTAAGAAAAAAAATATTACTAAATTTGTTGTGGAAGAACCATCACTAAACGAAATATTTGTTGCAAAAGTAGGTGAAAGCTATGAGAAGTAAGCTAAATTATTTAATAGGCATTAGCTTAAAACGTAAAATAAAAACTAAATGGTTTGTTATCGCAAATGCAATTTTGGCTGTTGTCATTATGGGGATTATTAATGTTGATAGTATTATTAATTTCTTTGGTGGTGATTTTGGTGAAAAACAAAAGATTTATGTAGTTGATAATACGACAATAGCTTATGACCTTTTTGATGAACAGATAAAACAATCAAATAATATTTTAAAAGGAAATGATTCAGAACCTCCTTATGAGGTAATACTTTATGATAAGAGTTTAGATGAAGCTAAGAAATTGGTTGAAGAAAGCAAAAAAAATATGGTATTAGTATTTGATGTAAGCGAAGATAATATAATGGAGGCTACTCTTATTACAGAAGGGTATATCGATACTATTGATTATCAGTTGATTAGTAATGCAATTAACAATACCAAAATTATTATTGCTATACAAGAGTCAAATATTTCACCGGATGAATTTAGTAAAATATATTCTCCAATTGAAATAAAAAGAGTATATATAGATGAAAATAAAAAAAGTGAAGATGAAGGAATGGAAATGATTATGGCAACTGTATTTCCAGTCATAATACTACC
The DNA here is from genome assembly GCA_964397485.1 of uncultured Muribaculaceae bacterium. Taxonomy (GTDB): domain Bacteria; phylum Bacillota_I; class Bacilli_A; order RF39; family UBA660; genus CAYNHT01. The sequence goes on from CAYNHT010000001.1 coordinate 23,471, forward strand.
GTTTTTCATGTTGACAATTTTCTTAGTACAAATGATTGGTGCTGAGGTAAATGATGAAAAAACAACAAGAGGAATGGAAATTATTATTTCTAATGTCTCTCCTAAAACGCATTTTTTTGCCAAGGTAATTGCTGGTAATTTATTTGTATTATTTCAAGGATTATTATTGTTTACTTTTGGTAGTTTAGGCCTTTTAATTAGAAAATTAATTGGTGGTAATGAAATAGTAAATGGTCTAGGTGAAGGATTTAATAATATCATTAGTAAAGTATTAGAAACAGGATTAGGCGAACAATTAGTATTAATAATTCCTCTTGCATTAATTTTGATGATATTAACATTCATTGCTTACTCACTTCTTGCTGGAATTTTAGCATCCATGACAACTAACATCGAAGATTTCCAACAACTACAAACACCTATTATAATAATTTCACTAATTGGTTATTATTTAGCAATGATGGCAGGTATGTTTGAAGGAGCCGCATTTATAAGAGCCCTTTCTTATGTTCCGTTAATATCGGCAATTTTATCGCCATCATTATTAGTTCTAGGTCAAATTGGTGTAATTGATGTTGTTATATCTATAGTAATAACTTTAGGATTTAATTATGTATTAATTAAATATGGATTAAAGATATATAAGGTTGGAATACTTAATTATTCTTCTTCTGACTTATGGAAGAAAATGTTCAAAGCAATTAAAAATTAGTCTAGTTCTCTAGACTTTTTTTTGTTATAATATATTTATGCAAGAGTGGTGGAATTGGTAGACACGCAGGCTTGAGGGGCTTGTGAAATTCGTTTCGTGTGGGTTCAAGTCCCATCTTTTGCACCATAATAGTATTCAACTCTATAAGTAGAGTTTTTTTGTGAAAGAATAATATTTATAAAAAAAATGTGATACAATTATTTAAATATATATATTTAAAATATGGGGTGGTTTTATAATGGCAATGTGGAATCCATGGAGGGGTTGTAAAAAATGTAGTGATGGTTGTAAGTATTGTTATATTCATAAAGGTGACTTTAAAAGAGATGTTAATACAAATATTATCGTTAAGACAAAGGAATTTTGTAAGCCTATTGAAAGAACAAAAGATGGTGAATATAAAATTAAATCAGGAATTGTATATATGTGCTTTTCTACAGATTTTTTAATTGAAGAGGCTGATGATTTTAGAAATGATTGTTGGAAGATAATAAAAGAAAGATCAGATTTAACTTTTTTATTTTTAACCAAGAGAATAGATAGATTTTTAAAATGTATCCCAAGTGATTGGAATGATGGATATGATAATGTAATTGTTTGTTGTACAGTAGAAAATCAAAAAAATGCAGATTATAAGTTATCTATTTTTAAAAAATTACCTATTAAACATAAGTGTATAACAGCCCAACCATTATTAGAAAAGATCAATATAGAAAAGTATCTAGATAATATAGAACTTGTTGTCGTTGGGGGAGAATCTGATTACAATGCAAGAATACTTGACTATAGCTGGGTATTGGATATAAGAGAACAATGTATTAAAAATAATGTGAATTTTGAATTTAGACAATGTGGCACACATTTTATAAAAGATGGTAAGAGGTATAAGATTGAGACAAAAAATCTATGTAGGCAAGCTAAGAATGCTAATATTAACTACTATAATTAATGTGTTTTTTAATTTTTAAGGACTATTTAAAAAGTTACCATTAATATGATATAATAAAAAAGAAGAAAATACAGGAGGTGAATTACAGTGAAAGAATACAAGAAAATAAGAATTAATTTATCTTCATGGTTAAGGAAGCCAGAAGAAGATTATGTTGAAATAGCTAATAAGGAAGCAAGAGATGGCTGGGAATTAGTTCAAGTTTTCGCACCACCTATAGCTGGGTATGGATATGCAAAATATTTTGAAGTAATTTTAGTAAGAGAAAAAAATAATAATGATGATAGATACTAATATTTCTTTTATAAATGTATACTATTAATTATTAAATAAACATTAAGGAGGTTTCATATATGGAAAAAAAAGTTGTATCAAACATCCTTGAAGAAGTTCTTGAAGAATTAAGAAGTATAGAATGTATTGCTAATGAATTGTCAGAAGAATTAACTTTTGATAGTAAAAGTCATTTCGGATTAAAAAAAACTAATAAACTTAAACATATGTTATCAAATTTAAGAAAAAAATTAATTAATAATATTGATGATATTGAAGAGGTTGTAATGCTAGAAGAGGTCATTGTAAAACCTGGTGAAGTTAAGAGGATAAAGACAAATATTGATAACATTATTATTGATAGTGACGATCATTTTCTTGACTTTTCGATTGAAGGAATATTACCATTAAACGGTAATCTTATGTTTTCGTTAGAACAAGAAAAAATTGATAATTCTAACAATGTTAGACATTATATTGTTGTTAATAATATACTTGCTAATGAAATTTATGAACAATATGATCTTGCAGGTTATCATTATTGTAAGGCTACCAATAGTAGAGTTTTTACTCCTGGTATTTATCTTATCGACGAAGGACAATCAATAGGGATAGTCATTCGTAGAGAAAAGCAAAAAGTGAAAATAATGAAATAATTGGAAAGGGGATATTTATGAAAAATAAAAAAACTATTAATGTACTTGTGTTGATTATTGCTATTCTTGCTTTTATAGCAACCCTAACTGGAATCATGTCTAGTTATGGTAATGGTGAACGCATATTTATTTCAGTGTTTGGAGAAGAAGTAACTTTATATGGAAAAGGTATATATCAAAATGATTCAGTTTCAGTAACTGCCCAGGGATTAGCTCAAGATTATGTTACCTTGATACTGGGAATAGGTGTTTTGCTATTTTCTTTATTCCAATTTAATAAAGGAAGTTTAAAAGGTAAATTATTATTATTAGGAATGTTAGGATTTTTCTTATATACGTATATATCTTATACATTTTTATGGACTTATAACCCGATGTTTTTGGCATATGTGGCTATTATGTCTTCAAGTTTATTTGCTTTTGTTTTAACTATTATGACTATTGATATAAATAATCTAAAAGAAAATTTTAATGATAAAATGCCTGTTAAATTCTTAGGATCTTTTCAAATTTTCATAGGAATCGCTATTGCATTATTGTGGATTGGAAAAATCGTACCTGCTTTATTAGATCAAACAGTACCAGTTGGACTGGATCATTATACGACTTTAGTTATCCAAGCAATGGATTTAGGATTTATTGTTCCTACTGCTATTTTATCTGGTACTCTTTTAATTAAAAAAAGTAATTATGGATATTTGTTATCTTCAGTAGTAATTATAAAAGGTATTGCTTTATTATCTTCTATAAGTGCTATGATATTTAGTCAATTTATGGCAGGAGTAAATATGAATATAGTTGAAATTATTATGTTCCCTATATTTAATATTATAGTTTTAATATGTCTGATAATATTGTTAAAAAATATTAAGGAAGTAAAAAAATCAACACTAAGTTGATTTTTTTTATATGGCATAAAGCAAATACTCTGTAGGAAGCATTGGACCTCCATAGTATCGTAGATAAAAACGATATGTAGGATCTATTTTATCTATGATGCGAGCTAATTTCCAAAGATGATCATTTTTATGATAAACACTTAGTGCTAGTTTCGGATGATTATCTAATATTTTTTTTCGACACCCTAATAACGCTTCTTCCTCTGAGCCTTCTATATCCATTTTTATAAATGTTACTTTTTCTTTAATATCTTCATCTATTGTAACAGTATCAACTTTATGTTTTCCATCTTGTTTTAGTTTGCTTATTGATGATACTTCATCATTTTCTAGAAATAAAAATCCATTTTTATCAATAGCACCTTTTTCCCTTATAATTACATTTTTAAGTTTAAAAAGATCGATATTCTTTTTAATAAACTCGATGTTAGATGGTACAATCTCATAACAATATATGTTTTTATAACAATTATTTCCAAACATTTTAGTATAGTTAACTAAAGTATCACCAATGTATGCCCCAATATCTACAAATACTTCATTTTCATCACAATTTATAAGATCAAAATCAAAATATTGTGAATATGTACTATCTTGTAATTGACTTATTTTTTTATAATCTACCATAAGCCAGTATATTAGAACATAAAGTAATATTTTTTTAGAACGATAGTCCCCTAGCTTATTATATAGCCATTCAAAATCTTTTCTATTTTCGACTAAACTTCTAGTATTGTTCTCAATCAATTCATAATCTTCATTATCTAAATCAATTGTACCCCATAATTTATATTTATTATAATAATTTACAATACTAGTATAATTAGCCTTATCAGTTTCCCTAAGATAAAGAAAATTATTTTTTATTGCTGCTTTTATTTCATCAAAGTCTTTATTTTTAATATAATCCATTAGTTGTTTAAATTCCAAATCTATATAATTTATTAATTGCTCATTTTTAGGTAGATTCTTTTTCCCTGCCATTTATTTCACCTCTTAAATTTGTTTCTCAATATTGTATGGCTAGATAAAATAAAAATGTGTATATTTGCTCTTTATATCAATAATAAATAGAATTATATTTTGTGTTATAATTAATATAGGTGATTTTATGGTTGATAAACTAAATGTTTTTTCATCAGATAACTTTTCAATAAAAAAAACAACAAAGGATAACATTGATGAAATATATAACTTCAAATTGGATACTATTATAAATAATAATGATATTAGTGAAGAAGAATATGTGAAAATTACGAAATATATTAGTGCTGATATTAAAAGTCATATTGATGATTATAATATGGTAATAATTGAAAATAAAGTGGTTGGAACATTTTGCTTTTACGAAGATAGTGAAGGATATTTATTGGATGAAATATATATAATTAGCGATTATCGTGGTTTTAATATTGGTAGTAAGATTATAGAAAAAATTAAAAATTTATGTTTGGAAAAACGAAAAACTTTATATTTATGGGTCTATAAAACAAATGAAGGGGCTTTACGTTTGTATAATAAATTAGGCTTTTCAATCTTTATAGAAACAGAAACAAGATATAAAATGAAATTTAACTAGAAATAAGAAATTGCTTTTAAATTAAATTTAATGTATAATATTGTCGTTTGAAAGGACAATATTTTTTTGTCAGAAAGTGGGGGGACATAATGAATATTATATTAGGATCATTAAATCCGTCTAAAAAAAGATCGGTTGAAATAGCTCTATCTAATTTAGGAGTAGGTAACTATAATATAGTCTGTTTTGATGTTCCGTCTAATGTTAGTAGTAAACCTATAAATAATGAAATTATATTAGGAGCTAGAAATAGAAATCATAATCTTAAAAAGGAATGTATTAATAACGATATCTCATATAATTATCTTATAAGTATTGAAGGTGGATTTGTAGCAGAAAATGATAGATATTATATGGTCACATATGCTGTTATTGAAAATTTTGACGGCATTGAATTTGTTGGTAAATCAGCAGTGTTAGAAATAACAAAAAAGATGTTTGAATATGTTAAAAGCGGGAATTCACTTAATAAGTTAATTGAAGAAATTAATGGGACTGAAAAAAATAAAACTAAAGGTGGTATAACAGGATATTTGACTGATAGTGAGGAAATATACAATAGATCAACAAATGACAGTTGGTCTGTAATGGGTGCTTTGATACCATTTATTAACTATAAAAAATATAATGAATTAGACGAAATGATTGATAAAAAAATGGTAAAGAAGATAAATATTAATAGATAAAAAACATACAATTTAATTGACACTATTGTACAACTTGTTTTTGAAAAATTTTAATTAGTTTGATATAATGTTAAAGTAGAAAGAAGTGTAGTTATGAAAAGGAAGTTATTACTTTTAATAATATGTATGCTAGTACTTGTAACTGGTTGTACAAAAATAAATACGAAAGATGAAGACAAAAATAATGATACTAAAGATCCAATCGTTGAAGAACCGATTGTAGAAGAACCTAAATTGAAAATTGTAGATGTTGAATCTACAACTAGGCCGATTGCTGTTATGATTAATAATCATCCGGCTGCTAGACCGCATCATGCCGGATTGCAAGATGCATATATAATGTATGAGATAATTGTTGAAGGTGGTTTTACAAGATATATGGCCATTTTTAAAGATCAAACAACAGAAAGAATTGGCTCTGTTAGAAGTTCTAGACATTATTATTTAGATTATGCTTTAGAAAATGATGCAATATATACGCATTTTGGTTGGAGTGAAAGAGCTAAGAGTGATATTAGTACATTAAAAATTGCTAATGTAAATGGGTTATATGATAGCGGGTTTTGGAGAGATAAAACTCTAGGCGTTGCAACAGAACATACAGCTTATACAAATATTTCTAATATAAAACAACTTGCTAGTAAGAAAGGTTACAGAGCAGAAACAAATAAGGAATTATTATTAAATTATAGTATTGAGGATGTTAATATTGATGGATATACTGATGCGGTTGTTGCAAATAATGTTAGTATTGATTACTCGTATGCTACTAATACAACCTTTGTATACGATCCTGTTTTAAGAGTTTATAATCGTTTTGTAAATGATAAAGCGCATAATGATGCAGTAACAAAAAAACAATATACAGCAAAAAATATAATTATTGCTAAAGTTAAAAACTTTTCTTTTGATAGTTACGGACGTCAAGATTTGACAAATGTTGGTACCGGGAACGGATATTATATTACAAATGGTTTTGCCGTTCCTATTACTTGGAATAAAACAAGTCGTAGTGAACAAACCGTATATAAATATATTGATGGTACTGAAATAACTGTAAACGATGGGAATACACATATACAAATTCAACCTATAACCCAAAAATTATTAATAAGTGAATAAAAGTTTTTAAAAAATAAATTAAAGACATTATAATTTTTATAATTTTATGATATAATGTATTAGTGTTTGAGGTGACTTAACAAAATGAATAAAATTAAAAATGACAATAAATACATTAATATTGTCAATCATATTTTAGAAAATGAAGAATTTAATAAGATTAAGTATATAGAACATCATGGTATTAGTAGATATGATCACTCTTTAAAAGTGTCATACTATTCATATAAATTAGCTAAATTGTTAAAGCTTGATTATGTTGAAACTGCCCGCGGAGGGTTATTACATGACTTTTTTATAAGTGATCATGATAAGGATACAGTAAAAAGATTTGTATCAACATTTAATCATCCTAAAAAGGCAGTTAAAAACGCTGTTGAAACATTTGGAGTTAGCGACAAAGAGTTAGACATTATAAAAGCTCACATGTTTCCTATAAATATAACTTTGCCAAAATATGCAGAAAGTTGGCTTGTAAATTTAGTTGATAAAGCAGTAGGAACAATGGAATTTTCACAAAAATTTGGATATAAGTTTAGTTACTTAGCTAATCTTTATATTGTATTTTTACTAAATTCAATTAAATAGACTACTAAATGTAGTCTTTTATGTCCATGTAGCTCAGTAGGATAGAGCGATAGCCTCCTAAGCTGTAGGTCGTTGGTTCGATTCCAATCATGGACGCCAAATGCCGACGTAGTTTAGTGGTAAAACAGATGCATGGTAAGCATCAGAGGACAGTTCAATTCTGTCCTTCGGCACCATTAAAAGTAACTAAAAAGCTATTTTTATAGTAGCTCTTTTTTATGAAAAAAATATTGAAATAATGTAAGGGGTAGCATCATGAGTCGTATTATCATAGGGGCGTATAATTTAAATAACAAAATATTTAATACGCTTTCTCAAAATTTTAAAAATGAACAAATAGATGTTTTAAATAATGAAGATATAATCAATCTGGAACTGTGTAATTTATTAATGGCGCCAGATATTTTATTGACTGATATTAGTTCAATTGATGATTTTTTCTCTAAGCGAATGTTAAAGGTAATAAAGAAAAAGAAAATAATTGTTGCGGTTTTGTGCAATGGTAATATTTCGTATAAAGGAAATGTTACATACGTACTACCTTATGATGTATATGAAAGTATTAATATAGCTGATAATATAATAAGAACAATAGCCAATACTAAAAGAAATGAAAAAATTAATGAGTTATCATTACAACTACAAAAAGATAATTATATAGATAGTAAAACAGGTGAACATGATAAAGAAGAAGTAATTGAACAATTAAAAACGGTTTTAAGTTTTATTGAAACAAAAGATAATTATACGAAAGCACATTGTGAAAGAGTTACCGTGTATGCTAGTTTAATTGCGGCTGACATTGGTTTTTCTCAAGAAAAAATTCAAAAAATATATGAAGCGGGATTACTACATGATATTGGAAAAATAGGAATTGAGAATAAGATATTAACTAAAACTGGTAAGCTTAATAGCGAAGAATTTAATATTATGAAAAGACATGTTCAAATTTCTACTAATTTACTTTCGAAAGAACTATTTAGTGATATTATTCCGATAATTGAAGCGCATCATGAAAAATATGATGGTACAGGGTATCCAAAAGGACTAAAAGGGGAAAATATCCCACTTGAGGCTAGAATATTAACTCTTGCTGATTCTTTTGATGCCATGACTACAGATAGAATATATAATAAGAAAAAGAATATGATAGAAGCAGTTAAGGAAATCAGAAGATGTATGGGAACACAATTTGATCCAGAACTTTCTAAAGTGTTTATAAATTTATTGTTAACTAATATTGAGTTGAGATCTTACTTTGAAGAGATTACTGAAAGTGTATCAACTACTAAGGTAAAAATAAAGGTAAAACAATTAAGACCATTTTTAAACTATGGATTATAAAACTAACAATTAAAAAGACGTGTTTTAAAACATGTTTTTTTTGTCTATTTTTATTTTAAATTGACACATTATTAGAAAAGTGATAATATAATTTTCATAAAAAAGGGGGAATTGATATGGCCGTATTTGAGCAAATGGGGATGAATTGTCCAGCGAATATTATCCTTTTTCCACAACATGCATCTAATTTAAAATATAATTTGAATGATATTCCAACTTACAGTAGGCTTCTTTTAATATCAGCCATCGAGAGAATTGTTACTAACTTAAGCGGGGATACTGATATGGTAGACATCATTAATAGGTTAGGTGATAGTAAATCCCTTGAACTAATAGGTCAGGCTTTGACTAAGTGTGTACAGATTAAAAAAGATGATTATATCAAGCCGATTGTTATTACTAATTTTCCTAACGATATAAAAACTAAAATGGCTACTATACAAATATGCTTAGAAAATAATGCTAGTGGATATGTTGAAGTATTCGATGATAGTAAAAATACGATTATTATGTTAATTGATAAGTTAGGACGAACTGAATTAATATTTTTTGATAACAATATAAATTCAATTAATTGTGAGTTTCAAGGGGATATTCAGGCATCTTTATATGATGGGTCCTACGGATTAAGAAAAGTTATTAATGATTATTGTAAAGAGAAAAGTCTCAGTTTTTTTACTACTGATAATATGAAATTTTTATGTCAAATGGTTGAACTAAAACAGACTGCTAAAGATTTAGAAGTAATAAAAAAAGCTAATTATTTTAAAAATTACCCAGGGAGTATATATACGTATACATATCACTTATATGATGATATTATTAATGATGAAAAATTTATTCAAGCAACAAAACATCTATAAAAGTTTTAAATGATACTTTTTTAATAAAAAAAACCAATTTATTGGTTTTTTTTGTTCTATTATTATTAAAATATATTGTAAATACATATAATCTATGGTAGAATGTTATTGGCTTTTTCAAATACACACGATATTGATTTAAATGCCGAGTGCCAAAATGGTGGTGTTTAAAGCTGAGATATCGGAGGAAAAAAACAAAAGGAGGAATGAAAATGACAGTAGTGTCAATGAATTATTTATTGGAAGCTGGAGTTCACTTTGGTCATCAGACTAAAAGATGGAATCCTAAAATGAAGGAGTATATTTTTACTTCAAGAGATGATATTTATATTATCGATTTACAAAAGACTGCTAAAAAAATAGAAGAAGCATATAATGCTTTAAATAAAATTGCAGCAAATGGTGGAAAGGTTTTATTTGTAGGAACTAGAAAACAAGCTAGTGAAGCAACAAAAGAAGAAGCATTACGTTCAAACTCTTTTTATGTAACTGAAAGATGGTTAGGTGGTACTTTAACTAACTTTAGAACAATTAGAAGAAGAGTTAAGAGATTAGAAGAAATCGAAAGAATGGAAAAAGATGGAACTTTCGCTTTATTACCAAAAAAAGAAGTTATTGGTTTAAAGAAAGAATATGAAAAATTAAATAAAGTTTTATGTGGTATTCGTGAAATGTACAAATTACCAGATGCATTATTTATAGTTGATCCATCTAAAGAAGAAATTGCTATTTTAGAAGCTAGAAAGTTAAATATCCCTGTATTTGGTATCGTAGATACAAACTGTGATCCTGATATGGTTGATTATGTTATTCCTGGTAATGACGATGCTATTAGAGCTGTTAAATTAATTATCGGAGTAATGGCTAATGCTATTGTTGAAGCAAATGGAGGAAAAATTATTGACTTTGTTAATGAAGAAGATAAACAAAGAAATGAAAATTCTGGAGATATTATGCAAAAAGCGTTAGAAACTGTTAAGAGAAAAGAAGATCGTCCTAGAAGATATAACGATAACCGTGGAAACAATTCATACAATAGAAATAATCGTTATGATAATAGAAGAGATTTTAAAAACGATAACAGAAGAGAATATAATAACGAAAACAAAATAGAAAAAAAAGTAGAACCTAAATTTGAACCACAAAATACTGTTAAACCAGTAGTTGAAGAAAAAGTAACTGTAAAAGAAAAAGCCCAAACTGAAGATATGTCAAAGTTAACAGTTGCTGAACTTCGTGAGATGGCTAAATCAAAAGACATCAAAGGATACTCAACAATGAAAAAAGCTGAGTTACTTGATGCTTTAAAATAAATCTACTAAGATGATTTTTTATAAATCATCTTTAATTTTAGAGAGGAGATATTATGATAAGTGCTAGTTTAGTAAAAGAATTAAGAGAAAAAACAGGAGCAGGAATGCTTGATTGTAAAAAAGCTTTAGAAGAAAATAATGCTAATATAGATGCAGCAATTGATTGGTTGCGTGAAAAAGGTATTTCTAAAGCTGCTAAAAAAGCTGATCGTATTGCCGCAGAAGGAACAGCAGCTATTTTAGTTAAAGGAGATAAGGCTGTAGTGGCTGAAATCAATTCTGAGACAGATTTCGTAGCTAAAAATGAGGAGTTTAAAGCAATGGTTAATACTATTCTTGAAACTTTAATAGATAGTGATGTTAAAACTGTTGAGGAAGCTTTAGAACTTGTTACAAATGAAGGAAAAATAAGTGATTTGATTATTTCAAAAACATCTAAAATTGGTGAAAAATTAAGTTTAAGACGTTTTGAATTAGTTACAAAAAATGAAAATGAATCATTTGGATCATATATTCATATGGGTGGAAAAATAGCTGTTTTAACACTATTATCAAACACTAGTGAAGAAGTTGCAAAAGATGTTTCTATGCATGCTGCAGCAATGCGTCCAAGTTATGTAAAAAGAGATGAAGTTCCAACAGAAGAATTAGAAAAAGAAAGAACGGTTCTTAAAGAACAAGCAATTAATGAAGGTAAGCCTGCTGATATTGCTGAAAAAATGGTTGAAGGAAGAATTCAAAAATATTACAAAGAAGTATGTTTAGAAGAACAACCATTTGTTAAAGATGGGGATATCAATGTTGCAACATATGTTAAAAACAACGGTGGAACTATCCTTTCTATGATTCGTTATGAAGTTGGAGAAGGAATGGAAAAAAGAGAAGAAAACTTTGCTGACGAAGTAATGAAACAAGTTAAGAATGCATAAAACCAAAACTATAGTTAAAAAACTATAGTTTTTTTGGTATAATTATTATTGGAGTTGATAAATTTGTTAAAAATAGATAAATTAAAAAAATATCCTATAATATATATAATAGGTCATAAAAATATGGATGCTGATACAATCATCTCGTCATATTTACTATCAAAAATTTTAAATAATTTTGGTATAAGAAGTGAATATGCTAAATTAGAAGATGATTATGAAATTGTATTTGATGATTATGATTTAATAAAAGATTTTTTAGGTGAAAAATATAATCCAACAACTATTAAAAATACAGAAATAAGTAATAATTATTTTATTTTAGTAGACCATAATAATCCTATTCAATCTATTGGTGATATTAATAGAGTAGTAGGTATCGTTGATCACCATTTTACAGATAATAATAATACAAATTGTTTAATAAGTAATTATGCTAGTACATCTTCTTTTATATATGACATGTATAAGGATGTATATCAATTTAGTAAACATGACAAATTACTAGTCTTTTTAGCAATTTTAAGTGATACTGCATATTTGAAAACAACTAGATTCAAAGAAAAAGATAAAAAAATGCTTGAAATTTTAAATAATGAATTAAATCTAGATCATAATGAGCTAAGAGAAAAATATTTCAGGACTAATGAATTTGATAAGGGAATAGAAATAAACTTTCATTCGAATTATAAACAGTATAAATTTGAAAATATTGAGTTTGAAAGTTCTTTTATAAGAGCTAATAGTTTAGATAAGTATAGATTAAATGATTATATTAATTATTTAAAGAGTGTACCAAACAACTGGTTATTAATATGGTACGAATATGATAAGGATAAAACTTATGTTTATTTTAAACATAATAATGAAATAAAAGAATTTGAATACGACTTTATTGCTTCTAGAGCAAATGATATTGTTAAAGAAATTATTAAATTATAATTTTTTATAAAGATAAAAATACGTATGAAAAAGGATATTGCAATAAACTATGGTAAGTGTTATAATACCACTGCGTTTAATTAAAAGAGGAGGTTATGTATATGGAAAGTAACGATATTTATTATAAAGTTGATAAGAAAATTGTCGAAAATAATTTTTGGACTAAAAGTATCGCTGATAAGAAAATTTTAGTAGAAAATGAGTTGTTTAATTATACTGTTTTAAAGATAGATGATATTGGCAAGTTTCAAATAACATCTAAAAAAATAAATAATCTTAACGATTTATTACATTATGTAAATGATAATTTAAGCAACTTTGAACAAAGAGAAAAGTTTTTTAGTCACTATACTCATTATTTACTTAAAATAGTTAGTGCTATTCAAGGTACCCACATAATTTGGTGGCAAGAAGACGATTTGTCATTAAAAGAAAATCCGATTATTGAATTTAATGAAGAAGGATTATGGAATAATTTAAAAACACATACAAATACTGAACCTATTCATATAACTAAATTTGTTTTAGATATATTTAAAAACCAATTTGGCATTAACAATATCAATGAGATTAGTAAAATTAAAGTATTAAAGAAGTATTAAAAATCCTTATTCTTCAATAAGGATTTTTTCTATTTTTAAAATATTAATTGTGTTATATACTAAATCATCATATATTATCTCTAATTTTTTGTTACTAATATTAAAAGTATATGTAACTTCATTTTCAAAAAATTTATCTTCAATATTAATTTCTGATAAGAGATAATCAATTTGTTTTAAATTACTATAATCAAAGTTTATTTTTATTTTTGTACCATCAACCAAATTAACTAATTTTACTTTTTTTAGACATTCTGTAGTAGCTTTTGTGTATGCCCTAACAAGTCCTCCAGCCCCTAATTTTATTCCACCAAAATACCTTATTACTACGCACAAAATATTATCTAGATTATTACTTTCTAAAACATTTAAAATAGGCATTCCAGCTGTTTTTGTTGGCTCACCATCATCATTAAATTTCTTTTTATTACCGCAAACATATGCGTAACAATAATGTGTGGCCCCAACATATTCACTTTTAATATCATTTAGAATATTATCAACATCATGTTCGCTTTTAATCTTGATTAATTTTGTAATAAATTTTGATTTATTTATAATTATTTCATTGTGATTGTTTTCTTTAATAGAGATCATTTTATCACCAAAACTATTATAACTTAAACTTGTCATTTTATCAAATAAATTGTATAATTAACGATAGGATGGTGAATTATGATAGAAGTTGAAAAAAGAAGTTTTGTTTCTAAAGAAAAATACGAGCAATTAATCAATTATTTTAAAAGTAATAATTATATTCTTAAAGAAGAAAAACAAGTTACTACATATTTTAAAGGTGATACTGATTTTAGATTAATGAATACACCGGATTATTTAAAGTTGTGGTTAAAAAAAGGTCAAATTCATGATGATGCTAGAGAAGAGATGAATGTAGTAGTTGAAAAGAAATATGAAACAGATTTAGTTAAAATGCTGAATGTTTTAGGGTATGAAGAAGAAATTAAGTGGTACCGCAAACGACTAGAACTACAATATGAAGATTTTGAAGTAACAATTGATTATTCAATAGGATATGGTTATATTGTTGAATTTGAATTGATGGTTAACGATGAATCAAAAGTAGATAGGGCAAAAGAGAAAATCGAAGAACTGTTTAATAAATTTGATATCGAAAATACACCAAAAGAGGAATTTAATAATAGATATAATGATTATAAAATAAATTGGAAGAATTATACTAATAATATTTCTGATGAAGAATTCTTAAATAAAATTTAAGAGTTTTTTATTATTGAATAAAAATATGGAAAATTTTTACAATATGTGTTATAATAACGGCGTTTAGAAATATTTTAATGGGGGGATAAAAAATGAGTTATGAATCAGATCAAATGGAATATCTTAGATATGCGATTAGACAAGAGATTCCAAAGGCAGTTAGAAGTTTAAAAGAATTTCAAAATGAATTTGGAGATGGCAAACTTATTAATGCATTGAATGAAAACACCAAAGAACAAAAAATTGCTAATTTACTTACTTTATGTGAACTTTCTATGAGCCAACCACAATTAAGAATATTAACACCAGAAGAAACCAAAGAAATTCTAATTACTGTTAAAGATGCTGTTATTACTAAAAATAATAAAGTGAAAAAAAGATAGTAAATAATAAAAAAATCATTAGCAATGATTTTTTTTAATTTAATGGTATAATATAAATGGTGATTTTTATGATAAAACAAAAACTATCTTTGACACCAAATCGACCTGGTTGTTACTTAATGAAAAATAAAAACGGTGTTATTATATATGTTGGTAAAGCTAAGAATTTGAAAAATCGTCTTAGTTCTTATTTTCGTGGTAATCATTCAGGAAAGACCGCTAAACTAGTTAGCGAGATAGTTGATTTTGAATATATGGTTGTAGGAAGTGAAACTGAAGCTTTAATATTAGAATTAAATTTAATAAAAGAATATGATCCTAAGTATAATATTTTGCTTCGTGATGATAAGACTTATCCTTATATTGAATTAACCAATGAAGAAGTTCCCCGATTATTAGTAGTAAGAAATGTGAGTCGAAAAAAAAGTAATCATACAAGAATGTATGGACCATATCCAAATGTATATGCTGCTCGTAATACTGTTAATTTGTTAAATCGTATGTATCCACTTCGAAAGTGCAGTACATATCCTAAAAAACCGTGTTTATATTATCATATAAATCAGTGCTTGGGTTATTGTGTTTATGATATTGATCGTAATAAAATACTAAAAATGGAAAATGAAATTATTCGTTTTCTAAAAGGAGATCATAGTTTAATAACTGAGCAAATTAAATCAGAAATGTATTTAGAAAGTAGCAAAATGCATTATGAAAAGGCAAAAGAATTAAAAGAGTTACTTGATTATATAACTATTACATTGACAAAACAAAAGGTTGAAATAAATGATAATATTGATAGAGATTTATTTGGATTTTTTGTTGATAAAGGCTATTTATCAATTCAAGTGTTTTTTATTAGAGGTGGTAAAATCATTGAGCGACACTCTAAAATAATACCCTTGATTGATGAAGTTGAAGAAGAATTAACAAGATATATTGCTAAATTTTATGAAAAAAATATATTACTTCCTAAGGAAGTATTGGTGCCAGATATTGTAGATAATAAGTTATTGGAATCATATTTAGGTATTAGTGTGAAAAAACCTGTTAGAGGAGTTAAATTAAAATTGATTAAAATGGCAAATAAAAATGCTGAGATAGCACTAAATGAAGAATTTGAACTTATTAAAAAAGATGAAGGCAAAACAATAAATGCCAATAATGAATTAAAAGAAATATTAAAGTTAGATAAATTAGATCGTATTGAAGTATTTGATAATTCTAATCTTTTTGGAAGTTTTAATGTTTCAGGAATGGTAGTATTTATTGAT
Source organism: uncultured Muribaculaceae bacterium (assembly GCA_964397485.1). Taxonomy (GTDB): domain Bacteria; phylum Bacillota_I; class Bacilli_A; order RF39; family UBA660; genus CAYNHT01. The sequence goes on from CAYNHT010000001.1 coordinate 39,824, forward strand.
GGTAAACCAAGTAAAAATGAATATCGTAAATTTAAAATAACTATTGATAAAAATGATGATTATGGTGCTATGAAAGAGGTCATCTACAGAAGATATTTCAGAGTTTTAAAAGATAATCTTATTAGACCTGATTTAATTATAGTAGATGGTGGCATAGGACAAATAAACGTTGCTAGAGAGGTATTAGATTCATTAGGAGTTAATATACCTGTAGTAGGACTTAAAAAGGATGACAAGCATTCTACAAGTAAATTGTTAGCATTTAATCCGTTAGTAGAGATTGATATTGATAAAAAAAGTAATTTATTTTATTATTTAGAACGAATTCAAGATGAAGTTCATAATTATACTATTAATTATCATAAACAAATTAGAAGTAAAGGATCTTTAGAAAGTATTTTAGATAGTATTCCTGGAATAGGGACTAAAAGGAAAAAGGAATTATTAAAAAAATATAGAACTATTACAAAAATAAAACAACTAGAAATTTCAGAACTTTCAAAAATTATTCCAGAGAATGTTGCGATAAAGTTATTAGATTTTTTAAAAAATTATGAATAAAAATAAATATAATGGTTATGATATTAATGCCACGGTTAGTGGCACCGGAGATTTATTCTCCGGTTTTTATTTGTTTTCTTCTTTTTTTTTGTTATAATGTAAATAGGTGATAATATGGCATTTATAAAAATAATGGACGAAATTTTAGCAAATAAAATTGCTGCTGGTGAAGTCGTAGAAAGATGCGCGTCAGTTGTTAAAGAATTAGTAGAAAATAGTATTGATGCTAATAGTAGTGAAATAAAAGTAGAATTGATTGATGCAGGAACTAAAGAAATAAAAGTAACTGATAATGGAAATGGTATGGATAAAGAAGATGCTGTTTTAGCGTTTTCACGTCATGCTACAAGTAAATTAATAGATGAAGATGATTTATATCACATAAACACATTAGGGTTCCGTGGCGAGGCCTTAGCGTCAATTGCCAGTGTTAGTAAAATAGCTTTGAGAACTTCTACTGGTGATGTTGGGACAGTTGTTAATATAGAGGGCGGTAAAATAATTAATGTTGATACTGGTGATGCTAGAAAAGGAACTATTATAACCGTTAGTGATTTATTTTTTAATACGCCTGCGAGGTTAAAACATATGAAAAGCTTATATACCGAATTAGCAAGCATTACAGATTATATAAATAAATTAGCTTTATCACATCCAGGTATTAAATTTACTTTAATCAATAATAATAATGTTTTATTAAATACTGATGGATCTGGCAATTTATTAAAAACAATCAAAAGTATATATGGAATTGATATTGTTAAAAAGATGTTACCTATATCAGGTAGCAATGAGGATTATGAAGTAAATGGATATATTACTTTACCAGAAATTCATCGCTCTAGTAGAAATCATATGATTACTCTTGTAAACGGTAGAGTAGTAAGAAATATTGATATCAATCGTATAATTAATGATAGTTATCATTCGTATAAACCTGATAATCGTTATCCAGTAGTAGTTTTAGAAATAATAGTTGATCCTAGTTTAGTGGATGTCAATATCCATCCTACCAAGATGGATATTAAATTCAGTAAAATAGAAGAATTAATGGAATTAGTTGAAAATATTATTAAAAATAAACTAAAAGATACCTCACTAATACCTAGAGTGGAAGTAAAAGAAGAGATAAAAGAATATGATAAACCAGTTATTGAGGAACAAACTTTAAATTTAGAAAGAGTATTTGAAAATGAAATCACATACGAGCCAATTATAAATGATGATTTAGTTGTTGATGTAACTAATAATAATGTTAAAGAAAATGTAATTGAGCAAATTGCTTCAAAAGACACTTTACCTGAACTTTATCCAGTTGGATTAGTTCATGGAACTTATATTATTTGTCAAAATGAACTTGGTATGTATATGATTGATCAACATGCAGCTAAAGAAAGAATTAATTACGAATTGTTTAAAAAAAGACTAGGTAGTCCTAATAATGATAGTATATCTTTATTATTTCCTATTACAATTGAATTATCAAATACGGAATACATTATTTTAAAAGAAAATTTTTCGATTTTAAATAACATGAATTTCGTTGTAGAAGAATTTGGTATTAATTCAATCATTGTTAAAGCACATCCGACATGGTTACCTAAAGGATATGAGGACGCTGCTATTAAAAAAATAATAGATATAATTATTAATCAAGAAAAAAACTTTAGTATTGAGAAATTTAATGAAAATGTTGCAACAATGTTAAGTTGTAAATTATCAATTAAAGCTAATGAAAATATATCATTAAAAGAAATGGAAAATTTGATTAATGACTTAAGACAGTGCGATAATCCATACAACTGTCCACACGGAAGACCAACAATTATTTTTTATTCAAGTTATGATTTAGAAAAATTATTTAAACGAAGTGGTTTTTAGTAATTTGACATTTTTAAAAAATAAGATATAATATGACTCAATTGAAAGGGTGATAGTATGTCTAGTTTTAGATTTTCAACTTTTGTGTTTGAATTGTTAGGATTTAATAAACAAGAAGCGGATATTATTATAAAAAGAGATAATGAATATAATAATAAAGGTATTATATTAAATGAAAAGAAAGTTTTTTCAGATTTAAGATGTGGTGGAATGTCAACTACTGATAGAGCTAATTCGGAAGGTTTTAACAAAGAATTTGGACATTTAACAAATGCCGATCCTAATAAGGCATTAAAAAAATTTTATAGATAAAAAAAAGAAAATTTTAAATTTTCTTTTTTTTATTTTTATTGTGGCAATTCACTTAATCTGCCTGAATATTCATTAACTTTTTGATCAATCTTAGTTTGTTCAGCTTTTTCTAAACTATACCATCCTTTTTGAAACATCAAGTTATAAAGACTGCGAGCCATTGCCTGATTTTCTGAAAACATATCAAGAATATCTTTGAAAAATGTTTCATTACTAGCTTCGTTTAAGACAATAGAAAGATTGTTTGTCATATTCTTTTCGCCTTCTAAAACATCATTGATATAATCTCGATCATTCATTTCTACAGTTTGTGGTACTTCAGTCTTAGGATTAGAAACAGTATTATTATTCATTTATTGATTTCCTCCTTGTAAAATACTAACTAATTTTTGACAGTGTTTAGCATGCATCATTGCCACTTCCTTTAGTAGTTCTTTTATTTCAGGATCTTGTACTTCATTAACAAAATGATTAGCTTTTTTACTAGCAGTAATCATCCACTCAAACATATCTGAAATATAAGATAAGTCTTTAGTAGAAATCATTTGTGGTACACTATTCATAAAAATCATTCCTTTCATTTACATTTCTATCTTATAATGATACGAAATGTTAAAAATATACAATTATTTATAGATAAAATAATAAAGTTGAGAATATATGATATAATGTTATAAATTTATAAGGGAGAGATATTATGAAGTTAAGCAATAGTTATTTTTATACAATAAGAGAAAATATTAAAGATGAGGAATCTAAAAGCGGAAATTTATTAGTGCGAAGTGGGCTGATAAAAAAAGCTAGTAATGGAATATATATGTATATGCCACTCGGTATAAAGGTATTAAAAAATATAGAAAGTATTGTTCGAGAAGAAATGAACAAAGAAGGAGCACAAGAATTATTAATGCCTAGTTTATTACCAGAAGATGTATATGTTGCAAGCGGCCGTCGTGAAAATTTCGGAAAAAATATGTTTGGGTTAAAAGACAGGTATAATCGTAACTATGTTTTGGGTCCAACTCATGAAGAATTATTTGTAATTGCTGCAGATCAAATGATAAGTTCATACAAAGATATGCCATTTAATCTTTATCAGATTGGAAAAAAATATCGTGATGAGCCAAGACCAAGATTTGGATTAATAAGAATAAGGGAATTTATTATGAAAGATGCATATAGTTTTGATACTGATTATGAAAGTTTAGATAAGTCATATAACAAAATGTTTGAAGCATACAAACGTATTTTCAATCGAATGGGAATTACATATAAAATAGTTTCAGCTGACACAGGCACTATGGGTGGACTACTTTCTGAAGAGTTTCAAGCAATTACATCAATTGGTGAGGATACCTTAGTGTTATGTTCTAAATGTGATTATGCATCAAATTTAGAGGTTAGTAATTGTAATTCGGTAACGAATGAAAGTAATGATCCATTACTTGAAAAAGAATTGGTTCATACACCAAATGCAGGAACAATTGAAGATGTCGCGAATTACTTAAATATTGAAGCAAGTAAATTTGTTAAAACCTTAATTTATAAAGGTGATAACAATTTCTATGCGTGCTTAATTCCAGGGGATCGTGATGTTAACGAATTAAAGTTGACTAAATTACTTAATGTTAAAGAATTGGAACTAGCACAACTTGAAGATGTTGAAAAAATAACATCAGCCAAAGTAGGTTTTGCTGGACCAATTGATTTAAATATACCAATCATTATTGATAATGATATTGTAGGTATGTCAAACTATATAGTAGGTGCCAACCAAACTGATTATCATTATATAAATGTAAATAATAATGATTTCAAGTACTCTTATAAGGCGGATATAAAAAATGTTAAAGAAGGTGATTTGTGTCCTAAATGTAAAGAACCATTAATCTTTAAAAAAGGTATGGAAATAGGTAATACATTTAAACTTGGAACAAAATATTCAAAAGATATGGAATTATATTATTTGGATGCTGATAACCAACAAAAACCTGTTGTTATGGGATGTTATGGTATAGGGATTGAAAGAATTATGGCAGCAATTGCTGAACAAACTGCTGATGATAGAGGTTTAAATTGGCCATCTAATATAGCTCCTTTTAAAGTATCTATTGTTGTAATAAATTCAAAAGATAGCGAGCAGGTAAGATTTGCTAATGAGATATATGATTCATTAACGAAATTGGAAATCGAAACAATTTTAGATGATCGAGATGAAAGAGCTGGTGTTAAATTTAATGACATGGATTTAATTGGTATACCATTTAGGATTATTATCGGCAAGAAGTTAATTGATGATTTAGTTGAATTAAAAATTAGAAAAACTGATGAAGTTATTGATTTAAAGACTACTGAAGTAGTAGATAGGTTAAAAGAAATACTAAAATAATATATTTCGACACGAACCGACTGATAAATATATAATAATGATATTGGTGATTAGATGAAAACTAAGTTAATTGTGCCAATCATTTTATGTATTATAGTTGGTTTTTTTATGGGCCAATTTTTAATAAATCAATATGATAATAAAGAAAAAGTAACACCTGTTTTTAATGATCAAGAAAAAGTATTTTTTATTCAACAAGGTGTATATTCTTCTAAAGAAAGTATGGAAAAAAATGTTACTGATTTTGCTTACTATATATATAATATTGAAAACGAAAAATATTATGTTTATATTGGTATTACTAAAGAGAGTGAAAATGTAGAAAAATTAAAAGGTTATTTTAAAGATATCGGGTATGATATATATGTAAAGGAAATAACTGTAAGTAACTCTAAATTTTTGGAAGCTCTTAATCAGTACGATATACTTTTAAGCAAGACAACTGATAAGGCTACGATAAAAGCGGTGTGCAGTCAAATATTAGCTAAGTATGAGGAGTTGGTAATTGGTGATGAATATAAAGATTAAAGATATTCCTGTAAATGAAAGACCTAGAGAGAGATTAATTAATAGTGGAGCAAGCAATTTAAGTAATGAGGAGTTGCTTGCTATTTTGTTAAAAACTGGAACAAAACAGGTATCTTCAAAACTTTTAGCGAGCAAGTTATTAGCTTCGGTTGATGATATCAAAAACTTAAAAGACCTTAATTATCAAAATTTAGTTAAAATAAAAGGTATAGGTAAGGCTAAAGCCTGTTTGTTACTAGCAACTTTTGAATTAAGTAAAAGAATGAATAGGGAAGTAGCTATTATAAATGATTTAAAAATAAATAACTCCAAAATTATATATAACTATTATAAGGATGTTATTGAAAATAAAATGCAAGAGCATTTTTATTGCGTTTATCTTGACAATCAAAAAAAAGTAATTAAAGATAAATTACTTTTTATTGGAACAATTAATCAGAGTTTAGTTCATCCAAGAGAGATATTTAAAGAAGCGTATTTACTTAGTGCTTCCTCGATAATATGTGTTCATAACCACCCATCAGGGAACGTGATTCCATCAAAAGAAGATTTGTTAATTACTGATAAATTAGTAGAAATTGGTAATTTATTTGGGATAAAAATTTTAGATCATATTATTATTGGTAAGTCTAATTACTATAGTTTCTATGAAAATAACAATATTTAGTTTGCAAAAGTAAAAAAATATATTATAATTTATATAGGTGATGATATGTATAATAAAAAGAAAATGCCAATTCGCTACATAGTACTAATTATTTTAGTATTGGTAGTTATTTTTTTAGCGATCGTTTTTAAAGTAGTAAATGAGGATCGTAAATTAAGCCCAATTGAGCAAACTATTAAAGACACTGGGTTGTTTTTTAACAAAGTTATATATGCACCTATAAATTTTGTTAATAAGAAAATTAATGAAACGAAAGAAAAAAATAATTTACATGAAAAGTATAAAAAACTTCAAAAAAGAATTGATGAAATTGATTTATTGCAGGCTAAATATGATGAGGTAGAACGAGAATTAAAAAGTATGCTAAAAACGTTGGAATTAAATAAAACATTATCTAAAAACACATATTTAAATGCAACTGTCATTAATCGTAATATTGGGTACTGGTATAATACTATTACAATTGATAAAGGTGAAAAACATGGTGTCAAAGTTGATATGCCGGTAATTGTTAGTGAAGGTTTAATAGGTAAAATAATTAGTACAACAAACTTTAGTAGTACAGTAAAACTTCTTACTAACGAAGATCGCAGTAATAAAATATCAATAAAAATAAAGGTTGATGATCAATTTGTATATGGTCTTCTAACTGGTTATAATCATAAGAATAATACTTTTATTATAGAAGGTATTGATGAAAATATTGATATTCCTATTGGTTCTTTTGTTACAACAACAGGATTAGGGAACCTTTTTCCTAGTGGTATAATGGTAGGTAAAGTTAAGAGTGCTAAAACTGATAATTTTGATTTAGCAAAGATTATAGAAATAAAATCAGATGTAGATTTTAATGATTTAAGTGTTGTTACCATTTTGAAACGTGAGGATACCGGTTCATGATAATAGTAATACCAATTATTATTATTTCTATGTTGTTAGAAAGTATAATTTCAAACTTTATAGCACTCGATTCTTCTATATTTATTCCGTTATTTTCCATTATTTCTTTAGTTATTATATATCCATACTTTAATAATAATGATTTTAATTATCTAAAATATTGTACAATAATTGGACTGTGTTATGACATAATATTTACCAATACTTTAATCTTAAATATGGTCATGTTTTTTGTGATTGGAGTTGTAATTAAACTCATAAATGTGTTCATTTCTAATAATCCTTTAAATATTACTTTAATTAGCGTTGCTAGTATTATAGTATATCGTTTTTTCACATACATTGTTTTAGTTACGATTGGATATTTTAAATATGATTTTGATTATTTATTAAAAAGTATATATTCATCTATATTTATCAATGTTATCTATGCAATAATAGTATATTTAATTGCTGATTATTATAGTAAAAAATATAGAATATCAAAAATTGATTAGAGTTCTAAAAAACTCTTTTTTTCATATATATAAATAGGTGATATTATGGATAGCGAATTATGGAAAGTAAAGAAAAATATCAAAGATAAACGTAAGAATGCTACTACTGTTGTAAAAAAAACACCTGCAAGTACAAGCATCGTTCTAACAAAATATATAAATCGCTTTTTTATTACAGTAATATTAATGTTAATTACGTTAATATCTTTGAAAAGCAATGTTAATTTAAAAACTACTTTTTATAAACATGTTTTTGATACTAATATTTCCTTTGCATCTATCAATAAAATATATAAAGATTACTTTGGAAGTCCAATCCCATTTCAAAATTTATTCAAAGATAAAATAGAACCAGTATTTAATGAAAAACTTAATTACACCGAGGCTAATAAATATAAAGATGGTGTTAAATTAGTAGTAGATCAAAACTATTTAGTACCTATTTTAGAAAGTGGTATCGTTATTTTTATTGGTGAAAAAGAGGGATATGGAAAAACAGTAATTATCCAACAAACTAATGGTATTGATCTGTGGTACTCGAATATTGATAAATTAAATGTGAAACTATATGATTTTATTGAAAAAGGAAAATTACTTGGAGAATGTATAGATACTAATTTATATTTAGTTTATGTAAAAGAGGGTAAAGTTCTTGATTATAAAGAATATATTAAATAAAGTAAATATTCATTTTTTCTATTACTTTGTTGCGTGTGTTGCTATATTAACAGGAATGTTCAAAGAATTTATAATTTTTAGTAGTATCATCATTGTACATGAAATGGGACATATTGTAGCCTCTATTTGTTGCAGATGGAATATTGAAAGAATTATTATTTTACCATTTGGGGGATTGACTATATTCAAAGAACATTTAAATAAGCCTATTAAAGAAGAATTAATAATCTTGTTGTCGGGACCAATGTTTCAAATTGTATTCTTTTTTATTTATACGTCAATTTTTGGTATAAATTCTATTTTTAATAATTATCATTATGCTATTTTATTTTTTAATTTAATTCCAATTTTTCCTCTTGATGGTGCTAGATTAATAAATTTATTTTTAAATAAATTCATTTCATTTAAAAATAGTCATATAATCACAGTGTATATTTCTTTTGTTATTTTTACGTTGTTATTAATTTTTACTATTGTTAATAAGATGAATTTACTATATATTTTAATTTTAGTTTTTTTATTGATTAAAGTGATTGACGAACATAAAAAACATAGTTTCATTTTTAATAAATTTTTATTTGAACGGTATATATATAATTTTAACTTTAAAAAAAGAAAGGTAATTAATGGTAATAAAATTACTATGATGGCTAGAGATTGTAAACATTTATTTTACTTTAATAAAAAATATCACTTAGAAAAGGAAATTTTGCGAAAAAAATTTGACTTTCATTAGTGTTTGTGATAAAATTTTATATTGTGTAGAGCCTCACTCTACAACCGCACAAAAAAGGTTGAAAACATTTAATATGTACCTTGATGGCGAGTCTTAGAAATGTAAGGAGGTAATTAAATGAAAGCAGTTATTGAAACAGGTGGAAAACAATATTATGTAGAAGAGGGAACTGTTCTATATATTGAAAAACTTGATGCTGAAGCTGGAAAAGAAATAGTATTTGATAAGGTGTTAATGGCTAATGGAGTAGTTGGTCATCCATATTTATCAAACGTTACGGTAACCGGAGATGTTGAAAAACATGGTAAAGCTAAGAAAATTATTATTTTCAAGTATAAACCAAAGAAAAAATATCGTAAAAAACAAGGACACCGTCAACCATATACTAAAGTAGTAATCAAATCAATTCAAGAAAAATAGTATGATCAAGATTAATGTTAGTCAACAAGATACCTCGATTGATAGTATTTCAATTAAGGGACATGCTGATTATGCTGAAAAAGGTAAAGATATTGTTTGTGCGTCTGTTTCTAGTATTGTAATAACTTCTGTTAATGCAATAATTAGATTAGATAGCGAAAGTATTTCGTACCAAGAAAGTGATGGTTTGATTAAAATCAACGTATTAAAACAAAATGAAGTTGTAAATATTCTATTAACTAATATGATTGATTTATTAGAAAATTTAGAACAACAATACAAAAAAAATATCAAAATTAATAAATAAGGAGGTGTCATCCATGGCAAAATTAATGCAATTGAATATTCAATTATTCGCTCATAAGAAAGGTCAAGGTTCAACAAAAAATGGACGTGATTCAATTTCTAAGAGATTAGGTGCAAAAGCGGCTGATGGAGAGTTCGTATCTGGTGGATCAATTTTATATCGTCAACGTGGAACTAAAATCTATCCAGGGAACAATGCTGGTATCGGAAGTGATGATACAGTATATTCGAAAATAGATGGTTATGTAAAATTCGAACGTTTAGGAAGAGATAAGAAACAAGTTAGTGTATATCCTGAAAGATAGAATTTTAAAATATTAGATGGAGTTGGTTTACGATTCCATTCTTTTTTTGTACACAAAAAAACACAAAAGCGCAACGACATTGATTTTTGCGTATTTTTGTGCTACACTGTAGATGGTAGATATTTTACGAAGGGAGGGATTACGATGCGTTGGTTTTTCTTTTGGTAAGATTACTTAAAATATAATTTGCAGATTATATTTTATAACAGAGTTAAACTCCCTTCGTTTCGGGCGGGAGTTTTTATTATACAATAAATATAAAATGATGTCCATACTTTTTTTAAAAAAACAAAATGTTTGCTTTTTTAGACTGTATTTGATATAATTTTTTTGTAGAATATAGGAGGTAAATTGATGAACAAACAAAGAATTAACAATCTATCAAGAACACTTATCGTAATATTATCATATTTTATTTACACTAAACTTTTGTTCACGCTTTTTGAAATTTTTAATCTAGGCAATCCTTATGAAAATTGGATTTTTAGTTTCATATCAGATATAATTTATTTTGCTTTTATTTTTTATTTATATAGGCGTACTTTTGTTAGCGATATAGGTAAATTAAAAAAAGATTTTTGGAAAAAGTTTTTATTAGGTATTAAATGGCTCCTTATAGCAATCGTATTACAAACAATTGCAGTTGGCATAGTGAAAACTTTTATAGACGGATTAGTTGGTAATGAAGCGGCAATAATCAATTTGCCAATTATATATATGATTTTTAAAACAATGGTTTTCTCAATTGTAGTAGAGGAGATTGTTTTTAAAAAAAGTATTCGTGATGTCATTTCTAATGATAAATTATTTATAGTAGTAAGCAGTGTGTTTTATGGTTTGATGAATGTTGCTTATACTGAATTGGGTTCAACAATAGAATTATTAGTTATTTTACCGTACATAGTTTCATCAGCAATTATGGGAATATTATATATAAAAACTGACAATATTTTATTAGTGATGTTAGTTAAATTTACTTATAATTTATTGCCATTAACAGCAGTGTTATTAGGTTGGTTATAGTGATTCCAAATATTTTAGCAGTAGTACAAAAACCCAATACAAATACAGAAAGTATGAATTTAATAATTATTATAGTAGTTGTAGTAATTATTGTACTAGTGGCAAGCACAATTTTTTCAAACAAGAAATAGTCTAATTAGACTATTTTTTTAACCATAGATAGTGTATAATATAGCAAGTGAGGTGAATTTTATGTTTATAGATGAGGTAATAATTGAATTACAAGCCGGTGACGGTGGTAATGGATGTATGGCCTTCCGACGTGAAAAATATGTCGAGTTAGGCGGACCTTCTGGAGGTAATGGTGGGCGTGGTTCTAACATTATTTTTAAGGTTGATGAAGGTTTAAATACTTTAATTGATTTACGTTATAAAAAAATTATTAAAGGTAATAAAGGTTCGAATGGTGAAGGAAAAGGAATGCATGGGCGTAAAGCCGAAGATGTTGTTGTTAAAGTACCTCTTGGAACTGTTATTACAGACTTAGAGACTAACTTAATCATTGCAGATTTAACAAAAAAAGAAGAAGAAGTTGTAGTTGCAAACGGTGGACGTGGTGGACGCGGGAATATTGCGTTTGCTACAAGAGCAAATCCTGCTCCAAGCATTGCTGAAAATGGTGAGCCTGGTGAAGTTAAAAAAATAAAAGTAGAAATTAAATTATTAGCCGATGTTGGTTTAGTTGGAATGCCTAGTGTTGGAAAATCAACATTAATTTCGAAAATTTCTGCTTCAAAACCAAAGATAGCTGCGTATCATTTTACAACTTTAAAACCAAATTTAGGAGTCGTAAGAACAAAAGATAACCGTTCGTTTGTTGTAGCTGATTTACCAGGATTAATAAAAGGAGCATCTTTAGGTGAGGGGTTGGGTGACCAATTTTTAAAGCATATAGAAAGAACTCGTGTTATAGCACACATCATTGATATGAGTGCCTTTGAAGGTAGAGATCCTTATGAGGATTATATGATTATTAATGAAGAATTAAGAAATTTCAATGAGAAATTAATTGAAAAACCACAAGTTATTATTGCTAATAAAATGGATATGGAGCAAGCTAAAGAAAATTTAGAAGAATTTAAAAAGAAGGTTGATTTACCTATATATCCTATATCCGCTATGAATAGCATGGGGTTAGATGATGTTTTAGTTGTTTTGGCTAACATGTTAGACAAAATAGAAAAACATCCTTTATATGAAGAAGAAAAATTTGAAAGTCATATTTTATATAAATTTAAAAAAGAACAACCATTTAAAATATACAAAGATAATGATGTTTGGGTTATTACTGGAGATGAAGTTGAAAAATTGTTAAAAATGACTCGCTTTAGTTCTGATGAAGCTGTATTAAGATTTACCAATAAACTTCGTAAATTGGGAATTGATGACAAGTTAATTGAGATGGGTGCAGAAGAAGGAGATACCGTTAGAATTCTTGATTTTGAATTCGAATATAAAATATAAAAAAGTGTTTATTTAAACACTTTTTTTGATTAATTATATTTTAAAATAGTCGTTCATTGACAAATCAATTGTTGAGTTACTTGGTAACTCGTACGTGAAATATACGTTTTTTTTAGGAAGAATAACTTTCCAAGGTTTAAAATTACGATAAATATATAATATTTTATTACTTTCATCAGTCATTACAACATCAATCGATTGAAACATGAAAAATGTATGAATAGAATTGCATTTAGGAAAACATAGACCATAATCAAGTTGTTTTTTTCTAAACATCAATCCCAAAAATCTATTGAAAAAATTATTACACACTTTTATTTTCAAATACATCACCGTATTTAATATAACACATTAAAAAATATTTGACAAATTATGCAAAAAAGTATAAACTTATATATAGTAGGGTAAGATGGAGGTAAATAAGATGTTAAAACTTAAAAATAATGGGCAAGCATTAGTAGAGTATCTCTTAATTATCGCGGTTGTTAGCGTAGTTGTTGTTAGTATTGTTAAATTATTGGGTGGATATTTACAAGACTCAATGACTAAATCATCTTGTACATTAGTTGACAAGGTGTATGTTGAGGGCGAGAGACCGGGAGAAGGAAGATGTGAAGATAGATAAAATGATAGTTTAAATATCATTTTTTTCTTGTTATATCATCTATAATTTGATATAATTTTATTATGATATAGGGATGTGGTAAAATGCTGAATAACAAAGGGCAGGCACTTGTCGAATTTATTATTATAATACCAGTTTTTATGTTTCTTGCTTTAGGGGTTATTGATTTTGGTAATATATTATACCAAAAATATACATTAGAAAATGATTTGGATTTAGTTACCGATTTACATAAACAAGATAAAATCAACGATATAAACTCCTATATAAGTAATAAAAATATTACTTATAATTATAATAACGAAGGTAATTTGACTACTATCATTTTATCGAAACCTATTAATGTAATGACCCCAGGGTTAAATTTAGTCCTTGGTAATACTTATGTTATAAAGGCGGAACGTGTGGTTTACAATGAAGGATAATAAAGGACAAGTATTAGTTATGTTCATTTTATTACTACCGATTGTTTTGATGCTAATGGGGCTAATTATAGATACGGGACTACTTTTTATTGAAAAACGAAATGTTGATAATAACATAAAAGAAGTTATAGAATATCGTTTTGAAAGTGATACGGATGATGAACAATTATACTCAATAATAGATAGTCTATTAGTAAGTAATATTAAAAATATAAAAAATAAAGAGATACATATATCAACCAATTATATCAGCATAACTATAAATAAAGAAATTAAGGGAACTTTTTCGGTCCTTTTTAACAAAGATATTTATGAAATAAAAACTACTTATACTGGATATATAAATGGTAATAAATTAGTTATATCTAAAGAATAGAGAGGTGCATTATGGCTATAAACAAAGCAAAAATTTTCACAGTTACTTCTGTTAAAGGAGGGGCTGGAAAAACAACAACTACACTTAATTTAGCGGGGATTTTTAGTACGATGAAAAAACGCGTTCTTATCATGGATTTAGATTTATATGGAAGTGCAGTTGCGGCTTCTTTGAATATTTCAAACGAAGTTGATTTATATAAATTAATTAGTGATTTAAATAACAATCGTTTTCGTAATATTGATAACTATATTGTTAAGTATAACGACTTTATAGACGTATTGCCAGCGCCAAAGGATCCAAGGTATGCTAACAAGATTAACAGTAAATACCTTAGTGTTGTTTTAGCTAAAACAAGCATTAAATACGATGTGATTTTGATAGACACTAACCATATTCTTGATGAAATGAATTTAGTAGTATTAGATAACAGCGATATGATTTTATATGTTGTGACTAATGATCCAATCGATTTAAAAAATATGAAAACAATGGTATCTATTTTTAAGGATATGGATAAGGATAATTACAAAATAATTTTAAATGAGTCTAAAGATAAATTAAGAAGTCATTTTAGTAAATACGATATAAAAAATATTGTTAAAGATAATATTGATTACACTATACCAAGTGATTTTTATATTAAGAATATTGATAAATATATACTTGATGGTCAAATTTTAACTTTAGATAAAAAAATAAATTTAACACGTCGTAAGGCAATTAGAAATTTTAATTTAATTGCTAATGCGTTATTGAAATCTGATAAGAAATAGGAGGTAACTAATATGAGAAAGTTTGTTGAAGAATTTGATGTAAAAGTTGATAGACCTTCTATGCAAGTAGTATCTGATTATGAAGCATTCCCTAATAAAATTTTGTTAGATGAACTTAGAAATAAAATTATTCAAAATTTAATTGATAATCATATAGAAAAGACTACTATGAGTGAATTTATTATTAGAGAAATAGATAAAACGTTAGAGGGTTATGATATATCGAATGTAGAAAGAAGTTACATTTATAATTTAATTGATAACGAAGTTAATGGGTATGGGCCTATTAGTGAATTGTTAGAAGATAAATCTATAACTGAAATAATGGTTAACGGAAAAGATGAGGTTTTTGTTGAATTAGATGGTAGAGTTATAAAAGATGATAGTGTATCATTTATTAATGATGATCACATAATTAGAACTATTCAAAGAATGATTCAACCTTTAGGAAGAACTATAGATACAGCTAACCCTATGGTTGATGCTAGACTAACAGATGGTTCAAGATTAAATGCAGTTATTCCACCATTATCATTAAAAGGACCAATATTAACAATTCGTAAATTTAAAGATGATTTAGCAAATATCGATGATTTTTTAAGAACTGGTACTTTAACTCCTTATATGGCTAGATTTTTAGAAGCTTGTGTTTTAGCTAAATTAAACATTATTATATGTGGAGGAACGGGTAGTGGTAAAACAACTTTGTTAAACGTATTATCTTCGTTTATCGAAAGTCATGAACGTATTATTACAATTGAAGATGCTGCCGAATTAAGATTACATCAAAATCACGTTATTTCATTAGAAACAAGATTAGTCAATTACGAGGGTGAAGGAGAAATAACAATCCGTGATTTAGTTATTAACTCATTACGTATGAGACCAGATCGTATTATTGTTGGTGAAGTTCGAGGTAAAGAGGCGTTTGATATGCTTCAAGCTATGAATACAGGTCATAGTGGTAGTTTGACAACTATGCATGCTAATTCCCCGATTGATGCTTTAAACAGGCTAGAAACAATGATTCTGATGGCTGGAATGGAAATACCAATTAAAGCTATACGTGAATATATCGAAAATGCCATCGATATTGTAATCCAAGTTGAAAGACTTAGCGATGGGCGTCGTAAAATAATCAGTATTAGCGAGGTTGTTGGTATTGCAAATGAAACAATTGAATTAAAAGAAATATTTGCTTATACCCAAACAGGTATTTTAGCCAATGAAGAAGTTATAGGTGAATTCGTGTTACACGATTATATACCATTAGTTTACAAAAAGATCAAAGCTCGTGGTATTGAATCATTAAAAGATATTTTTGAGTAAGAGGTGATATTATGGAAGAAAACCAAACAAATGGTTTAAATCTTTTTGAACATACTAACCCCACTAACAAGGATATAAATGTTGTTTTCACACCAGATTCTTCCATAATTAGATATGAATATCGCATAGCTAAGGATGATGAATTGAGTGAATATATAGAAATTAACAATAATCATCCTTCAACAATTTTCCTTACCCAAACAGGTATATACAAAATTGAAATTAGAACATTTGATTCTTTCAATAATATAGGTATTATTGAAAGTGGGATATATAACATTGATAAAGACAAACCAGTAATTGAAGTTAACGAGAGTAGTATTAATATGCAAATTGGTTCCAAACTTGAAGTTATGGAAGGCATAAGAGTATATGACAAACAAGATGGTGATTTATTAAGTGAAGTTACTTCTAATTATAATGAACTTGATTTCACAACAACTGGGCTTAAAAAATTAATTTATACAGTTGAGGATCAGGCTGGTAATACAACTACTGCGACTGTTCAAATTAATGTTACTAAAAATTATTCAAATAGTCTTTTTGTTATTCAATCAGCTATTATTGCGATGCTACTTGTATTAATAGTAATTATAATTATTTATAGAAGAAGTATGAATCTAGAAAGAAGAATTGGAAAATACAGTATTCAATCAATCAAAGGAAATGGACTATCGCCGTTTGATAGTATACTTACTTTTTATAAAAAATTAATTAATATGTTAAATAAGAATTTATCTACTTCTATTTTTCTAAAAAAATATAGTAGAAGATATGAAAAATATGTCAATGCTATTGATCGTATTCATACAAGTGGAATGGATTTTGTTTGTAGTAAAGTTATAGTGTCATTTGTCTTCTTGTTGGTTGCTGTTTTTTCTAAAACTATTCAATATGAAATATTAAGTATTTATGAAATATTTTTCCCAATTGTCTTAGGATTTTTTGTTCCAGATATAATTTATATTTCTAAATATCGTATGTATAGAAATAAAATCGAAAATGATTTGTTACAAGCAATAATTATTATGAATAATGCTTTTAAATCAGGAAGAAGTATAACCCAGGCAGTTGAACTTGTAACAAAAGAATTAGATGGACCAATAGCTGAAGAGTTTAAGAAAATGCACTTAGAAATAACTTTTGGTTTAGCAATTGATGTTGTTTTCAAAAGATTTTCTGAAAGGATAAATCTAGAAGAAGTAACATACTTAACTGCATCACTTACTATTTTAAATAAAACCGGAGGTAATATAATAAAAGTATTCTCTTCAATTGAAAAATCACTTTTCAATAAGAAAAAATTAAAACTAGAATTACAATCTCTAACTGGTAGTTCGAAAATGATTGTTTATGTACTATCTCTTATTCCAATTTTATTTGTTGGTTTAGTTAGTATTATAAATCCTAGTTATTTTGTACCTTTTTATACAACAACAGTTGGATTTATATTAACAGGGATGATGTTATTAATATATATGACTTATATTTTCTTCGTACGTAAAATAATGAAAGTGAGGATGTGATAAGATGAATTCTCAAAATCAAATACTTCGAAAACTATATCGAGAAAAAGATATTGCAAAAATACAAGACAAAATTGATATGTTAGGCAATGATGTTAAATTTGATGCTGTGAAATTTATGAATATGAGATTTCTCACTACACCGATTGTCTTTTTAATTATTTTATATACAACTGATTTGGGTTATGTTTATGCACCTTTTGGTATGTTGTTATATTACTATTTATATTATTATTTGACCTTAGAACTTCCTATTAAAAGGAGAATCAAGAAGTTAGATCGTGAAGCTTTACATTTCTTTGAAATTTTAACATTGACTTTAGAGTCTGGTCGTAACCTAGAAAGTTCTTTAGAAGTCACATGTTTTAATGTTGATTCTGAAATATCTAATGAGTTTAAAAGTGCTTTATTTGAAATAAAGTTTGGTAAATCATTAATTGAAGCTTTAGAAAGTATGAAAAGAAGAATTCCTTCTGAAACTATTAATAATATAATTTTGAATATTACTCAAACTAATATTTTTGGAAATAGTATCTTAGATACAATGTATAACCAAATTGATTTTTTAAGAGATAAACAAATACTAGGAATAAAAGAACAAATTAATAAAATTCCTAATAAAGTTAGTATAATATCCGTTATTTTTGTAGTACCATTAATTTTAATTATGATTTTAGGACCATTTATTATTAATTTTTTACAATAAAATATGTATAATATAATATAGGAGGATGAATATATGTATCATTTTATAGGGATAAAAGGGACAGGAATGGGGGCTTTAGCCCAGATTATGCATGATTTAGGATATAAAGTGCAAGGTAGTGATAAACCAGACCATTTTTTCACTGAGGAAGCCTTGCTTGAAAAAGGGATACCAGTATTACAGTTTTCTAAAGATAATATTAAAGAAGATATGATTATTGTCCAAGGAAATGCGTTTAAAGATGATCATCCTGAAGTAGTTAGAGCCAAGGAATATAATCTTAAAATTTATACTTATCAAGAAATGGTTGGTAAGTTAACTAAAATGTTTGAAACCATTACAATTGCAGGTTGCCATGGAAAAACTACTACAACAGCCATGATGGCACATGTTTTAGACAATATTAAGGGTTGCAATTATTTAATTGGAGATGGAACTGGGAAAGCTAATAAGGAAAACGAGTATTTTGCTTTAGAGGCTTGTGAATATAAACGTCATTTTTTATCTTACAGTCCATATTATGCCATTATAACTAATATAGAATTGGATCATATTGATTATTATTCAGATATTTCTGATGTTATAGATGCTTATCAAGCATATGCAAACAAAGCTGAAAAAATGGTTCTTGCTTGTGGTGATGATCCGTATACTCATTCGCTTGAAGTTAATAAACCTATTTTCTTTTATGGAGTAGATGAGGATAACGATATTATTGCAAAAGATGTTGAATATCATGATGAAGGAACTGAATTTGACGTGTTCGTAGAAGGAAATTACTATGGTCATTTTGATTTACCTTTATATGGCAAACATATGCTTTTAAATGCTTTAGCTGTTATTGGTGTTTGTTATTATGAAAGGTTAGAAGCTAAAGAAGTTTCTAAGCATTTAAAAACGTTTAAAGGCGCTAAGAGACGTTTTAAAGAAAATGTTATTGATGATATAGTCACTATAGATGATTATGCTCACCATCCAACTGAAGTAAAAGTAACAATTAAAGGTGCTCGTCAAAAGTATCCTAATAAAAAAATTGTTGCCATTTTAAAAACACATACTTTATCAAGAACTAAGGAATTTGCAGAAGACTTTGCTGATGCATTAAAGTTAGCCGATAAAGCATATGTGATGGATGTTGGGGTAGATAGAGCAGAAGTAGGTTATGATGATGTAACATGCGATGTTATCTTGGACCAACTTGAAAATGCCGAATACATGTCTTTAGAATTAGTAGATAAACTTTTGGAATATAAAAATGCTGTTTTAATATTTATGAGTAGTAAAGATATATATATATTAAAAGATAAATATGAAGATAAATTAAAAGAAAAAAATGAAAAAGGGGAACGATAGTTCTTCTTTTATTTTAAAACAATTATTTATGTGTTATGATTATAGGGGTGATTAGATGAAAATGGAATTAGAAATAACGGTGAAAGTTAATTCTACATATGAAAAATTACATAATGATTTAGTAAAAAAGGTTTTCAAATAGTTGATCAATATCAATTAAATGACATTTATATGTTACCAGGTGAATTACAAACGGATAAATTATCAATATTAGATATCTTAAAAAGGTGTGTATTAATTAGAGATATTGATAACAAAGTTAAGAAAATGACATATAAGTATAAAAAGTATTCTGATAATGGTGGCATATTAGAACAAGGTAAAGTTGAATGTAATATTGATTGTATTGACGATGCGAAATCTTTTTTAGAAGGTATAGGGTACCAAGAATTATTTAAAATATATGATAAGATAACAGTATATTCTAATGGCATCAATGATTTTGCGGTTCAACAAGTTGAGGAACAAGGTATATATATTGAAATGGAACAAGAAAGTGAACACATTTCTAATAATAACGGTAATACTATTGAAGAAATGATAGCTAACATAAACAAATATGAATTAGACATTGATAAAAGCAATTATTTTGTTAAAAAAGCAGAAGTTGCATATAAAAGCAAGGTTCAAAGTAAAAAGCTTAGTAAATAACTAAGCTTTTTTATAATTTTTTATTTTTTCAGTGTTTTTAAAATTCATTTTAGCAATCTTATTTAGTTTTTCAAATCCATATTTTTGAACTATTTTATAACCCGCATCATCAACTTGGTTTCCAGCCCCTTTTGGCAAAAACATTCCAATTGATTCACCTAACTTGTCAAATTCTTTAATAAAAATATATCTACTGATTAATGAAGCGCAAGCCACACTTAAAGACTTACTTTCAGCTTTTGTCATAAATGTTATTTTGCGGTAAACATTAGGAACTCCTTTTAAATAATTAAAATATACAAAAGGTTTTGCAAATTCATCAACAATTACATATTCGTAACTATATCCATTATTAATAAGGTTTATAAGCACCTTATTGTGTAATATTGCTTTAATTTTATTCATATTTATATCAGTACTATATTTTTGATTATATTCTTCGTTTGTTAATATAATACTATTATATGGTATCTTTTCAATTATTTTAGGAACAACCTCTAAAATTTTGGCATCTGTCATCTTTTTAGAGTCTTTTACTCCTAATTCTTCTAAAAATTTAATATTTTCTTTCGAAACATATGCGCTAGTAACAACAATTGGACCAAAGTAATCCCCGGTGCCAACTTCATCTGAACCAATACTGCTAGAATTATATATTTTTGGATCAATTACTATTTCTTTTTTATCTTTATCTTTTTTTTCCTTAGTCTCGCTATTAGTTTCTTCAATAGGTTTTAAAGGATTTAAATGACGCTCCATTTGTCTCCACATAGCTGCATCAATATCAGCACTAACACCTTGAAATACGGCTTTCCCAGATTCATACAAGGTAATAACAGTATCTTCTTCATCAGCTTGAAAAACAGCATACGGTGGTGTTTTAGGGCGTTTTTTATCAGCAAAATATTCAATCATCTTAGTTTTTGTATTCTCACTAATCTTTAAAGTTATCGTCATTATAATCACTCCATCTGTATTTATTTTACCATAAAATTCATTAAAATACTTTCTTTTTTTCGGTTTTTATAATATAATTTATATAGGAGGAGAAGGAAATGTTGAATATAATTGATATAGCAATTGTAATAATTATTTTGTTTGGTGCCGTTATCGGATTTAAACGTGGATTCACTAAACAGTTAGTAAGTGCAATTGGATTTATCTTAGTCGTTGTCTTGGCTTTTAATTTAAAAAATTCTGTTTCCGTCTTATTATATCAAAACTTACCATTTTTTAGTTTTAAAGGTATATTTCAAGGTGTAACAGTTTTAAATATTGCTTTATATGAATTTATTGCATTCCTAGTTGTTTTGGCTATTTTAATGGTTATTCTAAGATTAATATTAATGGCAACAGGACTTTTAGAAACAGTCTTTAATCTTACTATTATATTAGGTATAATCTCTAAATTTTTAGGGGCAATCGTTGGAGCAGTAGAATATTTCGTAATTGTATTTATATGTTTATATGCACTTACAATACCTATTTTTAATTTTGATATGGTGCAGAATAGTAAATATAAAGACAAGATATTAAATAATACTTCTGTATTATCAAAATATGTTGATAAATCAGTAGTGGTGTTGGAAGAATTTAGAGATTTAAAAGACAAATACAAGGACAATACAAATCCGAATCAATTTAATTTAGAAGCATTAGATTTATTTTTAAAGTATAATGTAATTTCAATCGCTTCAGTAGATAAATTAATTGAAAAAAACAAACTACAAATAGATAACGTAGAGAGTGTATTGCAAAAATATAGAAAGGATGATTAGATGGAAATAATGGGAAACAATAGTAATTTCAATGAATTAATTAATGGAGATTTAGTTTTAGTTGATTTCTTTGCAACTTGGTGCGGACCTTGCAAGATGTTAACACCAGTGTTGGAAGATTTGGCAAGTGATCGAAGTGAAATTAAAATTGTTAAAGTAGACATCGATGAAAGTTCTGACTTAGCTAGACAATACGGAGTTATGAGTGTACCAACTTTAATGTTATTTAAAAACGGTAATTTGGTGGCATCACAAAGTGGATATATGCCAAAAGAATTAATTGTTAGATGGATTGATTCAAATAAATAAAGAATATATAATATTCTTTTTTTATTTAAAAGTATCATTAATACTAGATATATTATTTTCTTTTTTGTATAATATAAGTGGTGATAAAAATGCAAAGATATTTTTCTGAAAATAAAAAAAACAATCAATTAATACTTAATAAAGATGATTTACATCATATTAAAAAAGTGATGCGAATGAAAGATAATGATCTAATTGAAGTTGTGTATGAAAATAAAGTTTTTATTTGCAAGTTAAGTGAGATTAACAGTGATATTAAAATAAATATAATTAGTGAAGAAGAAGATGTTCAAAAAGATAAATTAGAAGTGACTTTAATAATTCCTTTGCTTAAAGAAAATAAGATGGATATTATTTTACAGAAAGCTACAGAATTAGGTGTAAAAAGAATAATTCCTGTTATAACTGAGCGGAGCATTATTAAATTAGATGAAAAAAAAGAAACAAAAAAACAAGAACGTTGGGTCAAAATTTGTAAGGAAGCTAGTGAACAATCTAAAAGAGTTGATATTCCTATTGTTAGTGAGGTAATGAATTTTAAGCAATTAGAATTACTTGAAGGAGACAAAATAGTTTGCAGCACATCAGAAAAAGATAATAATATAAGATTATATTTGAAAAATAATAAAATGTGTGATAAAATAAATGTAGTAATTGGTCCTGAGGGTGGGCTGTCTAAAAGAGAAGAAGATTTGCTTGTTGAAATTGGTTTTAAACCTGTTTCGTTAGGAAAAAGAATAATGCGAGTGGAGACTGTTCCCTTATTTATTCTTAGTGTATTAAATTATGAATATATGGAGTGATATAATGATGCAGTTATTTGATAATATTGTATTTATGTATACATTAATTGGTTTTTTATTTGTTTTGTGTGCCGTTTTATTATTCATAATCGGAAGTAGAAATAAACAAAAAAACATTGAAGAAGATTTTGTTATCTCAACTAAAATTGATATTCCTAATCTAGAGGAAAAATATGAGGAAAAAGTTGACATTGAAAACATGTTAGAACAAATGCAACGTGATATTGAACAAAAAAATCTAGATGATGTAAGAACGTTTGAAGACGAACAAGAACAAAAATCAATAATTAGTTATCAAGAATTGTTGAAGGTAAATAAAAAAGATGTTATTGTTGAAAATGAACAACAAAAAGTTAATTATATTGAAGATTCATATGAAGAAGTACCAGTTAAAAAATTTCAAACAACTGAATTTATTTCACCGATATATGGGAGATTGGATAATAAAGCAAAATATCCAACCATCCCTAATTTCAAAGAAGGTAAAGAAGATATTAGAAAAGAAATAAAATCAGAAATAAAAAAAGAGGAAATACCAACAGTTAATAGTAATATGGAATTAGAAAAAGTGCTGAATTTAAAAGCTTTAAGCGAAGAAATAAAAAGAAATGATGATTTTTTAAATATGTTAAAAGAGTTTAGAAAAAATTTAGAATAAGCCTTTGGCTTATTTTTTTGGAGGTATATATGAAATTTGGAATAGCAACCTTAGGATGTAAGGTAAATACTTATGAATCAAATGTTATGATAGACTTACTTAAAAAAAAGGGATATGAAGAAGTTAAGTTTAACGATTTTGCTGATATTTATATCGTCAATACTTGTACTGTTACAAATACAGCTGATAGTAAATCAATAAAAGTAGTAAGGCAAGCCATTAAAAGAAATGAGAATGCTATTATTATAGTAGTTGGGTGCTTAGTTCAAAATCAAAAAGAATCTGTTGAAAGTATAGATGGTGTAGATATAATAATTGGTAATAAAAATAAAACGGAGATTGTTGCTTATATTGAAGAATTTATACAAAAAAAAGAAAGATTAGTAAATGTAATAGATATTAATAATTCTTCTTTTGAAAATATGCAGTTAAGTGATTTTAATCAAACTAGAGCTTTTGTTAAGATTCAAGATGGATGTAATAATTACTGTACTTATTGTATTATTCCTTATACAAGAGGAAATGTTTGCAGTAAGCCTTCTGTTCAAGTTTTAGATGAAATAAAGCGACTTGTATCAACTGGCCACAAAGAGATTGTCTTAACCGGTATTCATACTGCTAATTATGGAGTCGATTTAGATAATTATGAATTTGCTAATTTGCTAGAGGATCTAGTAAAAATAAAAGGATTAGAGCGTATTCGTATATCATCTATTGAAATAACAGAAATTAATGACAAAATAATAGATATAATAAAAAATAATGATATTCTAGTAGATCACATGCATATTCCATTGCAATCAGGTTCTAATGCAATTTTGAAATTGATGAATAGAAAATATGATACCAATTATTTTATTTCTAAAATAGAACAGTTACGTAAAATTAGACCAAATATATCAATTACGACTGATGTAATAGTAGGGTTTCCGAGTGAAACAGACATAGAATTTAATGAAACAATTGAAACTATTAAAAAAGTAAATTTTACTAAATTGCATGTGTTCCCTTATTCTAAAAGAAACGGAACACCGGCAGCTGTTATGGATAATCAAGTTGATGAACTAACGAAGAAAAAAAGAGTGAAGATATTAATGGAAATATCTAAAGAACTTGAAACTAACTACATGAATCGTTTTATTGGTGCTGTTGTTACTGTTTTACCAGAGGTAGAAAAAGATGGCTACTTAATCGGTCATACGGGAAATTACTTATTAGTCAAAGCTAAAATAGATGGCAAATTTAACCATGATACTGTAAAATGTAAAATAGAAAGCATTAATTATCCTTATCTTATGGCAAGTTTAATTGACACAAACAATTAATTATAGTATATTTATTGTAGGAGGGCATGGTATGAAAGATAATAATTTTAATTCAAATGAAATGTATAATCGAGCTAGAACAAATAGTGTTGGAGAACAAAAACAAGTTAGATATGTAAAGATGAAAAAAGACGTGCATTTTTCTAGATTAAAGGCAATGTTTATAGTTGGCAGTATAGTAGCGATTATTGCTACTAGTGGTATATTTTATACCGTTGACAAAATAACTGATATGTATCAAACGTCAACTATAGTTAAAGAAAATATTCAATATGGAAAGAAATTAGTTAATGAGAATACAAAAAGAACTTCTGATAATCAAAATTTTTATTATGAAACTTATGATATTGCTCATGAATTGGTAAAGGATCCTGCTAATTTTGATGGGAACTTATATGGTGTATATACTTCGATTGGATACAACAAAGCAAGTCAACTTAAACAAATGGAGGACGTTGTTTCTTATGTTGGGTCAATTGTTTCTTCAAGTAAAGAGGATTTAGGGATAAATTATTATAAAGATTTTACTGATTACTGTATAAAAAAAGGTTTTGTAAAAGAGGATGGGACTATTGATTTAAGTGCATATGAAAAAGCTGTTAGAAGTCAATTAGTAAAAGAACAACAAATAAATAAATTGCAAGAAGAAGTAACGAACTTTAAGACTAGATAGGGGAATTTTATGAATAGCATTTTAGAAACAGTGACATTAGAAGATGGTAAAACATGTGCTGTTATTGATGAAATATCAGATAATGACATTACATATGTGTACTTAACTAATGTAGAAGATGAAACGGATTTTTATATCCGTAAACTTAAAGATGATCCAGCTGGTAAATTACTTGTTGGGCTATCAAATGATGAAGAATTTGATCGCGCATTAGCAATTTTTGCTAAAAAATATAACAATTAATCAATGTTCCTTTGTGGAACATTTTTTTTGTGATAAAATGATATAAGGTGATGTTATGAGAAACTATATAAAAGGAAACTACAGACGTACTATTTTCAAATCGGATAATGGTTATGTAATTGGACTATTTAAAATTAAAGACACTAATACGGAATCAATGCAAGACTACATAAATAAATCCGTAACATTTACTGGATATTTTCATGATTTAAATGAAGATGATACATATATATTTTATGGTGAAGAAGTGGATCATCCACGTTATGGGTTTCAATATCAAGTAAGTGATTATGAAAGAGTCAAACCTGAAGATAAGGAAGGTATAGTTGAATTTTTAGCAAGTGACTTATTTCCTGGTGTGGGTGAAAAATTAGCCCAAACAATAGTTGAAACTTTAGGAGAAAAAACCTTGGAACGTATTTTAGAAGATGAATCATGTTTGTTATTAGTACCAAAATTATCTGCAAAAAAAGCAAGTAAAATTTATGAAATACTAACTAAATATGAAGAGAGTCATAAAACGATCGTATATTTGTGTGAGTTGGGTTTTGCGATGAAAGATGCATTAAAAATATATAATGTCTATAACAATAATACAATTCCATATTTGGAACATAATATTTATAGAATAGTAGATGAAGTTGATGATATCACTTTCAATAAAATAGATAAATTATTTACCAAATTTAATATTAGTCCGACTGATGAAAGAAGAATAAAAGCTTGTATTCATTATATTATGCAAGTTTTAATTAACAATACAGGTAATACTTACTTAAACTATCAAGAGATATTAAATGGTGTTATAAAGTATTTAAATATAATTATCGATGATTCGGAGTTTGGAATTTATTTAAACGAGTTACAATTAGAATCCAAAATCGTAGTAGAGGAAGATAAGTACTATTTGAAAGAAGTTCATGATGCAGAAATTAATATTGTAAATAAAATTAAAACATTGAAAAACTTACCAAAAACTAAATACAAAAATCTTGATAGCTATATTAATTACTTAGAAGAAGGTAATGATATTACTTATAATGACATGCAAAAAGAAGCGATAATAAAAGCCTTAGAGAATAATATTGTAGTTATAACAGGTGGTCCTGGTACTGGCAAAACAACCATTATTAAAGCAATAGTGGAATTGTATAAAAAACTTAATAAGTTATCAGACGATCAACTTAATGATGCATTATGTCTATTAGCTCCAACAGGAAGAGCAAGTAAAAGGATGAGCGAATCTACTCTAATGCCGGCAATGACTATCCATCGCTTTTTAAAATGGAATAAGGAATCTAATCAGTTTGGCATTAATGAATATAATAAAGATATGAGTAAATTAATTATAATTGATGAAGTAAGTATGATTGACATTAATTTACTTGATAATTTATTTAAAGGTCTTACGGATAACATAAAATTAGTATTAGTTGGTGATTATCATCAGTTACCTAGTGTCGGACCTGGTCAAATTTTAAAAGATATAATCGAAAGTAAATGTGTTGATACAATATATCTTAATATGTTATATCGTCAAGATGAAAATTCTTATATTACAACATTAGCACATGAAATAAATACTGAAAGTTTAAGTGAAAATTTTTTAGAACCACATAGTGATTATAAATTTTTAGAATGTTCTTCAAGGGCAATTATTAATAGTTTAAATAATATATGTAATCAAATAATTGATAAAGGTTATGATTACAAACAAGTTCAAATCATGGCTCCTATGTATAGAGGCGAAAACGGTATAGATAATTTAAATAAGAAATTACAACAAGTTTTTAATCCAAAGGATGATAGTAAAAAAGAAATTAGTCATGGTGATGTTATATTTAGAGAAAACGATAAGGTGTTGCAACTTGTAAATATGCCTGATGAGAATGTTTTTAATGGTGATATTGGTATTATAAAAAATATTGTTATGGCAAATACTAGTTCTAGTGGTAAAAATGAGGTTCACGTCGATTTTGATGGAACTTTAGTTAAATACTACAACAAAGATTTAATTAAGCTTAAACATGGTTTTATTGTATCTATTCATAAGTCACAAGGAAGTGAATTTGAAATAGTTATTATGCCAATTGCAAGTAGTTATCAACGTATGCTTTTTAGAAAATTAATATATACTGGTATTACTAGGGCAAAAAGAAAATTGATTTTATTAGGTGAACCTAAAGCTTTTATTTATGGAATTAATAACAACAATGAATATTTAAGAAAAACAGATTTATTAAATAAATTAGTGTATAATTTGAAGTAAATAATTCAAACTAATATTGTATGTATGATAAATTTCTACATACGATTTCATATTTTTTAGCTAAGAGGGTGATTAGATGAAATTAGGTAGAAATATAGCACTTATGGCATTAGGTGCTGGAGCTGTTTTAGCATATCAAAGGTATAATAAACCAGTAATGAGAAAAGTGGAAAAAGTCGTTGATAGAACGATGAAAAAAACTAATGATGCGCTAGAAAATATGATGTAACAAAATCCCCCATATTGGGGGATTTTTTTTGTTGTACCTAAATGAAGGCGTTTTACTTGAACTTACTTTTTTTCTATGTTATAATTTTTAATATAGAAAGAGGTAAAAATGAATAAAAACAGATTGTACAACATTATTTTTCCAATATGGTTATTAGCTGTTTTCCCACCATTAATTCTTATTATTTTACCAGTTAATTTTATTATTGACAGTTTAATATTACTTATTGGATTAAAAATTTTAAAAATATATGATATAAAAGCAATTTATAAAAAAGTTATTTTAAAAATATGGATAATAGGATTTGTAGCTGATATTATCGGAACACTAATACTATTAATGTCACAATTTTTAGGAACAAATCCTTTTATTTATGAGAACTTTACAACTCCGCTATCAACCAATCCATTTAATAATCCATACGCATTGATATTCTGTATATTTGCTATAATAGTAAGTATGGTTCTTATTTATTTTTTAAATAAAAAAATCAGTTTTATTAATACAGGTATAAGTGATAGACATAAAACCATATTATCGTTAATCCTTGCAATTACTACTGCACCTTATTTATTTCTATTTCCAACAGAATTAATTGTAAAAAATGATTATCAAACGTATATTAATAAGTTAGAACAATATAAAGAAACATATGTCAGTGATAAAAATACTGTTAGTGAAATTTTGGATAATTTAGACAGTAAAAATCATATGATTGATTTTAGCATTAGTAGTAACTTAAAGCCATTTTCAATAACTATAAACTATACTGACAGCATTGATAATACATTATATAAAACAATGGAAGAAGATGCGGCGATTCTTTTTAATTTAATTAAGGATGTCGAGTTAGTTTCATACTATATGAATGATCAGACTTATAATTTTTATTATGAAGATATAAATAAAATATATGATGATAGCATAAAAAACAAACCTTTAAGTGAAATTAAATTGCGTTATAAAACAGGATTATTTAATGACCCTTATGTTACATATTTGGGTAATATTGATGGAATATACGAACTTTTTGATGAATCAACTTTTTGTAGTGGTGAAGTAGAAGTAGTAGCTGAAGATGATAATTATTACTATTCATTAAGTTGTACGCAAATTGATTATCTATATTTAGTTGATAAATCAGATAATAAATACTATATTAGATCTGCAATTCAAGATAATGTAGTTAGTATACAACAGTTATTAAAGACAAATTTAAAGATATATAAGGAGAAAAAATGATATGAAAATTTTAGCTAGTGATTTTGATAAAACATTATTTACGAGTGATTATAAAAAAAACATTTTAAAAATAAACGAATTTGTTGATAAAGGAAATATTTTTATAATCGCAACAGGTAGAAATATAACTCATTTAAAAGAGGATATAAATGGACATAATATTAAATATGAATACTTAATTTGTAATGATGGGGCTATTATTTTCGATAAAGATCATAACGTAGTATATCGTAAAGATATTGATCCAGAAATAGTTAAACCTATTTTTGACATTTTAAGTAAAGATAAGAACATTATGTTTGCCACCATTGATGATAGTGTAAATTATGTTAATAATACTGAAATGCCAGCAAATGCTATTTTAGGTAGACCATTTGATATTGATGAAGCAGAAAATGTCTTATCAGAAATTTTAAATAAGTATCCTTCGGTAAATGGATACACTAGTGATAACTGGGTAAATATTACCGATAGTATGACAAGTAAGGGCAATGCTGTAAAGATTATTCAAGAAATGTTAAATATAGAAAAAGAAGATGTTTATACAGTTGGAGATAATATAAATGATATTTCTATGAATGAAATTTATAATGGATATGCAATGGAAGATGGCCATCCAGAATTAATTAGAATAAGTAAAGGAACTACAACATCAGTATCTAACTTAATTGATTTAATATATGAAAACGATAACAATTAAACAACCGTATGCATCATTGATAATTAATGGTTACAAAGAGTATGAGTTTAGGAGTTGGAAAACAAAATATCGTGGTGATTTATTAATTCATGCTGGAAAAAAAATTGATAAAGAAATGTTAAACAAAGTTAAACATCTTAATTTAGAATATCCAACTGGCTGTATAATAGGTATGGTAAGATTAGATGACTGCTTGACAGTTGATAATCTTTTGCTTGACATTTTCAATACTAACTTATTAATATATGGTAATAAAAGTGATTATGGTGGTTATGCCTGGAAATTAACAAATGTAAAAAAATTTGATAATACAATTGCTGTAAATGGTAAACTAAGTCTTTGGGAATATAATATAAAAACTGATACTTTATAAATATCAGTTTTTTTTAATAATCATTTGTTTTTCTTTTTCTTCATCTTTGTTATTTAAACATTGTTCCTTATAATACTTAAGTATTTCTATATCACTTAAATCTTTATTAAGTTCCACTTTATTGGTAAATTCTTCATCATTTTTTGCTTCACTATGAGTTGTATTTTCTTTGTTATTTTCGTTATCTTCTTTCTTCTTTTCTTCCAAAAATTTATGATATTCAATTCCTGTTTTTATTTGAAGACTAATAGTTGTAATATATAACACTGCAGTAATTGGTACGAAAGCTGAAATACTCGTAAAAAAAGAAGATGAAACAAGAGCATCTAGAGCAACCGTTTTTTTCTTTCCCCAACTATTAGTTTGCGGATTATATCCTTTTAAATGTGAATATCCATTAATACTACCAATAATAATATCAAACGTTATTGGTAGTATTAAAAATGGTTGCATAACTGTTAAAGGCAGAGCAACAGCAACTACAAATACCTTATCTATTAAAGCATCTAACTTGCGCCCGTATTCTGAGGTTACATTTAATTTTCTTGCTAAAAAACCATCGACCCCATCAGTAAGAGATGCTCCAATTGTAAGCAATCCAGCAAGAATTAAATTCCCAGCAAGAATATTACTAACAATAAATGGAACCAACATAAGACGTGAGAAGGTAAATATATTAGGAATCTGTTTTTTCATTGTTTTGAAACTTTTAAAATCTTTTAAAGCTTCTTTTGTTTCAGTAAAAAATTCTTTAGCTACTTGTTTTATAGCTTTAATTAAGTTATTCATAAATACCTCCCTCTTAAGTTATATATTGTATCATTTAATAGAAAAAAGTCAAATTATATGCATATATTTTTTCTATTATCATATTATATTAGTGTATTAACGAAAGTTAATATACTAGGAAACTCGTAGTGCTACGGTTTCCTTTTCAATTCGCTTTTTTATGTGGATTTTAGTATAATATGTATATATTGACACCAAAATATAAAAATTCTAAGCAGTATTATATAGTTGTTTTCAAACTATAGGTACTGCTTTTTTTGTTACTAAAAATATATTAAAATCATATTTCATAGGAGGATATAAGATGGATTATAACAACAAACGTTTTGATGAAATAGTTAATAATATTAATTATCTCCTCCGCGATCAATCCTTATCTGCTAGTGATAGAAATATGTTGATTTTACAAAGAAACTCCATTTACGAAATATCTAGAAAAAAAACAATTGTATCGTATAGAAAGGAAAGTTTTTCTTGGATGTTGAAACAACTGAATAAAAAGATGAAATCGGAAATAAAAAAAATAGGCATAAAGAATTTATATTATTTTTCTTTTATTATTGAAAATATTATAAATAAAAAGGAAGATTATCAAGTTGCATTTGAAAAATCGATTGATTCTAAAGATGTTATTAATCACGTAATTAGTTTTTACAAGGAAGTTGATATTGAATCTTATAATATAATTAATAGCATTTTAAAATATCCCAAAAAAATATATAATATTTCAAACGATCCTAAAACAATTGACTCGTGTATTTTTAAGAGATTTTATAAGTATCCGGTGGTTAATATCAAAAATACAAATAATTATGAAATGTGTGTTAAGTTAGTACACGAAATGCAACATCAAGTAAGTTATGTAATAAATGAAAGAATTGGATATAATTACAAAAAAATTAATCATTTATTGGTAGAGTGCACACCTATGTTTTTTGAGTTGTTATATTGTGATTATTTAAATAAACAAGGACTTAATAACAGTGATGTAATGAGTTTATACAAAAGGCGACAAAAATCCATTGATGAATCGGTAAGTAGAGCTAAACTATATATAGATTTACTGTGTAAATATTGTGATAAAGTCACCCCATTAACCATTAGCGATCTAGAGAATTTTTATTCTTTATCGAATGATCGTTTGTTTACTAATCTCAGTTATTTATTAGGATATGATATCTTAAGTGATATGAAATACATTTTGTCATATCTAAAATCGGTAGAGATTAATAGTGTTTATACTTTTGATAAAAAAGAAGCGATGGGTATAATAAAATATATTAATCGTTTGGAACTTTATGATTATGATTTTTCCAAAATAAACAAACAAGGAATAATTATAGGGAAATTTCCTGTTCAAAGTGATTATTATAACAAACATATTCAGAAAATATTAAACAAGTGACAATAACAATTTAATGAGTTTAAATTTGACTTTTTTAACTATTTAATATATTATAATGCCATCAAAGTGGGGGAAATACTATGGAAAATATGTGGCAATTTGATAATAATTATTTTTTAAACACTATTAAGAAAATAGATGGTATCATTGCAACTAAAAAACTTACAAAGGAACAAATCGGTTTACTTGAAGAAGATAAATTGTATCTTTTTTCATGTCTAGGGGAAAAACCTGAAGAAAAGCAAATTGATTTGGATGAAGCACTAAAGCGAATTGAAAAGAAATTAATAAATCAAATAAACAAAATGGGTATGGAGAATATATACTACACTTATAATATAGTTCAATTTATTGTTAGACAAAGTAATGGCCACGAAACTATATTTGAAGAGGAAGTAAATAACAGAAGAGAGATTTTTGATAAAACATTATTATTCTATGAAAATCTGGATCCTCTTTTTTATAATATAGCCAGCCAACTTGTTAATAGTAAACACAAACTTTACCATTTTAGTGAGAATCCTATGGTAATAGATGAATGCGTTTTTATGAATTATAATAGATTGCCGATGGTGACTATTCATGATACGAAAAATATGAAACTATATGTTAAGTTAGCGCATGAAATGCAACATCAAATTGATAATGTTATAAATAATCACAAATATCCTAATTATTCAGGATTTAATCATTTACTAACGGAATGTAGTGCTATATTTTCAGAATTGTTGTGTTGTGATCAAATATCAAATGAGAATCCTTCATTGGTAGATTGTAATAGTCTATTTTTGTATAGGATAAATAATATAGATTCTTTATCTTTTGATCTAATGAGATATCTTAATCTAATTATCAAGTTTGAAAATAATAATTCTAAATTAGATATAAATACATTTTATGAATTTTATGAAAGCAATTTTTATATGACAACGGAAGAACACATGACATCATACTTAAATCATTTATTAGAATATGACATATTTAATAGTATGAAATATCTATATTCTTATCTAATAGCATTAGATCTTAGAACAATATATAAAAGCAATCAAAAAGAAGCTTTAAGCCTATTAAAATATATAATCAATTTTGAACTTAACGATTATGGATTTGATTCTATTAAGAAAAAAGGAGTAGGGATAGATAAATATCAAAATGGTCCTTACAATCATCTAAAACATATAATGGAAGTTGATAATAAGAGATTGGCTTTAATTAAATAATGTGTAAAAGTTAAATGTAAATCGTTTAACTTTTTTAATATATTGTTGACTTTTGTGTAACCGAGCGGTATAATTACTATGTTAAAATAGAAGGAGTAAAAGTATGAAAAATAATAAAGGTTTTACACTAATTGAATTGTTAGCGGTAATAGTAATACTAGCAATCATTGCTTTAATAGCAACCCCACTAATTATGAATGTAATCGATGATGCTAAAAAAGGTGCTTTTAAAAACACGGCATATGGTATTGTTAGTGCAAGTGAATTAAAATATGCACAAGGATATTTTAATGAAGAAGAAGGCGAATTGATTTTCACTTATGAAGATGGTGTTGAAAATTCTAATGTTGATGGTAAAAAGTTAGAATATAAGGGTACAAAACCGCAAAATGGTACAATTGTTGTGAATAGTAAAGGTCAAATCTCAGTTGCTATTCATGACGGAAAGTATTGTGCTCAAAAAACATTTGATGATAGTGTAGTTTCCATCGCTTCTAAAAGCGAAGAGGAATGCAAAATAATTAGTTCATATATGCTTTCTGTTAATTTGAGATATGGAATGACATCTGCTTCCATGTCTCCAAGTTTTCAATCGGATATATTTAATTATACTACTAGATGGGGAGTAGCGCCTCATTTGTCACCGATTGTTTCAAGCATTACCTTGACCCCTTATTTAGTTGACTCGACAGCTACCATTATCGTTACTGTTAATTCACAAAATGGAGTTCAAGCTTTAGATGGACAACCCTTGATAGTTCCAGTTTCATCAGGTCAAAATATTGTTGATATTAAAGTAATCGCATCCAACGGTTCATCTTCAACTTACTCAATAATAGTAAACAAAGGATAATTGCATAATTTTAAATTGACACAAATGTGTCAATTTTTTAGTGGGAAATTGTGGTATTTAAAACTCCTTTGTATACAATATAATATATTTTTGATATAATTAGAGTGTAAAATGTCAAACTATGTCGAAGGAGGGAATAGAATGAAAAAAATAATAAATATCATCTTAGTCTTTGCTATTTTATCATCTTATTTTATTCCTTTTAATTTTGATGTATATGCAAATGATTGTACAGGATATAAGGTATCAGTCGTGAAGACTGATGGGAATAATCAAGACTTAAGTTGTCATACTGATTATAATGCCGCAAAGCAAGCGATGTTAAACCATAATTCGGATTCTAATAATATAGCTGTTATATATAATAGTACTGGTAAATTAGTTAATGCCAAATATGCAATTGCTAAATTTAATCCAGGTTTTGTTATATCATTGTTTCCTACATCTGGTTCATCTAGCAAATATACCTCTGTTCATACTTCATATGGTAGTGATGCAGCCTTTTTAGATTATGATCCAAGTAGCAATAGAGCAAAGGTAAAAATAAGTGGTTATGCTGGTTGGACTAGTTTGGATAATTTAACTATTTTACCTCTTACGGATCTTGTTTCAAATACAATAAAAATAACAGGTTCTACACCGATCAATATTAGATCTTCAGCATCAACAACAGGCACTATTCTTGGCAAAGCATATCAAGGTAATGTTTATAGATATTACGAAAAGAAAAATGCTGAAGGTTATACATGGTACCGAGTAAAATATAATAATCAAGATGGTTGGATTGCAAGTTTAGGAGTTACTTGGGTAGTTGAGAGTGTTAGTGTTGGATTACAAACATATTATGAGGCATATTCAACTGGTAATTTAATTCATTATTATGAACATAGAATTAGTGGGTCAATAGCACAAGGATTTACTAATTTAGGACCTTATCCAAATTTTATGACGCAATCTAAAACATATTATAGTTTTGATAGTGTTTATTTTTACAATACTTTAACTGCCATGTTGGATGATTATAGAAATAGTACTTATAACAATGCTGTTAATAAAAACAATCCGCATTATCCATATTATTTATATTTATCAACTCATTCTAAAACAGGATATACAGCAAATGATTTTAATCAAATAATTATTAATAAAAATTATACTAAAAATATGGATGATAGCATTACTTATGTTCAATATAATTCAACAACTGGTAACTATGAATGGGTATCAGGCGTATCTAGAACCGGTATATCATTAATGTATAATCAAGGACAAAACTTCGTTGATGTTGCTAATACGTATGGTATTAATGCTTTAATGATGTTTGGAACAGCTATTAATGAAAGTGGAACTGGTACTAGTTTAATTGCGTTTTATAAGAAAAATTTATTTGGACTAGGCGCTATAGATAGTGATCCAGTAAATGGTGCTAGAACGTATGCTACTGTAAAAGATTCAATTATAGATTTTGCAAAATTTACAGGATCTAATTCATCTAGTTATACTAACCCTAATGGTGGTTACTATTTCGGGTCACATTACGGGAATAAAGGTAGTGGTATGAATGTTAATTATGCTACTGATCCTTATTGGGGTGAAAAACAAGCTCAGAATTCTTATTTAAATGATCGTAACTTTGGTAACCAAGATTTTTTAGCTAACACAATAGGTGTTACTAAAAATACAAGTGTTAATATATATAAAAATCCAAGTACTTCTAGCAGTGTAATATATACTTTAAAAAACAAAAGCTTTAGTGTTCAAAAAATGCCTGTAATTGTATTTGATAAAATAGATGGTTGGTACAAAGTATATACAGATGTTGCTTTAGATGAGAATCAAAATATAGCTGATGTTGATTATGTATTTGATAATAGTTATGGATATATTAGAGAATCTGATTTATATGTTTCAAATAATCAGCCTGTAATTAATGCTAGTGATGTCACTATTAAACAGGGAACTAGCTTCAATCCATTAAGTGGTGTTACCGCAACCGATATAGAAGATGGTAATTTAACTAGTAAAATTTCAGTAACAGGTGATTATGATGTTAATGTTATTGGTACTTATACAATCACATACACAGTTACAGATGATAGTAGGTTTAGTTCTAGCAAAAGCATTAATCTTACTGTAAACCCGGGAGATAAACCAATTATTAATGCTACTGATAAGTCTATATCACAGTACGTACCATTTGATCCATTAAGTGGAGTTACCGCGAATGATTATAGGGATGGCGATATTACAAGTTCAATAGAAGTAATAAGTAATAATGTAAATGTTAATGTTCGTGGGTCTTATAATGTTACATATCGCGTTATAAATAGTTTAGGAATTTCAACAGATAAAGAAATAACGGTTGAGGTTATTATCAATGAATCACCTGTAATAAATGCAAGTAACAAGATTATTAAATTAAATGATATTTTTACTCCATTAAGTGGAGTTACCGCAACCGATAAAGAAGATGGTAATCTTACAAGTTTAATTCAAGTTATTTCAAATGAAGTAGACTCTAATGTACCAGGTGTTTACAAAGTTATATATGAGGTAACTGATAGTGCAAATAACACTACAACTAAAGAAATTAATGTAACGGTTGAAGATAGAGTTTATACAAATAAAAAAGGTGAATTTTATTTTGAAAAGATGACTTGGAATTCTAATTCACAAAAGTTAGATATTGCTGGTTATTTAGCAATCACTGGCATGAATAACACCAAAGATGTTACGATAAAATATGATCTTATTTTAACTGATAATATAAGTGGTAATGATATTATAATTGAACTTGATAGGTGGTTAGATAATCATCCGAGTCGTAGTTATAATGATGGTGTATATAATTATAGTGCTACTTGGTTTAAGGGAAACCTTGATTTATCCTTTGTACCATCTGGTGAATATACACTGTATGTTAGAGCTAGAAGTGGTAATTTTCAATCTATTAATCTATTTCGTAATATTTTAGGGAAAGATATGAGTCGCAAAGTTGAATCTAGTAGTGGAAGAGGTTATTTATTCCGTAACAATAACTACAAAAGTGAATATCCAATTGAATTATTTGTAAGAGAGAGTGGTTTAATTTCTAAAACCAATCCAACTCATCTTTCAAATATGTTTACATCATATAAAACGTTAGAATTTAAAAATAATTCATTAAATATTGTAGGTACTTCTTATAATATAAATGGTGATTATAGTAGTGGTGCTAATGTTGAACGCTATTTGATATTAGAAAATAGTTCGACGTTTCAAAGGTATACTTACAATATTGGATCTTTTGTTGGATCAGATATTCCACTTAGAGTAAGTGATGGCAAATCAAAAGTCCGTGGTTGGTTTGATACAACAAATAAGGTTGATTTAGCAGATATACCAGTTGGTAATTATGTTATATATATTAGAACTAAAACGGGTAATATTGATGATTTTGGTGAATTAAATGATATATTCCTTAAACCTACAACGATGAAAACAACTATAAATAATAAAGAATATTCAATTAATTTAAATAGAGATTTACGATTCCGTATAGAGTTGAATGTTGTAAATAAATAAGATGAACAATTTCGTTCATCTTTTTTATAATCATTTGACAATCAAAAACATAGTATGTATAATATAGCATTATCAAGGGGATTAGGTGATATTATGACTACAATTAAAAGTATTGCATTAAAACTAGAAGATAGCCATAAATTGCAAGCATTATACCGTTTTCAAGGAAATCCTAGTGTTAAATCTAGTCGAAGACATTTAGATTTTCAAGAAAAGATAGGTACAGCTATTTTTAATACTGAAGGTTATGTTTATTTTTCTAGACACATTAGTCATCATAAGTATTTTATACATAAGAGATTGCGTCAAGATGTGAATGTAGTGTTAGAATTAAATAATCAACCTAAAATTTGTAGACAAACTTTGTTCGAGCAACAGAGTTATGATAATATTAGAAAGTATATAAATATTAATTTTGATACCTTACAATGCGAATCAATTAGATTATTAATCACACCTAAATTAGGGACCCTTTTAAAAAGTAATTATGTGTTACAAAAAGATAAAAAAAATACATTTACACCAATACCAGAATTATCTGATATTAGAAAATTAGGGGGAGCGTATGGTATATCCAATGAATGGTTGATGTTACTTACTAATTTGTCAATGTTTTATGGTAAAACAATTATTTCATATGATGATATTATTAACTATATATATAAATTAAAACTTAATTTTTATTGTGCAACTAAAAGTGATACTACAGAATTTATTGATAAAAAATCACCTACTATTGCGGTTAATGAAAAAATTTATAGTCCATATCATAAGTATAGTATAATTGATAATTTAGAAAATATTTATGAAAAAAAAGCTTATGTTATCGGAAGTGATTTTTCTAAAAATCCTTCTAAAAATATTAGAGAAATAATAGATGAGTATAGCGAATTAAGAGATTATATTTTATCTACCTTAGAGAAAGTAGAAAAACAAAAAATATTAAATTTAGAAAATAAAGTAAAATGAAAAACCAGTTTAAAACTGGTTTTTAGTTTGTAATCCATATTTGATATGTTTTACCTTGAGTTATACTTGAACCATCCTTAATTGGTGAATTTTCATGTATAAATCCTGCATTTGCATATGTGTTACTAGCTTTTTTATAAAATGTAAATGTAACTCCTGGATATTTTGATGCAAACCAAGTTTTTAAAGTACTAATAGTTTTATCCGCATCTCCAAGTGTTAGTTGGGCTTCACTAATTTCTACGGTATAATTTTTCGCAGTTCCTAAACTTAAACCAATATTAACATAAGTTCCACTTACAACAGTTGATCCTGCTTTTTTATTTTGACTAACAGCCGTATCTTTAGCAGTACTAGAATAGCCACTATAGGTAAAGGTACAATTTAGTCCTAGACTATAACAACTATTTAAAATAGAACTTTTTGTTTTACCAACAAAATTAGGAATAGTAATAGGAGCACCATCAGAAAGATATACTATAATTTTATCAGTAGGGGAGATAATATCATTCTCTTCATGAGAAAATTTAATAATGCTACCTTTTTTTACTTTGTCATTATATTCATATTGTTCCTCAGTTTTAATGTCATATTTACTAGCCCAATCTCTAAATTCATTTATTGAACTAAACTTAGGCATTCTTAATTGTCCTTTAGATGTAACAAGATTAATAGTAGTGCCTTCTTCAATCTTATCGCCTGATTTATAATTTACATTAATTACTTTACCAAATTCGATATCAGCATCATACTGATCTTCATATTTTATTTTTAAATTATTTTCAATGACCCATTTTGTTATTTCATCCACTGTCATTTGTTTTAAATCAGGTACTATTATTTCTTTTCCTTTAGAAACAATTAAGGTAACAGTACTTTCACTTTGATTTATCATTGTTTCTTTTTGTTCACTTTGACTAATAATATAATTTCTATTTACTTTATCACTAAATTGATATTCTAGTTTATAATTAATGCCATTTCTTTTTAACCATAAAGTAGCGTCAAATAATTTCATGTTTTTTAAATCTATCATAGCTACAGGCATTAAATTATCTTTATTACCAAGGGATACTTTTAAAGTTAGAGGATCATTTCTTCGCATTTGACCTTTAACATTTTGTTCAATAATCATGTCTTTTTCAACCTCATTATTAAATGCATAATTGATAGTAACATTATTTAAAAAGTTTTCGTTAATAGATTTTAATGCATCGTCAATATTCCAACCAACCATATTAGATATAATCACTTGTTTGTCATAGTTTGGTCCGCTTGAAACCACTACATTGATTTTCTTAACATCTTTTAATAAAGTATTTGGGACCACACTTTGACTAATAATATGATATTCAGCAACATTATCACTATATTCATACGA
Source organism: uncultured Muribaculaceae bacterium (assembly GCA_964397485.1). Lineage (GTDB taxonomy): Bacteria > Bacillota_I > Bacilli_A > RF39 > UBA660 > CAYNHT01. The sequence goes on from CAYNHT010000001.1 coordinate 81,044, forward strand.
TTGTTCTATAGTTACCTTATTAGCATTAGCCCATTTAATAACCTCGCTTATATTTTCATTAGCAAAGTTTTGTAATACTGCTTGTGTAGGTAAATTAATACTATTAGTTGTAACTAAAAAGTTAAAACTTACAAATCCTATAAAAAATAATGAAGTTATTATACTCATAATTTTTTTTGATTTATCCGTTGTCATAACTATAGTTATCATAAAGAGAATCATTACTACAACTATAATGGCACTATTAATAACCAAATATAATTGATTGGTCTTGTCAGAGGAATAAAGGATATTATAGCCTAAATATCCGATTCCTAGTAAAAGAGTAATTATAAACATAATAACAGTAATTATACCTAAAATATTCTTCTTTTTCCCTGTTTTTTTCTTATAACTTTTTATTTTGTCTATCTCATTTAATATTTCTTTTGCTTTTTTATCATCCATTTTTATCACCACTATAATTATATCGTATTTTGTCGAAAATAGGAATAGGGAAGATATGGAAAGTGAAGATAGATGTAAACTTGATAAAAAAAAATATATAAATATTGTTTGAAAGAGATTTTTTTTAATATTATGGTATAATAAACATTAGTTTTATCAAGTATAGTAGTATATATAATATTCTTTAAATGGAGGCAATTTATGAACAATTTTATAACATTTTTAAGAAAGAAAAAAGCTACTAATAGCCTTTTAGAATTATTTTTAATTATAAGTCCGTTAGTTGATTTGATTACTGGACTATCAGTGAGATTATTAGAAATTGAATTTACACTAGGAATTTTATTAAGATCACTCTTGATGTTATTTCTAATATATTATGTATTATTTAAAAGTGACTCAAAATATAAAAAGATAAGTGTTTTTTTACTAGGATTTATAGCTATTTATTCAGCATTCTTTCTTTTTAACAATATATATTTAAAAGGATATTCTGTTTTTTTAGAAGAATTCAAAACGTTATTTAAAGGTTTTTACTTTCCTATTTGTTTGATAGCAATTGTAAATTATTTAGATAGTAAAAAACGTAAATTCGATGATACTATTTTTATTAAAGTTGCCTTTATATATTCATTTTTCATATTAATTCCTTTTGTATTAAATCTTGATTTTTCATCTTATGGTAATGGTAAATTAGGAACCATAGGTTGGTTTTATTCTGCAAATGAATTAGGGGCAATTCTTGTTTTGTTTACGCCATTTATAATGGAAAAGATAATTAATTTCAAATATAAAAATAAAATATATGCATATATTTTATTTGCTATCTTCTCATTTTTGATGCTTCAAATAGGAACTAAAGTACCACTTTTAGGTATTGCATTTACCATTTTTACTATTCTTTTTATTATGATAATTGACTTAACATTATGGAAGAGAATTGATTATCTTAAAAAATATCTAATGCCGATTATACTTATGTTTGTTATTACTAGTTTTATGTTTTCAATTTCGCCTTTAGCTAGTAATATTGGAATTAATACAATCTGGAACAGCGGTAGTGAAAAAAATAACAATATAGATCCTTCAAAAAAACCCGATTTAAATAAGATTATTTATAGTAGTCGCGATATATTTAAAAATCAAGTACATAATCAATGGATTAGTTCAAAGTTTATACAACAGTCTTTTGGATTGGGCTATGTAAATTATAATACAAAGCAAAACTCACGAGAAAAGCTAGTTGAAATGGATTACTATGACATATTTTATATATTTGGAGTTGTGGGTTTTATTATCTACTTTGCACCCCTTATTTTAGTTTGTTATGGAATCACGAATTATTTCATTCGTAATTTTAAAAAAAATTTTATGGATAATGATATAACTATATATATTATGTCAATTTTATTAGGTTTAGGGATGGCATACTTTTCAGGTCATATATTGATGGCTCCGGCAGTTAGTTTCTATTTAACTGTCATATTGTCTAGTCTTCTACTAAAATTAAAAAAACAGAGTGAATTAGAAACAATAAATTGATATTTATTGTTTTCTTTTGACAAAATAATCATATAAAATTTTTACTATAGTTAAGTTTATTATTATTAAATAGTTCTATTTTTAATTTTAAATTTCTTTACATTTTGTTAGTTTCCTATATAAAAAACATTTGAAATTGCATAAGAAATATGCTATACTATCTAAAGCTTGTAAGATAAGTTATAGAAATAAAGATGATTGCATTTAGAAGTAATCTAACGTATTAATGTTTTATGGAGGTAAGTATGAGTAAATTTTTTAATGATTGGAAAAAATATTGGAAATATGCAATGTATGCATCTAAATCTGATTTGAAATCTGAGGTAGCAACTTCGCATTTAAGTTGGCTGTGGTGGATTTTAGATCCAATCTTTTTTATGTTAATATACACTTTTGTAGTAGTAATTGTATTTAGGACAACAGAACAATATTTTCCTGTGTTCGTATTAATTGGTTTGACAGTTTGGAATTTCTTTGACAAGTGTCTTAAGAGTAGTACAAAAATAGTCAACAGTAATAAAAATATAATAAAAAAGGTATATATACCTAAGTATGTTTTAATTCTTATTAAAACTTTTGTAAACTTATTCAAAATGTTAATTTCTTTTGCATTGATTATAGTATTAATGATAATCTTTAACGTTCCATTTTCTGTTCAATTATTTAACTTTATACCAATTTTGATAGTTTTATATATATTTACTTTTGGTTGTTGTACTATATTAACCCATTTTGGGGTGTTCATCGATGATTTGACAAATGTGATTAATATTGTATTAAAGATGATGTTTTATCTATCTGGTATCTTTTATATGATCGAAACGAGAGTTCCTCAACCATATGGTAAAATTTTATCTTATGCTAATCCAACTGCATTTATTATTACTCAGTTTCGTAAAATAATAATTTATGATCAAATGCCAAATTATTTGATATTGGGTGGTTGGCTAATGATAGGACTTGTATTATCTCTTATTGGTATAAGTCTAATATACAAATACGAAAATAGTTATGCGAAGGTGATGTAATGAAAAAGAAAATAGCTATTACTGCTGATAACTTACATATAAGTTATCGCTCATTAAAAATGTTTTCTATCAAAAAAAGTTTAATGAAAATTAAGAAATCTAAAGTCGATATATTTGAAGCTGTAAAAGGTGTTTCATTTAAGATAGAAGAGGGAAAAATTGTTGGTATAATAGGCAAAAACGGTAGTGGTAAATCTACGTTGTTAAGAGCAATTGCTGGAATTTTTTCTCCCGACACTGGAAAAATTGATTTACATGGCAATACAATTTCCTTACTGTCAATTGGTGTTGGATTTCAAAAGAAATTAACAGGTTATGAAAATATATTTTTATCAGGAATGTTATTAGGATTTACAGAAAACCAAGTTAAGGATAAATTAAAAGAAATAATTGCTTTTTCTGAACTTGGAGATTTTATATATAAACCCGTTGATACGTATTCAAGTGGTATGTATTCAAAATTAGCGTTTTCTATCACGGCGATATTAGAGACTAACATTATGTTGATTGACGAGGTTTTAAGTGTAGGGGATGTAAAATTCAAAGAAAAAAGTTACAATAAAATGAAGGAATTAATAACTGATGATAAAAGAACTGTTGTTATTGTGTCACATAGTTTAGATACATTAAAAGATTTATGTGATAGCATTATATGGTTACATGATGGTAAAATAAAAGACCATGGTGATCCTGAAACTGTAATAAACGCTTATGAAAAATTTATGTCGAAAAGGTAAAACATATAATTTAAATTTATATGTTTTTTTATGGTGTAGTAAATATTAAGAAAAATTGGTATAATAATATCTAGATATTATAAAAAAACTAGATTGATGGTGAAAAAAATATGAGAAAAGAAAATTCTACGAAGAACTTTTTTTCTGGAATTATACCTTATTTTATTCTTGCAATATTAGGGTTTGTTCGTATTGATATATTTATGAAATATTTAGGAGTAGAAGTGTTTGCATTAAACCAACTATTCTTTCAATTATTTGCTTATATATCATTAATAGAAGCTGGTGTCGGTTCTTTAATTGTTCAATTATATTATCGCTTATTGGTTAAGAATGATACTAGTCAAATAAATAGAATATTTACTGCTTCCAAAAAATTGCTAAGAAAAATTTCTATAATTATAATTATTATAGGGGTAGCGATATCGTTTGGTTTAAAGATGCTTACAAATAACAATATGTCTCTTTTGTTTATGCAACTTGTTTTTATATTATTTATATTAAAATGTGTAATTGATTATCTTATGTTTTCACCGCGTTTTGTTTTACAAGCTGATCAAAAAATATATAAAATAAATTTTAAAATAAGTATGTATCGAATTATTGAGATACTAATAGAAATTATATTATTGTATTTATATGGAAACTATATTTTAATTTTAATATCAGCTATAGTTATTAGAATTTTGGGTAATTTACATATTAACAAAAAAATATACAAAGAGTATCCTTGGCTAAATGAAGTTCCAAATGATGAAATTGTACCAATTAAAGGAATGAAATACATAATTGGTCACAAAATAGCGGGTGCGGTTTACAACAATACCGATATATTAGTAATTTCAGCCTTTTTATCGCCTTTGAAGGTTGCTATTTACTCATCATATAATTACATTATCAAGTTCATTACTGACGCTGTTTATATTTTTGCAAGTTCAATAACCGCCAGTTTTGGTAATGTTATGTATAAAGAAAACCAGCAAGATCAAAGAACAATTTTTGAAGAAATGAATGCATTATTTTTGTTCATGGCTATGTTTTTTACTATCGTTATCTTTCATGTGACAGATAGTTTTATTACCTTATGGATTGGACAAGATAAGATAATGACTGAAATGGGTTTTATTCTAATGGTTTCGATATTATTCTTTGGGATAATGAGACGTCCTTTATTGATAATGAGAGATACCAAGGGACTATTTAAAGAAACGCAGATAATGGCAATTATAGAGGCCAGTATCAATGTCGGTTTATCAATAATTTTAATCCAAAAGTTTGATTTAGTTGGAGTTTTATTGGCGACTATAATCGCATCAGTATTAACAAGTTTTTGGTATTTACCTAATTATGTATATCATCATATATTTAAGGCTTCAGTTTTTAGTTACTATATGAAACAATTTGTTGTGATACTGTTAACTATTTTAATTTGCTATGGTAGTGCATATTTATATCCGATGCAAAATATTAACAATTTATTAATATGGTTTATTTATTGTTGTATATATTCAATTATTTTGTTAATTATCTTAATAGGTATTAATTACTGTTTATTTGGGTATTTTAGAAGAACCTGTTATAAAGCGTTTTCAATACTGAGAAAAGCGTTAAAAGGAGATGGGAAAAATGCGCAAAATATTAGCTAATATTATTAATTTTGTATTTTCATTTACTAAAATAAAAGATAATAAAATTGTTTTCGAATCAGGAAGAGACAAAATTGAGGGAAATCCTTATGCAATATATTCGTACATTAAGGAAAATTGTCCTAATGATTTTTTAATGTATTGGCTTATTTCTAAAGAAACTAATTTTTCAATGATTGATAAAAAGGAATGTGCTTTTTATCGTACTTTTACATATTTATATCACTTATCGACTGCTAAATATATAATTAGAAGTCAAAGTACGGGAAGTATACTAAAAAAAAGAAGTGGACAAATTTATATTCAGACATGGCACGGAGCACTAAATTTAAAAAAATGCGGATATGACATTACTGATGATAAAAATAGGGAACCTATGGAACACGTAAAGGATTGGGATTATTTCATAGCTTCAGATAGATATTGCGCTAAAGCAATCCGTACTTCAACTGGATATCAAAAACCTATCATTAGTTTAGGACAAGCCAGAACCGATGAATTGGTTAATTTTGATAGTAGCCGCGTAAAAGAAATAAAGGAAAAATTACGAATTGATACTACAAAAAACAAAACTATTGTTTTATATGCTCCAACATTTAGAGAACGAAATATAGATGATCAACAGTTTGAATTGCCAATTGAAACATTAAAAAATAATGATCAGATATTGCTATTAATAAGATTACATCCATTGGTATCAAAGTTTATGGATGAGCATCGATTAGGAGATAATATGATAAATGTTTCTGGGTATCCAGAAATATTAGATTTATTACTTATATCAGACGTGTTAGTTACTGACTATTCGTCTTCTATTTTTGATTATGTTTTATTAAAAAGACCAATTATTTTTTATGCGTATGATTTTGAACAATATATGGCGGAAAGAAATGGATTTTACATAGATTATAAAACAGATTTGCCTGGGCCAATCGCTTATAATGAAAATGAATTAAATGATTTAGTAAAGAATGTTGATAATATTATTAATGACTACAGTGAAAAATTAAATAAATTTAATGAAAAGTATAATTACTTAAACGATGGTAATGTTTGTGAAAGGTTTGTATATGAACTGAAAAATGGCACTTTTAGATAATAAAAGAAAGTGAATATTCTCCCTATTAAAATCATACAAACCTTTTTTGCTTTTATAAAAAAAGAAATATAGCTCAAATCATTGATTATATTATAAAAAACAGATTTAAAATGGTTATATCGACAATATTTTTCTTTATAGTCTAGTAAATTTTAGAAGAAGAGAGTAATCTGAAGATTATTTTTCTAGAATGATAACGATAAAAACTGGTTATCGATTTAGATAAATCTTTATGTTTATAAAAATAAAGATCAGAAAGCAGGTAATATAATGGCGATTCCAAAAAAGATTCATTATATATGGGTGGGTGGCAACGACAAACCAAAAGATATAAAAAAATGTATGAAGACATGGAAAAAACATCTAAAAGATTATGAAATAATTGAATGGAATGAAGATAATTTTGATATAAAATCTCATCCTTTTGCCAAACAAGCATACGAGGCAAAAAAATGGGCATACGTTAGTGATTATATTCGGGCTTATGTTATTTATAATGAGGGTGGAATATATTTAGATACAGACGTAATAGTTCTTTCTGATTTTGATAATTTTTTAAATGATAAGGCGTTTGTTGGTTTTGAAAATCCTAATTATCCATTTACTGCTGTTTTTGGTGCTGAAAAAGGACATCCTTTTGTTAAAGATATGTTGGACTATTATAATAATCGTGATTTTTCATTTAATTTTAATGATCAAATGAAAAATGTTAATACTAAAACAGTATCTGAAATACTAATAAGTAAATATGGATGTGTTGTCAACAATAGAAAACAGACGCTTAATGAAGGAATAGTTGTTTATCCTGATTATATTTTGTGCAACCCATCATCTAAATCTACATCTATTCATATTTTCACCGGCACTTGGGTTGAAGGTAAAAAAACTTTAACAAAAAAAATTAATAAATTTACTAGATTAAGGTTAACAAATCACAATAGGATAAAAATGTATAATAAATGTCTTGAATTAATGAAAAAGAAATCTAAGCAAAGGTATAAGTAGGTGTTAGATATGAAAAAAATAACTATTTTGGCTCTTCATCTTGGTTATGGAGGAGTAGAAAAATCTATAGCTGATTTGTGTAATATGCTTCATAATGATTTTGAAATAGAAATAGCAGTGCTATATAAAGTTTCTGATAAGCCTGCTTTTTATATACCAGATAACGTTAAAATTAATTATTTAATGGGAGATTTGAAAGAAAACCGAGCTATATGGATGAATTATTTTAAAAGCGGTAAATTATATAAATGTTTTAAAGAGGGAATTAAGAGTATAAAAGTACTATATTATCGTCATCATAAAATGATTGACTATATTAAGGAATGTTCATCAGATATTATAATCTCGACAAGAATAGCGTTCACAGGAAAATTATCTAAATATGGTAGTAAGAATAGCGTAAAAATTGCTCAAGAGCACCGACACCATCAAAACAATTCTTTGTATATAAAGAGATTAAAAACAGCAATTAAAAATATTGATTATTTGATGCCAGTTTCACAAGAATTAACTGAATATTATGAAAAACACATTAGTAATTCTAAAACGAAGTTTCATTATATTCCTCATTGTTTGGATTATATACCTAAAGACGCTTCTGATTTAAACGAAACAAACATCATATCAATTGGTCGTCTTTCTAAAGAAAAAGGTTTTTTAGATTTAATCGACGTATTTGAAAAAGTGTCTTCAAAATATCCAAATTGGGTTTTAAATATAGTTGGTGACGGTCCGGAAAAAGAAAAAATCATAGAGAGAATTAAACAAAAAAAAATAGAAAATAAAATTAATTTATTAGGATTTTTGCGTAAAGACGAAATTAACAAATTATTAAAAAAATCATCAATATATTTAATGACTTCTTATACGGAATCTTTTGGGATCGTACTTTTAGAGGCTGGTTCTTTTGGTATCCCAGCTATTGCTTTTTCATCTGCTGAAGGAGCTAAAGAAATTATCACTAATGGTGAAAACGGTTTTCTAATTAACAATAGAGATATTAATAAAATGAGTGAGAAAACCATTGAAATCATTAAAAACAGTGAGTTAAGAAATAAATTAGGTAAGGATAATAGAAAAAAATCATTAAATTATTCAATTGATACGGTTAAGAAAAGATGGTTGAACCTATTAGAAAATATACAGGGGTGATTAATGAAAGATTATTTTGAAAAATTATATAAAAATAGTGCGCAATCTTTTAAAAAAACAATGATAAGGAACCTTAAACAGAATAAAAAAATGTTTATAGTAACAGCAAATCCCGAAACTTTTATGTATGCTAAGAAAAAAAATGAATTTTCTGAGTTATTGTTAGATCCATGTACTACTTTAGTAGCGGATGGAATAGGATTAGTAAAGGCAGCTAATTATTTAGGTTTTGAGATTGAAGAAAGAATTCCTGGAATTGATCTAGCAACTCACTTACTAAAACATGGTCATAGATTGAGAAAAACAATTTATTTATTCGGGGCAAGGCAGGAAGTTGTTGACCAGTTAATTGCCGCAGTTAAGGTAAAATATCCAAACTTAAATATCATTGGTAGTTCTAATGGTTATGTAGAAAATAAAGATATAATTTTCAATGATATAAAGTCAAAAAAACCTGATATTATTTTAGTAGCAATGGGGATTCCTTTACAAGAAGAGTTAATATATAAGCACTTATCAGATTTTGATAAAGGAATTTTCGTCGGAGTTGGTGGATCTTTTGATGTTATATGTGGTTACAAAAAAAGAGCGCCTAAAATAATAAGAAAACTTAATTTAGAATGGTTGTATCGTCTTGTATCAGAGCCAACTCGTATAAAACGATTTTATTACAACAATATAAAGTTCTTCTTTTCTTTAAAAAAATAAAATTATATTTAATGGGTGATTAAATGATTAAGGTAATGGTAGTGTTTGGAACTAGACCAGAAGCTATCAAAATGGCTCCGTTAGTGAAAGAATTATATTCTAGAAATGATATAGAAACAATTATCTGTGTTACTGCGCAACATCGTGAAATGTTGGATCAAGTTTTAGAAGCATTTCAGATAGTTCCGGACTATGATTTAGATATTATGAGACACGGACAAACTTTGAGTGATATAACATCGAAAGTCTTAAAGGGTTTAGAACAGATCATTAAATCAGAATCACCTGATATTATTTTAGTTCATGGTGATACCACAACTACTTTTGCGGGAGCACTTGCGGCTTATTATAACCATGTAGCAATAGGTCATGTGGAGGCAGGACTTAGAACATGGGATAAATATTCCCCGTTTCCAGAAGAAATGAATCGTCAAATGGTTGGCGTTGTAGCAGATATGCATTTTGCTCCTACTAAAATGAGTGCCGATAATTTAATAAAAGAGGGTAAAGATATTAATAATATTTTTGTAACAGGTAATACCGCTATTGATGCTATGAAAACAACAATCAGAAATGATTATTATCATCCTATTTTTGATTGGCTTGGTGATAACAAAATGATTTTATTAACTGTTCATCGACGAGAAAATCTCGGAGATCCTATGCGAAATATTTTTAAGGCAATAAAACGTATCGTTCAGGAATTCGAAAATATAAAAGTGTTATATCCAATTCATTTAAACCCTATTATTCGTAAAATTGCCAATGAAATTTTAGGCAATTGCAAAAATATAAGATTAATAGAACCACTAGAAGTGATTGATTTTCATAACTTTATGAATAAATCGTATATTATTTTGACTGATAGTGGGGGTATACAAGAGGAAGCTCCATCTTTAGGTAAACCGGTTTTAGTTTTTCGAGATACGACTGAAAGACCAGAGGGTATAGAAGCAGGCACTTTAAAATTAGCCGGAACGAAAAAGGAAACGATATATCAGATGATTAAAGAATTATTAACAGATGATAATATGTATTATTCGATGAGTGAATCATCTAATCCATATGGTGATGGATATGCAAGCAAAAAAATTACAGATGTTATAATTAATAGATTTAAAAATAAAAATATTTAATTAAAAATAAACCATTATCAAAATATGGTTTATTTTTTGTGTTTTTTATAAAAGATTTACATTTTTATCATAAGTTATAAGTAAATAGACTTGAAACCATTTATTTTAATGGCTTTATATGATATAATTTTAGTAATTTTAGTTAGGTGGTGGAATGATATGAAATTACTTATAATAATGTTCAAATTTCATTTAAAAATTATATATATGATCTTAAAGTTTATTCCTACCAATTATAAAAAGATTGTTTTCATAAGTCGGCAATCAAATGTTAATACTTTAGATTTTAAGTTAATACAAACAGAAATAAAAAATAATAATAGTGATTACAGAATTGTTACTTTAACAAAAAAATTAAATAAAACAGTATTAGATTATGTGCTGTATTATTTTCATTTATATAGACAAATGTATCATTTGGCAACATCAAAAACCTGTATAATTGATTCTTATTGTATTTGTGTTAGTGTTTTAAAACATAAAAAAAACTTAAAAGTAATTCAAATTTGGCATGCTTTGGGTGCTATAAAAAAATTTGGATATCAAACTTTAGATAAAGAATCGGGGCATGACAGAAAACTTGCCGAAGTAATGCAGATGCACCAAAATTACGATTATGTTGTATCCGGATCAAGGACAATGATTCCATATTTCAGCGAGGCGTTTAATGTTACTGCCAATAAATTTATTCCAATTGGTCTTCCTAGAATTGACTATTTAATTAATGACCGTAAACAAATTAAAAAGAGAATTTATAAAAAATATCCAAATATTAAAAGGAAAAAAGTTATTTTATATGTACCAACTTTTAGAAAAAACAAAGGAACACACGTTAGTAATTTGGTTAAAGCAATTGATTTTAATGATTACAACTTAATTGTTAAAGCTCACCCAGGTAAAAATATTACATTAAAAAATAATAAGGTAATGTCTTGCCCTGAGTTTTCTTCGATTGAATTATTATGTATTGCTGATTATATCATTACAGATTATTCAGCAATTTCTATTGAAGCATCTATTTTAGATAAGCCCATATATTTTTATTTATACGATTATATAGAATATGAAGAAAAAAACGGGGTTAATGTGGATTTAAACAAAGAAATGCCAGGATGTGTATTTAAAAAATCTGATGAATTAATAAGAGCAATAAAAAAAGAAAAATATGATATGTCTTTATTGACTAAATTTAGAAATAAATATATAACTAATCAAACAGGAAATTCTGCTAAGTTATTAGCGCAATTAATTATATATGATAAATTAGAGATTGGAAGTGACTTAATTGATGACAAGAACAAAGAAAAAATTTATCAAACCAATTAAAAAAATATGTACTGATATTTCTAAAAAAAACACTTTTTTCAGAAATTTATTTAGAGGATTTTTAAATTTAAAAAGATGGATTATGTACAAAAAAAACATGAAATTACCAGTCGATAATAATTTGGTAATACTTGAGTCCTATATGGGTAGAAGTTATGCCTGTTCACCAAGAGCTATGTATGAAGAAATGATAGCCAACCCTAATTATAAAAATTTCAGGTTTGTGTGGGTTTTTAAAGAGCCCGGCAGCAAAACAAACCTACTATTGGATAATAATAGGACAACCATCGTAAAATATGGGACTAAAGAGTATTATAAAGCTTACGCAACTGCAAAATATTGGATTAGTAATTCGCGAATACCTGAACATATAGAAAAGAAAGAGAGTCAAGTTTATATTCAAACATGGCATGGTACTCCGCTAAAGAAGTTAGGCTTTGATATAAAAGTAGAGGGAGGAAATGCCCTTAATACTATTAAAGATATAAGAAATAAATATGAAACGGATGCATTAAGATATGACTATATGTTATCACCATCTAGCTTTTGTACTGAAAAATTTACATCAGCATTTGATTTAAAAAGATTAAATAAAGAAAATATTATTGTTGAAAAAGGATATCCAAGAAATGATTTTTTATTTAAATATACTAATGAAGATGTAGAGAAAATTAAAAAAAGCATAAGAATAAAAACAAATAAAAAAATAATTTTGTACGCCCCAACATGGCGAGATGATCAACATACTTCAGGAGTTGGGTATACATATCAATTAGGGATTGATTTTGATAAATTAAATGAAATATTTGGTAAAGATTACATTATTTTATTTAGAACCCATTATTTTGTATCAAACTCATTCGATTTTGATAAGTATAAGGGATTTATATATGATGTGTCACAATACGATGATATAAGTGAATTGTATATTATCAGTGATATATTAATAACAGATTACTCAAGTGTATTTTTTGATTATGCTAATTTAAAAAGACCAATAATATTTTACATGTATGATTTAGATAGGTATCAAAATAAATTAAGAGATTTTTATTTTGATTTAAGCGAATTGCCCGGTCCGATTGTAAAGACTGAAGATATTTTAATTGAAGAGTTGAATAATATTGATAGTTATTTTTCTAGATACAATGCAAAATATGTAGAATTTAATAATAAATTTAATTATTTAGATGATGAAAAATCGAGTGAAAGAGTATGTGAAGAGGTGATTAAGTGAATAAGTCGCGTATAAAAAAACAAAGAGAAAGTATTGAAACATTGGTAAATAGATTATTAGATTATGACATTATATCTTTTGATATTTTTGACACTTTAATTCTTAGGCCATTTACTAAGCCAACAGATTTATTTCGAGTCCTTAGTCCAAAGTATAATGTTGTAAACTTTGCAAACTACCGAATAACGGCTGAAAGAAATTTAAGAAAGAAGAAATTGAAAGAATATGGGCATAGAGAAGTAACACTTGAAGAAATTTATAATGAATTATATAAATCATTGGGAATCGATAAAAAAGAGGGGTTTAATAATGAATTCGAGGCAGAATTTAATTTTTGTTATGCAAATCCTTACATGAAAGCTGTTTTTGACAGATTGTTACAAGAAGGTAAAGAAATAATAATAATTTCTGATATGTATATTAGAAAAGAATATATGGCAAAAATCTTAGAAAATTGTGGATATACGGGATATTCTAAATTATATGTTAGCTGTGATTATAAAGTTAGTAAAAGAAATGGTGAATTGTATAAACTTGTAGATGAGGAATATGTAAAAGATAAAAAAATTATCCATATAGGCGATAAAAAAGATGTCGACTTAAAGAAACCAAGAGAATATGGTTGGCATTCCCTTCATTATCCTTCGGTTGTTGATGTAGGTAAAGATTATCATAGTGAAATGTCAAATACTGTAGGTAGTTTTTATAATGCTATTGTTAATAATTATTTTAATAACGGAATTTTAAATGACTCACCATATAATGATGTTAATTATTATTATGGTTTTGTATATAGTGGTTTAAACATTTTAGGTTATGTAAATTGGATACATGAATATGCGGTTCAAAATAAAATGGATAAAATTTTGTTCCTTGCAAGGGATGGATATATTTTGCAAAAGGTATATGACTTATTATTTGATGATATTCCAACTGAATATGTTCTGTGGTCTCGTCATGCGACTCTTAAAACCATTGGCAACAAGGATATAGAAAGATATGTATGGCAATTTGTTACTCGAAGAGTAAAAGCAAATCGAGAAATAACAATAATTGAAATATTAAAGGATATGCATCTAGAATCCTTAGTAGATAAGTTTTCTATACAAAATATTGATGTTGAAACTCGTTTTACAAGTAAAACGAAGAAGATATTTATGGATGTAATAAAAGAAAATTCTAATATTGTTAAAAGCCTTTGTAATAATTATTCTGATGCTGCAAAAACATATTTCGCACCATTTGTTGAAGGGTGCAAAAATGTATGTATTGTTGATGTTGGTTATCGTGCTAGTGGAGCAATTGCATTAAAACAACTGTTTGAAAATGATTGGGAATTTAATTGCAAAGTAACTGCATTAATTAATTTTGGAATAGTAAAAAAAGATTCTTTTGATGATACATATGCGCTTAATAACGATGTTATTTCTTATACTTTTTCTGATCTTATAAACAGTGATTTATATTTCAATAAGGACACAATGTTGTTGAATATTGGAGTAATTGAAATTTTAATAAGTTCTGCTCCGACCCCTTCGTTTCTATATTTTGATTTCGATGAAACCAAAGAAGTAGTACCAGTCTTTAGTAGACCAGAGGTTGAAAATTATGATAGAATAAATCTTATACATCAAGGTATAATTGATTTTGTTAGAGAGTATATGTTACACGCCAATAAATATAAGTTCTTACTTAACATACCTAGTCGTGATTCGTTTATGCCATTAAAAAAATTATTTTCTGGTGAAGGATACCGAGCTTTCAAAAAAGACTATACAGATTTTAGTTATTCTTATATGGTCGGTGGAATTGAAGGTTCAAACATTAATACATTTGGTAAAATGTGTAATTTTATTGAAAAAGAAAATAGAAGAAAAAAAAGTTTTTTAAGAAGAACTTATTCGTTCTCAAAAAGGAAATTAAGAAAGATTGTTAGAAAAATTAGACGGAGGGATAAATAATGAATAATAAAATTAATTTAAATGTAGATAAAGATTTAAAACTTGAAAATAAAATTTTGCAGGCAACTTTGAAGTCTACCGAAAAAAGAGTTATTGAACTTCAAAAACAAAATTTGAAACTTCAACAAAAATATGATAGAGTAGTCAAATCTTTACCATGGAGAATTACTAAGCCGTTTCGTTTTTTAAAAAAGAAATTAAAAAAAATACCTTTAAAGAAACTACGTAGAAAAATTCATGACTTAAGAATCCGTTTCTTATATACAAAATATTATGAAAATGAAAAAATCAAAACTAATAATATTTTAGTTCAATGTTACGCTGGAAATAATTTTTCAGGAAATGTTTACTACATGGTTATGGACCTTTTGAAAAATAATAAATATGGGAATTTTAATGTATTTGTAGCAACCACAAAAGAGGATTTAGTTGCTACTAAAAAAAATTTCAGACATAAAAGTATGAAAAAAATAAAGTTTATAATAATTGGTAGTTCCGAATATTGTAGATTGCTAGCTAATTCTAAGTATCTTATAAATAACGCTTCTTTTCCTCCGTATTTTATAAAGAAAGAAGGGCAAATTTATATCAACCCATGGCATGGTACGCCTTTAAAAGGATTGGGTCGTAGTATCAAAGACGCACCAAATGAGATTGGAAATCACCAAAGAAATTTTATGATGGCTGATTTTTTGCTATATCCTAATTATTATACCTTTGAAAACATGAAACGCGATTATATGTTAGATAATATTTTTAATGGAAAATATATAATATCGGGATATCCAAGAAATTCTATATTTTTTGATAGCCAAGCAAGAAATTCATTAAAAAAAGACCTTGATCTTAAAAACAAAGAAATTATTGTTTATATGCCAACATGGAGAAGGAATACTTCAAAAGAAAAATATGATTATCATTATGGAAAAATAATGTCACTACTAAAAAATTTGGATAAAAACCTTAAAGATAATCAAGTTTTATATGTAAAACTTCATAATCTAATGGAATCTACATTAGATTATGAAAATTTCAAGCGCATCAAACCTTTCCCGAATGGCTATGAGACCTATGAAATTCTTAATCTAGCTGACTGTTTAATCACTGATTATTCGAGTGTATTCTTTGATTTTGCAAACACTCGAAAAAAGATTGTTTTATATGCTTACGACTTAAAGGAATATATGGATGGTAGAAGCATTTACTTTAATCTTGAAGATTTACCTTTTCCAATTGTTGATAACGAAATAGATTTATTAAATGAGGTTAAAAACGTCAATAAATTTACGATGTATAATGATTTTATTAAAAAGTTTTGTTCTTATGATAGTATCAATAATACTTCAAAATTATTGAATTATATCTTTCAAAATAAGGTTGAAAGATTAGAAGTTATTGGATCTGGAAAATATAAAAATAATAAAGAAAATGTATTGATATATGCGGGTGGACTTAATAATTGTATGACTACATCTACGTTGTTTGAAATTATTGATAACATTGATCTAGAAAAAAGAAATTATTATTTAACTTTTTACAAGACGAGAGTTGAAAGACATAAACTAAAAATCAACGATCTTTCTGAAAAAATTAATTATCTAACAATTCAAGGTTCAGCTAATTGGCTTTTCTCTGAATTTGTAAGTTATTTATTATATTATAAATTTGGTTTTTCTAATAAGTATATTAATAAAAAACTGGATAAGGCTTATACAAGAGAAGCCAAAAGATTATATTGTCATATAAACTTTAGCCATGTTGTGCATTACGCTGGAAAATCAACTTCTATTTTAAATTTATTCGCACATATAAAAGGTAGAAAGCACTTGTTTGTTAGTCATTCTAAATTTACCAATAGCTATATAAGATCATTTAAATTATATAATCAGAAATATGATGAAATTATTACGATGAATAATCAGGTTGTCAATAAATTAAAAAAATGTGATCATAAACTTAATTCAAGTAAGGTTTATAATCTTTCAAATAAGGATAATGCGGTTGCCGACTTTGAAAAAATGCTTAGTCAATAATTTTTTACAGAGATAATATAATATTGATTTTTAAAATGTAAAGGATGTGTTTTATGAAATTATCAATAGTAGTTCCTTGTTATAACGAAGAAGAAAACGTTAGATTATTCTATAATGAAGTAGTTAAAATATTTAAAAAGAAAAAAATAAACTATGAGATTATATTTATTAATGATGGGAGTTCTGATCGTACAATTAAGGTGTTAAAAGATATTTCTTCAAATGCTAAAGAAAATATTAAAGTGATTAATTTTTCCCGTAATTTTGGTAAAGAAGCTGCAATGTATGCAGGTCTTAAGGAATCTAAGGGAAAATATGTTTCTATTATTGATGCTGATTTGCAACAAAAACCTTCTTTAATATTAGATATGTTACAAATATTAGAGAGTGATGATGAATTTGATAGTGTAGCAACTTATCAAGAAAAGCGTAAAGAAAAATTTTTACGAAGAACATTTTCAAATTTGTTTTATAAAGTGATTAATAAAGTATCGGATGTAAAATTTGTAGATGGTGCTAGTGACTTTAGGCTATTTAGAAGAAATATGGTGAATTCTATAATTGAAATGAATGAGTATTATAGATTCTCTAAAGGTATTTTCTCCTGGGTTGGATTTAATACCTATTATATGCCTTATGAGGTTGATAAAAGGGCTACAGGTGATTCTAAATGGTCTTTTACTAAATTATTTAGCTATGCCCTAGATGGGATTATTTCTTTTTCTACTAGGCCACTTACTCTTGCTACTTTATTAGGAATAATAATTTCATTATTTTCTTTTACATATTTAGCTATAATAATTATTCAAACAGTTATATATGGCATTGATGTTCCGGGTTATGCGTCACTTTTAGTAACGGTACTTTTACTTGGAGGAATTCAACTATTTGCACTGGGCATAATTGGTGAATATCTAGCACGTACCTATGTAGAAACTAAGAGACGACCAATTTATATTGCAAAAGAAATTATTGAAAATAATAAAAAAGAAAGTAATTAATCTTTTTGTTTTTCATATAATATAAGGGTAAAAATGTTTTACTTTACACAAGTTGACAAATCTTAAAAATATGGTATAATGTTTTATGAATTGATGGCACATTATTCTAGTCAATTCAATTTATTATGAAGGTGGGGCTAAAAATCCACTAAAGGGCACACCTGTGAAGCTTCTTGTGCTTGCTTCTTACGCCCAGTTTGGGGTGAGTGCTGGAAGATAGGGTATTGGGCGCTCGTAATGGCATACGACAAACGACCCACTACCCGTGGAGACCTAATCTTGTAATATACGTACTATTTTTGCATAATTTATGATCTATTACGAATTAGGATTGAACCTACTATGTGGTTAGCGCTATGTGTAGTGTAGCTTGTCTTGAGTGGGTCATAGGGGATAGTTGATCGTACTAAATAGTTTTTTGGCCAAAATTATTTAGGAATTGCAACTTGAAACTATGTCTGCAAAAAAGAATTAATAATAAATTGTTTGGTGAGGAAATCTCCTAGAATGTCTCATTAACATAGGATTGCAGTGCGTACTAAGTGGCAATCAAGTCATATACTCGGAGACGGTATATTAGTTTCTTTAAAGGGGAACCGCTTTATGGTAACGTAAAGTAGAAACTAGGGAAATCCTACTTGACCTAAGACGTAAAGTTTACTATGTTGATAGCCATTTTTTTTATATTATTAAATAAAGGGTGAAGTATGAAAACTAGTAATAGTGTAAAAAAACAGATTGCTAATTTTAAAAAACAAAGTTCAAAAAAAGAAAAGAAGAATAAACAAAAATCTAATGTAGGTTGGATTTTAAAAATTACCGTGTTAGCTTTTTTTATATCTTTGATCTTTTCGTTTACATCGGAAAGTGTTATTCCTAATGTTAATATTATCGTAGGGATAATTTTGGTTATAATATTTATTGCTGTTGGGGTATTATTTGATATGATTGGTATTGCTGTTACAACGGCAGATGAAAAACCATTCCATTCGATGAGTGCACAAAAAGTAAGAGGTGCATCAGTAGCTGTAATTTTTCAAAAAAATGCAGCCAAAGTTTCATCATTTTGTAATGATGTTATTGGTGATATTTGTGGAATTATATCAGGTTCAGCTGGAGTTATTATAGCAAGCACTCTAGCAACTGATTTAAATATAGATGTTATGATAACAACTTTGATAATAACTGCTTTTATAGCTGCCTTAACTATTGGTGGTAAAGCAGTAGGTAAAACAATTGCTATTAACAAATGTAATATTATCTTATATGAATTTGCAAAAGTGGTATCGTTTTTTTATAGTGGTAAGAAATAATCTTATCATTTTTTTATATTTCATTGACTTTTCTGTAAGTATATAATATAATGTAAATAGTAATAGGAATTATTACTATTTAGGGGTGATTTATGAAGTATTCTAAACAAAGGGAATTAATTCTAAAGTATGTACAATCTAGCTGTGAACATCCTACTGCTGACATGGTTTATTCAAATATAAAAAAGGATATACCAAATATTAGTTTAGGAACTGTTTATAGAAATCTAAATCAATTATGTGAAGCTGGTTTATTAAGAAAAATTACGATGCCTAATAATAGTGATCGATTTGATAAAACATTAATGGATCACTGTCATCTGTATTGTAATAAATGTGGGGTTGTTTTTGATATAGATTTTAATATTATTAATAATGTTAATGATTTAATCGAAAAACAGACTGGACATATAGTTGAAACAAACAATATTGTACTGACTGGGATATGTAATGATTGCTCAAAAAAATTATAAGAGAAAGAGGGATATTATGGAATTAAAAGGATCAAAAACTGAACAAAATTTAATGGCGGCTTTCGCTGGAGAGTCACAAGCAAGAACTAAATATGATTATTATGCGTCTAGAGCTAAAAAAGATGGTTTTGAGCAAGTGGCTGCATTTTTCGAAGAAACATCTCGTAATGAAAAAGAGCATGCAAAAATATGGTTTAAACTTTTACATGATGGAGCAATTCCTGCTACTGAAGAAAACTTATTAGACGCTGCAAATGGGGAAAACTATGAGTGGACTGATATGTATGCAGAATTTGCTAAAGTTGCTAAAGAAGAAGGTTTTGAACAAATTGCTAAACTTTTTGAAGGTGTGGCAAAGATTGAAAAAGAACATGAAGAAAGATATAAAGCATTGTTAGAAAATATTAAAACTGGTAAGGTTTTCAAAAAAGAAGATAAAATTGCTTGGCATTGTCGTAATTGTGGTCACATTCATTACGGAGAAGTAGCACCAAATATGTGTCCTGTATGTACTCATCCGCAAGCATTCTTTGAAGAAAAAAGCGAAAATTATTAAAAAAATATTAAAAACATCGTAAGATGTTTTTTTTGATTAACATAAGTGATATAATAATAATGGAGATGATAGTATGGATAGTAAATTAAAAGACGCTTTATTGTTAGAAACTAAAAGACAACAAGGTAATATTGAATTGATTGCCTCTGAAAATTTTGTTTCTAAAGATGTATTAGAATTACAAGGTAGTATTTTAACTAATAAGTATGCTGAGGGGTATCCAAGTAAACGTTATTATGGCGGATGTGAATACGTTGATATTTTCGAATCATTAGCAATCAACTACGCCAAAGAGTTATTTGGATGTAAATATGCTAATGTACAACCACATTCAGGGAGTAGTGCTAATATGGCTGTATATAAAGCATTGCTTAACACGGGTGATAAAGTAATGGGAATGAATTTGAGTCATGGTGGACATTTGACTCATGGGCATCCTATAAACTTTAGTGGACTTGAATATGAAATAGTTGAGTATAATGTTGATTCAAAAACTGAATTAATCGATTATGATGCTTTGATAGAACTTGCCAAAAAAGAAAAACCAAAAATGATAATAGCTGGAACCAGTGCATACTCTAGAATAATAGATTTTGCTAAATTTAAAGAAGCTGCCGATGCATGTGGCGCTTATTTAATGGTAGATATGGCACATATAGCAGGATTAGTAGCGACTAATCTTCATCCAAGCCCAATTCCTTATGCAGATATTGTAACTTCAACTACCCATAAAACATTAAGAGGACCTCGTGGTGGCTTGATTCTTACTAATAATGAAGAGATTGCTAAAAAAATAGATAAAATTATTTTCCCTGGTATCCAGGGTGGTCCATTGATGCATGTTATTGGCGCTAAAGCTCAATGCTTTTACGAAGCATTGCAACCCGAATTTATTGAATATCAAAAGCAAGTCTTAAAAAATATAGATGTTCTAGCAAACACTTTAAAAGAAAATGGTTTTAGAATTATATCTAATGGAACTGATAATCATTTGATATTAGTTGATATAAAAAGTACAGTTGGAATTACAGGAAAAGAAGCTGAAGCTATTTTAGATTCAATTAATATCACAGTAAACAAAAATACTATTCCGTATGATCTTGAATCACCATTTAAAACAAGTGGTATTAGATTAGGTAGTCCGGCAATGACATCTCGTGGTTTAAAAGAAAATGATTTTAAAGAAATAGGAAACATAATAGCAAAAGCATTAAAAAATAAAGAGGATGAAACAATTTTGAAATCATTAAAACAAGAAGTAATGAATATAACTGATAAATATCCTCTGTATGAATAGGTGATTTAATGGAAAAAATAATAAATGGAAAACAACTTAGTTCTAAAATTAAAGAAGATTTAAAAAAAGAAATTGAAACCTTTGATTTCAAACCAACTTTAGCAGTAATTCAAGTTGGAAATGATCCCGCTAGTGAAGTATATGTTGGTGCTAAAAAAAAGGCTTCTTTAGAAGTTGGAATTAATTTCAAACATTTAAAATATGAAGATACTATTTCTGAAAATGAAATTATTAAAAAAATTAATGAATTAAATTTAGATAGTGAGGTTAATGGGATATTAGTGCAGTTACCATTACCAAAACACATTGATTCAAAAAGTGTTATAAACGCTATTAACTCTAATAAAGATGTAGATGGCTTAACTGATATAAATGTTGGAAAACTTGTAAATAATAAAGATTGTTTGATATCATGTACACCGCTTGGCGTATTTGAGTTATTAAAAGAATATAAAGTTGAAATTGAATCAAAACATGTCGTTATCATTGGTAAAAGTAATTTAGTTGGTAAACCATTAATTAGCTTATTTTTAAATGAAGGTGCAACTGTTACAGTATGTCACTCGAAAACATCAAATTTAAGTAATTTTACAAATCAAGCAGATATATTAGTAGTAGCAACCGGGTATAAACATTTAATTGATGCTTCCATGGTAAAAAAAGATGCGGTTGTTATTGATGTTGGAATTACTCGCATTGATAATAAATTATATGGCGATGTTAATTTTGATTCTGTATATGATAAAATATCTTTAATTACGCCAGTTCCAGGTGGAGTTGGGCCAATGACTGTTACAATGTTATTAAAAAATGTCATTAATAGTTATAAAAAATCGATTACCAGTAAATACTAATACTGGTGATTTTTTATGAAGAAAGTGTTATTTACAGGTGCTCGTAGTGGTATTGCACATGCTACAATTAAAAGATTTTTAGATAAAGAGTATTTAATTTATGTTACTGTTAGAACCGATAAACAACTTGAATTAATTAAAGAAACATATCAGGATTATAAAAATGTTATATGTTTAAAATTAGATATTACAAATAAAGAGGATTTAAAGATTTTAGAAACTCTAGACATTGATATTTTAGTTAATAATGCAGCAATTGGTGAGGGTGGTTCAATGGCTGAAATCCCAATAGATAAAATCCGTCGTAATTTTGAGGTTAATGTTTTTTCAACATTTGCTGTTATTCAAATTGTATTAAAAAAAATGATGCAAAAAGGGGAAGGGAGAATCATTAATGTATCATCCTTATTTGGAGTGATGCCATATCCATTTTTAGGGGCTTATTGCGGTTCAAAGGCAAGTCTTTCTAAAATGACTACATTATTAAAAAAAGAATTGAAACTAGTAAATAGCAATATTCAAGTTATATTAGTAGAACCAGGTCTTTACCATACTGGATTTAACCAAGTTATGCTAAATAACAAATATGATTGGATGCACACTGATTCCTATTTTTCAAAAGAAATTGAAAATATAAGAATGTGTGAAAATAAAGTATTTAATTTACTAGAGAAAACCAATTTAAATTCTATTGTAAAAAAACTAGAAAAAGCTATCGTTTCAGATAATCCTTGTTTTATTTACAGAGCACCATTTTCTCATGCTATGTTAACAAAATTATATAGTATATTTATGAATTAATTAAAACCTATTAAATATAGGTTTTTTTTGTGATATAATGTAATTATATTAAATGAATTTGGTGGTAGAATGAAGAAAATATTGATAATTGAAGATGATAAAGACATTAACAATATGTTAAATGATTTGTTAGTGCTTAACGGATATAAATGCATCAGTGCATATTCTGGAACAGAAGCATTATTAATTTGCAATGATGAAGTTGATTTGATACTATTGGATTTGATGTTGCCAGGAAAAGGTGGTAGCGAAATTATAGCTGATTTAAAAGCTAAACATAATATTCCTGTTATAGTCACTACGGCAATTAGCGATATTGATACTAAACTTAATTTATTTGAATTAGGGGCTGACGATTATGTTGTAAAACCATTTGATAATAAAGAATTGTTGGCGCGAATAAAAGTGAAATTAAAAAAAAATACCACTATTGATAATAATACAATTTTAAAATATAAAGATATAATAATGGATTTAAACAAATATGAAATAACTTGTAATAATAAAAGCGTATCTTTATCAAAGATAGAATATGAACTATTAAAAGTCTTAATTTCCAATCCAAATAAAGTGTTTACTAAAAATAACTTATATGAATTAGTTTGGGACACTGAAAATTCGGCAGATGATAATACTTTGAATGTTCATATTAGTAAAATAAGAACTAAATTGAAAATGGCTAATGATAAGGAAGATTATATTGAAACTATTTGGAGTATAGGTTATAAGATGAAATAAAATTAAGAAAATTTTAAGGTTTATTTAAGAGTTATTTAACTCTTTTTTAATATAATTAAAGTATGGAGGGAGTTAATATGAAAAAAGAAAAGAAAATTGTTATTTTAATCGCAACTCTATTCATTTTATTTTATATAATACAATCTATATTTCTTATTTTAGCAGGAGTAAAAGGTTTTTTACCTTTATTATTATTTGCATTAATCCCGCTTATTCTAGCATATTGTGTATATAAAGTAACAAAAGAAAGGTTAAAAGAAATTAAGGAGGAGAAAGATGTTATTAGTAAATATTGATTCTATTTCAAATAAAGAGGTAGAAGAACTTGGAATCGTAAAAGGAAGCGTCGTTAGAACGAAACACATTGGAAAGGATGTTATGGCTGGTTTCAAAACCCTAGTTGGTGGTGAAATTGCAAGTTATACTGAAATGATGGGCGAAGCAAGAAGTATAGCTACAAGTAGAATGATAAAAGAAGCACAATCACTAAATGCTGATGCAATTGTGGGTGTAAGATATACATCAGCTGCAGTAATGGGTGGTGCTGCTGAAATTATGGCTTACGGAACAGCAGTAAAATATAAATAGAATGGAGTACTCGAATGAAAAAAAACATTGTAGAAATCATTGATTTAACTAAAAAGTATGATAAAAATACGGTCTTGGATAATATCAATATCAAAATAAATAAAGGGGATATATACGGACTTATAGGCAGAAATGGAGCTGGTAAAACCACATTAATGAGAATTATGACATCACTTTGCAACTATGATTCGGGTAAAGTATATTTGTTTGGTGAAGAAAATGGCCAATATAATAAAAATCGTATTGGTAGTATGATTGAAAAACCAGTTTTTTATCCTAATTTATCAGCTTATGATAATTTAAAATATTATTGCATTCAAAAAGGTATAGTTGATAAAAATCAAATCAATAAAGTTTTATCAATTGTCAATTTAAATGACACAGGTAAAAAGAAGTTTAAGAATTTTTCTTTAGGTATGAAACAAAGACTAGGTATAGCACTAGCTATTTTAAATAATCCTGATTTTATTATTTTGGATGAACCAATTAATGGATTAGATCCATTAGGTATTAGTGAAATAAGAGATACTTTAAAAAAACTAAATATGGAAGAAAATATTACAATTTTAATTTCTAGTCATATTTTATCAGAATTGTATTTGGTGGCTAACAAGTTTTGTTTTATAGAAAATAGTAAAATTATTAAAGATATAACGAAAGAACAATTAGATTTAGAATGTAATAGATGTCTAGTATTGAAGGTTGATGATACTAAAAAGACAAGTGTTATTTTAGAAGAACAATTGAATACTAAAAATTATAAAGTCATTGATAAAAACGAAATAAGACTTTATGAATATTTAGATCACTCTAATAAAGTTAGTAAGATATTATTACAAAACGATATTGAACTTAATAGTATTAGTGAAATAAGCATATCACTTGAAGACTATTTTAAAGGGATTTTAAAGGAGAGTGAAAATAATGCTTAATCTAATGAAAGCTGATTTATTTAGAATATTAAAAGGTAAAGCCATTTATGTCATGATAGTAGTTTTATTTATGTCATTATTGATGAGTTCATACACACTTTTACCTTTAAACGTAGGAATTAACGTAGATAGTGTTGATTATAATGCGATAGGGGAAATTAATAGTATTTCTGATATGAGACAGTATATGATGGAAAACATGGATGTAAATCTTGATCAGTTAATAATGGGGAAGAGTTCCTATTTATACTACTTCTTTATAGCAATAGTTATAATAGTAGTATGTTCAGATTTTAGTCATGGGACAGTCAAGAATGTCATATCAACATCCATTTCAAGAAGAAAATATTACCTATCAAAATTATTATTATCATTAGGACTAGGTACGATATTGATCCTAATCAATACTTATGGAATGTATTTTTTAAATATAATAATAAATAATGCAAAATTTACCTCAGGTATAGATTCAATTAGTTTAATAATGGTAAGACAACTACCAATGCTATATGGTATAATAAGCGTACTAGTATGTATTGCTTTCCTTGTAAAAAGGACTGCGCTTTTTAATGGAATATCAATTCCAATGATTATGGGTATTCAATTAGCACTATATTTAATTATCACATTATTTAGTTTGGATGCGGCAAAAGTGCTTAATTTTGAATTTGAAACGATTATATATAACTTATCAGATTCAACCTTATTTACCAATTCATATATACTAAAAAGTACATTACTAGGATTTACTTATTTATTATTATCAAGTATAATTGGAATATTTCATTTCAAACGTTGTGAAATAAAATAAAAGGAGATGACAGCAATATGATGATTATTACTTACTTTTTAGCAATAATACTTCTTATTGCTGTTATTTATATAATATATTTAGAATATAACATCAAACAAATAAAAAATGATTTACTAAAAAAGGTTCATATGGATACAAACACGATAATCACATCATCAACCGGCAATAAAAACATATGCAATTTAGTAAATGAAATTAATATTATGATTAAATATTTTAGAGAAAGCAAAATAGAAATTGAAAGAAAAAATAGAAATCTTAATTGCGCTATTACAAATATTTCTCATGATTTAAGAACTCCACTTACTTCAGCTTTAGGTTACGTAGAATTGTTACAAAACAGTGATTTAAGTGAAACAGAAAAACAAAAATATGAGAAAATAATTGAAAATAAACTATTAAGATTATCAAACTTAATAAATGATTTTTTTGAATTTTCTAAAATAGTTTCAGGCAATGAAAAAATTAGAACATCAAAAGTAAACGTTACTAACATATTAGAAAATTCTGTAGTTTCTTATTATGACGATTATAATTCACAAAAGAGAAAAATAATTTTAAATATTTCTGATAATTTATCGATTAATAGTAACATTAACTTATTAACAAGAATATTTGATAATCTAATCATTAATGCTTTAAAACATGGCGAGGGAGATTTAACTATTAATGTTAAAAATAAAAAATCATTAATATTAGAATTTAGTAATAATATTGTTTATAAAGATGTAGATACTAATAAAATATTCGATGAATTTTATACTTCTGATATATCACGAACAAAAGGGAACACTGGACTTGGACTCGCTATTGTAAAAGAATTTGTTCATCTGCTTGGTGGCAAGGTATATGCAAAATTAAAAAATAACAAATTAACAATAACCATTGAATTAAAAAATACATAAAAAAATATATATATATAAATCTAGTAAACAATATATAGTAGAAAATCAAAGAATAAATTTGCTATTTTTTTTACAAAAAGTATTGTTAAACTCAAGAAAATTTGCTATAATTAATTTGCTTGAGTTTTAAATGGCGATGTAGCTCAGCTGGCTAGAGCGTCCGGTTCATACCCGGAAGGTCGGGGGTTCGATCCCCTCCGTCGCTACCAAATATGAAAGCAAACCTTACTTTGTAAGGTTTTTTTATTGTTTTATTTTTGATATATGATATAATAAGTCTCAAAAAGAGGGGGATTTTGGATTATGAAAAATAAAGATGTTATTAATTTAAAAATCAATATAGGTGAATTGCTTTTTGATGAACTTATAAAAATATTCGAAGACACTTTTTGTAAGCTAAAAGGTAAGGAATTAATTCAAAGAATGAAAGAAGAAAAAATGCTTGGTCGTAAAACCAAATATGATATGATCTTTATTGAATGGCTTAGGAATGACTATAACAGCGTTCTTTTTGCTAATAGTGCTATTGAAATATTTGAAAAATATAAATTGGATGACAAACAACAATATTTATTTTTGAAAAAAGCTAGTATGTTTGGAGTAAGTATGAGTTATCAAGATAAGAGTTTACTAACAAAAAATATTGTAAAATATTTTGACAACAAATGGCTTCGAGATTTTTATCATGGGTTACAACTTCAGGAATTAGCTAATATATTATCATTAGGCGGAAATATGAAATTTTACAAGTACATTAAATCTTTAGCTGACTATGATGAAAAAACAGGTTATATAGCAAAAAACCTAGCTGAGAATATGACATTACCAAACAAAGTTGATTATTGTAAAGAAGTTAAAAATAACAAGCACATTAATGTATTTAATGAAGTTTATGATGATGCTTGTGTTTATGAAAAATGGCCAACAAAAATTAGGAGTTTAGTCTATGGTAATGATCCTTTTGATATTCCTAATCCAATTCAATATCTGAATCAAACTAACCTTATTAGTTTAGTTAAAAGCATTTATGTATATGGATCTGGGTCTGATGAAGAAACGCATGAAAGAGTTAAAGAATTTTATGATGTCATTACTAACAGAGTTTCGAAAGGTGAGTTAATCTTATATGATTATCAAAATACAACATTGAGAAATATAAAAAATGAAAGTACACCTAATTTAAAACTTTATCAAAATGCTCCATATACCAACTATGTGTTAGAACATTTTAAAGATCCACCAAAAAATGAGGATGATCTTGATGTGAAGGTTCTTAAAAAATTAATCCTATATGCTCCTGCTGATGAAAGAAAAGTATTATAATGAATTAAAAATTCATCTATTTATAGGTGATTTTTTAATAATTAATATGTTATAATTATATAGTATTAAAATGTGAAAGAGGTTTTTTATGAGTGAAAAGAAAATTTTAACGTTGATTTCGTATTCAATTATATTTTTATCTTTTATAGTGGCTGCTATTGGATTATTTTGGAGTGAAAGTAGTAGTCCATATTCTTATGTTACACACAGGGGCGAAAGTGTAGAAATATATAATCAAGGATTATATAAATATGATTCATTATTAGTAGGATCAGGAAATAGGGGAACTGATGCAGCTATTTTAGGTATTTGCATTCCTTTGCTTTTATTAGCCGTAAATTTATATTTAAAAGGTAAAAATAAGGCCAAAGTGTTCCTGTCAGGTGTACTAGTGTCATTTTTATACTTGTACGCTACATATGCCATTAAAATGGCGTATAACAGTTTCTTTCTACTTTATGTAATTTTGTTTTCATTAAGCCTTTATGGGTTTATAATTTCTTATAAGGATATCTATAGCAAAGGTTCAGAAAGTTTATTTAGCAACGATTATAATAAAAAATGGATTGGTATATTTTTAATAGTAATGGGACTATTCACGGGAATTGCATGGGTAGCTGAACCTGCAATTAGTTTATTTACTGATTTTGTTCCTGTTTTAGAAATATATCCATCGTTATTTACTCATGCAGTAGATGCTGCTATCATGGTTCCTATTTTTATTGTTTCAGGAGTTATGATACTTAAGAAAAATAAAAAAGGATATATTCTTGGAATTCCATTATTATTTGTAACTGCATCACTTGTACCAATGGTAATTAGCATGACGGCAAGTCAGATTATGGCAGGTGTTCAAATAACTTTACAACAGTTTATTAGTTTGGTTGTTAGTTTTGTAATTATGGGAGCTTTTGCCGTACTAGCAAATATTTCAATAATTAAAAATATAAAGTAAGTATTACTTGCTTTTTTCTTTTATTTACGATAAAATCTAATGGAAATGGATGTGTTATTAAATGTTAAGTGTAAACAACATGGGATTAAAATTTCAAACTAAAGTATTGTTTGATAATGTAAATTTAAAATTCGAAAATGGTAATTGTTATGGTTTGATTGGTGCTAATGGTGCTGGAAAATCAACTTTTTTAAAGATATTAAGTGGAGAAATAGATTCTACCAAAGGTGATGTTACAATCGGTAAAAACGAACGTATATCAGTATTAAAGCAAAATCATAATGCCTATAACGACTATACTGTTTTAGAAACTGTAATAATGGGTAATAGTAAATTATATAAAGTTATGAAAGAGAAAGAGGCTATATATTCTAAAGAAGAGTTTACTGAAGAAGACGGCATAAAAGCTGGTGATTTAGAAGCTGAATTTGCTGAGATGGACGGCTGGATGGCTGATACTAATGCTGCCATACTTCTAGCGGGGATTGGTATTGAAAATAACCTACATGATAAGTTAATGAATGAATTAACAGGTGCCGAAAAGGTGAAAGTATTATTAGCTCAAGCATTATTTGGTGAACCTGATATTCTATTATTGGATGAGCCAACCAACAACTTAGATATAGATGCTAAAATATGGTTAGAAGAGTTTCTGATCAACTTTCCTAATACTGTAATAGTCGTATCGCATGATAGACATTTTCTAAACAAAATATGTACTCATATTGTTGATATTGATTATGAAAAAATTACTATGTATATAGGCAATTATGACTTTTGGTATGAATCAAGTCAATTATTATTAAGACAAATGAAAGAATCTAATAAGAAAAAAGAAGATAAAATAAGTGAGTTGCAGGATTTTATTAGAAGGTTCTCTGCTAATGCCTCAAAAAGTAAACAAGCTACATCTCGTAAGAAATTGTTAGAAAAAATTGTTCTTGATGAAATAAAACCATCAACTAGAAAATATCCTTATATTAATTTTAAAATAGATCGCAATTTAGGTAGAGATGTTTTAGAACTTCAAAAAATAAATTATTCTATTAATGGTACTAGGATAATAAATAATTTTAATTTAACAGTATCACCAAATGAAAAAATAGCATTCATTGGTAATGAAATTGCTGTAACGGCACTATTTAAAATACTTAATGAAGAAATCACTGATTTTGAAGGAAATATAAAATGGGGGACATCAGTTCAAAAAGAATATTATCCTAAAAATTATGATGCTTTCTTTCAAAAAGAAAATAGTTTACTTACTTGGTTACAACAATATTCATATGATACTTCCGAATCTTTTTTAAGAGGATTTCTAGGCAGAATGTTATTTTCAGGTGATGAAGTTTTTAAAAGTGTTAAAGTATTATCGGGTGGTGAAAAAGCACGTTGTATGTTCTCTAAAATGATGATAAACGGTTGTAATACTATTATTTTGGATGATCCTACCAATCATTTAGATATTGAATCAATAACTGCATTAAATAACGAATTAGTTAGTTATAAAGGCTGTATACTATTCTCATCACATGACCACGAGCTGCTTAGTACAGTGGCAAATAGAATAATTGAAATTAAAGATGATGGAACATATGTAGATAAAATGTGTACATATGATGAATATCTTGATATAATTAAGAAATAATAATTGAGGTGATTTTATGACAGAAGCGGAAATTATTAAATCCTTTCAATATGAAGGATTCGATATAAGTTCATATGCAAATAATATACAAATTGTTGACAGTGATGATTGTAAATTAATTGATAAAGATAAAAAGGCTATAGTGACAACATCAACTTTTAGTTGTGCTAATATACTAGTATACAATAAAAATTTCGCTTTTCTTGTTCATATGTTTCCTTCTGAAACAGTTGGTAAAAATAATAAATTTGATACTAGAGTAGAATATTTAAAAAAACTATTTTTAGAAAAACAAGTAAGCGAAGTCAATGTTATGGTGTCTTTAGGTGCATCGATTGATTATGAAAAGAATATGAATTTTCATAATCTTGATCACATCAATAATAAATTAAATGGGTTAGCTGATTTTTGTCAAGACAATAATATAGTGTTAAATATGTTACCTACAATTAGAAGTAAATATTTGTTATTTGATTTAGAAAAACAATTATTAATCGTTGATAATGAAGAAAAAAAAGCTATAGAAATTAATAAACTTGAATTATTAAAAAACCAACTTACTAATTTTTCTTCAAAGAAGAGCAAATAATTAAAATTTTTGAAAACATTATTCTTTTTATAAGGTAATGTTTTTTTATGTATTAATTACTGTTATTATATAGTTTTATTATATATGTATGAAGTGAAATGTTACATAAAATATTTTAGGAGGGGAAATATGGATTCATATGAAAAGGCATTAAAAAAAATTAGAGCTGACCAAAAGTGTAGGCCTCGTATTAATTGTTGTTGTCCTGTTATTGGACCTATCGGACCAACCGGGCCGACTGGGCCTGCTGGTGGACCTACAGGACCTACAGGACCTACAGGACCCCAAGGTGTTGAAGGAATTCAGGGACCCATTGGACCTACCGGACCTCAGGGTACTCAAGGGATTCAGGGAATTCAAGGTCCTATTGGACCTACAGGACCTCAAGGACCTCAAGGAATTCAGGGAATTCAAGGACCTATTGGCCCAACCGGGCCCCAAGGTAATGAGGGATACAAGGACCTACAGGACCTCAAGGCATTCAAGGAATTCAGGGACCGACTGGACCCACAGGACCGGTTGCAAATACTACATCATGTTTATGTGTAGCACAAATGAGAAACATTATTGAACAAATCATCACCCTATATCCTGATGATAATTTAGTCGTAGCAATGGAAAGTGGTGATAATGCAAGTGGTAGAGCTGGTTCACTTATTCCAGGACCAAATGACAATCCAAACTCTGGGTTATTTCAATTAGTTAATAGTCAAGGAGATCCACAAGAAGCAATTTCACTATGCAGGATTGCATCAATTAGAATTACTAGCAGTGATTACAATGATTCTATTACATACTTACCGGCACCAACACCTCCTTTAGTAGGTTGTGATGCTGATTGTGAGGCAGCAATACGGGAATATTTACCCGTTGGAACACAAAATGTTTCTATAAAAGCGGGCGGGCAAACTGTTGCAAATGGCGATGTTTTAATTAGCGAATTTGGAGTTGTAGTAATAGTCGAACAAGAAGAGAGTAATCCTGTTTTTGTTTCATTGTGTAAAACAGAAATTATTAATTTATAATTAATATTTAAACACTTACTTTTTTATAACTGAACAAAGTTATATAGAAAGTCTAGTGTTTTTTTTGAAAAGATAATGTAATATTAAATATCGTATATAAAAAATACCTGCCTTTTTTAAAAAGAACTGCTAATTAGCAGTTCTTTTTAAAATTCATATTATTTGATCATCATAAAACGTTACCAATTAAATATATCTAGCAAGTACTATTTGCATTTTTTTATTGAAGAGATACATATTTTATATATCCAATATTATATTATATTCTTCCGCCCATAAATCAAATTGATAAAGATAGGCTATTAATTGTGGTCCGGTCATTAATTGACCAAACCAAGGACTTTTGAAATTGGATCCTTTACTTTCTATGAGTTCATTTACCTTATTTATATCAAATATTTTATATATGATAGAGTCTTTATTTTCTAATCTTTTTTTCAATAATATACTAACTTTTTTAGCATACTCTGGGTTATGTGTTTTTGGGTATGGGTTTTTCTTTCTATATAATACCTCTTCTGGCAATAGATCACTAAACGCTTCTCTTAATAATCCTTTTTCTTTATTATTGTAAAATTTATATTCCCAAGGAACATTCCATAAATATTCAATTAATTTATGATCAGAAAAGGGAACTCTTGCTTCTAATGATGCCCTCATTGTCATTCTGTCCTTACGATCTAATAAAGTTGTCATAAACCATTTCATGTTTATGTAAAATAAATTTTTATATTTTTGTTCCTCTTTGTTTTGGCACTTAGGAGCATCTTTAATTGTCTTTTTATATTGTTTTAATGCATACTTTTCTAAATTTAATTTACTTTTTAGATACTCATTTAATAGTTCATTTCTTTCTTTCAAGTTACTTATCCAAGGAAAATGTTTTTTATTTAATAAATCTTCTTTGTAAAACCAAGGATATCCTCCAAATATTTCATCTGCACATTCACCACTTAACACAACCGTATGGTGTTTTTTTATAACTTTACTAAACCAAAAAAGGGATGAATCTATATCTGCCATACCTGGTAAATCTCTTGCTATCATAGCTTCTTTTAAAGTGTCAGCTAATTGTTTTTGACTAATAACTTTATAGAAGTGCTTTGTATTAAATTTTTCGCTCATTAAATCAATGTAATAATTATCTTCTGAAACTTGAAAATCATTTTTTTCAAAAAACTTATTATTATCTTCATAATCAATTGAATAAGTAGTTAATTTTTTATTTTCTTTCGCCATTTTCAAGGCACATACCGCACTTATAATACTAGAGTCTAAACCACCACTAAGTAAAGTAGCAATAGGAACATCTGATACCATTTGTCTTTCAATAGCACCTTCAACTAAGTTTCTAATTTTATTTTTGCACTCTAAAAAAGAATCGCCAAACTCATTGTTAACAACATCCCAATATTTATATATTTTTATTTTGTTCTTTTTATATTTTAAATAGTGCCCTGGTTTTAATTCATAAATGTCTTTAAAAACACCACTACCAGGTGTTTTGGAAGGTCCTAAAGCAAATAGTTCTCGTAGTGATTGTTTATTAATAATAGGCATAATTATTTCACTTTTTAATAAAGCCTTTATTTCTGATGCAAAAATAAAATCACTGTCTTTTTTAGAATAAAATAATGGTTTAACACCTAATCTGTCACGTGCTATAAAAAGTTCATTATTATGATATACAGCAAACGCAAATATCCCTTCAACCATATCAAGTATTTTTTCTTTGAAATGGATATATCCTTTAAGTAAAACCTCAGTATCACAAGTTGTTTCAAACATGTAACCATTATCAATTAAAATATTTCTTATATAATCAGTGTTATATAACTCCCCATTATATACAATAACATAATCATTATAACTCATCGGTTGCTTACCATTTTCAATATCAATAATAGCTAGTCTTTTATGACCTAGTAAAATGTTATCATTAAAATAATAACCTGTACTATCTGGTCCTCTTTTATATAAAGTTTCATTCATTTTAACAATAATGTCTTTTTTTGAATCTATTTTTTTCTTGTTGTTAATCCATCCTGTAAAACCACACATATAATCATCTCCTTATTTAGTTTATGTACTATTTGTAATTATGATAGTACGAAACAAATACCACTTCCTTCATAAAATAAAGAGGTAGGAGGTAATATGAAAATATTGTTTTTAGGCGGAGATAAAAGACAAATTGAAATTATTAATCACTTAAATAAAAAAGGATATGAAATAGATGTTATTGGATATACGTTGGCTTATTTAAATAAAAATATTAACAAAAAAACCGTTGATGTTATTAAAATAAATGAGTACGATGTTATTTTTTTTCCAATAAGTGGAGTGAAAGAAAATTATTATATTGTAAGTGATTTTGAAAATGAAAAAATATTTTTAGATCCAAACTTTCTAAAAGAAGTAAAAAGTAGGGCACTAATTTTTACTGGTATTAATACACAGTGTTTAGATGAAATGCTTTTAAAAACAAATAAAAAAACCATTGCTTTAATGGAAGATGATCAGGTAAAAAAAGAAAACAGTATTCCTACAGTAGAAGGAATAATTGGTGATCTTGTATATAATACTGATCAAACTATTAATGGATCTAATATATTTGTTTTAGGTTATGGTAATGTAGGGACCGTACTAGTCGACAAACTAAAATGTTTAGGAGCTAATATAACAGTAGGAGTTTTACTATTTGAAGAATATCAGATGGTTGCTAAAAAGGGATTAAATTGTATATACACCAATAATCAAAGTTTGATGCAAAAACTTGTTCATAATAGTGATATTATTATAAATACTGTTCCAGATCTTATTATTAATAAAGAATATCTAAAAGTAGTAAATAAAGATGCTTATATTTTAGATATATCTTCACATCCACATGGTGTTGATTTTGATAGTGCAAATGAATTACAAATTAAAAATAAATTATTACTTGGAATTCCTGGTAAAGTTGCTCCCAAAACAGCAGGATTAATCTTGGTAAATAAAATTGATTCTATTTTAGAAAGGAGTAAATAATGAAAAAAATAGGTTTTGCAATAACATCTTCTTATTGTACTGTTGATAAGGTTTTAGGACAGATGGAAGCGTTAGTTGAGGCTGGTTATGATGTCATTCCAATTGCATCACAGTCAGTAATCGAATGCGATACTAGATTTGGAAAAGGATCTGATTTTAAAGAAAAAATTGAGTTCATTACTGGACATAAAATTGTTACTACAATAATAGAGGCAGAAAAATTCGGTCCAAAAGAACCTCTTGATTTACTACTAATAGCGCCAGCAACTGGTAATTTTATCGGAAAACTAGCAAACGGTATTACCGATAATGTAGTAACGATGACAGCTAAAGCAACTTTACGTAATCAAAAACCTTTAGTAATTGGTATATCAACTAATGATGGCTTAGGATTAAACGGTGAAAATATAATGCGATTATTAAATCAAAAAGGAATATATTTTATACCATTTGGTCAAGATGATTACACTAATAAACCTAACTCTTTAATTGCACATTATGATTTATCTATTCCAACTATTGAATCAGCGTTCAACAATAATCAATATCAACCAGTTTTAAAAGAACATCAAAAAACAAAGACAAAATAATGTCTTTGTTTTTATATTATTTGAAAACGAAATTAAAAATGATATAATTGTATTTGTAATGTAGGTGAGAAGATGATTAAAAATAGACTTAATAGCTACTATATAAATAATAAAAAATTTACATTTTTATATTTGGGGTTATTACTTTTATCAGTAATAGTTCTAATTTTTGTTAATTATAATCATAAATTTTATACTGAAATTATAGCTAAAGTAGATAGTGTTGTCGAAGAAAAATCTTACGACAAAGAAGATATAACTGGAAAAAAAGAAATAATTTACGAACAAAAAATTAATGCAATAATTATGAATGGACAATATAAAAATAATCAGATTAAGCTTGAGAACACCGCCTCTTACTCAGGTGCTTATGATATAAGATATAAAAAAGGTGATGAAATATTTGTTTCAGTATCTTCAACTAAAGATAGTGAGGGATATTATTCCGGTGAAATAGAAGGTGTAAAACGAGATAAATACGTAATTTCAATTAGTCTTGTTTTCATTCTCCTAATAATATTAGTTGGTAAGTTAAAAGGTTTATTATCATTATTTAGTGTAATTATTAATATACTTATATTCTCATTTACGATTGATTTATATCTTAGAGGTGTTAATTTAATACTAGCTTCTTCTATTGCCTGTATTTTATTTATAATTTTATCTCTTAGCTTAGTTAGTGGAATAAATCGCAAAACTTTTTCTGCTATTGTTGGTACTATTATCGGAACAATTATATCAATTCTTATTGCATTAATTGTTATAAAAATAACGAATGGGCAAGGCATAAGATATGAAGAAATGCAATTTTTAACTAAACCTCCAGGTGAAATATTTATTGCACAAATATTAGTTGGATCATTGGGTGCTATTATGGATATTTGTATCACTATGGCATCATCCATATATGAATTATATAATAAGGACCCTAAAATAAGTAAGAAAAAACTAATTGAATCAGGAATTGAAATAGGTAAGGACATAACCGGTACAATGATAAATGTTTTATTTTTCGTATATGTAAGCGGTAGTATTCCTATGATATTACTATGGTTGAAAAACGGTATGTTGTTTGATTATGTTATAAATGTAAATTTATCACTTGAAATGATTAGAGCCCTTACTGGTAGTATTGGAATCGTCATTAGTATTCCTATTAGTATTTATGTAACAGTATTTTTCATAAATAAAGATAAAATTAGGAGGAATAGGTTATGAGTGTTAAATTATTACTTTCGATTATCTTATTTATTTTAATGTTTTTTATAGGTGGTAGCAGAGGAATAAAATCTTTTTTCACTTTATATTTAAATTTTATAATATTATTTGTTATAATAATATTAATAGCGTATAACTTTGACCCTATTATTGTGTCATTAGTAGGGTGTTTGATAATTAGTGTTGTTATGTTATTTTTTATAAATGGAGTAAATCAAAAAACAATAACTGCTTTTATATCAGTTATAATAACTTTGTTAATTTTACTTCTTATTATATATAAAGTAGGAGATACTTTTAAAGTACAAGGATTTAGTGATGAAGAATTTGACGCTATTAGTCCGTATAATTTATATATTCATACTAACTTTATAAAAGTAACTATTTCTGTTATATTGTTAGGCCTAATTGGAGCCGTAGTTGATGCTTCTATATCCATATCATCAGCAATGAATGAAATACTTTTGCATAATCCTAATATTAAACAAAAAGAGCTATTTTTATCTGGTATAAATATTGGAAAAGACATTATTGGAACAACCACTAATACACTATATTTTGCCTATATAGGAGGCTTTATAGCTTTGTTAATATGGTTTAACGAATTAAATTATTCATTAGTCAAAATAATTAATTCTAAAGTATTTGTAGATGAAATTATACAAATTTTATTTAGCGGAATAGGAGCTATAATGATTATTCCTATTACAGCATATGTATCATCAAAATATTATCTTAAAATTAGAACAATTAAAGGAGGAATTTATGATTAAAATAGTTTTATTAAGACATGGAGAAAGCGTTTGGAATAAGGAAAATAAATTTACAGGTTGGACAGATGTAGACCTGTCAGATAAGGGAATAAAAGAAGCTAAACAAGCTGGTTTAATTCTTAAAGAAAAAGGTTATACTTTTGATATTGCTTTTACTTCTTTTTTAAAAAGAGCAAGTGATACTTTAAAAATTGTACAATCAGAACTTGATTTAAATGATATTCCTGTTAAAACAAGTTGGAAGTTAAACGAAAGACACTATGGTGCATTACAAGGATTAAATAAAGCAGAAACTGCAAAAATCTATGGTGAAAAGCAAGTTCATTTGTGGAGAAGAGATCCAGATACACATCCACCAGCACTTGAAAAAACCGATGCAAGATATCCTGGGAATGATGAAAAATACAAAGACTTAAAGGAAAGTGAAATCCCACTTACTGAAAATTTAAATGACACTATGATAAGGGTAATAAATTACTGGAATGAATATATCGTTCCCGAATTAAAAGATGATAAGCAAATAATAATTGTAGCTCACGGTAATAGTTTAAGAGCATTAGTTAAATATTTAGACAATTTATCTAACGAAGAAGTCACAGCACTTAACATTCCAACTGGTGTACCATTAGTTTATGAATTGGATAAAAACTTAAATCCTCTTAACCATTATTATTTAGTATATAAAGAAACTCTATAAGAGAGTTTTTTTGTTGATAATTTTAAATATGAATGATATAATTTATTACATAAAAGAAATTAGGTGTAAAATTATGATCGGACATATTCAAGACTTATCTATTATATTTTCTTCAATTTTATTAGAGGCATTTCCGTTTATTTTATTTGGGGTATTCATTTCTTCAGTCGTAGAGGAGTTCGTAACGCCTGATTTTTTCACCAAAATGATTCCTAAAAATCCTATTTTAGGTTCTATTGTCGGTGTAATAATGGGCTTTTTTGTTCCTGCTTGCGACTGTGCTGTTATTCCAATTGCAAAAAGGTTAATTAAAAAAGGTGTCCCAGTTAGTGTCGCAGTAACTTTTATGTTAGCATCACCGATAATAAACCCAGTTGTTTTATTATCTACTTTTTATGCATTTGGAACTTTGGTGCCTAAAATGATATTCATGCGATCTGTTATCGGAATTTTAATTGCTATTTTTGTTGGTTTCATAATTGGAAGAAGTAAAAAAATGATCGATGTTTTAAAAGATACTGAAGAGGAGCATCACCATGAACACTGTCATCATTGCGGGTGCTCACATACTCATAATGAAAATATAAAAGAAAACAGATTAAGAAATATTATAAATCATGCTAAAGATGAATTTTGGGATATAAGTAAATTTTTAATCATAGGTGCTTTTATAGCCAGTGCTATGCAAGTTTTTATTCCAAGAGATATATTACTGTCTATAAGTAGTAATAACATTTTATCAATTATATCTTTAATGATATTCGCATACCTTTTATCATTGTGTTCAACATCGGATTCTTTTATTGCAAAAACATTTGTTAACCAATTTAGTAATAATGCAATTTTAGCTTTTCTACTACTAGGTCCGATGATAGATATAAAAAATACTGTTGTTTTACTAGGAAATTATAAGAAAGATTTCGTAATAAAATTAATTTTAGCTATATTTATTGTCGTATTTATATCTTCAATTATTATTACTATTTAGATAGGGAGGATTTATGAATAATTTAAAAAAATATTATAAAAGTTTTATTTTACTTAGCTATTCTGGAATAATTTTCTTTTATTATTTTAGTGGAATAATAAAAAAATTAGTTCACCCTAGAATGCATGTATTTGTTTTAATCACTGCGCTTATAATTCTTCTTTTCGCCTTACTTGAATTTTTTATTAATAAAAACGATGAGGTGAGAAAATCAAACATTATATATCTTTTACCTTTACTGCTTATCTTTTTTATAAATGGTGCTAATTTAAGTAATAGTATTATCAAAAATAAAGGTGTTGACATAGGTAAAAATCAGCCTTCACAAAACACTAACACAAAAATAGATGATACCGTAGATAAAATTATTATAAGTGAAGATAAATATTATAATAATACTCTCGACTTAATATACAATATTGACAAAAATGTGGGCAAAACAGTTGTTATACATGGATTTATTCATAGAGATAATAGTACCCTAGAAAATCAATTTATTATTGGTAGAATGGCCATGGTTTGTTGTGCTGCAGATGCTTATTTAATTGGTCTTCTTGCAGAATATAATGATTATAAAAGCATAAAAACAAATGAATGGTATGAAATGACGGGTATTATTTCTAAAACGGAACAATCTAATTTTCATATTGCTCTTCTAACAATAACGGATGTTAAGAAAATTGATAAACCTAAGGATGAATATGTATATTAACTCAACCATGTTGAGTTTTTTATTTTTATGATATAATTAATGAATGAGGTGATGTTATGAATATAAATTATCAACTTAAATTAGAAGAAATAATTGAAAATAATAAAAAGAACAATATAATACCTACATTACTTTTACATAGCTGTTGTGCACCTTGCAGCAGTTATGTGCTAGAGTACTTATCAAATTATTTTGAAATAACTATTTTGTATTATAATCCTAATATATATCCAAATACAGAATATAAAAGGAGAGCACAAGAACAACAAGAATTCATCCAAAAATTAAATACTAAATACCCAATAAGATTTATTGAAGGAACTTATAACGAAGAAAAATTTTATAACATAACTGTAGGATTAGAAGATGAATTAGAGGGTGGCAAAAGATGTTTTAAATGTTATAATTTAAGACTAGAAGAAACAGCTAGATTAGCTAAAGAATTAAATTTTGATTATTTTACTACCACTTTATCTATAAGTCCGTATAAAAATTCTAAAAAACTAAATGAAATAGGGGAGTTATTAGGAAGCGTTTACAACACTAATTATTTATATGCTGATTTCAAGAAGAAAGATGGCTATAAAAGATCTATTGAATTATCAAAAATTTATAAATTGTATCGCCAAGATTATTGTGGTTGTAAATTTTCGTATGATGCAAGTCTAAATAGGGAGAAAAAAAATGAGAATCATAGTTGATGCTGATGCGTGTCCTGCTTTAAATTTAATAGAAAAAACAGCCTCTTCATTTAATATCGAAGCAATATATTTTTGTGATAACACACATAACATAAAAAGCGATTATGCTAAAGTTATAATTGCTGATAAGGGATATCAAAATGTCGATATGTTAATATCAAACAGCTTAAAAAAGGATGATATTTTAGTTACTCAAGATTATGGATTAGCACTCATCGCACTAACTAAAAATGCTAATGCACTTCATCCTAAAGGAACAATTTATACAAATGAATCATTGGATATTATGCTAACAGAAAGGCATATAAATGCTACTCTTAGAAGAAATGGCGTTAAAACAAAAGGTCCT
This sequence comes from uncultured Muribaculaceae bacterium, assembly GCA_964397485.1. GTDB lineage: Bacteria > Bacillota_I > Bacilli_A > RF39 > UBA660 > CAYNHT01. The sequence continues at coordinate 122,971 of CAYNHT010000001.1, forward strand.
AAAAAAAGGACTAATTTTGATGATATAAATTTAATAGATAGTTTAGAAAAACTAATTAATGGAAAGTAAATTTTGTACTTTCTTTTTATTGACTAAAAATTTTTATGGTAGTATAATTAGTAAGTTATGACAATGTGTCATATATTAATAGAGGTGATAATAATGCCTAGTCAAACATTCTTAAATTTACCAATTTCTAAACAGCAAGTATTAATTAGTGCTGCTAAAAACGAATTTACTAGAGTCCTTTTAACGGATGCTTCAATCAATCAAATTATTAAAGAAGCAAATATATCAAGAGGTAGTTTTTATATGTATTTTAAAGATAAAGAAGATATCTATTTTTATCTATTAGAACAAAATCGCCAACAATTTTTTAATGTGGCAAAAGATATATTCAAAAAGAACAATGGTGATTTAATTACTGGTTTTAATATTTTTTTTGAATATCTTGTATCTTTTTGTTTATCTGATGAAAATAAGTCATTTTTTAAAAACGTTTTAATGAACGTTAACTTTAAAAACGAATATCCTATTTTTTCAAAATATTCTCCTGAAAAAATGGAAAAAGAATTAGAATGTTTTTTAGAATCAATTGATTATAGCAACCTCAATATAGATTCTAAGGATGATATAATTGATATCTTAAATATGATTATGATGTTAACGATTCATAATTTAGTAAAAATAGTTAAAAAACCAGAGTCAGTTGACTTGATTCAAAATAAATATAAAAACCAATTAAGAATGTTAAAACAAGGGATTTATATCAAGTAGAAGGTGGAAACTAAATGTTTAAATTATTAAAATATCTAAAAAAATCTATTATGCCCATTATATTTATAATAATATTATTACTTATTCAGGCAACATGTGATTTGTCATTACCGGAATATACTTCTAAGATTGTAAATATAGGAATACAGCAAGGAGGAATAGAAAATGTTACTCCTACAGTTATTAAAGAAAGTACTTACAACAACTTATTATTGTTTTTAAATGATAGTGATAGACAATTTGTAATAGACAATTATAAGTTATTAAATAAAAACGATTTATCTAATACAGAGTTTGAAAATTATAAAAAGAAGTATCCTTTAATAGAAAGTGAAAATTTATATGAATTAAATAATGTTGATGGTAATAAACTCGAACAAATGAATTCAATTTTACTTAAACCGTTAATGATAATTAGTGGCTTAAGTGGTGATAGTGATCAAGTTGACGTTATGAAGAAAAATTTATTAAGTAGCATGCCATCAATACCTAATGTTGATGAAAACACTGATTTTCTAACATTGATAAGTATGGTACCAGAAGAACAAAAAATGGCATTATTTTCTGAAATTGAAAAAAGTATTGATGTTTTACCGGAAAATATTATTATTCAAGGAGCAATTGCCTATATAAAAGATGAATATAAAACAATTGGTATTAATATAAACAAAAAACAAACTAACTATATTTTATTTATTGGTACAAAAATGCTAGTAATTGCTTTATTAAGTATGGTTGCATCAATAGTAGTGGGACTAATTGGCGCTAAGGTAGCTGCAACTGTAGCCAAGACTTTAAGAAGTAATATATTTAAAAAAGTAGTATCTTTTTCTTCATCAGAAATGAAGAAATTTTCTACCGCTTCTTTAATAACACGCAGTACTAATGATATACAACAAGTACAAATGGTACTAGTATTAATGCTTAGAATTGTTATTTATGCTCCAATTTTAGGTATTGGAGGTATATTAAAAGTTTTTAGTACTAATAATTCAATGGCGTGGATTATAGGGGTTGCCGTCGGAGCAATACTATCAATCGTTTTATTCCTATTTATGGTTGTAATACCTAAATTCAAATTAATTCAAGAGTTAATTGATAAATTAAATTTAGTAAGTCGCGAAATATTGACCGGTATTTCAGTTATAAGAGCTTTTAGTACTCAAAAACACGAAGAAAAACGCTTTGATAAAGCTAATATTGACTTGATGAAAACTAATTTATTTGTAAATAGAGTTATGGCTTTAATGATGCCGATGATGATGTTTATTATGAATGTCATCGCTATAGTCATAGTGTGGAATGGTGCACATAGTATCAACAATGGAACTATGCAAGTAGGGGATATGATGGCATTTATCCAATATACTATGCAAATAATTATGGCTTTTTTAATGATTTCAATGGTTTCTATAATGTTGCCACGTGCTAGTGTATCTGCTGCCAGAATTGATGAAGTGCTTGAAACAAAAAATTCGATTAAGGATCCTGCAAAACCACAAACATTTAAATCTAAAAATAAAGGATATGTCGAATTTAAAAATGTTACATTTAGATATCCGGATGCCGATGCTGATGTTCTTACGGATATTAATTTTATTGCTAAACCTGGTGAAACTACAGCATTCATAGGAAGTACCGGAAGCGGTAAATCTACTATAATAAATTTAATTCCTAGATTTTTTGATGTAACTACTGGTTCTATTTTAATCGATGGAGTAGATATTAGAAATGTTACACAACATGAGTTGAGATCCAAAATAGGTTATGTACCACAAAAAGGAATTCTTTTTTCTGGTACAATTGCTTCAAACATTAAATATGGAAATATAAACATAAGTGATAAAGAAATGAAAAAAGCATCTGATATTGCACAAGCTACTAATTTCATTTCGGAAAAAAGTGAACAATTTGATTCAAAAATTGCCCAAGGTGGAACTAATGTATCTGGAGGACAAAAACAACGTTTATCAATTGCTAGAGCAATAGCAACCAAACCAGATATATATATTTTCGATGATAGTTTTTCTGCACTTGATTACAAAACCGATGCTACTTTAAGAGCAGCCCTAAAAAAAGAAACAAAGAAAAGTACTGTATTAATTGTAGCCCAAAGAATAAGTACCGTTATGCACGCCGAACAGATTATTGTTTTAGACGATGGTAAAATTGTCGGAATTGGGAAACATGAACAACTACTAAAAAATTGTGATGTTTACAAGCAAATTGCAGAATCACAACTTTCAAAGGAGGAACTAGACTGTGAATAATGACAAGAAAAATTTCCCCAAACGTCCAATGGGTGGTCCGGGTCCTTTCGCTGGTGGTGAAAAAGCTAAAGATTTTAAACAGACTATGAAACTACTTTTTAAATATTTATCTGCTTATAAAATAGGAATTTTATTAGTAATTATTTTTGCTATTGGTAGTGCTTGTTTCTCGATTGTTGGTCCAAAAATTTTAGGAGAAGCAACAACCGAAATATTTAATGGATTAATAAAAAAAGTAACTGGTGTAGCTGGAGGAGGCATTAACTTTGATAAAATAGGTCAAATATTATTTTTCTTAGTTATTCTTTATGTTCTTAGTTTAGTATTTTCTTTCATTCAAAATTTTATTATGAGCAATATTTCACAACAATTATCTTATAAACTTAGAAAAGAAATTTCTCATAAAATAAATAAAATGCCAATGCGATATTTTGAAAAAAATACAACTGGAGAGATACTATCTCGCATTACTAATGATGTTGATACATTGAGCCAAAATTTGAATCAAAGTATGACACAAGTTATATCTTCTTTTGTTTTAATTATTGGAGTCCTTTTCATGATGTTATCAATAAGTCCTATTATGACATTAGCATCACTTTTAATTCTTCCAATATCATTAGGAGGAATTGGATTTATTGTTAAAAAATCACAAGTACATTTTCAAAAACAACAAGAATATTTAGGACATATTAATGGTCAAGTTGAAGAAACATTTAGTGGTCATGATATTGTTAAAGTTTTTAACAATGAAGAAAATGTAGTAAAGTCATTTAATGAAATAAACGATACTTTATACTCTTCAGCTTGGAAAAGTCAATTTCTATCTGGTATGATGATGCCAATGATGGTTTTTATAGGTAATATTGGATATGTAGTCATTTCTATTTTGGGTGGATATTTAGTAATTAAAAACAAAATAGAAGTAGGATCCATTTTGTCGTTCACTCAATATATTCGTTCATTCACTCAACCTTTAGCTCAAGTAGCACAAGTTGTTAATTTGATGCAATCAACTGCTGCTGCAGCTGAAAGAGTATTTGAATTTCTAAATGAAGAAGAGGAACAGCAAATTGTTAAAAATCCTGTTTCTATAGAAAAAATAAAAGGAGAAGTAACCTTTAATAATGTTAAATTTGGATACGATGAAGATAAAATAATCATCAATGACTTTAATGATAAAATAAAAAGTGGCCAAAAGATTGCTATTGTAGGCCCAACTGGTGCTGGTAAAACAACAATGGTGAAATTGCTAATGCGTTTTTATGATGTGAATGATGGTGAAATATTAATAGATAATCACAATATTAAAAACTTTAATCGCAATAAACTAAGAGATATCTTTGGAATGGTTTTACAAGATGCGTGGTTATTTAATGGAACTATTAAAGAAAATATCAGATATGGTAAATTAAATGCATCTGATGAAGAGGTACTAAAAGCAGCTAAGGCGGCTAGAGTTGATCACTTTGTTAAAACTTTACCTGATAGTTACGATATGGTTTTAAATGAAGAATCAAGTAATATATCTCAAGGACAAAAACAATTATTAACTATTGCTAGAGTTATATTAGCAAACCCTAAAATTTTAATTTTAGATGAAGCTACGAGTAGTGTTGACACTAGAACAGAAATATTAATCCAAGAAGCAATGGATGAATTAATGAAGGGTAGAACAAGTTTTATAATTGCTCATCGCTTGTCTACTATTAAAAATGCTGATTTAATTTTAGTTATGGATAACGGCGATATTGTTGAACAAGGTAATCATGAACATTTATTAAGTCAAAATGGTTTTTATGCAAAATTATATAACTCTCAATTTGAACAAGTTTAGTATAAAATTTAAAAAGAAAAAACACTTTTTCTTTTTTTTATGTTATAATTATATAGATTATTTTAAAGAAAAGAGGATAAATAATGAACAATCTTACTCTTATAATAAAAGGCGCATTCATTGGGCTTGCCAATATCATTCCTGGTGTTAGCGGTGGTACAATTGCTATTACAATGGGGTTATATGAAAAGCTAATTAATACAATCAGTCATTTTTTTAAAAATTTTAAAGAAAACATGAAATTCCTAATACCTATTGGTATAGGTGCTGTTTTAGCAATCCTACTTGCTAGTAAGTTAATTGGTTTTTCCTTAGACAATTATCCATTCCCAACAACTATATTTTTTGTTGGACTTATAGTTGGAGGATTACCAATGTTATATAGAAAAACGGGAACTAATAATAAAAATTTTTCTAATTTAATTACATTAATAATTGCGTTTTCATTAGTATTATTAATTACAGTTTTAGGTAATGACAATAACGTAGTTAGTTTCGATAACTTAACTGTATTTGGTTATTTTAAATTATTTATAGTTGGATTAATAGCAGCTGCTACAATGATCATTCCAGGAATTAGTGGTTCATTTATTTTAATTCTTTTAGGTTACTATAAACCGATAATTACAACTGTTAGTAACTTAACTAATTTTGATAACTTAACAAATAATATTATTATTTTAGTGCCTTTTGGCATAGGTATTATTATTGGAGTAGTAGTAATTTCAAAAATGATAGAATTTTTATTAAAAAAATATGAAATAAAAACATACTTTGCTATCATTGGTATAGTTTTAGCCTCAATTATAATGATAATAAAACCATTATTTGAATTGAATGTAGATATAATTCAAATTATAATAGGCCTAATTTTAGGTTTAACAGGTTATTTTACTGCATATAAGTTAGGAGATGAATAAACATGCTTGAAGTAATAATTTTAGCGATAGTACAGGGAATAGGTGAATTTTTACCTATATCAAGTTCTGCTCATTTAATTATTTTTCGTGATATTTTTAATATAGGTGACCAAATTGGAAGCAATATGGCATTATCTTTTGATATTGCACTGCATTTAGGAACCCTATTAGCAATAGTTGTATACTTTTTTAAAGATTTTTTAAATATGTTCATCAAAGGTATTACTAAAGGACCTAAAGATAATGAAGGGAAAATATTTTGGTTCATAGTAATTGCCACAATACCAGCCGCTATATTTGGTCTTTTATTCGAAGACATTATTGACAGTGTGATAAGAGGAAATTATATCGTTATCGCTTTAGCACTTGCTGTTATGGGGATTATTATATATGCTGTTGACCGAAATTTTTCAACATCTAAAGATTTTTCAAAAATGAGTATTAAAGATGCATTAGTTATAGGTTTTTCACAAGTTTTTGCTTTAATACCAGGCTTTTCCAGATCAGGAACAACAATTGCAGCTGGACGTGTTATGAAGTTAAATAGAGAAGATAGTGCAAAATTTTCTTTCTACTTATCAGCACCTGTTGTACTTGGAGCAGTCATTCTAACTTTATTTAAAGATGGAACAATGGAAATAATTAGTTCAAATGTATCAACTTTCATAATTGGTGTATTAGTTGCATTTATTTCTGGCTTATTATGTATTGAATTCTTACTTCGTTATATTAAAAAACACGACTTTAAAATATTTATGTGGTATCGCCTAGTTCTTGCATTAATAGTAATTATTTGGATATTTAAATAAATATTTTTTATGAATATATTATGAAAACTGGATATAATAATAGTGTCATCGAAATGATGACGTATAGCCCTATGTGTTTTACACATAGGGTTTATTTTGTTTTTTTAAGTGAAAAATAAATCGAAATTTGTTAAAAATATAAAATTAAGTGATATAATAAATGTAATATAGCAAATAAAGGAGTAATGGTATGAAGAGAATTAAGTATATTATGCGAATTTTTAACAAAATTAATTTTTCGAAAATGTTTGAGACTGCTAAAGAAGTTGGAAAAAGAACGAAAAAATGGTCATTTTTAGTATTAGTTGATATTATTTGGTGTGCTATTAAATATGGAGCTGGATATAATGATTACCTGCACTTTGGGTTATATCAATTAAATCATAAAGATCGAAAAACTTATATTACAAGAGGATATAATAACAAACTAGTTGCCTTTTTAAACAACAAAAACGACATGCATAAATTAGATAATAAAAATGAATTCAATAAATTATTTGATAAATTTGTTAAAAGAGAATGGTTTTATCTAGATGGCAATAATGAACAAGAATTTCATGAGTGGATTAAAGATAAAAAAATCGTTATCGCAAAGCCCAATAATGGTAGTGGTGGAGTAGGTATTAAGAAACTAAAGGTTGATGATTTTTCATGTTTTAAGACACTATTAAATTATTTAAAAGAAAATAAATTAAACTTAATTGAGGAAGTTATTGAGCAAGTTGATTATCTAAATAAGATTTATGATAAATCGGTTAATACAATTAGAATTATAACTATTACCAATAATAAAAAAACATTTATTTTAACTTCTTTTTTAAGAGTTGGAAATGGTGGATTTGTTGATAATACTTGCAGTGGAGGAATGGTAATTCCTATTGATGAAAAAGTTGGTAAAACAATTTATCCTGCAACTGATTTATTAGAACATGTTTACTATAAACATCCAACAACTGAAGAAAAACTTGTTGGAATTGAAATTAAAGACTGGGAGGCATGTGTTAAACTAGTAGAAGAAGCAAGTCAAATTTGTCCAAATATTAAATATATTGGATGGGATGTTGCGGTTACTCCTAATGGACCATGTTTAGTAGAAGGTAATCCATATCCAGGTTACTATTATCAATTTCCAATTTATTTACCTAATAAAGAAGGATTTATTCCAAAGGTAGAAAATATTTTAGAGGAACTTGAATTGAAATTGAAATAAAGATTAAATTTTATCTTTATTTTTTTATACTTACTTTTTTTCACAAAACATACACAAAAAAATGTATAATAATAAATAGAAGTGGGTGTTAATATGAAAATACTCGTCATTGATGATGAAAAATTAATTAGAGACGTTATAAAAGAATATTGTTTGTATGAAGGATACATAATTATTGAGGCAGATAATGGAATCGAAGCAATAGAAATAGTAAAAAATCAAGATGTTGATTTAATTGTATTAGATATCATGATGCCAAAATTGGATGGATTTACGACTTGCAAAGAAATTAAAAAAATTAAAAACATACCAATAATTATGCTATCAGCTCGTAATGATGAATATGATAAATTATTTGGTTTTGAACTTGGGATTGATGATTATATAACAAAACCTTTTAGTCCTAAAGAATTAATAGCTAGAATTAAAGCTATTATGAAAAGAAATAATCAATTGATTGATGATGATAATTTTAAATATAATGATTTATTAATTGATTATAAAGGGCATACCGTATTTATTGAGTCTGATGAAATAAAATTGACTCCAAAAGAATATGAGCTATTATGCTATTTTATCCAAAATAAAAATATTGCTTTATCAAGAGAACAGTTATTAAGTAAATTGTGGGGCTATGATTTTTATGGGGATGCGAGAACGATTGATACTCATGTTAAAATGCTTAGAAATAATCTCGGAAAATATCGCGATTTAATTGTTACAGTAAGAGGGATGGGTTATAAACTTGAAATTAAGGAAAGATAGTTTAAAAGTCAAAGTTTGGTTATATTTAATTATATTTTCAGTAACAATTTTAGCCTTTTTATGGGTATTTCAAGTTATTTTTTTAGATTCATATTATGAATGGGTAAAAACAAAAGAATTAGGACACATAGTCGATAAAATATTAGAAACAAAAAATGTTCAAAATTATGAAGAACTGTTTGAAGATATTGCATATGAAAAAGGCGTTTGTGTTGACGTAGTAAAAAACAATTATATAATTTATAGTTCTAATAACTTCAACCGTGGTTGTATATTAGAAACGCGATCACCTCAATTATCCATTACTTATAAAATTGAATTTATAAATAGTGGTTTAACAAAAAAAAGTTATATGGTAATTAATCCTCGTTTTGATAATAAAACTTTAATATATGGTATGAAGTTAGATGATAATACATATGGATTTGTTAATGCTTCTTTAGAACCACTTGATTCTACTATAATGATTTTGAAAAATCAATTAATATACGTTACAATTATTGTTCTTTTGTTATCGTTTATTATTGCTTATTTTATATCGCGTAAAATTGCAAATCCTATTATTAAAATAAATGAATCTGCTAAAAAAATGGCAAATGGCCAGTACGACGTTGTTTTCAAAACAAATGAAAATATAGCAGAAATAAATGAACTTGCAGATACCTTAAACTATGCAAGAGATGAACTAGACAAAACAGATGAATTAAGAAGAGAGTTGCTAGCAAATGTTTCTCATGACTTAAAAACACCGTTGACAATGATTAAGGCATACGCGGAAATGGTTAGAGATTTAACCCATAATAATAAGGAAAAAAGAAATAATAATCTAAATATTATTATAGAAGAATCTGATCGATTAAATTGCCTTGTAAATGATATTTTGGATTTATCTAGCATGCAATCGAAAATAAGTACACTTAAATACGAAGATTTTGATATAGTTGACCTAATTAATAAAATATTAAAAAGATATACAATATTAAAAGAAAAAGAAGGTTATGAGTTTATTTTTCAACATAAAGAAAGTGTAATTGTAACTGCAGATAAGAAAAAAATAGAACAAGTTATATATAATTTAATTAATAATGCTATTAATTATACTGGGAAAGATAAGAAAGTTGAAATAAAAGTTATTTCAAAAGATGATTCATACTTAGTAGAAATCATTGATACTGGTAAAGGTATAGATGAAAAAAATATTAATTTTATTTGGGATAAATACTATAAGGTTGATAAAAATCATAAAAGAAGTACAATTGGTACTGGCTTAGGTTTAGCAATCGTTAAAAATATCTTGCAATTACATAATTTTAAATTTGGAGTTAAATCAAAAAAAAGAAAAGGAACTACTTTTCATTTTGAAATAAAAAAAGGATTGTGATATCTAATCATCATAATCCTTTTTATTTTGTAAAATTTAAATGTTTTGCATTTAGTTGTTCTTTCTCAATATTTTGATAAAACTCACGATCTAATTCTTTAACATCTTTAATAGCTAATAATTCAATCACATTAAAGCACTTTTCATATAAAGGAAATAAATCGGGTATTCTTGAACCACTGTTTCTTATTAAAACACTTTTTTTATTTTTATCAGTAACCGATTTATGAAAAGTTAACATATAACCTCGATTTTCAAATCTTGTTAATCCAAGCCAAGTGCTATTTTCAATAGCATTATCTTCTGAAGGGTACAATAATTCTATCTTATCTCCACAAACGGTTCTAAATAAATAAAGTTTTTTAGCTGGTGCTTTATAATCAACAAACGAAAATTTGTTACGGTTTTCTTTAACCATATTATAATACTGAATATAAAGTTTATCTAGTGCCTCGCAAATATCTGGATTATCTTTTCTTGAAATATCAAAATCTTTTACAAACCAGTTTTCTAAAGAATTAACTTTATCATATTCAGTAGTATCAAAACACACTAAAATATTCTGCTCATTTTCCTTTTGAATGACTACTTTAGTTCTTTCATTCATATCAAAAAGGGCAACACCATTTGGTAATTTTCCTAATTTTATCATATTCAAAACCTCCCTTGCCAATATTATAGCACCCATTGTTAAATTTTACAATTAAATATTTTCATTTATTTATCAATATATCTTCACCATAATTACACATAAAAAAAATAAAATTATTAGGAAAGGAAAAGTGATTGTTATGTATATTGTAAAAAATGCATATTTAAATATTATTAGAGGTAAGGGAAGAAACATTTTAATTGGAATTATTATAACTGCCATCACTATTAGTGCTTGCGTTGCTTTAACCATTAATAAATCTGGTACTACATTAGTTGATAGTTATAGATATAGTAACCCTGTTGAAATAAGTTTCACTTTAAATTCAATGAATTTTAGAGATGCAACGGAAGAAGAAAGGGCAAATTTTCAAACACTTGATATAGACCAAGTTAAATATTATGGTGACTCTACTTATGTAAGTGATTATTACTATACTTTGGAAACAACTATTTCAATTGAAAATGTTGCAGCTGTCACATATGATGAAATAAATGGTAATACTAATCAAAGTGGTGGATTTGGTGGAAGACAAATTGGATCAATAGGAGATTTTAGACTTTCTGCATATTCAGATTCCGCTTATATAAATGATTTTGTTGAGGGAATAAGAAAGATAATTGATGGCGTAATGATTGATAAAGATAGTACAGATAAAGTAATTGTTATTAGTGAAGAATTGGCTTTAGAAAACGGCCTAAAGATAGGAGATAAGGTTAATATTTATTCACCTAATAATGAAGAAGAAAAATATGAATTTGAAATTATAGGTATTTTTGAAGATAATAACGAGATACAAAGTAATGGATTTATGAATATGAATGCCATGAATAGTAGTAATCAAATATTCACAAATATTAATAGTGTAGATGAACTCTTAGATGATACTACTAATACTAATGGAAATATAATGAGAAATTCACAAGGACTTACTGCAAAATACTATCTGAATAATATTGATGATATTACTAATTTTGAACAAGAAGTAAGAAGTAAAGGATTGAACAATTTGTATGCAATAACAACAAATGAGAGTGCTACTTTAGAAAAAATAAAACCAATTGAAAACTTAAGTAATTTTTCATTTAGCTTTCTTATAGTAATTTTACTAGTTGGGGGATTAGTATTAGGAATTATCAATATGATAAACATTCGTGAACGAAAATATGAAATTGGTGTATTAAGAGCAATTGGTATGAGTAAAAAGAAAGTAGCGACCCAACTAATAACTGAAATATTTATTGTTGCAATAATATCACTCGCAATTGGTACAACAATAGGGACTATATTGTCGCAACCAGTTACAAACCAAATGCTAAAACAAGAAATTACTAGTTATGAGGAAAAAATAAGTAACCAACAAAATAACTTTGGACCTGGTAACTTTAATCGTGCTGGTTTTGGAAGAGTTAATCCCGCATTTAATAGAAATAATCAACCAACAGATTATATCAGTTTATTAGAAGTCAATGTTGATATCATTACGATTATTCAATTGATGATTGTTAGTTTATTTTTAACGGTTATTAGTGGTTTAATATCAGTTATGTTTGTTAATAAATATGAGCCAAATAAAATATTACAAAATAGAGCGTAGGAGGAGAAATATGAGTATTATTAAAATTGATAATGTCAGTTTTAGTTACGACAATGAAAAATATGTCTTGAAAAACATTAATATGGACTTTGAAGCTGGAAAAGTATATGGGGTATTTGGTAAAAGTGGGGCTGGTAAAACAACACTTTTATCGCTTATTGCTGGATTAGAGGTCACTGATAAAGGTACAATTACGTACAAAGAAGCCGATTTAGCAAAAATAAATAGAGATAATTATAGATGTAATGAAATAGGCGTTATATTCCAAAGTTACAACTTATTACCACACTTAACAGCACTTGAAAACGTTATATTATCAATGGATATAAGTAATGTTAAAGTTAAAAACAGAGAACAAAAAGCATACCAATTATTAAATAAGGTGGGACTCGATAAAGCTAAAGCAAATAGAAAAATATTACATCTATCAGGCGGGGAACAGCAACGTGTTTCAATTGCAAGAGCCTTATCATATGATTCAGAGGTAATTTTAGCTGATGAACCATCTGGTAATTTGGACAAAGAAACAGAAACAGAAATAATTGATCTTCTAATTGAACTTGCCCACAATGATAATAAATGTGTAATAATAGTATCCCATTCTAATAAAGTAAAAGAATCTGTCGATATCTTATATTACTTGGTAAATGGTAAGTTAGAAAATAATAAATGAAAGAATTAACTAATAATTCTTTTTTATTTACAAAAACATTACGTTCTATTTACAATGATATTAAACGATAAATTATTTATTTTTTTGTTAAAAACGGTATAATTAATGATATAATAAGATTAGTAATCTACATTGATTATATTAAAAAATAATGAAAGTGGTGGCCTATGAAAAAGAGAAACGGATTAATATTTATTGTTTTATTAATAACCTTGATAGTTATAGCAGGTGGGATTTACTTAATCCAAAATAACTATCTATTAAGTGGTAGCGAAAAGATAATTAAAGAGAATATTGTAAACGACGGTGATGGGTTATATTTAGATACAATAGCAACCGGACTAGATGAAGATTCACCATTTTCATCTAAATATTATTTTAAAGGTAAAAACCCTAATAACTTTATAGTTTTTGAAAACAGGTGTTGGCAAATTATCAATATAGCTCAAAATAATTCAATCAAAATGGTGTACTATGGTAAACCTAGTAATAATGATTGTTCTACTACTACAGATGAACTAAGTGAAATAAATAATAATGTATGGAATGATACAAATGAAAACGATTGGCAAACTTCCACAATAAAAGATCAACTTGAAAGTTGGGTTAACAGCAATAATATAGCTGATACAATATCTATTGATTTTACTAGTGCAGACTCAAAAATTGAAGATGCAAATTGGTATATTGGGGGAGTGCGTTTCATTAGTCAAAGTTTAAGTACTGATATTGAACAAGAAAAAAACAACATAATATCAACCACCGTACAATCACCTGTATATTCTGGCAAACTAGGTTTAATTACAGCTAGTGATTACTTAAAAATCAGTTGTCAAATGGGTGCATATGATTCAACAGAGGTATGTAAAAATAACAATTTTCTTGTTAGAAATAATAGTTTTTGGACACTTACTGCTACTGCTAGTGGAAATTTAAATGCATGGGCTATTAAAAGTAACGGGCTATTAATCTCCGTTGAAACCCAAACACCAGGATATTTAATTTACCCTGTTATTTATTTAAATGGTGATATTAATATTAGTGGCAAAGGAAGTATTAATAACCCCTATATTGTAATTGATTAGAAGGTAGTGATAATGTGATATATTTACTATATGGTTTAGAAACTTTTTTAATCGAAAGAGAAGTAAAGAATATTTTAAAAGAAAAAAATATTAGTGATATAGATATTAATACTTATGATTTAAGTATTACTCTTATAGATAATATACTTGAAGATGCAATGATGATATCTTTATTTGGCGACAACAAGGCAATTATTGTCTCCGATAGTTATATTTTTACAGGTGTATCAAAAAAAGGTGAAATAAACCATAATTTAGATATGCTAGTATCATACTTAAAAGATCCTAATCCAAACACCCTTATTATTTTTATAGTTAATAGCGAAAAACTTGATGAAAGAAAAAAAATTGTTAAACTTATAAAAGAATCTGGTGTTGTAAAAGATTTTAATAAACCAAATAATATTAACAGTATTGTTAAAGAACTATTTGAAGATTATAATATTAGTAATGAAAACATTAATTTATTAATTGATAGAGTTGGTAAAAATTTAGGTATATTAGATCAAGAAATTTCAAAAATCAAAATTTATAAAGATACTGATAAGCAAATAAACGCAGATGATATTTTTAATTTAACATGTAAAACAATAGACACTGATTTATTTGAACTAATTGAACATATTGTTGCGAAAAATAAAGGTAGGGCAATTGAAATATATAAAGAGATGCTTAAACTCAATGAAGAACCAATTAAAATAATTGTTATACTAGCAAATCAAATCAGAATAATATATCAAACAAAGGAATTATATAAAAAAGGTTATACCGAAAAAGATATAGCAAGCAATTTAAATATACACCCCTATCGCATCAGATTAGCCTTACAAAAGAGTAGGGAGTACGAGAGTAGTGCTTTACTGCAACATTTAAATGATCTTGCTGATTTGGATATAAATATAAAAAGCGGATTAATTGATAAAAATCTTGGATTAGAATTATTTATCTTAGGCTTATAAAAGAAGAACATCCTTCTTTTTTTATTATTTAAATTGCCTTTCATTGACTTATTAACAATAATGTTGATATAATTTTAAAAGATAAGATAAAGGAGTCAACAAATGAAAAAAGGATTTACTTTAATAGAATTACTAGCAGTAATAGTGATATTAGCATTAGTGGCACTAATATCAGTACCTTTAGTATTAGGTGTAATAAAAAAAGTTCAAATATCTTCTTATAAGGAAAGTTTAAGAAGTGTCTTTTCAGCCGCAGATTTATATATAGCAGGAAATGAATTTGAAGTCTTTCCAGATGATGGAATAAATGTAATGGACGATAGAATCCAAATGAAAAATAAAAATTTTACAAGCGGTAAAATTTTAAAAAACGAAGATGGTATATTAGAATTAGATAAAGTGAGTAACGGAAAATATTGTGCAGGTGGAACATATAAAGAAATTATAATAATAGAAGGAAGTTGTGATCAGTTAGATACAACCCCACCTATATTATCAATAACATCAAATCTAGTAACAAGTAGTTCAATTACTATCTTAGCTACTGCTGAAGATTTAGAAAGCGGAATAAATGGATATCAATTTAGTAAGGATGATGGAGTAACTTGGACACCAAAACAAATTAGTAATGTATATAATTTTACAGGACTAACAAATAATACAAATTACACGTTTAAAGTAAAAGTATATAACAACAATGAATTATCAACTGTATCAGAACAGTTAGTAGTAAGAACAAGTGATATTCCATTACCAACTTACAGCATAACCCCGGATGGATGGACCGATGCTGCAACCGTAACAATTTACTACCCAATTAGATTACCAAATTATGTTTATGAGTATAGTCTAGATAATGCTTTAACTTGGGAAGAAGTGCATGCCCCAAATGCCACAAAAGAATTAGTTTTTACAGATAACGGTAGTGTAATCGCAAGAATTACAGATGGAACTAATGTAGTTAGTGGCACGACATATCATGTGATGAATATTGACACAATACCCCCAATCATTACGCTAAATGGAAGTTCTAATTTAACAATAGAACTAGGCTCTAATTATAATGAACTTGGTGCATTTACTGATGATGGAAGTTCTATTGAAATAACAGGTTCAGTAGACACACACACACCAGGAAGTTATGTAATAAGATATAATTCAACAGACCAATTTGGCAATATAGGGCAAGAAGTAACAAGAGAAGTTATTGTAAATGATTATTTGAAAACATATATGGAAAATAATTATATAAATCCAGCTATTGCAGCATATACCGGTTCAACAGAAAAAACAATAAATAGTTTAATAGGTAAGGATGTTATTGATCCGATCACGAAAAAAATTTGTCAAAAAGCAGTTATTAATGGTAGTGGTGTAGCTGAAATCGTTTGTGATTCTTATCTTACTATAAACTCACTAAATTTAGTTCTTAATTATGATAACTATTACGCTCATCGAGTTACTGATTATACTATTACAAATGGTATTCATACATTTATAACGACTAGTGATGTATCGTCTGCTAATTTTGCCTATTTTCCATCAAATTCATGTATAACTAGTGATACAGATTTGTACTACTATTATACTGAGGTAAAAGGAGAAGGGTATATCAATATAAAAATTGGTAACACATTCGGACCAAATATAACTGATACAAACAACCAGTTTGTTACTCTTACTCAAAGATCGACAAAAAGTAATCAAAGTATTTTCTCATTATATTTTAGAACTCCAAACACAACATACAGTTTTAAAAATACCTTTGGATTTAATATTACACAGTTGTATGGAAATGGTAATGAGCCAACAATAGAGCAGTTAGATAATATAATTAGACGTAGCATTTAAAAAAGTAGTTATTAACTACTTTTTTTTAGGTTATCATAAACACTTTTTAAACTTGTTTCAAATTTACTAGTTGTCTTTGGACTATAATATTGCCTATTTTTTAATTTGTCCGGCATATATTGCTGCTTAACATATCCATTTGGATAGTTGTGTGGATATAGATACTCCTTAGAGCTGGTTTTGATATTAGAAGGTACATTTCCTGTATTTCCACTTCGGATATCATTTAAAGCGGCATCTAGGGCTAAATATGCACTGTTTGATTTTGGAGATAAAGCAAGTTCAATTACAACTACACTTAAAGGTATTCTAGCCTCTGGTAATCCCAATCTCTCACATGCATTAATGGCTGCATCAACTTTAGGTCCCATAGAGGGGTTCGCTAAACCTATATCTTCATAGGCAATAACAGTCATTCTTCTATATATAATATCCAAATCCTCAACTTCAATTAATCTAGCTAAATAATGTAATGCAGCATTAACATCACTGCCTCTAATTGATTTTTGAAAAGCACTTATTACATCATAATGACCATCTTCATTTTTATCATGAAAAAAGGCAGGTTTACTATTAATATTCTTCAAAACTTCTAAATTAATGTTAAAATCATTAGTAGAATAATAAGCCATTTCTAAAATATTGTACGCATATCTTAAATCACCACCTGATAATTTAGCAATATAACTTATACTTTCATCATCAATTTTTATATCCGGTAGTTCATTACTTTTAATAGCTTTATTAACAGCTTCTACTATATCCTCTTCATTAAGTTCTTTAAGTTCAAAAATCTGACAACGACTTCGGATAGCAGGATTAATTTTGTGATATGGATTAGATGTAGTCATTCCTATTAAAGTAATTAATCCACTTTCTAAATAGGGTAGCAGTAAATCTTGCTTATCTTTATTTAATCTATGAATTTCATCCATTATAACAACCATACCATTATACATTTTAGCTTCTTCTACAACAATATCAAAGTCTTTTTTGTTATTAATAACTGCATTTAACAAACGATACCTTAAACTAAGTTGATTTACAATAGAAACAGCTATACTTGTCTTACCAATTCCAGGCTTTCCATATAAAATCATTGAAAAAAGACGATTATTTTTAACTAGATTACTAATAATTTTATTATCTCCAATTAAATGTTTTTGGCCAATAATATCTTCAATACATTTAGGTCTTAATTTAATTGCTAATGGTTCATTCATATTTATCACCTGTTATTATTTTACCAAATATTATAGCAAATTAATAGTATTTTTGGTATAATTATAATAGGTGGATAAGATGAGAGAGTTCAAGGATAAAATAAATGAATTTTTAAATTATTTATTAATTGACAAAAAATATAGTAGTAATACTATTGAATCATATGAAAAAGACCTAGATAGATTCTATTTTTTTTGTAGTAATAAAAACATAACAATTAATGCTATAAGAAAAGAAACTATTGATGATTATTTAAAGTCCTTAAGAACCGAAAAATTAAATGATAAAAGTGTATCAAGACATATATCTTGTCTACGAAGCTTCTATAAATACATGATAATGGAAAAAGATATTACTTATAATCCAATGGAATTTATTGAAATGCCAAAAATTAGAAAAAGTTTGCCAAAAATTTTATCAAAGGAAGAAATAGAGTCACTTTTAGATATAAATTTGAAGGATAATTTTAGTTTTAGAAATAAAGCTATGCTTGAACTAATGTATGCATCCGGACTAAGAGTGACTGAATTGATTAATCTTAAAGTTCAGGATATTGATATCAAAATGGCATTAGTAAGAACAATGGGGAAGGGTAACAAAGAAAGAATTATCCCAATAGGGGATTACGCTTTATCAGCCTTGAGTGAATATTTGACCTATTATAGGGAAAGCCTATTAAAAAAAGAATATAATGATTATATTTTTTTAAATAATCATGGCAAAAAAATGACAAGGCAAGGTTTCTTTAAGATTGTTAAAAAAATGGCACGAGAAAAAAATATTAAAACTGATTTTTCTCCGCATACCTTAAGGCATTCATTTGCTACACATCTATTAGATTATGGGGCTGATTTAAGAAGCATTCAAGAATTACTAGGTCATTCAAATATATCTACTACTCAAATATATACACATGTATCAACAGAGAAGTTAAAAGAAAATTATAAAAATTTTCATCCGCATGGAAAGTAGATATAATTTAAAATAAGGAGGAATATATGAAAATTATTAATAATATTGATCAAACAATTTTTCGTGAATACGATTTAAGAGGTATTTACGGTAAAGAAATTACTGAGGATGTAGCCTACACTATAGGAAAAAGTTATGGTACATATATTAAAAAGGAGAACAACAAAAAAGCAATTATTGGGTATGATAATCGTGAATCATCACCAATTTTATCTAATGCATTAATAAAGGGAATTACTGAAAGTGGAGTAGATGTAATTAATATTGGATTAGTTACTACACCAATGTATTATTTTGCTAGATATCACTATCAAATTAATACTGGAATTATGATTACAGCAAGTCATAATCCAAAAGAATATAATGGTTTTAAAATGGCTTTCTCTGAAATAGGAAACGCATACGGGCAACTTATTACCGATTTTAGAGATTTTACGAATAAATGTGAATTTGATAGCGGACAAGGTAATGTGGAAGAACGAGACATCCGCAACGATTATATAGATTTAATAAAAAATTCTATTGACTTTGGCGATAAACCAATAAAAGCTGTTGTTGATTGTGGTAATGGTACTGGTTCTATTATTGTTAAAGATGTAATGGATGCATTAAATATTGAATATTATCCACTTTACTGTGAAAGTGATAGTAATTTCCCTAATCATCATCCAGATCCTTCAGTTCATAAGAATATGGTTGATTTAGGTAAAAAAGTAATTGAATTAGGTTATAATTTGGGAATTGGTATCGATGGTGATGCTGATAGAATAGGTATTGTTGATGAAAAAGGTAATATTATAGGTGCCGATTTATATATGCTTATAGTATATCGTAATATTGCATCTAAAATGCGTAATAAGAAAGCATTATTTGATGTAAAATGTTCTAAAACATTAATCGATGAATTAGATAAATTAAATATTGAAAAAGTAATGTATCGAACTGGAAATTCATATATGAATATGATGATGCAGGAAGGTGATTTTGATTTTGGTGGTGAGTATGCTGGACATATATACTTTAGAGATAAATTCCCAGGATTTGATGATGGTATATATGCAGGTTTAAGATTAATCGAAATATTATCTAAGACTGATAGACCATTAAGTTCTCTACTTGAAGGCATTAATACATACTATTCAACTGAAGAATTAAAATTTAAAGTTACTGATGAAAGTAAGTTTGATATTGTTGAGAAAGTAAAACAATATTGTATTAATAAAGGCTATTCATTTATCGATATTGATGGAGTAAGGGTTGAATTCGAAGATGGATGGGTTTTAATTAGAGTTTCAAATACTGGTCCTAATTTAACATCTAGATTTGAAGCAAATAGTAAAGAAAGACTAGATGAACTTCAAACAGAATTTGTTAATTTACTAAATACATTAATTTGATGATTTTGGATAATTGGACTAAAAAGGATTATCAATCTTTTTTAGATTTATTAGAAAACAATATTGATTTAGATTATCAACAATTTCATAAAAATTTATTAAACTCTGATATTAATTTTTTTGGTGTTAGAACACCAATTTTAAAAAATATTGCCTCATATATAAGCAAGGGGAATTATAACGAATTTATTACTTTAAATCAGCATAATAGTTATGAAGAAATTATTATTCATGGCTTAATTATTGGATATGTTAAAGAAGATATAAATATTATAAGAAACATGCTAGATAATTTTATTCCTTATATAAATAATTGGGCAATTAATGACATTGTTGCTGCTAATATGAAAGTATTTAAAAACGAGCAAGAAGCTGGATTTATTATAATAAATGAATACTTAAAATCTAATAATAATTGGACTATAAGATTTGGATTGATATTACTATTGGATCATTATATAAATGATAAATATATAAATAAACTATTAGATATTAGTTGTGACATTAAAAGTGATGATTATTACGTAAAAATGGCAATTTCCTGGCTTTTATCTATTTGTTATATCAAATATCCAGATACAACTGAAAGTGTCTTTAAAAGGCAAGTATTAGATAAATGGACTAATAACAAAGCTATTCAAAAAATAAGAGAATCATATCGAGTAACTGCTAAACAAAAAGAAAGCCTAATTAAATATAAAATGTAATAACATAGGTAAAAACCTCGCATAATATATTATGGGAGGTTTTTTATGAAAAATTGTTTCAATAATGCTGATATGAGTGATATATTAAATGAGTATTTATCTAATTTAAAAGTGTTAAATAACAACCTTTATAATTTACATTTTAATGTAGTAGGGGAAGACTTTTTTCAAGTACATGAAAAATTGCAAGAATATTATGAACAAGTAGCAATTATGTATGATGATATAGCAGAACGCATTAAAATGTTAGGTAAATTTCCAATTACATCCCTTGTAGAATATGAAGAAAGTTCTACAATTAAGTCAATGATAAGTCAAGACTATACTATACAACAAGCATTTGAGGTTGTCGTTAATGATTTTAATTTTATGTTAGACTTTAGTAATGCTATTTATACATATGCTAATGAAATTGATGATGCTAATACAATCGATCTTATGACGGAAAATATAAGATTTTTTGAAAAACAATTATGGATGTTAAAAGCTAGTTTAAAATAAAAGTTTTACTTTTATTTTTTTTGTTTTATCATATATTTTATATAGGTGATACTATGAGTAATATTCTATATGGATTTATCCTAACAACCATTGCTGGACTGTCTACATTACTTGGAGCAATTATAATTTTTTTTATAAAGAAAAAAAGTGATAATATTATTATAGGAGCATTAAGCTTTGCATCTGGAGTAATGATAACTATATCACTCATAGATCTAATACCCGAATCAATTAATTTATTAAGTACAAAATTTGTACTATTTCCAACAATGGTCATAAGTTCAATTTTCGTGGTTGTAGGAATACTATTTTCAATTTTAATAGAAAAATATTTGCCTGATAATACATCAAAAAATAGTAGTCTGTATAGGGTAGGTATAATTTCAATGCTAGCTATTATTCTGCACAATATACCTGAAGGTATAGCAACTTTTATGACAACAACAACCGATATTAAATTAGGTGTATCATTATGTGTTGCAATTGCATGCCATAACATTCCAGAAGGAATTAGTATAGCAACACCAATATATTATTCCACTAATAAAAAAAGAAAAGCATTACTGTACACTTTTATCTCAGGTTTATCAGAACCATTTGGTGCTTTAATAGCATATTTTTTCTTAAGTAAGTATGTTAATAATGCAATTATGGGCATTCTTTTAGCTATTATTGCAGGGATAATGTTACATATATCTTTTTATGAACTATTACCAACAGCCAAAAAATATCATAATTACCGTATATTTTACTTATTTTTAATAATAGGTTGTATATTTATGATAATAAACCACCTACTTTTTAATTAACATAAATGAAGAAGAGGGGAGATAATAATAAAAGAGATACAATGTATCTCTTTTATTTGGGCTAAGCGCTAATCTCTTAATTCAAACGAATGTTCATTATTTTCGTCAAGTTCAAAAGAATCAGTTGATTTAACATCGAAACCAACATTTTGACGGTTAGAAACATTTGTCTTATTAGTATTAGTAACACAACCTTTTACATTATTATTGTTGTTGTTTTTGGCTCTATTGTTACTATTACCATTAGATTGCACGTTCTTATTTCTTTTCATTCTATCACCCAGTAATATTATGAGTAGAATTTAAAAAAATATTCTACATATATTAATTGTTAAAAATTGTTATTTTTAATAATAAGAAGGGAAGTATCAATCCACTACAATTTATAGAATATAAAAAGATTTAGAAAAAAAACAAAAAAGCACGAACTATTGTTTGTGTTTTTTTGAAAACTATGTTATAATTATCCTGTTAGGTATGGAAAATACATCAAGTTGCTAACAGTGATTATATATTGAACAATTTAATAATATCATTTTTATATACATTAAGTCAAGTGAAAAAAGAAATATATTATTATATCTGTAGTCGTTGTATAGTATTGATTGTTTTTCTTCTAGCTAGAAAGGAAGAAAGATTTATGAATTTATATTTTGAAATTTACAGAAGTAGTAAAGATGGACTTTATTACTGGCGATTAAGAAAAAAAGAAGACCATGAGATAATTGCTACAGGTCATCAAGCATATTATACTGTTTCTTATGCTGAATTAGAAATCAAACAAGTAATTTCTGCTATGCCAACTACTACTATTGTAAAAAATATTTAATAATAAAAAAAGATAGACTACTCTAATATAGTCTATCTTTTTTTATTATTACTATACACATAAGTTAACATAATATACATTATAGGAAGTTGTTTAATTATCGTTTTATGTTATTAAATACCGTAATTATTATTATGTTTGTATAGTATTACATTGTAATTAAAATATTATGTATTATATTACAAGCCAATTTGATCATACTAATATCAAATCTTTATATAACTATTGTATCATACATTAATCATTATTAAATATTAAATTATGGCATTCATTATTACTAGAACTTCTTTATTAGCATTAACTATATCAAGGAGTAATTATTATGTGTTTTTTATTATTTATGTTTTTATTTATCATTTTTTTACCAGTTATAGTTATACTAATAATTATATTATTGCCGGTATTTTTGTTAATATGTTTTTTAAATTTAATATTTAGTTGTTTCAGTTGTAGTAATTGTAGAAGATATTAGCCTTCTTTTAAATTTTTTAATAAGAAAAAAGGGGACTTACCTCTCCTTTTAATAACTTGATACTTTTCTAGATTGAATTTCAGCTATTTTTTCTAATACTTCAGCAGCATTTTTTTCATTAATTTCCGTATATCCTAGTTCTTTTAACGCTTGAACTTTAGCTGAATTGAGTTCTAAAGTACGACTCATCTTTTCTTCTATTTTATGTTCGATTTGATTAACGAATCTCTTATGCGATTCAGCTATTTTAGATTTTGACGCTCCACCGTTATGATATAGTGTCATAGCTGAGAATAAGATACTCTCGAAAATAAACTGCTCGTCTTCATCGAAAGCGAATTCCAATGGTTTAACGAAACCTGCAGCTTTTGATATGTATCCTAACATATATTTTAGTTCACGGGAACTATCCATAGTTTGTAAAAAGTGATACATATATTTCAAAGTATTATACGCTTCTTGATCCTTTTCATCGTCCAATTTTTCTTTCATTAATTCAACAATATTACACATTAATTCTTTTTGTTTTTTACCTAATCCGTTGAATATAACATTATTTTCATTTAATTCAGTTCGTGACGTGTTTTCAAACAAACTGTTAACACGAGTTTCAACATTCATGATGTAATCAGTGTCAACCTTGATATTGTCAATCTCATCGGCAGACTTAACACCTAATAAGTTTAATAGTAAAACTTTTTTGTCCTTTGGCCACTTGTTAATATCGTCTAGTTCTAAATAATTATAAATCATTTGTCTAGATACTCCTAAGAATTTTGCTAATTTAACTTTTGAAATGCCTAATTCATGTAAAATTTCATTTAATCTATCCATACTTTAAAACCTCCTACTATCATTTTATCACTTCTGTGTCAAATGTCAAGTGTAAAGCAATAGTATACCTACAAATACCACAATTTTTTCCCGTTTTTGCGTACTTCTTTAATGATTCCACCACCTAGACACTCTTCACCTTGATAAAACACACATGCTTGGCCAGGTGTTACAGCTTTTGCTTTTGTTTCATATTTTACAATTATAGTATCATCATTGATAAATTCTAATTCAACAGGTATTTCTTTTTGACGATATCTAAATTTAGCTGTACATTGGGTTGGTTTTTCTTCCCCTATCCAATTTACAGTATCTATAACTGCTTCGTCTGTAAATAAGTATTCATTTTCATCATTAAACGCGATGTATAATATGTTTTTTTCAATGTCTTTCCCCACAACGAAAGTTCTTTCTGTTTTATTACCAATATTAAGTCCTTTACGTTGACCAATTGTATAATACATTAAACCAACATGTTCACCTATTATTTCATTATTTTCCACATTGACTATTTTACCAGGATTATTAGGTAAATAGTTTTTTAAAAAATTAGTGAAATTACGTTCACCTATAAAACAGATTCCTGTTGAATCTTTTTTCTTTGCAGTAATCAAATCATATTCTAAAGCTATTTTTCTAACATCTTTTTTCTCTAATTCACCAACTGGGAATAATACATTAGATAATTGTTTTTTACTTAATTGTGATAAAAAGTAGGTTTGATCTTTATTGTCATCAATACCTTTTAACAATTTATTATCTTTTATTCTAGCATAGTGACCAGTTGCAATAAAATCAGCACCTAGTTTTAAAGCTTCTTTTACAAACATATCAAATTTAATATATTTGTTACACATTATATCTGGATTAGGAGTTCTACCTTTGCTTAATTCATCAAGAAAATACTTAAAAACATAATCCCAATACTCTTTAACAAAATCGATTCTATGTAAAGGAATATTTAATTTTTC
Source organism: uncultured Muribaculaceae bacterium (assembly GCA_964397485.1). GTDB lineage: Bacteria > Bacillota_I > Bacilli_A > RF39 > UBA660 > CAYNHT01. The sequence continues at coordinate 148,473 of CAYNHT010000001.1, forward strand.
ACAAACCTTTAAAGCATCATTATAATCTTGTTCTTGTGGACATATGTTATTATTTAAGGTAGGATTACCTAAAATATCATTATTTATACTACTATCCCAATTACGCATAAAAAGGCCAATTACCTCATAGCCTTGTTTTTGCAACAATATAGCTGCTACACTACTATCTACTCCACCACTCATGCCAATTACTACTTTTTTCATAAAAATCACCAGTAATATTATACCACAATTTATTTAATTAACGGTAATATTGTTTTTATAATAACTGGTGTAACAAAGACTTCTATTAATGTAGTAAGTAAAATACCCAACATACATATTGCTAGTACAATTAAATATTTATTTACTATAAATTTAAAATCTATTGTTTTCTTTTTAAATATAGCATCTATTATTCTTAAAGAAAAAGCAAAAGCATAAATAATTAATAATATATATATAAAAAGATTGATTATTTGGTGTGGAAATATATATGCTAATGATAATAAACAACCTTTTAATTTATAATTTAAAATTATATTTGAAATAGAGAATCCAATAATAAAAGCTTTAGTAAAATACATAAAAAGCATAATTGGTATTCCAACTACCGAAATTCCTAATAGCCATATTGATATAATAAATATTAGGTTTGAAATAAAACTATTTTTGAATGCTGCTAAATAATCTAATTTATTAGAATCAATATTAGTTAGAAATTTAGCAATATAATCCTTTACTAATTCTTGATCCGTTTTACTTAATATTGTGACGAAAATAGCCCCTGTAGCAATTGCTATAATAGATAATCCCAATAAAAAAACGAGCATTTTTTTATTCAATTTTAACATTTCTTTTAGTTTGTCCAATTTCTTTTTCATGTGTCACCTCAATTAATAATATTAAAATTTCACTTTTTTATTCCATTTTAATGAAATTTATATTATAATATTTATATTGAGGTGAATTTATGAGATCAAGCATTAAAAAGGCAGTTGCAATTTTACTTTTGATAGCGATGATTGCTCTGTATATTTCATCATTTTTATTTTTATAGAAAAAAACGAATTAAATCGTTTTTTTTAATTATAATTAGAAAAAGTTTTTACGAATTCAATTAATGAATTACAAATTTTCTCACATTCGTAAATATTTTTATGATCTCTAAATTTATGATTAACTTCAATTTGAACAATATCAATATCAGTATTTTCGTATATATATTTGGTTATTCCGCCACCCAAGAAAGGATCATTATAATGAATGTTAGTAATACCATTTTTAATAAAACAATCCCTTAGGGTATTTTGGGTATTTATATCAATTGTTAAATTTTTTAATGTACCAAATTCTACATCAAATTCCCTATGAAGAGCTGCTCCATGAATATCAATCAATAGTTTTATATTATTTTCTTTTATTTTTTTTAATAACAATTGTTTAAATTCATCTTCAACAGTAGAATTTGAATCAACTCCATTATCAATCGATTTAATTAGAAAATAACACCCTGTTTGTTCACTTACATACTGACATATTGCCGAAGTGTATGGTTCAGATACTTTAAGACCCGTTTCTTTCATTTGTTTAACGGTATGAACAGCTGTAAGCATTACAGGAGTCTTACCATCTTTTATCATATAGATATACTTATCAATGTTTTCTTCTAAATTATTTATTATTTTTTCAAAATTCATATTATCACCTATTAAATTATATCAAAAAAAGACTAAAAAGTCTTTTTTATTTTTATTAGAATGTTACTATATTATTAGAATATGGCAAATTTTTAATCAAACATTTTTTTATTTTAATCTTCGTAAATATATTTCTCTTATTTGAAAAGAAACTTCTAATCTCCTTCCAAAAATCTAACTTATTAAAGGATATTTCTAACCACGGATAGGCTTGAATGAGTTTTTCATTATATAATTTATCCATATCGTGGTATTTAATTTTTGTAAATATCATTGTATTTAAAATCCCTTTTTGGAATTTTAATTCATTAATATTGTCTGTATCCCACTCTACTATCTGTCTTAATAGATAACTAAATGCTATTTCATTGTCTACATTCATAATATCGTTACATTTTATAGATAAAGGATGTTTTTCTTCTTGATTTTTCTTGTTTTTTAATTGTTCTTGATAAGTCCAATTATCTATTTCTTGTTGTAAATGCACCAAATTCAACAAATTAATATTGCAACTATAATACTCTAATTCTTCGTAATTGGTAATTGTAAAAAAATTAATTTTCTTAACGGTTTCCATATGTTTCTCCTTTTCTTTTGCATATACACCTTACAACTAATTTATAAAATTTCCTAATTACTCTTTAGAAAACAAAAATATTATAGCACTTTTACCTTTTTTTGCCAAATCATAAAAAAAGAGGCTTTATACCTCTTAATTTTCTGCTTCTTCTAACATATTAACTATAAATATACCATAACCTCTTGTTGGATCATCTACAACAACGTGAGTTATTGCACCTATAATATATTCACCTTGTATAATAGGACTACCACTCATACCTTGAACAACACCACCGGTTATTCTAATAAGTTCTGCATCGGTTATTTCAAAAAGAATATTTTTTGTTTTTTGGTTAAGATTAGTATTAATCTTTGTAATTTTTATGTCATATTCTTTAACCTCTGCATCTTTTAGCACGGTTAATATTTTAGCACTACCTAATTTTATATCACTTGGTTGAGCTACTTTATATAGTTTCTTATTCGGAAGAGTTTCAGTATATGTACCAAATATACCTTGGGATGTATTTTCTTTTACATTCCCCTTAACATTATTGGAGAAAAATTTAGCATTCTTTTCACCTGGACTACCATTTTCACTTCGCTCAACACTAGTTACTGATGATTCAAATATTTTACCGTCTTTAATATCTAATATTTTACCGGTAGCTTTTTCAACAATCTCATGCCCTAGGGCACCAAAAAGTTTACTGTTTGGATCAATAAAACTTAATGTTCCGATTCCGGTTATGCTATCTTTAACATATAAACCGGTTTTATATACGTTATCACTATCTTTATAGAGGGACAGCTGAGTTGTTCTCTTTTCATTATTCCTTCTATATTCAATTTTTACAGGTCCACTACTGGTGTGTTTATCAATAACTTGCACAAGTTCTGTTATATTGGAAATATTTGTGTTATTAATAGATAAAATTATATCCCCAACGCTAAGACCTGCATCTTTAGCCGGATACGTATTATTGACCTTATATAGACCAACTACCATAACTCCTTTGGAATTTAATTCAATTCCGATATTTTCACCACCAGGGATAATGTAATCTGAATAAGCAAAGGCACAACTAGGTATAATAAGTAATGTTAGAAGTATTGCAAGACATGTTTTTTTAAATTTTTTAAAAAACATAAAAACATCTCCTTTTGGTGTAAATACAGACTACAGTATTATTATGGTTTCATTTAATATAATTATTTTAACAAAAAAATACCATTATGGTATTAATTGTTATCAACTTTAAATTCCTCTAAAGTTCCATCTTCTAAAACTATTTTGTTAACTTTTTCTTCAATCTTTTTTAATTGTTCATCACATTCTTTTACAAGTTTCATAGCTTTAGTATATTTATCAATTGAATCCTCTAAATCAGTATTCCCTGTTTCTAATTCATTGATAATTTTCTCAAGTTCACTTATTTTTTCTTCAAACTTCATTTCTTTATTTGCCATTCTCTTTTACCTCCATTATCTCTTTAACTAAAACTGAAGCAGTTCCGTTATAAAATTTTATTTTTAAATGGTCATTAGTTTTTATATCTTGGATATCTTTAACTATATTATTATCTAAATAAGCCAAAGTATAACCTCTTTTCAAAATTCCTAAAGGGTTAACAATTTCAAGTTTTTCAATCAAATGATTAAAGTTATTAATTACATTTTTATATAAAAGAGTGGGATTTAACAAGATATTATTGTTTTTTAAATTATTTAATTGAACTGTTTTTCTTTCGATTTTGTATTTAACTATATTATTTGCTTTTTCTAAAATATTATCCAATTTTTGTTTTTTGTTTTCATACATTATCATTGGGTTTTTTATAACAAAAGAATTTTTGATACTATCCAAATATAATTTTTGATAATTTATTTTTTTATAAATATTTTCATTTAGTCTTATATTTAATTGTCTAGTATATTTTTCTAAGTCAATTATATTAGGAACAGCAATTTCAGCAGCTCCAGTTGGTGTTGGCGCTCTAAGATCAGCTACAAAATCACTAATTGTATAGTCGATTTCATGCCCAACAGCGCTTATTATTGGTAAACTGGACTCAAATATAGCACGGGCAACAATTTCTTCGTTAAACGGCCATAAATCTTCAATTGAGCCACCACCACGACCAATAATTAAAACATCTAAGTTGTAATTTTCGGCTAGTTTGATTTTTTTAACTATATCGGGTGCAGCATTCTCACCTTGTACTAAACTTGGAAAAAGAATTGTTTCACAAATTGGAAATCTTCTTTTAATTGTTGATAATATATCTTTTACAGCAGCTCCGGTTGGTGCTGTTACAATTCCAATACGATTAGGTATTTTAGGAATTGGTTTTTTATGTACTGGATCAAATAACCCTTCATTTGATAATTTTTCTTTTAATTTCTCAAAAGCTACATATAAACCACCTACTCCATCTTCGATCATTTCATCAACATATATTTGATAGTTACCAGTAGCTTCATAAACACTTATTCTACCAGCAACTAGAACTTTTGATCCATCTACTGGTACAAAATTTATTTTTTTAGCGTTCATACTAAACATAATAGCATTTATTTTACTAGTTTCGTCTTTAATTGAAAAATAAAAATGTCCAGTCGAATGAGATTTAAAGTTAGAGATTTCTCCTTTTAAAAATACATTTTTCAAGTTTTCATCACTATCAAACTTATATTTTAAATATTTTGTTAACGCTCCAACAGTTAAATACTTCTCATTATTCATATTATCACCTACTTATTATGATACACCTTATCTAGCACACCATTTATCATTTTTCTAACATCATCATCACTATATGCTTTTGCAAGTTCAACAGCTTCATTGATTGCTACTACCTCGGGGATATTAGTATATAAAAGTTCATATATTCCCATTCTCAATATAGCTTGATCAGTATTTCCTAAACGGTCAATTGTCCATCCTGTCAAATATTTATTTGCCGTTTGATCTATTTCATTTTTATAAGTAATAACTCCATAAACTACTTCTTTAACAAATTCATTTTCAATATCAACAACACTTTTAATAACTTCCTCTACTTGGTAGGACATTTTATTTTTGTCATATACGTTCAATTGATATAAAATTGTCATAATTAGTTTACGTAATTCACTTCTATTTAGTTGTTCCATAATATCACCTACTATCATTTTATCATAAACGGACTAAAAACTAAAGAAAAAATAGTAACTATTTTATTTACTATTTTTAAATAAAACAACTTATTTTTTTAGTTTATATATTCTTCGCCTTTACCTTCAAATAACATAACGATAATCCAAATTTGAAGATATAAAAGCATAATTGGAATCATGATCCAGCCAATAACCGGAATAATTAAACACAATATCCATATATACGGCGAAAGATATAACTCACTTCCTGGAACTTTTAATTTTGCCGCTGTTAAGGCTAATATTTGAATTACAAAAACTGTCATCATAATGAAGAATGGGAAAATAAAACACAAAAGCCCTATAACCCAATATTGCCATTTTGCATACCATGCATTTTTATCAAACACATCTAATAATGCTCCTAGTACTATGTTACTTACCCCATTTGAAACAAACATAAGTATTAACCAAATCCACCAATTTTCTCTTTTTAATATTTTCATAATATACTCCTCCAATACTATTATAATACTTTTTATTAATATTATTTAACTTTTTTTAGTTCTTCTTTTAATTTATATAGCACATTTAGTGCCTCTAACGGGGTAATTTCTAAAGGATTAATTTTCTCTAATTCCTTTTCAATCTTTGATTCTTCTTTTATTATAACTTCTTCTAATGATAAACTTTGCTGTATTTTTATATCTCGGTTCTTTTCTTTATTTTCGTATACTTCCAATATTTGATTAGCTCGGTTAATTAAACTAGTGGGTAAGTTCGCTAATTTTGCGACATGAATACCATAACTTTTATCAACACTTCCACTTTTTATTTTATGTAAAAAAGTAATGTTTCCATCTTGCTCATATGCACTGACATGGATATTTTTTAACTTTTCTAAAGTGTTTTCTAAATCAGTTAATTCATGATAGTGAGTAGAAAATAAAGTTTTCGCACTTATTTTATCATGGATATGCTCTATTATTGCTTGAGCAAGCGCCATACCATCGAAAGTTGCTGTTCCTCTACCTAATTCATCAAATAAAATTAAACTTTGATTTGTCGCATAACTAATAGCATTATTAGCCTCATTCATTTCGACCATAAAAGTTGATTCACCACTTACCAAATCATCGCTAGCACCAATTCTTGTAAAAACAGCATCAAATATAGGTAAGGTTGCCTTTTTTGCGGGTACAAAGCAACCAATCTGAGCCATTATAACGGTTATAGCAGTTTGCCTCATATATGTTGATTTACCGGCCATATTAGGCCCCGTAATTAGTACAATATCAGTGTTGTTATCCATAATTATATCATTAGGGACAAACTCTTCATTAATAACTTTTTCGACAACTGGATGACGATTATCAATAACACTAATTGTTCTATCTTTACTAATAGTTGGCCTTACATAATTATTTTCTTCAGTAACAGTACTAAATGATTGTAAAACATCAATTTCACTAATTACTTTTGATATTTCCTGTAACTTTGGTATATATTCTTTAATTTTATCCCTTATTTCACAGAACAATTGATATTCTAACTCAATTATCTTTTCTTCAGCATTTAATATTAATGCTTCTTTTTCTTTTAAAATCGGACTTATATAACGTTCACAATTACTTAAAGTTTGTTTTCGTTCATATCCATATTCATCTTTTACTAAAGACACATTTCCTTTTGAAACCTCAATATAATAACCAAATACTTTATTATAGCCTATTTTAAGATTTTTGATGCCAGTTTTTATCTTCTCCTCAGCTTCAAATCTAGCAATAAAATCTTTTCCACCTTTTCTAAGATCTTTTAATTCATCTAACTCAGCATTATAGCCTTCTTTTATTAGATAGCCTTCCTTTATTGTAACAGGCGGATTTTCATGGACGCTTTTTTCTAACAATTCATATAATTGCGGTAAATCGTCTATGTTTTTATAAAAATTGATTTGATTTAAAACTTTTTTAATATCAGGTAAAACTCTTAAGGAGTTTTTTAATTGTAACAAATCTCTTGCATTGGCATTACCAAAAGCAATTCTACCACTTAATCTCTCTAAATCATATACTTCAAATAAGTAGTTTTGCAAGTCACTTTTTAAAATAAATTGTTCTAATAGAGTTTCAACAACATCATATCTTTTATTGATTTCAGTCTCATCTATTAAGGGATTTTCAATATATTGTTTAAGTAATCTACCACCCATTGCCGTTTTAGTCTTATCAAGTAACCAAATAAGTGAATAATTTCTTTGTTTTAATCTTAAGGTTTCTGTTAATTCCAAATTCCTTTTAGTATGCATATCCATCTTTAAAAAGTTTTTATTTTCTCTAATAACAGCTTTTTGCAAATGTGATAAACTTCTTTTTTGAGTAGCTGTAATATATGTTAATAAATGTTTAATTGTTTCAATATGTCTAATATCATTTATTGAACTATATATATAGTCATATTCATTATAATTTTCAACTTCATTATAAATGCTAACTATTATTTTAAATTGGTTTTTTAAAATTGAATAGATATTTTTATCTACTTTGTCATTAATTATTATTTCCTTAATTCCTAAATTAACTATCTCACTAACAACTTTAGAAGGATTATGTTCAAGTAACATTGTATTAATTTCACCTGTTGAAATATCAGCATAACTTATACCATATGCATGATTAAAGTCAATAATATTACCAATATAGTTATTCTCAAATTCAATTAAAGAGTCATTTGTTATTAAAGTTCCTTTACTAACAATTTGAATAATATCTCTTTTTACAATACCTTTAACATTTTTTGCGTCTTCTAACTGTTCGCATATACCTACTTTGTAACCCTTATCGATTAATTTTTCAATATAGATATTTGCTGCATGATGAGGGACTCCACACATTGGTATTCTCTCATCTAAACCAGCATTTTTCCCAGTTAGTGTTAGTTCTAATTCTCTTGACACATTAATAGCATCTTCGAAAAACATTTCATAAAAATCACCTAACCGAAAGAATAGAATAACATCTTCATTCTTCTCTTTAATCTCCAAATATTGCCTCATCATTGGAGTGACTTTATTTATATCAACTTCGTTTCTTTTCATAGTAATCACCTATACATCTATTTTAGCAAAAAAAGAAAAAGAAGTCTATCGAATAACCTCTTTTATTATTAAATTAATTATTGCTTAGCCCTTTTAGATATTCTAAAGCCTCATCAAATGTACTTACAGCAACAATTTCTATATCATAATTTTTTTCATTTTTTAATTTTATTGCCTGATCATAGTTTTCACCAGCCGGAACAAGAAAAACACTTGCTTTTTCCTTGGCAATACCTTTTAATTTGTACTCTACTCCACCTATACTTCCAACATTGCCATATTCATCAATAGTGCCAGTTCCAACAATTTTTTTACCATATGTTATATCTTCTTCAGTTAAATAATTATAAATAGCCAGTGACATCATTAATCCGCCTGATGGACCTGACTCAGAAGCATTAAAATTCAATTTAATATTAGGCTCTACTACTAAATCGCATTTTCGAGACACCATTATACCGATCACTTTTTTATTTCTGCTTTCCATAATTTCAGCTGTTCTATCAATTGTTTTACTATCTCTTTTTACTTTTATATTTATTGTATCACCAATATTATTTTTTCCAATTACATTACTTAAATGTTCTTTATTTAAAATTAATTCGCCATTAATTTCGATAATTTCATCACCTACTTTTAGATCACTTAGAGCTTTAGAATCAACATAGGTTACAAATAATTGTTCATTACTAACGACTACTTTCTTATTGGCTTTATTGTAAGCAACAATTACTGCTGTTTGATTAGCCTCAGTTAATAATAAATGATCCCTGAATTCTGCATCAGCGTCACTTTCGTTTTCATAAATTACCTCTTCTTTTTTTAAAATATCCCAATCTTTGTTAAAATAAGCAATAATCATAGTTGGTATAGTAGCTTTTAGTTCTAAAACATAGGCAAAATTAAATGATCCTTCAACATCATATGAATTTTCAATCTCTATTTTTTGTGATATATCAATAATACCACCAGGAGTGTTAATATAAAACGGCAAATGAAATGTCAGGATAGATAGAAGTATAAAAAATGATAGTATGAGTTTGTGATTTAAGTAAATTATTTCTTTTATTTTATCATATAGTTTATTAAGCATTTAATACATCCTCTCTAGTATAAAATATAGTTAATAAGGTGGCATTTATGAAAAAAATATTCACTAGTATCGTAATTATGAGTTTATTATTATTCATAGTTTTTGAAGTATTAACAACGTCTGACACTATTTTAGAATCAGTCAATTTTTCATTTAATATATTTATTAACAATATATTTCCTTCGTTATTTCCTTTTTTTGTATTATCCGAAATTTTAATAAATTACGGATTTGTTGAATTAATCGGAGAATTATTTAAACCTATTATGTATAAGATGTTTCGAATAAATGGTAAGTGCGCATTTATTTTTATAATGAGTATTATATCAGGTTTTCCTAGTAGTGCGAAATATACTAGAGAATTACATCTAAAAGGGTTAATAAATGAACACGAAGCAACTAAAATTTTGACATTTAGTCATTTCTCAAATCCCTTGTTCATAATGGGGACTATTTCTTTATTATTTTTAAACAACAAAGAAGTGGGGTTTCTAATATTAATTTGCCATTATGTAAGTAATTTAATTTTAGGTTTGCTTTTTAGAAATTATCATCCTTCTAAAAAAGAAGAAGAAAAGATTTCTTTAAAAAGAGCTATTATTAATATGCATAATAAAAGAATTAATAATGATAAGAATTTTGGGCAAATAATTACTAATTCTCTTTTAAATAGTATAAATACATTATTATTGATTTTAGGTGTTGTAACAATGTTTTTGGTTATGACAACAATTATTGACAACAATATAAATATAAACAATTACAGCCAAAGTATATTAAATGGCTTTGTTGAAATGACACAAGGCCTTAAATACGTAAGTCTTTTAAATATCCCTCTCAAACTAAAAAGTGTATTATCTACTATGATTATATCATTTGGAGGGTTAAGTGTTCATATGCAAGTAATAAGTATCTTAAGTGATACTAAAATTAAATATTTACCTTTTCTCACTGCCCGTATTATGCATGGTTTTATTTCCTCATTTTTAGTTTATATTTTATTTGATTTTTGGATTGCTTTGCTTTAATCGCTAAAACTAAAATCTGCAATTGGATAAATACGATTATCGTATTGATATATAACGTTAATTCCATAATCTTCATCCTTATATGCTGGATGAGTTATAGGAATTTTTATTTGAATTATGGTGTTATTTTTTCCATCACCAACATCGTATATTGTCTCACTATTAACTGTTGGTGTTCCGTATTCACTTAATTCAATTAACTTAGTTGTATAAGATCCATATTTAAAGATTTTTCTATCACGGTCAATACTAAGTTCACTATTAGTACCATCACTAAAAATAAAATTTAAACACTCATTCCCACAATTAGTTATGTCAGTTATCGTTTTATTATAAATATCATCATTTATTTTTCTACTAATTAATATTTGTTTAGTTAACAAATCGGTTTTTGCAGTTGTTGATACATAGAGTTCTTTAAGTGATAAAAGGATTTCAAAAAGAAAGGCCATTATTACCATTGTTAAAGCAAATGAAATAATCAACTCTACTGTAGTAAAACCATTTTGTTTTCTCATATTATCACCTTCTATACTATTTTTAAAGTTGCAAATGTATCATCTTTAAATGCAATTATTAATCTATACTCGTTATCTGCATCATCATATTTTATAAAATTTATAAATTTATTTAGATCTTCATCAAAAGGTCTAGCTTGCAACAAATATCCTTTTAATTCACTTAAATCTTGGTTTGTAAAGATAACGGTCTTAATGTTTAATTTTTCAAATAAAGCGCGGCAATATGATAACTCACTTATATATTGAATTGGACAAGAAGTGATATCTATATACTTTTCTTCGCCTATTTTTAATGCAAGATCCCTATAGCCAACATCTAAAAGATATTCTTTAACATTATTTACAGCATATAACCCGTTAGCTGTATTATAATTAAAAGTCGCACTATAACTATTATTTACAGTTCTAAATTGAACATATAAAAATATTAAAGTGGAAAAAATGAAAGTCGATACTACTAATGTTTCAACTAACATAAATCCACGATTATTATTTTTTTTCATAAACTCGCTCCTTTATGATTGAAATTATCTTAAATATATTATATAATATATTCAGGATAAATACTAGTCCAAAATGGAATAAAGGGGATGAAAAATTTTATGTTAAGGAAATTTGACTTTGAAAAGATGCCAGTCGTTGAAGTTGTTAACGAAATACTGGTTGATTCTTCTAAGCGTGGTGCGAGTGATATTCACTTCGACCCTTTAGCAGAACACATGAAAATTAGAATAAGAATAGATGGACAATTAATAAATTATGCTGAAATACCTAATACAATCAAAAAGAATTTAGTAACACGTATAAAAATTATTTCTGGAATGAACATAACAGAATCGCGTTTACCTCAAGATGGTGCTATTAAGGCTACTCTTCAAGGTATGAACCTTGACCTGCGTGTTTCTGCAATTCCAACTAATGAGGGTGAAAAGATTGTTATCCGTATTTTAGATTATTCAATGAGTTTAAATGGACTAGAACATTTAGGGTTTAGCGAAAGTAATTATCGTAAAGTTCTAAAGATGATTGGTGTTCCTAATGGTATTATTTTAGTAACTGGGGCTACTGGTAGTGGTAAATCGACTACAGTTTACTCTGTTTTACAAAGATTAAATCGTGAAGATACAAACATTATTACAGTTGAAGATCCAATAGAAATGGATATCGAAGGAGTTAACCAAATACAAACTAATAGTGAAATCGGTCTTACATTTGCTGCCGCTTTAAGATCTATCTTACGTCAAGATCCAAATGTTATTATGATTGGGGAGATTCGTGATACTGAGACAGCTAAAATAGCAGTTCGTGCATCTATTACAGGGCACATAGTTCTTTCGACACTGCATACAAATAACTCCCTTAATACTATTGAACGTTTACTTGATATGGAAGTTGAAAGATACTTATTAGCGAGTGCATTAACTGGAATTATTTCACAAAAGTTAGCTAGAAAATTATGTGATTCATGTAAAACTGAGCGTAAAACAAATGATTATGAAAAAGAATTATTTAGAAAAGTTCTTGGTAAAGATATAGATGTTGTTTATGTTGGTGATGGTTGTGATGAATGTGGTAATGGTTATCGCGGACGTATTGCTATTCATGAAGTCTTATTAATTAATCAAGAAATTAAGGATGCAATTAGTGGTGGTATTAAAAAAGAGAAATTAAGAGATATGGTTTATAAATCAGATGTTACTACTCTTTTACAAGATGGACTTGAAAAAGTTGCTGGTGGGCTTACTACTTTTGAGGAAGTATTAAAATTAATAGAACTTGATGATGATGATTTTGGTTATGAACAATATGACTTACAAGCTGCACTTAGATATACTAATCTTGCTAAGGAGGCAAATGAAAACAATAATGGTCAAGAAGAAATTATAAATGATTCAAAAACAGAAGAAAAAAATATTGAACCAACAAAAAATGAAACTGATGAAAATATAAAGGTAGACGCTAATAATGAACCTGACATATTTGAAAATAAATTATTTAATGAGGAATCAGTTGCAGTAGATCCAATAGAAAAAATTCAGGACGAAGATCCAATTGTTGAGCCAATTCCAATTATTGAAGCTGATATCGAAGAATTCAAAATATAAAAAAAGAACATTAAATTCAATGTTCTTTTTCTTTATCTAAATAAGTTAACTATCCAATTAAAATCTATTTGTGTAAATAAAATCATTAATGCTCCTGCACTTAAAAATGGACCAAACGGAATAATATTATTCTTATTTTTATACAATATTATCAATGAGATTGGAAGCCCAATAAAGGATGCAATAAAGATTGACATAACTGCCATTTGCCAGCCAAATACTAATCCAAAAACAAACAGTAGTTTAATATCTCCCCCACCCATAGACTCTTTTTTAAATAGGAAATCCCCAAATTTCTTTAATGAAAACATTATTGTAAAAGCAATAACTCCATTAAGAAGTGCAAGACCTAGTCCAGAAATTCCTTTTAAAGCCAATATTTCAATTGATAATAGAATTGTTGAAACTATTAAAACTTCATCAGGTATAATCATATATTGATAATCACTAATTACAATAATTAGAACCATAGAAACAAATGTAATCGCTATTAAAAATTCTATAGACATCCCAAATATTAAATAGGAAACAGCAAATAATAAACCAGTAAAAAATTCAAATATTGGATAAAACCAAGAAATCTTGAGTCCACATTTTTTACATTTACCACCTTGAAGGAAAAATGAAAAAATGGGAATCAATTCCAGAGGTCTTAATTGATGATTACAATTAGGACAATGAGAGGCAGGAAACAGTATTGACTCCCCTTTCGGTAACCTGTAACCTACCACATTGTAAAAAGATCCTAATATTGTTCCAAAGATGAAAAACGTAATTGCATAATATAATTCCATTGTATCGTACTCCTTATTGTTGTATTGTTGTATACATATTAAACATAGGTATAACTATCGATAAGATAATAACCCCGACAACTGCTGTTAGAAAAATAATTAAGACAGGTTCAACAAATGTTTTAATACGTGTAACAGCATTCTTATGTAGTTCTTGATAATAAGTGGAAACTTTCCCCATCATTTCAGCTAATTGACCAGTTTTCTCTCCGGTAACAAGCATTTCATAAGCGGGGATTGGGAAAGCCCAATGATTTTTAAATGCTAAGGAAATTTTATCTCCTTTAGCTAAATTGGTAATAGTATCTAAAATAAGCATCTTATATATCTCGTTATTAGTTATTTTATTTAAAACTTCCATACTGTCAGTTATAAAAACGTTGTGTGAAAGCAATGATGCAAAAGTTTTGGTAAACATTGTTACTTCATTAAATATGATAACATTACCAAAAACTGGCATATGCATCATTCCCCATTGCATAAATGTTCTTATGATTTTAACATTAATATATAAGTATCTAATAATTATAATAACTATAAATAAAATAATGAATAGCCACATAAGATTATTTTCTAAGAAACTACTTGCTGATATTACGAATCTTGTGAAAGCAGGAATTTGATCACTATCCATACTTTGATATATTTCAACGAATCTTGGAATAACAAATACCATAATAAATGTTATAACAGCAAGTGATATAACAAAGATGATCGTTGGGTACATCAAAGCAGTAATCATTTGCTTTCTTGTTTTTTCTGTTTCAGTGTAATAATCAGCCATATCATCTAAAGCCTCAGGTAATTCCCCTGTCATTTCAGCAGCCTTTACCATGTTTATTAATAATCTTGGAAAAGCAGTCCCCTGTTTAGTGAGGGCATCACTAAAACTGTCTCCCATTGTTAAATCATAAATAATAGTTCTAAAAATTCTTTTATATGTTTTGTTTTTATATTGTCTAGTCAATATTTTAAGTGAGTCAACTAATGGTATACCAGATTTAATATAAGTAGATAATTGTGTAAGAAAGAAAATTAAATCTTTTAATTTAATCTTCGTATTATTAACAGAAGATCTACCATGTAACAAAGTTATCCATTTATTTGTTTTAATACTATAAACTTCAAATCCTTCACTAAGTAAAAACGAGTGTACCTCTACTTTTGAAAAAGCTTCAAAGTAACCTTTGACCAATTTCCCTTCGGTATTTTTAGCAACATACTCATATAATATTTTAGTATCACTTTTTTCAGCATCTGCGCCTTCAAAATTAATCAATAATACTTGACGATTAATGTCTTTAGCATTTTTGGCATTCTTTACAAGTGATAAATTGTTATATTTATCAATAAAGAATTTTTTAATGTTTTGAGGAATATCTTTTATATATTTTATATAATCCTCAATATACTCTTTTAGATTTTTCTTTTTGAATTCTACATTTTCATTTATATATTCTTCTTTTCTGTTTCGTCTTTTTCTTAAATTAATTAACTCTAATTTGCGTTTTTGAGCCAATTCTTGTTTACGTTTTTTATCCTCTTCTTGACGTTTTTCTTCACGTATCTTAATATCTTTTCTACGTTGAATATTATCTTGTTGTTTTTGCTTTGATAATCTAAAGAAAGATAAGATGGCCCCAAATATGTTGTACACAAATACAAACGGAAATGCAAAGCCAAAACAAACGAGTTTAATAAAACGATATAATTTATAAGAAATATAAAGGAATCCCTTTAAATTATAAATTATCGCTTTAACAATTGTTCTACTACCTAGCACAAAAATATACTTATATATCAAATATGCTGAAACAGTTATACCATTAACTGCATATACTAGTGTTGAGATTAATGAGTTTAGAAAAATCTTATTAATAAACACGTGTACCAAATAGCACGAAAAAACAAATCCCTTAAAGAGATATTCACCTAAAATGATAACTATATTTACTACTAATGATATAAATAGGTATCCAGCAAAGAAAAATCCCAATGACACATATCTAGTTAGCATTAGTGGTAGTTTAAATATAAATAAAACCATTTTATATATATAAATAAAAGGTAAAAACACAATTGGCTTATTCACAACAAAAACACCACCAATCTCCTATTTATTCTTCTATGTTATATACAAATTATATCATAAATTTGAATTTTGTAAAACATTTTTTTGTAAATTCATATAATATTTTAGAAAGGAGTATTCAAAATGAACTATTACAATCCATATATGAATTTCTATCCTTATGCAACCATGCCTGCCGCTAAAACAGGGCTATTGAGTGGTCTTTTTAAAGGTGGCCTAAATTGGGGCTCAATTTTAACAAATACACAAAAGACATTAGGGATAGTAAACCAAGCAATACCAGTTTTCAAACAAGCAGCACCTGTGTTTAAGAATGCTAAAACAATGTTTGCAATAATGAATGAATTTAAAAGGGTTGATACTCCAGTATCGACAGCTAGCGCAAAAACAAATGATGAAAAAGTAGCTGTTCAAACTAAAAATACTACATCTTCCTCTGCGGAAAGAAAAAACACAAATACAAACGAGACTATCAATATAGAGTCTACTAGCGGTCCTACTTTCTTCGTTTAAAAAAAGGTTATGTCTTATACTATAACCTTTTTTTTAATTTATAAACAATGTACATTATTTTCAATCTTTTTAACCAATATTTATTAGGTAAATTACTAAGTATAGCCTTATGTTTATCTATGTTTTTCTGTAAAAATTTCTTATCATCTTTTAAGATTGGCCCCAAAAGATAATCAATATTTTTATAATTACTAATACCTTTTATAAACCTAATAATAACATAGATTTTCTTTTTTTCATAAATAAACTTTTCTTGTTCAATGTAATAGCCTAATTGAACAATTTTCTTTCTTATCCTAACAACATCATTATTAGTTTGAATGATCATTGTGTTAGGTAGTTTTCTAATGTTATTTTCAACTATTTTAGTAATGGTTGATGTTCCTAATCCTGATATAACTATTACATCAGTTGGAATTACATCAAGATTATCTAAGCCATTTGATTTAATAACCTCTATATTATTTTCTAGATTATATTTTCTTATATTCAAATTTGCATATTCTAATACTTTAGGATTTATGTCTGTGGCTATACATTTTATATTATGTCTATATAACGTTAAATAAATGTCTAAATGGGCATGATCACACCCTATATCATACACTCTACTATTATCATCAATTAAATCAGCGATAGTTTGCAATCTAGATGATAGTTTCAATTTAATCACCCATATAATCTTTTAGTTTACGAGAACGCGAAGGATGTCTTAATTTTCTTAAAGCCTTTGCCTCAATTTGTCGAATTCTCTCACGAGTTACTCCAAACATTTGCCCAACTTCTTCTAATGTTCTTGACTTACCATCTTCAAGTCCAAAACGTAAACGAATAACTTTTTCTTCTCTTTCAGTTAAAGTTAATAAAACCTCTGAAATTTCATCTTTAAGCATTTCATTAGTTGCATAATCTTCGGGGCTCATATTTCTTTCATCTTTTATAAAATCACCTAAATGCGAATCATCTTCTTCACCAATAGGCGTTTCCAAACTTACAGGTTCTTGAGAAATTTTATAGATGTCACGAATTTTATCAACTGATATATTCATTTTTTTTGCAAGTTCTTCTTCCGATGGTTCACGGTTTAATTCAAGTGTAAGTTGACGTTGAACTCTGGCTAATTTATTAATTGTCTCAACCATATGAACTGGTACTCTTATTGTTCTTGCTTGATCAGCAATAGCACGAGTTATGGCCTGTCTGATCCACCATGTAGCATATGTTGAAAACTTATATCCTTTAGTGACATCAAATTTATCAACAGCTTTCATTAGACCAATGTTACCTTCTTGAATCAAATCCAAAAACAACATTCCCCTACCAACATATCTTTTCGCAATACTAACAACAAGACGTAAATTGGCTTCTGCTAAAACAGTCTTAGCAGTCTCATCTCCTGCTATAATGCGGTCAGCTAAATCTAGTTCTTCTTCCATTGTTAATAATTTTATTTGTCCTATTTCTTTTAAATACATTCTAACTGGATCATTTATAGTTAAATCCTTCGATAAAACAGTGTCATCTAATAATAGTTTGTCAGCTCCAGAATTATTATCTGCCTCATCTTCAGAAACAATTGCTATATCATTTTCATTAAATAAATTATATAATTCATCTAAAGAATCAGCATCTAATTCTAATCCTTTTAAGGCATTAGCTAATTCTTCATATGTTATAATTCCTTTTTCTTTTCCTAATTTTACAAGTTCATTTTTTCTGTCTTCAAAAGTTTTTATTTCATTAATCATTTTGTTCTCCTTTTACCTTTAATTCTACTATTTTTTGAGCAATTGCTGCCTTTTTAACTGGGTCAACTTCTGCTTTCATCTTTTCTTTTAAACGGTTAGTTTCAAATTTTATATTATACTCTTTAATAACATTAATATAATCGTTTATCTCATCAATAGTGTATTCGTCTCTTAAATTTAATGATTCAATTTCGCCTATTGTTTTTAATAAAGACGGACTATCACTAACAAAACTCAAGAAATCAGCTATATTAATATAGTTATAACTTTTATAAAAATAACTTATTTCTTTTGCTAAATGACGATATTTTTCAGTTGGCATGAAAGTTATTTTTTTGTTATATATTTTTATTACTTCCTTGCTTTTCAACATATAATAAACTAAATTTTGTTCTGATTTAGTATATTTATTAGTTTTAATGTTTTTTTGTTCTCGTGGACTCTCAATTTCAGTTTTTTCTTCTTTAGTACGACTTTTTAATTTATTTCGTAAAATGGTGATGTCGATTTTCGACTCTTCACTTATTTTCTTTAATGTTAATTCTCTTAAAATCTCATCATCTATTTTTGATAACTCATTTATAATCTTATTTAAATACTGGGCCATCTGCTCATTATCAGTTAAATTTCTATTATTCTTAAAATAAGATATTTTAAAATCCATAATATTGATAGGATTTTCTATTTTTTGTAAAAATTGGTGTTTTCCATATTTTTTAATATAGTCATCGGGATCTAAATTATCCTCTAGTCTTACTATCTTAGGTATAATTCCAATTTTATTTAATTCCTCACTACAAGCTAATGTCGCTTTTGCACCAGCTGCATCAGCATCAAAACACAATATTACTTCCTTAGCTAATCTCTTTATTAAAATAGCTTGATTCTTAGTAACCGCAGTTCCCATGGTTGCAACAACATTTTTTATACCTACACTATATGCCCTGATAACATCCATGAATCCTTCCATAATAATAACAGTTTGTTTTATACGACACTCATCTTTAGCACGATGATAATTATAAAGTATCTCACCTTTTTTAAATATTTCAGTCTCTTTAGTATTTATATATTTGGACGTATCCTCGCCTTCATATATTCGTCCACTATAACCAACTATTTTACCAGTAATGTCCCATAACGGAAACATAATACGATTGTAATATATATCATTATAACCATATTCATTATGTACAACAAGCCCGCTTTTTAACAAAAGTGGCGAATCAAATTGCTTCTTTTGTAATAACGATGTTAATATATCTCTTTTTTTCAAAGATAAACCGATTCCAAACTCTTTAATGATATCATCATTAATATCTCTTTGATGTAAGTATTCTTTTGCTTTTTTGCCATCGGCAGTGTTAATGTTATTTTGATAAAATTTTTGACTTATATCATATATTTCATATAAATCATTATTTTTATTATTATATGACTTGGCTTGTCCGATATTAATTTCAATTCCTGATTTATCAGCGATAATCTTTAACGCTTCTGGAAAAGTTACATTCTCATAATCCATTACAAAATTAAACACATTACCTGTTGCTCCACATGAAAAACAGGTATATATTTGTTTTTCAGGCGATACACTCATACTAGGATTATTATCGTCATGAAATGGACAAACCCCAAAGTAATTTTTTCCGCGTTTCGTAAGTGAGATATAAGATGAGATAACATCAATTATATCAACACTATTTCGGATAGTACTTATTTCTTCATTTGAAAGTATACTCATAATATCAAACTCCCTACTATTAATATACGACAAAACTTTTTTATATCCTTTTTTTATATTAAAAAAACAGTATTTTTAATGAATTTATATTCTTTTTCATACTTTATTTGTCTAATAAGACGAAATAAGGCTTCATCTTTTGCTTTTGCCTCTAACATAATATCTATGTCTTTATTGGTGAACTTTATTTTTTCAATAAAGTCTAAAAAATCCTCATGTTCGATATATTCACTATGACTTCTTTTTTCTTTTTTATTCTTTGGCGATGAAAAATGTAGTTTGGGATTTAGTGTTTGATTATCCCATGTGGCAAATATTTTTTCAATAAAGTCAGTAATTTTTTCGCCATTATTATTGCACAAATGATGATGGTAGTCAAGTACCATTGGTATTTTTAAATCCTCACATAATTTCAAAGTGTTACGTATATTGAAAACTTTATCATCGTTTTCTAATATTATCATCTTCTGTAATAAAGGGTCTAGTTTTAAGAAATTCTCCTTGAAACGTTTCATTGCATTTCTTTTACCTCCAGCACTGCTACCTACATGCAAAATCATTTTCCCATCTATTCCCATTGCTTTAAACATACTTTGATGAAATTTGAGTATATTAATACTGGATGTTACAACTACTTCATTTATACTATTTAAAACGCAAAATTGATCTGGATGAGTATCAATTCTCATATCATTTTGCTTGATAATATTGCCAATTTCTATGAATTGTTCTTTATAAGTTAAAAAAATTTCATAGTTAACCTCAGGATGCGTTCCTAAGGGGATTAAATTAGAAGTCATTCTAAAAAAACTAATCTCATTTTTAATATTGTAATTTAGTATCTTTTTTAAATCTTCAAAGTTTGACATTATTACTTTATGTAACTTCTCATTTCCTCTTGCTACACCTAATTTTTTATAGTGAGAATATGTAACTATACTCGATGATGTTGCTTTTATACTTAAAGGAACAGCTACGTAACCTAATCTTATTTGCATAATATTCACCTTTTCTTATTATGTCTAGAAAGGATAAATTTATGAACCTAAAGAAAATAAAATTAATTGGGATTATAGGCATATTTGGTTTATGCTTTATAAATCATTTTATCTACGACATTTTCCCAAATGATTTTTTTGCAATATTTTTTCCCGTAAATGAAAGTATTTGGGAACACATGAAAATGCTTTTTACAACTGTATTGATTTATGGATTTATTGAATATATTTTTTTAAAATATTATAAGATACAATTTTCTAACTTTTTTTTATCTTTATATTTATCATCATTGTTTAGCATTGTAATATATCTATCTTTATTTCTACCCTTTTCATACTTATTTGGTGAAAGTGAAATCTTGATATTTTCAACCTTGATAATAACCATTATTTTGATACAATTATTAGGTTACTATGTGATGATAAAAAAACAATACAATTTTCAATTTATACCTGTTATATTAATTGGGATAAGTTATATTGTGTTTGGATACCTAACTTATCACCCAATAAAAACTGACTTGTTTTATGATAAATCACATGAAAAATACGGAATTAGTTACTATGATATGTAAAAAAGATAAGAAGTCTATTTACTCTTATCTTTATTGACAGTAATATTTAAAGTTTCAATTTCTTGCTTTATTTTATTAATAACAGATTCATCAGCTATCTTACAAAATAAAACTGATGATAATATTGCTTTATTTATATCAATACCATCACATTCCATTATAATGTTAAGATTTCGAATTACCTTAATTCTAGATATCAGTTCTCCTGATATATTATATATAGTGTTTGACGTTTTATAATTTTCATCTAATTTTTTAATAATATCAATTGTAATTTCATTATTATGTTTAAATGGGTAATTTTCTTTTTTAGCTTTTCTAATTAAATTTTCATAATCCTTATTATCTAATATTTTACTTTGTCTTTCAGCATTTACATATGAATTATACAAAGTTGATATGTATAAATCTAGTTTTCTGTGTTTTGAACCCTTCCAATGAAAATCTTTAGCCATTACTATTTTCACTATATTTTCATCATTAGGATTAAATATATTTTCTTCTTTTAAATAGCCAATTCTTGAAAAAACAGTTCCGTAGTTTTTATGAAAAACTGAAGTATGATCACTAATTTGTGACTCTAGCCCCTCTTCAATCATTAAATCCATCAAAGAACATATTTTTCTTCTTTCTTCAATAAGAGGTCTTTTCCCGTAATTTAAAATAGATAATTTTTCATATTCTTTAAAAGTATTAAAAGCATTACCTACTACCTCAGTTTTTCCTCTAGATAAAATTGATGAACAATCTTTTATAAAGTCACCTAAAGTTATGTTTGTAAAAACGTCAGGATTTTTTTCTAACTGTTCTTTGATAATAACAATAATATCGGATAAATGATTAGTTTTAGAGGTTGCTAAAATACTTAAATTTTCTTCTAGAAACTCTTTATAATCATTTTCACCAATAAAATATTGTTTTAAAGTTTCCATTGATTCTAATGAATCCTTTATTTTATTGGCATCATTTCTTGTAAATATTGATGAACAGAAAATAATATTATCATTTGGTATATGCAGTCGTTTTAGTAATAAAAAGATCTCTTTTACTGTTTCAAACTTCTTAGATAAGACTATTGATGCTCTTGAAAAAAAGTTTTTTTGCTCATCATCAGTAAAAACTTCTTTGAATAATTCACTAATTTTAACCATATCCATATAATTACCATTGGTTAATAAAGTCGTTTTTTTACCTAAAAATGAATAATAATTTTGTTTTTTTAAATAAGATAACATTTTAGATAAATTAGTGGCGTCAGAATATAGCAGTGAAAATCCATCAGCTAGTAATTCAAGTTCTTTATGTTGTTTTAAAACTTGGCATACTTCGTTTACTTTATCTGGATTACTTCTTATAGCTATAGCAGGACAATTTTCTATCATCTTAATATTTCTAAAAACAAGACTGTCACAGT
This sequence comes from uncultured Muribaculaceae bacterium, assembly GCA_964397485.1. GTDB lineage: Bacteria > Bacillota_I > Bacilli_A > RF39 > UBA660 > CAYNHT01. Next base: position 171,573 of record CAYNHT010000001.1, read on the forward strand.
TTTGAAATTCATTAGTCAAATATTTACTTTCTATTATATTTAAGCATTCAACCATTTCAATAAATTTTTCAAAACTAACTCTTTTAGCAAACTCTTTATTTGCTCTTTGTATATTTGCATACGCATTTTTAATAGCCGTTTCAGACATAATAATCACCGGTTATATATTATACATAACTTACTATGTTTTGTCAAAAAAAAGCGGAGCCACTAATGGCTCCTATCTATATTAAACGCTAATGCATTAGCGTACCACTATAAACAAGTATAAATAGTAATCTTATTTTTGATTATAAGTTTAATAGTACCATTTATACTTGTCATGACATATTTTATATTATAACTTCCTAATTTATCAATAACTTCCTCGTGCGGGTGATTAAAACGGTTGTTAGCACCTACCGATATTAGAGCTAACTCTGGTTTTATAACTTCCAATAATTCATCACTTGTACTATACTTAGAACCATGATGCCCTACTTTTAATATATCCATCTTAGGTAGTTTATATTCTGATATTATATATTTCTCACTTATCTTTCCTGCGTCTCCCATTAATAATATATTCTTATCATTTAATTTTGTATAGATAATTAGACTATCCTCATTTTCATTTGTCTGATCAACATCATTTAAAAAATAAAATTTATAATTCCCAACAGTCAAAATATCTTTATCGAAATGATAATATTTAATACCTAAGTTTCTAGAGTTTTCTATTAAAGTCATTTCTGATTTATTATTATACCCGCTATTTAATATAACGTTTCTTACTTTATAATTATTAACTAGCTCATTTGCTTCACCAATGTGGTCGTTATCGCCATGAGTTATTACTAAATAATCGATTTTCTTTACACCTAATGATTTAATATATGGAATAATTAAATCACTTGCAAGTGAATATTCTTTTTTGGATTTTTCCCAATTTTCCTTATTGTACTTTAAAATACCTCCAGTATCAATTAAAATATTGCCCTGTTTATAAGGAAGTTGTATTAATATAGAATCACCTTGCCCAACATCTATTAAAGATAATATGGGATATTTATTAAAGTATTCATAATTGTTATGAAATAATAATCCTATAAATAATATAGTAAAAGGATAATATCTATTTTTTTGCAATTGAACAAGTAATAATGTAATTATTAAATAATATATTATTAGTACCAAAATAGGTACTTTTTTTAATATAACAATAAACATATTTATGTTAGAAAAAAACAGTGATATATTTTCTAATAATTTAATACTGATAATTAATATATTGTTCAATAACGGGGATATATATACTAATATTGATAGTGGAAATAATAGGAAACTAACATAAGGAACAAATATTATATTTATAACAGGACTTAGTAAATTAATTTGAAAAAAATTATTTATTAAAATAGGAATACTTGCTAGAAAAGATATTAATGATACTGTTAATATCTTTGTTATGTAATTGTTATGCTTATTTATTATGTTTTGAAAAACAATCAAGTAAAAGCTTATAACAAAGCTAAATACAAATCCAAGATTATAAACATAAAAAGGGTTTACTAATAATAAGACACTAACTAAAAAAAGTAAATAATATATAGTTTTTATTTTTAAATTGAGATATTTATTTATAGTTAATAAAATAAATAAAAAAGTTGCTCTCATTGCCGAAGGTTGAAAACCAATTAATATCAAATAAAAGATCAACAAAATAATAGTAGCAATATAATTTAGTTTAATTCTTTTATTAATAAAACTTAGACCTTTTAATATAAAAATAGATAACAATGTAATATGCATGCCTGAAATAGCAAATAAATGGTTAATACCGTTTGTTTGGTAGTTCTTTAGTGTAACACTATCAATTTCCGATTTATCTCCTAAAATAAAGGCTTTTAAGTAATCTGAAGTATCTTTATTTTTATTAATCCTTGTAATCATTTTATTTTTTAGTGTAAATATTTTGTTTTTATTATTACTTATCTTAGTAATAGCATCGCTATTAAATAGCCAATATATTTTTTGACTTAATAAATACTTTTGATAATTAAATAAGTTAAAAACACGATTTTTAGAAGGAACTTTCATCACCCCTTCTACTTCTATATAATCCCCCAAAAGATAATTATTAGTAAAAATTTCTTTTTCTTCTTTACTCTTTAAATAATATGTAACAATAACTTCTTCTTTAGCGCCTAAATTGATACTAACTTTGTTCCCATCAATTTTTATATTCTTAATATACCCTACTAACTTCTGTTCTTCACCACTATACTTTGAAAAATATAGTTCATTTTTTAATATATATGTTGTATATATTAATGAAAAAAAGACAAAACCAACATATATTAATTTAAATAGTAACGAGATCTTTAAGTTTTTCAAAAGTAGCACTACCTATTCCACTAATTTCTTTTAACTCATCTATTGACTTAAATCCACCATTATTATCGCGATAATTTACTATTTCTATAGCTTTACTACTCCCTATCCCAGGTAGTGTTTGTAACTGCTCTAAAGTTGCATTATTTAATGATATTTTAGTTTTATTTTCTATATCATTACTTTGTTCATTATTATTTATACATGCCTGATTTGTAATTTCTGGACATTGGCATTCTTTATCAATATATTTAATTATTGGATTATTTTCAGTCATTTTTTTAACTTCTTCTTTTGTATACACAATAATAACCATTTCATCCGTTAATCGTTTACTTAAATTAATAATACTAGTATCAGCGGTTTCTTTTAAACCGCCACTTTTTAAAACAGCATCATTAACACGTTCAGTGCTCTTTAATTCATATACTCCTGGTTTTTTTACCGCCCCTTTTACATCAACATAAATAGTTTCTATAACTTCTACTAATGGTGGTTCATCTTCTTCATTATTTATATTAATATCACTTGCGAAAACTAAATTTTCATCATTCCCGCTAACATTACTTAATATATATATAGTGCCACTTAAAACAATTATTAATAAAACAGCAACATATTTTATATATGTCTTTTCTAATAAGTTAATTATATATGTTTTCATTTACACCTCCTTAATATCAACATACATTAAAAATTATTTCCTTCCTTTATAACAATAAAAAAAGATGTAATAATTACATCTACAGTTATTTTATCTTTATTTTTTGGTTACGTGTTTCTATATGAACTCTTTGTACAAGGGCTAATGAGCACATTAAGGTAATGGTAAATGACCCACCATAACTTAGAAATGGCAGTGATACACCCGTTAGTGGCATCACTCCAAATAACCCGCCAAGATTAACTAAAATATGCATAAATATATAGGTTGCTACTCCAAGACACATATATCTTCCTCGTATTGTGTTAGCCTTTGATGATAAATTCAAAATCCTATATAAAATGAATAAATATACTATAAAAATTGGAAACACTTTTAATAATCCATATTCTTCAGCTATTATTGAAAAAACTAAATCAGTGTGTGGTTCTGGAATATAAGAATATTTTTGCTTACTTTTCCCGATTCCTAAACCGAATAGGCCTCCATCATTTATTGCAATAAAACCATTACATACCTGATAACCACCATGTTCATAATCACTACAGGGATTAAAAAAACTAAAACGAGCTAGTTGAGCTTCGGTTAAGATATGTCCTTTAATACTAAACATCATAAAACCGGCTACAAATACGAGTCCAGTTAATAAACCAATTGTTTTTACTTTTTCAATTCTTAAAATAGGGCTAGCAAAAAACATAACTAAAAAAATACAAAATATTATAAACATTGTTCCAAAGTCTTTTTGCAAAAATATAATTGCAGGTATAGCACATCCAGCTACAATAATAGTAGCTATAATATCCCGGTGTGGGGCACTCTTATCTCTCAGTTTACTAGAAGTTTTTTCGAAAATCAAAGCTAAACAGACGATTATAACTGGTTTTGCAAACTCACTAGGTTGAAATGTAAAACCAAATAAATTAATCCAATTTAATGCTCCTCTAGTTTCATTTGCCGCCGCAAGTGAATATAATAAAAGAACAGTTATTACTACAAAAGCAATAAAAGCATACTTATAATATTTCCTTGTATCAAAGTTAATAATAAATATCGCACCAACAAGTCCAATCAATAACATTTCTGATTGTTTAAAAAAGTAATAATATAAAGGAACATTTAATGATACAGCTTCTCTACTAGACGCTGTGACAATATTTAAAAGACCAAAGATAAAAAAAACGATTGTAACAAATAACAATGGCTTATCCATATCGTTTATTATATTTCTTATTTTTTTCGTAATTAATCTCATACTATCACCTTACTTTATATATAATACCATATTTATTAATTTTTGGGAAACTAAATTAGGAAAAAATAAAAAAATAGGTGCTTTTAATAAACATTTTTACTAAAATTTAATACACTATACTAGAACTAGATAAAGGAGGTAATAATATGTATTATTATGGAGGATACCAAGGTGGCTACGGTAACTGCTGCTTCCCTACTAATCCTTGCTGTGGATATGGTGGAGGCTACGGGTACGGTGGAGGCTACGGATACGGTGCCGCTATCATCTTAGTATTATTTATTTTATTAGTAATTGTAATCGGTTCAAGAGCAATAGTTCAATAACAAAAGGGAAGAAAAAAACTTCCTTTTTTTATTTTTTATGATAAAATATATATGAACGGAGTTGGTGTTATGTTTAAAAAACTTAATATAATAGATGAAAAAGATAAAAGACTAAGAAAAGTAAGCGAAGAAGTAACTTTCCCACTTTCTAAAGAAGATAAAAAATTAATTCAAAAAATGATTGATCATTTAACATATAGTCAAATTGAGGAATATGAAAAGAAGTACGACTTAAGGCCAGGCATGGGATTAGCATTCCCCCAACTTGGTATTAACAAACGTATTATAGTCGTTGTTCATGAAGTAGATGACAATGTTTTTGACAATTATGTTTTTATTAATCCCGTTATTGTTAGTAACTCAACTGAGGTTATTGCCGCAGAAGCTGGCGAAGGATGTTTGAGTGTTAATCGTGAAGTAGATGGACATGTTCCAAGATATGCAAGAATAACAATTGAAGGATACGATGAGGATGGTAATAAAATAAGAGTTAGAGCTCGAGAAGATTTAGCAATTGCTTTTCAACATGAAATTGATCACTTAGATGGAATCATGTTTTATGACAGAATCGATAAAAAGAAGCCCTTCTTTTCTGAAACAGAAATTAGATTGATTTAGGAGGAATAGTATGAAATCAAATTATAAAATTATAATATTAGTTTTGGTTGCGTGTCTTAGTTCAATTGCTATTTACTATAATGTCGAGACGGTATTACCAGTAGATACAAAAGAACACATTTTAATCACTCAAGAAAAAATCGAAAAAGGTTTTATTGACGACTTTAATTACACATTTGATAATCCTAAAGTTATTTTAAACCCATATAAAATTTCACCTTTAACAGCTATTGTTATTTTTGAAACAAAAGATTTAACAACACCCAAATTAACAGTTAAAGGAAAAGATGAAAAAACTACCTATTCTAAAACATTCATTCCGGGTAAAAAGCATATTTTACCTGTATATGGACTTTATGCTGATCATAACAATGAAGTTATTATTGAAATGAATGGAAAAATGAAGACTTTAAATATTAAAACAGATAAATTACCTGATGATTTCAAATTACCTACTACAATTCTAAACAATAAAAATAAATTGAACAATGATTTGTATTTTGTTACTCCTGCATCAGTAGGATATACATCTGCATATGATATGAATGGTGATGTTCGTTGGTATTTAACAGAAAGTTATGGATGGGATATTCAAAGATTAAATAACGGAAATATTATGCTTGGTACTGACCGTCTAATTAATCCACCGTACTACAATACTGGATTAGTTGAAATGGATCTACTTGGTAAAATTTATTATGAATATTCACTACCTGGCGGGTATCACCATGATGTTTACGAGATGGAAAACGGGAATTTATTAGTTGCTAGTGATAATTTTGAAGCAGGCACAGTTGAGGATTATATTGTTGAAATAGATCGTGAAACTGGTAAAATAATTAAATATTTTGATTTACAAGAAATACTACCAGTCAATGAAGGAAATAACCTTTATTCTACTAGTTATGATTGGTTTCATAATAATTCAGTCTGGTATGATAAAAAAACGAATTCAATAACATTATCAGGGCGCCATAATGATTCTGTTATAAATATAGATTATGATACAAAGCAATTAAATTGGATTGTTGGCGATAACGATAAATGGAGTGAAAGTATGCAAAAATATTTCTTTACTCCTACTAATGATTTAGAGTGGCAATGGGCACAACATGCTGCAATGATATTACCAAATGGCAATTTATTCTTATTTGATAATGGAAATAATCGTTCTAAAAATGAGGATGGTGCAATAGCGGCTATTGATAATTATAGTCGTGCTGTTATATATGAACTAAATAAAAATGATATGACTATAAACCAAGTTTGGCAATACGGAAAAGATCGAGGAAGCGATTTTTATTCACCTTATATTTCTGATGTTGATTTTATTAATAATAATCATTATCTAGTACATTCTGGTGGAATATCTTACAAAGATGGACAAGTTCAAAATGACCCTGCTAGTTTAGTGCAAGCAGATACATTAAATAGTATAACTGTAGAAATTCTTAATGATGAGGTAATATTTGAAATGCACCTTTCAGCCAATTATTACCGCGCTGAAAAGATGAGTTTATATTCAAATGCTAATTTTAAATTAGGAGTTGGGAAAAATTTAGGTAATATGGGGGTTACTCCTACTGTTAAAAACACATCTATTGTAATGTTTAATCGTAATATAAATAATGAGTTTAAAAAGCACAATGTTGAATTTATTAAAGAATATGATCGTTTAGTAGTATCGGGAATATTTAAAAAAGAAGACAAAGTCGAAATTATTCTTGATAGTGTATTTTCTAAAAGAACATACGAATTAAAAGTTTCTAAAAAGCCTTATACAGCTATGTGTATTGACATATTTAATGAGGAAGAATTGCAAAATGGGATAAAAGTATATAAATATATCAATGATACTGGTTTGAGTGGAAAATACTACCTTTACATGAAAATAAATGGTACTATTTATGATTTGAATCAATATGTTGTTTTCTAAAAAAAGATTTAACAATTGTTAAATCTTTTTCTTATTTTATCTCTTCTAATTTGACACTTACTAATTTACTAACACCAGACTCTTGCATAGTAATTCCATATAAATTGTCTACATATTCCATTGTCTTCTTTTTATGTGTTATTAAAATAAATTGTGTCTTTTCTTTTAATCTAATCAAATATTGACCAAAACTATCAACGTTAACCTCATCTAATGCTGCCTCTACTTCATCAAGTATACAGTATGGTACTGGCCTTGATTTTAAAATAGCAAACAGTAAGCTAATTGCAGTAAACGTTTTTTCTCCACCTGATAATAATGAAATACTCGTTAACTTTTTACCTGGAGGAGATGCAATTATCTCTATACCTGTTTCTAATACATTATTTGGATCAGTTAATCTTAATTCAGCTTTACCACCTTTAAATAATTCTTTAAAAGTTGCTTCAAAATTTTGTTCGATTATTTTGAAAGTTGTAAGGAACTCTTGTTCCATAACTTGATCCATCTCTTTAATTATCTCTAATAAAGTATTTTCAGCCGTTAGCAGGTCATCTCTTTGCTTAATCAAAAATTCATATCTAACACTTATACGATCATATTCCTCTGGTGCCCCAAGATTGACAACACCAATATCTTTTAATACTCTTTTTAGGCTATTAACTTTGGTTCTAGCAATACTTTCTTCTATTTCTAATTTGTAATTATTAATAGCTTTTTCATAAGTTATACTATAAGTTTCATTTAGAACATTAAGTAAATTATCTAATTTAACATCCATTCTATTTACTTCTATTTCTAAATCTTTTAATTCTTTATTCTTACTGTTAAAAAGACTATTTTCCTTTTTTATAAAATGTTCAAATTCTTCAAGATTTTCAATTAATGAAATTCTTCTATCAGTTAATATTTTTAATGAATTACTTACTTCATCTCGCTCTTTTAAAGCTGCATAATAATCATTTAATACTTGTTCCTCTTCTTTACTCAATGAATTAGTAATAATATTACTTGTTCCATTAATTTCATTAATAGTATTATTTAAGTTATTCGTTAAATCTTCAAGTTCCTTATTTTTACTATTAATGTATTCACTAATATTAATCTTGTTTTTATTTATAACATACAATTTATCTTCTTGTGATTTTAATAAATAATCATTATTATTTATCATATCCTCAATATTCTTAATTACATCAATTAAATTTGTTAAATCCTTAAGAGTATTTTCCAACTCATATTTTTCACTAATTATATTCCTATTACGGTTATTGTTACCACCCGTAATAGAACCACCTACATGTAATAATTCCCCATCTAACGTTACAATTTTATAACGATGGTTTATCTTTTTACTTATGTTATTGGCGCTATCAATATCACGAGCAACTATTACATTACCTAATTGATTTTTAATTATACCAATGTACTTTTTATCATACTCTACTAAATTTGATGCTATATCAATATAACCATCGATATTATGTAATAAATCAACTACATCTAGTTCAATTCCTTTTGGTTTGATTATATTTAGTGGAAAAAAAGTAGCTCTTCCTGCATTAGAACTTTTTAAATAATTAATTGCTTCTTTAGCAGTGATTTCATTATCGGTCACTATATAAGAACTAGCTGCACCTAAACTTGTAGAAATAGCCGTAGAATATTTTTCTTCAACTTCAATTAAGTTTCCAATTACATTATAAATTCCCCTTAATTTAGGATTGTTCAAAACATTTTTAACTGAAGTAGGCAATAAACTATTACTTTCAATACTATCTTTTAATCTATCAATCTTATTTTGTAAACCGGTTTCTAATCTTAATTGGTTTGATAAATCAGATAATAAATTATTCTTAGTCTCCTTAGTTTTAGCTATATTATTATTTTCATTATTATAGTCATTTGAGACTTCTTCTAATTCTTTTTGTTTATTAATAATATCATTTTTAATATTATTGATATCATTTTTAAGTTTTAGTTCCTTTTCTTTTAATATAACTAAATTATCATGAAGTTTACTATCTTCAACTTCATATTTTTTTCTTTCTAAAATAATTTGTTTTTGACTATTAATTTGTTCAACCTTAGAAGTGAGGGTTAGTAACATCTTTTGGTTAGAACTAATTTTCTCATCTAACTGATTTATTTTAGCTTTGAAATCCTCTATCTTTACTTCATTTGTATTATTAGTAGTAGCAATAGTAACTATTTCTTCATTAAGTTCATCTATTCTCTTTTTATTTTGTTGATATTTATAATTAATGTTTGTAATATCATTGGTTATTAAAGCAATTTCAATATCTTCTAGTTCATTTTTTACTTTCAAATACTCCAATGCTTTTTCCTTTTGTTCCTTTAAAGGTTCAACTTGAACTTCTAATTCACTAATAATATCATTAACTCTATTCATATTATCATGAGTTTTATCAAGCTTACGTAAGGCCTCTTCCTTACGCTTTTTATATTTCAATACTCCAGCAGCTTCTTCAAATATAACTCGACGATCACTTGGTTTATTAGATAAGATTTCTTCTATTTTTCCTTGTGAAATAATATTAAAACTTTCTTTTGCAATCCCACTATCAAGCAAAATATCAGTTATATCTTTTAACCTACACTTATCACCATTCAAAAAATATTCGTTTGTCCCGTCTTTATAAACTCTTCTTTTTATAGCTACTTCATTAAACTCAAGTGGTAAATAACGATCAGAATTATCAAAAATTAGCGTTACACTAGCAACATTTAAACTATTACGTGATTTACTACCCGAAAATATAACATCAGTCATATTTCCTTCACCACGCAATGATTTTACAGATTGCTCTCCTAATACCCACCTAACAGCATCCACAACATTACTTTTTCCGCTTCCGTTAGGTCCAACTATTCCCGTTATTCCATTATTAAGTTCAATACTAATGCGGTCAGCAAAAGATTTGAATCCATGAGCTTTTATTTCCTTTAAGTACATACTAACACCCTCTAAACAATATCAATTTTACCATATAACAAAAGAAAAAACAATAAACTAGTTAACTAATACCTCAGTTATAAAATCACTTATTTCACTAAATGTATCTTTAATAAAATAAAACATATCTTTTAATCTATTATTTTTAGCTTTTTCTACATCAATAGTTAAAATAAAATCTTTTTTATAAGTTTTTATTTCTACTGTAACTTTATACCTTTTATACCTTTTTACTAACACATCTAAATCATAATCATTAATATTACCATATAAAATTACTTCTTTTTTAGCAATATAAACACTATCTTTAATAAAATAACGCATATATTTATTGATTTGACCAACGTTACAAATTATATAATCTACTTTTTTCTTTTTAAATACTCGTCTTATTTTTTTTATACTAACTCTTTTACTACGTCCCTTTTTCTTGTTTTTAGTGACGATATCAGAATCTAATGAATTACAGATAGTTATTTGTTTATTTTTTTCAATTTCTTTAATAATTTGGTTATCTTCTACACCAATTACTAATAAATTACCTTTTACTTCTTTTACTTTATTTAAAAGTTCCTTTTTCACTAATACCACCACTATTTCTCTTTTATAATATCATTAATAACATAACTAGCACACATTAAACCAGAGGTTGCTGGAACAAATGATGTAGATCCAATAACATTTGAATCATTTTTAATTGGTAATTCATCGCTACAAACTACCATGATTTTTTCCTTTATTCTTTCATCTTTAACCATTTTTCTAATCATTCTAGCAAGCGGATCATAATTGGTTTTACGAATATCCATAATTTTCAATCTTGTTGGATCTACTTTGTTCCCCATTCCCATGGATGCTATAAATTTTATTTTTCTTTTAATACATTGTCTTATCAGTTCTTTTTTGGTCGGAATACTATCACAAGCATCTATGACATAATCAATATCATATTTAAATAATAAATCAATATTATCAGGAGTAATATATTCAGTTATTTTTATAACTTCACATAAAGGATTTATTGATTTAATTCTTTCTTCCCATACATCAGTTTTATATTGTCCAATGTTATTATGGTTTGTCATAAGTTGGCGATTTAGATTAGTAATATCAATTATATCTTTATCAATAATAACTAATCTATTAACACCACTTCTTACAATTGCTTCTAATGCGTAACTCCCTACTCCACCAAGACCTATTATTAAAACAGTTTTATTATTTATTTTACTTATATTATCTTTTCCTACTACTAAAGATAATCTTTCTAATTGTTTCATTTTATCACCATTAAAATTATACCATAAAAGATATATTTTACCAATAAAAAAAACCCAGAAGATGGGTACCATTAACGATAAAACCTAGTCTCCCAGGTGGGCATCACATTATAGATTTTAGGATCCTTACATAAATGCAAGTTTTCAACACCATCTATAAATTAGATTCCCAATCGTTATAATTAGTAGGTTTTTATAATTGGCAAACCATTCTTCTAGGTATTTTAATTATAACACACTTTTTTATTTTTTTGAAGTATATTCATCCAAAAAGTTATACCTTTTATTTCCTTTTTTATATTCAATAACAGTATCTAGATTAATATTAGTACTAGAAGTAAATATATTTTTACGAATATAAGGGCTGTAAGTATTCAATTCTTTAATAAGATTTTTTACTTCTTTTCTTTTAGAAGAACTAGCACATACAGTTATCATACAACCACAATTTATAAAAGTTAAATCATTATATTTTACCCAACTTTTAACGTCTTCCTCATCAACAAAATATAAAGGACGAATAAGTTCCATATCTTCAAAATTATCACTTTTTAATTTTGGCATCATTGTTTTATAATTACCATTATATAAAATATTCATCATAATAGTTTCAATTACGTCGTCAAAATGATGGGCAAGTGCTATTTTATTACACCCTAATTCTTTAGCTTTAGCATATAAGTGCCCTCTTCTCATTCGAGCACATAAATAACAAGGCTCTTTCATTCCATACTTACTAACGACATCAAAAACATCTGTTTTAAACATTTTAATAGGAATATTTAATATTTCTGAATTAGTTTCTATCATATTAACATTATCAATATGATAACCTGGATCCATTGTAATAAATTCTAATTCAAAATTAATTTGTCCATGACGTTTTAACTCTTGCATACATTTAGCAAGTAACATCGAATCTTTACCACCACTTATACAAACTGCTATTTTATCATTTTCTTCTATTAAATTATATTCTTTAATTCCTTTTATGAATTTACTCCAAATTTCTTTGCGAAATTTTTTTATTATTGATTTTTCTATTTCTCTATATCTCTCCATATTACCACCAACGATAGTATACATTAAAACTAATGAAAAAACAAGAAAAAAAGATTTAAACTATAGTTAAATCTTTAAAATATTATTAAATTATTCCTATATTATTATCTTACTTTTACTATGAAAGCATCACTTCCACCTTTGTTTAAACCTGTCATATCTCCATCTGTTGAGGCACTAAACCCTGCAAAAACATAACCATTTCCCACAGATATCGCGCTATTGATTGAATCAAAACCTGTACCACCATAATTACTATTGCTTAAAATATTACCAGCTGAATCATATTTAACTATTATTCCATCGGGACCACCTTTAGCTATACCATTCACGTCTCCGTCTGTTGATCTGCTTGTACCAAATGCAATGTACCCATCTGAAACTGAAATTACTTTATTGTAATAATCAGATTCACTTCCACCATAACTTTTATTCCAAACCAAGTTAAAATCTAAATCATATTTTAATATAATCGCATCGTAATCACCTTTGTTTAAACCTGTCATATCTCCATCTGTTGAATTACTACGTCCTGTAAAAATGTACCCGTCGTTTACGACCAAAATCGAACTAAATTCATCTCGTCCATTTCCACCAAAGTTTTTAGTCCATAATGGATTACCACTTAAATCAGTTTTTACTATTATTGCATCTGACATGCCTTTATTATTTACATCAACCAAATCTCCATCTGTTGACGAACTAGCTCCAACTAAAATATAACCATCTATTAGTTGAATAGCATCAGAAAATCCTTCTCCGCCACTTCCGCCATAATTTAATTTCCATACTAATTCATCATCAAAATTAAATTTCATAACAAGTCCGTATTTTTCATTAATATAGTCATTTAATTCGCCATCCGCAGAATAGGAATAACCAACTACCAAATATCCGTCCGAAACACGAATAACATTATTAAATGTATCTTCTGGAGCACCAACATAAGTTTTCTCCCATAATATATTACCATCATTATCGTATTTTGCCATTATCGCATTAATTATATATGTATCTGCAGACATACTCTCACCGACAGCAATATAACCATCTCCTACATTTATAACACCGTTATAACTATCATCATTTTCTTCTACATCATGGTTTTTCGCCCATAATAAATCACCATTTTTATTGAATTTTGCTATTATAGCGTCGTTTGATGACATTGTTAATCCGTTTAAGTCACCATCTGTAGAATAACTACTACCAACCGCTACATAACCATCAGAAACTGAAACAACTTTAGAAAAAAATTCTGAATAGCTTCCGCCAAAAATTTTAGTAAATTCAGCATCATCAATAGGTTCAATTATACATTCATCATCAGTTTTTGAACTAATTGTTACACCAGAATCATTATATCCTTTTTCAACACAATACTTTCCATTATGAATAGCTATCGCAACTTGACCATCATTGTTAATTATAACTCTACCACTTTTGGGTTTTTGACCTTTATATTCCAATACTTTACCATCTATACTAGACGATTCTATCCCATTTGAATAAGTGTATATAACATCCCCGGTTGAACCACTTAAAATATCTTGAGCATATTGTAATTCACCAGCTTTTATAATCCCGTATGCTGAGTTCTTAAAAGCCCCTTTCTTCGCCTCATCTATAATATTTATGATTAATGGCGTTGCAATTAAAGCTATAATCGCCAGAATTACTATTACTGCTAATAATTCGATTAATGTAAATCCTTTTTTCTTCACAAACTCACTACCCTTCTATAATACAATTGCATTATACCAAAGGGTTACAAACAAGTCAAGTTTTGGTATAAAAAAACTTAAACAAATGTTTAAGTTTTCAGTAATTAGTCTGTTTCTAATACTGCCCTTCTTTCAGTCTTCTTAGAACTTTTAGGACGTCTATTATAATACGATAGTTTTTTTACTTTTGGTTTTTCATTAAATGTAATATTATTATTAGATAATGATTTATGTCCATTATCTTTTTCTATTACAATGCTACTACCAAAAATAACATCTGATTTTATAGTTAATATTCCTCTTAACATTTTAAGTCTCCTCTTTCTGATCGTAATATTGATATTATTATGGATTTAATCTAGTTGGTCCTCGATAAATAAATGTTGCCTCTCTTATATTATCTATTTCAAAAATTTGCATCATTAATCTAGCTAGGCCAAAACCTAAACCTCCATGTGGAGGGCATCCATATTTAAAGAAATCTAAATAAAATTCTAATTCTTTAGGATCAATTTCTTTTTCAATGATTTGATTTTTTAGAATTTCATATCTATGTTCCCTTTGGGCTCCAGTTGTTATTTCTAATCCTTTATATAAAAGGTCAAAACTCATTGAATAACCATCTTCATCTTTCATATGATAAAAGGGTCTTGCTTCAAACGGCCATTTTGTTATAAAAACAAAATCACTATTGTATTTTTCTTTTACATATTTACAAATTAGTTCTTCTTCTTTTCTTTCTAAATCATCTTCTTTTTCAGATATATAATTATATTCTTCTTTAATTATTTTTTTACATTCTTCTAAAGTTATACGTGGAAATCGATTTGAAGCATCTGTTATATCAATTCCAAAAACTTTTTTCACTTCTTCTTTATGCTTTTCATTTAACTTAGAAAATGCATATCTTAACCAATTTTCTTCCATATCCATAACATCTTCAACGCTATTTATCCATGATATTTCAGCATCAATCATTTGAATTTCTGCCGCATGGTATGAAGTATGAGAATTTTCTGCCCTAAATGCGGGAGCTATTTCAAACACCTTATTAAATCCTGATGCCATTGCCATTTGTTTATAAAACTGAGGTGATTGAGATAAACAAGCAGGCTGTCCAAAGTAATCCAACTTGAATACTTCTGCCCCGCTTTCAGCAGATGCACCAGAAATTTTAGGAGAATTTATTTCAATAAAATCATTATTTACCCAATATTCACGCATTGCTGCTAATAAAGTAGTTTGGCATCTGAAGAATAGATTATTATCTTCTCTTCGTAAATCTATAAAACGATAATCTAGTCTAGTTTCTCTTAATGATGCATCTTTTGTTTTAATGCTTATTGGTAACTCTGGTTCTGATACACTAGTTACAATAATACTATTTGGAATTAATTCCATTCCATTTAACTTTACTTTCTCGTTTTCTTTTAATAATCCAGTTACCTTAATAGTACTTTCTAAACTCAAAGATGAAACAATAGGAATTAAGTCCTTCATATTTTCATCTTCTTTTTCAATTGTAATTTGTAGTTTTTCACTACCATTTCTTATTACTAAAAATTGTACGTATTGTAAATCTCTAAGAGATTCAACAAAACCGCTTACAGTAATTATTTTATTAAAATTTTCCTTAATGTTCATCTACTTCTCCTACTTTCTCATCTAAAAAGTTTATAATATAACATCCGTCAATCTTATACTCTTCTTTTGTTAGATTATCCTTAATTGTTAATATGTCTTCTTTGGTTTCTTCTTCGCCAATAATAATAACGAATTTTGCTCCAAGTCTTTCACTTTGTTTGAAATTATTTTTGATATTGCGATCCATATAATCCATATCACAGTTAAATCCATTCATTCTTAAAGTTTGAACTAAGTTAAAGGCATATTCTTTTTCATTACTACTCATAGGAATTACATAAACGTCTAAACCTTGCTCATTTCCAATATTAATTTTTTCATATTCTAGTGCTGTAAGTAAACGTTCCATACCAAGGGCAAAACCAACTCCTGGTGTAGCAGGTCCACCAACATTTTCTACTAAGTTATTATAGCGTCCACCACCACATAAAACATTTTGACTTCCAAATCCTTCTACACTTGCTTCTACTTCAAATACTGTATGAGTATAATAATCTAATCCTCTTACAATACTAGTATCTACAACAAATTCAATTTCTAAGGTTTTCAAATATTCTTGAACTTTTTGAAAATGATTTTTACTTTCTTCATTTAAATAATCTGTTATAATTGGAGCGTTTTTCATTATATCTAATTCAGCATCTACTTTACAATCAAGAATTCTAAGTGGGTTTTTACTATATCTTTTTTTACAATCTTCACACAAAGTATCTAAATGTGGTTTAAAATACTCTAATAATGCTTCCCTGTAATTATTACGAGAT
Organism: uncultured Muribaculaceae bacterium; assembly: GCA_964397485.1. GTDB lineage: Bacteria > Bacillota_I > Bacilli_A > RF39 > UBA660 > CAYNHT01. Next base: position 188,196 of record CAYNHT010000001.1, read on the forward strand.
TCCATATCACCTAAACTATTTATTTTTACTTTAATTCCTTTTAAACCAAGAATACCATAAAAATTAACAGGTATACTAATAACTTCTGCATCTAATAACGGATCATTACTACCAAACACTTCAACACCAAATTGATAGAATTCACGGAATCGTCCTGATTGCGGTCTTTCATAACGATACATAGGTCCATAATACCAAGTTTTAAGCGGCATACTTGGGTTGCCATACATCTTATTTTCAATGAAACTACGAACTACACCTGCTGTTCCTTCTGGTCTTAAAGTCATTGATCGGTCACCTCGATCTTTGAAATCATATGTTTCTTTTGAAACAATATCTGTTTCTTCTCCAACACCCCTATAAAAAAGTTCACTTACCTCAAAAATAGGTGTTCTAAAATATTGATAATTATATTTTTCCATTAACGCTTTTAATAACGTTTCTAGATATAATATTTTTTTACCATATTCGCCATATACGTCGTATGTTCCTTTTGGTTTTTGTAACATATTTATTCCTCCTTTTTTATTTCCATTCAGTTATTTCTTCAATTTTTAATCTTGGTCTTGCTATAGGGTCTTCATTAGCAATTCCTAATGCAACAGCAGATGCTAAAGTCATATCCTCTTTATTAAGCATCTTACATATTTCATCTTCTATTATATCAGTATTTCGTATCCATAAACTTCCTATATTATAATTTGTAGCAGTTAAAAGCATATTTTCTATACAGGCACCAATTGATAAAGTGTTTGAAACTAAATGATATTCCCTAAATTTATTAAATACCAACACTAATATTGGTGCTTGTTTTATTGTATTAGCGGTTGCTACTACGGTTGGATCAAATTTTTCGACTTGATCTGATTTTTCAATCATTAAATCAACTATTTTATTTTTCAATTTTTGATCTTCTTTAATTACAACAAATATCCATGGCTGCTTATTTTTAGCAGATGGCGCCAAAGTACCGTAATGCAATATTTCTTTTATTTTATCATCACTAATAGAATTATTGCAATATGATCTAACACTACGCCTATTATTAATAACATCTAATATATCCATATTTCCTCCTTTGTAAGAAAAAAGTCCCTATATATAATATAAGGACGAGATTTCCCGTGGTACCACCTTAATTTATAGACTATGTCTATACACTTAGCTTTTTAACGCAAAGATACGATTATTTATCGCCTAGTGTCTTCAATACTAATTAATAAATGTTTTCACCAACCACATTTTCTCTATATATTAATTAATAAATACTCGTCTAAACAAATAATAAATATAAATAAAGTATATAGTTATTTAGCTAATTAGTCAATACTTATAACTAAACTTAATCTTCACACTTATTTTTATTGTTTTTCTTGTTTGTTTTTATATCCTCAATTTTTTCTGTTATATCTGTTTTATAATATTTATATGTAGTGAGGGCTATTATAGCTAGCGGAAGCGAAAGCATAACTCCTATAAATCCAAATAAGATTCCACCAGCAAAAACAGACAATATAACAATAATAGGATGTACTTTATTTGTTTTCCCATATACAGCAGGATTAATTACATAACCATCAACGGCAGATAAAGCAAAGAATGCAATCACTGTTTTTACGAAAATTGATGGGAAAGGTACTGCAACAAAGGCAGTGATAGCCGCTATGATATTTACAATCATACCTCCAAAATAAGGTATCAGATTACCAAGAACGGCTAAGAAACCTAATAGTAAAGCATTAGGATGCCCTATAATATAATAAACAACTGTATACTCGATTAATGTTATAAACAATATTTTTACAAATCCAGTTAAATATAATTTCATTTCACGATCTAGTAGTTTAACATAAAGAAATGTTTTAATAGATTTTCTTAGCAAGAAACCTTTGAAACGTTGACGTAGCATATCCATGTCAATCAAAAAGTAAATTGCTGCGGAGAATGAAATAAGGAAGGTTGTGATAACCCCTAATGAAACATTTATAACGTTAATAGCGCCATCAGATACATATTTACCTAGTGCTAGAATAATATCATTAAAACTTTTTGTTAAAGACTCTTGTAATGGTCCAAAATTAATATCATAATCTGTAGATACCTCTTTCAAAAAAGTAATTATATTATTAAATAAACTAGTTAACTGTTCTACTAATAATGGAGCAATTAGTAAAATGACAAATGCCATAATCCCCAATATAATAGTAACGATTATAGCAACACCAATACCTTTAGGTATTTTTTTACTTTGTAAATATTTTAACAATGGATGTAGTGCATATGCAACTATAAATGCTAGGAAAAAAGGCATTAATATTTTCCATAATTTTGATAATATCCCCATCCATAGATAGCCAGTTTGATATAACAAGAAGACAATTAAAGCAAGAAGGGCCAAATTAATTAATTTAAAGTCTATTTTATTTTTAATCATTTTAACTCCTACTTTCCATAACGATGGTAACAGGTCCATCATTATTAATATTTACTTTCATATCAGCTCCAAATATACCTGTTTCAACTTTAATACCTTGATTAATTATATGATCATTAAATGTATTATATAATAAGACTGCTTTAGTAGGTTCTAATGCTTCTACATAACTAGGTCTTCTACCTTTTTTAGTATCAGCATACAAAGTAAATTGTGAGATACTTAAAATACTCCCATTAACATCAAGTAATGATTTATTCATAACACCATTTTCGTCATCAAAAATACGTAAGTTGATAATTTTATTAACAATGTATTCAATATCCTTAACACTATCATCTTGAGTAAATCCTACTAAAACCACTAAACCATGTTCTATGCTTCCAACTATTTTAGAATCAACCGTGACACTAGAATTTAGACTTCTTTGAATTACAACACGCATTATTTAATAGTTCTTTCAACATCTAAAATATTAGGAATTGTTCTAATATCATTCATGAATTTCATCAATTTGGTTTTATTTTCAACTAAAACAGTTATTTCATACATAAAATTTTCGTTAGTATTAATAGCATTTATACTTTGAACGCTTATATCACTATTAGAGGTTTTAGAAATAATATCTAATAAAATATTTTTGCTGTCCATTGCATGAACTAAAATATTAGTTGGATATTTCTTACTTGTTGTGTCATTCCATTTAACATCAATAATTCTTTCTTCTAACTCATTAACATTAGGGCAAACCATTCTATGAACAGTAATACCATAACCTTTAGTAATATAACCAACTATACGGTCCTCTGGAACTGGTTTGCAACAAGATGCTATATTTACTTTTATTTCATCAATACCTTCAACTATAATGTCATTTTTTATAGTAGGTAAAACAATTTCTTTATTTTGAGTTTTTCTTAATATAATTTCTTCTTTTGTATCATTATCGTTATAAATTATATTGATAACTTGACTAACTGGTAATTTGTTATTACCTATGTTGATATACAACTCCTCTATCCCATTATATTTAAACTCATTTAGGATTTTTTCAACATTTTCATTAGTTAAAAAATCATTATAGGCAATTTTTCTTTTCCTTAATTCTTTATTGAAAACTTCTTCACCTTTTTTTAAATGCTCTTCTTTATCAATCTTATTAAAGAAGGCTTTTATTTTGTTTTTTGCTTGAGTTGTTTTAGCAATATTCATCCATTCCTTACTTGGTCCAGATGAATTTTTATTAGTGTTTATCTTAATAATATCATTATCTTGAAGTTCATATTCTAGAGGAACGATATTGTTATTTACAATTGCACCTACCATTTTATCACCAACTCCACTATGGACCTTGTATGCAAAGTCAATTGGCGTTGAACCACTAGGAAGTTCTATTACATCCCCTTTTGGAGTAAATACATAAATTGTATCTCTAAACACATCTTCTTTAACTGAATTAACAAACTCTTCATCATTTGAATCTTCATTTTTCAATTCAATAATAGAACGGAAAAACTGCAATTTTTGTTCCATCGCATTTTGCATTGCAGCCTTATTATTTCTTTTTTCCTTATAAGACCAATGTGAAGCAATACCATGTTCAGCTATTTTATCCATATCATATGTACGAATTTGAATTTCAAATAAATTGCCTTCAGAACCAAAAACAGTTGTATGTAATGATTGATACATATTTGTCTTAGGCATAGCTATATAATCCTTAAAACGTTTAGGTAATGGTTTATATTTAGAATGTATTATACCTAATGCTTGATAACAATCTTGTTCGGTATAAACATAAACTCTTAAAGCTAATAAGTCATATATATCACTAAACTTCTTACCTTTATCTAATTTTTTATATATACTAAAGATACTTTTAGCTCTACCTTTTATTTCATGTTTAATATTATGCTCAGTAAGCATTTGTGATACTTTGTTTTTCATATCAACAACAGTATTATCACGCTCTGCTTTTGACTGATTTAATTTTTCAACAATCGAATAGTAAACATCTGGTTTTGCATATCTTAAAGATAAATCTTCTAATTCACTTTTGATTTGATTCATCCCTAATCTATGGGCAATAGGTGTTAGAATATCAAGTGTTTCTTTTGCTTTTTCTTTTTGTGATTTTTCTGGTATTACCCATAATGTTCTCATATTATGCAAACGATCTGCAAGTTTGATAATAATTACGCGAACATCTTCTGATAAACCAACTAAAATTTTACGATGGTTTGCTAGTACAGCTTCATTTTCACCACTAAAATTCAACTTATTAATTTTAGTAACACCTTCTACCAAAGATGTAATCTCGTTACCAAATTTATCGGCCAATTCCTCTTTTGTGATATCGCAATCTTCTAAAACATCATGAAGTAAAGCAGCACAAATAGTTACACTATCAGCATATACACCAGTCAATATGTAGGCCACGTTTAAAGGGTGATCGATATAATCCTCACCAGTTAACCTCTTTTGACCAAAATGTTTTTCAAAAGCATATAAATATGCTTTTGAAATTAAATCTACCTCTTTTTTATTTTTTATATATGTAACTACTTTATCTCTTAAATCATCAAAAGTTAAGCTACTTTCTTTTTTTATCATTTTATCACTTTCCTTAATTATGAGTTAATTCCCTTGATTTTAAGTTCTTCAACTTCTTTCTCATCTTCCTCATACCATTTTTTCTTAATTGGTTTACCAATATTTTTCTTTTCAATTTCTAACCATATTTGACTTGCTATAAAGATTGAAGAATATACTCCAGATAAAAGTCCAAATAATAAAGCTATATTGAAATTAATTATCTCGTGTGAACCTAATACTATTAAAGCAACAACGGGAATTAAAGTTGTCACAGTTGTAATAATACTACGTGTTAATGTTTGTCTTAAGCTTGTATTAACAACGTCTACCAACTCATCTTTACTATTAATTTTATCTTTATACATAGTTCTTATATTTTCTCTTATACGGTCAAATGTAACAATTGTATCGTTTATTGAGTACCCAATTATAGAAAGTAAAGCCGCAATAAATATACTATTTATTTCTAATCTTAATACACTAAATAAAGCTACAATGATAAATACATCATGTAATAATGAGACAATAGCTCCCAATGCATAACTAAATCTAAATCTAATTGATATATATATAACAATACCTATAGACGCTATAATTAGCGAGAAAATAGCATTTTTAGTTAATTCTTCTTTAACTACATTAGATACAACACCAATATCAGTTTCAGCTTGATACTTATCACTGAAATATTTTTCGGTTTTTAAAACTAAATCTTTATCTAAAGTATCAGTAACTTTTATAATTGATGTTTTATTATCTAAAGTTTCAATTTCATAATAGTTAAGTTCTAATAATTCTATATCATTTTTTAATTGTTCTTTTGAAACAGTTGTATCAGTTTTTAAGGTTATTGATGACCCACCCTTAAAATCAATTCCTAAGTTTAGGCCAAATAGAATAACAAATGCCATTCCAATAACAATTAATGAACCAGATAATAGATAAAACCATTTAGCAGGTTTAACAAAGTCTATTTTACTATATTGAGTAGAAATAATTTTAGATTTTTTTGTTTCTACTTTATTAGTTTCTTTAAAGCCAATAAATGCATTTAACTTATTATCAAAATATCCTGATTTAACAAATAATTTCAATAATACTCTAGTTATTAAAACCATAACTAACATAGTTACAACAATACTGATTATTAACATTGTTGCAAATCCTTTTACACTACTTTCTCCAAATATAAATAAGATTATAGCTACAAGTAAAGTAGTAATATTAGAATCTAATATAGTCATAAAACTATTTTTGTTACCATTTATAAAAGCGGTTGCTAATCTCGATTTTCCTAATAATTCATCTTTAATTCTAGCAAAACTAATAACAGATGAATCAACTGCCATACCAATCCCGATAACGACAGCCGCAATACCTGGTAATGTTAAAACACCACCAACTAGCCAGAAAATTAGAAAGATTAAGAAAGTATATATAAATAATCCTACACTGGCAATAAAACCTGAGAATTTATATATAGCAATCATAAAAATCATAATTAAACTAATACCAACAACACCTGCTGTAAATGTTTTATTTAATGAATCAGCACCAAATGAGGCATCAACTGTTTTAGATGATATTTCATCTAATTTAGTTGGTAAACTACCTGAATTAATTAATTCAACTATATTTTTTACTTCTTCTAAACTAAAGTTACCTTGGATTATAACATCACTTGCAAAACCTTGTGAAACAGCTGCTACTGATAAACACTTGGAAGCACTTAAACTACCACAGTTAATCTCTTCTTTTGCAAAACTATCAGTTTCCTCATAATCTAACCAAATAACGATACGATTATCATTTTTCTGGCTAACACTTTTTGTAACATCAAAGAATTTGTCTTTATCTTTTACACTTAAAGCTACAGCGGGATAACCTCTATCATCTTGACCTACTCTAGCTCCACCACTTTTTAGTACATCACTATTCATAAGTAAGTTATCACTTGTGTCTCTAAAAGTTAAATTAGCAGCTTGACTTAAAATCATTCTTGCTTCTTCTGGATTTGTAATACCTGCTAATTGAACACGAATCTTATCATTTCCTTCAACAATAATACTAGGCTCTGAAACCCCTAAAACGTTAATTCGTCTTTCTATTGTCTTATAAGTACTAGTTACCATATCTTTAGTAACTTTACTTCCATCAATACTTTGTACTTGATAAAGTACCTCAAAACCACCTTGTAGGTCTAGACCAAATTTAATATTTTTTAATATTGGTGTAAATAAACTACCAACTACTAATAATATAGCCACAACAAAAACAAGGTTTTTTATCAATTTCTTTTTATTTTGTTTCATAACATCCTCCTAAAATTATTCACTTACATCAAAATATACTTTTCGATCTTTTAAATTTAATTTTTCTTTTAAATAACGATCAATTGTATAATCCTCACAATTTAATACATCATTAACCATCTCATATAAAGATAAATTTCTTGTATTCTTCCATTTAATTTCTTTTAAATAGTTCCATATATCTTCTTCTTTGATATAGTTAAAACCATTTCTTTTCATTTCTTGTTTTTTCGTAATTAATGCAGGTTTAATACGCTCATACAATTCTTCTAAAGAATTAAAAGTAACATCCATATATATCCTCCTATAAATAAATTCAATAATGCTTACATATATATTATATATGAAAAGCAAACATTTTTAAAGGAGAATTTATGAAAAAAAGTAAATTTGTTAAATCAACTATTATTTTGGTAATCGGGGGCTTTATTACAAAATTGCTAGGTATGCTTATAAAAATAGTTATGACAAGACTAATTGGGGCAGAAGGAATAGGAATATACATGATGGTTTTACCAACGTTTATGCTACTTATTGCCTTAGCACAACTAGGATTACCAGTTGCCATATCTAAGTTAGTTAGCGAAAATAAAAATAATAACAAAAAATTAATACTTGGTATAATTCCTTTTTCAATGGGGATAAACATAATAATAATTATTTTCTTACTATTTTCTAGTCATTATCTAGCAAATAATATGTTGAAAGAACCAAGAACATATTATGCTCTAATTTGTATTGGATTTGTTCTTCCTTTTATCAGTATCTCCAGTATTATGAGGGGATATTTTTTTGGAAAAGAAAAAATGTTTCCTCATGTCCTTTCAAATATTTCTGAAGACATAGTTAGATTGATTCTAATCATTATAGGAATACCAATTTTTTTAACTAAAGGTCTTGAGTTTGCTGTTGCATTTTTAGTAATAACATATATTTTTAGTGAATTAACCACTATTATTATATTATTTTTGTTCTTGCCTAGAAGATTAAAAGTTTCTAAACAAGATTTTATTCCTGATATATCTAATGTAAAAGAGGTTTTTAACATTAGTTTACCTACTACTGGTAGTCGCCTAATTGGTAGTATTGGTTACTTTTTAGAACCTATTATTTTAACATTCGGATTATTAAATTGCGGATATTCTAACAGTTTTATTGTTTATCAATATGGAATTTTAAATGGATATATAATGCCTATGTTATTATTGCCCTCTTTTTTTACAATGGCTATATCGCAGGCGTTAATTCCAGCCGTTAGTAATGCTTATAGTAATAATCATATTACATATACAAAAAACAAGATAAAACAAGCTATTTTCTTTTCATTATTGATTGGTATTCCAATGACTATTATTTTTGAATTATTTCCATATGTCCCACTAAAATTTATATATAATACTACTGAGGGTGTTAATTATCTACGATTCTTAGCGCCAATTTTCCTCCTTCACTATATCCAAGCCCCGCTTACCAGTAGTCTACAGGCTATGGGAAAAGCAAAACTAGCAATGAGTGGAACTTTACAAGGTATGATTATGAGAACGATTCTATTATTTGGATGTTCACATTTAAGTATCGGTTTATGGGGATTAGTAATCGCATCTGGATTCAACATTGTATATGTTACAATCCACCAATGGCACGCGGTTAAAAAGGTTTTAAAAAAAGGATAATTACTTATCCTTTTTCTTAGTTAATATTTTGTCTTTTTTCTCTTTCAAAGGTGCTTTTATAATACTTAATATTTCTATTTGCATAATACTATCGGGAGTTTTACAGCTTACTACATCACCAATTTTTTGTCCTCTAATAGAACTTCCAATAGGACTGTTAGTTGATGTTTCTTTTATATCAGGTCTATGAATATCTGGATTACCAGATACTAATAAGACAGTTAATTCTACTTTATCGTCTTTTGGATAAATTAAATTTAAAGAAACAATATCACCAACACAAACGATTGAAGACATTTCTTTTGTGTTTTCAATATCATATTCGTTACTGTTTTCAATCAAATTCAAGATTTTATCATCTTTAATTTGCCCCATTCTTCACCTCTTTTTCCATATTACGTATAGAATATACCAATTTTTGACAAAAGTCAAATTAAAAAGCTCTAAATATAATTAGAGCAAGTCCCCTTTTTTAATTATGAAAGTTTTTTGTTTAGTATAAAATGCATAAAAAACATCACTTAGATTTATATTGTTAGCTTCAAGCATTTTATTAACCCATTTACTATCTTTTTTTATTTCTTTTAATACTTCGAAATCAATAATTCCATCTAGAATAATTGGCAAGGGATAATCAGTACTCTTTTCAAATACCGATAGTTTGCCACTATTTTCTAAAATAGCATAATTAACCTCTTCAACACTTTTAATTCCTTGCTCTCTAAGTTGCATGATTAAGTCATCTAGATTATAACGAATTTTTGACATTTCACTAAAATTTAATTTCCCATCTTTAATAATAATAGTTGGTTTACCATCTATTATTTGCCTAATTTTATTACTTTTTAAACTAATATAACTAAGAAATATTTGAAAAAAAACTAATATACTTATGGGAACAATAGAAAAAAAGATTGAACTGTTATGATCCTCAATAGATATAGCTACCAATTCTGCAATTAACAATGAGACAATAAGATCGATGATACTCAACTGTCCAACCTCTTTTTTCCCCATTATTCTATATACAACTATAACAAAAAAATATAAAATTGTAGTTTTTATAATAATAGTTAAATACATAATATCACCTACTCTATTATGGTGATAGTAATATTTTTTTATACAAAGAATAAGTTTAAACAGGAGGGATATTATGATTTATCTAAAAAATTGTATTAAACCATTACTATATATAATTGGCGGAATTCTAGTGCTCACATTTCTTTTAACATTACTTAATTTTTTTAATATTATAAACTATAAAGTAGTCACTATTTTTAAAATTATAATTCCTATATTATCACTATTTATTGGTGGGTTTCTAATGGGAAAAAGAAGTAATTCAAAAGGATGGTTTGCAGGACTTAAGTTAGCACTTATCTTTTTAATGATTCTGATTTTATTTAATTTTTTTGGTCTAGATAGTAAAGTTGAAATATCTGATTTAATATATTATTTAATATTAACTATTTCAACTATGTTCGGAAGTATGATTGGTATTAACAAAAAAACTTTAGAACAATAAAAAAAATTCTGATTTAGAATTTTTTTGTTTTTATATCATTTTCTATTTCAATATAGTTAATATTCATAGGAAATAAAAAATTTAATTTTTCTAATAATCCAGTACTTTCACCTAATTTTGTGACACCAGTACTAATTACACCTGTTAAATTACTTTTTTCTATTATTCCATGAGCTATATCTGGGAAAAATCGACCATTAGGGTCTATAAATCCTTGATTATTTCCTAAGTATTTTCTTATTAATGGTAACGTTAAACCACCATGAATATGCCCACTAAAAACTAAGTCAACATTTTTTAATACAGGTGAATACTTTATAACATCATTTTTGAATATATTTGTTGGTGTATGGCACAACATAATATTATATAAATCATTATCAACTATATTTGGAAATGCTTCATTAAGTTCAATTAGAAATGAAATTACTTCTTCTTTGTCTTTTTCATAATGTTCAAACGACGGATTAAAACCAATAAATCGACATTTATTATCTTCATATATGCTGTTACGAAGTAAAACAACATTGGATAACTTGTTAATATCACTAAACCACTCCTCATTAATGTGTAATTGCCATTTGTTATCAACCTTGTGCATAATATCATGATTACCGATTGATATAATAACTTTAGCAACCTCGGATAAATATCTAAGCCAATCAATTAAAATTTCTCTATCTAAAGCGCTATTTACAACACAACTATTATCTATTAAGTCACCTGGAATACAAATATAATCCGGTGTTTTTTTCTTGGCTTTTTTTACTATGTAATTAAGCTTATTTAAACAAAAGTTTCTTTTGTATTGAATATCAGAAAACATCATAATCTTAATTTTTCCAATATCTTTATTTATACTATTAATAGTATAATTGTTTTTTTCTATATTCACATAAAATCCCTCTTTTTTTTAAAAGCAGTGTTATTATAATATTAATAATTAATTCTGTCAAATTCAGTAAATAATATAAAAAAAATCAAAATACTATTTATTTAGTACTTTGATATCTTTTAATAAACTCTTCTTTATATTCTAGTATAGTATTTTCTTTGATAGCTTGTCTTAAATCTTCTGTTAGTTTTATTAAAAAGCGGATATTATGTATCGATAACAATCTTCCACCTAGGGTTTCATCACATGTAATCAAATGTCTTATATATGCTTTGGTATAGTTTTTACAACAGTAGCAGTCACAATCATGCTCAATTGGATTAAAATCTTCTTTAAATTTGGCATTTTTTAAATTGATTCTACCATCTTTAGTAAAAGCGTTTCCATGACGGGCTAATCTTGTTGGAAGCACACAGTCAAACATATCAACACCTCTAATAACTCCTTCAATAATATCAATCGGATCTCCTACTCCCATTAAATATCTTGGTTTATTATCCGGTAAATAATTAATAGCATAATCAACCATTTTATACATTGTTTCTTTATCTTCACCAACACTTGTTCCACCTATTGAATATCCATCAAAATCCATTTTAACTGTTTCTAACGCACTATATTTACGTAAATCTTCAAATTCTCCACCTTGAACAATTCCAAATAATGATTGTTTTTCATTACTATGAACATCTTTGCCTCTTTTGGCCCATCTCAAGGTTCTATCTACACTTGCCTTCATATAGTCATAAGTAACTGGAAACGGTGGACATTCATCAAAACTCATAGCAATATCACTATCAAGTTTATTTTGAACTTGGATTGATATTTCAGGTGTTAAAAATAGTTTACGACCATCTAAATGACTTTTGAATATTACTCCTTCTTCTAAAATGTTTTTCTTTTCGGCTAAAGAAAACACTTGAAAACCACCACTATCTGTTAAAATAGGACCATCATAATTCATAAATTTATGTAATCCTCCAGCTTTTTCAACAACATCTTCTCCTGGTCTTAACCACAAATGATAAGTGTTTGAAAGTATGATTCCACTTCCTGCTTCTTTTAATTCTTCTTTAGTCAATGTTTTTACATTAGCCAAAGTACCAACTGGCATAAACATAGGCGTTTCAAATGTCCCATGGTTAGTTTCTAAAGTACCAAATCTAGCATTTGTATTATCTTCTTTTTTTAATAAATTATATTTAATTTTCATTGTATCACTTCCTCGCATAGTCATTATATATTATTTTTTCCCATAGTTCAACTATTTATCCAAAATAAAAAGCTTAATATCTTTTTTGAAAATAAGCTTTTATTTCTTCTAAATGTAATCGCCTAGAACCTTTAATAAGTATAATTGTATCACTTATTGATATATTGTTTAAATAATCAATTAACTCATTATTATTTGTAAAATGCTGACTTTTCTTTTTTACAACATTGATTTCATTACCTACTAATAATATTGTAGAATTCTTTATTTTTTTTAAATATTTTCCTACTTTCAAGTGAATTTTACGACTATATTTACCTAGTTCCAATATATCACCTAGAATTATTAATTTATGAGTTTTAACATCTTTGATCAATTCTAATACACCAATTAAAGACTCATAACTAGAATTGTAACAATCCTCAATTAGAGTTATATTATTATCAAGTTTAATAATACTCATTCTTTTATCAACTGATTGATAGTTTTTTATAGATTCTATCATATCATTAATATCAACATTGAAAAAAATACCTATTTGGAGTGCTAATAAAACGTTATTTATTAAATGACGACCTGGTACATTAAAAGTAATCTCATATATATTTCCATCGATTTTAACATCAAATGTAGTTTTATCAAAATAGCACTTAATATTTTGGGCTTTAAGATGATTGTTGTTTTTAGTACCACACTTATAAATTTCTATTCTTTTGTTGTTCTTTACTTTTTTTAAATATTTATCATCGCCATTTATAACAAGAATTCCTTTTTTCATACCATCTAAAATTTCCATTTTTGCTTTAAAAATACCTTTTTTAGATCCTAAATTCCCAATATGCGATGTTCCGATATTAGTAATAACTGATACATTAGGTTTACAAATGTTGGACAATCTTTTTATCTCACCAAAATGGTTCATTCCAAGTTCCGTAACAATTATATCGTGTTCATCCTTTAGCCTAAATAGTGTTAGTGGCAGACCTATATGATTGTTATTATTGTCTATATTTTTTAAAACATTGTATTTATTTGATAAAATATCATAAATTAATTCTTTTGTTGTTGTCTTCCCAACACTTCCAGTTACAGCAATCAATGGTACATCATGTTTTAAGCGAATATGGGTTGCTATTAAGATTAGGGCATCATATGTACTTTCTACTTTGATAATTGGTATTTTTGTTTTGGGAATTTTAATATCCTCATCAATAATAATTCCACATACTTTATTTTCAACTGCTTGTTTTATATAATCGTGACCGTTATAATTATTACCTTTGATTGCTATAAATAAATCCCCTTCATTTAATTTTCTAGTATCAATTTTCATCTCAGTAATTAAATTATCACTAATTACTTTATTAATCACTTTACCATTAGTGATATTTATAATGTTAGCAATGGTCAAACTATCACCCCTATTTACATTTGTCAATAAAATAAGTAAATAACCTATTTGTCAATATATCATATTCAATCATTGACTCAGGGTGCCACTGAACTCCAATAAAAAATTTTTTAGTAGGATCTTCTATTGCTTCTATTATGCCGTCATCACTATAGCCTACTATATCTAAATTTGTTTTTACAACCATGCTTTTATGACGGCTGTTTGTATAGACATAATCTTGATGATATACTTTTGATAATATTGAATCTTTTTTCAATTTAACTAAGTGAACATATTCAGCGTGTTTTTGTAGATGAAACTTTGTATCCATATCTTCTATATAACCATTAAATAACGCTCCCATGGTTTGCATACCTAAACATATTCCTAATAATGGCTTATCTATGTCATAAGCATATTTTATAGCTTTTATGTCATAATCATAATAATCATCACCACCTTGGCAAATAATACCATCACATAAATCAAGAATTCTTTTATACTCAGTATACTCTTTTTCTGTCATTGCCTTAGTATTATCGATTGTTTTATCATAAAGTTCATCAATTATCGGTGGAATAACTCCTATAGGAATACCTCCAAACTTTATCACAACATCACTTACTTGCTTATAAACTAACATCGTATCATGGCCAACTTTACTTTTTCCTGGCCTAGTTATAATACCAATAATAGGTTTCATAAATCTCCTTTCCACAAAAAAACAATGACTAGTCCATATATTTAGTCATTGATTTCATCATTTGATTAACTTGTTTTTGGCTTGGTGTTCTCCCCATTTGTGTCATCATTGCTTTAATCATTTGTTCATTAATAGGAGGATTTTGTTTCATATACTTTTTCATATAATTACGAGCTACGAAAAAGCCAATAACTGCTCCGGCAATCAACCCACCTAGCACTTTTAATAAATCTAATAAAAAGGCTGTCCAGTCCATCTTACCATTCCTTTCTAGTACTATTTTACTAAATATTAAATTAATTTTCAAGGGTTACAGTTAATTATATTCATAAATTCTTTTTTTATTATATTGTTTAGATAACCAAAAATAGTCTTTATTTTCAAAATCGCATACAAAAATATCCTTAGAATAGTAATCAAATATTTTAAGTATAGTTGGAAAATTTAAATTAGTTATAACGGTACAGCAGGAATGATTAATTTCAATTAAAGTTATTTCTTTTTTATTTTTAAATAGGTATTTATATTTATTTTTTTTAGCTAACGAATGGTGTTGAAAATAATTAGTTAGAATGCCCACATTAAAAGTTAAACATAGTTGATTATATAAAGATATTCCATAATTGAAATTTTCTTCTTTTATATAATACAAATTTTCTATAGTTTTATATAATATATCAGCATTATTTCTATACACTTGAGCAAACTCTTTTTTTATTATAAACAAATAGTATTTACGCATAATATCACCTTTATTATAATATCTTATAAGTTCTAAAAAAAATGGTGAAAAAAGTAGAAATTACTTTAATAGTTTTTCTACTTTATCTTTTATTTTATTATAAGTGAAATCACAATAATCTAAAACTTCATCTTTTGTCCCACTTACACCAAATTTATCAATTGTTATTAAATATTTATCGCTGTAGACAAACCTATGCCATCCAAACGATGAACCAGCTTCAATAACAATTTTCTTATAACCCTTAGGTAAAATTAATTCTTGGTAATCTTCACTTTGTTTCAAAAACAACTCCATACATGGCATACTAACAACTCTAATATCCAATTTTTTAGAATTATAAAGTTCATTTGCTAAGTATAATGCAGTTGGAACTTCACTACCAGTAGCAATAATTATTCCATGAATGTTTTCTTTTTCTTTTCGAACAACGTATGCTCCTTGTTCAACTAATTTACCATTTGTTGTTGGAAGTAAGTTAACATCTGCCCTTGATAATATTAAACAATTAGGACTATTACTGTTTAAGATACTATTCCAGCAACCAACTAATTCATTAGGATCAGCAGGTCTAAACACATTTAAATTAGGAGTTGACCTAAGCATAGCTAATTGTTCAATTGGTTGATGTGTAGGGCCATCTTGCCCTATATTAATCGAGTCATGAGAAAATATATAAGTAACTGGTAAATCCATAATTGCAGACATACGTATTGCTGGTTTAATATAATCAGCAAAAGCAAGAAATGTTGAGCCAAACGGACGAAATCCCGTCAAAGCAAGTCCATTTAATACTGCTCCCATAACATGTTCTCTAACTCCAAACCATATATTACGTCCATTATAGTTATCTTTAGATATATCGGCTTGTTTATTCAAATACGTCTTAGCAGAACTTGCTAAATCAGCACTTCCACCAATAAAATTGGGAATTTCACTAGCTAATTTAGTCATAATATTACCATTAGTAATACGAGTTGCTTCTTTAGTTTCAGAAGAAAAATGCCAATCGATTTGATTTAAATCTATAGAAATATTTGAATTAAATAAATAATTAAAGTTATTTGTTGAACCCAATGTGGCATTATCTTTGAATTTCTTATAAAGTTGAGCCCATTCATCATATTTTTTTGAGCTTCGTTCAGAAATCATTTTTCTAAATTCATGGATGACATCTTCTGGGACAACAAAAGGTTCCTCAACCACATGTAAAAGGCGCTTTAATTGCTCATTATCTTCCTTAGAAAGTAATTTCCCATGCACCTCACTAGTTCCAGCTAGAGACGTCCCTCGACCAATAACCGTTTTTACTTCAATAATAGTAGGTTTATTTGATGTTTTTGCTCTCGATATAGCTTGGTCTATCGCTTTAACATCTTCGCCATCTTTTACTAATTCTGCATTCCATCCTAAAGCTTTAAAACGATCTACAACATTCTCAGTAAAAGTATTATCAGTATTTCCATCTAAACTTATACCATTTGAATCATATAATACAATTAAATTATTCAAATGAAGATTTCCTGCTAAAGAAGCTGCTTCATTAGCAATCCCTTCCATCAAATCACCATCACCACATAAAACATATACATGATAGTCAAATAATGCTTTCTCTTTAGCAAAAAGATGATTTTCCTTTTCAAAAGTCGATTGGTCTTTTAATATTTTAGCGCCTAAAGCCATACCTACTGCACTTGCAATTCCTTGACCCAACGGTCCTGTTGACATATCAACACCAGGTGTTATCCCATGTTCAGGGTGACCTGGTGTTTTATACCCAACGCGGCGAAAATTTTTCAAATCATCAATTGTAATATTAAATCCTGCCATATATAAAGTTGCATATAAAAGTGCAGAACCATGTCCTGCAGACATTACAAAACGGTCACGGTTAATCCAATTAACGTCATTAGCACTAACATTGATATGTTTTGCATATAAAGTATAGATAATTGGGGCAGCGCCTAAAACAATTCCCGGATGGCCACTACCCGCTGCATTTATCATATCTATACCTAAAGTCTTTATATAATTTATAATTTTCTGATCTTTACTGATCTTATTTTCCATTCTTCCACCTCTTTATTATCCATTATTATTATATCAAAATTTCTATAGATAATAAAGAAAATATTCATTATTTTATATTCATAACGATTAAGTTGTCATGAGCTACCTTTGTATCTTCTTCCATTTTTTTGACATTAACAGAATCAATATAGGTAATTCCTAGAACAAATATGATAAATCCTATCATAATTTTACTTTTCAATAATTCTTTCATTCTTATACCTCCTTGTTACATCAATAATAACACATACATTTGTTCGTGTCAATACCTTTTGCAAACATTTGTTTGACTTTACAACAATGATGTGCTATAATGTCTATGGAATGTAAAAAGGAGGTCATGTTGTGGAAGAATTGACAAAAAGACAAGCAGAAATTTTAAATTACATAAAAGAATATATTGTTTCATATGGATACCCACCAACAGTTAGAGAAATTGGTAAGGCTCTTGGGGTTTCATCACCTGCTACTATACATGCACATTTATCTAACCTTGAAAATAAAGGTTTCATAAAAAAAGAGGAAACAAAAAATAGAGCAATTGAATTATTAGTTAAAAATGAGTATGATCAAAGAGATGATGCAGTTGTAGAAGTTCCATTACTCGGAAAAATCACGGCAGGTAGTCCTATTGAGGCAATTGAAAGACCTGACGAATATTTTTCTTTACCAGCATACTTAATACCAAATAACAAAGAAGTTTTTACTTTATTGGTAAGTGGAGAAAGTATGATTAATGTAGGGATCTACGATGGAGATATTGTTATTGTAGAGAGAAAAAATAATGCAAGAAATGGTGAAATAATAGTAGCCATGACTGATGAAAATGAAGTTACGCTAAAAACATTTTACAAAGAAAATGGTTATTTTAGATTACAACCAGAAAATGATACGATGGAACCAATCATTCTTAATAATGTAACCGTATTGGGAAAAGCAGTCGGATTATACCGTAAACTATAAAACAAAAAAAACAATCAATTTGATTGTTTTTTTTTATGCAATTGCACCAAAGAAAGCCATGTAAATTAAAAATCCTGTAAATATTGCAGTAATTATCCATCCATTTATTTCTTCAAATTTGGTTGATTTGTATTTTACGCCTAATGCTATAGTAATAAGTAGTCCTCCGATCAGCCCACCTATATGAGCAGCATTGTCGATTCCCGGGATACTAAATCCTATTAAAAGGTTTATAATTATAAGCGGAACTATCTGTGATTTAATAACGCTTCCTAAATATACTCGATAATGATGCCCAAAGTATAATAATGCACCTAATAATCCAAATATCGCACCACTCGCTCCTGCTCCAATACTATTTGTAAAAAGCATAGATAATAAGTTTCCACTTATTGCACTAAATAAATATATTATTATGAATTTTGTCTTTCCAAAAAAACTTTCTAATTGTGGTCCAATTATATATATTGCATAGTTATTAAATAGAAAATGCATAAAGCCAATATGCAAAAATGCACTTGTAATTAGTCTATAGTATTCACCTGATCTAATTAAATCAGGGTGACTTGCTCCAAAATTAAGCAATGTTCCAACATCATAACTTCCATTACCTAGAATATACATTGCTAGAAAAATAAGCGTATTAACAGCAATTAGTCCATAACTAATTATCGGTTTTTTAATTTTAAAAATATCTTCTGTTTTATGTGTATCTTCCTCATTTTTCTTATTAATGTCACCAGTTAACTTCATAAATAACTCAGCCCCTTTTTCTTTAAAATTTGTTTTTCTTGTTATGGTTGGAAAATGTTTAGTTATATAATCATATCTACTTAAATCATCAATTTCCTTAATATTAACACATTTTATATTACCATAATCTTCATTCTCTAATTTGGTTATATGAACATTATCCCCCAAATTGAGAAAAATATTTAAAGCGTTTATATTAATTGTAAAGGTTTTTTTCTTAATGTTTTTCATAATTTGTCTAGTTTTATATATATCAAAATCTAATTGTTCATCATTATGAATATAATTAGATGATATTCTAACTATTTTATAATCCCCATTTAATTTTTCTAACCAGATTTCATCTTTTGCGCCATGTAAAACAATTGGATTATATCCCTCTTCAGTTATAAAATAATGTAATAATTTCATAATCATTTCGTCTTTTTTACTCATAATTAATTCATCCATATTTTCACCTCATTCAATCATAATATTTTGTATTTTCTCGTATAATGTGTAAAGGGGGGTTACGATTTGAAGAAAATACTAACATTCATCGTTATTTTACTGCCTTGGTTCTTAAGTAGTATATTAGTTAATAGTAACAATGCGTATTATCAAAATTTAAATTTACCTTTTTTTGCTCCACCTGCTATAGTATTTACAATAATTTGGACTATTCTCTATATCCTTATAGCTATTAGTATCTATAAAATATATAAAGAATATAAATGTAAAGATATTGGCGAATACAACAAAACTTTAGCCCTTAACTACCTTTTCAATCAATTATTTTCATATGTCTTCTTTAGTTTGAAAAGTCCGTTTTTGGGATTCATTGTTGCTATAATAGTACTAATTACTTCTCTGTTCTTATACTATGAAACAAAGAAATTAAATGATACTAGTTCTAAACTTTTAGTTCCGTATGTCATTTGGAATATATTTGCAACAATATTAAGTTTAACTATATATTTTATGAATTTTTAAAGTTTTCTAAAATATTGATAAAAGAATTTGGAAGTTCACTACTAAATTCAACATACTTACCAGTTCTAGGGTGAATAAATCCTAGTTCTTTTGCATGTAAACATTGCCCCGTTTCATCGATCAATTTTCGTCTTCCATAAACAGGATCATTGACAATTGGGTACCCAATATAATTCATATGAACTCTAATTTGATGTGTCCTTCCTGTTTCTAATTGTAATTCAATTAAGGTCGCCTCTTTAAATCTTTCGATTACTTTAAAATGCGTAATTGCATCTTTACTATTGGAAGAAGTTACAGCCATTTTTTTACGGTCTTTTGAATCCCTACCAATTGGGGCATCTATTGTACCAGTATCATTTTTAATAACGCCCCATACTAAAGCATAATACTTTCTATGCGTTGTTTTCTCTTCTAATTGTTTTGATAAAATTTCATGAGCCTTATCGTTTTTAGCAACTACCAAAAGCCCTGTTGTATAAGCATCGATTCGATGTACAATACCAGGACGGAATTCTCCGTTTAAAGTACTTAATTGTTTTGAATGATACATTAATCCATTAACCAAAGTACCATTATTATTGCCAATTGCAGGATGTACAACTATCCCATTATCTTTGTTCACAACAATTATATCTTCATCTTCATGTACAATGTCTAAATCCATTTTTTCTGGATTAACATCCATCTCTTCTTCTATATATTCAGCAACAGTAATATTATCATTTTCTTTTAGTGTATAACTATTTTTTACACAAATATCATTTACTTTAATACTATCGCTTTTAATCATCTTTTGTATTTTACTACGACTTAAATCCAGAACATCTATTAAATAATTATCAATTCTTTGTCCACTAGATTCTTCGTTAACTATGTATTTTTTCACTATTATCATCTCCTATAAACATATTTATAATAATCAGCCCCACTGATATAACTATGCACATATCAGCAAAGTTAAAAACAGGAAAGTCATATTTAAAAATCATGAAATCTAAATAATCAATTACGTAACCATGGATAATTCGGTCAATTAGGTTCCCTAAAATTCCACCTATCAAAATACCATAACTTAGAGTTTCTAATTTAGATAATTTTTTATCTTTTACAAAGTATAAATAGAATATTACCAATGAAACTAAAGCAACCAATATTAAGAAAAAACGATTGCCCGCTAATATACTCCATGCTGCTCCAAAGTTACGAACATAACTGATGTTAAAAAAATCAGTAATAATTTCTTTACTAGTATTTAAAACCATTTTACTATCAACAATTATTTTTAAAACTTGATCAATAATAACACAGATAAAACTAATCAATAGCATTTTTTTAATCATAATTTTCACCAAGAACATTATACCATAAATTAGAGTAAAATTAATAGTTTAATTAATAATAAAGATCAGACAACTGTGGACTAAGTTTAAAACTATGTTTTATTATAATTACAAATGACATACCATTGATAGAATATAACATTTATGTAACATATAAAAAAATTAACTCTAAAAATTCAAGTTAATTTCATTTCACAATTTAAAAATCATTAAATCACAATAATATGTATTGGATTCCTGACTGGATTTATTGTTCAAGGGGGAGCAACACAGGACGGAACGAAGAGCCGCTGTGGACATTGCCACCAGTGCGATAGAAGTGGAACAGCCCAGCATATGCACCGTTATAATAGAGGCCGCCACGATTGAACCACGGAGTCGAGGAGAATGGCTTGTTAGAATAATCGGTAAACCATGAGGTAAAATCCCCCCCCGAACTACTTGTTTCATATACGGCATCTCCAAATATACCTGCATTTGCTTCATAATTATATTGTCCTACATCTGTTACATGTACTACATACATATCTTTATATTTACTATCTGCACTTAATATACTAGTTCCATATGTTGTTAAACTATCATGTCCATTATCTACATATGAAGCTGTTCTTTCCCACGCTCCACCTGACATATCATATACTCCATATACATTTCCTGTTGTACTTGCCTGTTGACCATTGTCAGTATTATATTCGTTTGTACATCCGGTTGTTGCTGATGATGAAACTGTATCTCCAGCACATCCAGTTGTATAATCATTTGCTGGGTTTATCCATACTTCATCTACTTTTCCATATGTTGATTTTGAAAGGTATGTCACTGCTCCCCATTCACTATTTTTCATCATATGAGTATCTACCTCATTTGCTTGCCATCCATATACAGCATTATTTTTCATTGCTAATGATACATCAAATGCATTTCCAATTGTTATATATCTCCATGACGTTGCATTTGGTATTATTTTTGCTGTTAAATCTGTCTTATTACAATTTGTTTCACTTGCACTCGTATAACATAAATCACTTTGATTAGCTACACTTGGCTCAAACTTAGCTACCCATATTCCTGGTATTTCATCTGTTCCAAATTTAAAGGATGGATGAGATACATAATTTGTTTGACTATCTCCACTATATGTTGGAGTTATTGCTATATCCGTATCATCAATCGTTGTATTTGTGTTATCTATTAAAAATTTAACGTTTATTGTTCCAGCTGTACTTGTATGATAATTATTAGCTATCTGATATGCATATCTTGGTATCCATACCCAATATGATCCATCTTCTGTTCTTACATTTGCCCATTGTTTATTATCATAATCATACCACTGTGTATCTGTTTCGGTTGTATTTACCCAATCATTTCCATTCCATTTAATTGGGGTCATTCCTGTTACTAATACTGGAGCATTTACTCCTTTTGCTTCATCATAATATTCATATGTTACTTCTGATGTTTCTTCTATAACACATTCCTCTTGTGTTTTTTCACTTATACTTACTGCACTTTCAGCATAACTCTTCTCAGCACAGTATTTTCCATCATGTATTGCTAGGGCTACTTGTCCCTCACTATTAACTTTTACTGTACCATTTTTAGGTTTACTTCCTTTATATTCTAGTTGTTTACCTAATGGATTGGATGATTCAACTCCATTTGTATAAGTAAATGTTATTTCTTCTTCTGTCCCTGCCAAAATATCCTGAGCATATTTTAATTCTTCGGCTGATACTATTCCATATGCTGTATTTTTAAATGCTCCTTTTTTTGCTTCATCAATCACATTTAAGATTAATGGCGTTGCAATCAATGCGATGATTGCTAAAATTACTATTACTGCGAGTAACTCTATTAATGTAAATCCTCTTTTTTTCATTCCTATTTTCACTCCCTTATTCTAATGTTTTAAACAACGCACATTGATATTAAAGTAATAATTAAATTTGTTATGCTTTTTTAAATATTATTATTCGAGGGGAAGCACAACAGGACGGAACGAATAGTTGTAGTAGACATTGCCTCCACCAGCGCTGAAGTAAAACAGGCCAGCACTAGCACTGTTAGAGCAGTAGCCACCACGACGGAACCACGGACCCGAGGCGTATGGCATGTGCGAGTAATCTCCATACCATGACGTACTATTATTTCCTGTACTACTTGTTTCATATACAGCATCTCCAAATATACCTACATTTGCTTCGTAATTGTTTGGTCTTGTATCTGTTGCACCCACTACATATACATCTTTATATTTACTATCTGCACTTAATATACTAGTTCCATATATTGTTAAATTAGCATGTCCATTATCTACATATGAAGCTGTTCTTTCCCACGCTCCACCTGACATATCATATACTCCATATACATTTCCTGTTGTACTTGCCTGTTGACCATTGTCAGTATTATATTCGTTTGTACATCCGGTTGTTGCTGATGATGAAACTGTATCTCCAGCACATCCAGTTGTATAATCATTTGCTGGGTTTATCCATACTTCATCTACTTTTCCATATGTTGATTTTGAAAGGTATGTTACTGCTCCCCATTCACTATTTTTCATCATATGGGTATCTACTTCATTTGCTTGCCATCCATATACATCATTGTTTTTCATTGCTAATGATACATCAAACGCATTTCCATTTGTTATATATCTCCATGATTTAGCATTCGGTATTATTTTGGCTGTTAAGTCTGTTTTATCACAATTTGCTGCACTTGCACTTGTATAACACAAATCACTTTGATTTGCTACACTTGGTTCAAATTTTGCTACCCATATTCCTGGTATTTCATCAGTCCCAAATTTAAAGGCTGGGTGTGTTACATAGTTCGTTTGACTATCCCCGCTATATGTTGGGGTTGTTGCGATTGTTGTCTCATCTATTGTTATATTTGTATTATCAATTAAAAACTTAACATTTATTGTTCCGGCATCACTTGTATGATATCCACTTGTAATTGAGTAAGCATATCTTGGTATCCATACCCAATATGATCCATCTTCTGTTCTTACATTTGCCCATTGTTTATTATCGTAATCATACCACTGGGTATCAGCTTCATCTGTATATTCCCAATCTGTTCCATTCCATTTGATTGGTGTCATTCCTGTTACTAATACTGGAGCATTTACTCCTTTTGTTTAATTATAATATTCATATGTTATTTCTGGTGTTTCTTCTAAAACACATTCTTCTTGTGTTTTTTCAATTATACTAACTGTGCTTTCAGCATAATTCTTTTTAGCACAGTATTTCCCGTCATGTATTGCTAAAGATACCTGTCCTTCATTATTAACTTTTACTGTGCCATTTTTAGGCTTACTTCCTTTATATTCTAGTTGTTTACCTAATGAGTTAGAAGTTTCAACTCCATTTACATAAGTAAATGTTGTTTCTTCTTCTGTCCCAGATAAAATATCCTGAGCATATTTTAATTCTCCCGCTGATACTATTCCATATGCTGTGTTTTTAAATGCTCCTTTTTTCGCCTCATCAATTACATTCATAATTAACGGGGTTGCGATCAATCCAATGGTTGCTATAATTACTATTACTGCCAATAATTCTATTAACGTAAATCCTTTTTTTTTCATAAACTCACTACCTTCCATATTGTACAACTAAATAGTATCACAACATGTACTATTAGTCAAGGTTTCTGTCGGAATTGTTGAAATATTGGATTAGTACCATCGGTATGCAATTTACTAAATAGCATTTTTTTTCGTTAGATAGTACAAAAGTTTCCTTTACAATAAAAAAAATAGACTTTCGTCTATTTTGCTTGTGCTAATGCATTATCTACTGCTTTATAGTATGATGATACTGTAATAGTAACTCCACTTACTGAATCAGTTTTAGTTTCTTCAGTATTGCTCCATACTAACCATTCTAAACCTTGTTCTTCAACGATCTTTTCTTCAAATTTACTTACTTGTTCATCCCATTCTGCTCCACCAGGAATAACGCCTAAGTTAGCTGATGTTGCTTTCATTCCATAAGCATCACCTAATGCTTTTTTTGTTGTATTCTTATTATCTTTATTATATGTGCTATCGATGAAAACTGATTTAATCATCCCTTTTTCATTAACATAAACAACGGCACTTGTAATAGTAACTACTCCGTCTTTAGTATCTTCAACATATCCATAATATGTACCTTCTTTATATTTTCCTTCTTCAGCTACTGGGGTACAACCAGTAACAAATAATAATCCAATTAAAACTAAATTAATAACTACTTTTTTCATTTTTAAATCCTCCTCTATAATACATATAAATTATACAATAAACAAATTAAAAATTCAACCTATTTTCAAAGTACTTTACTAATTCTTTACTAATAATTCCAATTACTATCCCAGTTGGAATAGAAAAAATTAATAACCATGGTAAATAATAAATGATATTAACTGTATTTAACATAAATACAGCCATAATTATTTGTCCGATACAATGTGAAATTGATCCTATAATACTGACTCCAATAATAGATAATTTGGTATACTTCTTTGTCAAACTCATAAATATGACACTTAATATTGCTCCACCAAAACTAAAAGCAAAACTTACACTGAATAATCCTGTTCTTAATATACCAACAATAAAAACTCTTAAAATAGAAATATATAAGGCATCTTTAAAGGAATATAAGTATATAACTAGTAGAATTATGGTATTTGCTAACCCTAACTTTAATCCTGGAATAAACCCATTAAAAAAAGGAATGACACTCTCAATAATATTTAATACTACTGATAATGCCAAAAGCATTGATAATCTCGTAAATTTTTTAAGTTCCATAAATCACCTATTTTACTATTGCATCTATATCTTCTATTGTATCAATTTTTATAACTATTTTATTGGGTAGACAAATAATGGTTTCATACGACGATTCAATCCATCCTTGTTTTGAACATAAATTAAGGGGGCTATTTTCGCTTTCGACTTTAATTTTTCCGTTTTCACTAATAATTAACACATTCCCATTATGTCCACTAACATTATATTCTTTTCTTTCACCAATTGATAAATCAATTGTTAGTGCTAATTCATTTTGATAGTAAACCAATGCTTGCTTATCACCATTTTTTTGAAAAATATAAAAACAAAGAAGTGTTATTAATGATACAGAAACTAACGTTATAATTAATTTTATATCACTTTTATTCATAGTTGCTAAATCCTGGACTTTTTATAACTGTATCGTCATTAGCAAACCATATTGCCTCTACATTTTCAAACTGTTTAATAAATTCCTGACCGTCTTGAATTGGCATTAAAAATAATATAGTTGATAAAATATCACCTAAAGCACTATCACTTGTTATTACAGTGACACTTTTCATATGATTAGTTGGCATTAAGGTTTTTGGATTTATAATATGATGATATAAATTACCCTCATATTCGTAAAATCTCTCATAGCTTCCGCTTGTTATAACGGCAATATTTTTACCTTTTAATATTTGGTAAATCCCACCTGTACCATTAGGCTCTTCAATTCCGATTTTATAAACATCATTGTGATAATGTTCCCCTAGTAATACATTTCCACCAGCATTGATTAGGAATTTATCAAAACCTTGTTCTTTTAAATAGTCCCCTACTATTTTAGTTGTATAACCTTTTGATATTGCCCCTAAATCAATATTTGGATGATTATTTAAAATATAATTATCTTCTAATAAAACAATATCCTCAATATTAATACTTCCGCTATTTTTTAATTCTTCAATAGTTGGTATGCCATCTTTGTTTTGGCGATATTCCTTCCAAATATCAATAACATTTCCTAAGTTAATATTTAAAAGTTGATTACTTATTCCGTTCCATTTGATTCCATAATCTAAAACAGAATAAAGTTTCTCATCTATCTTGATTTTTTCAATATCAGATCTATTATTATTAATATAATAAATGTTATTTAGATTGTTATATTCGTTATAACGATCTGTTAATTCATGATATTCTTTGTATATTTTATCTACCTCATCTAAAACCTCATTGGCTTTATCGGCATCATTACCATATACTTTAACATTAATATAAGTATCCATATAAAATAAATTGGAACTAAATTCCTGAGTTGGTTTAGGAGTTAAAATAGTCCAAATTATAAATCCTAACATTAATACACTAACTATTATATAAATTATATTTCTTTTCATCTTACCACCTCATTAATTATAACAAAAAAAAAAGAGAAAATCTACTTAATATCCATCTTCTCTTCACTTAACACTTGTTCATATATTCTTTTTAATTCTTTACCAATATTTTTTATATCTCTTTCAGCTGCAACTTTATAACCTTCTTCAACTAAACAAGGAAGATTTGATTCCAATATGCCTTCAATTTTTTCTTCAAATTCATCAATATCATTAGCCTTGTAAACATTAGTTCCATCATTAAACCAGCCTTCATATATTGGAATATCACGGATTAATACAGGAATTTTTGTTGCTAGCGCTTCTAATAATACTATTCCCTCTGTTTCTTCAAATGTTGGGAAAATAAACAAATCTGCACCTGAATAGGCTCCTTTTAATACTTCTCTTGGTACATACCCAGGAAAATATAAGTTATCTAAATCTGTTTCTACTGCCTCTCTTATTTTATAAGGGACAGTATTAAGATTCGTATATCCAAACCATATAAATTTATATTCAGGCAACCTACGTGCTAATTCTACGAAATCAATAATACCTTTTCTTTCAATATATAAACCAACAGCCATTATTATTTTATCATCTTCATTAAAATTAAAATCCTCACGAAATTTTTTGGCTGCTTCTTTATCCTTTTTAAAAAATTCTAACTCAATTCCATTGGATATAGCAACTACTTCCTTACCTAAATCATAATTGTCTAAAAGACGTTTTGAGTATGGAGTTGGAGTTACTACTAAATCGGCCGATGAATAACATGTTTTTAGCCATGTTTTAAATAACGGCGCTACTTGATTAGAAAAAATAAAAGAGTTTCTGAAATCTTCTTCTGTTGAATGAGCATGATAAATCACTTTTTTACCCATTTTTTTTGCTTTTTTACCCATTGCATAAGACTCTGGAAAAATTGTATTTATATGAATAATATCATAATCTTCATTAGGATCAGTGGTATATGAAACCCCATTTAATTCTAATGCTTTCATCTGATGTTTAATCGCTCGACCAACACCACTTTTTTCAATTGCTTCCATCTTATCCGAGTGTAATAATATCTTCATCCTATCACCTTACTTATTATATCATAGTTTATTTTAAAATACTACCGAATTGTATCACTATAATCTTACTTTAATGTGACTTATTTATGACTGTTTTGTTATATTAAAATAAAATCAATAAATAATATAATATTTATTGATTGAAAATTAAACAACTACTTTGACTAGAATAACATCTTCACCTATTTTTTCTATTTGCTCCCATTTTATCAAAACTTCATCACGAGTAGTAAACATTGACAGTAAAAATTTAGATTTTTCAACTATTAATCCATTCATTTTACCATCATTTTCTATTGTTATATCAATAATGTTTCCAATTTTTTTACCATCTATTACATTTACAACATCTTTATTTTGTAAATCAGATAACCGCATATTACCACCTACTTAATTATATTATAAATGATTAATATAATTACTAACTAATCAATAAGCTTTTTAATATTATCTAAGCCACTTTTTTCTAACCTAGATATTTGAGCTTGGGATATTCCAATTTCTTTTGCTAATTCCATTTGGGTTTTCCCATATATATATCTTTCCATCAAAATATATTTTTCTTTATCTTTTAATTTAGAAAGGGCTTCTTTTAATGATATGTGCATTTCTAAACTATAATTTTGATTTGATTTATCTTGAAGTTGATCAGCTAGATATATAGTATCACCACCATCATTGTATATGGGTTCAAACATACTTAGTGTATCTTTCATAGAATCAATTGCATTGCTAACCTCATATTCTGTTAGGCCAATTTCATCGGCAATCATTTTTACACTTGGTTCTTTTCCAAATTGATTGGTTAATTCTTCTTTTTTCCGAAGGGCCCTATATGCGATATCTTTTATGCTTCTTGCTATTCTAACACTATTGTTATCTCTTAAATACCTTTTTACTTCACCTAAAATCATAGGAACAGCATATGTGCTAAATTTTACTTCATGATTTAAATCAAAATTATCGATGGCTTTAATTAGTCCAATACAGCCAATTTGAAATAAGTCATCCATATTATCGGTCCTATTGTTAAACTTCCTTAGAATGCTTAATACTAACTTTAAATTGCCATTAATTAAATCTTCCTTAGCAAACATATCACCATTTTTAAGTTTTTTAAATAATACAGTCATTTCTTCGTTGGTTAAAACTTTAATATCCGCAGTATTCACGCCACTTATTTCTACCTTATGACGTGCCATAAAAAATCTCCTTTCATATCTTTTATGATACGAAAAGAGACCTTTTATACAATTTAACTAAAATATATAATGTTATGTTTTAACAATATTTTTAAGTCTTCTTATAACTTTTTTCTCAATTCTAGATATATATGATTGACTTATTCCTAATAACTCTGCTACATCTTTTTGAGTCATTTCTTCATAGTTATATAATCCATATCTTAGAATCATTATTTGTTTATCACGACCACTTAGTTTATTAATTTCTTGATATAATAATTTTTTTTCAGTTTCACTTTCAATTCCTTTAGTTACAATATCCGGTTCTGTTCCTAATATATCCTCTAAATGTAATTCATTTCCTTCGGAATCATAACTTAAGCTATCTTCAAAACTAACTTCCCCTCTTCTTTTTTTGTTTTTTCTAAGGAACATTAGAATTTCATTATCAATGCATCTTGACGCATAGGTTGCTAGTTTTATGTTTTTATCTAACTTATAAGTATTTATTCCTTTAATTAGTCCAATTGTTCCAATACTTACTAAATCTTCCAAATCTAGATTAGTGTTCTCATATTTTTTTGATAAAAAAACTACTAATCTTAAATTGTGTTCTATTAACTTACTACGTGCTCTTTCATCCCCTAACATCGATTGTTCAACATAATGTACTTCCTCTTCTTTAGTTAATGGTTCTGGTAGTTTATCTGAACTTCCTACATAAAATATATCTTCTTCTACATTGAAGATTCTAAGTATATTAATGATAAATTTTTTAAACATTCTATCCCTCCAATAATTGATAATGCAAAATGCAATTAATACCATCTATTTTTATTTTGTCTTCCATAACACCTACTAGAAAATTGGTTTTTTCACCATGACCTTTAATATGAATCTTATCAGCTACTATACACTTTAATAATCCTTTATTATTTACGGTATTGTATGGTACTAATACAAAATCAAATTCATCAATATTATATTTTAATGCTTTTTTATTTATTAAAATAATTGGCCTTTTTTTATACGGATCTTTCAACTTATTTCCAGTATCTAAAAATCCATTTAATCTAATAGCTTTATGACCTTTTAAATATAAATCTACTTCATAATAATGTGCATAATTATTCTTAAGTCTTATGCCTTGTCTAACATAAGTATATATAATGATTGGTGAAAATATAACTAAAAATATAACATTTACACTTAGCCCATTGTGATAAAAAACTAGACCATCTTGCTTATATGAAAATTCTACATTTAAATAATATAAAAAACCACCTAAAATAATACTTGAAGTATATAAGTAAAAAAGATTCCTAAGAAAATATCTAATATCTTTATAACCAAAAGTTATTATTATCATTAGGATACTAATTAAAACTTTTATTATAAATAATTGAAAAGAATTTATACTTAAAAACAATATGAATATACTTAAACTCCCTACAAGTGCTCCTAATGCTACTTTAAGTATTTTTACGTTTCTTCTTAATAGTATAGATACTCCTAATAATAAAATAAAATCGAACGCAAAATTGAGCATCAAAATAAGATCTAGATATATTTTCATACTATCACCATAATAAGTATAAAAAAAAGACACATGTTATTGTGTCGTTTTATAGTTAAAATCCTCTTTTTCTTAAGAATGATGGAATTTCTCCTGCATCATCTGTATCTTCTATTTCTTTTTTTAATTCATCACGTCTAGCATAAGAATGATATAACGGTTCACTATTATCTTCAAATCCAGTTGCGATAACAGTAACAATTATTTCATCATTTAAATTTTCATTAATTACAGCACCAAAAATAGTGTTTATATCAGTATTAGCAGATGAACGAATAACTTCTGCAGCTTCTTCTACCTCAAATAATGTTAAGTTAGAGCCTCCAGTAACATTTATAATCGCATCAGTAGCTCCGCTGATACTTGTTTCTAATAAGGGACTAGAAACAGCTTGACGAGCGGCATCTGCTGCACGACTTTCTCCTACACCTATTCCAATTCCTATTAACGCATTACCACGTTTTTCCATAACTGCCTTAACATCAGCAAAGTCTAAGTTAATTAATCCAGCTACAGCAATCAAATCAGAAATTGATTGAACACCTCTTCTTAAGACATTATCAACTTCTTTAAATGACTCTAATAATGGAGTTGTCTTATCAATTAATTCACGTAAACGATCATTAGGAATAACAATCAAAGTATCCACGTGTTTTTTTAATTCATCTAACCCCGAAACAGCTTGTTCCATTCTTTTTTTACCTTCAAAAGAGAATGGCTTAGTTACAATACCTACAGTTAAAGCTCCCATTTCTTGAGCTATGCTTGCAATTATCGGTGCAGCACCAGTTCCAGTTCCTCCACCCATACCGCAAGTAACAAAAACCATATCAGCACCTTCTAAAGCAGCTTCAATTTCGTTTTTTGATTCTAAAGCAGCTTCACGACCAACTTGTGGGTTTGCACCAGCTCCTAATCCATTGGTAAGTTCTGTACCTATTTGTATTTTAACTGGGGCTTTAGAATTATTTAATACTTGCAAATCAGTATTAGCAACAATAAAATCTACTCCCTTTACTCCTGATTCAATCATTCGGTTAACGGCGTTATTACCACCGCCACCAACTCCAATGACTTTTATTTTTGCTAATTGATCCATTTCTAATCCAAACATAGTTATCCTCCCTTATTCGCTCCAAAAGTATCCAAATACTTTTCCTAACATCGATTCATTTGAAACATTAATTAAATTTTTTTTAGTTGATGATAATTCTTCAACATCATTTTTACTAAACATTGAATATTCTTTACCTTTTAATTTTAATTTATTAATAAAATATACAACATTGCCTAAAGCAGATGAATATTTATTATTTCTAATTCCCACTAATTTGACATTGCCAATAATTACTTCTTTTCCAAAAACTTCTTCGGCAATGTAATTAAAATGTGCCATATTACTGGTTCCACCAGTTACTATTATATACTGAATTTTCTTATTTGTTAAGATGTTTATTTCTTTTTTTGCTAAATTTAATATTTCTTCAATTCTAGACATAACAATTTCTGATACTTCAAATTGATTTATTTTTATTGTTTCATCATATGGAGTTGTTATTTCATAGGTATCATTAACACTTGCATAACGTTTATGAGCTAGTGCAAATTTTTCTTTTATTTTTACTGCTACTGATGGTTCAATTTTATAAATATACGCAATATCATTATCTATATTTTTACCACCTAATTGAATAATCGAATTTTTAACAATAATACCTTTGTTGTATAGGGAAACAGAAGTTGTTTCAGAGCCAATATTGACAATTGCACCGATATGCTCGTCCATGGCTTTATTTTTAAAAGCGTACGCATCACCTATACAATTAAGTGAAATATCAACTACTTCAATACCAATGCTTTCAATTAATCCAACAACTGAGTAAATATTTTTCTTGGGTGTGGTTACCATTATAGCTCTAGTTTCTAATACGGAACCTACTAATCCTTTCGGGTCTTTAATTCCATCTTGGTTATCAATTGAAAAATCAATTGGAATCATTGTTACCATCTCTTTATTTGGTGTCATCTTTGATTGCATAGCAACCTGTAATACTTTAATTACATCAGATCCACCAATTATACCATCTTCATGATTAACTTTTGTTTCACCTTTAGTAAAAACAAAGTCAGCAAAATAACTAGGTACTGAAGCAATTACTTTGTTAATTTTTATCCCTAACATTAGCTCTATTTCGTTAAATGCTTGTTTTAACGAAATTGTTGCCTCATTTATATCTGTTACAACGCCTTTTTTTATACCACGAGATTTAACAGAAGATGCGGCAAGTAGATTCAATTTATTACGAAATAGTTCGCATACAACAATTTTTATTGTATCAGAACCAATATCAACACTAGTATAAATATTCTTCACACTATCATCTCCTACAATCTAACAATCATTATACTATATTTTTAAGAAAAAGTAAAAGAAAAAGAAAAAAAATAACAAAAAAAAGATAAGTAATAATCTTAATCTTCAAGAATTGTAAAACTATTACCGTAATCTAAATAAAGAATTCCTTTTTTATTGTCAAACTTCTTAATAATATCAATATAGCTATTAATATTATTAAATTTAGATGAAGTTAAATATACATAATTACCATCATTCATCATTAACAAAAATCGGCTGTCATCTACTTCATTCGGATTATATTGAATTTCTGATATACGAATTAATATATTTTCATCTACTTCAGCCATTTTATTTATTAGTTCACTATACTTTGTATCTGGAACGTAATTTATTAATGTTGGAACCATAAACTGTTTGCTTACTTCTTTTCCATCGGTTAAGATGGTTTTGTTTAAACTTCTATTAAAAAATAAAGGTCTATTTTCTTCTACTTTAATATGTACTTCAGTAAAGTTCTTTTTATATACTTTTGCATCCAAGATATAAATATTCTTTTTAATTTTCTTTTCTATTTTTGGCGATAGATTTTGAAATGTTGACGGATAATTACTAATATTAGCCATATCTATTATTTCTTGGTCTGTCAAAACAGTATTATCATAAACATATATATTTTTAATTGGTAATCTTAAAAAGTTAAACATTAAGTGCCCTAATAGGTATATTCCTAGCAAAAAAATAAACGTTCTTTTAAAATTAATTCGACGTTTTTTCTTAATTTTAACTTTCTTTTTCATACTATCACCTATTCTACGAATTCTTGTTCAACTTTTAAATCAATATTATATTGTCCTTTTACTTTTTCTTTTATTTCTGAAATTAATAATTTAATATCTTTACCAGTAGCATTATTACTGTTAATAATAAAATTAGCATGTTTTTCGCTAACTTCTGCACCACCTAGTTTTTTACCCTTATATCCAATTTCTTCCACCAAACGACCTGCAAAATCATTATCAGGATTTCTAAAAACACTACCCGCACTAGGATATTCTAAAGGTTGAGTCATTAACCTACGTTTTTTTCTGTCTTCGATAACATTCATAATGGCCTCTTTATCTCCGTGTTTTAAAATTATAGTTGCTTCTAAACATATATAACCGGGATTCTTTTGTAAAAATGATGTTCGATAATGAAAATCAAGTTCATTATTATACATTGTTTTAATTTCTAAGTTTGGTGTTAAAACTTTAATTTCACTAACTATGTATCCCATATCACTTTTGTAAGCACCTGCATTCATATAAACAGAGCCACCAACTGTACCTGGTATACCTGTTGCGAACTCTAAACCAGTTAGTCCTAATCTCGATACACTTAAGGCTAATTTCATTAAATTATATCCAGCTCCAACAACAATTTTAGTATCATCTATCTTTAGTTCGTTTAATGAATCAAGTTTAATTAATATACCATCATAAAATTCATTGCAAAATATAAGATTTGAACCATTGCCAAGTATTTTATATTTTATATTATTTTGATTTATATAATTTAATATTTTTTTTAGATCTTCTATATTATTAGGAATAATAATTGCCAATGCTGTTGCTTTTATTTTATAAGTATTATAATTTTTCACATTAACATTAGCTAAAACTTTCCCACATTTCATATCTTGTAGGTCTTTAATTATATTCATGTTATTACTTCCTATCTATCATTTCGTTTAAAATTTCATATATTTTAGTTGCACTATTATTAACCCCTAGTTCTTTTAAATTATTTTTCATTGCTTTGATTTTTATTTCATCATTTATTATTTTATCTATAGCACGAACTAAATAATCTCTTTTTAAATCTTTCTCCTCAATTAATATAGCTGCTTGTTTATTTATTAAATCAATAGCATTTTTATATTGATGATTATCAGGAACATAAGGACTGGGTATTAATATTGAAGGAACTTCTAAAGCAATTATTTCACTTAATGTTGAAGCACCAGCTCTAGAAACTATTAAGTCAGTCTTTTTCATAACTCTTGATAAATTTTCAATATAAGGAACCACTTTAACATTTGAAGGGAATTTATTTTTGCTTATATCAGTATATGAATCATTTCCTGTAACAAATAAAATTTCGTAATCCTTGTTATTAAAAAGAGACATCGTTTTAACAAGAATTTCGTTAACTTTTGATGAACCTAATGATCCCATTACAAATAAAATTAATTTTTTATTTGGATTAAGTCCTAGTTCTTTTTTATCTATTGCTGTTTTTTTCAATGCATCTTCACTACATGGATTTCCCGTAAAAACAGTCTTATATTCTGGGAAAGATCTGATTGATGATTTAAATGAAACACCAATTTTATCAGCATAATTACTTAAAAATGAATTAGCTTTTCCGGGAATACTATTTTGTTCATGGATAAAAGTTTTATAATCCATCTTTTTTGCAGCATAAATGACAGGTCCGGTTACATAACCACCTACCCCAATAACTACATCTGGATTAAAACTTTTAATTAATTTTTTGCTTTTTCTATAACTATCTATAAATGATTTAATAGTTTTAAAATTTTTAAATATTTTTTTACGATTAAATCCATACACTTCAATTGCTTCAAACGGAATATTATGTTTAGGGATTATATCCTTTTCCATCCTATTATGTGTTCCAATATATAAAAATTCACTATTAGGTTCTTTTTCTTTGATTTTATTTATAATAGCTAAAGCGGGATATATATGCCCACCAGTACCACCGGCACTTATAACTACCTTCATGTAATCACATCCTATCACCATTATATCATAATTATATTCGATTACAAGAAAAATTAGACGCTACTAATACGAACAAGGAAAATGATATAAAAAAAGATTATATGAAATTATAATCTTCTTAATAAAATATATTATTGCCCAAATCCTGGAATAACTGCTCTAGAACTACCTGTTGAAGCATAGGCAGCACTTGCATCTTCGGCTCTAAAAGCAAATTGTCCTGCGCTTGAACCATTTATTATGTTACCTCCACGGCCAAACCACGCTCTATTAGATGATGGGTAAACAAAGTTTTGATAGTCACTATACCATCCTCTTGTTTCTCCAGTTGCATCACCTAATATACTACGGTCATAGGCTGTTTGATCTGTCGTTGTGGTTCCATATGTATACTTGTCAATATATTTACTGAAATTTGGTGCATCAATTACTGCTGATGAGAACCCTGAAAGTGCAGTATTAACAGTTGTGTTATTACTATTATACATAGCTCCCATCACATATTCATCTTGACCACCTGACATATCATAAATACCATAAACATTACCTGTTGTACTCTGACTTACATTGGTTATATATGCATTACCATGTCCGCCACCAGTAGCACTCCATGAGTCTAGAAATGCATTGATAGAAACTTGATTATTTCTACCATAGATACTATGACTTAAGTATGCTACTGCTCCCCATTCAGTATTTTTCATCATGTGAGCATCAGTATTAGCTTCTAATCCATAGAATGTATCATTCAAATTTTGAATGATTGAAAAATGTGTACCTGCACTTGCCAAATGTAATGGTTTTACACCAGGTTTAATTCTTGGCATTATACTAGGATCATTACAATACAATGATTGTGTATTTGTATAACAATCAGATGTTGTTGGTGCACTTATTTCAAATTTACCTACCCATATTCCATCTAATTCATCTGCTCCAAATGTAAATGCTGGATGTGTTAACCACTCACCATTACTATTACCATTAGATTTTGGGGTTGTTCTATTTTGAAATTCTATTTCAATCTCCTGTGGACTACTTACTTGAAAAGTAGCATTAAATAACTTATAACGATATCTTGGTATCCATACTAAATAAGCAAGAACATCTGCTTCTGTTATTGTATAACCAGCATCAGCATTGATATAAGCACTTCTTGCTGCATCTGTTAAAAGAACAGCATTTGCCCATTGTTTATTATCATAATCATACCACTGGTCGCTAGTGTCCGCTTTTACCCAGTTAGTTCCGTTCCATGTAATTCCAATCATTCCATCAAGAATGTTTGGTTCATTAGGTTCCCCAGTTACTATTGGTGTTTCTGTTCCCCCTTCTAAATTACAATCCTCTGCTGATTTTGAACTTATACTTACTACATTTTCTTCATAAGTTTTTTCAGCACAATATGTTCCATCATGAATAGCAATTGCCACTTGTCCACTACTATTAACAACAACCGTTCCACTTCTAGGTTTTGTACCTTTATAATCAAGTTGTTTTCCCAAAACACTTGATTGTTCAACACCATCTGTATATGTAAAAGTTACTTCACCTTCAGTACCTTTTAGCATGTCTTTAGCAAATCCCATTTCTCCCGCCTCTACAATTCCATATGCCGAATTTTGAAATGCTCCTTTTCTAGCTTCGCTAATTACATCTAAAATTAACGGGGTTGCGATAAGAGCTATGATTGCTAAAATCACAATTACAGCTAATAATTCAATAAGCGTAAACGCACTATTATTTTTCATATTTTATTCCTCCTTTTATTTTCGTTTGCCATTATAACACTATTATTTCCAAATAATAGTATTTTATAATTAATAAGTTACAAAAAAAAACAATAGCATGTAAACTATCTTTTATACTATTGTTTTATATATCGGTTTTTATTATATCTGCTATATTATCATTTTTAATTTTTCTTGTTGCTAAAAAAGTAGTTGACATAACTATAATATATACTGCTACAAAACTAATAATTATATATTTATATGGTACTGATATTGTACTCAACCCTAAAGTATCTGTACCAGTAATAGCTTGTTCAAAATTCAAAACTTTATAAATAACATTTATAATTAACCATGCTATTGGTAATGATATAATGATTGCCTTTAAACAAAACATTACACTCTCATATAACAATATTCTATCAAAACCAAATCCTGTAACGCCAACACTTCTTAGAGTTGCAAATTCACGACGTCTTAAGTTCAAAGATGTAGTAATGGTACTATAAATACTAACAATTGATATAGATGTAATAAAAATTATAAATGTATATAAGACAGTTTGACTTACATTAAGAATTCTAATGATATTATGATTATTAATTGCATTATTATAATAAATATTATCTATATCATCTTCTAATCCCAAGTCCTTCATTAATAGTCTAAAATCTTTATCAAAATCGATATAGTTTTTTGTTTCCACATTAATAAAATAAGGAATATAAGAACTAAACAAACTTATTCTTGGAATATCCGAAAATTTTGTTTCATCAATTATAATTTTTACAAGACCAAACGAAGTGAAAACATTTTCATTCGGTAAAATGTCTGATACATATAAATTACTTAATTGATAATCACATGAAGGCAAAGTAT
Source organism: uncultured Muribaculaceae bacterium (assembly GCA_964397485.1). GTDB lineage: Bacteria > Bacillota_I > Bacilli_A > RF39 > UBA660 > CAYNHT01. Next base: position 227,558 of record CAYNHT010000001.1, read on the forward strand.
TTTGAACATTATCTTCATTTGAATTATAATTACAAATAGAAATTGAATTAATAGAGTTCGAATTGAAAACTTTGTATTTCATAGTATCAGAAATTATTTCGTTAAAATAATAATTATCATTCAACACAACTCCGTTATAACCGCTTATCCCTAATTTTTCAATATATTTATTATATGTTTTAGAATCCACTCTAATAATAATAATTTCATTTTTCACATTAAGTAATTCTTTAGCATCATTTGTCATAATTGGTTCTAGATTTGTATCAATTTTATATCTTGAACTGCTACTAATAGAAATATTATCAAAGGAATTAATAGTATAAATTTCTTTTAATAAAGCATCATACCTATTATTTGTATTAGAAAAGGAAATAGAAATATCATTTATTTCTTCTAACCCTTGATCTACTATTTTCATAAATATATTAAATATTGTTGAAAAACTAATAAAGAGAATTATACTAATAACAATTGACACTAATGTTACTCCATATTTCCGTTTGTTTCTTTTAACATTTTTGCGTGCATATTCAACTTCGATTCCTAATTTACGTATTATTTTATTTGATTTTATTTTTTTTGATTTTAAAACTATTTCGTCATTTTGTCTAATCGCTTCAATGATGGTAGTATTTTTAGCTCTATTCGCTGGAAATAAGGTGGCTAAAAATATAACAAAAGTAATAAACATCACAGGAATATAAATAAATATTGGATATATTCCTATATTAATGTTATATATTAATAAATCCCCAATTTGTTTGTCAATATAAACAGTTAATCCATAAACCATTCCATAACTAATTGCAAATCCAATAACTATTCCAACAACGGATATAAGTATACTCTCTAAAAATATAGAACTAAATATTTGTTTAGGCGTTGCCCCAATACTAGATAAAGTAGCAAACATTTTTTTTCGCTCATTAATTGCTATTTCAAACGCATTATATACGACAAAAAAACAAACAAGTGAAATAATTGACAAAATTATTAACATAAAAATAATCATTACTGATAAATAAATTAGTTGATTTAAATCATATGCAATTCCATATAGTTCAAGTAATTGGCTATTTAAATTCATCCCACGATAAGTATCAACCTTAAGATCATAATCAAAGTATGATTCTAATCCAAAAGCACTTGCTAAAGAATTAGAATATTCTAGTATTTTATTGTTTATTTTCTTGAAATACACGGTAATATTAACATTCTTATTTTCAAAATTAGTCTCATATGTATATAAGCTAAAATCCAAATTAGAAAAATATACTCCCACTACTTCATATTTTTTAGAAAAACTTTCTTCTTCATTATTAATATTGATTACAATTTTATCATTAATAGAAATTTTTTCTTTTCCGTAATAATACTGTGAAACAATTATCTCATTATTATTTTGTGGTAATCTACCAATTTTTATATTAAGATTTTTTAATTGTTCTTCTTCAGCTGCGATTAAATTCAATCCATCAATAGTTTCATTTTCAACAGTACCTTCAATACTAATCAATTCATATTTATCAACATTTTTATTGTTTTTAATTACCCCAATTTTGGAAAAAGGGATATTTTCGTATTTAACATGATAACTTCCAACATCATCTATCGTTGTCTTAATTTGATACTCTCTCAAAGTTGAAAAAACTAATCCAATAACAAAAATCAAAGCACTTGCTAAAGCAACACCAATTATAGATGTAGTTGTTGCCTTTTTATTTTTAATCATGTACTTAAATGTTAGCTTATTTAAAACCTTCATTTATTAACCTCGTCACTGACTATTTTACCGTCATCAATTGTAATAATACGATTCGCATTTAAAGCTAAACTGTGATCATGGGTTATCATAATAATTGTTTGATTATACTTTTCATTAGATAATTTTAATAATTCAACAATCTCTTTACTTGATTTACTATCCAAATTACCAGTTGGTTCATCAGCCAATAATAGTGATGGCTTGTTCATCAAGGCCCTTCCTATTGATACCCTTTGTTGTTGACCACCTGATAATTCATTCGGCAAATGGTTTATTCTATCTTCTAGCCCTAATGTTTCTATTATTTCTTTTAAATGTATTTCATCTACTTTTTTCCCATCTAATAAAATTGGTAATGTTATATTTTCTTTAACGTTTAAAATTGGTATTAGATTGTAAAATTGATAAATAAGCCCTACTTGTCTTCTTCTAAAAATAGCTAAATTAGTTTCATTTAATTTATATACATCTTCGTTGTTAACAAACACTTTTCCGCTAGTTGGTTTATCTACTCCTCCTAAAATGTGAAGTAAAGTACTCTTTCCACTTCCACTGGCTCCAACTATTGCAATAAATTCACCCTTTTCAACTGAAAAAGTAACATTATCTAAAGCTTTTACCAAAGTATTACCTTTTCCATATGTTTTGCATAAATTTACTACAGATAGTATTTCCATAATCTTCCTCCTATTTTTTTTATTATAACACCATTTCTTATAATTGTACATAAATCGACATAAGAAAAAAGAGGAAGCTAAATGTTTTCCTCTCTTATAGCGTCTAAAATATTTTCGTTTTTTATTTTACTACTTGCATATTTCATTGTAATAGAAACTATTATAAATACCCCGATTACAGCAAATAAAATACTTTTCCATGGCAGGATTATATCACTAAAACTAACAATTTCACCCATTGATCTATCAATTAAATAAACAACTCCTAATGAAACAGGAATGGAATATAATAATGCTTTTAAACCAACGATCAATGTTTCAAAACGTAAGATTCGGTTAAATCCTTTTGGAGTTAACCCCATACTACGCAAAACAGCAAATTCAGTTCGTCGTAGTGCTATTCCAGTATTGATAGTATTAAACACACTAGTAACACCTATTAATGTAACTAATGAAATAAACCCATAAAATAATATTTTTATAATTAAAATTAAATTTCTAGTCATCTTTTGTTGTTCAACAATATTGGTATAATAAAATTGTTGTAATTCTCGTTCACTTGCATAATCATTTAATTTTTTATCTATATTAGTATATTTATCAGCTTTAATAAAAATATTATAAAATTGCTCTGTTTTCTCCGCAGTTTCACTAATGATTTTATCGTACATTTCTTCTGAGACTACTATAATTGGCTGGCTAGAATTGGTAGCAAACTTTAATCCAAATGGTAATTTTGTAGTTTCATAAACATTATTTATTTTATATGAGCAGTCTATTTCTTCAATAGATGCTTCTGCGTTTCCAATAATGTTTTGCAATGGACAAATAGAAAATTCCCATTCTTTTTTGCTTTTTAATAATCTTCCCTCATAAACTTTACGATTATTCGAAGAATAAACAACTGAATTAAAATAATTTATTAGTATTGGTTGCTCTTGTTTTAAATTTAATTCTTTTAAAAAACTTTGATAGTTTTTATTGTCTATTGATACAAGATTAATCGATTTTATATAATTCCATACTGTATCAGGAATATCACCCGACCAACGCGAATCTTGATTTTCTAAAACTTTTTGATAATCTTTGTGGTAATCATTATCTGAAAGACTTTTTGTATATAAATTATAATTACTTCTTACAACAATATATTTATCCACTTCATCACTAATGATTATATCTTTAATAGTATTTTCTAATAGCTCTTTATCTTCATCAGCAAGACCTACTGAAATATCAAAATCTATTTCATCTAAGTACTCACTAGACCCCCTAGTTGCATATATAAGCAGCGACGAGAACGATATAAATAATACAATGCTCATAAACAGAGAAACTATGGTAATACGATATTTACGTTTGTTACGTTTCATATTTTTAAGAGCAATTTCTGCTTCAACACCAAACAATTTTGAAACCAATTTATTCGTTTTTACTTTTTTGCTTTTTATTTTTATATCATCATTTAATCTTATTGCTTCAATCGGTGTAATTTTACTTGCTTTTACGGCCGGTAAGTATGCAGAAAAAATAAGCACCACAATCATAAAAACAATTGGAATAATAATAAATAAAGGATATACAGATAAACTAAATGTTACAGCAATCGCTTCTGGTAATAATTGGTTAATAACATTTATTACTACCCATATTCCAAAAAAACCTGATAAAATTCCTAGTGGTATTCCTATTAACCCAACAATAAAAGCCTCATAAAATACCGTTTTTCTTAATTGATCTTTAGTTGCCCCAATACTAGAAAATAAACCAAATTGTTTTTTTCTTTCCATTACTGATATAGCAAATGAGTTATATATAACAATTATACAACCAATAGATACTAAAGTTAAGATAATTAAAATAATACCTATAAAACTATCAGTAAGATTAGAATATTTACTTTCACCATATACAGCTAATAAAGCATCATTATATTCCAAATTTTTTTGTTCATAACTATTATTTATTCCTGATACTTTTAATAGATTTTCTGTTTTATCATATACTTTAGATACATTTTTATATGTAAAATAAATATTTACTAATTCATCATTTTGTACATTAGTAGATTTTGTATAAATTTGATAACCAGGAGCTGAATAAGATTCATAAAAACTACGTTCAACAATTCCTACAACTTTGTATTCCATACTTCCTGTTATTTCGAAAGTTTCCCCTGAATCAATAGCCGATTCAGCTTTAAAACCTTCGCTATTTGATGTTATTTCTTCATCTTGATATATTCTAACTCCCATATCCAAATTGATTATATCGCCTATTTGAAACTTATGTTCACTTAATATATGTTCTGAAACGACTACCTCATTACCGTTTTGCGGTAAATTACCCTTAATTAACTTTAAATTTTTTAAAAATTCATCGTTCCCACTATCAACATATATGTAGGGTTTATACATATTATCGCTTTGTTTAAATTCAGCGAATCCAATCCCTTTTTCATATAATACCTCTTTAATAGCAATGTTTTGTTTTAAAACATTCATTTTTTCATAATCAACATCTAATAGTTTAATGTGATACGACCCACTTCTTGCCACCACTTCTTTAACAGCATAATCTCTGACTGTTGAAAACAGCAACCCTATTCCTACCATTAGAGCAGTAGATAAAAGAACACCAATTATTGTAACGATTGTTCTTTTTCTATTCATCTTTAAATGCTTAACTGTTAATTTATTTAATATATTCATTTTATTTAACTACCTCATCACTAATTATTTTACCATCATCTATAGTGATAATACGATTGGCATTTAAAGCTAGACTATGATCATGAGTTATCATTATGATTGTTTGTTTGTACTTTTCATTAGATAATTTTAATAGTTCAATTATTTCGCGGCTTGATTTACTATCCAAATTTCCAGTTGGTTCATCAGCCAATAATAGTGATGGTCTATTCATTAAAGCTCTTCCTATTGATACTCTTTGTTGTTGACCACCTGATAATTCATTTGGCAAATGATTAATTCTATCTTCTAGTCCTAATGTTTCTATTATTTCTTTTAAATATATTTCATCTACCTTTTTCCCATCTAATAAAATTGGTAGTGTTATATTTTCTTTAATATTTAAAATAGGTATTAGATTGTAAAATTGATAAATAAGCCCTACTTGTCTTCTTCTAAAAATAGCTAAATTAGTTTCATTTAATTTGTATACGTCTTCGTTATCAACAAAAACTTTTCCACTAGTTGGTTTATCTACTCCACCTAAAATGTGAAGCAAGGTACTTTTCCCACTACCACTAGCCCCTACAATAGCAATAAATTCACCTTTTTCAACAGAAAAACTAACATTATCTAAAGCCTTTACTAATGTATTTCCTTTTCCATAATTTTTACATAAATTTTCAACTGACAGTATTTTCATACTCTCACTCCTTCCAATAATGATTCTATTATACATAAATTTTATGACTCTTTAATGACATAAACAATTACAAATTTGTCACTATACTGTTAATTTATAAATTTTAATACTAAACGTTGTCCCTTTGTTAATCTCACTTTTAACACTAATAATACCATTTTGAATGTCAATTATTTTCTTTGCCATATTAAGGCCAATTCCAATGCTTTCTTTGTTACTTTTCGTACCTCGGTAAAATCTTTTGAAAATATGTTTTATATCATCTTTACTTATACCTTCACCATTATCAATAATCAAAATTTCAGTATAAAGCGGATTTGTGTCATATGATATAGTTATTTCACCACCACTTGATGTATGTTCATGGGCATTTTTTATTATATTTATAATCGCTTCTAAGGTCCAATTATAATCAGCTGAAATTTTCGTAAAATCATCACCACTAATTGTTACTTTTTGTTTTTTTAGTTCCATTGGAATTAAAAAAGGAGCTATTGCATCTGTTATCAAATTTTTTATATTTACATCTTCTTTTTTTAACACAATTGACCCACTATCTAATCTCGATAATTTAAGCAAAGTTGTAACCAACCACTCTATTCTTTCTAATTGTCGGTAATTTTTAGTAAGAAACTCTTTTTTTAACTCTGGTTTAACATTATCTTTTGTTAATAAATCATTTATTACATACATGCTTGTTAATGGTGTTTTGATTTGATGTGATATATCTGATAAAACATTCTCTAAATGTTTCTTTTCTTTTTCTAGAAGTTCACTTTGTTCTTTTAATCTAACTGTTATTTTATAAATATCATTTTTTAAATTACTAATATCCCCTTCTTGATACTCTCTAATATCAAATGAATAATCACCATTTAATATATTGTTCATATACTTATTAATGCTATTTATTTTTTTATATTGCTTTTTAACAAAAACAATATAAGTAATACTAATAGTTATAAAAAGAATTATCATGAAACTAAAATTATATAAAGTTATTCTTTCTTTAATGTTTTTGATATCAGTTAAATATTCTAAATTAGATATAGAATCTAATCCATACTTATTCATAATTTGTTTTGCACTATCAAAATCCCCACTTGATGAAATCAAGTTACTTATTATTTCTTCTTCTAATTCAGGATGGGCTTTTATTATGGCAGCTATAATATGAGTATTATTTTTTATCAATTCCTTTTTGTAATGATTGTGTATGTTGTAGTTTAAAACCAACGTTACAAATATTAAACAAATAAAAATTATAAGTTCTATAACAATTAATTTTTTTATTTCATTATTATGCATTTAAACACCAACTTTATATCCTAAACCACGAACCGTGATAATTATTTTAGGTTGCAAAGGATCATTTTCAATCTTTTCCCTTATTCTTTTTATATATACAGTCAAAGTATTATCATTGACATATGCCTCATTAACATCCCATATATCAGATAATATTTTTTCTCTTGAAAACACAATATTAGGATTAAGAGCTAAAATAAGAAGTATTTTATATTCAAGAGCCGTTAGCATAACATCTTTGTTATCTTTTAAAACTTTTGCTTGTTTCATATCGATCACAATATCTTTTATACTAATAATATTATTATCAGTTGTCTTATTAGTTCTTCTTAATACACTTTTTATTCTAGATATTAGTTCTCTTGCTTTAAAGGGTTTAGTTATATAGTCATCAGCTCCCATATCTAACCCTCTAACTACGGATAATTCTAAATCATTAGCTGTTAAAAAAATTACAGGTACGTCTTTAATGATTTTTATCTCCCTAAATAAATCAAATCCATTACCATCTGGCAAATTAATATCTAATAATATCAAATCAATATCACTATTTTGATTTAATTCTTTTAATCCACCCACATAGTTTCCTTGTTCTAAGACAGTAAAAGACTCTTGTTCTAAATAATACTTTAATCCCATTCTAATTGTTTCATCATCTTCAATTATAAGTATTTTATACATACTATCACCAAATCTATTATACTATAATTTTACTTATTATAAATGACAATTTTGTCATAAACAAAATAACACCATTTTGGTGTTACTTTATTTCTTCATATGTGATTTTTATTATAGTGAAATCATTGATGTGCAGAGAATTAGAAGTATCATAATTAAATTCTAAATATACCTTGGTTACTCCTAAATCTTCAAACTCCGTTTTTTCACTGTCTAATGGTTTTCCATAACGATATGTAACCACATATACATTATCTTCTAATTGTTGTTTGCTATAAAATCGATTATATATTTCTTGTTCAGCAATTGGATTATACACTAAATCATAATAATTATTATATTCCGAATCAATTGTATAAGTATTTCCAAACATATCCTTATATGAACCTTCTTCAATATTAAATTCATTCAATCCAAATTTTGTTTTAGCATAGCTTGTAATATAATTTTTATGCACTCTATTATCATTTGCAAATAAAGAATATAGAATATCAACTGCAATTTCGTTATTGGTAAATGATTCATATGTCTTTTCAGTAAATATTTTTACTGTTTACTTTAAATAATCAATGATATAATTATCAGTTAAATCAACTATTTTTTTAGGATTCAAATATTCTTCAAAAACAATTTTTTGATAGTTTAAATAACCATTCACTAACTTAAAATGTACATTAAATTCACCTACTAAAATTTTTTCTGGTGAAGATATTTCTAACGATTCTAGATATTCATAGTTAACTACAATTGTATCTTTATCAACTACAATATTTTTAAATTCGTAATTTTCTCCTTCGTATCCAAATCCATAAAAAGCACTATACGTATCACCTATTTTTGTGACGGTATATGAAGGTCCGCATGGAAAAGTAAATTCACCTGTTTCCATTGAATAATCATTAATTCCAAAGTTTTCTTTAACATATTGTTTTATTTCTTGCTCTGAAATCTCTTTATTCAATAATAAATCATGAGCTACAAAAGCTCTAATAATATCATTATCTGTCAAATCATAATTGGCTCTTTTTAGTAAAGCTAATTTAGTTCCAATTCTTTCCTCAAAATAATTTTTATCAAGTTTGCTCAAATCATTTATGCTAATACCTCCAGCATTAATTTTTCCGAAACCAAAATACCACATACTAACTATCCCTACTACAAAAACAATTACTAGCGAAATAAATTTAAAAATATTTTCTTTTTTCATTTTCCAACCTCCTTAACATTATATTCCTTATCATACTATAATTATTCTATCACCAGATGGTATCAAAGTCAAACAATATCTTTTTTGATAAATTATATAAACATTGTCAAAATCAAAAAAAAATTATATAATATTAATGTAAAGTTATATTTGTGTGGGGAGGATAGACTAATAGCTTATATAATTAGCGCCAGGACCTATTGGGTTGACGAGGATAACAGTTATCGAAAAATTCGGCGGATGCTGTTACGGTTTGTGTGACCGTTAGATATATTACAAAGAGTAAAATCAAGATTACGACAAAAAATATATCCATACATATATTTTTATTATGCAAAAGAAAGTTTGAGGAAATAAATATGTGTGGAATTGTTGGTTATGTAGGCAAAAATAAAAATGCCTTACATGTTTTAATAGACGGGTTAAAATCCCTAGAATATCGTGGTTACGATTCAGCGGGGGTAGCTTATCTTGATTGTGAAAAGATTAATATTATTAAAGAACAGGGTAAAATGAAGAATTTAGAAACTAATATCGATTTTGACATTAAATCAAGTCTTGGAATCGGGCATACTAGATGGGCCACTCATGGTGAACCTAGTGTAGTAAATTCTCATCCCCATAAAGTCGGGAAAATTACAATTGTTCATAATGGAATTATAGAAAATTATGAACAACTAAAAAAAATATTAGAACAAGGTGGATATAAATTTAAATCAGAAACGGATACTGAAGTAGCATGTGCACTTATTGATAAACTATATAATGAAAAAAATGATATAGTTAAAGTATTAGATAAATGTAAAGATTTATTAATTGGATCTTATGCTTTAGGTATTATTTGTGACGATGATCTAAATACTTTATATGCAATTAGGAAAGACAGTCCTTTAATTGTTGCGGTTGGTGATGATGAAAATTATATTGCATCAGATGTACCTGCGATTTTAAAATATACTAATAAATATATCTTATTAGAAAATAATGAGATTGCTAAAATTAGTGATACTAATATTGAAGTGTATGGTATTAAAAATAAAGTTATAAAAAAAGAAATTCAAAAATTTGAATGGAATATTGAAACGGCTTTAAAAAATGGTTATGATCATTTTATGTTAAAAGAAATACATGAACAACCACAAGTTATAAAAGATACAGTTACACCTTTCATTCAAGGTGGATATAAAAATTTAGGAAATAAGATGCCTGATTTTACTAAATATGAAAGAATTGACATCGTGGCATGTGGTAGTGCATATCATACAGGGTTAATTGGTAAGACGTTAATCGAAGAGTATGGTGATATGCCAGTCAATGTAGAAATTGCTAGTGAATACAGATATAAAAAATTATTTTTCAATAGCAAGACATTAGTAATTATTATTTCGCAATCAGGCGAAACTGCAGATTCTCTAGCAGCACTTAGAATTGCCAAAGAAAATGATGTAGATACTTTAGCGATTGTTAATGTGGTAGGTTCTTCAATTGCAAGAGAAGCTAAACATGTTTTATATATTAAAGCAGGATGTGAAATAGCGGTTGCTACAACGAAGGCTTATTCTGCTCAGGTTGCTATGCTCTCTCTTATCGCTTTAAGTATCGCTAAAAGTAAGAAAAAATTAACAATTAAAAAGATAAATTCGGTAATTGATTGTATAAATGATATATCTGATAAAATGCAACAGTTATTAGATGGTAATGATTATTTAAAAATAGCTGAAAATATTTATCAACATAAAGATATTTTCTTTATAGGTAGAGGGATTGATTTTGCTTTAGCTATGGAAGGTTCATTAAAGTTAAAGGAAATTTCTTATATTCATAGTGAAGCATATGCGGCTGGTGAATTAAAACATGGAACTATATCTTTAATTGAAAAAGGTACTCCAGTAATTGCCATTGTTACAGATGAGGAGATATGTGAGAAAACAATAAGTAATATTAAAGAAGTAAAAGCACGAGGTGCTAATGTTACACTAATTACAACTAGTCAATTAAATAAAGAAACTGATTTTTATGACTATAAAATAGTTATTCCATCGGTTGATAACTTTGTTCAACCACTATTAACTATAATCCCGTTACAAATCATCTCATATGAGGTAGCAAAATTAAAAGGTTGCGATATTGATAAACCTCGTAATCTAGCAAAATCAGTTACAGTAGAATAATAAAAAAAGTAATGATAAAATAAAATATCATTACTTTTTTATTAATTAAAAACTTTTCGTTTAAGCCAATTTTTTCCCTCTACTAATCTTGTTACTATTAGTGATGATGATGAATCACCAACTACATTTAAACAAGTTGCTGGAGGATCTACTAGCCAACCTATTGTAGCAATTATCGGGAATGCTTCTAATGGAAATCCATATAAACTAACTATCAGCATCTCACCAATTAAACCACCACCTGGAATACCTGACATAACAACCCCACTTAATACAGCTATTAAGATTGCGGTTAAATAAGTATCCATTCCAGTAAATGACATATTAAATATACCAAATAGGAAAACTATTTTTAATATTGCTGCCATACTGCTACCTTCCATATGCATTGTTACACCAATTGGAAGGGTTACTTCTCTAACATTCTTAGGAACTCCCATGTTTTTGGTTGCTTCTAAATTAGTTGGTAAAGTTGCTAAAGAACTTTGTGTTGCTACTGATGTGATAGTTGGTGGTAATATATTACGATAGAAAGTTTTTATTCCGTTTTTCCCACCTGCAAAATAAGCATATATTGTGTAAAATACAAAGAAATAAACTACACACAATACATAATATATAAGCATACTACGAGCATAACTTCCTAGTAGTTCTGGTCCAAATTCACCAATCAGCGTTGCAAAATAGGCACATAACCCAATTGGAGCATAGTACATTATCAGATTGATAACTTTCATCATTGTTTTTGATAATACTTCTAATCCTCGACTAACTGCATTTCCTTCTTTACCAATTAGACTTAAACTAAATCCAAAAATCATTGAAAATATAATAAGTGGCAACATGTTGCTACGGGATAAAAGATTTGAAAAATCTGTTACAGTTATTGCTTTAACGATTTGGGCACCAATATCCAGTTTTGCAACCTCTTCCCCTGCTTTCATTACTATTGAAGTATTCCCTACTGGATCTACTATTAATAGAGTTATTAACATTAAAACAGCTGCAATAGTACTGGTTATTGTAAATACTATGAATAATGATTTTATAATTTTTCCTAATCTTTTCATATCTACCATATTAGCTACTGAACTGGATATTGTAAAAAATACTAGAGGAACAACAATTGTATACATCATGTTTAAAAAGACATCACCAAATGGTTTTAGCACAACTGCGTCTTCTTTTAAAATAATACCAATAATGCTACCAATAATAATTGAACATAATAAGATAATTGGAAATTGATAAGCTTTCAATCGCTTACCTTTAAAAAAACTCATATCATACCTCCTAGAATATTATATTTTTTCTAAGAAGATAATATGAGTTATTTTTTAAAAATTAAACATTAACCATTCTGGTTTGAATAACATTAATAATCCAATAAGGACCATAATTATTCCACCAATTAAATGGGAATATTTACTGTATTTATTAGAAACTCCAGTTAATTTAAAAGTGAACATAGCAATACTAAATACGATAATATCATCAATTAAGAAAAATAATATATAAATTAAGATATAAGTCCAGTATTGTAATGCGTTTAAATCATTAAGAGCCAATATCTGTGTAAATAATAAAGGCAGGCCTGCTGAACAAGCAAGTTCAACAATATTTACTGATACAGCTAATGCCATAACGCCTAATAAAGCTAAAATAAAACTTTTTTGGGTTGTGAATTTTTTTATGCGGTCGATGATTTTTTTCCTTTTATTATCATCAACAACTTCACATCCAGTATCTTTTTTGATAGTCCTATAATAACTTCTTAAGTTAAAATATCCGCCACCTAATGCAACAAAAGCAATTAACATTTTAACCCATGAAATAGAGCTAATTGACATAGTTATTTTTAACCAAGCAACCATAAATAATAGATATATGAAAGCCGATGTAACTAAGAAAGTTAAACCTAAGGCCCACATTCTTTTTCTATCTTTCATTCCAAGGAGCATACTGATTAAAAATAGTAATACCCACATAGCACATGGATTAAACCCATCTATTGTTCCAATAACCATTGCTATAACAGGTAATGAAACAGACTTGGGGTCGATTTCACCCAAAAATGGTAAAGTTACAGGACCATCATTAGGATTATCATCGATTAATTCATCATCTGGTTTTATAGACGTTCCTAATATTTCCCCAACAATATCACGATGTTTTTTATTTGAATATTCTTTTATAGATGCTTCAATCTGACTAGCAACATTATCATTATATCCAGTATATGACCTAGCACCAATTACCGTAAAAGGCACATATGGATTTTCTGAATTTAATGTCTTTTTAACTTCCATCATTAAGTCATCATTTTCTTTATCGGAAACTTCATATAAATATACATTTAAGTTATCATACTTCTTTTCCATTTTTTCTAAAAATTCTTTTTCTTTAGCACAGTGAGGACATGAATCTGAATAGAATAAATACAAATTAACTTGTTCTTTTGCAAATGTTCCCACTGGACTGATCATGAAAAGAATAAATGTTATTATTAATAATTTTAAATATTTCATGTTACTCCTTTTTATATAAATCATCAATTGTATCAATGATTTGTTTTTTTGTTTTTTCACCTATCAAACGACTAACTTCGTTTTCATCTTCATCAAGTATAATCGCAACTGGCAATACTTTTCCTATATTCCATTTATTGACTTCTTCACTGTCAATATCATAATCATAATTTTCAACCATAATTTCTGGATATTCTTTTTCGATAACATTCCAAATCGGTCTCATTACTAAACAACTTGGACACCATATAGCACCAAATTTTATTACTTTCATCTAATCACTCCTTTTCATCAATTACAAGCCCTAGTAAACTAACTAATGTAATTGCTTGTTCGCGACTTACTATAGCCCCTTGTAATTCCTGTCCTGATATTTTTAAACCACTAATGTTACAAGTGCTTAAATTTATATCTTTAAGAGGTGTATGTAATAATTCAACATTTTCAAAATTGCAGTCATTAAAAGTAGTAAAACTAAGTTGAGATTCTATAATACTAGCATCTTTTAAATCAGTATTAACCATTTTTAATTTTTTCATTTTACAATTTGATAAATTAATATATTTACTATTACAGTTGTCAAACAAAACATTTTGAAAAATTGATCCACTCAAATCAGATCCCATTAGTCTACAATTTTTAAATTGACAACGGTATATTGTACTACCACTTAAATCTAAATTAGATAAATCGCAATGTTCAAAGATAACATCAATAAAACTTGTTTGTAGCAAAGCAGAATTAAAAAATTCAATATTTTTTAGAATACAACTGTTAAATTCAATTTTTCTTTTACTCACATCAGCAAATGAAACATCTTGAATAACCATATCCTGAATAATTACCTCATCTTCATCAATCATATCTTTATGAAAATCATTATATAAAGTGTGGCTTAATTTTGGTTCAATTAAAGATAATTTTTGCAATTACTTTAACCTCAAATTATTATAACATACTTCAAAGTATTTTAAGAATGTATCTAGTTCTTCTTTTGTTGTAAGATATGACAAGCTTATTCTTAAACTTGAAGACGCTCTTTTTTCATCTTTTGTTAAAGCTAAAACTGATTTTGAAAGCGATTTTTCACTAGAACAGGCACTTTGAGTAGATATATATATATCAAATTCTTCTAAAGCATGGAGGAATGTTTCTGGTTTAATTCCCATCACACTAAAGTTTAAGATGTGTGGAATGCAATATTCATTACTATTTATTGCAACCCCTTCAAATTTTAGTAATTCTTGTTTTATATATTTATTTAACTCTAAAACTTTGTTATAATTAACATCAATATTTTCAGACACTAACCTTAAGGCTTTTGCCATTGAAACAATAAGTGCTAAAGCTGGTGTACCACTTCTAAAAACAGTAGTGCTCTTACCACCATGAATAAGTGGATCTACAGCAATCTTCTCTTTTTTCACAAGTAGACCGATTCCTTTTAGTCCATAAAATTTGTGGGCATCAAGGCTTGCTAAATCTATATTTGTAAGAGGAACGTCAACTTTACCAATGTTTTGCGTCATATCGACATGGAAAAAACATTTTGGATATTGCTTCAATAACTCACCTATTTGCTCAATTGGTTGCAATATACCTAGTTCACTATTTACAGAATTTATTGTAACTAGAATAGTAGTATCTTTTATTAATGATTTTAAATGATCTATATCAATTAAACCATTGTCATCAATATTAACAAAATCAACTTCAAATCCTTGTTCTTGCAAAAAATTTAGTGGACCATAAACAGATGAATGCTCCAATGATGTTGTTATAATATGGTTCCCACGATTTTTATATTTTAGTGCAATTCCTTTGATTGCTAAATTATTAGATTCAGATGCGCAACTTGTATAAATAATTTCTGTTTCTTTTACTTTAAGAATATCAGAAATTTGTTTAGTGGCACTACTAATCAATTCTCTAGCATCTGTTCCTAATTTATGTAATGAATTAGGGTTCCCTATAAAGTTTGTGCAAGCTTTATTAAATGAATCTAAAACATCTTTATTAACAGGCGTTGTCGCCGAATAATCTAAATAAATCATAATCTCACCCATACCCATTATAGCACTTATTAAAATTGTAAACAATCATATAAAAAGAAAAAAGCTAAAACTTTCTTCTTTATAAACTACTTAATCGTTCTTTTATTATCTTGCTGACAACACCCATATCAGCTTTACCTTTTAAAATAGGAGTGACATATCCCATAATTTTTCCCATATCTGTTGGTGCAGTTGGATTCATTTTTAAGAACGCTTCTTCGACTACTTTAATAATTTCTTCTTCACCCATTTGCTCAGGCATATATCTACTAATAATCTCTATTTCCTTATTTGTTTGTTCAATCAAGTCAGTACGATTTCCCTTTTCAAATTCAGAAATCGACTCTTTTCTCGTCTTAATTTGTTTAGCTATGATACTAATAATTTCTTCATCATTAAGTTCTCTTTTTTTATTTATCTCTTCTAGTTGTATAGCCCCTTTGATCATTCTAATTACTGATAAAAGTTCCTTATCTTTATTTCTCATTGCAGCAGTTAAATCATTTAATATTTGTTCACGCATTATATCTCACCTTTCTTTTATATAAAAAGAGTCTTATAGACTCCTTAG
The DNA here is from genome assembly GCA_964397485.1 of uncultured Muribaculaceae bacterium. Lineage (GTDB taxonomy): Bacteria > Bacillota_I > Bacilli_A > RF39 > UBA660 > CAYNHT01. The sequence goes on from CAYNHT010000001.1 coordinate 243,916, forward strand.
TTATAGTTTTTCTCACGCTTATGAGTATTTTTAATAGCTTCTTTTTTAGCTAATCTCTTCTTTACCCCTGGTTTGCTATAATGTTCTCTTTCTTTTACTTCTTTTAGGAGGCCATTTTTAACAACTTTTTGCTTAAAATTTCTTAGTGCTCCATCAACATTACCATTTCTGACGATCACCTTTGTCATCTAAATCCCTCCCTTCTTAACTAGACATATTATATCACTTAATAAATTAAAGTACAACTAAAAAATCACATTTTTTGTACAATTTTGCGAAAAAAGAAGCCATAAAGCTTCTTGCAATCCTTTTAAAAACATAGTTTTTTTTCTATTACATACCTAATTATGGTCCCAAAATAGATTCCTAAATTGAATATAAAGCGAAATGCTATGTCCACTATAGGTATTATTAGTGGAAGTAATAAAATAAATACTACTATTAAAATAACCTTTTTTTTATTGCCTAAAAATCTTTTTATAGTGGGCATATACTCTTATCTACCACTCTTCTAATAGCAGAACCTAAACTACGTCCTACTTCTAATAACGAGTTTATTCCTCTTACAAATGAGTTAATTAGAGTACCAGATATATTTATTCCACCTTCTATTTCAAATAAATTCTTATTTTCAATTACAGTCATTTTTCCTCCTTATTAATTACATTTTAATGGTCTTGTATAGCCATCTATCACACCGATTATAAATACTATTCCGGCTACAATTAAACAGCCTATTCCTAAACTTATTGCTCCACCATTTACCCCAATAAGTTCATCTTTTGTTAGTTCATACATTAACTCAACTCCTTTTTAATTTTCTCGATTATTTTATTCATAAAAGTTACTTTGGGTTTTTTAAATCTTAATTCAACTAAATTACTATTAATCATCGATTGTTCATTAGTCAAGCAATCAATAACTACCTCATATACCTCTGTACCTGGTTCTATATGATAATAATCATCGCTAATAGATATAATTTTATAATCTATTTTATCATTATCAATTACTAATTCATTATTATAAAAATTAACGATCTTATCTGCCTCAATATATAACTTAACATAAAAACCTTCTTCCTGTTTTACAACTGTACCAACATAGTATAAATACTCATTATATTTGTAAAAAATGCTGATAAACAAAAATATTACTATCGCAGATATTATTATTGTTATCCAAGATACAATCTTTGATGGAGTTTTTCTCTCTAATATAATAGATGAATTATTAAAAACATCTATTTTATTCATTGCGACATATTATCCTTTCAATTTTTCCATTTTTCAACTCCACTAATTTATCGTATAAGTCCATATTTTCTAAACGATGTGAGACAATTATAATTGTCTTATTCTTATATTTTGAAAATATACTCTTTAATATTTTTCTTTCTAGATTTATATCTACTTGATTTAATCCTTCGTCTATTAATAATAAATTAAATGGCTTTAACAAAGTTCTAGCTAATATAATTCTTTGTTTTTCACCACCCGATATATTAAATCCATTTTCTTCAATCAACATTTTATAACCTAAACTATTATTTCTCACTATCTCATCCACACAACAAATTTTTGCTGTCAATAACACTTTGCTTTCATCATAAGACCCACTAACTATCAAATTATTATATAAACTATCATTAAAAAGAATCTCCTTTTGCGATATATAACTTACTTGTTCTTTATAACAATCACTACTATATTCATTTATATCGATATCATTAATAATAATTTGATTGCGTTTTGTTTTGTAATAACCTTTCAAAATTTTTAACAAGGTACTTTTCCCACATCCGCTATTACCTGTTATCATAACCTTATCACCATCATTTATCTTTAAATTTATATCTTTTAATACATGATCACGATCATTATATGTATAGTTTAGTTTATCAAAGACTATATTTCCATTTATCTTGGTATTAACAATACCAGTTTCATTTTTTGAATAGAACAGTTCTAATACTCTTTTTAATGCACTTTTCGCTTGATTAATATTTATATCTAAATCGGTGATGTTACGTATTGGTTCTAGAAAATATGATAGTAAAGCATTAAAAGTTAGCAGTTCTCCAAATGTTATTTTTTTGTCAACAACTAAAATACACCCTAAAAATATGATAAAAATGAAACCTAAATTATGGATTATTTCTTTTAATAAGTACTGATAATTATAATAGTTCTCAAACTTGAATAAATCGCGTAATAAGCCAACATACTTTTTTTCAAATCTAGAGGTTATTTTGTTTTCAATGTTTAGTCCTTTTACCGTTTCAAAACCACTTATACTTTCAACCATATATGAAGTAACCTCTGCTTTTTTTTGTTGGCATTTTTTAATGTACTTACTGAATATAGGTTTAAAAAATATGATGTTTGAACAATATAATAGAAATATTATTATAGAAATAAAGAATAATGTATTACTTATAAAATATAAGAAGATAAATGAAAATATGGTTAGTGGTAAATCTACAAACAGTGAAAGAGCTACTTTGCTTATCATATTTCTTACTAAATTTAAATCACTAATTCTTTCTACAATTTCACCTGTTGTTCTGTTGCAATAATAATGATACGGAAGTGAGACTATTTGTTTAAATGCTTGATTAGTTAGCTCGAGGTCTATTTTTTGATTTATATATATGAGTAGTTTATTTCTGAAAAAATCTGATATGATTTTAAGTATATAGAGATTAAGAAAGATGACAAATATATATACTAAACTACTTTTAGAATTTGTTAATGTAATACTATCTAGCATGTACTTTAAGAAAAATGAAGTTAAAATAGAAAACCCGGTTACTATAATCGATAACCAAAGTGTCGATAATATTAGATTCTTACTTGTTTTGATAGTGTTTTTAATAAAACTTGCTATAGATACCTCTGACTTATATGTCGGAATTTTTTGGATTGGATAAAGGAAAATAAACACATTACTCCATATTTTATCGAATTCAGTAAAAGATAATTTTTTAATTTTGTTAGCTGGATCAGCAATTAACATCTGTTTTTTAGTAAAGTTGATTTCATATATAACTATGTAATGCTTGTACGAATCATTTATTATGACATGAGCAATACAAGGTAAAACCATATTTTCTTTATTAATATCATTTATATGACACTTTATACCTTTAGCTTCAAAGCCAACTTTTTTAGCAGTATCTATTAGATGATAGGCAGTTGTACCATTTTTGCTCGTCTTTGTCATATCTCGTAACTCATTTAAACTAATATAACCTTTATAATATTTTATAATCATTAACAATGATGAGCAACCACAATCTTTTATTCCCTCTTGATTAATAAATGGATATTTTTTAAACAACTTCTCACCTCCTTACTAATAACATACTAAGAAAATGTCTAGATTCCTGCCAAATAAAAAAATATAGACATCTTTTATATCCATATTTATTTTATTATATATTTGATTATTTCTTTTTCATTTCTAATTTTTCAATACATTTGTACATGCATTCTCGTATACTCTTTTCTCGAGGATCATTTACTCCATAGTATCCCATTTTTCTTGTTAAATAAGCATATCCAATTTGTTTTTCATAATCACAGAAGGCAAAAGAACCTGTTGCACCTAAAAATCCAAATGCTTTACTATTTTGTGAAAAATTAAATGTTGGATCGGGTTTCATAAAACCAATCCCATATCGTGTATTTATATTCATTACCTTATCTAGGTAACCGTTTTCAGGATTTTCTGGCTCATTATTTAAATAATTTAGTGTATCTTGTTTAATTCCTAGTTCTTTTCCACCAGTAGATAGTATACTGTAAAGATAAGCAACTGATCTTGCTGTACCAATTCCATTACCCGATGGTTGTTCAACTTTCCAAGTATCCCTGCTGTTTGGATTATAACCTTTTATGAGTGTCATTGATTTTACAAAAGGTGAATTTATGTTAACCATTACTTGGCGTATTCCCTTTGGCATCTTATTTAAGTTGAATAATGACAAAAACGGGTTTATCATCTTTATTTCGGATATCTTGCTATCATGAATAGTATCTGGCAAGCCTATATAAAAATCTAACTTTAATGGTACTGCAATTTCCTCATGAAAATATTGACCTAAACTTCGTTTCTTTATATCTACCCTTCTCACTAATTCTCCTAAATAAAAACCAACAATTGTTGCCTGATAACCTTGATGCTTACCGGGTTCCCACATTGGTTTAGCTGATGATACAATACTAGCCACCTTATCATAATCGGATAATTCAGAAATAAGTAGTTTTTCATCTAGTAAAACTAGACCAGCTTGATGCGACAACAATTGTCTAATTGTAATATATTCTTTGTTATTTTTGGCAAATTCAGGCCAGTATTTAGAAACCCTTTCTTCATAATCAATTAATCCTTCCGAATGAAGTTTTGCCATAACAATGGAAGCTATCCCTTTTGTCGCTGAAAAAATAAGTGTCATGGTATTTTCTTCCCAGCATTGTTTTTTCTTTCTGTATCCTCCCCATAAATCTACTACCTTTTCGCCTTTATAATATATTGTACATGCCGCACCAACTTCTCCTCTTTTCTTGAAGTTATTCTCGAATTCCAATCTTACTGATTCAAATCCAGGCTTTACAATACCCAAAACTAAATTTCTTTTATTTGTCATAATTTTAACTCCTTTTACTAACGCATTCTTTACATTATATCATATTTAAGATATAATTTTATAGTAAACTATTTAGTCAACAAAAGATTGGAGGAGTATTAATGAAAAAAATAGTTGCTTCATACTTAATTTTTATTGGAATATCAATGATTGGTGCTTGGATAATGTTTTATGTAACAGGAAGTATACCGGAGTTAGAAACAACACCAGTTCAGATTAGTATGCATTTATTAGCAGAATTTTCAACTGCTTTGCTACTCGTCATTGCAGGTATATCAATGTTAAAAAATAAAGTGTGGTCACAGCAGATTTATTTCTTATCAATGGGAATGCTTTTATATACTTTAATACAAAGCCCCGGTTACTTTTTTGAACAAAAAGAATACCCATTAGTAATTATGTTTGCATTATTTTTTGTTATTGGTGTAATTTTTACTATTATTATGGTAAAAAGTTATATAAAACAAGAGGCAGCAAACAAAAAAAGTCTATCAAGTTAGACTTTTTTTAATATTTTAATATTTTTAGAACCATATTTTTTTTCTTTAATACATTCTAAAAATTCATTTTCAAAGTTTTCCTGCTCATATTCGCATACAATATAACCACCATCATTAAGCAAATCATAATTTGTGATTAAATCTATTGATTGTTTTATAAACGTATTATTGTATGGTGGGTCTAATAATATTAAGTCAAATTTAATATTATTATCTTTAAAATGCTGCAATGCCTGTTTATAATCTTTACTAACAATATGATATTCTTCGTTTACTCTTAGTTTTGTTAGGTTATCTTGTAAGGTTTTTATTGCTATGTTATTGTTGTCAACAAAATAACAAGCCCTGGCCCCATTACTTATTGCTTCAATTCCAAGAGCACCACTGCCGGCAAATAAATCTAGACATACACTATCTTTGATTGAACCTTGTATGAGAGCAAACATCGATTCTTTTATACGATCCATTGTTGGTCTTGTTCCATTAATATCAAATCCATTAAGATTAGCTCTTTTGTATTTTCCACTTACTACTCTCATATAATCAACTCCTCTTATCTATTTTACCATATTATTTTAGAGTTGACATCAAGGCTTGAATCATTTCTATATTTTCTAAAACTTTGTTGATTCTATCAACTGGTCTCAATTTATATTTTTCTTTTACTTCTTCCTCAAATGTTTTAAAAGCCTCAGGTGATCTATTTAAAGTTTTATACCAATAGGAATTTTCCCTTATATATTTCTGATAATTTGGATTATTTTTTATTTTAAATTGAATATCTAAATTCATTAATCCTCGAAATGTTTATACAAGGGACGTGGCTTATATTCTTCTTTTTGATTAGTCGTATTTCCATCTTTAGTTGAAAAATCTTGTAGTACACCTACTACTCTTTGAATATTACCAATTCCAGTTTGTACACTATCTAAATCGACATTCTTTAACCAATTGAATACATCATTAATACCAATTCCACCAGCTGCCAAAGCAGCAGTTGTTGCAGCTACTTGTGGTGTTAAATAATCTTTCCAAGCATTTGCATCTTCGCCATATAAGTCGAATATTTCATAAAATTTTTGCCATGTCATTTCACCATTTTTAACATAATTTATTAATTTAGGATTTTTTTTGACAAAAGCTTTAAACGTATCTAAATTCCCCATTATAACCACCTATAATAGTATATGAAATAAGATTTAAATGTTGAATATAGATTTAAAAATAACTAAGTCCTATAAAAACTTAGTTATTTTTTTATTATAATTATATTTTAAAATCATCTAGAAAATCATCAATAGTCATAATTCTTTCATCTATTTCATTTAATGAAACATTCTTTTCGATTTCTTCTTTTTCTTCAATTATTTCTATTTGTTCCTCTTTATCTTTTAATGATTGAATAATAAAGCAATCCTTTAGTTGTTCTTTAAATATAACTGTTCCAGTTGAGTATCTATCTGCAATCGGAAGTTCAGTAATTTTAATTTTCTTAATGTCGCTTTTTGTTTTTAATCCAATCATTTCTTTGTTATCTACTATATACGTTTTCATAATATAGTATGGATTGGTTTTTACATCACGTATAATTTGAATTCCTCTTCTTGCTCTTGATGTTTTTTCAATATCAATTAACTTTATTCTTTTACCGGTTGATTTTTCAGTAATAACCGTTAGATAATCATTGTTATTGAAAACATCACCACTAATAACATAATCATTTTTTAAATTAATAGATTTTACTCCGCCTGTCTTTATTCCAGTAGCAGGAACTTCACTAATATCATAGCGTAGTGCATATCCGTTATGAGTAGCAATTAAAATATCTTCTCCACAACTAGTGGTAACGCTAATTACTTTATCTTTATCCTTAAGTTTCATACAGCTCATTGGTTTTGAGTATCGCTGAACTTTAAAATCACTAAGCTTTGTTTGTTTTATCATGCCATCTTTTGAAAATAAGACAATATTAATATCTTGATCAAAATCATATACTGGGAGGCTATAAATAATATTTTCCTCAGCTTTTATTTGAATGATATTGCTTACATGTTTACCTAAATCTTTCCATTTTAAATCAGGCAATTCATGAACAGGAATATATAAATAGTTACCTAAATCAGTAAATAAAATTAATGTATCCATTGTATTCATATTGTATAATCCAATAACATAATCTCCATCTTTTAATTGTGTTTCATCATTATCACTTGCACTGTAGCTTCTTGGAGATACTCGTTTTACATATCCGTCTTTGGTTGCTACTACTATACAATCTTCTTTTGGAAGCATTTGAGTAGTATCAATTTTTATTTCCGTAATATGTTCTTTTATTTCTGTTTTTCTATCAACTGCATATTCTTTTTTTATTTTTCTTAGTTCATCTTTGATAACACTTTTTAACTTTTCAGGATCAGCTAATATAGCTTCTAATCCTTTAATAATTAATTGAAGATTTTTATTTTCTTCTATTAAATCAGTAACATCAGTGTTAGTCAGTTTATATAATTGTAACATAACAATAGCTTCAGCTTGTAACTCAGTAAAATCATATTTTATTACTAAATTGTTTTTGGCATCCGTTTTATTTTTACTAGCACGAATAGTAGCAATCACTTCATCTAAAATAGATAATGCTTTTATAAGCCCTTCTACAATATGCATCCTTGCTTTAGCATGTTCTAAATCAAACTCTGTTCTTTTTGTTATTACTTCTTTTTGATGTTCAATATAGGCATCTAAAATTTCTAAAATACCTAATACCATTGGTCTTCTATTTACAATTGCTACAATATTAAAACTATAAGAAACTTGTAATTCTGTGTTTTTTAGTAAATAATTCAATATCAATTCACGGTCTGCATCTTTTTTTAGATCAATTGCAATTTGTAACCCTTCACGGTCAGTTTCATCACGAACCTCAATTATACCGTCAATTTTCTTATCTAAACGAATTTCATCCATTTTCTTTACTAAACTTGCTTTATTGACTTCAAAAGGTATTTCCGTAATGATTATTTGATTTTTACCTTTTTCTTTTTCAAAATGCAGTTTTGAACGAATAATTATTTTACCTCTACCCGTTTTATAGGCATCTCTAATTCCTTTAGCACCTTCTACAATACCTCCAGTTGGAAAATCAGGACCTTTTACAATATCCAATATTGAATCTAAATAACAATTTGGACTATCAATTCTTTTTATTGTAGCATCAATTACTTCTCCTAAATTATGAGGAGGTATATTTGTTGCATATCCTGAACTTATTCCTGTTGAACCATTAATCAAAAGATTTGGAACCTTTGATGGAAGTACAGTTGGTTCTAATAATGTATCATCATAGTTAGGAGCCCACATGACGGTTTCTTTATCAATGTCTCTTAACAACTCATTACTAATCTTCGAAAGCCTAGCTTCAGTATAACGCATAGCGGCTGGACTATCGCCATCCATAGATCCATTATTCCCATGCATATCAACATAAACAGCATTTTGTTTCCACCATTGACTCATACGAACCATAGCTTCATAAATACTAGAATCTCCATGTGGATGGTATTGTCCCATTACATTCCCAACCGTTTTAGCAGATTTTTTATAAGCCTTGTCATATGTATTCTTATCTTTATACATTGCGTATAATATTCTTCTTTGAACAGGTTTTAAACCATCACGCACATCAGGTAAAGCTCTATCTTGAATTACTGTTTTAGAGTAACGGCCAAATCGCTCTCCCATTATTTCTTCTAGTGAATAGTCGTATATTTTTTTTAGTATATTTTGCATAACATCACCTTACTAATTATATCAAAAAAACAAGAATATGCAAAGATAAAGTATCTTATCTATAATTATCCTTGTTTTTTATAACTTATATATCGTTAATAATTACCATAACGAATTCTTTTTACAAACTTTTTTTCCCTTGCGATAAATTCTAAAATTTTCTTTTGATCTTCAACAGTAATTTCAGACAAAACATTATTGCTGATAAAACTATTATTGTTAACTCCTATATCATCAACATCTCTTAAAATTAAAGAGCCATTTGTCAATCTTTGTTTGTATTGTGATCTCTCATTAGATTTTAATATTGATTTAGAAAAAAGAGTTTTAGTTTTACTATCAATTACTTTTCTTTCTTCATTACTTTTAGAATCCCTATCTATATAAGTATTTTTAACAATTACTTCATTTTTTATATGTTTCAAAAGGTGGTAATATCTAAATATTACCTTTATTTTTTTACGTTTGTTTTCAATATCTTTCTTTTGAGTTTTAATATATATTAATAAATTATCTAATAATTTTTCAGTTAAAGAAATCTTATGAATCACATCATAACTACTGATATTATCAGCAACTGTTTTATATTTTTCAATTATGGCACGATTTTTATCTTCACTTAAGAACCTATATTCTAATAATAAAGATTCTAACTCGGCAATCCTAAACCCATAACTAGTTAAATTACAATTAGACATATCAATAAAATCGGTAATAACTTCACTATTATCAAACAAATATATAAATTTATCTAATAAAAGTTGTTTTGTATTTAATGAATTTTCTCCTAATTTTATAAAGTAATAACTATAAAAAAGTGTTTGTATTTCTTCTAAAACTTCTTTTCTTTTTGCAAAAAAAGTATTGTCAATAAGCAAGTTTATTAATTCTTTACTGCTAAAATACTGCTCATCTATATTAAGAACTTCACAACTATAATTGTCTATTTTTAATTTGATACTATTATCTTTATTAAAAATCATTTTTTTTACTTCCGAATATGTTATTTTATTTTCATCAAGTAATTTTAATATTACCTGACTATTTTCATAAATAAACTTTAGTCTATCTTCCATAAATCTCCTTTAAATTTTAAAATTATCTTCTAAAGAAAACTCTACATTTTCTTCTATCCATTCTTTACGGGGCTCTACTTTATCCCCCATTAATACACTAACTCTTTTTTCTGCCAAAGCAGCATCGTTAATATTTACTTTTATTAAGCTTCTAGTTTCTGGGTCCATTGTTGTTTCCCATAATTGGTCTGCATTCATTTCTCCAAGTCCTTTATATCTTTGCGTATCAATTTTAGAACCTTTGTTGTTTTGTAAGATTTCTCTTCTATCTTCATCGCTCCACGCATAATAAACTTTTTTATTCATCTCTAATTTATATAAAGGTGGCATTGCTATAAAAAGTTTACCAGCTTCAATAAGTGGTTTCATATAACGATAGAAAAATGTCAGTAATAATATTTGGATGTGAGCACCATCGTCATCAGCATCGGTCATGATTATAACTTTATCATAGTTAGTATCGTTAACATCAAAGTCACTTCCAACACCGGCTCCAATCGTATGAATTATCGTGTTAATTTCCTCATTTTTAAGTATTTCTTCAAGATTAGTCTTCTCAGCATTTATAACTTTTCCACGAAGTGGTAAAATGGCTTGAAATTTACGATCTCTACCTTGTTTAGCAGATCCACCAGCTGAATCCCCTTCCACTAAAAATAGTTCATTTTTAGCAGGATTTTTACCTTGAGCAGGTGTAAGTTTTCCACTTAAAGCTCTTTCTTTCTTGTTTCTATCTTTGCCATTTCTAGCTTCATCACGAGCTTTTCTAGTAGCCTCACGAACCGTTTTACTCTTAACCATTTTTTCTAGAATATTAGTAGCAATTTCCTTATTTTCTTCTAAGAAAAATTGAAGTTTTTCACTCATAATACTCTCGACTACAGTTCTTGCTTCAGGGGTTCCTAATTTAGCTTTCGTCTGCCCTTCAAACTGTAATAGATGTTCAGGAATTTGTAGACTTATAACAGCTGTTATTCCTTCACGAGTATCATTTCCTTCGAAGTTTTTATCTTTAGCTTTTAAATAATTATTGCTTCTAGCATAATCATTAAAAACTCTCGTTATAGCAGATTTAAACCCAACTTCATGCGAACCACCATCATTAGTTTTTACATTATTAACAAACGATATAATGTTTTCAGAATAAGTATCTGTATATTGGAATGCTATTTCAACATTTATATCATCTTTACTACCATTGAAACTAACAACTTTATGTAATTCCTTCTTATCTTCATTTATATATTCAACAAATGATTTTAAACCGTTATCATAATGAAATGTTTCTTGTTTTTTGTCAGCTTCATCAATTATTTCAACTGTTAGCCCTTTTAAAAGAAAGGCACACTCTTGCATTCTTTCACAAATTGTAGTAAAAGAAAAAGAAGTTGATCCAAAAATCGTATCATCTGGCATAAATAAAACTCTTGTACCTGTTTTATGAGTCTTCGCTAGTTGTTTTAAAGGTACAGCTGTCTTACCACCATTTTCAAATCGAATATAGTATTCCCAACCATCTCTTCTGATTGTGACCTCTAACCATTTACTTAAAGCATTAACGACACTGGCACCAACTCCATGTAATCCTCCAGATACTTTATATCCGCCACTTTCAAATTTACCACCAGCATGTAGAACAGTATAAATTACTTCTGGTGTTGACATTCCACTACTATGCTTACCAACTGGAACACCACGCCCCTCATCCTCTACACTAACACTATTATCACTATGAATAATAATTTTAATTTTATTACCATGACCATTTATTACCTCATCAATACTATTATCGACGATTTCCCAAACTAAATGATGAAGGCCTCTTTTATCTGTTGAACCAATGTACATACCTGGTCTTTTTCTAACAGCCTCTAATCCTTCTAATATCTTTATCGAACTTTCATCATATTTTGTCATTAACATCACCTGTAGAATATTATATCATAAATAAAGCTATTTAATCAAAATATATCCTTTCTATTATATTCTTTTTGTTTAAAGTTAAGTATACAATAAATAAAGAATAAGTCTTCACTTATTCCTTATCTTCTAACTTTACTAATACGTCTCTTGGTTTAGAACCATTATTAGGACCAATGATACCACGTTCTTCTAGTAAATCGATTACTCTAGCAGCTCTATTATATCCTAATCTAAATCTTCTTTGTAGTAAAGAGGCACTTGCTTTACCTTGTGTAACAACAAACTCTACTATTTCATTATATAGAGGTTCTTCGTAAGCATCTTTTTCATCTAACATAGTAGTTGCTCCCATTTCCTCTTCATCCATAAGTAGTGTTTCATCATAACGAGCTTTTTGTTGAGAAATTGTATGATCAACTACTGATTTTATTTCTTCTTCTGATATAAAAGTACCCTGTACTCTTAAAGGTGTATTTTCACCCATTGGCAGGAATAACATATCACCCTTACCAAGTAATTTTTCAGCACCTGACATATCTAAAATCGTTCTTGAATCTATGCTACTACTAACTGCAAATGATATACGCGATGGAATATTCGCTTTTACAACTCCAGTTATTACATCAGTTGATGGTCTTTGCGTAGCAACTATTAAGTGAATTCCAGCAGCTCTTGCCATTTGAGTAATTCTCATAATAGAATCTTCAACTTCCTTAGCAGCTACTAACATTAAATCAGCTAACTCATCAATTATAACTACAATATAAGGTATAGGTTTAATTTGACTTCCCTCATCTAATGTCTTATTTTTTTTCTCAATGTATAAATTATACCCAGCAATATTTTTAGTACCACTTTCACTAAATAAATCATAACGTCTTTCCATTTCAACAACAATCTTTTTCAAAGCGACATTTGCTTTTTTAGGATCAGTTACCACTGGGGCTAAAAGATGGGGAACCCCGTTATACATGCTAAGTTCAACTTTTTTCGGGTCAACTAAAACTAATTTAACTTCATCTGGTTTAGCTCTCATTAATATAGAAACAATAATACTATTAATACACACTGACTTACCAGACCCTGTTGCACCTGCAACTAACAAGTGAGGTGTTTTATTTATTTCACAATATATTGGTCTTCCCATAATATTTTTTCCTAGGGTAACCAACAATTTACTTTCATTCATATTTTTTGGAATTGATTCTAATATTTCTCGGACACTAACCATAGATGTCACTGAGTTTGGTATTTCAACTCCAACAGTTTTTTTACCAGGAATTGGAGCTTGAATACGAACATCTTTAGCGGCTAATGCTAAAGCTAATTCTCTATGAATACTTAATACTTTACTTATTTTAGTACCTGCTTTTATTTCCATCTCATATTGTGTAACTGATGGTCCAATATTAGCAGCTACTACCTTTCCTTCAATAGCAAAATCATTAAAGACTTGTTCTAATATAGTAACATTATCCTTAATAGAACTATGATTTTCACTAGTTTTATTTTTAGGTGGTTTGGCAAGTAATGTAATTGGCGGATATATATATCCTTTACTATCAATTTCTTCAATCGGCGTTTCTTCTTTCTTAGTTTCCACTTTTTCTTCTTGTTTTTCATCGTTTATATGAATTAATTCATCAACACTAGATACAACAATTTTATTATCTTTTTCATATTCGTTTTCAACTTTAGCAATCTCTTCTTTATTAATAGCTGCTTTTCTAAGTTTTACAACCTTTTTAGCATTATTTTTAATAGCTCTAATCATATCAATAATTGAAACTCCAGTAAACATAACTAGACCACAAATAAGAATTGCCCATACAACTATTCTTGTTCCCTTAATATCAAACAATTTAACAAACAAAACGGAAAATAAGGATCCTAATATACCTCCACCTTGAATATTAGAAATAACTTGAGTTGAGGCCATAAAATTATTGATTGTTTCTTTTATAATTTCAAAGCCTTTTAAATCATTTTGTTCAACATAACTAATATGTGAAAATATTAATATGCCTATCATAAATATGTATATACCAAATAATTTAGAAGTGAAAAAATCTGGTTTTTCTCTTTTTATCATCATATAAACTCCAACAATAAAAACAGCTACTAATAATACGTTATACCAAGTTCCAACTAAGAAAGCTGAAAATGCTGTTATTAGTTCTCCTACTATACCAAATTGTCCAAAACCAATAATAGCAATCAATATTAATAATAATCCCGTTAGTTCTACTTGATAACCTTTATTAGGTTTTTTTTCTTCTTTTCTCTTTTTCTTTTTTGCCATGTTAATACCTCCTGGACTTTATACAACAATTATAACACATCAAATTAACTACTTCAATGGAAATTATCTTTTTGAAAATAAAAAACCATTAATTTTCATTAATAGTTTCTGTGACGTTTAATTTTTAATAACTAATGTTTTAGCTAGCATGTCATGTAATCCTTGTTTTTTTTCTGTAAACGCAATCATTATATAACCAATAAATAATATTAATATCGAAATAATCTTTGAGAAAAAACGAACAGATGAATGACCGAAAGAGATTTTTTTAAAATCATAACTAGTTACTTTTAAACCTAATGCTCTTTTACCAAATGTTGCCTGCCAATTAGAACTTTCCATAGCTGCAAAGTATATCCAAGATATAATAAAACCAATAACATTAAAAATTGGCTCGAGTTCTTCTTCTGGTGTAGTTAAAATAAGGTTAGGAAATAATAATCCAATCGTAAACCCCATTATAAATCCAATTGCAATTAATACAAGACAATCAATAACATAAGCTAGAAATCTCTCCCATAAACCAGCGTATTCATTTACTTTATCAACGTCTAAATCATTATTAGTTTTTATTCCACAACTTGAACAAAAATTACTGTCAACTTTTACCTCACTACCACAATTTGGACAAAATTTATACATATAACACCTCTTCAATACAAGTATATCATACTGATTTTTTTTATACAATATAAAAAAAGAATTAGTTATTTCTTTCTAATTCTTCTTCAATTCTAATTAATTGATTATATTTACAAACTCGATCAGTTCTAGATAAAGAACCTGTTTTTATTTGACCTAAATTAAGACCAACTGCTAGATCTGCTATAAAACTATCTTCTGTTTCACCACTACGATGTGAAATAACAGTCTTATAATTATTATCTTTAGCAATCTTAATAGTTTCTAGCATTTCTGTTACTGTTCCTATTTGATTAGCTTTCAAAAGAATTGAATTACATATTCCTCTTTTAATTCCATCTGTAAATATTTGTTTATTTGTAACGAATAAGTCATCACCAACTAATTGGATACTGTCTCCAAGTCTGTCTGTCATTAATTTAAATCCATCATAATCCATTTCATCTAGTCCGTCTTCTATTGATGTAATTGGATATTCATTAACTAACTCTTCATAGAAATCTACTAATTGTGCACTTGTTAGCTCTTTGTTTTCACCTTTTAAAATGTATTTACCGTTTGAATAAAATTCACTAGCTGCAACATCTAATCCTAGACAAACGTCTTCTTTTAATTTGTAACCCGCCTTTGTAATTGATTCACATATTAAATCTAATGCTTCTTTATTACTTTTTAAATTAGGAGCGAATCCCCCTTCATCTCCAACTGATGTATTATAACCATTTTTCTTTAATACACCTTTTAATGTATGGAAAACTTCTGCACCAATTCTAACTCTTTCTTTAATAGATTTTGCTTGTGGAATAATCATAAATTCTTGGAAATCTAAATTATTATCCGCATGAGCTCCACCATTAATTATATTCATCATAGGAACCGGTAATGTTATTCCTTCACCTACATACATATATAATGGCTTTTTACTATATAAAGCTGCCGCTTTTAAACAAGCTAAAGAAACTCCTAAAATAGCATTTGCTCCTAACTTGCTTTTATTATCAGTCCCATCTAGATTAATCATTGATTGGTCAATTTCTTCTTGGTTTAAAACATCTTTTCCAATTAAAATTTCTCTAATTACTGTATTAATGTTTTTAACCGCTGTTAAAACACCTTTTCCTAAATAACGATCGCCACCATCTCTAAGTTCTAATGCTTCTTTTGAGCCAGTAGATGCACCACTTGGAACACTAGCCCTACCTATTATTCCACTTTCTAATACAACATCAACCTCAACAGTTGGATTACCTCTTGAGTCTAATATTTCTCTTCCTACAATATCTTTTATCTTCATATTTTTATCCTCCTAACATATATATTATATCACTTCTAACATATTTTATAAATATCTATATGTTTACTTGACATTTTTTCTACTTAGTATTAGAATAAGATTCCAACAACATATTTTTAGAAATTAGGTGGTAGTATGGATAATTTTTTAAATAATGTTTTATCAATGGTCATTATTGGTGATGAAGAAAATAAGATATTTGATGGAAACTATAAAACGGCAGAAAAAACTGCCTATCTACGATATCATCGGGATGCTATTAAAAAAATAATAAAAGAATTTAATAAAGAAGGATATAAATTTGGTAAAATAGATTATAGCCAAAGTTTTGAATCAGGCTTTGACTTAATTAATCAGGGGCATATACTATTTGTAAATTGCAGTGTAAATGATTCTTATTTGGCTTATCTTTTTATTCCTAATAAAATAACAAGTAATCAAATTAAAACATTAAAAAGTTTTGAACAAATATTTCAAAAATTCGAATCTTTATATTTGATGCAATTAGATGATAGTAAAGATCAATTTATAAGTAGTAGTTATTCAAATAACTTTACAATAGATTTATTAATGAATACAAAAAGAAAATAGAATATCAATTCTATTTTTTATTTTAAATTTTCAACCCACTTTTTGAAATCTTTTCCGCGATCTTCAAAACATTTATATTGATCCCAAGATGCGCAAGCAGGACTCAGTAATATTACATCACCTTCATCAGAGAAGTTATAAGCCACTTTTACAGCGTCCTCTAATTTTTCAACTACTGTACAGTTTACATTGACGCGATCTGCAAAATCTTTAATACGATTTTTTGTTTCTCCAAATGAAATAATATATTTGACATTTTTCATATAACTTTCAAGTTCATCAAATGAGTGACCTCGATCTAATCCACCTAATAATATAATGGTAGGACGATCAAATGCACTAAGTGCAATCTGAGTAGATTTAACATTTGTTGATTTAGAATCATTATAAAATTCACGACCATTTAATTTTCTAACATATTCAATTCTATGTTCCACTCCACCAAAATTATTTAGTACCTCTTCAATAACAGAATTTTCAATACCAAATTCTTTGGTTGCTATTACAGCGCACATAATATTTTCATAATTATGATTTCCTTTTACTCTTATACTATTTATATCAATAATTCTCTCACCCTTATAGTAAATTGCCTTATCTTCAATATATGCATCAGCTTTTTTGGTGCTAGAAAAATATATTTTTTGCGATGCTATATTTTCAGTTGAAGCTAATACATCATTGTTATCAAAATTTAATATGGCAATATCTTTGTTTGTATGATGATCAAAAATGCGTGTTTTATTATATTTATAATTTTCATAGGTTTTAAAGAAGTCTAAGTGTACTTCTGATAAATTAGTCATCACACTAATATCTGTTTTAAAATTGATAAAGTCATGCAGTTGATGTCCAGATATTTCTAATACTAAAATATCACCACTTTTTACTTTATTAACTAATGAACATAATGGGAATCCAATGTTACCACCAAGATGTACTGATTTTCCCATAGTACGCAAAAATTCATAAATTAACGTTGTTGTTGTTGTTTTACCATTTGAACCAGTAATACCAATTATTTTTACATTTTCCGGTAATAAATTATAAGCCACTTCTACTTCGTTAATAACTTTTATTCCTAATTCATTGGCTTTTAGTATACATGGGTGTTCATATGTGATCCCAGGATTTTTTACAATGTAATCAAATGAATTATCTAATAAATCTTCTGGTTTTTCACTCACAATATATTTTACTCCTAAATTTTTTAGTTCATTTACCTTATCAGCGTCTTGTTCTTTCATATCGGTAATAAGCACTTGGTTATTTCGCTCAATTAAAACTTTAGCCGCCTCATAACCACTTCTAGCCATACCTAATATAAATATCTTATTGTTTTCAAACATGTTTTCACCTTCCTATATCATTATATCATTTTTACCAATAAAAGTTAATCAGATAATTGTTTTTTATTAGTATTGTAAAATAAAAGCACAAGTTTCCTTGTACTTATAAAATTATAATTTTATCTTAACCGTTTGATAGTGAGTATAAACATAAATATATTCAGCAACAAACTTAAGTGTACAAAAATCATATGGATCAATTGCATCCAATTCATAAAGATCAGAAATTCCAACTGTTGTATTATTTTCTACTTTAAAGTGTCCTTCCAACATAACACCTTTGTAATTTTCCCTATCATAAAAGTAGACAGACCCTTTACTTCGACGTTTAATTTGTTTTACTTTAGCCGAATTGATTTTGGTACTAAAGTAAAATGTTTTCAATCCCTCGTTTTTCATTTTCTTTAATGCCTTAATATTTGGATAACGTTTAAGACTAATCGTACCAACTAATGCAATATCATTTGCATCAATCACTTGGGTGGCAAGTTCTAAAATTTCTTGTTCAGTCATCTTACTCCTCCTTCGCATATCTTAAAATGATTATAGCATATCTACTTTAAAAAATAAATATTTTTAGCAATATATGTTTTACATTAAGCCCTTTGTCTTCTTAATCGAGTCACTATGTATGATGCTATATATATACCAATCATAAATACTACTTGAATCAATATGCAAGTAAATATTATATTTAAGTTTTTACTATCTAGTGTTGGAGTAGCACTTATAATATCATTTGCTCTAATAAAATAATAGGATGGAAATATTTTAGCGATCATTAAAACGGTGCTTCCTAAAAACATTTGAGGAACAAAAGCTCCACATATAAATGATGTACCTAATGAAAGAACATTTGCAATTGCTGATTGTGCTTCTGTATTTTCTACTAAATTACCAATTAAAAAGCCAATACTTAATGCGGTTAGGATAAATACAAATGAATTTAATATCAATAATAAACCATTAGTGGTAAACATTGTTGCTCCATATAAAACTATGCTTGCAAGGACAAATATCATCCATATTGTTATTGTTACAGAGATATTACCTAACATTAATTCAAAATTCATTTTGCTTAATTTTATCGGAGAACATAAATTTCTTCTTTTTAAATCTATTTGATTAAAAGATTGGGTAACAAGACCTATTACCAATATTAATAGTGCTAAAAAGGTATAGTTAGTAAAATTAAAAAAGTAATTGGCCTTATTTAGATTATTATCCATTTTTTCTTTTTGAACTAACTGAACATTAACAGAAGTTTCTAAATTTTTTATTATATTTTCACTTAAAATATTCTCATCTATACTACTTTTTGAATATAGATTTGCTGTATTGAAAAACTTATCAATTAAAGATTCTATAAATATTGTTGTTGTAGAATCGGGTAATTTTAAGGTGTCTAGTTTTTTTAAATTTCCTTCCATAAAAGATTCAGTGAAATTAGAAGGAACTTTTATTATATAGTGTATTTTTCTAAAAAATAAAGCATCACTTAATTTTTCCTCTTCATCTTCCATTTCAACTAAAGTTGTATTACTTTCTAAGTACTTTCTAAAAGAAGTTAATAATGGAGTTTCCTCATCGTTATTAATTAATACAATTTTAGGTTTAATTGCTTCAAAATCGAGTGCTGTTGAACTAGAACCGTTAGTAGTAGCAAGTAAAGATATTCCAAAGAATATAACAATATATACTAATATTACTGGGTAGATTTGTTTTAATATTTTGAAATAAGCTTTAAAGACTTGCATATTTTTTCCTCCTTATCGATTTATAAGTAACAGCACAACAAATAATTGAGAAAATTATTAAGTAAAAAATATTAGTATAAAATCTGGTATGCGTTGAGTAATAATATAGTGAATATAATGCATCTGTTATTAAGTTAACCGGATTTATATTAGCAAGTATAGGAACATTTTCACTTATTATATATTTCATATCCAAAAACATCATACCTGATAGGAATGATAATATCATTGAAACTGATATTAATATTGCAATTTTAGTGTTTTCATCCTTGCTAAACATTGATCCAACCATTGAACCAAAACTTATACCAGCAAAGCAACCAACAAAACATAATAACATTATATATCCAATTTGATTACCAAAATCAATTCCTAATATAAATACCATATAGGCTAATATAATAAGTAATTCAATATATTGAATTATGAATGCCGCTGATAATGAATATAAAAAGGCTTTTAGTTTGTGAACTGGCGATATACTTAATCTAGCACCTTGACTAGACAAATTTGCTTCAGATTCATTAACAGTTTTAATGCCCCAAAAACCTGCATACATACATACCATTCCAATTAAACTATAAAAGTATAAAACCACTGCATCGGTATTAGTATTATCACTACCTTGTATATAGCTTTGGTGATTGGCAATTTCTTCCATAAGACCATTTTTAATAGCATCTGGATTAATAGTTAAAATTGTTGATATTGTTGAACTTATTTGTTTATATTGGTCTAAGAATGATTTTATTATGGTTTGATTAAAACCATTCTTATTTATAAATAATTCAATTTCATTATCTACATTAATATACCCTGAAATTTCATATTTTTCTAGCTTGTCTTTTGCTTCTTGCTCTGTAAGGTAAACAACATTAAAAATTTGATTTTCGTCTTCTTTTGACAATGAATCTAACATACTTTTAAAATTTACATCTTCATTTAATTTTTCATTATCTATAACTGCAATATCAATAGGTTCAAATTTTTCAGTACTAGACAAATTAGAAAAAGCTAAATTGAAAAATGTTGATAATGCAAGTGGAAATACTAATGTCCAGAAGATTAAACTTTTTTCTCTAAATAAACATTTTATTCTTGTAACAAAAATGTGTCTAAACATTATATCTCCCCCTAATCTCTTAATTGTTTACCAGTTATTTCTAAAAATACATCATTAAGAGTTGGTAATTCAGAGTAAACTCTTATACAATTTAAATTATTATCTTTAATGTAATCTAGAACATTTATCAAGTTATGATGATTGTCACTGAAATTAATACATACAATATCATCATCAACCACAATACTTTTAACATTTGGCAAACTACTTATCCCTTCAACATGTTTTTTTGTTAGATTGCTAATTTCAACAGTTATTTTTTCTCCTAAATCAATCATTGTCTTTAGTTTTTCTTTGCTACCAACAGCAATTATATTACCTTTATCCATTATAACGATTCTATTACACAGTTGTTCAACTTCCTCCATATAATGCGTTGTATAGATAATTGTAGCACCTTGTTTATTTAAAATTTTTATTCCTTCTAGAATGTTGTTACGACTTTGTGGATCAACAGCAACAGTAGGCTCATCTAAAAAGATAATTTTAGGTTTATGGGCAATACCACATGCAATGTTTAATCTTCTAAGTAATCCGCCACTTAATTTTTTGGGATAAAACTTTTTAAAGTCTTGAAGACCAACCAAATTGATTGCTTCTTCAACCATATTTTTACGTTTTTCTTTATCAGTAATATATAGACCACAAAAATAATCTATATTTTCATATACTGTTAATTCATTAAATACAGCAACATTTTGCATCACTACTCCAATATTTCTTTTTATATCATAAGCATCTGGTGTCATTTCTTTATCAAAAATTGTAATTTTTCCTTCTTGGAATTCTAATAGAGATAAAATACAGTTAATTGCAGTTGTTTTACCACTACCATTTGGACCTAATAAGCCTAGTATTTCACCTTCTCTAACTTCAAGACTGAAATTATCTAGAGCTGTTAAATTTCCATATTTTTTTGTTAAATTTTCGATTTTAATAATATTTTTCATCAATTTTCTCCCCTCATAGCATTACAATTATACCATAAATATTATGTTTTAATAACTATTTAAATCCATTTTATGGGAAAATTTACAAATAAAAAAATTAGATTTTCTAATTTTTTTTTATGTCTTTTATCCAACTATTTTGGTCACAAAACTGATATTATCTGATTCATTAGTCGTCGTTATTACATATCTATACCCATACTCATTTTCAAATTTAATAGCAACACCATTTTCAAAATCATCTGGACAATATTTTATAACAACAGTTGTTTGAGCGCTAACTTCATTCATATAATTTAATGTTTTATCTTCGACTATTACTTTTTCATCTTCTGATGCTTGTGCTTCATCTTCTTCCTTTAATGATATAACACGTAGATTTTTTATATCTTTATTAAAAACTAATTTGATCATACTGTTACCATTTTTTAAATCGATTAATGTAGCTCCATTTATTTTTGAATAAGTATTTTTATACTCAATTTCATATACATTTTGATCTGAATATTTATCATCTAACTGTTTTATAGTAGTTAAAAGTTGTTCTGCTTTTTTATTATCAGTGGCATAAAAAACTTTCTCACCTTTAGTACAGCGGATAATACCATTCTCATATATTGCATAGGCGTATAAACCATTATGATAATTAACATATAACGGTGTATACTTACCAGTTGCTTCTATTTTATCTTGTTCAAATTTTATTTTATCCAAAATCTGGGTTATTTCTTTATAGTCATTCTCAACTATTTTGAAATCAACACCATTTATAGATGTTACTTTAGATAAGTCATATTTTTCTATTTTTTCCGCTTGTTCTTTTTTTCCTCCACAACCAGTTAATCCAACAACAATAACTACCAAGCATACAACATAAAATATTTTCATTTTTTTCATAAATTTCTCCTTACTGTACTAGTTTATTTACCTGATGATTTAACAAATTCATAGTTGGGACTCCGCTATCATTAATATTATATAATAATGGATAATTATCATTTTGAAATTTCCAATTATTATCAAATCCTAATGTGTTTGTATACCACGTAGATGTTTTTAAATCATTAACATTTACCTCTGTTCCATATGAACTAACCGGACTTGTTTGATTAATAACTTGCAATGTTGATGAGCGGTATAAGTTGTCAGTTGTTAAATATGTTGCACTTGCTTTATCAGTTAATGGATAAACACTACTTAAAGATTCTATATGTCCAGCTACAAATAATTTATTTATCGTTATTACCCCATCGGTTGCTCCAACGGTCCTATTTGTAAATGGAACAATTCCTGCAACAGAAGACTGTGAAGCATTTATGTTTGCTGAAACATATAAGTTTTCAATTGTAACATTACTTTTTCCAATTCCAATCTGACCTGTAATACCACCTACATTACGAATTCCACTTACGTTGCCAACATAATAAACATTGCTTATAAATGATGTTTGACCAATAAGATCCATTGACGATTGGACACAACCAAATAATCCTCCGACACAATTATTACTAGCGTGGGTTGACTCACCAGTACTTGTAATGTTTCCAGTAGCATAACTATTTTTAACATTGACTCCTGAATTAAATCCTATTAATCCTCCAATCCCTGCCTCAGATGAGTTTATATTACCTATTGCGTAAGAATTTATTATCTCAACGGGACCATTCGAAGAAATAAAACCACCAATTCCCCCAACATTGGTTCTTCCTGTTACTGTTCCAAGTGAATATGAATTTTTAATATTCCCACCAGATGCTCCACCTACTATACCACCAACCATAACACCACTTGAACTAATAACATGACCTGTTGTGTAACTATCTATTATACTGTTACCATTTGTTCTTCCGACCAAGCCTCCGATAAAATCCCCGGTTACATTAACAATCCCATTTTCTGGATCTTCAACATAAGATACATCAGTTCCATGGCTGTATCCTTTTTCTAAATTCACATTACCACTACTATAAGTATTTTCAATATGAGCTACTGAATATCCTGCTAAGCCTCCTATAAATCCACCTGTTTTGCATGAAACATTTCCGGTTGCATAGGAGTTTTTTATAGTTGACTCTGTGTTAGTGGAATAACCTACTAGGCCTCCTGCTGTACAATTTGATTGTCCTTCGCCAGAAACTTGTACCTCACCCGTTGCATGACTATTTATTATAGAATTATTTGTATATCCAATTAGCCCTCCGATATTATATCCTGTATCTACATTAACTGATCCAGATGCATAACTATCTGTTACACCACCTGATGAATAACCAGCTAAGCCTCCGATAACAATAGAATCATAATTTGGCTGGTTAGAAGTCATTATACTACTTGACCAGGAGTTTTGAATTGGCATAGTAGTATATCCGACTAAGCCTCCTATATATTTTCCGCTTCTACTAGTTACTTTTCCGGTTGCATAGGAATTATCTATAGTAAATTCACCACTTCCAGCATAACCAACTAAACCGCCTATTCTTGAATATAGTTGATCTTCACCTTGCATTGTTACATCACCAATTGCATGACTATTTTGAATAAAGTTGGTTGAATATCCTGCTAAACCTCCAACATTATACCCAGATTTTGATATAACGTTTCCTTCAGCATAACTATCTATTATTCCACCACTTGCGTAACCAACTAGACCTCCAATTACAATGCTTTCTGTCGTTTCTTCGTTAGAATATACATTACCCATTGCATGTGAATTCTCAATCAATGAATTAGTATATCCAACTAAGCCGCCTATATATTTTCCACTTCTACTAGTTACTTTTCCGGTTGCATAACAGTTTGATATGACAACGTCACTACTTGAGACATACCCAACTAAGCCAGCTGTTTGAGAATACGTTTGACTCTCTCCTTTTGTTTCAGCATCACCAGTTGCATATGAATTTCTTATAAAATTATTAGTAAAGCCAACTAAACCAGCGATATTATGACCTGTTTTGGTAACAACATTACCTTCGGCATAACTATCAAGCACACCACCACTTGTATATCCTACTAAGCCGCCTACGCCAACACTTTCGGCAATAGTATGATTAGAAGTAACATTTCCTGTAGCCCATGAACTTTCAATTAATGATAATGTACGACCAACTAAACCACCTACATTTGTTCCACTTTCGCTGGTGACCGATCCTGTTGCATAACAATTTGTAACAGGCGAAGTTGAATTAGCTATATAACCTATTAAACCACCTGTCCTTGAATATGTCTGTTCAGCACTTAAATTTATTACTTCACCTGTTGCATAACTGTTTATTGTAGAAGATGATGCTTGTCCAATTAAACCGCCTACTTGATAACTTCCATTTGCTTGAACATTACCTGTTGCATAACTATCTGTTACACTTCCTGAAATATATCCAATTAAGCCTCCAATATTAGTGCCATTTTCACCGGTTACAGCACCGCTAGAATTAGAAAAAGCAATATTTGAATAACTATATCCAATCAAGCCTCCAACATGATTACCAGATCTACTATTAATAACAGCACTTGAACTATTATTAGTAATATTTGTGGTCGTTCCTCTTACAATTCCTACTAAACCACCAGTCTGTGAATATGTGTCAGTTGTATGTTTTTTTTCAATTGTTCCCATTGTGTGATTATTATTTATTGATCCTTCATAATAATCACCAGCTAATCCTCCAATACTACTTGAACTATTACTCACTTCTATATTAACCTCTGAACTACTATCGACAATTGTTCCATATCCACGTCCAATTATCCCGCCTATAACACCACTTTTTGATTTTATAGAACCTTGTGTGTGAATATTTGATAGATTTGATTGTGAGCTGAAAACTTCATCATAATATGCTCTACCTGCAAGGATTCCCGTATAACTATATGTTGTAATATTGACATTAGTAATAGATAAATCTGTAATAGTAGCTCCGTCTATTGAACCAAATAATCCATTAACACCGGTACTTTCATTATATATATATAAACCACTTATTTCCTTATTATTTCCGATAAAGATTCCAGAAAAATGTTTGTCATTTTCATAAGTACCATCTACACGCCCACCTATAGGATTAAATCCCATACCTGATGTAAGTTCTGTTTTTAATCCAGCAATGTATCCATCATTATTGACATCACCAAACATAATTGTATTATAATCCACATATGAATAATTCCAATTAAAATCTAAACTTAATCCTAATTTAATGTATTGCTCTTTATAATCATTTCCATCATCTACACTTTTTGAAAAAGCAACTAAATCTTCAATACTATTAATCATAAATGGATCTTCTTCTGTACCAGAACCTTCCATAACACCGGGTTCTGGATCAGTTACTACTATAAATCCATCACACCTTTTACTAATTTCAAATTTAGTATTTTTTTCTTTGTCGGTAAGACGACAAACATATCTTTCCGAACTATGAACGGTCGTTAAAACGATACTATCGTCATCTATATAGTATTCCCATAAACCGCCATCAAATTTTCCGTTTTTCATTTCTAATGATGTTACTAGTCCGTTTTCTAAATCATTAGACATTTTCATTTCAAGTTCAACAGCTGTAAAAATATTTCTTACACTAACTCTAAAGGCTTCATCTTTAATCCTTTCGATAATCCCAATTATTAGTGGTATACAAATTACAGCTAATATAGATAATATAATTACTACAGCTAAAACTTCGATTAGAGTAAAACCTTGGTACTGCTTTCTTTCTCTTTTCATAAAGCGTATCTCCTATTTCATTTTACTACTTCAAATAATTTTACTGCCTCTTATTTTTTACTTCTAAACGGATTATAACGCAAAATAAAAAAATTGTCAATATATGACAATTTTTGTCGATTTCTTATCAAAGGAAATAAGATAACTATTCTGCTTCTTCAGTATCTAGTTCAGTTTCTTCAGGTAATTCTTCAGGTAATTCTGCAGGGGTTTCAGTTGTTGTTTCTTCTTGTTCTTCTAACTCTGTTGTTTTCTCTGTTCGTAGTGGTTCTTCATCAGTTTCTGCCTCTGATGTAGCTAAGTTATCTTCAGTTTGCCTTAATATATTATTTGCTGCAAACATATTAGATCCATTACCACCGTTCATATCTACTCTTGCAGTATTGACATCAGCATCAAAACGATTGTTATTATTGTTATTTCTCATTTATTAATCCTCCTCAAATTTAGTATGAACCATAATATAAAATTTATTATAATTTTTGTTTTTTTCAACCAATTAATTTTATAAAAAAAACAGCATTAATTTACTGTTCCTTATTTACATGTCATTTCAAATTCTGTATCAACTATACTCCAATTATTTTCTATATCAATTGTAAATGTAACCTTACTAGAATCATCACAATTTTTTAATTTTTCTAAGTCATAACTAGTCAGTTCCTTATCATTTGCCTTTTTCATTGCTGCAATATCAACTGAGAAATTACTTATTTGTTTGTGACCAAATTTTTCATAGTAATCAACACCATATTGCTGCATTAATTGTTCGTATTGTTCTTGTTTTGCTTCTTTATTATTACATCCGCTTAATAGAAAAATACTGATTACGATAAAAATAACTACTATCTTTTGCATATTTTCTCCTCCTATTATTACAATAATAACACATTTTCATGTTTTTTTGTCAAAAAAATAAAAAATCATAACAAAAAAGAGCTAAGCTCTTTTTTATTCAATTTCAAATTTTTCGCTAGATGTTATTGATACATTTCCTGATTCATCTGTTGCATATATCCACAGTTTCCATTTTAAACCTTTAATATAAAATGTTTTTGATATATCAGAATTGTTTGTAAATTTAGGAGCTAATAACCATGCAATACTATTAGGTTCTTCATTATGTGGTAACCATAAATATTTTAACTTATTTATATTTCCTAAATCACTTACATTAACATGAAAGGTTGCTGTAGCATTTTGAAAAAGATTAAATCCAAAAATATTTTTATAGTTTGCACTATAATTAATATTACCTAGTTCTATTGCTGGTGATGTTGTATCTACTACTTTTATTGTTCTTTCTAAGCTAGCTGTTCTTCCAACACTATCAGTCACAGTATAAGTAATTGTTTTCAAACCAATAGTAGAAAAATCTACATTATTATGTGTAACATTAAATATATTGGAATTATCGTTGGCAATAATTCCTTCCATTATATCAAAATTGCTTCCTAATTCCACTTCAATGTAAGATTCTCCATTTAATTGAATTGTTGGATTTTCATTATCAAAATAAAAAGCATTACTTTTTGTATACCCTCTATTTCCAATAACATCTTCTGTCATTATCCATAAATAATATACTCCATTTAAATTATCTGTACTATCAATTATATCTCCATTACTAAATTGTTTTCCTTCAGAAAACCATGTATCCCAATCAGGTCGTGCCCCTGTTGTCCACATATATCTTATACGGTTAGCTTTTAAATCACTCACGTCAGTTATATTTACTTGTGTGCTGTGGCTTTGTGAATATGTACTATTCCCATTTATTAAGAAGCTTACACTTGGATAATTATTATCAAAGTAAAAGGCATTACTCTTTGTATATCCTCTATTTCCAATAACATCTTCTGTCATTATCCATAAATAGTAAACACCATTTACCCCAACTGGATTTGTAATTGTATCACCACTATTAAATTGTTTCCCTTCAGAAAACCAAGTATTCCAATCAGGTCGTGCTCCTGTTGTCCACATATATCTTATACGATTAGCTTTTAAACTACTAACATCATCAATATTTACTATTGTACTATGGTTTTTAGCATATATACTATTTCCATTTGTTTCAAATAAAACAACCGGAAATTTTGTATCCACTACTTTTATAAATCTATCGTAATGTTGATAATTACCTGATTCATCACTTACTTTATATTGACATTTATAATCCCCTGGTGTTCCCATATCTACTGTACATCTTAATCTTTCAACAGTTACCTCACCATCTGAGTTATCTGATGTATATACCTCTGCAGTATCAATATATGTTGCAGTTTTATCTGCTTCTACTGTTTCATAATTCCATTTTACACTAAACCCTGTTATCTTTGGTTTTGTTGTGTCCACTACTTTTATAAATCTATCGTAGTGTTGATAATTACCTGATTCATCACTTACTTTATATTGACATTTATAATCCCCTGGTGTTCCCATATCTACTGTACATCTTAATCTTTCAACAGTTACCTCACCATCTGAGTTATCTGATGTATATACCTCTGCAGTATCAATATATGTTGCAGTTTTATCTGCTTCTACTGTTTCATAATTCCATTTTACACTAAACCCTGTTATCTTTGGTTTTGTTGTGTCCACTACTTTTATAAATCTATCGTAGTGTTGATAATTACCTGATTCATCACTTACTTTATATTGACATTTATAATCCCCTGGTGTTCCCATATCTACTGTACATCTTAATCTTTCAACAGTTACCTCACCATCTGAGTTATCTGATGTATATACCTCTGCAGTATCAATATATGTTGCAGTTTTATCTGCTTCTACTGTTTCATAATTCCATTTTACACTAAACCCTGTTATCTTTGGTTTTGTTGTGTCTCTAACAATAATTGTTCTCACAACGGGAACTGCTTCATTACCATAGCTGTCAACAGCAGTATACGTTACTGTATATGTTCCTAATTGATCAATAACAACATTGTTAACTACACTTGGTACTATTGATTCATCAAAATTATCATATACAACCGCACCCGCATCTACATAGGTTTTATCGATACCGATTTCTAGATAAACCGTATTGTCACCATTTAGAATGATAACTGGTTTTTCATCATCAACAAAACCATCTTTGACTCCTGTGCTTACTTGGTAAACTGATTCTCCTTTTTTGTTATCTTCACTTTTATCAGACTCAGTATTTTTAGTCTCATTGTTATTAACAATGATATTCTCTTCTGGTTCTTCATTATTATTTAAAGCATACGAAAAAATACCAAACAACATAAATACAAAAACAGCAACTGCAACTATGTAATTCTTTTTAAACATAAGTTCAGTCCTTCCTATTCATAATATGTTAATCACAATACTAAAAGATAACTACAATTTTTTCTTTTACATAAGCTCAGTCCTTTCTATATATCATATATAATCCTATATATATTAAAATTAAGGATAATAAATAAAATAGATATCAATTTGTATATCATTAATATTTATTATATTTTGATATTTATACTATTTAGGTTTGTTCTAATATCGACAAAACATATGCAATTATAACGAAATTATCCTATATAATACAAAATACCTAGTTAATAATAATACATACAATAAAAAAAGATTGTCGGTTTATATATTTACAATCTCTTTTTTTATAAAAAAACCACTTATTAAAAAATAAGCGGTTTTATAATAATTTATCTTTTTCTAGCACATGTCTTTCTTGTTGTTCTTTTGCTTTCTTCTTCTTTACTTTTTTTTCTACATTTAGGACATCTGGCAGGATCATTTGTAAATCCCCGAAAATTATAGGCTTCTTGACTGTTTCCATTACTTAATCTTATTATCATATCTTCAAGTTTTGAAAACTCTTCTTGTAATCTTTTAGCTTCGGAAAGTTTACCTTTTTCTGTTAAACTAGCTATCTTTTCTTGGAGTGAATTCCTTTTTTCAAAAATCTCATGGGCTTTTTCTTCAGTTATTGATTGATATAAATCTTTGACTTGTATTTGATAAGGGAAAACAAAATTTTCGCCACACTCTTTACATTCAATTATCTTATCCTTTGATTCTTTTCCCACTAAATATCTCTCCCCTTTTTTATTTTGTATGTCCAATATTATAGTTATTTGCAACATTAATACCGTTATCAACAAGTATCTTATAGTTATCACTTGTTATAAAATCATAAGGAAATTCATCTTGTGAATCCATAACAGAATAAGCAATGTTTACTTGTTCAGGTAAATTATCTGTTTTATTTATAATAGTCTCAGATACTTGTTTATCGCTTAATACTCCAATATAAAAAGTATAATCTTCTAAATCAAGTCCCGATGAACAAGCTGACAGCATAAATAATTCTTCGTCAGTTCTCTCATGAATTTTACTAAAATAATTTACTAAAACTCCATATGATAACATCATTTTCAATTTTTGTTTTTCTGATATGTTTTCCAAACAATCCATTTTAAATAGTGTTTGCATATACCATTCTATTTTACTATTTTCTAGTTTAGTTATTTCTGTAATTAATTCTAGCTTACTATTATAAAGATTGTAATCTTGTTGTAAATAATTAATCTCATCTTCTAATTCATCAATATCACATTCTTCTTGAATATTAATTATATCAATGTTTTTTTGTTTTTCTAATTTTTCTTTCAATTGCTCAAACAGAGATTTTTCCTTTATATTTTGCCAATCAATTATATTTTTCATAAAATTCCCTCCTAATACTATTATTATAGCACACATTAATAAAAATATGGAATTCATTAATTAAAAATATATTTGTTCATTTATTGTTAATAAATTTCTTTTTCTTATAAAACAAAAAAAAACTAACTATTTCTAGTTAGTAGTTTATATAATACTCTCTAAGAGAGTTTGTATTCGATATGGTGTCCTGGGAGAGATTCGAACTCCCGACCGATGCCTTAGAAGGGCATTGCTCTATCCAGCTGAGCTACCAGGACACATGTTCCAAAAGTGGAACATATAAATTATATCGCATTTAAAAAAATTATTCAATAGTTTTTAACACAGTTTTGTAAATTTCTTCATCATTAACTTCAAAAACAACCTCTTTAACATTATAATTATCTCCTACTGATAAGCAAATTGTATAAATTACTTCCTCTAGTATACTTTTTTCTACATCATCATCAAATATATATGAATTAAATTTTAATTGTAAAATATCATCGGCTTGCTCTGAGGCCAATAATTTTGCATTATTATTTAAAAAACTCATTAGATTAGAATTATATAAATGAGTACTACTTAATTCTTCAATTATTATCTTTATTTTTTCTCTATCATCATTTAAATATTTTGTTACAGGTACATAATAGTAATTATCATTGTATTTATTAACATAGTAAATTGTAACTTGGTTAATTCCTTTATAACTTTTTATATCATATTCTTTATTTATCCCAAAACTACGATCTAAAGTGCTTGGAAGATTGATTTTAGATTTTGGTAGTTTATCTAAAATATCTCCTTCTACATATAATATAATACTATTAACTCCATCAATTTTAGTTAAAGTATAAACGAGTGCTGAAATAACTTTCTCTTCTAAATTTTCTGACACATCAAGTAATTCTTTTGAAAAATTAACTTTTATTACACCTTCATCATACTTTAAACTTAATAATTTTGTATCACTAGGTATTAATGATCTAAATCCATTTGGGATCTTATTCTCACCGGCTCCATCTTTGATTAAAATTTCAATTAATTCTCTAGCCTTTGCTTCAATATTCTTATTACTATTACTTACTACTACACTTGCTCTTCCTAAATAATTATGACTATCCAAAAGATATATCGTGCTTGTTATTACTTCCGTATTAACATATTCTAAATCCTGGGGAATTTTATTGTTCAGATTATGATTATCATCTTTTGGTATTACATAAAGCAAAAACAAAGCAAATAAGACGGCCGTAGAAACAAATACTTTACGTGATAGCATCCTTTTTAACATATATCCACCTCTACATAATAATATGAAAAAAATCGCAATTTAATGCGACTTTTATAATGAAAGTTCCCCAAGTTTTAAAAGTTCAACTACGGCGCCAGCGCGACCTTTTACCCCTAATTTTTGCATGGCATTCGATATATGATTACGGACGGTCTTCTCGCTTATGTCTAGTTTTTTAGCAATCTCAACCGTTGATTTATTTTGTATAAGTAATTCAAATACTTCTTTTTCGCGTTTTGTCAATATACTTTTACTCATTATTTCCCTCACTTCCTAAGTTGGGTGGTTTATATTTACTCATATTATTTTATGACGATATTACTTTTTAGTGAAAGAAAAAGCCTATAAAACAAAAAAACTCTACATATAGAGTTATTTTTGGAACTTTACTGAGATATACATTTTTTTGTCATAATTACTTTGAATACTACGCATTATATTGTTTGCAATGGTTGCATCATGTTTTTCTTTAGCAACTACAACCCTGATCTGGTCACCATCTATTTTAATAAAAGTTTTTAATTTAAACTCTTCTAAAATCTTATTTTCTAGTTTTTCTTCCTCGCCACGGTTAACATTTAATAATTTCATTTTTTCAAAAGCATTATTCTTTTGATCAATTGTTGCATCAATATCTGTCAAAATTATTTTTAACTCATCTAATTCCTTTAACATTTGTTCATTTGATTCAACCCTTAGTGCTGTTAAAATTTCACTATCTTCTATCTTTGCGGTCGGTTCATTGTTCTCATTTTCGGTATGATCATTATTATTAGTTAACAATAACTCTGATGGCATTGTTACATAATAAACACTTAAAACTAAAATTAAACTGAATAACGTTAAAAACCACAAACTCTTCTTATTAATCATTAATATCCCTCCTAGTACTGCCTTAATAAATTATATTATCTTTCTTTTATTTTATTACAACTATTTACTATATATATTAGTTTAAAAACAATAAAAAAACTAAACACCATATTATATGTAGTTTAGTTTTAAAATATTATTTATTATTTATTATTTATTATTTATTATTTGTTTTTTATTTCATTTTGTAAAAGTTCGATAAATTCATCCACACTTATAGTAGTTGTTTCATTGCTACCATATTTACGATAACTAATCATTTTGTTGTCACGCTCATTGTCACCTATAATTAAATTATAAGGTATCTTTCGTGTTTGACTTTCACGCATACGATATCCTAATTTTTCATCACGACTATCTAATTCTACTCTAAAGTTATTTTCTAATAACATTCTTTTTATATCATTAGCATATTCCAGATGATATTCATTATTAACAGGTATTACATTTATTTGAACTGGATTTAACCATAATGGGAAAGCCCCTGCATAGTGTTCAATAATAATACCAATGAATCTTTCAATCGAACCAAATATAACTCTATGGAGCATAATTGGACGCTTTTTCGAACCGTCACTTGCAACATAAGTTAAATCAAAACGTTCAGGTAAATTAGCGTCAAGTTGGATAGTTCCACATTGCCATACTCTTCCTAATGAATCTTTAACATGGAAATCTAATTTTGGACCATAGAATGCACCATCACCAGGATTGATTTTACAACCACGTCCTGCTTTATTACAAGCGATTTCTAAGATGTTTTCTGCTCTATCCCAAGCTTCTATAGTTCCAATATATTTTTCTTCTGGTCTTGTTGATAACTCTATTTTATATTCTAAATTAAATACTTTATATATACGGTCAATGAAATTGATTAATCTTATAATTTCACTTTCAATTTGTTCTTCTGTCATAAAAATATGTGCATCATCTTGTGTAAAATTACGAACTCTAAATAAGCCATTTAATGCACCACTCGCTTCATGACGATGTACAAGTCCTAATTCACCTACTCTAAGTGGTAAATCTTTGTATGAATGCAAACTGTTTTTGTAAACAAGCATTCCTCCTGGACAATTCATTGGTTTAATAGCAAATTCTTTTTCGTCAATAACTGATGTATACATATTTTCTTTATAATTACCCCAGTGCCCAGATACTTCCCATAAATCACGATTTAACATAATTGGTGTTTTTATAAATTGGTATCCTTCTTTAGTATGTTCTTCATACCAAAAGTCTTCTAATACTTTTCTTAAAATCATTCCATTTGGCAGCCAAAACGGAAATCCGGGACCATATTCACTAAACATGAATAATTCTAATTCACGACCTAGTTTTTTGTGATCTCTTTTCTTGGCTTCTTCTAACATTTCTAAATGATTATTTAATTCTTCATCTGTCTCGAAACAAATACCATATATTCTTTGTAACATTTTATTATTAGAGTCACCTTTATAATATGCACCACTTACTTTTAACAATTTAAAATACTTTAATAATTTTGTACTTTCAACGTGTGGTCCACGACATAAATCAATAAAATCTTCTTGCTTATAAGCTGTAATTAAAACATCTTCTTCCATGTTATTAATTAAATCAATTTTATAAACGTCATCTTTAAACATATCTAATGCATCACTTTTTGATAATTCTAGTCTTTTAATTAATTTGTTTTCCTTAACAATTTTTTTCATTTCTTTAGAAATTAATTCTAAATCATCTTCTGTTATAACTTTATCTTGTAAATCAATATCATAATAAAATCCTTCACTTATAACAGGACCTACCCAAAATAAAGCATTAGGATATAATCTTTTTACAGCATGTGCTAGAAGATGTGCACAACTATGGTTTAAAATATTTAATTTTTCATTTGCTTTTATATCTATCATTTTTATCGCCTCTTTCTTTTTTTTGCACTAATTATACTATCTAAATTTCTTAACTTTACTTAAACTACGCTTTTCACAGTGTACAATCATTTTATTATACGGAATAAATGTCTCTATTTTAAAAATTCTATCAACTGCATAATACTTATTTGTTCCTGCTAATTGCTTCTTTAGTTCAATTAATTCTGATAAGGATTTGTTTTCTAAATTTACGTACATATTATCCTCCTTAAATACAAAAAAACACCCCTTAATATACTTAAGGAGCGTTTATACGCGGTACCATCCTACCTTTTACTTAATTTAATAACGGCTTTAACCGGAGATTTCTTTCGAACTCTGCTTATAGGTAGTAATTATTAACGTTATTTATTAGGCTCACACCACCCCTAATTCGCTTAAAAATACTTTTTAATAATCATGTCCTAATCAGTGCATTTATGTACTAATTTTATCACTTATTTCATATTTGTCAATTACTTTTATATTTTTTTGTTAAAATTTTTGAATATTCTTCGACATATTGTTCATTTAATTCATTACGTTCATTCAAATGTTTAGTTATAAGTCTTAGTTTTTCTTCTAATTTATAATAATATTCATCTGTCATTTGTTGGTTATCAACTAAATACCTTTTTACTAAACGCTGATTTATCAATGAAGCATAATTTCTTATTGGAATAGTTGTATGAGCGTATGCATTTAGATTTAGCCCATAATGTCCTAAATTAGATGTTGAATAGGTAGAAGATTCATACATCTCGTTAATGCATTTTACTATGTTTGTTATCTTGGAATTATTATTCCAGTTTTCTTTTAATTTTATGAATTCTTTTTTATCACAATTAGACAAATTAATTCTATAGATTAATGGTAATTTTTTTTCAGAAAAATAATACGCGATAAAATGATTTAATAACACCATAAACTCTTCTACGATAACACAACCCACACTATCATCATATTGATTTGTATCTTTGTTATTGGCATATCGCCTCATTTGTTTTATTTCATGGTAAACACCTTTAGAAAGATTTTGATTTTTCAATTTTTCAGAAAATGATAACATATTTTTCAATAATTTAAACTGATTAATATCATTACCTTTATCCATTATATTATTAATGTCATTATATGAAAAATTCTTGTTAATTGTTACAATTGATCGATTAATTTCATAATTAACTAAATTCATATTGGGAGAAAATTCAAATAAATGGGAAACAACTAACTTATCACTTCCAGTATTTAAAGAAAATAAATTGTATGTTAGATTATTTGGAAACATTGGAATTGTTAAATTTGGCAAATAGATTGTTGAACCACGTTCATATGCCTCTTTATCTAAGTGTGTTCCGGCTTTAACGTAACTTGAAACATCAGCAATGTAAATTCCAAGCAAATAGTTTCCATTAGGCAATACCTCTAATGAAAAAGCATCGTCTAAACTTTTGGCATTATTAGCATCTATTGTAATAATATACTTATTACGTAGATCCCTATAACATAAGCCATTTATATCTTTAAAATTACACATTTGCTGAATTGCATCATTACTAAATTCCTGTTGAAGATTATATTTGTATTTTATATCATCAATTTCATCTTCACTATTATTAGTCTTTACATTTTTTAACTCTTTGATTAATTCATTCAAGAAATATTTAATTTTTTCTTTTTCCTTCTTATCCATCTTACATCTTTTTAAGTTATCGATTGCTAATCTTAATTTATCAATAAGTTTCTTCTTTTGAATTTCTTTAATTTTAAGTTTACGATTTGTTATTACAAAAGTGATAACTTTTTTTAAGTAAACCATATTGAAATCACAATTAGCCATTGCTGCTTGATTTATATATTGCTCAATAATTTCATCAAAAATGGAATTTTTACCATTACTAGTATTAATTAGTTCAGGGAATTTATTAAAAATTTCTTCAATGTATGTGAACTTTTTCACATCAAAAATAAGATGTTTTAAAAAATCATAAACATTGTATTGATCTAGTATTGTGTTTTGCTCTTTTAAATGTTCAAAATTGTTTATTGTAATAGATATATTATCTTGAATCTTTTCAAGTATAAAATCATTTACTATATATACTCCTTTAGAGCTTTTGCGATTAAGTTTTTTTATTAGTCTAGATATCTTAATATCGAGGTCTTTTAAGTCTTCAATTACTTTTGAGTCAGTACCATATTTTAACTCTTCAAAACACTCATCAAAATAAGCAAAGCACTTATAAAGATATTTATAGTCATCAAAAGATGATGTGACATCAAAATTATTTATTTCCTCTTTAAAAAGTTCTAACATTAGATTCATTAATTCTTCATTATTAAATGCTTTTATTTTCTCTTTTAGTTCTTTTATATCATATTTTTTATTATGAAGAAGAACCTTTTTTAATACTTCTGTTTTACTACTCATATTTTTTTCTCCCGCTAAATTATTATTTTCTTAAGTTTTTACTTATCATTTTTTGAACCTCGGTTAATTGCTCAATTCTCTCAATAATCCGTTTAGCTTTAATATCGGATACACGATCTTTAGTTATACTAAAGTGTACTTCCAAGCTTTTTAAATCTAGATTAGATGTAAAAAAAGTTGGTAGTTGTTCCTGCATTCGATATTGAATAATTGGACAAAAAATTTCATCCCTCCCCCATTCAGTTGTACTTTCTGCCCCAATATCATCAATTAATAATAATGGGACTTTTTTAATATATTCAAATTTTTGTTTGAAATCAGTTTGAAAAGAACTTTTTAAATCTCTTAAATATTCTGGCCAAAATACAATAGCACTTTTAACTCCCTTTTTAGCAAGTTCATTAAACATTGCTGCAATCATATATGTCTTCCCACATCCAAAATTACCATATAAATAAAGTCCTTTTTGTTTTTTCTCTTTATCATAGTTTTTAATAAAATTGTTTAACCACAATATTGCATCTATACGATTATCATCATCCTTAAAGATGTCTTTCATTCGCGCCTCTTTAATTTCTTTAGGCACATCAAATAAGTAGATATTATTAAGATAGCTAGTATCTTTAATAAACTTCTTTTGGAAACGACAAGCTATATAATTAAATTCTAATTTATCATCACTTGCTTTTGGCATATATGCATATCCTGTTAGTTTATTTGAACATTCCAAAAGTCCCTTGCATTTTAAACATCGATCATAATCCTTACTACAATCTTCTAACATCGATGTATACTTCATTAAAGTTTCTTCACTTAATTTTAATTTGCTAACTAATAATTTAAAAGAAGGATCTTTTAAAGCCTCAAAATAAGACTCTTTTAAGTTGTTAGTATATGCATTTTTTAGTCCTACATTT
Source organism: uncultured Muribaculaceae bacterium (assembly GCA_964397485.1). Classification (GTDB taxonomy): domain Bacteria; phylum Bacillota_I; class Bacilli_A; order RF39; family UBA660; genus CAYNHT01. The sequence continues at coordinate 282,676 of CAYNHT010000001.1, forward strand.
TTAAGTTGTTCCGTTACTTTTTTCATGATTCACCTACTTATATTCTTTTAATATTTCTTCAAGTTCTTTTTTTCGAGAATCAGAAGGAGTTTTTACTTCAACTTCCTTATCAAACCAATCTGGTCTATCTTCAACAATACGTTTTTTATATTGGATATTTGTCTTTTTTATATTATTACGGTTTTTATATTCTTTTTCGGCTAAGTTCATAGCACCTTCAACTGTTGTTATATTACTACGGCTCCACTGAATGGCAATAGCTTCAACAAAAGGTTTATTTAACTTATTGTTATTAATTTTTAAAATGTAATCAATTAATACATTTACAACCCCAGGATTTAGATTTAGCTCTACTAGTAAATAAGTTAGGATATCCTTATCAGTTTGAGTAATAACTCCATTACTATTTTTACTGCCAAGAAATTCTGATGGACTAGTAGTTTCAAAAGTATATATCATTTTTGCTTTTTTAGAAGTATCATTTAGATTTTTTCTTAAATATTCAGGTTGATTTTTATATGCTAAACTAGGTAGTTTACCACCATTTTCAAATTTGAAATAATTACGACAGTTGCTTTTTAGTAATTCTTTATCTATAACTTTACGATCATCTACTGAGTTCTTTATTATTTCAACAGTATTGTCATTATCTAAACTATAAATAAAACTTAATTTATAAATTAATTCTTTCGTTTCTCTAGTTACACTCCTTGGATTTAATAAATCTTCTGGAATAAGAGCAATAACTTCATTTAAATCAATTTTACAATTAAGTTGTAAATCTTTTTTATTTCTCCTTTTAATATCTTCAATAATGTGTTCCATTTGAGAAGTAACAACTGGCTCAAAAACATCATTGAATAAACATGTTATGTCTTCATAGTCCTCTGTTTTTAATTTAGGAATACTAAAATATGCAACAGCTTTTTCATATTCTGTTTGACCAATATTATTTTGAAGTGCTACACTCAATATTGGATTATTGAAAAAATCATAAGCGCTTATTGGTGAATATAACTCATATATATAATTATCGACACTTCCCTTTTTTACAAGTGATGTTAATAATCCTATTGCTTCTAATTTTTCTCGTGCCTCAAGAATTACTTCTAATTTCATTCTCATGCTTGCCATTAAATGATGGTGTGTCCATTCACATGAAATAATTTCACTTTTATCCAAATATGACCACAATGTATAATATAAATTAATAGCGTCGCTTCCAACAATTGGCTGGTATAGCATTGTCAATATTCGGCGGTCTTGATCATTTAAGATAGTTTTATTAACCACAATATATGTATCAGCTGGTAACAAATTAACTCTTCCCATCAGAACACCTCCTATGACATAAGTATTTATCTATTTCTAGTTTATCATATTTTACGATATTAAAAAAGAAGAAAAAGATATTTTTAATATTTTTTTTCTTCTATATGATCATTATAAAAAATTTCATCAGGCTTCGATACAAAAATTTTAGAAATTCTAACAGCCATGTCATAAGACAGTCTCCTGTTACCATTTTCTAGTTGACAATAAAATGGCTTGCTTATATCTAGCATTTCTGCCATTTGTTTTGTCGTATATGCATTTTTATAGCGTATTTCCTTTAGTTTTCTATACATCTTCATCCCCCATATATTTTTAAATTATTATAATAAAACATTATGATAAACATTTTGAACATCTTCTATTTCATCCAACATAGCTATCATTTTATTAAAATGTTCTAAGTCTTCACCATCTAATGTAACTGTAGCCTTAGGTATCATTGTAATTTCTTCAACTTCAAATTCTACATTAGATATTAATGAACTGATAACTTCTTTTATTTTATATAAATCTTGTGGATGTCCATAAATTGTAATATGATTGTCAACCACTTCAATATCATCAATATCAATTTCATTTTCGATCATAGCGTCTATAACTTCTTCTTCGCTTAGTCCCGTAAAACGTACTACACATAAATTATCATACATATGAACGACGCTTCCACTTACACCCATTTTACCATTATTTTTATTTAAAGCCGGTCTTACATAACTTAAAGTTCGATTTACATTGTCAGTAAGACAATCAACAATTACAGTAGACCCATTTGGACCGAATAATTCATATCGTACTGATGTATAGTTTTCATCTACACCACTATTTACTTTATCAATTGCTCTTTTAATAATATCAGATGGAATTTGATCTTTCTTAGCTCTTTCAATCAATCTTTTTAAAACAGCATTTGATTCTGGAGATGTTCCACCACTTTTGGCCGCTGCATATATTTCCCTTGCATAAAGTGAATATAACTTTGCTTTAGCTGCTCCGGTTTTTTGAATACTAGCTTTTCTAACTTCATAAGCTCTTCCCATAATCTTCCTTCTTTCTTGAAACTTAATATATTTTACAATATTTTATTTAATTTTTCAAGGATTATAAATAAAAATCCATTTTTTTACTTAAGTACAACCCTTTTCCACCAAATATTGTTTTATAAAATATTTTCGATAGGTTACTTTCGGTAAATTTTGGCCCACACTTAAATTCTATTATTTCCCCAGAATTGATACTGAAATCAATTTTTTCACTAGAAAAACTTTTACTTCTTACCATAATAGTATGTTGTCCACTTTTTATATTCAAGTTTTTTATTTCATCGTTAGCTATTTCTAACATTTCTAAATTATCTATTATAACATCGTAAATTTCATTTTTATCTACCTCGAAATCTTCACGAATAATTTTTATCATATGTTCTCCTATCTAGCACTTTTTTCTAGCGCATCTCTTGCCGCTTCTTGTTCTGCTTCTTTTTTGCTGTGAGCAATTCCTTTACCATATATAATATTATCTATTTTTACGATAACCGTAAACATCTTATTATGTGAAGGACCTTCCTCATTTATAACAACATATTCTAAACTTCTTTTGTCGGTTTGAACAAGTTCTTGCAAAGTTGATTTATAATCTCCTAAAAAGTCAATTTCGTTGCTTTCTATCATAGGGATAACATGTTTATACATAAATTCTTTAACACCTTCTAACCCTTTATCTAAAAACAGTGCTCCAATGAAAGCTTCAAAAATATCAGCAACTATTGCTTTACGATATTTACCACCACTTTCACTTTCGCCTTTACCAAGTTTTAAATGGTCATTTAATTCTAAATTCAACGAATATTCATATAAAGCGTTTTCACATACATAATGGGCACGCAGTTTTGTCATATCCCCTTCATCTTTATCCGTAGTCAAATATAAATATTCACTCATAACAAGTTCTAAAACAGCATCTCCTAAATATTCTAGCCTCTCATAGCTAGCAACATTTTCCTCATTTGCATATGATGTATGAGTTAAAGCCTGTTCATATAACTGTTCATTACTAGTTTCTATTTCTAATTGTTTTAACAATTCCATAATATCACCTAACTTATTATATCATATATATCCTTAAGAATATAATACTAATTAGTAAAAATATTTTACTTTTAAAGATAATTTTAGTATAATGTATGTGGTGTTATAAATGAAAAATATTTTAATTAAATTAATAAAAGTATACCAAAAAATCCCAGGAAACTTCCACAACAGTTGCCGTCACATTCCAACGTGTTCTAACTATGGAATTGAAGCTATTAATGAATATGGTAGTATTAAAGGAAGTTATTTAACTTTTATAAGAATTTTAAAATGTACTCCTTGGGGTACAAGTGGTTATGATCCAGTTATTAAGAAGGAGAGAAAGAATGAAAAAAATAATTAGTCTAACTTTATTAGTTGTTATAGCCTTAAGTTTAACAGGGTGTTTAAAAAGAGATAATTTAGAAGATATTGATATATATACTACAGCTTATCCAATTGAATATATTACCAAGCGACTTTATGGAACTCACAGCAATGTATATAGTATTTACCCAGATGGTATTAATATAGAAGATTATTCCTTAACAGATAAGCAAATTAAGGATTACAGTAGATCTAGTTTATTTATTTTTAATGGACTTAGCAAAGAAAAAGATTATGTTGTTCCTATGTTTAATCATAACAAGAAAATAAAAATAATTGATACAACTTTAACTTTAGATTATTCTAATGATATTGCAGAATTATGGTTAGATCCATCTAATTTCCTTATGTTAGCCCAAAATATTCGTACTGGTTTTAAAGAGTATATTAATAATCATTATTTAAAAAATGAAATTGATGAGAGATATGAACAAATCAAAGTTGATGTATCTAATTTGGATGCTAAATTGAAATTGATGATAGAAAGTGCTAGTAATAAAACAATTGTTGTAAGTAACGATTTATTTAAGTTTCTAGAAAAATATGATTTTAATGTTATATCTTTAGAAGAAAATGAAAATTTAACTGATAAAAGAATTGCCGATGTTAAAGAGATGATAAAAAATAATCAAATAGAATATATTTTCTTAAAACAAAATGAAGAAATTAATGAGACAATCAAAAAAATTAAAGAAGAAACTAATGTTCAATTAGTAACTCTTCATACTTTATCTAACATTAGTGAACTTGATAGAAATTCTAATAAAGATTATATATCTATTATGAATGAAAATATGGAATTATTAAAAAATGAATTATACGATTAAAACAACATTTGTTGTTTTAATTTGTATTTTTTTAATCAATATATTGACATGTTTGAATATATAATGTAAAATTATATTCGTACCTGTTAATGTATATGGAGCAGTACTCAAGAGGCTGAAGAGGCGCCCCTGCTAAGGGTGTAGATCGGGTAACCGGTGCGAGGGTTCAAATCCCTCCTGCTCCGCCACTAAAGAAAATTAAACCGTTGATTAAATTCAACGGTTTTTTCTTGTTTATTTACCACTATCACCATAATTTGATAAAACTCTTGCTGATGGATCTTTTATATCATTTCCAACCCATTGTTTATTAGGCATCCAAAAATCTTTTATCATATTTGCTCTATTTTTATAATGTTGTTCAAATATATCTCTATACATTAATGATTCTTTGGTAAATGGTGGACAATGATAAGCATATTTTTCATTAGCGTTTAAAACATCTTGATCTGTATATAAGGCTTCAGCATGCTCCTTTAAATAATCCACTAATGAGTGCCCTACTGCATCACTAAAAGCAGCTTTTTCACGCATTAAAATAGATTCTGGTAAGTAATCACCAACAAATGCTTTTCTAAGTAAATATTTGCCTTTATTATACTTGTTAATCTTATGTTTAGGATCAATTCCCATAACATAATCTACAAAAGCTAAATCTCCAAAAGGTACTCTTCCTTCAAGACCATTACTAGATATACAACGGTCTGCTCTTAATACATCATACATATATAATTCTCTCACTCTTTTTTCAGCTTCCTTTTGAAACTCTAGTGGGGTTGGTGCAAAATCAGTATACTTATATCCAAATATTTCATCACTAACCTCACCTGTCATTAGAACCCTAACATCAGTATTATTACGAATATATTTACATATTAAATACATTCCAATTGATGCTCTAATAGTTGTAATATCAAAAGTTTCTAATACCCTAATAACTTCATTTAAAGAACCTATTACATCATCTTTATTTATAATTACTTCTGTATGATCACTATCAATATAATCGGCAACTATTTTAGCGTACTTCAAGTCAATAGCATCAGTCTCCATTCCAACGGCAAATGTCCTTATTTTTTTGTTATGTTTTTTTAAATAGTCTGCAGCTATTGCACATACTAAACTAGAATCCAGTCCTCCACTTAATAAAAAACCTAACGGAGCATCAGCATCTAATCTTTTTACAACACCATCATATAATCTTTTTTGTATTCCTGATGTAATTTCCTCGAGTGATGCATCAATATGTAGACTTGATATTGAAGCATCATGATACTTAATAAATTGTTCCTTATAATAGTAACTACCTACTGGAAATGGTTGTACTTCATCACATAGTTCTGTCAAGGCTTTAGCTTCACTAGCAAACATTATTTGTTTGTTATTTTTTGAATAACCATAAAATAACGGTCTAATTCCTATTGGATCACGTGCCGCTATAATTTCTTTTTCTACATCATCATATAAAACTAAAGCAAATTCTGCATCTAACATTTTAAACATGTCAAACCGATACTTCTCATATAATGGCAGCAATACTTCACAATCACTACTAGAATGAAAAGTATATTCATTTAAGTATTTTTCTTTTAAATCACGATAGCGATATATTTCACCATTACAAATTATTCTTTTTTTACCTAGTTCAAATGGTTGCATTCCATCTTCACTTAAATCCATAATTGCTAAACGATGAAATCCCCATATTCCACTATCATCTTTTACTACTTTAGTCATATCAGGTCCACGGTATTGAATTTTGGAAAATCCTTTCGAAAACTCTTGTTCCGATATTGTTTTGTCACTACTATACATTATACTACACATATTCTTTCCTCCTTTTTTATATAAAAAAACAGTTATCATCCCTATAGGGACGAATAACTGTTATATCCGCGGTACCACCCAATTTATCATATTACTATGATCACTCTTGACTCAATTAAGTCTAGTATTTGATAACGGATTACAACCCGGCTTAGTCTACTCAGTTTATTTTCGGTAAGCAACTCAGAAGTGTTATTCATATTATTTTAATTGTTAGTTTTCCACTATCTCTAACTCACTATAAATCAGTCATAATATTACTTCTCTTCTTCAATGTTCATAATTTAATTATATCATATTTTATGCAATTTGTCAAAATGACATTACAAATGATTACGTATAATGACTAGATAAAAACAAACTATTTTTTTACACAAAAAAACCTTTATTACTAAAGGTTCTAATTATTAATTTTGGTGACCCGTATGGGATTCGAACCCATGAATGCTGCCGTGAAAGGGCAGTGTGTTAAGCCGCTTCACCAACGGGCCAAAAATAAAATGGCGCCTCAAGTAGGATTCGAACCTACGACCCCTTGATTAACAGTCAAGTGCTCTAACCGACTGAGCTATTGAGGCAATCATAAGTGGTGGGCCTGACAGGACTTGAACCTGTGACCCCACGCTTATCAAGCGTGTGCTCTAACCAACTGAGCTACAGGCCCATCAAAATTTTTGATGACTATTTCAGTATACATTATTTTGATAATTTTGGCAAGACTTTTTTTTACTTTTTTTAAAATTATATGCCATTACCATTTTTTTATAAACGTTGTTTATTATTAATATGCCTATTTTTTTCAAGGCCATGAATATTATAAACTATAAAAAAATTAATTGCAACACTTTTTTTATATTTTTTAAATATTTAAAAAGAAGAACCTTTAATGGTTCTTCCTTATTATATTTTCATGTCTCTTCTTTTATAACTTTTATACATTAGTACAAGACAACTAGTTACTATAATAAATGTCAAAAAGATGTAGCCTAAATTTATATTACCATTTAATAATAACATTTTTCCATCAAAATATTTAAACGGTGATAAAAACCTTAATATTTCAAAACTTTCATTCATGTCTACTATAATTGAAATAAAGAATGATGATAATAAAATACTCATTGTTATCATTCCTGATTTTTTAGGATTTTTATTTATTGATGCTGCTAATGCACCTATACACATAAATATTATTTGGATAAAAAACAGTCCAATCATAAAAAGTAGCATTGATGTAAATATTGAATCACTTGATATTCCTTTAATTACTATAAACGAAGGAATAAAAATAGCTAGATTCATAATTATAACATTAGTTAATGCTGCTAATAATTTAGATGTTATAATTTTATTTCTCGTAACAGGTTTAACTAGTAAAAACTCAACGGTTCTATCTCTTTCTTCTTTTGCAATAATACCAGATCCTATCATACCTGCATGTATAGCTGCCATTAAGGCTAAATAGAAAAATAGTACTGAGTAATAACCCATTGGTGATGTTATATCTAACATCGATAATCCCCACATTGATTGTAAAAACTTAGGCATGGCTTCAAGCATTTCAATTAACTCTGCTCCTCCACCCTCTACTCCAATTAATGCATCATATTTTTGCATACTCATAGCAATAAATATCAACATCGATATAGACCATATAATAATTGATTTTCTATGAGCTTTTAACTCTCTTAAATAAATATTCATGATTACCTCCTATACCGAATGGATATCTTTCTTTTTATAAATTATATATGTTAATACTGTTGATGATACTATTACAACAAAAGTAGCTAATAAGTATTTTAATTCGTAACTTGTATTTTCTATTATATACACGGAATCAAAATATTTAAAAGGATTTATTAAACGCATTTTCTCATCAACAATTACACCTAAGGCATAAAATCCAAATACAATTGCCATTGATATAGAAATTGGTGCTTTTACTTTTGGTAATAAAACAGATACTAAAATCCCAATAGCAAAGAAAACCAGTTGGATGATAAATACAGCACTTGTCAATAATAGAAATACACTAAAACTAAATGATGTTTTTGAAAACATTAGTAGTAATAAATAAGCACCAAATATTAAAATCAAATTAGAAAGTGCTAATAAGGATATAGAAGCTAATAATTTAGATGTTATAATTTTCATTCTTGATAATGGTTTTGTAAACAGAAAGTCTGCTGTTTTATCTCTAATTTCTTTTGAAAGAATAGAAACACCTAAAATTGTTGCTTCCATAGCTGCACATATAGTAATAAAAGTTAATGGGAATGATGAATAATATCCTAATAGAGATCCCATTGTATTTAAATTCATTCCAAATGCATCTCTAATATTTTTAGGATAGTTTTCCATCATCTTTATAAATGCATCCATATCTTTAAAAATAGTAGGATAAAAAGATAACATAACTAGACCTATTGATAATATAACAATTAACCAGGTTGTAATAAATTTTCTGTTTGCTTTTAATTCATACAAATATACATTCATATTTACGCCTCCTTGTTGTAGTAATGCATAAATATTTCTTCAAGATCCGGTTCATCTATCCAGATATTGTTTATCTTTGTTTCAACTACTTTCTTTAAAATGTTATTAATGTCACCTTTAAACATAAAGCTATGAATATTTCCAACTACTTTCAAGTTGTTAACACCCTCTACTTCAAAAAAATTATCATCTATTTTATCTTGTGTTTCAATTTTAATTCTCTTATAATTATCTTCATTTATTTCACTTATTTTTTCTGTTTTTATTATTTTTCCTTCTTTTATTATTGCTACTCTATCACATATTCTTTGTACCTCACTTAAAACATGTGATGAAAAGAAAATAGTCACACCTTTTTTATTTTCTTCTTTTAATAAATCGAAAAATCTTTGTTGCATTAATGGATCAAGACCACCAGTTGGTTCGTCCAAAATAAGAAGTTTAGGTTCATGAAGTAATGCTTGAACAATACCTACTTTCTTTTTATTCCCATATGATAAATCATCTATTTTTTTATTTAAATTTAAATCCATTGTTTTAGCTAATTCTTTTATTCTTTTTGAACAATCCTTTTTATAAAAAGATGCTGAATAATTTAATAAATCAATAACTTTCATACCTTCATAATAAAATACTTCTGATGGAAGATATCCGACTTCATTCATTATGATTGATGAGTCTTTTATACAATCCTTACCAAAAATCGTAGCCTCACCTCTTGTTGGATGGATTAATTCTAGTAGTGTTCTGATAGTAGTACTTTTACCACTTCCATTTGGACCTATAAACCCAAATATTTCACCTTCTTTAACTTCAAAGCTGACATCAATTATACCTCTAGCCTTTCCGTAATATTTGGTTAGTTCTTTAACTTCAATAACATTCATAATTACTCTCCTTTATAATATATTTTTTTCATAACTTCAATATATCGATTGAAATCATTCAACCATTTATCATATAATTCTTTACTATATCCTGTTTGTTTTATTTTGATAGCTTCTCTATTGCCATAAGATTCAAATGTTAAGAAAATCATGTCAATTGCCACATTAGGATCTATATCACTTCTAAATTTACTTCTATCAATATCACTTAAAAGTGTAGCCATATTTTTAGAAATTATCTCCCTATTTTTTTTATTTAACTCTTTTTGTAATTCAATATCATCACCGTATACGGTATTAATAACGAAATCATACAAATCAGGGTGTTTATCTAACAAGTCTAATTTTACTATCAATATATTTTTATACCTTTCAAATATATCTTTTTGTTCAAAATCTACTTTTTCAGAAAAATTTGTAATCATCATTTGTGTAACATAATCATAAAGATATAAGAAAAAATTCTTTTTGTTTTTAAAATAATGATATAAAGCCCCCTTTGATATACCAGCTTGATCTACTATGTCGTCTGTAGATGCACTTTTATAAGGCTTTTTAGAAAACACACTTAATCCAGCATTTATAATTCGTTCTTGTTTTTCTTTATCAAGTTTTAAAAAATTAGCATACATCTTATAGCATCATCCTCTCATATTATTATGATATCATAATTGACTAGATTAGTCAATTTAATTTTATTCAGGAATAATTAGATATATTCCAAATAAAAATAAGACAATAAAATTGTCTTATTCAACCTCAATATTTTTCTTACTCTTTTGCATTTCTGTTTTTGAAATTGATACTTTTAGTAACCCGTCAATAAATTCGGCTTTAATATTATCAGGGTCTACCTCGCCTACATAAAAACTTCTTTTACATTCTTGTGAATATCTTTCTTTACGAATATATGTCCTTCCTTCATCTTTCTTTTCTTCCTTTTTAGCAATAGTTATATTTAAATATCCTTTATCACATTCAATATTTAAATCCTCTTTTTTAAAACCGTTCGCATCCATTTCAATATAGTACTTATCACCTTGTTCATAAATATCACACTTTAAACTATTATTATCTCTTATGGTTAAAATATCATCTAGAATATCATCTAAAAAGAAATTTTTGGGTAATATGTTCACTTTTATACCTCCTACAATATACTTTAATACGCATTAGCACTTTTAAGGGGCGCTTGCTAAAACGTATTCGATAATATTCTATTCATTAACCGAAAATATATGTCGCCGTTAATCTATTTTAATTGATTTTATAGCTATTCGTTATTACGAATATTTTTGCTTGTTAATATACTAAATTGAGGAGGTGGATAAGTATGTATGGATGCGGAGGTATTTCACAAGGAGCCATTATATTAGTACTTTTTATATTATTAATTATCATATTAGGTCTTAGAGTTTAAAAACATTATTTAATATAATAAAAAAGAGAAATTTTTTTCTCTTTTTTTCTATGGAGATGGTTGTATTTCATATAGCAATCCAGGGTTACCAAGCCTTCCCATAACATACCTTATATATTTTGTATTTGATGGTATAACTAAGTTTTTTTCATAAGTGGCTCCACCACTGTACGAATAATCCTCACTTATTAAGTTTCTATTTACATCTAAAAATTGAATTTGAGTACCATAATTATCCTTAAATTTTACAAATATAGCTGTTCCTATCATGCTACCATGCACTTCCATAATGGAGTTTTGTTTACTTGAATATGTATTTAAATCATTATCATATGACTCCTTAAGCATTGCATCGGTCACATTTGAAGTGTAAGCAGGAATAGTTCTTGTTTCATTACCATATTTGTCAATACCTTTTGCATATATCGTTTCATTTTGATTTACTTTTATTGCTTGATTTTGATAATTAACCCATGTTCCATCAACACCTATTTTATATAGTTTTTGAACACTTGTTGGAAAGTAATCAATTTTCACCATTTGATATGGATTTCTTATTGCCTTAGTTGGATCTGCATGTAATAACATATAACCATCTGTTGCACTAAAAGTCGGTTCATCACTTGGAGCTATTTCATACAACATACTTGTTGTTCTATTTATAACATAATTTATATATTTGGTTCCTATAGGTATTTCTAAAATATGTTCCCTTGTTGCTCCTCCTGTATAGGTATAATCTTCACTTATCAACTGTTTATTACTATTTAGAAATTTAATATATGTTCCATAGTTATCCTTAAACTTAACATATATACTTTTGCCTACCATACTACTATCGACTTCCATAAACGAATTTGATTTTTGCATATATGTATTTAAATCACCATCATATGCTTCTTTTGTTATAGCATCATTTACTGCTGATGTATATGATGCTATTGTTCTAGTCTCATATCCATATTTGTCTCTTCCTTTAGCATAAATCGTTTCTCCATGTTTTACTTTAATTGCTTGATCAGTATAGTTAATCCATTCGCCTTGTTCACCTATTTTATATAATCTTTCAACACTTGTTGGGAAAAAATCGATTGATACCATTTGATATGGTTCTTTTATAGCTTTAGTTGGATCAGCATGTAATAACATATATTTACTAACTGCATTAAAAGTTGGTTCATTACTTGGTTGTATTTCAAATAACCTACTAGAAGTTCTATTAGTGACATATTTTATCTTTTTCGTTCCTTCAGGTATTAATAAGATATGTTCTCTTGTAGCTCCTCCAGTATGAGTATAATCCTCACTAATTAAATTATCATTGCTGTCTAAAAATTTTATATATGTCCCGTAATCATCTTTAAATTTAACATATATATAGTTGCCTATCATACTACTATCGACTTCCATAATGGAATTTGATTTTTGCATGAATGTATCCAAATCACCATCATAAACTTGGTATGTAATTGCATCTGGAGGCATAGTTACAGACTTACTTACACTAATAGTTAGTCCTGTGTCTTTTTTTACACTTCTGGCAGTTATTGTTCCACTATATACATTTAGTGTTCCTGTATATAAAGTCCATGTCACTCCATTATCTAGACTATATTCATTTCTTATATCATTTCTGTTTTCATAAGTTATCGTTGTCGTTCCATCTAGTATAACTCCATAGCTTGCTAATACGGGATATCCGTAACTTGAATTGATTACTGGCGCTTCTGGCATATCTAAATCTAAGTTCACAACTTTTTTGCTTACCATTTTATCATTACCCGCTGAATCTTTTCCTTTTGCATATATTGTTACTGTCTTATCCTCATTTTCAAATCCATTTTGTAATACCTCGTATGAGGTTAATGTAATTTCTCCTGTATAACTACTCCACACTAGATTGCTTGCTCCTATTTTATACTCTTTTATAACACTATCTTCATAATCAATATTTATTTTTATTGTTGTTCCTATTATATTATTCGGTGTTACTACTATATCTATTTCTGGTGGAGTATTATCTATATTAGAAATAGTTATTGTTTTTATTGTTTTATTACCTACCATATCTTCTGCATAAACTGTATAAATCCCATTTGCATTTACATTAAAAATACTATTGTTCGCAATCGTGTTTCCGCTATTTTCAAAATAACTTTCACTTCTATTTCCTTCTGCCCACTTTACCATTCCAACTTCTGTATCATCTGTTACACTTACCTTTATTCCTACACTTCTACTTGGTGTTTCTAAATCAGCATTTAATTTTATCGTTGGAGCTTCTTCATCTATATTAGTTATTTTTTTCGCCGATTCTTTACTCCACACTTCTTGGGTTGTCATTCCTCTTGCATATATAACAGTATTTTTTCTATCTATTGTAAATGATTTTGTATATTCTTTCCATCCACTACTATTACCATCTGGATCAACTATTTTATATTCTTTTTTTTCTAAATCATTTTGATAATTTATACTTACTGTTACTTCTTTGGTTGATTCAGTTGGATTTATTAATATTTGAGGTTGTTGGGGGATTGTTTTATCCCATCTCATATAAATATTTTCTATTAATTCATTTAGTGGCACATCAATAAAATAGTAATCACCTGTAAATATTATCTCTTTTCCATTTTCATCTTCTATTTTTATTAATGCTCCATCTTCAAACATCTCTGATTTCGTTTCTGGTTTTATTAGCAAAATACCTACTTCTTTATATCCTTTCCATTCTCCTTCTTCCTTAAATTTATATTCTCTATCAGTTGATTTTGGAGGATATGTTAATCTTAAAATAAAATATTTCCCTTTATCTATTAAATATGTTGGCGGTTCTGGAATGATATTTTCAATTGTATATGTACTTTCAGCAATTTCACCAAATTCATTTTCGTTATATGCTCTTATTACTGTTTCGTTTTCAGTTATGACAAACTCACTTACATAATCTCTTAATTGAAAACCATTTATACTATACCTTTTTATAACTGCATTTTTATCAAATTCGATTGTTACTTTTACTTTACTTACATCTCCGGTTGGATCTACTCTAATAATTGGTTCTGAGATTCCTGTTAATAAATTATCTATCTTTTTTGATGTTTCTCCTTTTCCAGTTGCCGATATGGCATATGCATATATTGTTACATTATCTGTAACATTAAATTTTCCACTATATTCTTGTAATTCTCCATTTATTCCCAACTTATAATATTTCTTAGTTGCCTTACTATCATAATCTATTGTAACTTCTACACTACTATATCTTTCATTTGATACGAGTGGTTCTGGGATTACATTTATACTTACTTCTAATTTCTCTAGCGGATTTGGGGCTTTTAAGTTTCCTATATTGGTTATATCCAAATATCTATCTGTTATCCCATTTTCGTTTATGCCTCTTGCATATATTCTACCATTTTCGGTTATTGTTAATTTGCTAGTATATTCTTGATATAATAACCCATCTAAACTATATTGTAATGAATCATAGTTTTCTCCACTTATAATTACTTCTACATTATTATCTCCATATCTTCCACTAGACGGATATGGATCAGCATTTATTTTTACATATGGTTTATTTCCTTCAACTATATTATCTATTACTCTAAATGCCTTATCCGACCTATATCCATCATATGTTACATAGTATGCATATATCTGCATATTTTTTTTAACTATAATTGGTGTTTTATACTCTTGGTAACTTCCATATCTTCCTAATCTTATATATGTTTTTTCTGCTTCTATTGGCGAATTTACACTTACTTCTACTTGATCAGTTATTGTTATTGGATCTATTTCTATTACCGGAGCCGGTACCATACTTGCTGGTTTATTATCAAATACATTTCCATTTGGGTCATAATCACTTGCCTCTATTGCTTCTTCAATGGTTGTATCGTTTATTAGTATTCCCCTTGCTCTACTCCTTTTACCATTTTCATCATAATAATAAGCAACTATATGAGTACCATATTTTTTTATACTTATTTCTTCTGTATATTCTTGTTCAAATCCATAATTTTCTTTAAATATTTTGGTTGCTGCACCTTCTGGATAAGTTACTCTTACCCTCGCTACTTCATTTTCAAGTATGGGGTCTAATCTTTCTATAGTTGGTGCTTCTAAATTTTCTTCTTCTACACCTATATTACTTATATATATCATATCTCTTCCCGATATATTTCTCGTCATCAATAAATTACCTGATTGATCATATACATTTTCTTCTTTTGATGCTCTTGCTTCTACTATTACTTTTTCACTTACTATAAATGGTCTTATATAGTCCATCCAACCACTATTACCTACTCGGTACTGTTTAATTTCTGCTTCTTCATCATAGTTTATTTTTACATTTACACTTGTTGCCATTACCCCAACTGGTTCTGGCGATATATCCACTAGTAGTCTTCCTGCTGGCGGTATTATATATTCTTGGTTATCTAATATATAACTTATCCATACATCTTCTATTCTATCAAGGGGCACTAAGATCGGACCAGTATAATTTTGCCACATTAACATTGGATCACTTCTTAATTCGCCTTCTTCGCTTAATCGCCATTTTCTATTTGTTGCATTATCTGGGTAATATAGTATCAATTGCATCCAACCATTAGCAATTAATTCCTCACCTTTATCAACTATAATTGTATTATCTTTACTACATGTTGGACTTATTAAATAACTTTCATATTTATATCCATCAGTTTCTCTTATTACAATTACTTTACTTTCATACTCATCGGCTGGTTGTTTTGTTTTAGGATCTAATATTGGCTTTATATAACCATTATTTATTAACTCTATTAGTTTAACCTCTTTTAAATCATTTACTTGAACTGGTAAGGTTTCATTCTCATCAAAGGTTAAATAATTACTTGCCGCTTCTTCCATACTATGTCGATTGATTTGGCATACTTTTTCATAAACTCTATCCATTGCATCAAAAAATATAAATCTAGTTATTAACATGATTATGGTTATAATTATTATTACTGCAAGAATTTCTACTAGGGCAAACCCCTTTTTCTTTTTTTTCATATTTAACCTCCTCATGTATTTTCTTAATTTCTTCTTATAAAGTATAACATTTTTAACTTTTTCGGTCAATTTATTAAAGCATTTATATTAACACTTTTGTTTGTTGGGAAAATTTGGTATAATACTTAACCAAGAGGAGAAATTTATGAAAAAAACATTGAAATTATTTAAAATTATCGTTCTTAGTGTTGTTTTAATAGTATCATCTATGTTTATACCTAAAACTAAAAATAAAGACGTTGTTAATAACGTTCCCACTATTTCAAAAAATAATATAGAAGAAGATAAAAATACTGAAATTATAACACCTATTACTGAACCGGAAGAAATAATTAATATTCCGGTACCAGAAAAAAAACAAATAGTTTTAAGTTTTGTTGGTGATTGTACGCTTGGTACTGATGACAACTTTGGTTATACAAACACATTTACACATGTGTTTGATAAAAACGATAAAGATTATAGTTATTTTTTTAAAGGTGTAAAAGAAGTTTTAGAAAACGATGATTTAACGATTGCTAATTTGGAAACGACTTTTACTAATGCTACTGTAAAAAAAGATAAACAATTCAACTTTAAAGGAGATCCGTCTTATGTTAATATTCTTTTAGAAGGAAGTGTTGAAGTTGTTAATCTTGCTAATAATCATACTTATGATTATTATGAAAAAGGATATAATGATACTGTTGATGTTCTTAAGAGTGCTAATGTAGGTTTTTATGGAAATAATGTTTTTTTAGTAGAAGAAGTACAAGGTGTAAAAATTGGATTTGCCGGTTTTAACGGATTTGGTGATATAAAAAGTACTTCTACTCAAATTAAAACAGCTTTAGAATATTTTGAAGAAAATAACATTGATATTAAAATTGTATCTTTTCATTGGGGAATTGAAAGAGAAAATTATTTTAATGAAAAACAACAAACATTAGGAAGGTTTGCAATTGATAATGGAGCTAATCTAGTTATTGGACATCATCCTCATGTTTTACAAGGTATAGAAGAATATAATGGGAATTATATAGTTTATTCTTTAGGTAATTTTGTATTTGGTGGTAACAGAAATCCTCAAGATAAAGATTCTATGATTTTTCAAAAAATATTTACTTTTGAAGATAATCAACTAATAGATCAAAAAGTAAATATAATACCTGTTTCTATCTCTTCACAAAAAAACATAAATGATTATCAACCAACATTATTAGAAGATGAAGAAAAAGTAAAAGTATTAACTCGGATTAATAAATATAGTAAAAATTTCAACTATGAAATTAATGAATAAAAAAGCTTTTCAAATTATTTGAAAAGCTTTTTTATTTTTTTCTTTTTAGTATTTTTTAAAAGATCATAAGATGCGGTTAAAATAAAAACTATTTGCAATACTATAAATACTAGATCACCTAAATATATACTATAAAATTCTAAACATATTCCACCAATTATATAAAGTATATCTTGTTTTTTTCTTGTTTTTGTCATAACACCAGTACAAATAAAAATTAATCCAACAGCACCAAGTGTTTTATAAATTAATGCCATAAAAATACCTCCAAATTATAAATATATTGTATCATATTTCGACACTGAAAAAACAAAAAACGTAATAATTTAAAAAATTGACATTATATGACAAAAATTGATATAATTTAATAGAAAAAATAGGAGGAATATATATATATGAATGACAAGAAAGGTTTTACCTTGATAGAATTACTTGCAGTAATTGTTATATTAGCTATCATTGCACTAATCGCAACTCAATTATTAGCTAATATAATTAAAAAAGCACGAATGGGTGCTTTTGAAAATGACATTCGAGCAATAATTAGAACAATCGAATATCAAGAGGTTTTAGACCAAGATTTCAATATTTTTAATATAAATAAAGATACCGTTAAAACAACTCTTAACATGTCAAATGATAATTATGAATATGTTGAAGTTTCTTTATTAGATGAAGATATATACATTAAGGTTATTGGAAAAAATGAATGGAAAGGTTTGACTGGATACGGTATAAATAAACAAATGACAGTTAGAGACACTGATGAATTTGATGCCATAACTTGTCAAGTATATGACCCAGGTTTTAGAACAGACTATACTGTAGCAAGTGCTGTACAAGATTGTATTAATATAACAAATGCTGATGAATTTATGAACATTAAAAATGATTTAGATGGCAAATATTGTATACAAAATAATATCGATTTACAAAATGTAAATAATTGGGAAATTATTGCTCCTAATGGTGATCAACCTTTTACTGGAGAAATTTATGGGAATAATTTTCATATTCAAAATTTAAATGTTAATCACGATGGTAATTTTTCATTATTTGGTTATATTGAAAATGCTAAATTTCATGATTTACGTTTTAGTAACATGAATATAAATGGTAATGATTCTATTTCTCTAATAGCTTATCACGCTTCAGGTGACTTAGATATTATTAATTCTAAAATAGAAGATAATAATCGTTTTACAACTAATAACCCTGATGCACTTATTACTGGGTTTGTAACCCTTAAATATGGTGAAGGTAATTTAAATATTATAAATAGTTATGCAAATGTTAATATATATAACGCTTATTATGCTAGTCCTTTTATAGGTATGATAGCGCCGGAAACTACTACAACAATTGAAAATTCAACTGCAATTTCCAATTCGAAAAATATAGAAGGCTACTCTACTTCATTTGGTGGATTTGTTGCACTAAATGAAGGTCCAATTTCGATAATAAATTCTAAAGCTAATATTAAAACAGAAAATGTAACCGGTTATAGTGGTGGCTTTGCTGGAATGTCTTGGGCCGATACCTACATTGAAAATTCAATGTCTACTTGTGATATTGATGGTTCAAAGTATGCTGGTTGTTTTATTGGATTTGTTGATGATCTTGAAGTTAACAACTCGGTTGTATTAAAATCTAAAATCACTGATATTAATGATTATTATGGTGGTATGGTTGGTGCGGTAAGAGAATTTAATCTTACTAGCTCATGTGTCAAAAATTCAACTATGCGAGGATTACAAAATTCATTAGGTGGTGGCTTTGCTGGAATCGTTTTTGCAAATATTAACTCTGATAAAATTAAAACATTTGGTCTTAATATGAGTGGTGGCCGTATAGGTGGAATATTTGGAGATGCCCACGCTAATACAAATATGATATTACATCACACAGAGTATATAAAAATGCATAATGCTAATGAAAAAGTTGGTAGTATGATAAGTGCTATATATGGTGATTTAACATTAAATAAGGCAAGATTAAATAATATAAGTTTTAATAATATTAATTCCGATGTTGGTAGTATTGCAGTATCTACTTATGGAAATACCAATTTTAATAACATATCGGTTAATATGGTTGATTACGATAATGTTAATTCAAATGTTGGTGGACTTGTTGGTTCTACCTTTGGTAATTTTATATTAGAGAATGCAAAAATATATAATGTTAATTTTGATAATACCCAATCACATATCGGTGGTGTTATTGGAGCTAACTACTCAAGCGTTACATCATTTAATGATACAACTATAACAGGAGCTATAAAGGCTTCTAATGACAATATAGGTGGTATTATTGGTTATGATGTAGGAAGTTTTAGTACAATTACTGACACTAAAGTAAATGTTAATATGTCTGGAAGATCTTACATTGGTGGACTTGTTGGATTTTGTACTTCCGATACTAATTTAATTAATATTGAATTTATCGGAAATATAGCTGGTGAGACACCAAACGATCATTTTGATGGTGGTATTGGTGGAATGTATGGAATGCATGTTTCAACCTTAAGTGGAAACGGGGCTAAAACAAGTGCTTTTATAACAGCTGGTGAAAATGTCGGTGGAATTGTCGGTGTTAAAACGGAACGTTCTAGTATTACTAATATTGATAATTTTACTTTTAATGGAAATATTAATAGTGGTGGAACATATGTGAATAATAAAGTTGGTTTATATTTAGAAGACTTTTAAAAAATAAAAATACTAGAAAAAATTAGTATTTTTTTACATAATTTGGCCAAGTAAATAATCGTTTGTGTAGTCATAAAATCCAATATTTTGGTGATAATATATGACGAGGAGGAAAAACATGAAAAGATTATTTATCGATTTATTATTTACAGCAACCATTGTTTTTTTCATTTCCAATGTCAATATTGCGTTTGCACAAGATGATCCGAATGTCAATAATCCAAATATCAATGATCCAAATAATCAAACAGATAATATTTATGATAATAATACAACAAACGATGAAAATATTATAGACGATGATATAGATGATGATAATAATACACCAGATTATAATGATGATACGGATTATAACACAAACCCAAATAATGATTTTAATAACACAGGTGATGTAAACGATATTAATGACAATTTAGAAAACGATGAGCTTGTAGATGATGATAACGATGATTTTGTAGAGAATGTAACTTATGGTTTAGGTGGTACTATTTTAGGTAGTGCACTTACTTTTCTACTACTCCGAAATAGAAGAACTATATAGTTCTTTTATATTGAAAAAGAATACAAATCGTATTCTTTATTTTGTAATAATCTCTTCGCCTATCCTACTAACCCCTTCAACATTTAATGCATCATCTTTAGTGGTGTTTAAAAATTGCATTATTCTATTTCTAACATAATTATATTCATTTGGTTTGTTTAACCAAAAACTAATAATATTTATTCCAGCTTCCTCACAAATAGATTTAACTGATTTATCTCGCTTTTTTCTTGAGGCAAGATTATGAGATTCATCATTTAATTCTATTAATAATAATATTTCATGGCTATCTTTTAAGAAAATTCCAAAATCCACATTTCTATATAGTTCATTTTGGTATCTAGTTTGACCATTCTTTTTTATAACTGCTGCTAAATTTATTTGTGGCCACACGATATAGTCTTCCCCCACTATATGTTTAAGCATATTATAAAATTTTTGTTCGGTTCCTGTCATAATATTCTTTTTGGTATACCAATAGTTTCTTTTTGGAGTATTTGTGGCATTCTTTTGCTTTCCTTTAAATAATCGTATAATAAATTCTAATATGGCTTCGAAAATTTCTATTAACATATTTACCTCCTATTTTATAATAAACCGCGACTTTGAAATATTAATTTACAAAGCTGCTAATGTAAATAAAAAGCAACACAAAATATTATAATGATTTGTACTACTTTATTACTATTATAATTATATACCATATTTTGACAATTTACAACAAATATTATTTTCTGCGAAACCTTAATATTTTTTCTTCTTCTTTTTCTTCTATTTCTTTATTTAGTTTAAGATTATTATAATTTACAATCTCTTCTTTTATTTTTTTTAATTCACTTAAAGAATAATCATCAATGTTATTTATATTGAATTTATTATTACAAACTTCTTTTTTAGTATTTTTTATTGAATATTCATTAACATTATTATAAATATCCACATATTCATCAACACTAGAATTTAATTCATTTTTATTATCTAAGAAAAATTTCATTTTCTTTATTTCTTTTATTCTTTTAAAGTTTTCTACCAAACCTACATAACTTAAAATAAAACAAAATAAATATATATAAGACATAATAGATTTTGCTATTACTATTGAACTAACTGATAATAAAAATAAAAACGGTGCTACCATTAAATTAAGAGCAAAATATTTTTTTGCTTTTTTTAATGGTTTATCTGCTGCATTAGAAGCTTGAGTTTCCATTATATCAATTATTGATTGTTCATTACTTTCAGTATAAGGAATTTCCTTTTTACCAGTGTCAGCATACCTAATAATAATTTTGTTACCAACAACTTTATATTTAGTAATAAAATTTTCACATTCAGTCCAATGTTCTGCATAATTTTTCATAATACCACTTCCCTACAAAATATATATGCATTAAAAAATTACGTTATATTATAGCATATAAAAAAAGGATTGTATACATATACAACCCAATTTATTTAATTATCAAATTTTAATTTTGTTTGAAAAATACCTAATAAAATAATTAATAATCCTGAAATAGCAAACCAAATATTTATTCCTACTATATCAGCAAATAAACCACTGATTATTAAACCAATTGGCATTGCTAGAACAGATAAGCTTATATAATTAGCATATACTCTACCTAAATAATTAGGATCAACTATTTCCGCAAATATAGTTGATATTGAAGCATTTATTAAAGCTCCTGCTTTTCCCATAAAGAAACATAAAATACAAAATATAATAAACATAGTACTAGATAATATTCCAGATAAAAATAATGTTATTCCTATTATCATAATAGATAAAGTAATATTTTTTCTTTTATTTTGAAAATATTTCTTACTAGATAAAATTAATGATCCAATTAACATTCCAATAGCAAAAATTATTTCTACTATTCCTGCATGAATTGAATTTCCATTAAAATAATCCATACTCATTAATGGGAATAAAGAACTAATTGGCATAAATACTATCATAAATATTACGCTCATTATAAAAATTGATTTTATTGAATTACTCTTTAGAATTATTTTAATACCCTCTTTAATATCAGTTATATAACTTGTTTTTTCTTCTTGTGGTGTAACTTTTGGTATTGTAACAATCATTAATGTGATGATTGCAAATAAAGCACCAAATACATCTATTAAAATAATATTGCCTAATTTCATACTTGCATATAAAAAGGCTGCAAGAGCTGGGGCTAAAATCAAACTAATAGATACACCAACTTGATTATATCCTGAATACTTTAACAATTCTTTTTCAGGTACAATTAAAGGCATTAATGCTTGTAATGATGGGTTATGAAAAGCAGAACCTACTGATCTTACACCTAACACTACAAACAATAACCATATTGGAACTACCCCACTAAACATACTATAAATAAATATAATTAATCCAGCCATAGCTATAACTATATCAGATATAATCATAATTTTTTTTCGGTCATATTTATCAATAATACTACCTGAAAATATTCCAAGTAATCCTTGTGGTAACAATCCAATAAGTGATGCCATTGATAGGTAAAAAGCCGATCTAGTTACATCAGTTATATACCATATAATAGCAAACTGAACAATTGAACTTGTAATTATAGATAATGATTGACCAGTCCATATTGTCCAAAACGTTTTTTTCCATTTTTCCATTTATTTTCTCCTTTATTACAATTTTAATCATTATACAGATTATTGTAATAAATTATATATCACAAATAACCTGTGATATTATCGCATTCTAACTGATTGCATACTTATCCCTCCGTTATAATTATATCATAATATATTATGATATAATAAAAAGAATTGAATATCAATTCTTCTATTATTAAAATTATTTTCCTTGCATTTTTTTATTAACAAGTTTAATCGCAAACTTATCATTCATCTTATACATAATATTCATAATTTTAGAATCAGTTCCAACATAAATCTTAAACTTATCTTTTTCTATTCCATTAATAATTATTTCGGCTGCTTTTGTTGAAGAAAGCATTTTGATTTTACTATTATTTTCACTATTACCAAAATCAACATTAGAATTTTTAGTAATATTGGTATTTATAGCACCCGGTAATACTAAAGTAACTTTAACATTAGTATTTAATAATTCAGGTAAAAATAATTTAGTTAATTTAACTGGTCCATAAAAATTAACATCCATTACTTTATATATAATATCCATATTTAGTTTATCAACATTTATAAAAGGTTGAATAATACCTGCATTATTAATTATTCCATCAATAACAGAATAATTTTTAAAATATTCATCTTTAAATTTATTAATTGATTCCTCGTTTGCCATATCTACTATATGTAATGTTAAACGATTATTATTTGCTATTTCTTTAGTTTTATTAAGTTCTTGTTCATTTATATCTAAAGCTGCAACATAAGCTCCTTTAGATAATAACTGTAGTGTTAATTCTCTACCAATTCCACTACCCGCACCTGTTACTATTATTCTTTTATCTTTTACTTTCATTTTATCACCTATTTTTATTATAACATATAAACTTTTTTAGTTAGTCAATAAAGTAAGTATGTTTAGTTTTCCATTTTTTAAGTGCTATACCTACCCAAAAACTATATATACCAAAGGTTATCAGCATCAAAATCATCCATTTAATCCAACTACCAAAAAGCTGCATTGCTGTTCCATCAAATTGTAATCTCTTACCATTTATTACAGTATGTTTAGTCTCCCAGTTATATATCATACATATAGCCCAAGGTGCACATATTCCAAATGTAATAAGAGTTACAAAACCTCCAAGTAACTTCCAACCTACAAGTTGCATAAGACCACCATCAAAATAAGATTTTTCCATAATTATTCCTCCTTTAAAATATCAAATCTATTTTTTATTATCAGTTAATAAAAGTCTGTTCAACTCTAACTGACTTTTTCAAATAAGAAATCCATACAATTGCTGCAATAATACCACCAATAACTTGTCCAACTAATTCCGATGTTATTTCAATACCAATAGCATAACCCCAAACTATATCAATAACTGATGCTGCTTGAACTAATATCAAAAATATGATCGCATACTTTGGAAACTTTATGCTTTTTTTAAACATCAACATTAACCCATAAAATATTCCTATTATACATAATATTCCTCCAATAAACTCATATTGAATTAGTGGAACTACGTTAGGATTATAAAATTCACTATTAACATCTCTTAAAATATCAAATGTACCATTTTTGAACATCTCCATAATATCAAAAATAGAAGTAAATTGCTTAAATAGTGAAAAACACCATCCAAAAACTAAAAATAATAGCCATCCTCCAATTTTATTATACTTTTCTACTTCTTCCATCTTAAAACTCCTTTCATAATACTTGTATCTAAAATAAAAAGCAGCACAAAAATCCATTAGATGTGTACTGCTTATCATTAATATGATTATATACTTTATTTCGACAAAATGCAACAATATTCGCTATAAATATAGATAACAACTAACACGATCATTATAAAAAAATCCCTGTTAATAGGGATTTTATTTATACAGGCTGCATTATTCCAAAGAAAACTAACCATGCTAATATAGTTTTAGCAACCAAACTTAATATAATATATACTCTTTCTCCATATATATAATCTTTCCATTTACCTAATTTCTTATATTGCAATATCATGTTGATTGGAAACAAATTAAAGAATATAAAATATGAAATAAATACTGCATAAACAAACCATGGAACTTGTGCTGGATCTGAATTGCCAAATGCATACATTGTTATTACTATCCATGGAATGATACCTGCTATTGACCCATAAACAAATGCAGACCAATTTGTTTTAGTTGTATATTGGTTTATTTTCTCCATCAATAATCCAAAAAGATTCATACTAGCATTTAATCCAAAAATTAGTATTAAAGCACCAATATCATAAACACCAAATAATACGGCTATTAAAGTTATCATTAATGATGACGATAAAGCATATTCATACCACCTAAATTTATTTATTCCTTTTTCTAAATCTTTTATATATTTCTTATTACAATAAACTATTATAAAATGAAATAAGGCTGATAAAAGTAAGAATACACTTACACATAAGGCAAATGGTAGCTCAAATAATTCTTTCACATCTGTAACTAATTTCATTGAAGTACTATCAAATTTTAAAAAGTAAGAATAAATAGTTGGTTTAAAATTCGCAACCTTTTCTACATTTAATGAAACAATAACCATTGCAAGTCCCTGAATCAAATGAAGTATCCCCATAACTAAGTTAAAGTTTTTTAATTTTTTCATATATTCCTCCTATTAATCTAATATAAATTTATTCATCTCGTGAATTAAATGTTATCCTGTACATTAATTATATCATTTATAGTAAGAAAGTAAATATATTAAAAATTTAAATCTTTCATACAACTAAAAAGAATTAGTGATATATCACTAACTCTTATTATTTAAATTAAACTTTCTTATTAATCTTTTCACAAACCCAACATCTTTCGTTTCTTCAATAACTTCATTTTCTTCTATAACTTCTATAATTTCTTCTTCATCTTCAATACGATAATTACCTACAAATGAAATTAAACATTCATTTAACCCATTTATTCCTCTTTGTTTAGAACAATATAAGTTATTTTCACTAACAAAGTTCTGACCAGGAGTAAACACATCATATGGTATATCATTTTTCATAATATCTTTAAATAATAATTGGGCATCTTTTCCTAATGTATCATCAGCAAACCCAAACCAGACAACATCTATATTATTTTCTTTAAGTTGATTAACATAATTAGTCACTTGAAACAACTTATATGAATTTTCTTCTTTAGGATATAAAACACACTCACCATCTTGATAACTCATTTTATCTAAAAAACATTTACCCACCATAACATTATTTTTTTCAAATGGTTCTTTAACATTAGTTAAACAATGCTTTATATAAAAAGGTTGTGAGTGTGAAGTAGCAAGTGAAAAAATAACTTGATCTGCTTCATATCTTTTTTTAATTTCAACTAATAGATTAGTAAAACGATTGTATGCTTTTCTTTTTTCTATATCACTATTGATATCTTCTGGTGTAAAAGTTCCTTCAATGTCTGAAATGAATAATATTGTTTTCATATTATCCCCCCTATATGCCATTATTATATACCAAATGAGTTGGATGTGCAAATAAAAGTTGAGCAACAAACTTTTACAAAAAAAGAATTGCTCTAAAATGCAATTTTCTTTATTGTTTATTCCGATATCTATAATAAACCTCTGACACCTAAATAAGTATCAAATTTTACTTTATATATATTAATATCACATAGTTTTATACATAGAATAACCAGATTGTTGATAGTATAATGGATATTAAACTTAAAATAAATCCTGTAGTATTTAAACCATTTTTTTCTTTTTTGCGAGCAATTAATAATAAACATAATCCTGGAATAGTAATACTATAAATAAAAATAGTACAAATAATATTTACAGCAAAATCCGATGTTCCTTCTAGAAATTGCGCTAAAAAGCCAATGAACATGAAAAAAGAATAAAAAACTCCTATAATACCAAGAACAAAGCCTGCGACACTCTTTCCCTTTGGCTTTTTTTTGATATATACATTGATAGTATTAACTCCACAATGTACACATATGACAGCCTTTTCATCAATTTTTTTCCCACAATTATAACAATACATAATTAACCTCCCTAAATTATACAAAAGATAATCTATAATATTTTATTATTAAATCAATTATACCATATTTTGGAAATATTGGACATAGCAATACCAATTACTAAAAATAGACCACAATTTCTTTGTAATCTATCGTATTTAGTACCCGTCTATACCCTACTCACTAACAATCTCTTGTACTCTACCAACAGCATTATTTTCCTCAATCATTACTTTGATCCCATGCGGGTGATTTGTACTATTAGTTAGAATTTTTTTAACGTGTCCTTTAGTAAGTTTGTTAGTTCTTTGATCCTGCTTTAAAACAATATTTACAAGGGAACCAATCTTAATATTTGATCTTTTTTGTCCGTTCATAAATGCTCCTTTAATTACTATTTCTTATATTATTTTAATACATTGCAGTTCTTAAACTACATTTATTCCTTCTATATAACAATATTTAATATCCTTAAACTCTTTATATTTAAGCAAAAGATTTTCAGCTTCTTTTGAAACCTTATCTAAACGTACAATTTTATTATCTGCCTTACAAAGTGGTACAACATATCTTTTTTTTGAATCAATCGATACATAATAAACTCCTTTTGGTTCTTCATCTGTTCTTTTTAATAAACTCGCTTCAGAAAATATATTCCATGTTTTTTCATTTTCTTTTATCACTTTTATTATATCACTTTCACTTAATTTATATATGTCTTTAAAATATATTTTATTTGAATCGATTTGTTTTTTTAATACATCTGCAATATATTGCATTGAAAATTTATCTTCATTACTTTGAAGTGCTATACTATATTCATAAACCGCTTTAAAAAATAACTCACCAGATTCAATGTCTTTGAATCCTATTTCAAGAACATTATCTTCATTAGATAAAACAACTATACCTTGATATACTTTTTCTATTTTTTCTAATGGCCAAATATTTAACCATATATAGACAGTATGCAAAACACCTTCTAATCTATCAGCACATAATTTTGGACTTTTATTTTCAACTATAGGATATCTAGAAACATCTGCTACATCTTCAATTGATATTCCATCAGAGGCAAGAATACTACAAATATCAGGCGAATTTAAAATAATCTCCTTAACACTCTTTTCTGAAGATTCCTGATTAACTGAATCACCTAACATAAAATCAATACAATGACTAAATGCTGGCGTTCCTAAATCATGAAACAAAGCAGCAAGGGTTTGAACTTTATCTTTAGTAAAATTCCATGTTATAAGTGCTGTTGCAATACTATGATCAAATCTTGTATACCAGTATCTTATATTATATAATTTATTATAATCGCATCCACAGAATTGACCTATATTTTTTAACCTTTTTAATTCAATAGTATCAAAATATTTTTCTATAAAAAAAGGGTAATCTCCATTGCATAAAATATCAAAATATTTTTTTAGTTCTTTATTATTTGTCATATAACCACCATATAAATTATATCATATTATCGGCTTTATATTAAATAAAAAAATGTGATGGTTTAGTTTTCACATTTTCTTTTTTATTATATTTTATCTAATGGTTTCCTATACAGGATTCGAATCTATGACCCGCTGATTAAGAGTCGCTTTAAAGCAATATTTTTATTTGTCTTAAAACCTCATAAAGTGTAACAATCATTTATTTAAATAGCATTTTGACTTTTATCTATATTTTGTAATGTTCCCTAATATTTTATATTATGCCGGCAAAATGCTGGTATTTCAATGCGTTGTAAATAAACATTATATCTTTTTAGAATGACTGATAAACCCTTTTAATTCATCATAAGCTTGCTTGTGTAAAAATCCTTCATTATATAAAATTTTCATTTCTTCTTTTAACAAATCTTTGTTCATTTTTCTGTGTCTCAAATAAACCTCATTTATCAAATCGATATTTAGACTATCCTTATCAAATTCTTTTATAAATTGAGTAGTTGTTTCAATAATTACATCTTTACTTTTTTTAAGTCTATCATTATATTTTCTCAATAATAACGAATTACTATATTCTAAATTCAATAGTTCATTATATACTCTTTTCTTTTTGGATAAAAAGATAATATATTGTAAATAAGTTAACATTATTAAATCACAAAGATTTGAAATAATTTCTGTATCCTTATCATTTAAGTTTACAATATTATCTAAATAACCAGCAATTATAGATAAAATAAATATATTATTATTTCTATAATATCCACCTAAAAGCATAGCATCCTCAGGACTAGATTCGATTTTAATTAGCAAATCTTTGAGAGGATCTGGGTGTGCTATATTAGTAAAATATTTATATACTTCTTGCAAAGTATTTGCCTTATCACTTATACTCGGTATTTTATCAAATACATTAATTCCAAAAAATTTTTCTTGATTATTAATAATTTCTTCTTTGTATTCAGTGAAAAATTTTTCTTCCTGGTAATGATTGTAATGAACAGTTTTCATTAATAATTCCAATGCCTCGCGTGATAGAGTTATTCCACTTGTAATATTACCTTTTCCTAACAATCGATTCGATTCTATTATTATCCTTAAGGATGCACTTAAATTTAACTTTAAATAACTATCTATTTCGTTTTCCATAATTATTCTAATAAATTCTTTAATTAACAACCTAATGAATTGATTATTCCATAATTTAATTTTACTATTTATAGGTTGCTTTTTAAATTTATATGGTATATTCGTTTTTTTCATTAGACAAACATTTGTTGCAGTAACCCTATTTTTAATTGAGTTAAGTTACTAAACAATTCTCTTTCCTTCTCAATTTTGAAATCAATTATTGATAAAAATTTAGAGATTCTTTTTTGTTCAGAAATTATTGGAACACTTATTTGTAATAACCCTAAATCTTTAAATGAGAGACTTTGCCTTACACTTCCAATTAGATACCTTTTAATGCCTTCCTTAAACGAGTGGGTGTTTGTAAAATAATTTAGAAAATCTGGATCTAAGTTAGTTTTAAATACAGTATACATTGGACTTAATACTCCATTGTCATATTCCTTAAGTAAAGCAATGGATCCCACATTTATTCTCGAAGGATTATAAGCAAAATTATTCCTGTTAATTATTTTGTAATTATTTAAATTTGTGCTAGCTACCCTTTTATCAAAATAGTCACTTTGTAAAATAAATCCCTCTTTATTAGTAACACTTAATATTTGATAATTTTTGTTTTCTTTATTTTTTATTGAACATTGAATGATAAATTTTTTTAATTTCCCGTTTTCCCATTCTGGATATTCAATTCCAGCATAATCTTTAAATCTAATCCCTTGACTAAATACCTTTTGCATCATCCCTTTTTTATATCGTTCTAATTTGCCAATCTTATCTTCTTGTAATTCTATTCTTTTATCTACTAATGACAAGAACATTGCTATTTTATTTTGTTCTTCTAAACTAGGGGTTTTTATTTTTAGTTCTTTTAAATGACTGTTGTATAAGTGTATAACTGATATTCCCTGAGACAATTTAGCTATTTCATTTCTATATTTATTATTTAGAGAATATGAAAGGAAGAGCCCGTTTTCTTTAGTTTTAATTATGTTAATATCGCCGCCTATTGCAATTTTATCATCAGTATAAATACACGAAGCAGTTGCCAAATCTACCGCAGTCTCCCCTGATGATGGAATTAATATATCATTTCTCTCAGAAAATATTAATTTATCATCAGACGTAAAATTATTTACTTCAGTTATTTTTTCTTTATATTTAGTATATAATTCGCCATACCTCACACATTTGAAAGCACCATTTTCAACAACTGATGCTTTAGATACTCCTTTTCCTTTTGATAGTTTTGCTATTTCAGAAAGACTTATTTCTTTCCACTCACCACTGAATTCTTTAAATCTTAAACTTGGAGTATTCATTATAATTCCTCCAAACCTAACTCTTTTAAATATACATTTAATTCTTTAGTGACCTCAACTATATCTTCTTCTATAAATTTAAGTGCACTTTGAACTTGTTTTATATCAATAGGCTCTTCTTCTTCAAAAGTATTTACATATCTTGGAATATTTAAGTTATAATCATTTTCTTTTATTTCATCTATTGAAGCTACATGTGCATATTTATCTATATCTTTTCTATTTTTATAAGCATTCAATATTTTTTCTATATTTTCCTCTGTTAAAGTATTTTGATTTCTTTGTTTTTCAAATTCTTTAGAAGCATCTATAAATAAAATATCAGTATTGGTTTTACACTTTTTAAACACTAAAATAACAGTTGGTATGGCAGCTCCATAAAATAAATTTGATGGTAATCCTATTACTGTATCAATATAATTTTTTTCTACAATATATTTTCTTATTACATCTTCCGAAGCACCTCTAAAAAGAACTCCGTGAGGTAACACCACCGCCATAACACCTTTATCATCTAAAAGGTATAACATGTGTTGAACAAATGCATAATCAGCTGTAGATTTAGGCGCTAATTTTCCATAAGCACTAAATCGTTCATCATCCAAAAATTTAGGATCACTACTCCAATTAATGCCAAAAGGCGGATTGGCAACTATTACTTCAAATTTCATATTTAAATGTTTTTCATAAGGGTTAGTTAAAGTATTGCCATTGTAAATGTTAAATCTATTAAAAGGCACTCCATGAAGTATCATATTCATTCTTGCTAAGTTGTATGTTGTAGAAGTTAATTCTTGTCCATAAAAACTTCCTACATTAGCTTCTTTAGCTACTCTTAGCAATAATGATCCTGAACCACATGTTGGATCATATACTTTTTTTATTTTATCTTGATTCATCGTTACAATTTTAGCTAATATTTTTGATACCTGTTGAGGAGTATAGAATTCACCTGCTTTTTTACCTGCAGTAGCAGCGAATTTACTAATTAAATATTCATACGCATCACCAAGTACATCTATTTCACTATCACTATGATTAAAGTTGATTTCATTAACTTTTAGCATTATTGTAGCTATTAGTTTACTTTTATCTTTTTCACCTTTACCCAGTTTAGAAGAATGCAAGTCCATATCTTCAAATAAATTTTCAAAATCATCTTGACTTGTTGTACCAAGAACAGATTCATTCAATTCATTAATTGCCTTTTCTAACATTGAAATATCAAATTTATTTTGCTTAATTAATTCAATTAATGAAGAATATAAATATTGCGGTTGAATAACATATCCAATTTCACTGTTATTAAGTAATTGCTCAATTAAAGCATTTCTATATTCTTTCTTTTCCCACGCTGCTTTATAGGAAATACTATCTGATTTTAACAAAGTTTTTTCCACATAATAAAGCAAATTTTCTGATAAATATCTGTAGAATATTAAACCAAGAATATAGTTTTTAAAATCACTTGCTTCCATACTGCCTCTTAAACTATTAGCCATATCCCAAAGTTTAGCATGTAATTCTTTTTGTTGAACACTCTGTTTTTGATTTGTTGTCATTTTATCACTCCTTATTTAGAAAGTAAATTACTTAAATTATTAGTTCTTTGATCAAGTAAATATGCTTCATCATTTAAATCATAGAATCCATTTGCAATTGCAAATAAAATTATCCCAGTTATTGTTGGTGTAAATGAAAATGAATCTTGATCAATTTGCCAATTACGAATAAGAGAATTTGCAAATAGACATCTCATGTAGTTTGCTATATTATTTATATTTAGCCTTGTTCTATATTCTGACAATTCTTTCATCACACTATTGGTTTGCTTTGTAATTTTTAACCTATTTAATTCTTGACTTAAACCTATATTAGAATTATTTCCATGACATTGTTTAAAAAATATATAATATAAGTAATAGTGCAATTGAATTTCATAACTACTCATAGAACTTAAAATATTAGTATAATACTTCATCTGATCGTCTTCGCCATTTGTAGACCTTGACGATATTAATATACCAGCATAATACTCTTGAATAATATCTTCTTCACATAAACTTCCTTCATAAATAACATCGTTTAAAATTCTCGGATTTACACTTTTACCATCTTCATTTTTCTCAAAATTTATTTCTGGATTTTTATCTATAGCTTTCTGAAATATCTTATTTAAGTTGTCATATCTTTTTTCAAGATCAAAAGCCAATTTTTTCCCTAACATATCAAAGGAAGGTCCTAATAATTTTTTTAAAGCAATAGTAGATACTCCAGCTACTGTTAAAACATTAACATCCATTTTATCACCACCTACATATATTTTTTAACGGTATTTATTATAAAATCTTTTATACTCTGAACTACACCTATTTTTTGTAAAAAGGGCAACTCTATTTCTTTATTTATTTCACCAATAGGTATAACACCACTATACTCGAATTCTTCAATAAAGTCACTTAATTTTTCATAAGAAATATTATATTCTTTAGCCATTCTTTCTATTTCTCTAACTCTTTCTTGAGTTAAGTGATTGTTATATGCTTCATCGATAGATTTATCCTTATCTAAGACTGGAACAACCTTATTTAGGAAATTTTTAATAAGTTCAGATTTGAGTCTTAATTCCTCATTATCTGTTTTATCTATTTTATCCTCAATATCGTTTATATCTTTTCTCAATGTTTCTTTATTACTTAAATCTAAGTTTTTAATTAAATCTAAAATATATGAAACATTTATTTTGTCAGTGCGCATCAACTCAAGCTCAAAATCTATATCATCTAATATAGTTTCCTCATCTTTTTGAGCTTGTCTAGCTAAATACGTATACTTGCTCCTATAATCTTGATATTCTTGGCTTGATATTAAATTAACACTTGATTCAAAATTAAATTTTGGAAAAGTTTCTAATTTAACCAAAATTCTAGCAACTTCTCTAAATGCTAGGACAAATTCTCGTTTATCTTCTTCTCTTTCTAAATTATTAATACTGTCTAACGTTGGAGCTATCTTTTTAAGTTTAGATAAAGCTTTTTCAAATTGCTCTAAATATTCATCATAGTTTTTCATAAGAACAGTATCAACATTGTTAGTTTGAGAGAATAAAGTAATAGCTTCGTCAACTGCTTTTTTTCCCGTTTGGTAGCAGATTATATTGCCATAAGGTTTTGTTGATAATTCCACTCTATTAGTACGAGAAAAGGCTTGAATTAAATTATGATTATTCAATTTTTTATCAACATATAATGTGTTTAATCTTTTTGAATCAAATCCCGTTAAAAACATATTAACGACTAAAAGGATATCAATCTCACCACTCTTTACCTTTTTCGTTACATCTTTAAAGTAACTTTCAAAGGTATCTGTTGAGTAATTTCTATTAAAGAGTTTATTATAGTCCTTTATAATACGTTCTAAGCTATCTCTCGAATGCTCATCTCTTCCCTCAGAGTCTTCATTATTACCATAAGTAAAAATAGCGGATATTTTTAAATCTTGATTAATACTTTTAAACATATCATAGTACTTTACTAACATTGGAATGCTTTGAACTGCAAAAATAGCATTGTACATTCTGTTTCTTGTTTTGGTATTATGAATATCTACTATATTATTTGCGATTATAGCAATTCTCTCATCTGCCATTAAAGCTTCTTCCGTATCAATAGCTTCTACCCTTTTATCTTCAAGTCCTTCTTTATAATTTGTAGTACTAACATAGTCAACAGAGAAACCCAATACATTTTCGTCTTTTATTGCATCTTTTATTAGATATGTATGTAAACACTTTTCAAAGATATCCGCAGTTGTTCTTCCATCAATTGCTTTGTTTTCGATAAATCTTGGAGTACCAGTAAACCCAAAATATTGGGCTTTTTCAAAATGAACATTTATGACCTTATGCATTTCTCCAAACTGTGATCTATGACATTCATCAATAATGAATATTACTTTTTCATTTTTATATTT
This sequence comes from uncultured Muribaculaceae bacterium, assembly GCA_964397485.1. Classification (GTDB taxonomy): domain Bacteria; phylum Bacillota_I; class Bacilli_A; order RF39; family UBA660; genus CAYNHT01. The sequence continues at coordinate 318,058 of CAYNHT010000001.1, forward strand.
TTCTAATATACTGTTATATCTTGGATTTTTAATAGCATTAGCCATTTTTTGAATAGTAGTTATAATTAAATTTTTGGCTGGATCTTCTATTTGTTTAACAAGCGTATCAGTTTTATCAGTTGTATCAACACAACCAGGATCAAATTTATTAAATTCTTCTAAAGTTTGTCCATCTAAATCTTTTCTATCAACTAAGAAAAAAACCTTATTAATATTTGGCTCATCTTTTAATAACTGACTTGTTTTAAAAGATGTTAATGTTTTACCAGAACCAGTTGTATGCCAAACATATCCGTTATTATTGGTTTCAGTAGCCCTATTTAATATTTCTTCTGTTGCATACACCTGATAAGGTCTCATAATCATTAAAGCCTTATCAGTTTCATTTAACACCATATATCTAGCTATCATTTTTGAAATATGACATTTATCTAAAAAATAAAATGCAAAGTCGCTTAAATTACTTATTCTTTCGTTTTTAACATCAGTCCAGTGAAATGTATGTGAAAAATTCAAATCACTATCACCATTGGAAAAGTACTTTGTATCTACTCCGTTGCTAATAACAAACAATTGAATATATCTATATAATCCTGTAAATGAATGTTTCCTATATCTTTGAATTTGGTTAAAAGCTTCTTTAAAATCTAATCCCCTTCTTTTTAATTCGATTTGAACTAAGGGAAGCCCGTTAATTAAAATGGTTACATCATATCGACTGGTATACTTACCAATAACAGTAGTTTGATTAGTAATTTGAAATAAATTTTTGCACCATTGTTTAGAATTAAACAACTCAATAAAAATAGTTTTCCCATTATCTCGGGTTATACTTTGTAATTGTCTTAATTCTTTAGCACTATTAAAAACACCCTTACCAGAGATGATTGTCACTAATCTATCAAATTCCCTGTCTGACAATTCAATTCCATCAAGTCTTTTTAAATTAAATTTGTTAACTTGTTTTCTAAAGTTATCAAGAAGATTTTGTTCATTATTTATAATTACTCTTTCGTAACCTTGTTTTACTAACTGTTCAATTAAATTATACTCTAATCTTGCTTCGCTTTCATAAGCACTACTCATATTAATCACTCCAGACTAATTTCTATATAAATTATACCACATTTTGTGGTTTTTTTAATGCATTTTAGAAAATTTCACACTGCATCTCTATAACAAACTTGGGCTTTTTTCTAGAATATATTTTGTTTTTTGTAAATGACACTGAATAGTGCTAATTATTTGTTTTATAACGATATAGATAAAACAAAAAAAAGAGCTTGTAAAACAAATAAAGATATATTCTTCTCATTGATTTTATAATAAAAATTATTGCCGAGTAAAATCACGACACTATCCCAAAAAATTAAAAAGAGTTTTAATTAAAAAAATTATAATACAATTTATTTATTAAGAAAACATTACAACGAGTTGATTGCTTTATTCATATTCTATACAATAAAGTACTTCAAATATAAAATATTAAAATGTGTTTTTTAATACAAAAAAGATTACAATTTTTTGCAATCCTTCTAATTTCATATTTGGTGCCATTATAGAATTCAGCCCTATGACTCACTTATTAAGAGTGCTTCAATGGGGTCATCGTAGGTTATTTCAACTGAAACAAATTTGTATATTTATGGAGATTGTTATCATTTTATCTTTTTCTCGCATTTTATAACATTACATATTGTTTTAAAAAATCGTATGATATCAGTTAATTAAGCAATACAACGAATTTGTAAAAATGTAGGTAATGAAACATCTAAAAAAATACCTAGATTAAAACTGTTTCTTTATCATATCCTACAAATGAAGTATAAATATTATTAATAGTGTATTGAGTGAAGCAGATAATATAATCTCCCATTACCAGCCATGGAAAAATATAATTAAATATTCAAAAAGAGAACGTCGTGAAGCTATCTTAAGAGATGCGGAGTAAACCCAAATTATTAGTAATAGTGTTTGTTGGCATGGGAAATGACACCAATTCAAAATATTAATTGTCATGTATTTGAATCTTTATAAAAAATCTGTAAATAAAAGTAATTCTGTTTTAATTTTGGTTACAGATAAAAGAGTAAAATAATTATTTTTTTGAACTCAAAATTGATAATCTGACAATGAGAGTTAAAAGCATTAATTGAAATAGAAACGTAAATATATATATTGATTCTCGCAAAATTAATAAAGAATCTTTAAGCTCTGACGGAATTTTTATGTCAAAATTAAAGACACCTAGTAAAAACACGAGGAATGTAAATTTAACCATATTATTAAAATACATTAGAAACACTTCATACAAATCCGATTTAAAGTTATAAAATTTTGTTATCAAAGGTTTGGCTGTTATTCTAAAAGTTATTAAGAATGGAGTCATTATTAATATAAATTCAAAAATTGTATCTAAATCAACTGAAAAGAAACTCATAAAATTATCACTTACGCTAAAAATAAGCGACAAAATAAAACTAACAAAAATATATTTATATACACCTGTCACTTTATACATTTTTTCTAAAACTTTATGCATATGCACCACCTTTTGCATGTGCAACGTCACTTAAATTATCAATAATCATTTCACTACCATGAGAAGTAATTTCAACATTTAAAATAATATCATCCGCCGTTTCATCTATAATGTTAATCATTTTTGTCTGCTCCTTACCACCACGAGCATATTTACAATTTACTCTAAGTTTTTTCAAGTTATTTGTTTCTTGGTGTAAATCAACAAGAGTTTTTAATAATGCTTTTTTTGAGTTTCCAGTAGAATCTCCAGAAAACCATCTACTATTGATTGTAAAATTACATTCTTCTGCTTCAAAAAAATTAAGAGTACTATTAATGCCTTTTACTATATTTTCGAAAGATGGTTCGTCAAAGTCACAATTAATTTTTTTTGAGTTAATTTCCATTGAAATTATTTCTGAACTTTCAAGAAATGGAATTCTTGCCATATCAGACAAGTCTTGCGCAAATGAAAATGTAATATCAGGTCCAAATACTTTATTAAGAGTTCTTTCCATAGCTTTGATTTTAACGCCAGCATGATTATATTCCATAAAAGCCTCTATTCTATCCGGCCTTCTAACCAATAACACTGTTGATAATTCTGCTACTTTTTCATTTATTTCTCTATAATCATTTCCATAAACAGGTTTTATTTCACGATCATATGCAAATTGTATTAGCATATCACGATCTTTTTCTTCAAATTTATTTATTATAACTCCCCCATTATTATAGTAGTTAACGTTACGTTCTTCCTGCTCCTTTCCAAATATACTTCTCAAATTAATGAAACTTTCTCCTTCAAGCGCAAGTATATACTTTTTTATTCTTAAACTAGCCATAAGTCACCTCCTTTCTTACTATATCACTTTGTCCATTTTTACACATGACTACAAACAGTAAACACTAAACAAAAAAGCAGCACAAATTAAACCTAATCGGTTTACTGTACTGCTTAACCAAATACATTATACCACTTACTTTCAAGATTTGTCCCTTTTTATCACAAAATATCTTATTTCATTATAACTTTTTTTATATTTTTCCGACAAAAGTCCAATTTTGCTATTTCGAACATAAAAAAAAGATTGTGAATCCTCACAATTTTTTAATTTCATATTTGTACGTATAATCTACGTATTTTTTTATTTAGTGGTGGCTATATAGTAGATAATCTTTTATCATACAAAGAATATCATACACAGTCGATAAAAGCCCCGCCTTAAAGGGTGTCATTCCAATAATCAATAACGAACCTATTTACCTCTTTAATTTTTTTCTTGCTTTCCTTGTTTTTAAAATTATAATGAAATTTTGGTAAAACATTTTCTCTAACTTCTAGTTTAAACTTCCAACCATCTTCATATTTTCTAGGAAAGTTATCTAGTTTAGTTCTATCATATTTTGATATTTTTTCTGCTCTGCTAATAAGTCTAGTAAAAGAAAAATTATATTTAAAAGGATGATTTGTCTCATGGTGATGGACTATTTGATTTGTTGGAACGCCTAATGTCTTTGGAATAAATTGAGCGAAATATTTAGTTCTTTCTTTTTTACATGTACAAAATAATTTTTGTATTTCGTCTGAAGTAATTTCATCATTAAATAAAACTAGATTTCTTGAAGATACTACTTGAAACATATTAAGCCATTTTACTTCAGTATCATTATTAATGTTTATTATTTGCTTATTATTGTTTCTAGGATACATCTTTTTATCATATAAGATTATAAGTTTAGTTGGTGAAACCGGGAAAAATATTACAATTCCAATTGAAGTCAAACCAACATTGTAAATGCAAAAATTATTATAATGTATTATTGGATTGTCACTTGTTATAAGTTTGCTCTTACAAGTATAATTTATTATTAGCAGTTCTAAATCTACAATATATTTCCCCAATTCTTTATCAGCTAATTCTAAACACATCTCTGGAATTTTATTTAATTTTTCTTTTAAAAAGACGTCTTTGATTTTTTGTTTTTCGCTATCACTTAAACTATCAAATTTATTTCCATATTTCATTTGAACAGCAACATCAATTGTCTTCCAAGCCATTTCTTTAACTTGTGTTACTCTGGTAAGTGTTCTGTTTTTTTGAAATAGTATAAACTGCTTTATTTTATTTATTTCATTAATGGTGGGGTAATAAATAGTATTGCCATTAATTTTATTTAATACGCTAGCCCATTCTCCTTCCAAACTCGATAATTTTCTTTCCCAAATTTCATCTGTTCCATAATAATAATTTTCGTAACATTGGTTCATGTATGGAACATTACTTATTATTTTTTCATTTGAAATATTTAGGATACTAATTTGCTTTTTATAATTTGAAAAATATTTTAAATAGAATTGTGGAACATAATGTTGCTTTTTTCTTTTGTTCGACAATTTTACCACCTCAATATATTTATTTTATCAGAATTTACATATTTTTAGAATGCAAGTTGTAATAAAACTCGATTATTAATTCTAAGGTTATCTCTATCGCCGACGTCGAACTTTGCTACCACAGAGGAAACTGAACAACATATTTCATCTTCGATTGTCAGAGCAGATCAGATTGGATCAGAAATATTTGTAAAGTTATTTACTTACTATTTTCCATTATAAATACCATCAATTCCCTACTTTTTAAGCATAAAAAAAGATTGTGATTTCTCACAATCCCTTATATTCATTGGTGTCCCGTATAGGATTCGAACCTATGACCCACTGATTAAGAGTTTTAAAAGGCACTTATTATGGTTTAGTATATAGTCATAAAAAATACTATATACTAACAATTATCAATGATAGTCACAACACAAAATAATATATTTTATTATTTATTGATATATATTAGTCCGATTTAAGTCCGACTTATTATAAAAATAGTATCCAGGGGGTATCACTTCAAAACAAATAATTTAGAATAAATGTTACTAGTGTAGTAGGATAATCGGCACCCACTCAAAAATCATTTAGGCATTGTTGTGATTTTAATATATCATTTTCAAGTAAAACCAAAATATTATTAAGAGCTGTTTCAATTTTAATTTTATAATCGTTATCACTAAAGCTGAACTCTTGTTGAATTAAACCTAAAAACATTAATTTGTTATTATAGTATCTTTCGTTGATACTATTTTTCATATCATAATGAAACATACAGTTCCTAAAGTTTCTATTTTTAAAATATTGTTGTCCTTTTATCAAGTCTTTATATTTTTTAATATCAAATGGGCAATTAACAAATATTTCATTATCACACATTTTAGAAATATCACTATGGATGGTGTCCCATATAATATAAGCAAGTCTATACCTTAATGTTGATTTGCTAGGTAGTGTATTACAAATTATTACTTGATAATAGTTAATTTTACATATCATATCTAATAGGCTTAAACCTATATTAACATCAATGTCATTTTTAAATAAACCATTACTATTTTTTGTTGTATTGAAATCTTTATATTTTACTAGAAAAGAATTAATATCGATATTGTCATTTTGTTCAACAGAAAAGCATTTCATTAAAGCACTTAATACTTGTCCCTGTTCTTTTCCAAAATCAAATAAATGTTGATTTAATTCTTCTTTGTTTTTCAAAAGGGGCTTATATAATGTAGCGAATAGAAATGTGTTTCCTATCGGTTTAACATCAATGTAGTATACACCTAAATTATCTACTAAATCTTTTAAAAACCTATGTTCCTTTATAAATGAACTCATATTAATAAAATCTTCATGTGTTTGTTCATTTAATGTATTTATTTTTTCATATCTTTTTTCAAATGGTAATTCATCACTTTTAGTACGACCTCTAATGGATTTAATGGCTTTTTTATACCTTAATTCTTTTCTTAATTCAACATTGTAATTTTCTTCTATATAATCAATTATTCCTAAATTTAATAAGTTTAAGTAATTAAACCAAAACATTGAAATAACAGCATTTTGGGTTTTAGAAATTGTAATGCACATTTTATAAATATCTTTAAGTTCTTCTTTAATAAGGATGTTAGTATTATCAGTTATATCAATTGTAAGTTCTATTTCCATTAAATTCCCCCTTAATTATTTTAAATATGTTAGTTTTAATTTGTATATACAAAATTATTTTATATGCTTTTTATCATAATATAAATTATAATTTAATCGTTCCTTAATAGTCTTTTGTGAAACACCAATTTTATTATATAAATAACCAAGAAGTAAATCTTCTAAAAAATATGAAAACCTAAATAGTTCATCATTTTCCATCTTCTTTAATGGTTGAGAATGGTGATTAAAATAATTCCTACCATCAGCAATTTTTCTTGATATAGTGTGTATCCTTGTCTTTTTAAATCCCCATATATAATTCAGATTTTTAATCATACTTTCAATTCTATCTGAAAGAGTTATACCAAAACCAGGTTTTCCATTATCAATCCAAACTTGTTTTGCATTAACATTGTCATATTCTTTTGACATATATTCTATTATTTGATTACAATTTAAAAATCTATTCATTCTTGATGTTTCTTTTTCTATCATATCTAAGTAAATATCAAATATTGGAGTTATATCTTTAAAAACAACTAAAAATTGTTCATATATAAGTTTAAAATCATTTTCCAAATCTTCTAATGTCAATACAAATTGTTCATATTCATGTTGTAAAAATTCGTTTTTGTAATCTTTATCTTCAAAGTAAGTTAAATTCATAAACAAAATATTATTATCATTTATTTTAATTTCTTTAATTCCAATTATTCTTTTTGAAATTATTCCTATAAAACATTTTAAAGCCCATACATCTTGTATTGTGTTTTGTAATGTCTGTTTGTTCCTATATTCGATTGTAAAACTCACTCTTTTTTTACATTTATATATTGAGTGTCCATGTGTTGTCAAATTTCCTATAAGTATTGTAAGTTTATAATCATTAAAATTAAATTCGTTATGTTTATACTTAAATATTGGATTCAAATTTTCGCCATAGTCATAAAAAGGACTTATTGAAAAATTTTCTAAATCATAGTATTCAAAATTAATTGATTTAATCTTTTTGTTCTTTTTAGAAGTATATTTCATTCCTTCAACAAACATATCAATCTTAAAAGTCATTGAAAATAATTCAGTTGCTCCATTTGCAGAACTAGAACTACTTACTAAGTTAAAAAATGTAATGTTCCTACCTTCAATTTTTCCATTTACAATTGGAAATGAGTTTTTTAGTTTTAAATATGTATCTCTGTCAACACCATCTATTAATTGAAGTATTAATTGATTATTTTTATTTACTAATAAAGCCGAATATTCTTTATTTAATAATGATATTTTAAGATTATTATTGTTATATTTTTCTAATAATTCATTCATAAATAATCACCCTATAAATATTATAACATACATTGTAAAGTTCATTTACCTATTACTTTACATTTTAATAAAAACCACCTATATTTTCACACACTCAATAAAAAAAATAGCATGACAACAAAAGCAAAAAATCACTATTTTATTATAGTGATTAAATCTCCAGGTTCGCAATTTAAATGATTACAAAATTCTATTATGTATTTAAACGAAATCGATTTTGTTTCTCCTCTAATAATTTTGTTTAAATTTCTTGAAGTAATATTCATTTGTTGACATAACCAATATTTTGTTTTTCCATTTTTTTCTAATAATTCAACTATATTTAATTTTATCATTACCAACACTTCCTTATAGAAATATTGTAACTGTAATACAATTTATAAATAAGATACTTGCATTACCCTTATTTTTAGAATATAATATAAATGGAAGGAGAGTAAAAATGAAAATATTAAAATACCTAATGATTTGTTTTAGTGTTTTATTTGTCTTAACAGGCTGCACTAATAATAAAAAAGAAGTAATTACTTTAAATAAAGACAACATAGAAAAATATTTTATTATTACAAATAGTATTGATGATTATTCTGTTGATACAAGCAGAACAATTGTTGGAAATACTTATAGAGGATATGCTACACTAAAAATTACTTTAAAACCTAAATACACCATTTCTGTTAATGATGTTGTTATTAAAGGTGAAGTAAAATTGTCAGAAGTTGTATGGTCATCTTCATATAATCCTATGGTTTCATTTGAAATTCAGCTTGATAAAGATGGGAATGGAGAATATACTAAAAACTTAACTGCTTCTCAAAGTATTATTAGACCAGAAAAGCCAAGTGTTTATGAAATAAATTTTACTGAAATAAGTGGAAGTATTGAGAAATAATAAAACATTAAAAAGTTACTAAAATAACTTTTTTTATTTGTTATGCCTTTTAACAAGTGATTGATGCAACCAAGTAATATGATAAACTAAAATAAAAAACAAAAGAAAGTTAATCAAATTAACCTTCTTTTTCAGATTTCAGACAGTCAGATTATGTACCCTTAGTCTGAACTTCTGATTTCTGAATCCCTTATATATTCTTCTTTCAATTCCCAATTCCAACATTTATTTTTCTGAAAAGGTTTTTTGCAAACTATTTTCCTTGCTTTTTCAATAGATAATCTTTCAAAGCCACTTATATCTGCATTATCTAATATCTCTTTCATAGGTGCAGTATGATTATTAATAGAAGATAGATAATCTACTAACCATTGTTTAGCATTTATCGTTGTAGAGTCGTTATCATAGGTAAATAAGCCGTCTATATTTAATGGTTCTCTTTCTTCAAGCCATGCAATACCTTTATCAGTTATTTCAAAAACATATTCCTTTAGGTTCTGTTCACTCGAATAATTACCCTTGATAGGACATAATAACCTTTGTTTTTCATTATCAGGGTTTCTTGTAATGCCTAAAACAACTCTAGCAGCTGAAGCAAATCCAGCCGAACCCATAGTTTTATATAGTGCTTTAGTATTACTTTTATTCATGTGCATTACCCCAATAATAGCGATTTCAAAGTATCTAGCAATTAAACTTAATGGAGTTAATATATCATACACTTGTTTATATTTATCAATGTCAGTTCCATTCATATAACTTGTTAAAGGGTCAATAACAATTAGTTTTGGTTGTATCTCGATAATCTTATCTATCAAATTATTTATATCACTTAAATCCAGCCCATTTTCTATACTACTATCAATGTAGAAAACATTATTTACATCAGCACCACTATCCTCCAATCTATAAATTGTTATCTGTTCTGGGTCATCTTCAAGATTTTGAAATAATATCTTTTGTGGTTCTAATACTTGGCTATCAAAAGGAAACGATATACCATTAGATAATCTTGAAGTTATATCACATGTAACAAAACTCTTTCCAAGTCCTGCATCACCGATTAATAGGGTTAGATACCCTATTGGTATTTTGCCATTCCACAACCATTTTAACTCCTTCTTTTGAACATTAGCAAAGCATTTAATAACTTGCTCTTTTTTCAATAAATCTTCTTTAATTTTCTTTTTTATTTCTTCACTAGTTAATTTTTCCATTTCAATTATTCTCCTTTATTTCTATTTTCTTTTAACCAATTTTCTATGTCTTGTTTATCAAACATAATCTTTTTACCAATTCTAAAATATGGTATTTCGCTAGAACGAATTAACTTTCTAACAAATGCTTCACTAATATGTAAATAGATAGCAACTTCTTTTACATTAAAAACATCTCTAGCCAATATCGGCACCTCCTAACTGTATTCTTGCATTTTTTTAGTTACACTCTTGGCAACAAGCATACTCATTTTATACTAGAGGCAATTGCTTGTTCAAGCAATTTTAGTGAGGTTTTTCAATTGCTTTTGATTGTGTCGTTAATAAAAATTATTAACTTTTTTAGTGTCCAATTGTCTATTTTAATTTTTATTTAAAATACTATTGACATCTTGTCCAACTGTGTGCGATACTGTCATCAGAACACACAAGTGGAGTTCAAAAGAAAGGAAGTTAAAGTTATGTCAACCAATACAAACAAAGTAAATCTAAAGTATCAATTATTTGCAGATAGGCTTATAGAATTAAGGAATGAAAGAAAATTGACCCAAGATGAAGTATCAAAAGGAATAGGAATTAGTAAATCTTCAATTCAAAAGTATGAAGGTATGACACGATTTCCACAAGGTTACGACTTAATAGAAATAGCCAATTTCTTTGAAGTATCAGTTGAATATTTACTTGGTAAAAGTGAATATAAAAAAAACCAATACACTAGTCTAAGTGAACTTGGTTTGAATGATAGAGCAATAGATACTTTAATAAAAATGAAACAAGAAGTTTATAAAAATGGCAAGTTGGATTATAAACCCTATATGTTCTTAAATGCTCTAAATTTACTGCTTGATATAGATAACAAAAGATATATTTATAAGATAGGTAAAATGCTAATTCAAAAAAGAGCTGAAGACCAATTTAAAAAGCGAAACAACGAAGAATTAGAAACATATCAATATAACTTGTTTAGATTAAACAATATGTTTGATAGATTTTTTAAAGAAAATTACGATAAAGTCGATTGTAGTTTCATTAATGAAATAGAAAGCGAAAAAGAAATAAAAAATTTCTTAACACAAGTTAATATATTAGATAATGATATGGTAAAAAATTGGCAAGATTACTTATTAACACCAATACAAAAAAAATTACTTGAAAATAAAGATAGTGAATAAAAAAACTCTCTTGCTACTAACAAGAGAGAGAGTCACACAAAAACTTGGACAGCCTTTGTGTGACTCCATTATAACAGATTATTTAGAAAAATAAAAGAAATGGAGAAAAAATAAAATGAGTGTTAAATTAATTGATAAAAATAAATATATGATTGAAGCCTTTATCGGTTATGATAGTAAAGGCAAAAAAATAAGACAATATAAAACTTTCAATGGTACAGAAAGACAAGCAAAAGTTATGGAAAACGAAATGATACAAAAGTATAAAAACCAAGTTCTTAATGATATTGATTATACAAAAATCACTTTTGAAGAATTAAGCAAAATTTATATGGAAAGACATGCTAAAAATCTAGCCCCTACAACCTATATAGGTTATTCGAAAATGTTAGAAGTTATAAATGATAATTTTGGCAAAAGAAAGTTAACCAATTTAAACCCTTTAATACTAGAAGATTTTTATTGTAAATTAAGAGAAAGGCGACAACCTAAAAAACTAACTGAAAATACAATATTACATTATTATGTTTTAATTGGTGCAATACTTAATAAAGCCAAAAGATGGAAGATAATAAGCGATAACCCAAATGAAGCAATTGATAGACCTAAAAAGGAAAAGAAAGAATCCAAATATTACAATGTTGAAGAAACCAAGCAGTTGTTAAAAGCATTAGAATGTGAACCTTTAAAATATCAGACTTTAATTAGATTAGCAATTGATAGTGGTGCTAGAGTTGGTGAAATATTAGGATTAGAATGGGACGATATTAATTTTAATTTGGGTTATATTAGTATTAATAAAGTTATATATGCAATTAAGGGTGGAGTTAGAGAAAAAGACAAACCAAAAAATAATAGTTCTATAAGACCAATAACATTAATGGAAGAAACTTTAGATTTATTAAAACAATTTAAAGAACAACAAGAAGAAACAAAAATTAAATTAGGTATAAAATGGTTAGGTTGCAAAAAAGTATTTACTTCCGAAGAAGGTTGGTATATGCACCCTTGCACACCTAGACATATTCTAGGAAAGATAATTAATAAATATGATTTACCAAAAATCAATTTTCATTCTTTAAGGCATACTTCGGCATCATTGCAGATAGCATTAGGCATTCACATGAAAATCATTAGTAAAAGACTTGGTCACAGTAGCAGTAGCACCACAGATATGATTTATAGCCATGTTTCAAGCACTCTGCAAAGCGAAGTAACTAATAAAATGGGGAAACTACTAAATAGTTAAAACAAAAGAAAATGGCTATCAGATTAGCCATTTTTATTTTCGTTTTGTATTGCTATTGCAGTAATAAGTCCAAAATATAAAACTAGTAATTTTTCCACATTACCATAATTAAAATCTTTCATTTTTAGATTTTTAAAATGTGCTAAATTATTTCTAATTCCCTCGCCTACTTCATTATCATCATTAATTAAATAAAACCTTAACAACTTTATATGATTAATTCCTATAATATCATTTATTATAGAATTATCTTTATTCAATAAAACTCCCAAAGAAATAGAATTTTCGTTTATATACCCATTTTCATCGACCTTGCTTTTATATATTAATCTCAATGATTTTTCAATCAAACCACATGTAAGCATTTCAATTGAATAAGCAATAGCACTTAATTGAATAGATAATTTTTGTTCTTTATCACTTTTAATAATAGAAACATAAAGCAGAATAAGGTTAAATAACATTTCGTTATTTTCAATTATTTCATTTTCCACAAAATTAACAGTGTGATAATTGAATACTTTGGTAAGTCTTCTAGTTACTTCAGAAAACAACATATTTGTGAGTTCATCATTATTTAAAATGTAATTTACTTTTAACATATGGTGTTGTAGTTCTATACCTAGAGTGGTCTGTATACTTGGTGTAAATAACTTGTTTGTTTTAACATTTGCAATAGAAACAAAATCAGTAATACTTGGTTTGCTATCTCTAACTAATTGGTCAAAGAAATGAGTAAATGTTTTACCATCAGAGTAATTAGTTAAGTATACCAACATCTTTGCTGCTTTTGTTCCAATATCGGATTTTTCTATCATATCAACATAACTTTTAATGTTTATTTCGTATGAAAATGATTGCCCATGATTTTGTAAATAATCATCAAGTAAATTGTTCTGTTCATCTAATTTAAATTGCCATTCTTTTGCTTTTGAATGCTTTATTGTATCTAAAAATCGAAATAATTTAACAACATAACTTTGACTTATAATAGCATCCTCAACTTTTAAATCTTTCGTTTGTTCTTCAATATAATTTATGAGAAATGTAACTATTTCTTCAAATTTATTACTAAACCATGCTTGATTTTGTAAAGAAACTAATATATCAAATATATCTTCCAATCTAAATGTAACTAATTTATTTAATGTGTCATTTGAAAAGAACAGATCTGCTAAATCATTGTTTTCTTTTACAACATTGATAAATCTATCAAAACTGTCTATTAACAAATGAGAACAATGAGATATTAAGCATTTCCATGTATCTTTATCGATTCCACTTCTATACTTCAAACAATATGTAACAGTTTCAATTTTTATATCAATATCATGATGAGTGACATCATCTTCGTATTCGCATATTATTTGAATATTATCATTAATGAAACTAAATATATCTTTTCGTTTATAGTTGTTTAAGATACCATTAAAAGTAGTAATTATATTACTAAACTCTTGTTTCATTTCATCTTTTACAATCTCAACATAAGTATCGTATTCAACTAATTTATACAAAAAAATATAATCGATATAGTTTTCTAAACTAGTTATGGAATAATCATTAATAGAGTTATAATAATTAATAATTATACTATTATTTTCTAGTAATTTTGTTATTTCAATTCCTGTTGCCCAATCATCATAAGTATATCTTCTTAACCCAATGTGTATTTTATTGTCATCTAATAATTTAAATATATTTCCCATTTTACACTTCCCTCGTTATTTAAATTATATCATAAAAAAAGAGTTTCTATTTTAGTAGAACTCTTTATATACATTTTGGTGTCCCCAGCAGGACTCGAACCTGCGACAATCTGATTAAGAGTCAGGAGCTCTACCAACTGAGCTATGGAGACATTTTGAAGAAAAATCACTAGTTTTTTACTCGGTTATCACTCGCCGATTAAGAGTCAGTTGCTCTACCAGCTGAGCTAACGAGACATATATTTAATGGTGAACGATATAGGACTCGAACCTATGACCTCTACCACGTCAAGGTAGCGCTCTAACCAACTGAGCTAATCGTCCAATGGATATTAATATTGTATACCTATTTTTATATTTTTTCAAGGGAAAAACAAAAAAAAGTAACAATTTGTTACTTTAATTTTGTTTTAGAACCTTTAGCTCCTTTTAATCCATTAAAATTACATAAAATATTTGTTTCAAATGAATAAGTTTTTTTACATCTATTCTTGTAATCTTTTATAGCTAATGAAATCATATCATCTAATAAATCAGGATACTTTTTACCAACTGGTTCCCATAAGTAGAATGATAATGATCCTGGTATTGTATTTGGTTCATTTACATATACTTTATTTGTTTTTTTATCAACTAAGAAATCAATTCTACATAAACCACTTAAATTTAATGATTTAAATGTTTTTTTAGCTAAATCTCTTATTTCTTGTTCAATAGTATTTTCAATACGAGCTGGTATTACTCTATCAGTAGATACCATCCCTTTTGATTTACCACCTTTTTTATTTCCAATGTATTTATCTTTATAAGTTAAGAATTCTTCAGTACTCATAACTTCTTCAATTGCACTTGTTTGTTGATATTCATAATTACCTAAAACACTACAATTCACTTCTAATAAATTATCAACTGTTTTTTCTACTACTATTTTAGTATCATATTTCATAGCTTCATCAATTGCTGAATGTAATTTTTCTTCATCTTTAGCAACCGTTATACCTACACTACTTCCAAGTGAAGCTGGTTTTACTATAACAGGATATCCTAATTTATTAACTTCTTTAACAATAGCATCTTTATTAACAATATATTCTATATCATAAAACCAAGTATAAGGTACTATTGGTAATCCTTCTGCTGTCATTACTTGTTTCATAATAACTTTATCTTGACCTAATGCTGAGCCTAATACTCTACTTCCAACATAAGGTATACCTAATGTATCTAAATATCCTTGTAGACTTCCATCTTCAGTATTATTACCATGAACAATTGGAAATGCTATATCTATTTGATTAATAATTCTTTTAAAGAATCCCGTAGTTTGAACATTAAAGTTTCCATCTTTTTTATATAAAACTACTTTTTTAGCATACTTCTTTAAACTGTCAAAATCTTTATATACTTCTATATCAGTTAGCATTTTACCACTATACCAAATACGATCTTTACTAATATAAATTGGTATTATTTCATATTTTTCTTCATTAATATTATTCATAGCTTGAACAGCTGATATAATACTTACTTCATGTTCAACTGTTTCTCCACCAAAGATAACTCCTACTTTTATTTTCATAAAACCTCACTCCTTTTCATTGAAAATATCAGGTAAATCATTTTCTAATAAGACATATGTTTCTTTGTCTTTTAATTCTTGCATTAAATTAAATGCTACTTTTACATCATTTATAATATGTACTTTTTCTTTTTCATAACCTTTAGTCATTAATCCATCATAAATAGGTTTTGTTTGTTCAGCACCTACTAATATTACTTCATCACAAACATCAGCTATTTGTTTTCCAAATTCCAAGTTAAGTTCATATTGTTCTGGCCCTAATTCTATCATACCTGGTGTTACAATAATTTTTTTACCTGGCATTAATGATAAAACTTCTAATGCCATTTTTGATCCTACTGGATTTGAATTATAAGCATCATCAATTATATTTATACTACCATATTTCTTTAATTCTAAACGGTGTTCAATTGAGTTTACTTTTTTAACTCCTAATTGTAATTGTTCTACTGATAAACCTAATTCTTTACCTAAAGCAATACTTGCTAGAATGTTATAAATATTAGCTTTACCTAATAATCTTGTTTCAAACTTATATTTTTTATCATCACCTTTAAATATACAATCAAAGGTTGTTCCATTATGATTTAATTTGATATTAGTTGCTCTAACATCACAATCTTCTTTATCTATACCAATCCATACTATTTTACATTTATTTTTTAATTTATATGAAACTTGGTATTTATCATCTTTGTTAAGAATTCCTACTCCATCTTTAGGTAATGATTCAATTAATTCAAATTTACCAGATTGAATATTTTCGCGACTTCCAAAGCTTTCAAGATGAGCAGTTCCAATGATTGTTAAAATACCATATTGTGGTTTTACTAAATCACAAATTTCTTTTATTTCACCTTTTTTAAATGCTCCCATTTCAGCTATAAATATATCACTAAATTTATCTAAATAGTTGTTTATGGTATTAATTAATCCATATGTTGTATTAAAGTTTTTAGGTGTTGGAAAAGCATTATATTTTATATTTAATATATCATTTAAAATGTTTTTACTACTTGTTTTTCCATAACTACCTGTTATACCAATTATTTTCATATTACTCATATTTTTTAATTTTTTCAAAGCTTGTCTTTTATAGTAATAGAAAACTTGTTTTTCTATTGGTTTATTTATAACATTAGCAACCATTACCACAAAATAATTTAAGTAAGTAAGTGCTCCAATTATTAAATAATAAATATATATATTAGCAACATCAAAAGTTAATGCGATTGTTACTACTGGTATTAAGTATAAGATTAAGGTTGTTACATATAATCTTCTTACTCTTTTTGTAATAACTAATGGTTTTTTTGATTGTTCTTTACTTGTTTTTTGATAATATAAATAAGTTACTATTAAATAGAATAATCCAAATAAAGACATTGCTATTTTATAATCAATAAATAATGCGATTATAAATATAATAAAAGTCATATCTGCTTCTAAAAAAACACGATATGGATTTTTTACTAACCATCTTAAATAACGATATCCATCATTATACCAATTTTGTTGTAACATATGTAATGATTTTCTAGATTTAAAAATCAAATAAATAGCAACCGGAAATAAAGATAAAATAAATAATTTTAACATCTAATCACTCCTTAATACCCAAAAAACTTTTTATTACACTTATTGTTTGTTCTAGTCTTTCTAAATATGCATAATGAGTACATCCTTCATATACCACAACACCTGCATCTTTAATTAATTTTTCTAATTCATATGCATGTTCTAGTGGAACCTCACTATCTAAACTTCCCCATACTATTAAAGTTGGACTTTTAATTTTTTTAACATTTTGTGTTATATCTAAATTAACTGTACCTACTAAAACTTTACGCATTAAAACACTTGCATTTCTATAATCACGAGAACCTATATGTTTTTTAGCAAAATTCTCTAATTTATTTAATATAGGTATTTTTTTCATTGTTTTTAATATTCTTACTTTTACTGATAATTTTTCTACTTCTTTTTTAAATGGACTACCAAATAATATTAATTTATTAGTTTTATATTTACTAGCATAAAGTAAACTAATCTTACCTCCAAATGAATGTCCAATTAGTATTGGATTAGTAATTTTTTCTAAATCTAATAATTCTTTTATTGCTTCTACATAATCACTTACAGTCCATGGATAAGTTGGTTCACTACTTTGACCATATCCTGGTAAATCAATAATAGTTATTTGATAATCTTTTTGTAAACGATCACCAATAGGACGCATCATTTCTATGTTTTGTCCCCAACCATGAAGTAAAACAATATTTTCGCCATCTTTGTTGCCATACGTCACATAATTTATGTTGACATCATTAATTTGTTTTATCATCTAATCACCACTATTATTATACCATTTTTTATTAATAATAAAAATAATTTTATAAAAAAAGTCACACAATAATGTCAATCGATTATTAAGTGACTTTTTTATTTTTTTATAAACCTTCACCAACTAGTAAGACTGGTCTAAAAGTATTTCCACTAATAGATCCACCATCACTTATATAATAAGCAAACACCCCAGCAGAAGTTCCACTAGAATAGCGTCCACCACGGAAAAACCAAGCACCTGTTGAAAATGGCATACGAGATGTATCACCATACCATCCACCTGTTGTGTTACCTTCCCAAGAACTTCCGTTATAAGTTGCTCCTAAACTAGTTTCATATACAGCATCTCCATAAACACTATCATTATAACCTCGGTTATCTCCTCCATATCTGTCAATATATTTGTCTAATACTGTTGATGGATCAATACCACTCATTGCTTCATTATTTTCATAATTAGCAAACATTCTTTCACTAGCACCACCAACCATATCATATACACCATATACACTACCAGTTGTACTAGTCTTCACACCATTTACTGTATGATATTCATTACAAATAGTTGAGCCAGCCTCAGCTGCACTATTACCAGCACATCCTGTTATATAATCACTATTTGGATTAATCCAGATTTCTTGTTCATTCATACCGTATATTGATTTAGATAAATATGCAACTGCTCCCCACTCTGTATTTTTCATCATATGAGTATCAATTTCACTAGCATTCCACCCATATACATCTGTTTTTTCTTTCATATTCATAACAACTTCATAAGCATTGCCTGCAGTTATATATTGCCATGATTGAACATTTGGTATTATTTTAACTGTTTTTGTTGTTACGTTGTCACCAACAGTTGCGTTATCAAGACCTTCAACTGCAGTTGGTTCAAATTTAGCAACCCATATTCCTGTGACATTATTATCTCCAAATTTAAAGGCAGGATGCGATACATAATTGGTTTGACTATCACCACTATATAAAGGAGTTGTTGCTATTGGAACTGCATCTATTGTATTATTTGTTTTATCAATTAAAAATTTAATATTTATTGTTCCGGTTTCACTAGTGTGATATCCATCTGCTATTTGGTATGCATATCTTGGAATCCATACCCAAAATGAACCATCCTCTGTTTTAGCATTAGCCCATTTTTTAGTACTATAATCATACCACTCTAAATCACTTTCAGTAGTATCTACCCACTCTGTTTCATTCCATTTTATTGGCGTCATACCAGTTGCTAATTTAGGCTTATTAACACCTTTTAAAACATTAAAGTCAGAATAAGCTATTTCTTCTACTAAATTACATTCGTCTTTTGGCACTTCAATTACTGTAACACTACTTTGACTATAGCTTTTTAAAGCGCAATATTTTCCATCATGTAAAGCAAGAGCTACTTCACCATTGTTATTTATCTTAACTACACCATTTTGTGGTTTTGATCCCTTATAATCGAGCTTTTTTCCATCTACATTTGAAGTTTCAACCCCATCCACATAAGTAAATGTTGCTTCACCTTCATTACCACTTAAAGTATCTTGGGTATATTTTAATTCAGCAGTTTGAACTATTCCATAAGCTGAATTTTTAAAAGAACCTTTCTTGGCTTCATCAATTACGTTTAAAATTAATGGAGTTGCGATAAGAGCAATTATAGCCAGAATTACTATGACTGCTAAAAGTTCTATTAATGTAAATCCTTTTTTCATATACTACACTACCTTCCAATATTATACCCTTTTATTGTAGCAACTATTAGTAATATTTGTCAATTGACTTTACATTTAATTAGATAATTATAATATAAAACAAGAGCTATAGGATTACCCCTATAGCTCTTTATACGCCTTATCTCTAAGGCATTATTATTATAACCGCTATTTTAATTTATATACTCTCTTTTAAAAATATTTTTTAATACTATAAATAAGATAAAACTCATGCCTAATAAAAGCATAGTATTCATTATATAACCATTATCCGTAATTAGATCAAGAAATAAAATAACACTCGTATTCGCAACCATATGAATAATTATTGGTGCTTTAATTGTTTGATATTTTTCATATACATAAGTTAATATTAAACTTATTAAAAATGCATATATAATGTTTACATAATTATTATGTAGTAGTGCAAATATCAAACTAGTTATAATCATAGAATTATATTTTGTATTAAATTTTTTTAATTTATTATAGACAATTCCTCTAAACAAATATTCTTCTAGTATAGGTCCAAGAATCCCCGTACATATAATAGTAATTACCAAATTAATTAAAACTATTCTTTCTGAATAAAGATTGGTAAAATTCCAAATATTATTAAGGTAATAAACTATAATATTAAATATAAAACATATTGATATTCCTAACAAGGAAAATAATGATATATCTTTAACGGTTAATTTTATAGATTTTTTTTGTTTATATTTTTTATATGTCTTTATAAAAATAGGCAAAAATATAAGAGTTGTTAAAAGAGCTATAATCAATTTATTATCATTTAAGAATTTACTCAATTCTATATGATAACTTTCAGTTTCCATATAAGCAGACAAAACATCATTATCCAGTTTAAGCGTAGTATTAAAAATCAGTGTAAAAATTACTATAATAGTAAATTGACCAATTCCGAAAAGAATTGGCCAAATTATTACTTTAAATATGTTTTTTAAATAATCTAAAGAAGAATTCAAAATTATTTTTCCTTACTATCTTTAAACATTTCACTTATAGTAGTTCCTATAGTAGCAATATTTTGTAATTCTGATGGAACTATTATTTTTGTTGCTTGACCATTAGCTATATTAGTTAATGCTTCAAAACTTTTTAATGTTAACACTGATTGATCTGCTTTAGCTTCTTTTAATAATTTTATTCCTTGTGCTTCTGCTTCTTTTATTTTAATAATAGCGTCCGCTTCACCTTCAGCAACACGAATTTGTGATTCTTTTTTAGCTTCTGCTCTTAAAATAGCACTTTCTTTTTCACCTTCAGCAATTAAAATACTTGATTTCTTTTCACCTTCGGCTCTTAAGATAGCTTCACGACGTTCTCTTTCTGCTCTCATTTGTTTTTCCATAGCTTCTTGAATATCTCTTGGAGGAATAATATTTTTTACTTCAACACGGTTAACTTTGATTCCCCATGGATCTGTTGCTTCATCTAAGATAGAACGCATTTTAGAATTAATAATATCACGTGATGTTAAAGTTTGATCTAATTCTAAATCACCAATAATATTACGTAAAGTAGTTGCAGTTAAATTTTCAATTGCACTAAGTGGATTTTCTACTCCATATGTATAAAGTTTTGGATCAGTTATTTGAAAATACACAACTGTATCTATTTGCATAGTTACGTTATCTTTAGTAATAACAGGTTGCGGAGCAAAATCCTTAACTATTTCTTTTAAAGTAACCTGATTTGATACACGATCAACAAAAGGTATTTTAAAATGAAGTCCATTATTCCAAGTTGTATAATAAGAACCAATTCTTTCAATTACGTAAGTTCTTGCTTGTGGAACAACTTTAATATTAGGCAAAATTAAGACACCAACTAAAATTAATATGATTATTAAAATATCCATTCTTACTCACCATCCTCTTCTACTTTTAATTTGACACCGTTAATTTCTAAAATTTTTACAACAGCATCAACTTTTATCTTTTTATCAGCATAAGCAGTCCATCTTTTACCATCGACCTTAACCTCACCATAATTGTTTTTCTTGATTTCTTCAGTAACAATTCCTCTCATGCCAATAACTCGATCAATGTTAGTTTTCTCTTTGTGTTTGACAAGTAGTTTTAATAATGCTGGTCTTGTCGTTATTAAAAGAACAACTCCAAGCACAACAAACGCTGTAAACTGTAATAGGAAATTATCAGTTACAAACGACAATAACAAAGCTACTAAGGCACTTAAAACAAACCAAATTGTAGTTAAATTTACCGTTAAAAATTCAACTATTGTAAGAAGTATAACTATTGCTAACCATATATAAAACATATTCATCACCTACTATCATTATACTATTAAGTGACTTGAAATACAACAAAAAAAGACATTTTTAAATAAATTGTCTAATCGTATGTTAAGTTTTTATATATTGATTTTATTTTCTTTATTTCATCTAAAGAAGCATATACTTTTACTTTAGATATTTTTATTCCTGTAAAGTGGATTTTTTCAAGTTCATTATTAAGTCCATTTTTACTAAGAATATTAGTATAATAATTAACAAAGTTACTTAAATTAGATTCAATGCTTTTATTATTAAAGGAATAATATTGAACATAGTCTTTTATTTTATTTTCATATATAGGATTTATTTTAGGATAAATACCCATTATTTTCATTTTAAAATCTATAAAATAATCCATAAAATTATTTGAATTGATATTTATATTATTAAAAGATATATTATATATGGCATAATATTCAGAATTATCATCTAAATAGTTGAAAACGGGTATAGTCGTTTTTTTGTTGCTTAAAATAATGATATTTAAGCAGAAAAATAAAAATAATAAAGTAATGATTCTTCTAATCATATCCTCACCTCATTAAATTTATTTTAACCCTTTTCGATAAATTTAAACATAAATAGAAAAAATAGTCAATAATTGACTATTTTTCTTCTAATTCATTTTGTTTTAGATTTTCACCTAATAATTTACTAACAACTTCTAATTCAGACTCATCAGTAACTGTAACAATAATAGTTCTATCTGCATCTTTTTTCTCTTTCATAATTTTAAAACTATCTTTTATATCTTCTCCATCTTCTGCAACTTCAACCAAATAGTAGTATTTATAATCATGATATAAAGTTTCAGCAAGAACTACATATTTTGTATTGTCATGTAGTGTAATAATTTCATTCACATTAATATTCATTATCGGCTCATTCCCCTTTCTGCATTCATTTCTAGAACTTCACTAGCAGCTTTAGTTAAACTTAAACCATTACTGTAAGTTCCATCAGTTTTAATCCAACATAGATCATCTGGACTTTGACTACCTTTATTAGCTTCTAAGTAGTTACCATTTTCATCGCCTCTACCAATATGCATAATAACATCATAATTACCTTTTGGTAATCCTAATGATTCAGCTAATGCCTCAGCACTTACTCCAGCAGTAGTATTTACATCAATTATTTTACCTGTTGGTTGACCATTAGCATCTTTTGCAAGAAGAGCAATACGATTAACATTATAATCCCCTGGTTTTAATCCACTCTTACCTGTTTCATAACTATTTTGTTCTAGTTGTGCTACTGATGAATCTCTGTAGTATTTAACGCCTTCTCCAACATTAACTTTATCTCCAACAGTTGGTGAATAAGCTTCAACAACTTGATCTATACCTTCATCTATTACTGAATCTATTATGTTTGGATTAAGATCAGCTGGTTGTTCTATTGTAATATTATTTTGTAGTTCTTCTTGTTTTGCTTTTTCAACATTCAAGTTTGCTAATCCAATTATACTTCCGGCTAAAACAGCAACAACTGCAACTTTTCCAACTAATATTAATTTATCTTTATGTTGTTTTACTCTATCAAGTAAAGTTTGTTTTGCTTTTTCTGTAGCAACTACTTCAAACTCACCTTCATTTAATGGAGTTGGTTCATTTTCTTCTTTTTCAGCATCTTCATTTACTACTTCAGCTTCTACAACTTGTTCGATATCTTCTTCAATTGCTTCTTTATCTTTCTTACCTTTTAATTTTGCAAGAATAGCAGCACCACCTGCTAATGTAGCAGCAATAGCACCTTTACCAAGCGCAACTAATTTATCTTTGTATTTCTTAATTTTTTCTAATAAACTAGGTTTTGCTTTTTCTGTAGCAATTACTTCAAATTCACCTTCATTTAATGGAACTAAATCAGTTACTTCGCTTTCAACGATTTCAGCATCCACTATATCAGAATCTTTAGTATTCGCAAATTTCTTAGCTTCTTCAGGTCCTACAACTTCTACTTCAATTTCTTCACCATTATCTGCCCTAGCTACTGACATTGGTTCTATTTCATCTGGTGTATCAACTTCCATTCCTGGATATTCAGGCTTTTTATTATTAATAATGTCATCTAATAATTTTCTTCCTTTAACATTGTTATATGCATTTTCAATTTCTACATCAATATCATTAAGTTTTTCTTCAAGTTCAACAATACGTTTTGGTCCATTAATTTGATTTTCAATATTATTTACATCCATTGCAAAAGCAACCGTACGATAAGAAATCTCATTTGGATGACTCAGATCATTAATACGTGAACTAGTTATTTCACGATCAGATACGTAAGCATGAATTTTTTTAGATTTTTCTAATAATTCTTCATATGAATTAGTTTCCATTCTAAACAAATTACCTAATTCATATAAGAATAATTTTTCATCTAACTCATGTAAGACTACTTCGTTATCTGATAAAGCATTACTATATCTGTAATCATTTACATTAACATTTGTAGCAGTCTTAGCTAATTCACGATTTCTATTAATAATTGCCTGTCTTTCTAAACGACGAGCTCTTTCACGCATAGTTTGTTCTAAATCAATATCATCTATTTCATTTTCTACGATAAATCTTTCATAATCTTCATTTAAAGAAGCATTAAAATCTTCGAACGAAACCGCATTATTTCTGATAGCCGCAATTTGATTTTCAACACTTTGTCTTTCCGCACGTAATTCAGCCACTCTATCATTTGCTTCTCTTACTTCATCTAATTGTTCCTGAACTAATCTAACATCACTTTCATAAAAAGTTGTTGTGTATTGAGTTTCTTTTCTCATATCTTCAAATAGTTCAGCCAAACTGTTTTCATCCGCATTGTCACGATCAAACATCGTAGAAATAGCTTCTTCTCTACGATTAGAAAGTTCAACCATCTCTTGACGTTTAAACAATTCTTCTTTGATTGTTACAACTTCTCTTGTATCCACTTCTCTAATTTGAGCTGCATACAATTCATCTAATTCAAGAGATAAACCTAAAACACGCCATAAAATATCATCTATTTCTTTAGCATCTACTTCTGGTTGTGCTCTTAATAATCTTGCTTGATCTAAATTATCTTGTATTAACCCCTTTAAATATAATTCTTCTGTCATTTTATTCACTCCTTTTTAAAATACCGGTATGTATGAATACTATTAACATTATAACAAAAAAAAGATATTACGTAAATACCCTTTTTTATGATTTAATTAAATGTGTTAACCAAATATCAACTAACTATTTTTGATAACGACTGATATTTAAAACAACCCCCATTGATATTAAAGTAATAATTAAACTGGAACCTCCATAACTTAAAAATGGCAATGTAACTCCCGTTACTGGAATAAGTCCAACTACTACCATTAGGTTTAATATTGCCTGAAAAGAAAGTCCAAAGATTATTCCAAAAGCTAAATATTTTCCAAAGATATCTTGACAATTACGGGCTATTTTAAAACCTCTTATTATTATTATTAAAAATAGGCTCACAACAATAATTACCCCTAGAAACCCAAATTCTTCACTAATAATAGAAAAAATAAAGTCAGTTTGGGGTTCTGGTAAATAGAAATGTTTTTGTCTTGAATTACCTAAACCAAATCCTAATAAGCCACCTGGTCCTATTGCATATAGTGATTGGATTATTTGAAATCCACTACCTAATGGATCTTTCCATGGGTTTAAGAATGATAATATTCTTGCTAAACGATATGGGGCTACGGCAATTAAACCTGTAACTCCTATTAATCCTAAAACCCCAATTCTTATAAAGAATTTAAAATCTACCCCACCTACAAATAACAAACCTACTATTGTCATTACAATGATGGTTCCTGTTCCAAAATCAGGTTGTAGCATTATCAGTCCAAAAACTAGTAGCGTTAGTCCTATTATTGGTAATACTCCTTTTTTTATATCCCGTATTGCTTTTTGATTTTTCGATAAGTATTTTGATGTGAATATAATAAGCGCAAGTTTAGTAAACTCACTGGGTTGAATGCCAAAAGAACCAATCCCAAACCAGCTACGACTACCATTTCTAACTGTACCTATTCCAGGAATTAAAACAAGTATAAGTAATATTAAGCAAGCAAGTAATATTATATTAGATTTTTGATAATATATTTGGTAGTTAATTTTGCTTGTTATTACCATTAATACTAATCCTATTATTAGAAATAAACCTTGATGTTTTAAATATTTATAAGGGTCATTAAATTTATATTCTGCCCAAATACTTGATGAAGAAAAAATTATGATTACTCCGAATATTGATATTATTATGATTGCTGATATAAGCAGAATATCAATTGTTTGTTTTTTCATTTAATCACCCCTATTTAAAACCATACTCCATAAATGATTGCCATCATCGCTCCTATTAAACCAATTATCCAAAATAATTTAACAATATCTCTTTCATTCCAACCCATTTTTTCAAAACTATGATGGATTGGTGTCATTGGGAAAATTCTTTTTTTAGTAAATTTATAGTATATTCTTTGTATAACGCAACTCATTGTTTCGATTACAAAAACAATGCAAATTATTATTAATAATAACTCATGTCTAGTAACAATAGCTATTGCTCCTATTACTCCTCCGATTGCTAAAGAACCAGTATCACCCATAAATACTTTAGCAGGACTTACATTAAATATTAAGAATCCTAAAATAGATCCTATCATTGTAAAACAAAATAATGCAACTTCTTCATATCCATCTAGCCACCCAGTTCCCCAACTAATAATTCCAAATGCTAGTAGCGCTAAAACAGAAAGACCGCCTGCTAGACCATCTAATCCATCAGTAATATTAACAGCATTACTGCTTGCTACTAAAACAAACAAAATGAATAACCCATATAACCAGCCAATATCTAATTTTATTCCTAATGTATGTACCCATAATAATGGCTCATTACCAGCAACCATAAATAGATAAAAGAATATTACTGCAATAGCCAATTGTAATATCATTTTAGCGGCTTCACTTAAACCTTTATTATTCTTACGTTTAATTATAAGATAATCATCTATAAATCCTATTAATCCATAACTTATAAACGTGAATAACACAATAACAATTGTATAATTTAAATTTATTTTTTTAGTAAGAAATAAGACTAGAAATATAAGGAGGGTTGGAATTATAAAAATAAGTCCCCCCATTGTTGGTGTTCCTTGTTTGGTTCTATGAGTATCTTCTAAGTATATACTTAATCGTTGGTTAGCCTTCATTTTTCTTAAAATCGGGATTAGTATTAGTGCCATTATAATTGATATTATAAATCCTAGCATCATAACCAAAACTGACTTAGTTAAAATTAACATATATCCACCCCTATTACTTTAATAACAATCTAACTACTTCACCTTCATAGATTCGCTCACCACTACTTGGTGATTGATATTCTATTACTTCACCACTTCCTGTAAACTCTACTTTGAATTTTTTTAACATAGGCATAGCATCATCAACGCTCATGCCAACTACATTTGGAACATCTGCATATTTACGATCTAAATAATTGTATTCTTTTTCCATGCCACCTTCTCTTTTTTCGATATTAAGTGCTTCAATTGCATCTAACATTACACTTCTTGCAATCGGAGCCGCAATTGTTCCACCATATTGTGTTACCCCTTTAGCATTATCAATTGCAATGTAAACTACCACTTCAGGATTATCAGCTGGTAGAAAACCTATAAATGATACTATATAATTTCCAACCATATATCTACCATCTTTAACTTTTTGAGCAGTACCGGTTTTACCACCTACTCGATATCCATCAATATAGGCTGGTCTTCCGGTACCGTTTGACACAACACTTTCTAATGCATTTCGCACTTGTTCACTTGTATCAGAACTAATAACTTTTCTTACAACCTGTTTTTTGTTTTCTTTTATTACACTATTGGTTTCTGGTTCGTTTAAACTTTTTACTATATAAGGCTTATATAAATAACCACCATTAATAGCAGCACTAACAGCTGTGATTTGTTGTATAGGTGTAACACTGACTCCTTGACCAAATGCAGTGGTTGCGAGTTCTACTGGGCCCACATTATCTAGATTAAATAATATCCCACTACCTTCACCATTTAAATCAACACCTGTTTTTTTACCAAACCCAAAATTATGAATATAATCAAATAAAGTTTCTTTGCCTATTTTTTGACCCAAAGCTACAAACCCAGGGTTACAGGAATTTTCAACAACTTGCATAAATGTTTGATGTCCATGTCCTCCTGCTTTCCAACATTTAATACGAGCATTTTCAACTTGAACACTACCAGAATCATAAAATGTATCATTTTGTAAATCTACTAATTTTTCTTCTAAGGCAGTAGCTAAAGTAATTATTTTAAATGTTGAACCTGGTTCATATGTAGCCCATATTGGTAAATTACGATTTATTTCTTCAACTGTATAATCTTGGTAATTACTAGGAGAAAAGTTTGGTCTTGATGATAAAGCTAATATTTCACCTGTATTAGGATCCATTACAATCCCTAGAGCTTGATCAGGATTGTATTTAGCAATAGCATTATTTAACTCACGTTCTAATGCCATTTGAATCTTATGGTTAACGGTTAAAGTCATGTTAATACCGTCTTGTGGTTCTTCATATATTTCGGTTAGCTGTAATCGATTTCCTTTAGCATCACTAAAATATTTTATTGCCCCATAACTACCAGTTAGATAATTATCATACATTAATTCTAAACCACTTAATCCTTGGTTATCTATTCCAACAAATCCCAAAGTATGTGATAAATATGTATCATATGGATAATTACGTTTAGATTCTTTTACTAAATATACACCAGCTAATTTAAGAGAATCTATTTTATCAGCTATTTCATATGTTAATCGTCTACCTTCTGGGTGAACTCTTTCTATTGATGTTCTTTTGCTTACATGACTATACATATCCTCATAACTAACACCTAATATTTCACTTAATTTTTTGGCAGTATCTTCCTTATTATCAATTTGATTGGGAATTAATACAAGTGAGGTTGTGGTTAAATTATCGGCTAGAAGAACTCCATTACGATCATATATTAATCCCCTATTAGCCTCAATTGGTAAATTACGACTCCATAACCCAGATGCATATTTATTTAACCTATGATAATCAATAACTTGGATATAAAATACTTTTCCAACTATTAATATAAATAAGAAAATAATAATCACTAATATAATTTTTATACGACTATGAATACCTTTAAAGAACATATAAATCACCTATTAATATATATGTACAAACCATAAAAAAAAGACAATTTTATTTAATTGTCTTCTTTTTTATTATTTAACTACTTTAGTTGCACCAGTATAAATATATCCTGACACATTTTTCTTAGTAGTCCATTTTTTAGCACTATTTTTTACAACATCTTTATATTCTGTTTTTGTTTCATTTTTATATTCTGTTTTATATTTAGTTGTGTAATAATTATCAATAATGTAATCTTTTTGTGCACTATTTAAATCACTACATTCATCAGTTTTCGTATAACCATGAAGAACATCAAATTCGATTGCAAATCTAAGTGGTACAAATAAGATATATCCTTGTTTAGAATCATAATAACTAGTTAAACTTCCATTATCAAGTGACATATTAGTATAATATCTACTTAAATTAAATGTATAATCAAATTTATATCCATCAGATGTATTCCAGTCTCTTGCTACATAAACATTATTATAATTGGTTGTACCATTTACTCTTACACTTGAAATATGTGCACTATTTAAAGCAGACTTATTAAATGTCGTTGTGCTTGATGGCACAGTTGCACTATAAGCACTTGGTGTGTAATTATAATCATATATTTCATTATTATTTTTTTGATATAAATAAGTACTTAAACTGAAATATCCAGTTCCTTCATAAACACCTTTTAACTTAACATTTGTTGCAGCACTACTCAACTTAAATCCATAATTATGAGTCTTACTAGATATAAGACTAGTGCTTGAGTTTTCAACAGCTGATTCACTTACATAACCTACTGAATAGAAATTCTTGGTTAATCTTGTTACCTCACGATAAACACACATCTTTTCTGAATATGCTACTGAATATGGAACTTTAACAGTTGTTTGAACAGCTTGTTTTTCAACTGTTTGAGTATAATACTCATAATAAGTTACACCCTTAGTAGTAGTGTTATTATTGTTATTGTTCGTATTATTGGTTGGTGTAGTTGTTGTTGGTTTATTAACTACTGGTTTTTCTGTTTCTTCTTCTTTTTCACAAACAGCATTCTCACAATAGTTATAACATCCAACATGAGTCACTACATAATCACTTTTATCAGTACATTTTAAATTAACTTTTAAATTGTATTCATCATCCATCTTTGTAACCTCAACATATGAATTATTAAGATCACATTGATTGTTTTGACTATCAACAAATGGCAAAACTAACTTTTTTTCTAGCATCTCTGATAAAGTCATATAAGTTCTATCACCAACGTTCTTTGGTAATCTTGCTTCTGTATAATAACTTTTAGCTGCTTGTTGCATTGTTTGCACGTTTTCATTAAAAATTCTTTGATAAAGTGGATCTAGTGTTTTTTTAACATCACCTTTCATTGGAAATAAGGTAATTAAAATAAACACAAACACTATAACAAATAGACCTTGTAATACTACATCCTTGATTGAAAAATCTCTTCCTTCGTTCATAAATTCTCCCCCTAAACTTATTATACTATATTTTAATTTTAGTCAATTTGTTAATTTTTTTTACCATAATCAACTAAAATATAGTAATTTCTTTTCGTTGTTTTACATTATATGTGCAGTTTCTACAATGATTGTACCAAAAAAGTTAATATTTGTCAAAATATATTTTAAAAAGACTAGAAATTCTCTAGTCTTTCATTGTGCTTGTTCTTGTTGATGATTTTTATCATCTAATTTAAATTTTTCTTCTAGTTTTATTAACAGTATATCTTCCTTAGTTAAAACAGTTCCCTTTGTTATACTTTGCTCAGTTACGTAACCATAACCATCTAATTCATATTTGATTCCTAATAAATTACATAAATTTATTATTTCACTGCGCGACCATCCTATAACCGATGGCATTTTTATATTATAATCGTTTGTTACAAGAAACACTTTGTCATATGACAAAACGGTATTATAACGATTTGGAAATTGCTTAATTACCCTTGTTCCTTCCCCAATAACTATCGGCACAATATTTTTTTCTTCTAAATCAGTTATCACCTGTTCAATGTTTTTATTAATGTAAGATGGTAACTCATATTTAATTATTGAACCTTCTTCTTCATTATCACCAAACATATTTAAATACTTCGCTACACTCTTCATTACCCCAGTAGTTGCTCTAGTTAAAGCTAAATTTTTTCCCCATGTTGGTTTTTTCATAGCAGCATAAATAATAATTTCCGGCTCATCTTTAGGGTACATTCCGGCAAATGAATAAATATAATCATTTGTCCCATTTAAATATCTCCCCGTTTTTGGATCATATATTTGTGATGTACCTGTTTTACCTATAATATCAAAACCTTCTATTTTATATGAACCACCAGTAGTTCCAACATCATTACCATAAATAACATTATGCATTAAATCTTTCATTGTATTAACAGTTGATGTCTTAATAACTTGTTCACTTTTTTGAATACCATGTTCAAATACAGTTTCATTAGTATTTGGGTCTATTATTTTTTCAACAATATAAGGTTTAACAATACTACCATTGTTTGCTAGCATAGTTAATGCTTGCAATTGTTGGATAGCAGTTGTTGTTATACCTTGACCATAACCTGCAGCTACTACTTCAATTTCATAATTGAATTTCAAACTACCAACTTGTTCCCTTGGTAATTCAATACCTGTTTTTTCACCAAATCCATATTTATTATAACATTCTCTTAAGTCATTTTTATTAAGTGCTGTTTGTAGTAAATTGGCAATTCCAACATTACTTGAAAATTCATATCCCTTATCATAAGTAATAGTTCCCCATCCTTTACCATTCCAATCACCTACTGTATGTCCACCTACACTAATTGTTCCTGATAAAAATGTATCACTACCTTTATAGGTTCCTTTTTCAATTGCACACATATATGCGTAAGTTTTCATTGTTGAACCAGGTTCATATACATACGATATTAAAGGATTTTCATAATTAGTTATATTTCTAATATTAGGATCAAATGAAGGAACAGAAGAAGTTCCTAATATAGCTCCCGTTTTAGCATCCATAACCGTTAGTTGCATCCATTCTGGATCAAACTCTTTAGCAGCATTTTTTAATTCACCTTCAATAAATCTTTGAATACTTGCATCAAGCGTTAAATATATATCGTTACCGTTAACAGCATCTATCCTTGTTTCTTTAGTATCCGGTATTTTATAACCAAATCGATCACGTTGAAATATTAATTTACCATCTACGCCTTTTAATAAATCATTGTATTTAGATTCTATACCTAATTCTCCAACTATATCATAAATAGTTTCTTTTATTCCGTCAACTTCTTTAATTTCTTCATACTGTTTAGCGTAACCTAAAATATATGATGCAAAATCACCATTGGGATAGTTCCTCTTATGATTTTCCATAAAAGCAATTCCTGGTAATCCTAAATCTTCAATTTCTTCTTTCTTTAATTCAGTTATACCTCGTCCTCCAGGACCTAATTCAACTTGATAACCTTTACCGTTAAGTAAATTAAGTAGGTATTCCTCTGTCATATTTAAAACAGGGGCTAAAGCTTTAGCCGTCATTTCTTTATCAACAACATGCAGTGGTCTTTTAGAACTACCCGTACGACTTGCATCTAAAAACGCTATTACTGTGTACGATGCAACGTTAAGAGCTAAAATATTTTTATCCCTATCATAAATATTACCTCTAGCTGCATACAATTTTTTTTCTACTGTATTTCTTTGCTTAGCAAAAGCATCCATATTAATTCCATAAATATTAGGAAAAACTGATAAATAAGTTAACTGAGCAAATAAAAGCATAATAAAAACAAGAAATACTTTAAACACTCTTTTTGGAAAATTCCATGGTTGATTTAAACTATTTCTTGTTTTCATACTAACACCTCATTTATTTATCAATTACAATGATATTGTCATTATTATAAGCTAATCCCATATCTTTGACAATATCTTTAACTTTATCAAATGAAGTTAATTCATTGACCTTCATTGTTAAACTTTCGATTTTCTTTTCTTGGTTTGTAATTTCAAACTTTAATTTTTCAACACTCATATTTAAATGTCCAACACTAGCACCACAAAAAACCTTTAGAATTAATGTCAATGTTAAACTCATAACAGCACTAAAATATAATAATTTTTCACCCTTTGATATTTTCATTCTTCTCGTCTTTTTCTTTGTCATGTTTATCCCTCTTATTCTTTTATTCTTTCGATCACTCTTAACTTAGCACTCCTAGAGCGATTATTTTCTTCTAGTTCTTCTTCACTTGGATCAATTGAAGCAATTATTTTGAATTTAGGTTCATACTGTGACGGAATAACTGGTAAGTTTACAAGTGCTTTATCAATACTACTTATTTCTTTAAAAACTTGCTTACATATCCTATCTTCTAAAGAATGAAATGTTATAACACAAATACGACCGTTAACTGCTATTAAATCTAAGGCTTGTCTAAGTGCACTTTCAAATACATCCAACTCTTTGTTAACTTCAATTCTAATAGCTTGAAATACTTTTCTAGCTGGATGTTTTTCACGTTTATATTTTTCTGGAACTCCCCTTTTTATAATTTCCACTAGTTCCAACGTAGTCACAATTGATTTTTCTTCACGAGATTTAACAATTTGATTAGCAATCCCACTTGCATATTTTTCCTCCCCATATTTATGAAAAATATTAACCAACTGTGCATACGAATAATTATTAACAACTTCATATGCTGATAGCGAACTTGTTTGATCCATTCTCATGTCTAATCTAGCATCGTTATGGAAACTAAAGCCACGCTCTGTTTCATCTAACTGCGGACTAGAAACTCCTAAATCAAATAAGATACCATCTACTTTATCAATTTTTCTTTTTGCTAACTCCTCTTTTAGGTTTGAGAAGTTACTTTTTATAATTTCATAATTGTTACCTATTTGCTTTAGTCTAGCATCACTAGAACTAATAGCATCAATGTCTTGGTCAAAGGCGAATAGAAAACCCCTTTTTATTCTTTTTAGTATTTCACTACTATGTCCGCCATATCCAAGTGTACAATCAACTACAATGTTGCTTTCTTCTAATTTTAAATATTCTAAGCACTCATTTAGTAAAACACTCTTATGCATATTATCACCTCAAATATTTAAATTAGATGCAAATAAGTTATCTGCAATATCTGATAAACTATCTTCGTTATTAAGGATAAATTCTTCCCAACGATCTTTACTCCAAACTTCTAATCGTTCATTAACCCCAATGATGATACAATCTTTTTTTAAGTCTGCGTATTTAGATAATGGAAAAGGAATGTTGATTCTACCTTGTTTATCAAATTCACATTCGGTAGCACCCGACAAGAAGAATCGCATAAAATTACGAGCATCTTTCGTGTTGGGTAATTCTTTATATTTACCAATAATATTATTCCACTCATTACGAGGATAGATGAATAAACAGTTATCTAACCCTCTTGTAATAATGAATTTTTCACCTAACTCATATCGTACTTTGGCTGGAATAGTTAATCTTCCTTTATCGTCGATACTATGATGATATTCACCCATGAACATATTATCACCCCCACTATTACCCACTTTCTACCACTGTGTACCACTATTTTACCCTTTTTATAGAGCTTTGTAAATAGTTTTTGTAAAAAAAATAAAAAATTAGGCATAAAAAAATGACAAATAAATTTTGTCATCTTATGTTACTGTGTGTCGAATCATATTACTCTGCTTTAGTTAGTGAAATATCAAAATTAGAAAATTCCTACACTTCAAATCTTGCTTGTGTAATTAATGGTTCTTTTGCAGAATTAAAACTAACCATTTCAAGTTTTAAATCACGTGGTTTAATTAAAATATTCAAACTAGGAACTGTTCCTAATCCACTACTTCCACCACTTAATACATTAAAAGTATTTTCGAAAAAATAAACTCCTGTTGTTAATCCACCACTTATTACTAAAGGTTCTATATATCCTAATGACACTGCTTCATTCACACTAACTGCTTCTCTTTCATTAAATTTAAGATACAAACTATTTATCTCTTGACCGGCGCTGGAACTACCAAAATTAAACATTATTCTTACCCAGTTGTTTTTATTCTCTGGATTTATAGAAACTGTATTTTGATAATTTACCGCTCCACTATATAGTCTTTTTATATTAGCATCATCAAACGGCTGTAAACAATTAACTGCTTTATAATTACTATTTGGATCAAGGTAACTATATGAAGTATACCAAGTTCCTAAATCTTTAGTTGCATCGTTTGTCGTATATAGTTTTAAATTATCTTTATTCTCTGGTAACGGAATAGCAACCCCATAATTTTTAACAATTTCTTTTGGTTTAATCAAAAGTAAGGTTTGTAACTTGAATTCCTTAACTGGATTTAAATCATCATCTAATGTTACAACTATTGCATCACTATTACCCAAATTAAATGGTTCTATATTTCCATCCGTTGAAAAACTTCTTCCTACTATTACATATTTATTTAAGTTATATATTCCGCTATTTAAAAAGTCACTTTTATTTCCTCCGTATGTTATTTTTGAAATAACATTACCGTCTATATCCATCTTTACTACAAAACCATCGTAGAATTCATTACTTGCTTTTGTAATAGATTGCATATCCCCATCAATTGAATTTGAAGATCCTATTAATGTCAAAACGTTGTTTCTTATTATTAATTTATTAAACTGATCATTATTACTTCCGCCTACAACCTTTACCCATTGGATTGGTAAAATTCCATCAATAGCTACTTTGCTATATTTAACTACTATTGCATCATTACCACCCTTGTGTAAATTTTCCATATGATAATCATTCGAACCAGAATATCCGACTGCTATATATCCATCAGATATTTCAACTATGTCTTCAAAAGAATCAGGACCATTAGTTCCACCAAATATTCCTTTTGATATGATGTTACCATTATTTTCATCAACAACAATGATTACGGCATCGCGATTACCTAAAGGACCTATTTTTAGACCAGACATCTCGTTATTTGTTGATCCACTGTTACCGAAAATAACTAAATTTCCTTCGCTATTTTTAATAATTTTACCTTCATATGAAGCATAATTAGTTCCTCCATATGTCTTTACCCATATTTGATTAAAACTACTATCGTATTTTCCTATATACATCTCAGGTGCTGCCGTATTCACACCACGAGCACTTCCTCCGATATAATAATTATTTCCATCATAAATTATACTTCTAGCATATGAGTGTGGTATTCCGGTATATGAAAACAATACTTTTTTCTCAACTAAGTTTCCATTATAGTCATATTTAACTAAAATGCTATTATGTTGCTTAGTCTCTAAATTACTCATGTCTCCATCTTGTGAAATACTCTCGCCAACAGCTACATAACCACCGTTATCTTCTACTACTGCGTGGAAATAATCATGATTAGATCCACCAAAATTTCTAGACCATTCTTCTACACCGTTACTATCATATTTTACAATTATAGCATCATAATTCATTTCGCTACCTTTATTAGTGTTTCCACTATAGGTTGTTGAATTACTGCTTCCAACAACGATGTATCCACCATCACTAGTTGATTTTATTTCTTTAAAGTCATCTAAATAATTTCCACCATAATTTACATAGCTCGAATCCACTAGTAAATTTTGACCATTTCCACAATCAAGATACGCACTATAAGTAATTTTTCCACTTACATTCTCTACCTTTACATATCCTTCACATGCTTCACTTCCCGCTGGATTATTTACTTTCTTTAAATAAGTCCCTTCTAATTGGCTTAACTGAATATATTCTTTTTCACCTTCTTTTAAGTTATATTCATCTAGATTAGCAAATACATAAAGTTCTGCAGCTTTTTCCATATTATTTTTTATCACGTTTAAACTTGACTCCTGTACATTACCAATTATGTTTAAAATAATAGGCATTGATATTAGAGCTATGATTGCTAGAATTACTATTACTGCAAGTAATTCTATTAATGTAAATCCTTTTTTCTTCATTAAATCCAAAACCTTTCTATTATAACTAAATGATAGCACAACATATATCGTCAGTCAATCTTATTATTTCTAAAAGAAAATTCTTTACATATTTGTATAAAAAAATATTGATAATATTTTTTATCTATTACCAATATTTTAATTCACATATTAATACCAAAGCCCATTATTCTGCTTTAGTTAATGAAATATCGTAATTATTAAACTCATGTACTTGAAAATTTGCTTGTGTGGACAAAAGTTCTTTAGATGAATCAAATGATATATTGATCAACTTTTTATTCTTAGGTTTTATAAGTACATATGTTAAAGGGAAATTTCCTGTCCCCGAACTACCACCACTTATTATATTAAAGGTATCTGGAAAATAATATCCCGTTCCAGAGCGACTACTACCTAATAAAACTAGTGGTTCTATATAATCTTGATTCACTGCTTCTTCAATAGTCATTTCCAAAGATCCGTCAAATGTTATTTTTACATTACTAATTTCATTTGCCCCACCATTTCCAAAGTAAAAATACAATCTTATCCAGTTATTAATATTATTAACGTTAACATCAACATTGTTGTTATAAGTAACTATATTTTCATATAATTTTACCATATCAGCACTATCAAAAGGTTGTAGACAATTAACATGATTATAATTACTATTTGGGTCAACATTCCCTGTTGTACACCAACTACCTAAATCATTTGTAGCATCATTAGTTGTATATAATTTTAAGCTGTCCCTATTCTCAGGAAGTGGTATATTTTCACCATAATTTTTTACTAATTCTTTTGGTTTATTTTTCAATAAAGTTTTAAGTTGAAAATTATTGATTGGATTAAAATCTAAATCCAAATTTATCATAACAGCATCACTATTTCCTAGGTTAAATGGTTCAATATTAGTATCAATTGAAAAACTTCTTCCTACAACTACTAATTTATTATCATCTTTAATTCCTTTATTTAAAAAGTCACTTTTTGTTCCACCATAGGTTGCTTTATTTATTATCTCGCCAGTTTGAGATAATCTTACTATTAAACCATCGTAATATTCGTTATTAGCTTTTGTAATATTTTCAAGATCAAAATCGATAGAGTTACTATCTCCTACAACCACCAACTCATCATTATCTATAATAATGCTTCTAAAAATATCATTATTACTTCCACCTATAACTTTTTTCCATATGATGGGTAAAACTCCATTGATATCAGTTGTTTTTCCATACTTAACTACAATAGCATCTGTTCCACCTTTATTTATCCCATCCATGTCATGATCAGTAGAATTAGAATTACCAACTGCAATATATCCATCAGATAATTCTATCACATCATAAAAACTATCAGCCCCGTCTGTTCCGCCAAATATTCCTTTAGATATTATTGATTGATTATTTTTGTCAATTTCAAATATTACAGCATCACTATTTCCTTGAATACCAATTTTGATATCTGACATTTCATTGTTTGTAGAACTAGAATTACCTACAATAACAAAATTCCCAGAATCATTTATTAGAATTGAACGAGCATTTGAACTGTAAGTTCCACCATATGTATTAGCTCGTATCTCATTAAAATTGCTATCATATGCAGCAATATACATCAAATTTGCGCCTACTCCATTTACACCACGACTATTACCTAGAACATAATAATTACCATTGGAAAAAATCACACTATTCGCACTTGAACCGCTGGTTCCTACACGTTTGAATAAGATTTTTTTATGAACTAAATTACCTTGATTATCATATTTCACTAAAAGACTATTATAATCCCCTGCATCTAAGCTACTTAAATCTCCATCATTTGAAGTTGTTTGACCAACAGCTACATATCCATCTGCAACTTGAATCACATCATAGAAATAATCATTTGATGAACCTCCAAAGTTACGACTCCACTGTTCAACACCGTCACTATCATACTTAACTATAATAGCATCATAATTGACATTATCCCCTTTAGTAGTATTTCCACTATAT
This sequence comes from uncultured Muribaculaceae bacterium, assembly GCA_964397485.1. Taxonomy (GTDB): domain Bacteria; phylum Bacillota_I; class Bacilli_A; order RF39; family UBA660; genus CAYNHT01. Next base: position 357,397 of record CAYNHT010000001.1, read on the forward strand.
GAAGTTGAGTTACTATTTCCCACTACAATATATCCACCATCGGTGGTTTTCTTTATGGACTCAAAATTATCCAAATAATCGCCACCATAATTTACATAGCTTGAATCTACTAGTAAATTGTGTCCATTACCGCAATCTAAATATGCTGTGTATGTTAAATTATTATTAACCTTCTCTACCTTTACATATCCTTCACATGCTTCACTTCCACCAGGATTATTTACCTTCTTTAAATAAGTTCCTTCTAATTGACTTAACTGAACGTATTCTTTTTCCCCTTCTTTTATGTTATACTCATCTAAATTAGCAAACACATAAAGTTCTGCTGCTTTTTCCATATTATCTTTTATAACATTCAAACTCTCTTCTTTTACACTACCAATTATATTTAAAATAATAGGCACTGATATTAAAGCTATGATTGCTAAAATTACTATTACTGCAAGTAATTCTATTAATGTAAATCCTCTTTTTTTCATGTCCAACACTACCTTTCTACAATACATAAATGATACCATATATTAATAACACAATCAAACAATTGTGTAAAAAAATGTAAAAAGAAGATAACTCTGTTATCTTCTTAATTTGTTGGATTTATACTCATATCAAAATTACGTAATTCATGGATTGTAAATCCTCCAGCAGTTCCAGTTATATCGCGGTTCGTTTCAAATATATAACTTACCATTTTCTTTTGTTTTGATTTTAAATTTATGTAAAATACTGGATACGTTGAATTTTCAAGTATACCTCCTGATTCGATTATATTTAGAGGATTTGGATATGTTGCCGAACTATCATAAATTATATTTGATACAACAACAAGAGGCTCTAAATAAGAATTATCTATACTTTCTCTTATGCTGCCTATGTATCCATCTTCAAATTTGATTTTAAAATTACTTATTGTTACGCTTCCACTATTAATTGGTCTAAACCATATTTGATACCAGTTGGTAGGATCATCAGGAGCATTATCAATTGTATATTCTTGTTCACCAGCATATATTTTTTTGTAATTTTCTGGTTTTTCTATTGCATTTAAAAGTTTCATATCATCTGCATTGAATGGTTTCAAACATTGTCCATAATCATAATTATTGTTCCCTGTTATAGTAACACTAGCAGTACACCATCCTCTTAAATCAACCGTTGCATCATTGGTCGTATAAATATTATCATAACTCATACTAAATTCAGTCCCATAATTTGGTATTATTTGTTTTAGTTTATCAATTATTACAACTGGTTCTTGCAAACTTTTTAATAAATTCAAGTTATTGTCATATTTTACAATTATTGCATCTTGATGCCCTTTATTAAAGCTTTTTAAATCTTTATCTATTGAGTAGCTACCCCCAGATATAAATAATTGATTACCACTAGTTTTAATTATACCTGTAAATTGTTCACTGTTACTCCCACCAAAGACACTCTTTTTAGTTATGTCACCATTATTTGTATTATACTTTGCAATTATTGCACTATTATAACCATCACCAGAATTTGATAGTCCCTGCATATCCATATCTTTAGACTTGCTATATCCAATGACTACAACTTCTTCATTATTTATCTTTTCTATACCGTTAAATATGTCTGCCTCGCTTCCGCCAAACGACTTTTTCCAAACGATATTTAAATCTTCATCATATTTTACTATTATTGCATCATTATATCCATTATTAGCCTTACTTAGGCCTTCCATATCCATATCATTTGCAACAGAATATCCGACTGCTATATATCCATCATCAATTTTAACAACATCTCTAAAATAACTAGAACCATTTCCACAAAATACACTTATATCTAAAACGTTACCATCTATATCATGTTTTAATATCATCGCTTCTCTAATGGAAGAAGAAGAAGAACATTTTATTCCATCTAAGTGATTGGTTCTGGAACTTGTCCATCCTACCGATATATATTTGTTATTATCGATTTTTTTTGTTTTGTAAAATTGGTCATTAGAATTTCCCCCGTACCAATTAATATCTATAAACTCAAGATCAAATCCAAATACAACATTAACTGCTGTATATGCTGCAGCATTAGGTGGCGTAAGTCCCTCCAAATCACCATCCATAGTAGTATTTAAATAGCCAGAAACAATTATTTTATCATTTTCTATCATGATATCACGAAATGCTTCATACCTATTACTACTCCCGAAACTTCTTTTGTGTAAAACATTACCATTATGATCGTAAGACACTATCAATGCGTCATCAATACCGCCTTTGTGGTCTGTAACATCACCATCATCACTTGTTGTTCTACCAACTGCTATATATCCGTTTACAAATTCGATTACGCTATTATATTCATCATCATTACTTCCTCCAAAGTTTTTACTCCATACAACATTTCCCTCACTATCAAACTTTACAATTATGGCATCATATTTACCATTATTGCCAGTTCCATATTTGGTAATAATCTCAGAGTTACTTCTTCCGACTGCTATATACCCGCCATCACTTGTTTGTTTTATATCATTAAAGACATCTAAATATTTACCACCATAACTTACATAGTGACTTGCAAATGTTGATGCATCTAATAAACAATCAACATATGCTTCATATGCATAGTTATCATTTCCTGTTTTTTCTATTTCTACATATCCTACACAACGGTTTGTTATATCAGTTGGTATTCTTATTTCAGCTGCTTTACCTTGATCTATCAATGCGTTTAAATCAACTGTTGTTTTTTCTCCTGTTTCAGTTGGTAATTCTATATTCATGCTTTTGACGCTTTCTACCATTTTTTGTTGGTACCACTTAAATGAATCATTATCATATAATTGGAGAGAATATTTTACTATCCCATCTTCTTTATAAATTAGTACTTTTGTTTCATCTGGTATTTCCTGATTGTTTAATGGGTTTAATATTTTTTCTCTTAAATATCCCGTTTCTTTTAATCTTCCTATTTCAACATAACTTATATCATCTTCCCATACTAACTCATCATTATATTTAAAATAATATAATTCAGCTGATTTGGCAACCATATCTCTTTGTCTATCATAGACTCCACCTTTACTTCTATCAATAATATTCATTATTATTGGGGTTGCGATAAGAGCTATGATTGCTAAAATTACTATTACTGCTAGTAATTCTATTAATGTAAATCCTCTTTTTTTCATCTACTACACTACCTCTCTATTATAACTAAATGATATCATAGTACATACCATCAGTCAATTTTTTAATGTTTAAAAAATTGTTTTTTACGTATTTTCAAAAAAACTGTTGATATTAATTTGTCATCAACAGTTTACTATCAAAATAAATTAAAGTTATCTTCATTGTGCTCTAGTTAATGAAATATCAAAATTACGTAACTCTTCTATAGTTATACTTGCTATTGCAGTTATTTCTGCTTTTTTAGTAGAATCAAATGATATATTAACTAGTTTCTTATTTTTAGGTTTGATCAAAAGATATGTACTTGGGTAATTACCTATTCCTGTACTAGTACCTTCAATTATATTGTATACATTCTCAAAAAAGTAAGTAGCACCAGAGCTTACTGAACCAATGAGTGCTAAGGGTTCAATGTATCCTAATTCAACTGCCTGTCTAACAGTTACTGCTTCTTCATCTAGAAAAGTTATCTTAAAATTATCTAAACTTACTTGGTTCATGTTCCCAAAATAAAGGTACAACCTAATCCAATTACTATTATTTTCTACATCAATATTTATATTATTACTTAGTCTTAAAACATCATTATGTAGTAATTTAATATTAGCATCATCAAATGGATATAGACAATTAACATAATTATAGTTTGCATTAGGGTTAATATATGGCGCAGTTGTACACCATCCATTTAAATCTTTTGTAGCATCATTAGTTGTATATAAATTAAAGTCATCCTTATTACTAGGTAGTGGAATATCATTACCATAATTTTTCACCAATTCTTTTGGCACACTTTTTAATAAAGTCTTTAATTGAAAATTATTAATTGGATTTAAATTTAAATCCAAATTGATCATAATAGCATCACTATTACCTAAATTAAATGGTTCGATATCTCCATCAGTAGAAAAACTTCTTCCGATTATGACTAACTTATTCTCATCAATAATGATATCACTTAAATAATCACTCTTCGAGCCACCATATGTTTTTTTAGTTAATATATTTCCGTTTAAATCCATTTTCACTACCAAGCCATCATAGTACTCATTATTAGCTTTGGTTATGCCTGATAAATCCGCATCAATAGAGTTACTTTCCCCAATCATTACTAATTCATTACCGTTCTTAACTATTTTTCTTAGTATATCACCATTACTTCCGCCTATTACTTTAGTCCATAATTTTGGTAGTATCCCGTTAGCATCTGGTGTTTTGCTATATTTTGCAACAAAAGCATCAGTACCACCCATGTTTAGTCCTTGCATATCATGGTCAGTTGAACCAGAATTACCTACAATAACATATCCATCACTTACTTCAACGATGTCATTAAAATTATCTGTACCATCAGTTCCTCCAAAAATTCCTTTTGATATGATATTTCTAGTATCTTTATCAACTTCAAACATTACTGCATCGGTGATAGCGACAGCCCCTATTTTAATGTCTGCCATTTCACCATCAACGGAACTTGAAAAACCAACTAACATTATATTACCATTACTATTTATCTTCATCGATAATAATCTTGAAGCACGGGTACCACCATATGTACTAGCGCCAACATGATTAAAATCACTATCATAAACAGATAAGTACATCAAATTACCACCAAGTCCGTTTACACCTCTACTATTACCTCCAACGTAATAATATCCATCATGATATAGTATGTTATTAGCAGTAGAACCACTTGTACCATTACGAGTAAATAGTATTTTTTTTGTTACTACAATTCCTTGTTTATTATATTTAACTAAAAGGCTATTATGGTCGCCAGTTTCTAATCCAGTCAAATCACCATCTTTGGAATTAGTTTGTCCAACAACTACATAACCATCATTTACTTCTACAATATCATAAAAACGGTCTGTTGATGAACCTCCAAAGTTTCGACTCCACTGTTCAATACCATTGCTATCATATTTTACTATAACAGCATCATCATTTACATTATCTCCTTTATTATTATTTCCACTATATGAGGTTGAATTAGTGTGACCAACAACGATATACCCGCCATCAGTTGTTTTCTTTATTGAATTAAAATTATCTAAATAATCACCACCATAATTTACATAACTTGAATTAACCAATAAATTTTGTCCATCACCACAATCAAGATAAGCACTATATGATAAATTTCCATCTATCTTTTCTACTTTAACATACCCTTCACAGGCATCGCTTCCAGCAGGGTTATTTACTTTCTTTAAATAATTTTCTTCTAATTGACTTAATTGAATATATTCTTTTTCACCTTCTTTTAGGTTAAATTCATCTAAATTAGCAAACACATAAAGTTCTGCTGCTTTTTCCATATTTCCCTTTATAACACTTAAACTTTCTTCTTGCACACTACCAATTATATTTAAAATAATAGGTACTGATATTAAAGCTATGATTGCTAAAATTACTATTACTGCGAGTAACTCTATTAATGTAAATCCTCTTTTTTTCATATTCTACACTACCTTTCTACAATACATAAATGATACCATAGCACATACTATCAGTCAATTTTGTGGAAACAAAAAAAATATTTTTTACATGTTTTTACAACAAAAAAGAGGTTAAACCTCTTTTGCTTAACAAATAATAAATGACCCTAAAATAATTGCTAGTAAAACATATAACACGATTATTATTATGTAATTACCACAATGAGTAGTTGGCACATTATCGTTACAAGGATTTTGACAAGCCATATTCAGCACCCCCTATCATTTGGCCTATATATAAGCCCCAAGTATGATAATTAAAAGAATAAATAATACTAAAACGATTGCTGCTCCAGATACACCAGTATTACACATAAGTCATGCCTCCTTTTTTTTCTCTTTTCACATTATTTTATGGAAAAATGAAATTTATGTGAATACTTTCACTAAATTATTGTGTTTTTTACCGATTTTTGATATTATATAAAATGTACGATGGAAGGAGATTTTAACTAATGAAGAAGAAACTATTATATGTATGTTTAGTAATTGGTCTACTTATGACTACTGGTTGTACAAAAATTCCTAAACTACAAAACGGTGAAGAACTGGTTGCGAAAATTGATGGTAAGGAGATAAGTGCTGAGGAACTATATAAAGAGATGAAAAAACAATCTGGGACTAGCGTTCTTGTTAATCTTATAGATTCATTCATTGCTAATAAAGAAATTCCAACAGATGATGATATTAAGCAATACGCTGAGTCACAAGTTGAGCAACTTAAATTGCAATATACTCAAGCTGGTGAAGATTTTGAAGCAGCTTTGATTAATGCTGGATACAAAAATGAAGAAGCATTTAAGGATGTTATTATATTAGATTATAAACAAAATAAGATTGTTGATAAATACATTAAAGAAGGACTTACAGATAAAGAAATTGAAAAATATTACAATGAAGAGATATTTGGAGCTTTAACTGTTAAACACATTCTAATTTCACCAGAGACTACTGATTCAATGTCTACTGAAGAGAAAAAGGAAGCAGAAGAAAAAGCTTTAGAAAAAGCTAAAAATTTAATCAAGGAATTACAAGATGGAGCTAAATTTGATGATTTAGCTAAAGAACATTCTGACGATGATGGAACTAAAGATGAAGGTGGTCTGTTCTCTAGTTTCACAAAAAGTGGTGTTGTACCAGAGTTCTGGGATGCATCTTATGCATTAGCTAACGATGAATTTACACTTGAACCAGTTAAAAGTACTTATGGATATCATATAATTCTTAAAGTAAGCGCTAAAGATAGACCAACTCTTGAAGAATCAAAAGATACTGTTATGGATGCACTTGTTAACAAAAAAAGACAAGATGATACTAATATAAATATGAAGATTTGGACTGAAATCAGAAAAAAATATAACTTTGATATAGTTGATACTGATATTAAAGAAAACTATGAAAATAATGTTAAGCAATTAGAAAAGTAGAGATTAAAATTAAATCTCTACTTTTTCATTTATTAATAAATCTACTTCATTTCCTGAAAAACCTTTTTGATATAGTTTTTCTCTTATCTTAAAATATAGGTCTTTGCCGCTATACTTCTTACTTAATTTATTATGTATTATTTCAAGTTGATTAACTAAAATATCATTAGTATCTATATCGGTTTCATCAAAACACTCTATTATAGAGTCCCTATTATATCCCATATTAACCAATTCAAAAATCAGCTTTTGCTTCAATTGATAATTAGAATACTTTCTATTTGATCTTACTTTTTTTTCAATTATCTTAGTAATTTTTTCTTTTACATCATCTATATCCACTTTAGCAAGCAAAGTATCTATAATATTTATATCGATACTATGTTCTAATAAATCTTTACGTATTTTATCAGGTCCATAATTACTTAAGTATATTTTGTCATTTATATATGCTTTTGCAAAATTATGATCATTAATAAATCCAATTTCAGTTAATTTATTAAGAATATTTTGTTTGTCCTCTTCGACAACATCATTTTTATCTAAGAAATTTTCAATTTCTTTTTTACTCCTTATTCTTGTACTTATAAAATTAATAACCTTGTTATAAACCTTATAATATTGCGTGTCTGTCTCTACTTTATTTAGTAATTCACTATCTAATTCACTGTTAAATAACAAATTATTTTTTATTATTACATCATCGTAAGTTGTGACTTTTTCATCATTTGATAAGTGTAATTTATATTTATTACCTCTAACCTTCTTGATTTTATCAATTTTCATTATATCACTTCCTCGCTATAATAATATCATTATAGCAAACAAACGTTCTTTTTTCAATAGTAGATTATATAAACACATAAATTACCATATTTTTTTAAAAATGTTATTATTTTTTAATATATATTTTTCCGGCATTTTCTTTTATTACTCCATCAATTAGGTTATCCTGCGCAAATCTAAAGACCTGGCTTAGTAGAGGTTTATATTCACTAGGATACATATCATATATTTTTTCTAATATTTGTTTTTCTTTAAGGCTTATTAATGTTGAGACAAAATTAATATCTCGTAAAAAATTTAACCTTACTAAGGTGGCTGTAATAAAATTGTATCCCCTATTTTCAACCAGTACTTTGAAATCCAGGAGTTCATTTTTCATAAATAAATCGATTAATTCATCGGATATGGCCAACTTATTAATATTCATATTTGCTACCGGTATTTTTATCAATTCCAATTCACTTATATCATTACTATCTAAATTGTTATATCTTATTATTTCTTCTTCAGTTAATCCGAATTCTTTAGCTATTTTATTAAGACTGTCGCGTTTAGGATTGCAGTAAAAATATGGTCTTGTAATCGGCAATTCATTAGTTAGGTTCTGATAATATATATCAATTTTATCAGCATCTCTGATTGCCTGGGCGTATATTGAAAGAAACTTAAGATATTGCAAATCTCCTTGCTTACATGAAGATAAAAATTCGTCCACACTAGATTTATTAAAGTCGCCTATAATATTATTAACTTTATATGTAAGACAATATGGTAATTTATTTTTACCATGATATTTAATTGCATTATATAAGACAGGAAAATATTTTTCATCTATTCTTGTTTGATAGATAAGTTTTTCATCAAACAAAATTTTAACTGCATAATCAGCATGATCTTTAATTTCACTATTGCTATCAAAGCTACTTAAGTCTAAATACGTTCCAGTTTCAAGCATTTGTCTAAACCTTCCTAAATCATGGAGAATACCAACTGCTTTACCTAAATTTATGTAACTTTGGTTAATCTTTAAATTATTAAAAATATCTTTCATGTTGTTAACAACCCGATATGAATGTCTAACTTTAACATCCATTTTATATCTACGATATCTTATATCATTATTGTTAAATTTAAGTTTTTTTTTACATTCTAAAACATGATTATCAAACAGTTGCTTTGATTCTTTATATATATCAATGTTCAAAATCAACACCTTCTTTTCATATCACTAAAATTATATTAAAAGTTAAAAAAAAATAATACGCTTATTTCAAGTGTATTAAATTCTTTCCTACTTCTTCTAATGCTTTACCAATATTTTTTTTAGAAGTATATTCATTTTCTTTCATTTGATAGTAATCAGTTTCAGACATTTGTTTTGATCTTTTTGCTACAAGATTCACTAACAAATATTTTGAACCGACTTCATTTAATAATTTATCAATTGAAGGATATATCATATTATCACGCTCCTAATATGATAATATAATATATTCAAACTTAGTGCAAGCGATTACTATTTTTTTGACATTATTTGACACCATTACGAAGTAATTTATAGTATTTATCAATAGTTTCCTTATCATATATTTTAGGATTTTTCTTAAAGGCTAAGTCGAATTTGTAAAAAAATTCTTTTACATATATTTTTTGAATTAGCCCTTGATATTTTACATCTAAGATACAAGTATTATTAATAATTATATTAGGTCGCAAATCGGAAATAGGAAATTTATCTTGTAATAAATTCATATCTTCCTCAATTTTTTTGTACGGATTTTCTAACTTTGTTCTTTCTTTTTTGCTAGCCTTTACAACTAAATTTTGATCATCATAATTACCAATTATAACACCATCATGATTATATATGTATACTAGATATATACCTGTTTTATCAATTATAACAACATTTGAGTTTAGTTCATTTAAAACTATAATCTTACGATATCCTTCTATTTTTTCTAACATAAAAAACAAAAGTTCTTGTTTATAATTAACTGAATTAGGTTTCTTTACAAAATTAAATTCCTTATAACCATATTTATAATATCTATATATAATTTTAATTCCAAAATATAAAATAAGGGCTATTACAAATGGACTAATGAATTTAACAAGTTCTAAAAAAACTCTCAATAAATTTTTGGATGAATCTGCTAATGTTGAAAAAATATTTTCCATCTCTCACCTACTTAATTATTTCGTATATTAATGGTTCTAATTCTTTTAACTCATCTTCAATAGTAAAGCACATTAATATATCATTTATATTCATATTTCTATCATTTACATAAAGTTTAAGTAATTCCTCATCTTTTTTTATGTAATCTCCAACTTTTTTATTAAGCACTATTCCAACACCATAATCAATAATATCTTCTTTATTTAAACGACCGGCTCCTATTTCTCTTACTATTTCACCAATACCATAAGCATTTATATTATTAATATAACCTTCTTTTATACTTTTTATTGAATAAATTTTATTTGATACATGGATGCTTTCTATATTACCACCTTGGGTAGAAATCATTTGAAGAAATTTATTATATGCTGAACCATCTTTTAATTTTTCTATTACCTCTTGTTTTGCAGTATCAATTTCAATGTTCTTAGAGAGACTAACCATAATAGATGCTAAAGTAATAACTAATTCTTCTAAATCTTTAGGTCCGTTACCTTTTAATGTATTAATACTTTCTATCACTTCAAGTCCATTACCAACTGCCATCCCCAAAGGTTGATTCATGTTAGATAATACGCATACTGTCTCTTTATTATTTTGCTTACCTATTTTGACCATTAGACTTGCTAATAAACGTGCTTCTTCAATTGTTTTTAATAAAGCTCCATCTCCAACTTTGACATCAATTACAATCTTATCAGCGCCACTAGCTAATTTTTTACTCATTATACTTGCAGCTATTAATGGTATTGATGAAACAGTACCAGACACATCACGAAGAGCATATATCTTTTTATCCGCGGGTACTAAATTGCCAGTCTGACTTACTACAGCTATCCCTATATCATTTACTTGTTTAATAAATTCATCTTCTGAAATACTAACATTAAAACCAACAATAGATTCAAGTTTATCAATTGTTCCTCCAGTATGTCCTAGTCCCCTTCCACTCATTTTAGCAACCTTCACGCCACAAGAAGCGACTAAAGGGCCTAAAATAAGTGTGGTTTTATCTCCAACTCCACCAGTTGAATGTTTATCAACTTTAACGCCGTCAATACCTGATAGATCAATTAAATCACCACTATACAACATAACGTTAGTAAAATCAACAACTTCCTTTTCAGTCATTCCATTTATGACAATAGCCATTAATAGCGAACTCATTTGATAATCAGCTATATCACCATTAAGATATCCATCAATGACATACTTTATCTCTTCATGAGTAAGTTGTTCTTTTTTTCTTTTTTTATCAATTATTTCAATTACTGTCATATTATCACCTATAATAATTATATCACACAAAAGAAAAAATAGCTTTTCAAAACGCTATTTGTTTAACTTTCTACTAATCAAATCTACTACCCTTTTAGGATTACTGCACAATTTGTTATATAATTCACGATTATTCTTCAATTCAGTTATAATTTCTAGATCTTCTTTTGCGATTTTTACAGCATATGCTTCTTCTGATTCATTAACGGCATCTATATCTCTACCTAGAATATAATCTGGGGTAAGTTCTAATATTTTGATAATATCTTAAAAAGTTTCCATTGTAGGCGTTCTTGTTCCTGTTTCATATCCACATATTGATACTTTTGAAACACCTAGCATATCACCCAATTGTTGTTGGGATAAATTTCTTTTAATTCTTTCCTTTTTTATTCTCTCCCCTATAATCATAAGTATACCTCCGTTATCTATCTGTTAATATTATAACAATATTTTACACTTTTTCAACAAAATTAACTAAAAGGTAACTTAAACACTTGAAATTAATTAATAGTTAACTTATAATGGTTGTGGATGGTGATTGAATGAAGTTATTGAAGCAGTATCGAGAAGTATATAATTATAGTTTTAAAGAAATGGCCGATTTATTAGGAATTAGTAAGACATATTACTGGCAACTAGAAAATAATAAACGCCGCATTTCTTATGATATGTCAATAAAAATAGCCATGATTTTCAATCTTAGACCCGATGATGTTTTTTACAACGATTTTAAAAACAAGGAATAATTTTCCTTGTTTTTAATTAAATTTACCACTTTTATTTTATAATTTTTTATCTTTTTACGGTAGAGGTCTTTTCACCTAACATGTTTTCTAAAATTAGGAGAGCATCTGGATTTTGGTTAACTATTGCTGCATAATTTTCATCTAACAGTCGATTAAATTTATTTTGTTCAATCGTTTGCTTCTTTATTTGCTTTAAAAGATTTTTTAGAAAATTGGTTTCTATTTTTTTATTTTCTCCCATTGTTGTCCTATAATAATTAATGCAATTATCTAATGCAAAATTGTTAGCTTTTTTCTCAACATCAAAGTTAATTGAGTACTTATAATAAAATTGTTCATCTCTAGCAACAATCATTTCTTTTTTCCACAATTCGACTTCTAGATCTTGTTCATTATTAAACATCTTAACAAATTGTCTTATATGTTCTTTTTCATGTAAAATGGCAAAATACATATGAATTAAAATCATGTTAAAATCCTTCTGTGGAATTTCTTCATCTAGATTAGTAGAAAATAAATTATTAAAATTTAGTGTAATTTTATTTTTAGCTTTAACTGTTGATTCCAGTTGTGTTTTTCTATCTATGTATTTATTATTTTTGATTTCAATTTGACATGTTCTTTTATATTCATTTTTAATTTCCCTAGATAAATTATAAGATAGAAGTGCTATTTTTCTTAAATTATATTCATCGATTTGGTTATTTAAATAATTATTAGTATAGAGAGATATAAAGTTATCATAAGATTCAAGATTTTTGTTTTCTACGAAGTTAAGAACTATGAAGTTCTCAAAAATGTATCTTTCTGATTTAGTAATATTTTCTAATTTTGCTATTTTATCACAGATAAATTTAATTTCTTTCCCATATTCCCTAAGAAAATTTTCTAACCACCATATTTTTGAGACATCTATATTATCGCATTTATTATATATTTCACTAATAACAGATAAATCTTGCTCAGAAATCAAATTATTAAAGTCAGATTCTGAGATACAATAATTTTTTGGTTTTACCGTACCTAGATTGAATTGTTCTTCCCTTTTTATATACTTGTATTTCCATAAAAATTCTAACAAAAGTCTTTCATACATATCCATAAAATTCTCCTATCTATATGCATTATATCACTTTTATTGTTTTAAAAAAAGACACTGTATTTAAAAAGTGTCTAGTATTTGTTAATTTTATTGAACTTTATTTTCTATTGACATAAATAGTTTCAAACATACTTAAATTTATGCATGTTGTTTTTTCTAACACTTAATTTTTAAACATTTAAACTCTCTATAATAGTATTATTCTAATAACAATATGTTGTTGTTATCAGGGTCTTTCATTCTAATTTCCATTCCACCCCAATCAGCAACCAATGGTGGTTCAACATTTAAACCCTTTGTCTTTAATTCAGAATATGTCCTTTCTAAACCATCAGTCTTAAATACCAAAGTCACCTTACCTTCATACGCTCCCCATTTATTTTCATCCCAAATACAAATAACAGGGGCATCTTTGATAAAACCAAGTTCTATTCCATCATAGTCTCCGTATCCTTCTGAAATAATTGGTATGCCTAATTTTCCGTTATAAAATTCTACTAATGTTGCTATATCTTTTGATGATATGTTAATACATTGAAATGATTTAATCATTTTATCATCCTTTCTTTTAAAATTATAACACTTTCTTCACAATTAAGAAAGTGTTAATTATTTCACAATACAAAACAAGGATTATGCCTTTTTATATTATATAGCAATAAATAAATGTAATTATATCTGTCACTTAATTTTATTTTATATTCTCTCTTGATATAGGTAAATCCTTCTCCTATTTCGGTTGAAAAGTTGTCTAAATCTTCTATATTGTTTGCGGTTTTACTAATCACCTTTTCTTTTGTATTGTTATCCTGTCTTTCATATTCCCCTTATTCAAAAAGAGACTTACGCCTCCTTGTTTTTGCTTGATAAGAATGTTACTTTTTCAGCAACTATTTCAACCACATGTTTTTTATTTTCTTCGTCGATTTCAATATGTCTACATTGAATACGCCCTTTTATTCCAATTAAAGCCATTAGGTATTACTCACCGTCGTAATAATCGACGCTGTTTCCTTCTTTGTACCAATTGCACGACTCGTTATGAACGATCACGCCTATTTTGTTTGAATTTGGGTAGTGAACTATATCCGGTGAATTTGTTGTGTCAAAATCAATGTATTTTAAAACAGCATCTTTTGAGGTATTTGAAATTTTATGCATTCCTTCTTCTCCTGGTGGGCACACAATCACGTCTCCAGCTTTTATTTCTATTTCCCCATCTATTGTGTGCAATAGCCCTTCACCACTAATGATATAAAATGCCTCAGTATTTGCTTTATGATAATGCATCGGATAATTTGATTTTCCGGGTTCTATTTCATATATAGAGACAAAACATTGATCAAAATCTTCTCTATTCGTGACTTTATATTGTGTATATTGATAATCCTTGTGATCATTCTTTTTCTTTCCAATTAAATCATTTTCATTTACTATAACAATTTTTTTCATTTTTTTCCTCCAAAAAAAGTATACCATATATTGCATTTACTAGACAATATTATATACTTTTGCAAATACCCTATTATCACTACAATACTCCATTACAAATTGATTATTTTTCTTTACTATTATTATTCCTATAGTTTTATCCTGATCTATTCTTTTTATATTCTTATCAATGTAGTTTATATATTTACTTATCTGACCTATATGTTCTGCTTTTAATTCAGTAATTTTTAATTCCACAACCACATAACAATTGTATTTTATATTGTATAATAATAAATCAATATAGTTATATCTATCACCTAGTTTTATTTTATACTCGTTTTTGATATAAGTAAATCCATCACCGAGTTCAGTTAGAAAATTATCTAAATCTTCTAGAATTAGCTGCCTTAATAATTTTTCAGATACTTCTTTATAACCGTAACTATTCTTTATTAAAATCGGATTTTTAATGAAATCTTCTATATTATTTTCTGTGTTGCTAATCAGTTTTTCCTTTGTGACGTTGTCTAACCTTTCATATTCGCTATTCTTTATTTTTTCTTCTAATTTTCTTACGCTTAGATTTTGTGTTTTTGAAATAGTTGAATAATAATTTATAATGTTTACGTCGTCAAAAACTAAAAGAATTCTATAATGACTCCACGACAATTGGTGCCACACTGTGGCACCTTTTTTAATGATATGATAAAATTGCCTCATTCTCTTTAAAGATGTTGTATTATACCCTTTACCTAATTCTTTTGTTAGTCTTATCGAATATTCCTTTATTACTCCCTCACCATAATGATTATTTGCTTCTGAAAGTAATTTACCAACATTGTAATAGGTAGTTAAATCACTTCTATTTTTACTATAGTCTTTTGCTTTTTTTAAAACTTCATTATTAATTAATTCAGTTTTTATCTCATTGTAATAACCTAAAGAAAAAGGACTAGGCATCCTTTTCTTCTCTTTTACTACTTAAGAAAGTAACTTTTTCAGCTACTACTTCAACCACATGCTTTTTATTTTCTTCATCGATTTCAATATTTCTACATTGAATACGCCCTTTTATTCCAAGTAAATCACCTTTTTTAACATATTCAACCGTATTTTCAGCAATCCCTTTCCATAGAACGCAAGAGATAAAATCCGTCTCATATTCGCCATTTATATTTTTATAACTTCTAGGAACAGCTAGTGTAATGTTTGTAACCTTGTTGCCACTTTCTGTTTCTCTAAGTTCGGGATCTCTTACTAGTCTTCCTACTATTACTGTTTGATTTAACATTTATATTCCTCCTTTCACAAACAATATACATAACCAAAAAAAGAAAAGCAAACGGGTGTTTTAACTTTTCTTCTCTATAGACCCTAACTAAAATAATATTTTTATCTTCAAAAATTCTATTTCTTTTATGAATGAAACATAATAAAATAATAATAGAGTTTTTTTATTTTTATTTACATTCTAATATATGTTCGTATTTTTCTATTTTTTGACTATCTTTCTTAAAAAATATAATTACTTTAGAATTTTTACTGCACTCTTTAAGTAATTCTAAATCATAATTAGAAGTGCCATATTGATTAGCTTTCTCCAACATATCAATTGATACTTCAATTCTATCTAATCCTTGGACAACATATTTTTCAAAATAATCTTTCGAATATTCTTCCATCAAGCTTTTATACTCATCAATTTTTTTGTCTTCCTTATTTGCACAACCTACCATTAGAAATGTAGATACTGTTAATATAATAATTAATAATTTTTTCATATTTACTCTCCCATCGCAAATATTTTAGAAGTAATTTTTCAACAATGCATTTAATTCAACTGCATATTCCATTGGCAATTCTTCTCTAAATTTATCAATAAATCCCATAATTAGCATTTCTTTCGCTTTTTCTTCTGGTAATCCCCTACTCATCAAATAAAACAATTTATCTTGACTTATTTTAGAAACTGTAGCTTCATGTTCAATATAGGAACTATCATTACAAACTACGTTTTTAGGGATAGTATCACTTTTTGAATCATCATCTAAAATTATTGTGTCACACTTAACATAACTTTTAGAGTTATGTGCTTTTTTACCTATATGAACAATTCCCCTATAAGAAGAATTTCCTCCACTAGCCGCTATTGACTTACTAATAATACTACTTGTAGTATTAGGGGCAAGGTGTATCATTTTTGCTCCAGTATCTTGTATTTGCTCATGCGTTGCAACAGCAATAGAAATACAATTTCCTTTTGCATATTGTCCATTTAAAATACAACATGGATATTTCATATTGGTTTTTGATCCAATATTACCATCAATCCACTCCATTAGTCCACCTTCTTCAACAATAGCTCTTTTAGTAACTAAATTATAAACATTACTAGACCAATTTTGAATCGTTGTGTATCTGCATTTGGCATTCTTTTTAACATATATCTCAACCACTGCTGCATGTAGTGAATCAGTTGTATATGTAGGAGCTGTACATCCTTCCATGTAATGTAGGTCACTACCTTCATCAACAATAATAATTGTTCTTTCAAATTGCCCCATGTTTTTTGAATTAATTCTGAAATAACTTTGTAAAGGACGATCAATTTTTGTATTAGGTGGAATATAAATAAATGTCCCGCCACTCCATACAGCTCCATTTAGTGCTGTATATTTATTTTCATCATACTTCACTAAATTGTTAAAATAATCTTTAAAAAGATCAGGATATTTTCTTAGTGCTGTATCTGTATCACAAAATATTATATTTTTATCCTCTAATTCTTTTAACATACTGTGATATATAACTTCACTTTCATACTGAGCACCAACTCCAGCTAAGTACTTTTTTTCAGCATCTGGTAACCCAATTTTATCAAAAGTGTCTTTTATATCTATTGGTATTTCATCCCAATTATTTGCTATTTTATCAGCAACTTTTTTATAATAAGTAATCGTAGAAAAATCTATTTTTAACTCTGGACCAAAACTAGGATTCGGTATATCTAAAAACTTTTTAAGTGATTTTAATCTAAACTCTTCCATCCATTTTGGTTCATTTTTAGTTTGCGATATTTCTATGATTTTATCTTTATCTAAACTACTAAATTTTGTAATCATAATTATCACCATTATCATTATACTAAATATTTAACAAAATAAAAAGAAAACACGGTAAAATATTTGATATTTTAGTGTTTTCTTAGTTTTTTTTGTGATAATTTGTTAGATTCATTACTTTTCCATTAGATTTATTTTCATCACTTTGATTATTTTTCCAATTTTCTCTTTTTTCCCATTCCTTACTCTTTTCTGAGTAATCAATTATACTAAATTTTATACTTAGTAATAATTTATAATAATTTAATAAAATATTCATTTTTTGAGAATAAGTATATTTAGGCCAATATACATTATCAACCGAGAGGACATAATTCTCATTTAACTTAATTTTATTATATTCTGATGTATCTATTTTTCCACGTTCATTCCTATTTAAAACGTAGTAATCTTTTCCACTATTAATATCAATAAGTAAATTATTAACTTCATCGTAGTAGCACATTATATTTTGAATAGTTGCTTCATCTATTATATAATGAACTATATTACCATCCATACGTTTACTTTCAAACTTAGCTATAACAGCACTTCTTACATCTAAATTCATTACTACACCTCATTACTTAAATACTTATCTAATGCCTTTTTTATTCCCCACCAAGGAAGTAAGGCACATTTTTTTCGATTAGGTTGTTTATATATGTCACTATAGACAATAGCTTGTTCTAAAATTTCCTCATCATATTCTTTTTCATCAATCATGTTAGTATAGTTTTTAAGTATCTCCTTGGCTTGTTCTATTGTTTTTCCAAGCAAAGTATCAATCATAATCGATGTTGAACTCGTACATATAGCGCATGCTTCTCCATCAAAGCGAATATCTATAATAATATTTCCTACAACTTTTATCATTAGATTTATCTCATCTACACAGCTTTCGTTGTTCATGTTTATTTTAGTGTATGAATCGTCTTCTACCAATCCTCTATTTTTAGGATGTTGATAGTGATCCAATATTATACTTCTTTTTAAATTTTCATCCATTTTTTCACCTGCTTTTTCAACATTATTATAATACATAACAAGTTAAATTGCAAGAAAAAATACCCATTAGGGTATTATCTCGATTCAACAATAAGTTTGATGGCTGTTCTTTCTTCACCATCAATTACAATATCAGTAAATGCCGGGATACAAATTAAATTTTTGCCACTAGGTGCGACAAAACCTCTAGCAATTGCTATTGCTTTAATTGCTTGATTTAAGGCCCCTGCACCTATTGCTTGTATCTCGACTGTTCCTTTTTCTCTAAAAACGTTAGCCAGTGCTCCTGCCACTGAATTAGGATTTGATTTAGTTGAAACTTTAAGTGTTTCCATATATATTATTCCTCCCTTTTCTACACTACATTATATGAAGGAATTTTTTTATTTAGACTATTTTTTAATCCTTATTTTTGCCCGTTCAGTATTTATATCATCAATCAACTGACCTACAGTCAAATATCCTTTTAAACTATGTTCACGAACCTTCCTTGTTGCCCATAACATATTAAAACCATTATAGTCTCTAACCATGCTTACATCATTGTTATGATCACCAATTGTAAAAATATTGTCGTCTTCAACTTTTTCAATTTCTTTTATTTTTTCTATAGTTAAACTTTTATTAACACCTGTATTATAAATCAAAAGACTCTTTAACCATTTGACTGTTTCAATTGTCCTATATGTTTCTTTAAGTTCAGTATTTATTTGTTTAAGTGATTCTAGTGATGAAAAATTAATCAAGCAATTAATTGCTTGGTCATGTGCTTTTTGATTGTAAGCACCGGTTTTATTAATAGATTTAATTAAATTAGTATCTTTTGTTACTAATTCTAGGTAATCAATAATAATTTTATCTATATATGAAGCATATACTAATTTGTTACTTCTGTCATATAACTCTGCACCATTTGAACAACTTAAATAATCATACGGTATATTATATTGGATAATTTCTGCCATTATCGATTTATAGTTTCTACCAGTTGATAAAACAAATAAATTATTATTTTCTCTAAACTGATTTATTTTTCTTAAATTAAAATAAAAAGTTAATGTATCAAAATGAAGCGTTTGATCATAGTCACTAACTAACATTTTTTTCATAATATCGTCTCCCATATAGTAATATATTATATCATACAGGTTTTGAAAATTTTAAAATTTTTTGTTTTTTTTAAAATTATAGGTTGACATTTTCTAAAAATCTAGTATAATTAATATTGCCTACTTAATTGCGGATGTAGTTTAATGGTAGAACCTCAGCCTTCCAAGCTGACTACGTGAGTTCGATTCTCATCATCCGCTCCAAATTTGAATATTCATTCGGATAATTCCGAATTTAGGCAAGAAAATCAATCGAAAGATTGATTTTTTTTGTATTTAAGAAAGGAAGGGTGTGTATAAAGAAAATGATGTTGCTTTATCTATTAATCTATTAGGAATAATATATTGAGTAAAAAGCTAGAATAAAAGGAAAATAAAACTGATGAGATACATATGATTGTTGGGACAAGAAAGATCTAATGTATAATAAAGTTGTTGATAATTTTTATGATAAAGATATGTTATATGATAATGACATATGAAAAAAACTTTAAAGAACTATAATAAATTTAAAATTTTTATTATTAATCCTCTTATATTACTTGTTTCTGGAATATATATAAATGCATAATAAAAGAGTTCAAAATTTTCATTTCGAACTCTAAATATCAAACTCATTTATCATTAGTTTTTGGGCATATCAACACTATTTGACAAAGAGCCCTAATTTATTTGATTAAATTCTTATTTTGATATCAATAATCAATTACTTTTTTTCTAATATATAATATACATTATCATTATTTCGTTCAAGTGTAATTTTATATTCGTTTAAACTTTTATCAGATGATTTAAAATGAACGGTAACTGATTTAATATCTTCAGTATTACCTTTTTTATCCATAAAATTCCAATAAACAGTTTGATTACATGTTACTGTGTATTCAGCATTGCTATTTTTTTCTATCAAGCCATTATCGTTTAATAAAAATCCATTAGAAATAATAATTGTAACCTTTTGATCATTATTACATGTTATTTTAAAAGGAAACCCTTGTGTACTACTCATAGATGCTGAATATTTTTCAAATGGTGTTTCTATTAAAAATTTATTGTGTGAATCATTATTCCTGTTTTCATTAATAATAATATATACCACTATTAAAGTACTAATAATTATTATTAATATAATACCTATAATAGCCATATTTTTATCTAGTTTCATAAACACCTCCAAATGTATATTCAAAATCAAATAAACATTCTCTAAAACACCATAACATTTTCAATTATTTTTTTTATATTCGAGTGTCCAAAATCCAAAAACAGTATCCTTTTTGCCTTCTTCCACACATCCTGAATCAGTCAAATCTATCTGGCCATCTATATTACCAATACTTTGTCGATATAATTCTACGCAATTAGAATCTATGTTATCTAACTTATTATATTTAATTACTTTATAGCCTAAACCATAATATTCTACTGTGCCACCATCTTTATGCCTTAAAATTGGTATAGCAAATATAGGTTTTTTATTATGTTTTGCTAAACTATAATCAGTCATAATAAACAATAAACATAAAAACAATAAAATTACTATTACCAATAATATTACAGTATGTTTTTTCTTCATTTTGAATTACTCCTCTTTCTTACACAATACCAATAATAATTTTAAGTAAGCATTTATAAAATTAAGAATCCTAAAGCACTATAAATACCTACAAAGCCAGATATCATGCTGACATGATATCATATCACCTCCACTTCTAAAGTAGTAAGAGGATAACGATATTAACTTTCAGGATATACCATAATACTGCTCTAGCATATCAATTTTATTATATCATGAATTTCCAGTCAAATAAACATTTTTTTATATAATAATATCCTATCCTGTGTATATAAAAAAATGATTCATAAGGATCATTTTATATTATATTTTCTAATTTTAACTTATCAATTATTCTTTGACAATTACATTTATCTTTATACGCAAAAGTACTATCATTTTTTTCTAAGTATTCATTCTCTACTTTGAAATTGGTTGAAAAATAATGTTCAAGTTTTTTTACAAGTTCATCTACGTTTTCAATAACTTTACCAAATCCATCTTTAGTATAATCAAAATATCCTCTTTCATATTGATGTCTATAAAATTCTTCTCTATCAAATTGAAAATACATTAAAGGCTTTCTTAGATAGGCAAAATCAAATGCAACACTAGAATAATCAGTTATTAATAAATTTGATTCTCTAAAGATTCTATTATAATCAACGTTATATGCCGATATGATATTAATTCTTTCATTTTCAAACTTTTGAAAGTGGTTTTCATATCCTGCCATACCAGGATGTATATTAAAATTAAGTGTAAAATTATATTTTTTTAGTAATTTGTTCAATTTCTTATTTTTTAACAAACTAGAATATTCTTTGTAGTAATCACTTTGTTCAAAACCTTCTTTAGTTTCATGAAACCCACAACTTAGTATTCTACCAGATAAAGTTCTTCTCCATGTGGGTACCAATGAAATAATGTTTTTAGGGTTAGATTCTAAATAATCAAATCTAGGTAATCCTGTTAAGATGATATCTTTTTTATCATAAAAGTATCTATCTAATTCAATTTCTTCTTTCTCTTTAAAACTAGAGACTACAAAATAATCTATATTAGCATTATATTTATTAACTGACCTAGAGACATTATTATGTATTACCCCATGTTGCAACCATAAAAACTTATAAGATACTAAATCAGCATAATACTTTAGTAATTCCATTTTAAACGGTGTATAAAATTGCTTAGCAGCATGTGATGATGCTATAAGTTTACTATTGATAAATAAATACTTATGTTTTAGACTATTTTGGATTACAATTTTACCATATTTTTTTAATCTCTTATATTCTTTATCCTTTTTCGCAAGGATAAAATATATATTTTTAGCCAATTCTTTTTCATTTTTATGAATGTATTTAAATAAAGCCTCACCATTATCTCCAGCTTTTTCTGGTCTATCGTTTATTAATATGTATTTTTTATTTTTTCTATTTAATAATCTTGAAAAAGCAAAGAACTTATATTTTCTTACAATATGTAAGAACGTTTTAACAATATACATAAAATTATTATATTTTTCCTTTTTCACTGTTATATGTTTGCTGTCAAACGATACACAATGTTCATTATGGAATCGTTTTATTTGTTTATCATATAATGAAAACTTCAAGAAACTAAGCATTGAAAAATTTGAAATTTGAAATTTTACGTCTGAACTATTTACAATGTTTATTGTATATATATTTTCAGTTATTGGGACTTTGAATTTAACAAGTCTGATTTCATTTAAAGTAAATTCCCCGTGTTTTATATCATATGGTGATTTTACTTTCTCATTATAGTAACTGATATATTCTATATTATTAAAATCTATTAGTTTAATATCAATGTTACTAACATTATAATCATTATACATAATATCAATAAATATATAATTTTCTATTAAATCCATTTTTTTAATTTTAAAATGGATATCATCAAATGAACTTAATATGCAGTCTTTAAATATTAAATTGCCATCATTATTTATAACCAAAGATGTTTTATTTTCTTTCAACTTCAAAATAAAATATTTTTGGTCTAAGTCTCTTAAAATTTTACTATTGGTAAAAATAAATTCATCATCAATTTTATCTAGACATTTTTTGTATCTATCTATAACTTGGTTATATTCATTTAAATCATCAAAAAATTCTTTCTTGATTTTATGTAATTTATGTAGTGTCTCGTAAATTACATATTCTTTGATATAAGAATAATCTTCGCTTAAAATATTTTCTATCACTTGAACCGAATTAACAAACTTGTTTGGACAAATTTTTTCAGCCTCATCATTATTTTTTTTGTAAATACACTTTGCCTTCTTGGCAACATAACCAATCTTTTGATTTTGACTATGTAATTTAAAATTCAAGTCAATATCCTCATTAAACCCTAACTCTGTATTGAATTTAAGATTATTAAATATTGATGATTTATAAAAAGCTGATTGATTAGATGTAATAAAATTTTGTGGTTCACCCTTCAATTCAACAATATAATTTTCATCTTTAAAGTCGATATATCTATTATTTAATTTGTTAGTTTCAAAAGAAAATGTTGGTATAGCTACTAGATCTATAATATTACTATTTTTCTCAAAAAAACTATACACTTCTTCTAGTGTTGATTTAGATATAAAATTTTGATGACTGATAAAATTAATATATTTACCTTCGCAATATTTTAATCCTTCATTTTTTAGTTCACTTTTATATGTAAGTTCACTATCAATCGTTTTTATATTATTTGAATACTGTTTTATATATTTTTTTATTTCATTATCTATAAAACCAATTATTATTATTTGAATGTTATCTTTAAAACCAATAGTTTGTTTCAATAAACTTTTAATAGCGTTTTTATTTATATCAATTTTCTTAGGATTTGTAATCACTATTGAAAATTTAAATTTATATGTTTTGTTCTTGTTCATAATACGTACTCCTTCAAAATGTAAATTAAGTTGTTTTTTTATACAAAAACAACTTAATCGCAATCAATTAATTATATCATGTAAATATCACAACTAAAATAGAAAATCAGTATTTTTTTCTTTTTTTTATTTCCTATTTTTAAAATGCCATAATTAAACCCATAATAACAATATCCTTATTGAATTTTTTTATATATCGTTAAATAAACTAAGTTGTTTTACTGTTGTATTTTCAGGGAATTCGTGTAGATATTTAAATATTTCAGTATTATTACATACTATATTATTTTTTTTGCAAACTTCATAGAAAATTTTCATTAATCTACCATGATTAACACTTTTTATATCATAAGAATTTCCAAATAATTTCATATACTTTTCTTTTAGACCAGGAAAATTTTGATCTAGTTTCTCATAAAAATATTCTCTATTACCTTCCCTTAATGTTAACCCTATCCCAAAGCAAATAATTCCATAAACTTTAGCTTCAATACAATAATTTAATATTCCTACTAAATTTTCTTCAGTATCATTTATAAAAGGCAAAATAGGATCTAACCAAACAACGGTTGGAATATTATTATCTCGCATTATTTTTAATACTTCAAATCGTTCTTTTGTCGTACTTACGTTAGGCTCTATTATTTTACAAAGTTCTTCATCGTATGTAGTAAGCGTGATTTGAACAACACATTTTGCTTTAGAATTTATCTTTTTAAGTAAATCTAAATCTCTTAGGATTCTGTTTGACTTTGTTTGTATAGACAGTCCAAAACCATATTTTTCAATAATCTCTAAACATTTTCTAGTATGTTCAAGTTTTTCTTCAATATGTATATAAGAATCACTCATTGATCCTGTACCAATCATACACTTCCTTCTTTTTTTCTGTAAAGTAGACTCAAGTAATTCTGGCGCATTTATTTTTACTTGTATATCTTCAAATTTATGATCAATCTTGTAACAAACGCTTCTTGAATCACAATATATGCAACCGTGTGTACATCCCCTATAAATATTCATACCATTATGAGCTGATAAAATCCCTTTTACTTTTTTAAAATGCATTGTTCCACCTCCGATTCTATTAAAAGTTTAGTATACTTTAATTATACCATAAACACATACTTACGTTGTCTACAATACAATTTTAACTTTTTAGATTTTAATTTTTGTAGTATAATAAAAAAAGAAGGTGTATATTATGAAAGATTTGACAAGAGAAATTTTTAAAGAAGCTGCATCAAGATGTATCACGATTGATAATGATCCATTTAATATTGGCTTTAATACAATCATTTACGATAATAATAATATAATTTTTAATTCAACAAAGGATGAAAATTTACCTACTTTGATAATTAAAGATGAAGACTTATTTTATAAAAAATTAAATGAATATGTCGAAACTTTTTTAGCCACAAAAAGTAAATTTCCAACGGTTGTTACCAATAAAGAGAAAAATACGATGAAATTCATTATTTCTTATTTGTTTGCTAATGCTACACAATTAGATTTTGTTTATCCTATTTCTTTCATTGAAAGAAGTACTAGCTTTTTAAATGACACTAGTTTTGGTAATGTAAAAATGGGCATAAAAACTGAACCTCTAGATTCATTTCAGAATAGTTCAATATTTTTAAAGGTTAGTGAGCAAAGTTTATTTATGGAGACCCCTCTTAGGCTTGATATATCACTTGTAAAAAAAGGAAGTAATGGAATTTTATCATATGATTTACCCTCTGTTAGTTATGGAATTGATATTGATGATTCAGGTAAAAAAACTTGTTATGTTTATAGTTTACAAAATTTAAAAACAAATGACAAAGAGAAAACCGAAGAACAAATTAGATATGAAAAAAAGATTGCTAGAGAGTTATACAAGATAAATGCTGGTGTTTTTGAACAAGAGTCAGATGAATATAAAGCATATAAAAATAATGAAACCAATTACTATCCAGAAAATATTTCAGATGTATCACCATCTGCCGTTTTATCAGCAACCATCCTAATTGGTTTGTTAGCTAGTGAAGGAATTGAAAATATTAAAATTGTCGATTTTCTACCGGTTAGATGGCACGCTAAAGATTATGCAATTACAAGAATGATTGAGTCAGGCAAAGGATTTGATTCTCATGAATTGAGAACTAAACAAAAGCTAATTCAGGAGAATATAACCGATAAATTTTTAAGAACCTTTAGACGTGTTGAATATCATATTGATGGTATGAAAATATTATCGTTTCCAAAGGAATTTGATGATTGTATGAGCATTTATATTGATGAAAATCAACTTAACTTGAATAATGTAATATTACAAAATTGTTTTAGTGCTACTTACAAGGCAAATTATAATAATTTAGATAAATACACAAAAAAATAGACTTTTGTCTATTTTTTTATATTGATCCTCTTGTTCTTTTATTTATCTTTTCCTTATATGAATCTGAATATTCTATACCTATTATATTATTAGGTAATTTTATAAATCCATCTTCATATACCTCATCATTATATGTTTTAGAATCTCTTCTTATCATTGCATCAATCATTTCTGATGGAAGACCGAAAAAATTTGTTTGATTTAGATTACTGGCCTTTTTTAAGTCATAGCCGAAGAAGTCCTTAACACTTCCCCTACCAACAATTACCCCAGTTATATCATCAAATGAATAATTATTACCATCTTTAACTAAAAGTACTTGATGATAAATTTCAGTACCATCGTTGCAACAGAAACATATCGATTCTATTCCAACTTTTTCTAACAACAACTTGTATACTTGCGAAATGGATGAACATATTCCTAATTGCTTTGTAAATACCTCTACTATTTCACCATTGTTATCAACAGGCCTTCTGTTCTTTCTTCCTTCCAACAATTCATAATTATAAGATACACCGTTAACTAAATAATCATATATTATTGTCCTTTTTTCTAAATTAGATAATTCATTTATATCATAATTCAAAAAAATGGTTTCGAATAAGTCATCCCTCATTCTTCTTATCTGTTCCCAATTATATTTCATAAAATTTTCCTCTTTTCATCTTGTTTTTTTATTCTCATTATTTTCTAGATAATCAATAACGTATGTTGCATCAATGGTAGGTGTAAAACTATCTTTTTTATAATAAGGCTCTTCATATAACGAATCTATATTAAAATAACTTTTTTGATTACCATGTAAAAAAATGTCCTCACCTTTCATGTACTCAATAATGTTTGCTAGATTATAAGTACTTTCATGAAAGTAAAATCTTTTAGCTAAAACAGTAAAGTATTCTGTTAGTTCAATATCAACAAGTGTATTGATGTTGCATTCAAAAAAGTAATTCGCTACCCTTTTTACACAATCGCTCGCATGAAATCCACATACTACCAAATTATCAACAGTGCCTAATTGGCTTGCTATTATGCTAATATCCGGATATATATACTCGTTTTCTTTAATAGGAGTGGTATGTGTTTTAAATGTAATATCTGTTTTTATAATCTTATCTTTATCTTTTAAAGTTAAAAAACTAACTTCTTTATCAGGAAAAATTACATAATTAATTTCATATCCCTTTTGTCTATATCTTTTATCAATTACATCATTCATTTTTTCTATTATGCCAGGTCTATTTAGATAATTCATATATTCTTCGATGGGATACAAAAACAATAACTTGTTAATAACTTTGCTCCTTAGTTATAGTTGTCCATAACATTTTATTATCAATAAAACTTACACTGATTTTTCCTTCATCATATAGATAAGATAAATATGATTTTACTGTGCTACCTACTAAAACATATTGATTAAAATTCATTGTTAATTCGTATTTATCAAACAGCTCTTTTAAAATTTCTTCAAAACACATTCCATTTGTACAAATACTTATAATTTCATCTATTATTTCTAAAATTTTTTCTCTATTTATTTTTACTATTTCTTTAATATTATTAGTAACCTCTGCATGGGAAGGTATAAATGTGCCTTCTAGTGTTTCTATATATTCTAAAGTTTCTAAAAATTGTTTTACATCGTATATAAAGGAAAAATGGTACTTGTTTATTATGTTTTCTCCAAATATAGAATCAGCTAAGAAATAAACATTATCGCTAGTTTTTATTCCAATCATATTAAAATAATGACCCTTAAGATTAATATATTCTAACCCTTCTGGTAGAAAATCTTCAATAAAATCAGCTGGTTTACTTTCTTCAGCCATTAAAAACTTATTTCTAAGTTCTTTACATGGATATCCTCCATATAATAATGAAGGTTCTAATATAGGATTTTTTATAAAACTATCTTCAATGTTTGAACATATAATTTTACAATTAGTTCTCTGTTGTAAAAATTTATTTCCACCAATATGATCAGCATTTGAATGTGTATTTATTATTCCAAGTAAATTCCAGTTATTATTATTTAATATTTTTAGTATTTTTCTTCCTGCTTCTTTATCATTGCCGCTATCAATCAAATAAACATCATTATCATTAATCTTATATATCCCAATTTTAGATGGACTTTCAATATAATAAGTATTTTCGCCCACTTGTTTTAATTCGTACATATTTCCTCCTAATAATTTATCTTTTCCTTATTATAGCACAAAATAGTCCATTAAATGGACTATTTTCTTTCAATTAAAGATAACGATACCTTTTTCTTATCTAGGAAAATTTCATCAACATAACAATCAACTATATCTCCAACACTAACTACTTCCATTGGATGCTTAATATACTTATCTGTTAATTTTGAAATATGAGCTAATCCATCATTTTTTAATCCTATATCAATGAATACCCCAAAATCGACTACATTTCTAACTGTTCCTTGCAATTTCATTCCTACTTTTAAATCCTCTAAATGCAAAATATCACTTTTTAATAACGGTTTTGCCATATCATCTCTAGGATCACGGTTAGGTTTTTGCAAAGACTTAATAATATCTTCTAAAGTATATATATCTGTTTTTAACTTTTCAGCATATTCACCAATATTTACGTTTTCCAATTCTTTTATTAAGTTTTCACTACCAATATCATTAACAGTAAGGTTTAATTCATTAAGTAAATTTAAGGTTATATCATAACTTTCCGGGTGAATTGAAGTTACATCTAAAACATTATCACCATCTACTACTCTTAAGAACCCAATAGCCTGTTCATATACTTTATCGGTTAGCAATTTTGCTTTCTTTATTTCATTACGTGATAATATCTTCCCTTTCTTATCACGGTATTTTAGGATTTTATCAATATTAGACTTAGTAATTCCTGAAACATATTTAAGTAAAGATGCACTTGCAGTATTTATATTAACCCCTACTTGGTTAACAGCTTTACTTACAACAAAATCTAAAGATTCCGTTAATTTTTTATTTGATACATCGTGTTGGTACAAACCAACACCAATACTTTGCGGATCAATTTTAACCAATTCTGATAAAGGATCTTGCAATCTTCTACCTATGCTTATAGCGCTTCTTTCTTCAACATGTAAATCAGGAAACTCTTCGATTGCTAATTTACTAGCGGAATATACACTAGCTCCTGCCTCACTAACAATTATATATTCAACTTTACGGTCTAACGATTTAATAATATCAACTATGAAACTTTCACTTTCACGTGAAGCCGTACCATTTCCAATAGCAATAATATCAACATCATACTTATTTATTAAATCTATAACTACTCGCTTACTTTTTTCATATTCATTTTTAGGCTCATGAGGATAAATTACTTTTATATCAATTTTCTTCCCGGTATTATCAATTATAGCTAATTTACAACCAGTACGATAAGCCGGATCTAATGCAAGAACAATTTTGTCTTTCATAGGCGGCTGTAATAATAATTTTTCTAAATTTTTTCCAAAATTATCAATTGCTACTAACTCAGCTTTCTCTGTTAGTTCACTCCTAATTTCTCTTTCAATACTAGGAGCAATTAATCTTTTATATCCATCTAAAATTGCATCTTTTACAATATCAACGACAAATGAGTTACTGTTTTTAATCATTTTTTCTTCTAAATAATTAATAATCCTATTAGCATCTATATCAATACTTACATTTAATATTTTTTCTTTTTCACCACGGTTTAAAGCAAGTGTTCTATGCGGTTTAACTTGCTTTACACTTTCTTGATAATCATAATACATTTCATATACTTTCGATTCATCAACTGCACCTTTTTTTAATTTACTTACAATCGTACCATACAAATATGTATTTACTCTAATCCATTTACGATAATTAGCATCATCACTCATAATTTCTGCAATTATATATTTGGCTCCCGTAACAGCATCTTCTACCGCTTGAACTTTTTCATTAATAAATGGTTTTGCCATTTCTTCAATTGTTCCAGTTGTTGGAAAAGACATAATTAGTTTGGCTAACGGTTCTAATCCGTTATTAATTGCATCAGTAGCTTTTGTTTTTTTCTTTTCTTTATATGGTCTATATAAATCTTCTACTTCCACTAATTTTTCAGCAGTCATAATTTTATTTTCTAATTCTTCTGTCATCAAACCTTTTTCGGTAATTAATCTAATAACATCCTCTTTTCTTTTTAATAAATTAACTTGGTATTGATATACCTCATTTATACTTCTAATTTGTTCTTCGTCTAAGTTACCAGTAGCTTCTTTACGGTAACGAGCAATAAATGGTATTGTATTACCTTCACTTAGTAACTCAAGAGTTGTTGCAACTTGTTGTTCATTCACTTTTAGATTTAGACTGATTTCTTTTATAATGTTTTTATTCATTTGTACCTCCACTATCTTGCTATTAAATTATAACATATATATGTGTTTCATTTCAAATATTTTTTGCCAATCTTATTATCTGTTAAAGCGGCTTTTTTTATAACTTTATAGCCAAATTTTTCTTTCAAATCATCAACTACTTTATCTAAATTAGTATCTTTTTCACGAGTATCTACACTTTCAAACAATGAAACTTGGTGATTTGTATATTCTACCAATGAGTCTAACCTAATTCCGATTAATCTGATTGGTTCCTTATCCCATGCCTCATCAAATAATCGCTTTGCAGTTTCACATATTTCTGATGTTATATCTGTAGCATTTTTTAATTTGATCTGATGAGAATATGATCGAAAGTACTTGTCCTTTAATATGATTGCAACCACATTAGCATATTTTTTTTGTTTTCTAAGGCTGATGCTAACATTTTCTGCTATCGCACTAATAACACGATATATTTCTTCTTTATTAGTGTAATCATAAGCAAGCGTTGTTGAATTACTTATTCCCTTTGGAGCTGACGCTTCAGGATTAACTAATGAATGATCAATTCCATTTGCTAATTGGATCATACGATTAGCTTGATTTTTAAAATACTTTGCTAATTCATGGGGATCAGCTTTAGCTAATTGTCCTATCGTATAAATATTTAGTTGTTTTAATTTGCTACTTGTTTTTTTACCAATACCAAATAGTTGTTCAATTGGTAATGGCCAAAGTTTTTCTTCGATTTCATTTTGATATAATGTGTGCAATTTATTTGGTTTAGAAAAATCTGAAGCCATTTTCGCACATAACTTATTATTTCCTATTCCTATATTAACTGTAAAACCTAATTTTTTGTGTATTTCTTCTTTTATTCTTAAAGCAAATTCATCGACTGGTCCATGTAATTTTTTTACCTTACCATAATCCATAAAACATTCATCTATAGAAAAAATTTCTATATCTGGGCTATAATTACTTAGCAATGTAAATAAATCAGTTGACATTTGCTGATAAAGTAAATAATTAGGGACATATATTTTTAATGCGGGGCACTTTTTTCTAGCCCCATATAAACTTTCACCCGTTGTAATCCCCATTTTTTTACAGGGTGTTGATTTTGCTAATACAATTCCATGACGTTTGTTTTCATCCCCGCCTATTACAGCATAACTATTACGAATATCATACTTAAAACCTTGCTTTAATAAATCAACTGCAGTCCATGATAAAAAGGCATTATTAACATCAATATGCATTATTATTCTATCCATAATATCACCATATCTATTATACCAAAAACAAATGTTCGCGCAAACAAAAAAGTACATAATTTTGTACTTTTTTATATTATAGTCCTTCACCTACTAAAAGTATAGGCCGAAATGATGCGCCATAACTTCTACTCCCCGCTGTCGAACTAAAATTAAAAGTTCCCTCGTTATTTGTCCCACTACCAACATGTCCGCCACGTTGAAGCCATGGTAAACTATTATATGGCATCATAGAACTATCACCATACCAAGATGTTGCTTCTACTGCTGTTAAACTCGTCTCCCAGATTGCATTACCAAAATCTAAATTGTTTGCTTCATAATTATCGACTTCGTTATCACTCGCACCCATTGCATACACTTTTACATATTTACTTTCTGCAGTAAGTAAACTATTTCCATATGTTGCTAAATACGAATGATTATTATTAACATATGCGGCTATTCTTTCATAAGCACCACCAGAAATATCATATACTCCATAGATGTTTCCTGTGGTGCTAGCTTGTTGGCCTACAACCGTGTTATATTGATTACATACTGCTCCTGACATAGCTGATACTTCATCACCGGCACAGCCAGTTAAATAATTGTTATTGGAATTTTTCCATACCTCATCGTTTTTTCCATATCTTGATTGGGTTAGATAAGCTATAGCCCCCCATTCAACATCCCTCATTAAATGTGTATCTATATTTTGTCCATGATCTCCCCAACCATATATTGGATTGATTTCCATTTGACGCGATATATCAAATGCATTACCAATTGTTATACATCTCCACGATACAGCATTAGGAATAATTTGAATTGTTTTTGTTGGGTCATTATCTGATATATTACAAGTACCTGACGTTGATAATATTCCTTCTACTGCTGTTGGTTCAAATTTCGCTACCCATATTCCTGAAATTTCATCATCTCCAAATTTAAAAGCAGGATGAGTTACAAAGTTTGTTTGACTACTACCGCTATATGTTGGTGTTAACGCTATAGAAGTCCCGTCTATTGTTGTGTTAGTTTTATCAATCAAAAATTTAATATTTATTGTTCCTGCATCACTTGTGTGAAATCCATCTTCTATTTGGTATGCATATCTTGGTATCCATACCCAAAATGATCCATCTTCTGTTCTAGCATTTGCCCATTTTTTGTTTTCATAATCATACCACTGAGTATCACCGGAAGTTGTATTTTCCCAATCAGTTCCATTCCATTTTATAGGGGTCATACCGGTTGCTAATAAAGGAGCGTTTACTCCTTTATTTACATTATAGTACGTGTATGTCACTACAGGTGTTTCTGCTAGTATACATTCGCCTTCCAGTTTTGTACTTATAGTTACTTCATCAACTTCATAACCTTTTTCAGCACAATATTTTCCATCATGTATAGCAAATTTTATTTTTCCATTGTTGTTTATGATAATCGTTCCCGTTTTTGGTTTTGTTCCTTTATAATCTAGTTGTTTTCCCGATGGATTTGATTCCTCCACCCCATTTGAATAAGTAAATGCCAGTTCTCCATTAGTCCCATCCAACATATCTTGTGCATATCTTAATTCTGCTGCTTTTATTATTCCGTAAGCAGTACTCTTAAAAGATCCTTTTTTAGCCTCATCAATCACATTTAGTATTAGTG
Organism: uncultured Muribaculaceae bacterium; assembly: GCA_964397485.1. Taxonomy (GTDB): domain Bacteria; phylum Bacillota_I; class Bacilli_A; order RF39; family UBA660; genus CAYNHT01. The sequence goes on from CAYNHT010000001.1 coordinate 391,407, forward strand.
GCGTCGCAATTAATGCAACAATTGCTAGTATCACTATTACCGCCAATAATTCTATTAATGTAAACCCTTTTTTCATACTTCACACTACCTTTCATATTATACCTTTTAATAATAACACATCACCATAATATCAGTCAATACGACGTCTAGAATCAAAAAAGATAGAAAGAATTCTATCTTTTACAAATACTACTTTTTAGTTACTAAAAAATCTGTTAAAAGGGTTATTTCCTCTTCCTCAACAATTATTTGATACATAATATCAATAATTGGCATATCGACTTCTTTATCCTTTAGTAATTTATAAATTGATTTTAAAGTATATAAACCCTCTATAGTGGTATTTTCTATATACTCATCTATTTCTTTCTTGTCTTTCTTAGAACCAATCATTCTACCAAACGTAAAGTTACGACTTTTACTGCTTGTACATGTCAAAATCAAATCTCCAATTCCAGCATAAGATAAAATTGTTTTCTTATTACCACCTAATGAATGAATCAATTCTTTTATATCATGCATCGCCTCCGTTATAAGCATACATTTAGTTGATTCTGGTAATCCCATTCCATCAACTATTCCACATGCAATTGCGATAATATTTTTTATAGAACCACATATTTCAACACCTAAAATATCATCACCAGTTCTGATTTTTAAGTATTTATTTTCAAGTGCTTCTTTTATCACAGCGGCAGTTTTTTTATCATCACTTGCCAAACTGAGTCCGATTGGAACATAACTTGCTATATCAACAGCAAAAGATGGTCCTGAAATTACTGCCAATTTATCTGTTTTAATATTCTTTCTTACAACATCATCTACAAATAAACAAGTATCCTGTTCAATACCTTTTGAACCAATACATATATATTGATCATCATAATAATCTTTCAGTTCTTTACTAATATCATCTACAAAACCGGCTGGCACCATTATTAAAATAATGTCACTATCTTTAACACACTCTTTCATATCTGTTGTGTATTCAATATTATCTGGCATTTTAACGTTTGGCAACAATTTAGGATTACCCTTTTTTTCTGTTAAAAGATCTTTTTCTTCTTCAAATTTTGTCCACATAACAATCTCGTTATTATTCTCGTTTGCCATTAAGGCAAGTGATAGACCATAAGCTCCTGTTCCTAAAATAGCTATCTTCATTTTTCCTACTTTTCCTCCTTGTACATCAATTTATATTATTCAAATAAAACACTAATTACTATTAGTAATATTCCTAATATAATACCTAAAATATCTTTCTTTTTATTTTCACTATGAATAATGTGCGGTAGTAACTCAAATATAATTATATATATAAGCATTCCCATTGTTATACTTAATAAAATACCTAATATAGTATCGTTAATCAAAAATCCACTGTTAAAATACATAATCAGACCACCAACGAAAGTAGATATTGAAATAATAAAGATCATAAACATCGTTTTTCTTATATTATTATTTGCCTTATAAAAAGTTGATGTTATAACCATCCCCATTGGTATGTTGTGAAGACCTACTCCAATACTTACTAAAACTCCTAGTGAAAGTGAACTTGTAAGGCTACTATATACAGCCATTCCTTCTATTATGTTATGTAAAATCAAAGCAATACTTGAAATTAATCCAATATGGAAAAAATTATCTTTTGTATCTTTTTTCTCGTCATGATGAACGTGATGATCTGGAATAAAATGGTCAATTAATTTTAAACCAAGAACACCAACTAATGCAAAACCAACAACTAAAGCAATGGTAATTGACTGAGAATAATTTTCGCCAATTAATTCAAAAGTCTCTGGTAATAATTCTAATACAACTAAAGCTCCCATAACCCCAAAAGCTAAGCTAATCGAGAAATGTATAAATTTATTATTATTCTTAGTAACAAAAACAATAATCGAACCTAATACAATAAACAATCCGATCGCTAAAGTAAAAAATAAACCTAGTAAATCATGCATATTCCACCTCTTCTTCTATATTTTTACCATTATTTACCTTGATAATTATATCACTTTTTTTAAAATCAAGCAATTTAAAATCTATTTCTAAATTTTATTTATACTTGTTCCAGTATAATAATGATTCAAAATATTTCGATAGTTATATCCATCTTTGGCCATTCCATTAGCTCCGTACTGACTCATACCAACCCCATGACCATATCCTCTTGTCACAAAGTTAACACCATTTTCTCCTATAATAATATCAAAGTCAGTTGATCTAAGACCTAATTTTTCCCTAATACTCTTACCAGTAAAACTATTGTCATCAATTTTTATCACATTAATACTATCACCAGTTGTCCTCGATTCAATTGTAATAAGGCTATCTTGATTAAGGCTAATACCCAAAAGTGAGTTTATAGTATTAAAATCTTTGGTTACTTCTCTTAAATAACTTGAAGCAACTTTATCCCATGGACTATTAACACTCACTAAATAAGGATAATAATTTCCAAACACATCTAGAGAACTTTCTGTTTTTCCATTATTTGTCGAATGATAAACTGCATCTATATATTTATTGTTATAGGATACATACTCACCTTTAGTAGCTGAAACAGCACTCTTAATTTTATTATAATAGGTGCTGAAATCACTTCCCCACATTACTTTCAATTGTCCGTCATCCTTATATACTTGGTGTGCGGTAGTATCGGTTAAAAGTTTGTTTTCGTTCATCATTTTCAATGCATATGTTCTAGCTGCTACTGATTGAGCCTTTAATGCTTCTAAATGGAATGATGCTGGCATCTCAGCTCCTACAACACCAACTATATAATCTTCTAGTGGTATAGTTATAACTATACCAGTTGAGCGATATAATGTAACCATAATCTCGTTAGATGGAGGTGAAACTGGTTCCTCAACTTTAGGTGCAGGTGGTTTTGGTGCTTCAGTTTTAGGCTGTGTTGGCGTTTGGGTTTTTGGGGCACTTACATTAGCACTACTTTTTTTCGTGTCTGATGAAGGACTATTTTTTATATTAGTATTTTCTTCACCTTTTTTTTCTTCTGGTTTAGCAATAACATCACTCTTATCTTCTATCACTTCGTCAATTATTTTATTTTCATTTGACGGAAAATCCTCCATTTTAAAAATTGCAGACACTTGTCCGACATAGTTATAAGAAAGATTTTTTTCTTCTACCTGTGTCAATAGTGGATAGTTAAAAAGAACTGATCCAATTATTAACCCATTTAAAACAAGATATACAACATGACCTTTAAAATCTATTTTGTGACTTGTTATATAACTTATAATTTGATCATAAAGATTTTTCTTTTTATTATCGCTCATCTTATTAAAACTAGCAAATTCAAAATTGTAATCTATGTATAAATATAGTACTTGCGTATCATCTTTTTCTTTTATAGAATGATGTGTAAACATAAAAAATCACCATTTTTATTATGGTGATAAATAACTTAAAAATACTATTTTGTTTATAAACTGGATTTTAAAATATATATATTATTGATTTGTATGATTAGAATATTTAAGCATATCAACTTCATCCTGTAACTTTTTTATAGTTTCTTGCATTGTATTTATCTGTTTATTTGTTTCAATATCTTCTAAAAGCTGTTTCTGACCTGAGTTAGTTTCTAAAACCTGTCCAACCATGATAATAAAATTGCCTAAAGCATTTTGTTCATCACCATTTAAATCATCAATTAAAATAAATCCAAATAGAACAGCTATTAATGTGAAACTTCTAGGTGGCAAAGAAAAAATCAAGTCATATAATTCTCTCATACTAATCATTCCTATTTTATAATATGACTATTATTATATTTGGTTAAGAGTTATACATTATTTAAGTTTTTTCTTATACGAACTAATAATAGAACCAATTAATAATCCTATTGCTGCTCCACTTAATGTACTAATTAGAATATCAAGTTCAAAAATTACAGAAATAATTAATCCAAGGGAAAATCCAAAGATAATTGCTAAAGCCACTACATACTTTTTCATATTACACCTCCCTATCTTTATTAAAATATTTATTTATATCTTTTTTCTCTTTTTCTGTTATAGGACTACTAGAAGCATTAACATGCCCCTTTCCACCATATAACTTGGCTATTTCATTTACATCTACATCTTCTTTGATACTTCTATATGAAACTGAGGATTTATCCGTAAAAACGATAGCTAAAAAATCAATATCATATTTTCTATCCCTAATATAATCAGCTATATCATTTCGGTATTCATAAGCTGATGATACTATACCTGCTTTATAACCATTAATACTCATAAATTTCATTCTTTTAACTATAGTTGATATTTGTAAATCAAAATCATTTTTCCATTTTTCTATCTTCTCATAGTCACTTTCTTCCAATGAAAAATCATTTTTCATTACCCTTTTTTCTAGTATCTTAAGATACTCATCTATACCACATGCATTAAATAGCCATGTTAGATTTCTTGCATCTATATTGTTATCTTTTTTCCACTCCCATGTGTCATATTTTCTTGTTAACTCAACTAATTTATTTAAATTATCCGTAGATTTTATAAGATTATTGCTTACTAAATACTCATAAAACAAACTTGTTCCACAGCAAAGGCCTTTGTCATCCTCTATTTTAAGGGTAACAAAATCATAATTACGAGATAATTGTTCAAGTGCTCCCTTATGGTGGTCAAATACCTTAAATTTATTTTTATACCTGCTTGCATCAATAAACAACAGCATATTATCAGTAGGACATAGATCTGTTACATATATGTAATCGTATAAATCAAAATCTATTATCTTCTCTCTTATCTTGTTATCAACATCAGATGCTTCACAAAGAACGTATTCTACTTTTTTAAATGCTTGTTTAGATAATACTACATTGTTTAGTCCATCAACATCTGAAATATGAGTAAATAATAATATCTTCATAATATGCCTCCTCTATTATATATACATTATATCATAAGTGATTAACTTGTTATTTATTTTTTGATATAATAGCTATATTGAAAGTGGTGGATGATTTGAAAATATTTTTTTATGATACAAAGATTGGTAGAGTTGGTATCGTTGATACTAACAACTACATTACAAATCTATTTTTTGATAGCGTTGAATATTTAGATACATATGAAATAGAGGAAACAAAACTTATAAAACAAGCTTATAACCAATTAAATCAATATTTAAATGGCAATCGAAAAAGTTTTACAATCCCTTTAAAGCCTGATGGTACACCATTTAGAAAAATGGTATGGAAAAGTTTAGAAAAAATTCCTTATGGAGAAACAAGAAGTTATAAGGAAATATCGCTTGATATAAATAATAAAAATGCCTGCCGTGCAGTTGGTCAAGCAAACAACAAAAATCCTATACCTATTTTCATCCCATGTCATCGCGTAATTGGTAATAATGGCAAGCTTGTTGGTTATGGTGGTGGATTAGATTTGAAAATTTTTTTACTAGAATTAGAAAAAAAACATATCTAATTCTAAATACGTTTTATCAATTGTTTCGGTTTATCTATACTTATATATACCTTAATGTTATCAATTAGTTCTAAAATTGAATCTTTATATGGTCTATTAAAATTTCTAATTTCGGGACAATAAAAATTTTCTAAAACATTACTTACTTGCTTTATTACAGCAAGTTTTTTTTCAATTGTTTCACTTTTACTTTTTTCTTTTGTATATTCATCAAAAATACTAACGGAATGTTCTAATGATATATCAACTTTACCAGTACTACACTCTTGTTCCTTATCTTTTAATATATAGTAATCAGAAAAATTAAAATTATGTAATTGAAAAAGATCTAACATATATTTATCCCAAAAATCAAAAGTAAATTCCTTTTTTATTGATTCTACAAGTACATGATACAAATATTCACTATAGTAATTTATAGATATTTGTGATGCTAAAACATATGTATATAAATCCTCTTTTGATTTTTTACCAGTACTAGAAAAATATTCAATAAATTTTTTTTTGACAAATAACATATCTTTCATTTGTTCAATAATAAATGGCTCTAATTTGCTATACCTCTTGTTTTTTTTGTTTAATTTATGAAATTCATCAACATGCTTATAACACTGATTCATTAAATCTAATGTGATTTGTTCTAATAAATTAGAAGTTTCACTTATATCAACATCGGCAAATTTCAATAAATTTAATTTATCTTTTTTATTTAATATACAGCATGTTGTTACATATTCATTATGCATTATATCTCTCCTTTTTATTATATCTTATTAAAAAACACTAGATAAAAGACTATTTAATGTTATAAACTTTTGTAAGAAAATGCAATACTAGTTTTATAATGCATAAACTATATAAGAAATATATAAAGGTGGTGATACTATTATAATACATGTTGTAAGACAGGGAGACACACTATCTAAAATTGGTGAAATGTATAATGTTGATTATAGAAAAATAGCATCTGATAATGAGATACCACTAGAACAGACTTTAGTTATTGGTCAGACACTTGTTGTTATTTTAAATAATGATGATAAAAAGTTTAGAGAAATAGAAGTCAATGGTTATGCTTTCACTAACATTAATAAAGATATATTACAACAAGTGCTCCCTAGTTTAACTTATCTTAGCATTTTTAGTTATTCAGTAGAATATAACGGTGGTTTAAAAAATATAAATGATAGTGACTTAATATTAATGGCTAAAACCTATGGAACAATTCCCATTATGGTCATCACCAATATTGGCGATGAAGGTAGATTTGATAGCAATTTAGCAAGCACTATTTTAAATAATGATGACATACAAGATAAATTAATAGATAATATTTTGGATGTTATGTATAATAAGGGATATTCTGGATTAAATATTGATTTTGAATACGTATACCCAGATGATAAGGAAGCATTTATTAATTTCATTAGTAAAGTAAAATTAAAATTAGAGCAATTTAATTATACGCTTTCTGTAGCGGTTGCTCCCAAAACAAGTGATGAACAAAAAGGATTATTATATGAGGCTCATGATTATAAAAGAATTGGACAATTAGCAGACCGAGTAGTAATAATGACTTATGAATGGGGATATTCTGGAGGACCAGCAAGAGCAGTTGCTCCTGTTAATTTAATAGAACGAGTTTTAGATTATGCTGTTGAAAATATAAATCCTAAAAAAATACTTATGGGTATTCCTAATTATGGATATGACTGGATTACCCCTTATCAACAAGGAACATTAGCAAAATCTGTAGGTAACTATGAAGCTGTTGATCTTGCTAGAAATTATCAACAATCTATAGATTATGACTATAAATCTGAAGCCCCCTATTTTAATTATTGGGATATAGGAATGCAGAAACATGAAGTTTGGTTTGAAGATGCCAGAAGTATTGAAGCTAAATTGCAATTGATTATTAAATATAATTTAGGAGGAGCAAGTTACTGGACAATTAATAGATTTTTCCCACAAAATTATCTTGTACTTAATTCTTTATTTGATATAAAAAAATATGATTTAGCATGACGATATTAATTTCAGAAAAACAAAAAAAGAAACTCTAGTTTCTTTTTTGTGTTGTAAATCTTTTAATTTTCATTGTTGATGTTTTATCAAAGTCAGTTTCTCTTACTTTAATACCACTAACCTGTTTATAATCTGAAAGTTTATTATTTACCTCTTTTAGATATTCATTTAAGATTTCCATTATTTCTTCTGTTGCTTCAGGATTTTGTTCAATGCGTTGTTTAATTTCATCTATCAACACTACCTCAGCCGTTAAACTTTTACGACCATTACCTTTTTCTTCTTCATATACAACAGATTCTTTTATATTCTGATTTTCATTAATTAATGATTCAATTTCTTCTGGAAAGATATTTTTACCATTAGAAGATACTATAACATTTTTACATCGGCCAGATATTCTTAAAAATCCTTTTTCATCAAATTTCCCTAAATCTCCTGTATAAAAATAACCATTTTTTATTGCCTCTTTAGTAGCCTCTTCATCTTCATAATAACCTAACATTATTTGCGGCCCCTTGACAATAATTTCACCAATACCATCACTGTCTGGATTAACAATAAGTACTTCACTACCAGGAACAGCCATACCAGCTGAATCATCTGCATATTCTCTATCACTATTAAATGTTACTAATGGAGCACATTCAGTTAGTCCGTAACCTTGTAAAGCTAGTATTCCTAAACCTCTAAAATATTTAGATATTTTAGGATTAACAGGAGCACCTCCCATTATAAGTAATCTTAAATTACCACCAAATTGTTCATGAACCTCTTTAAATACTTTTCTTTTTAATGATACACCATATGATCCTAACAAATCAGTAAGTGCCATTGCAATCTTAACTTGTTTAACTTTATTCTTTTTTTCTATTTCAGAAGTTATTTTTTCATAAAATAATTCTACTACTCTTGGAACCACCATCATAGATGTAGGCTTAGTTGCCTTAATGTCTTTAATAAGATTTTTCAAATTGTCATTATATACAATAGCAGAACCACAAGCTAATGGATATAAAAGAACACAAGTTGATTCTAAAGTATGACTAAGAGGTAATACAGAGAAAAATATATCCCCTTCTTTTGTATTTATCATCTTTTGACCAACTGTAACATTATACATAATATTTCTTTGTGATAACATTACTATCTTTGATTTAGATGTAGTACCAGAAGTAAATAGCAATGAAGCCAGTTTATCGCGATCAATTTTTGAGTCAATATACTCTCTATTACCTTCTTCAATTAATCTGTTACCTTTTAAAATTAAATCACTAATAGATAAATTACCATCCTCCATTGATATGTAATTTTTAATTTTTGTATCTGTCTCCATACCTTTTAATCTATCTTCAAATTCTTTACCATGTATAATAGTATCTATATCAATTCTTTGAAGACAGTTTTTAATTTCGTTATCAGCTAGTTGTTTATCAAGCGGGACAACAACTCCTACACCACACATAATAGCTATATATGAAATAGCCCATTCATAACTATTTTTACCTATTATTGCTATCTTCTTATCTTTTAATCCCATATGTAAAAGTGCAGTACCTAAAGCATCCACATCTTTCTTTAGTTGCTCATATGTAATTTCATCAAACTCTTTGTTCTCGTTCTTTTGATAAAAAGCAATTTTATCCTTGTGTGTTACAGCTCTTGTTTCCAACATTTCCTTAATGTTTTCAAATTCGTTTACATCATATAATTTCATAATTCCCCCCCTAAAATAATTTAGTTGATTAGATTATACCATAATTTGGTTATCGAGGCAATTTGATTATGATAAGGGGACTATTTACAAAATAAAATACTCTGATTTACAAGACTTTATTTATATCGGGAGAAAAAGCCAAAAATGACTTCATTATTCAATTTAGTGTATCTAGCTAATTAAAAAAATCTTGTATTACAAGACCATTTAATAAAATTGATTATCAAAACCCTCTAGAATTAATACTTTTTGTTTATTAGTAGATTTTTTATTTATCAATTGCAAATAATAATTTCGTTAACTTGCTCTAAGCCTATTTTAGTTGTTTCATTCACAGAAACTATATTAAATTGTTCAAATAGTAATTGCTCATTGGTAGTATTTAATATATAATTTTTACTACTATCAAACTTAAATTCATAAACTTTATTTTCTCTTAAATTTAAATTTTTATCTACTAGAACTAAAATAAGTTTTTCTGATTGAAAGGAAGTAAGAATAACATATTTTTGGTTAAGGGTAACAGTAGAATTAAATTCATTCAATATTTTATACACTTTATAAGTTCTAGTAAAACTGCATGATTTTATATTTTCAAAAACATTTATATTAAATTTACCTACATTTTTAAATAGTTCAATTGTTGATTCATATATAGTTGTTTTTTGATTCAACTTTTCATTTTCTAAGGTTAATTTTAATAATTTTTCATTTTCAGACTTTGAATTGCTATTAACGCTACATCCTATTATAAAAACAATAACAGCAAACATGACAATTATAATTTTTTTCATTTTCATTCCTCTCTACACATATTGTGAAATTTTATATACTCACCATATTTTATGATATTATTATCATATGTATAAGTTGTTTCTTGATTTAAAGGATTAAATAACGAAAGTTGTTAGAATAATTGACAAGTCACCCAGTAAAATATGGGCGAAAAACTAATAAAGTAATCTTAATCACAAAAAAATCAATCTTTCGATTGATTTAATCAATTAACATCACACTGGTGCGACGATTTTATCTTTTGGAGCAAATGACGGGAATCGAACCCGCGTCTCCACCTTGGCAAGGTGGCATTCTACCATTGAACCACATCTGCAATATAAAGTTAATGTATATTTACATTAACTAATAAAATTTTATCATATATTTAATTATTATTCAAGATATATTATGACTATTACTTGTATTTTCCTAAAATTGTTATTTTCAACAATCCCCTTTTATAAACACTATATTGTATAATTTACGAATAAAATGTAACTGTTAGCAATTACCACCACAATCACACCCATTTTTTTCGCTAACCGTCAACACTTCTTTGGTCTTTGTTAATTTTATTATTTCATCCTTACTAAGTGTTCTACCTTGTGATATAACTTCCTCATTTATCACAAGAGCTGGTGAACCCATAATACCATAAGAAACTATTGTTTCAATATCCGTAATATATTCTACGTCAATGTCATTTCCCATCTCAGCAACTGCTTCCTTTGCTGATTCAAATAATTTTTTGCAACTAACACACCCTGGTCCAAGAACTTTAATTGTCATATTCTCACCTCCTCTAAATTATAATACAAAAAATAAAATAATTCTTTTACTAATCAATTTTATATTATTTCTAAAAACCAATATAAAACATATAGAATGCTAAAGCAATGATAAGCAATCCAAAAACAACTTTAACTATATTGTTTACTAGTCCATACTTTTCAGAATTATTTATTTTTTGAACAAAGCCAATAGACGTTCCTGATATTACGACTAAAAAACTATGACCTATTGAGTATAAAAGCAATAGTAAAATACCCCAAAACAAACTCACTTTTGTACTAACAAGAGCTAATAGAACAATTAAAACAGGAGCCATTGCTTTACAAGGAATACACTCTGCTCCTCCAATATCTAATAATTCCGGATAACCAAGTGCTAGCGTTTCCTTTAAGTTAAAATCACTTTCAGCTAACAGTTCAAATCCTGAAATGGTATTTTCACTATTTTTTGTGTCTCCTTATTACTTTTAACTATATTTATAATTAAAATACCAAATAAATCCGCTACAATAATCAATACTCTTAATAATTTTTTACCTTCTTATAATTATACGATGACCAATTTTTGAATATAGTAAATAGACAACCTTGTTAAAAAATAAATTGAAATAGATTAAACATATAGCCTATTAGAATTATACCTATAGAAACAATAGCGATAAAAGTTACCAATAATTTTGGCTTCATTACTTTACTTAACATGACCATTGATGGTAATGATAAAGCCGTAACCCCCATCATAAATGTCAATATTGTCCCTATTGGAACATTTTTAGAATATAACGCTTCTGCTATGGGAATTGTACCAAATATATCCGCATAAATAGGAATTGCTACAAGAGCAGCAAGTATAGGAGCAAACGGATTTTCATTACCAATGATACCTGTTATAACATCCTCCGGTATGACATTATGAATAAGAGCACCTATTCCTACCCCAATAAGAATAAATAAAAATACTTTTCTAAGTGTCGATGCAGCTTGTTTGTAAGAATATTTGATTCTTTCTTTTTTACTCAACTCTTTTTCTTCAATATCGACTGACTTAACATTTTTCACGAAATTTTGAACATGCATTCCTATGCCTGTTTTTTCTATTATAACACCGCCTATTACTGCAAGTATGACACCAACTACCATATATGTTATAGCTATTGGTAGTCCAAATATTGATAGTAGGAGTAAAAATGAGGCAAGATCAACAAATGGTGATGATATCAAAAATGATATAGTAATACCTATCGGCATGCCACTTGACACAAACCCAATAAAAATTGGAATTGATGAACAACTACAAAATGGGGTTATTGTACCAAGTAGTGCACCCATGATATTTCCTTTTATCCCACTGAATCTACTCAAAATTTTCTTAGTCTTTTCAGGTGGTAAATATGACTGGATATAAGATATTATAAATATTAATATACACAATAAGATAACAATTTTAATAGTATCATAAATAAAAAATTGTAATGCTCCACCTAATGTGCTATTTAAATCAAATCCTAACATTTCTAACAATCTACCGATTAATCTATTCAACCATTTCATACTTAATAAATTATCTGAAATAAACAACCAAACTTCTTTCATTTTTGTACACTCATTTCTTCGATTTCAAATTTTTCTATAAATTTTTTAATATTTTGAAATTCATCATATCTAATTTTATAAACGCACCACGTACCTCTTTTATAATACGACACTAACTGTGAGTCAACCAGCATTTTCATATGGTATGCAAGAGTCGGCTGGGTAATCTTGAAATTTTCCAATAATTTGCAGGCACATACCTCGCCTTCAGTATTTATAATGGATAATATTTTTAGTCTATTTGGATCTGATAGAGCCTTAAATATATCTACATATTTAGTAATTTCCATAATTATTCCTCCTAATATATTATATAGAAAACTATCTATATTGTACCTTCTTAATTATAGATATTTATCTATAATTAGTCAATACTTGTTTTTTTTACCTTTGAATACTTAATTACTAATACTATTTTTTATCAAAACAAAAAAGCCTATGATTTATCATAAACTTTTATCTATATTTGATGCCTTCTATTTTATAAGTCCGTTTTGTTCAAAAAATATATATAACTCATCTTCAGGTAAATACCCTATTTGAGAATCTATTTTTTTTCCATCTTCTATTATAATTAAAGCTGGTGTTCCAAAATTATTAGGATCTAGATCTAGTTTTTGAAAAATAGTGTTTTGGTCACTTTGTTTAATATCACTCATATTTATATATGTGCTTTTTATATTATACTTGCCAACTAAATTATTAAGACTTGGTCTAATCTTGTTACACCAACTACAAGTTGGACTCCCTAAATATATTAATTGTTTTTCATTAGATGCTAAAGCTGCCTTCCAATCTCCACTAGCATCATTGTTACTTCCACCTATTGCTAGATTACCATTAATAATTATTAATATAACTCCTAAAATAATTATTCCGATTATTATTCCTATGATAAAACCTGGTTTCATTTCCCTATTTCTTTTTCTTCTACTCATTGTACTACCTATCCTTCCATTGCTACCTTTTAATTATTATCTATATCTTAAAACACTAATGACAACTTGGAATCGTTATCGAAGATCTATTTGTATTTGTATTTATATCAGAAGTTTTTATTTCCTCTTTTTCGTCATTGTTTACACAACCAGTTACAAGCAACAAAAATATAAATATAATTATCATTTTGTGCGTTAATCCCAACATAGCAATCCCTCCATTAGTACATTTCTTGACAGTTTTAAATGTATATTAAAATTATCACATATAATTATGAGGATTTTATGAAGTTGATTAAACACCAAATTTAATATATAAAAAAATTTGTGATTTTTCACAAACTTTTATTTCTTATTTGGAGGGGCCGGCCGGATTTGAACCGGCGCTCAGGGAGTTGCAGTCCCATGCCTTACCACTTGGCTACGGCCCCATCAACATAAACATTATATCAAATAAATATATTTTCGGCAATACTTTTTTTATAAATCATTCTATATTTATATTATATGTTCATCCTTACTTAATAGTATCAAAAAAATATTTATATCCCATTTTATTGATTATTGCATATTATAATGTGAATTACCTATTTAGGAGGATTTACATGTTTGTAATACCAATTATTGTTTTTGCTGTTGCTTCTAGTAGTGACGGTTTTGTGGTTGGCTTTTCATATGGTATTAAAAAAGTTAGGATAAATTTTTTTAGTAACTTCGTAATTTCTATTATGGCTGGTTTAAGTACTTTTATAATTATGTTATTGGGTAAAAGTATTTTGCCTATTATTCCAGTTAAATATGCCAACTTACTGGGTAGTGGTATATTGATATTACTAGGGTTTTATTTGCTGTTTGCAGCAGTAAAAGAGTATCTTGTCAGTATTGACTATAAAAATAAATTAAGTTATACAAAGACAGGTTTGGATGGGTATAAAAATATTTTAAAAACCCCGGAAATAATTGATACTAATAATAATAAAAATATTGAATTCAAAGAGTCTATTGTATTAGGTTTTATCCTATGTTTAAATAATATCGGATTAGGTATAGGAGCAAGTATCAGCGGTTTAGATATATATATTACTTCAATATGTTCAATAGTATTTAGTTTTCTATTTATCCCGTTAGGATATACAATTGGAAAAAAAATTTTAACCAAGAATTTAACTGACTATTCTGAAATGTTTTCGGCCCTAATAATAATACTACTTGGTTTATATCAACTTATAATGTAAAAAATAAGAAACAAAATTAATTGTTTCTTATTTTATTTCTTCTAATTCATCTTTATATAGATTAAATAAATTATATTTTTGTTCAATAAAGACTAATAGTGTTTTCAAAGTAGCTACTACCGGTGTTGCGATAATCATTCCAATCACTCCAAAGAAATGTTCAAAAATTAAAAGTGCGAGAAGGATTGTCACCGGATGTAATTTCATTGTTTTTCCTAATATTAATGGATGTAATATTACGCTTTCAAGAGACTGTAATATTGTAATAAATATAATAACCAGTATTCCTATAGATGCATCTTGAGTAAAAGCTACCATAACAGCAATCCCGCCACCTATAAATGGACCGATATATGGAATAATATTTGTAACTCCACATATTAAACCTAATAACATTGGTGTTTTAACACCAATAACACTTAATATAAGTGTACTAAAGATAAATATTATTGTTGAGATAAATAGTATCCCTTTTAAGTAAGCAAATAATGATGAGTTGGCTTGGTGAAAAAAACTTCTAGTTGCTTCTCTTGCTTTACTTGGTAAAGTAGATAGTAAAAATTTACCCATATTTTCAAAATCAAATAATAAGTAAAATCCTATTATTAGTCCTAAAGTAAATAGTCCTATAGCAGCAAATATATGTCCTACTAAAGTTACAATTGTATTAGGAATTTCAGTAGTTGTTGAACTTATAAATCCATTTATATAATTAACAAAATCTAATTTTACGACTTCAATATCAATAATTGTCACATCTTTAAAATTTGATAATAAGCTTTCTGACCATACAACTGCTTTATCTAAAACAGATGGTAAAATTACTAGAAAATCATTAATTTGGTTTAAAAGAACCGGAAAAAGTGTAGTTATACTCAAATACAGAGTCCCTAATATTACTACATATACTAGTGAAATACCATACACTCTTTTCAAACCTTTTGTTTCTAAGTATTTAATACATGGTTCTAACATCCATGCAATTACTAATCCTAAGAAGAAAGGAGATAATATTTTTAAAAATGTTAGAATAATTGATAATACATTCCATTCTTTTAAAATTAACGTAACAGCATAAAAACCTATTATTCCAATAAAAACAAATAGCATTTTTAAAATACCACTACTCAAATTCATTACTTCATTTAGTTTACGTATATCTAATTGTCTATCATTTATAAATTTTTTCATACTCACTTCTCCATTTTTTAAATTATAACATTAATTGTTTAATAAGTAAACCATAGGTTATTTACTTATTTTATATTTTTTACTAACTCTTTTACTTATCATACAAATTACTTCGTATGGAATTGTTTTTGTATGTTTAGCAATATCATTTATATGCTTTATGTCCTTAATTACATAAACTTTATCATACAATTGTACTGACTGATCTATATGCACCATTAGCATGTCCATACATATATTACCAACAATCGGGTATTTATTATCGTTAATAATGACATAACGCCCTTTATTAGCCCTAATAATACCATCTGCATATCCAATAGGTACTATACCTATTTTTATATCTTTAATAGCTTTATAAGTACCATTATATCCAATTGTTTCACCTTTTTTAACCTCTTTTATTTCAATTATCTCGCTAATTACTTTATATGTTGATTTTAATTCCAAACTTTGGTCATTAGTAAATCCATACATAATTATACCTAGTCTAACCCCATTTGCTATATTCATTTTTTTATATTTTACTAACGTTTCACTATTAGATATATGAATAATAGGAATACTACTAATATCAATGTCACAAATCATATTTTCAAATTTCTTTAATTGTTCTTTTGTATGCGAATCATTAAGAGCCCAATAAATATGACTGTATATCCCCTCAAGATAATGAGAACTATTTTTTATCATATTGTATACATTTATAAATTCCTCTTTATCTTTAATACCTAGTCGGTTCATTCCTGTATCTAATTTGATATGCATTTTTAGATTGCTACAATTATTTTTTAGCAAGTTTTGTAAATATTCTTTTGAACTAATGGTAATAGTAATATTGTATATTATGCATTTTTCGATATATTTTAAATCAATCGGCTCTAAACATAAAATAGGGATATTATTAAATTTTTTTCTTATTTTTATTGCTTCTTCTAAAGATGATACTGCCATATAATTGCACCCAGCTGCAATAAGAGCTTTTACCACCTTCAAATCTGTATGACCGTAAGCATCAGCTTTAACGACACCAAAGTAATACTTGTAATCATTATATTTATTTATGATTGCTTTTACATTACTAATAATGTTATTTAAGTCAATTTCTGCATATGTGTTTCGATACATAATTATCACCTATTTAATTATATAATAAATAGTGTAAAATTTCAAAAAATAGCGGTTCTTTATAATAAAAATATTGTTAATTGATGTAAATTAGTCTATAATTATAAAGTGAACTGTGAGGAGGAAATCATGAGAAATTTATGGAAATTATTAACAAAAAATAAACTATGGTTTAGTATTATAGGATTTTTTCTTTTAGTATTAACCGAGGCTAGTTTATATTTATTATATACAATAAATTTATTATCAGGAATTGAAAACTTTTTAAGAATTTGCGGAGCTGTTGTGATTGTAATTGTTTGGCTTTTATTTATATTAATTGGAATCAAAATTATATTAAAAAATAAGAAAGTAAGATCTTTTATATACATATTCTTACTTCTTATATATATAATTGGTTCTTTTGTAGTTTCAATAAATATTAATCAAATATACTCTAAAGTTGAAAACATTAGTAGTAACTACACTGTACACTCAACAAGCATTGTAACTTTGAAAGATAATGAAGCTGATTCTTTAAAAGATATTGGAAATAAAAAAATTGGAATTATAAGTGATGAGAACAATATTGAAGGTTATCAAATACCCAAAGATATACTTAAAAAAAATAACATGACTAATGAACTTGATTTATATGATAATTTTATTACTATGATTCACTCGTTATATGAAGAAGATATTGAATATATATTCTTACCTACTAATTATGTTGTTATGTTTAAAAATATTGATGGTTTGGAAAATATAGGAAAAGAAACAAAGATAATCTACACTGAGGAACAAAAAATTAAGAAGAAAAATATAAGCAAAAATTCTACTGTTGATAAACCATTTACTGTTTTATTAATGGGGGTCGATTCGGAAAAAGAAAATATTAAAGATAGTTCTTTTAACGGTGATGCTTTGATATTACTTACATTTAATCCTAGTACATTAAATACAACTATCCTAAGCATCCCACGTGATACTTATGTTCCAATTGCATGTTTTAGCGGGCAAAGACAAAACAAAATAACTCATGCTGCGTGGTACGGTGAAGAGTGTATGATAGCTACAATTGAAAATTTCACTGGAATTGATATTAATTATTATTTGAAAATAAACTTCAAGGGTGTTGTTAAACTAGTCGATTCTCTTGGTGGCATCGAGGTTGATGTTCCAATGTCATTTTGTGAGCAAGATAGCAACCGTAATTTTAGTAATCTTATTTGTTTAGATAAAGGTGAACAGACAATAAATGGTGAAGAAGCATTAGCACTATCCAGACATAGAAAGACAATAAACGACTTTGTTAGAGGTCAAAATCAACAATTAATTGTTAGATCGGTTATGAACAAAGCTAAGGATATAAGAAGTATTGATACAATTTATAAATTGCTTGACACTATAAGCAATAACATGGAAACCAATATGTCTACTACTGAAATTTTATCTTTCTATAATATCGGTAAAGACATTCTATTAAAAAGCAAGGATACGGCGGTTGATGAATTATTGGGCATGCAAAGATTATATATAAGTGGATATGATAAATATATATATGATTATAACGCCATTACTAATCAGGGGAC
This sequence comes from uncultured Muribaculaceae bacterium, assembly GCA_964397485.1. Classification (GTDB taxonomy): domain Bacteria; phylum Bacillota_I; class Bacilli_A; order RF39; family UBA660; genus CAYNHT01. The sequence goes on from CAYNHT010000001.1 coordinate 409,850, forward strand.
TCGTCTTAATCTATATAATTTTGTACCTTACAAAGGTAGTTTAGATGCTGTTATTAAAGCTATGAAAATTAACTTAGGAATTGAAGAAAAAGAAATGGTTAAACACTTTAGTTTTAGTATAAATGATCCATATGAAGAATCAGTAGTTGGAAAAGGTTACTATAACGAAAGTCAAATCCCTTTAGTTCCAAATTTCATTGGACAATATAAGGAAAATGCAATAAATTTTGGAACCAAATATGGTATTAATATTAATATTTCATATGTTTCTACTAGTGATAGTAATTACAAAGTTGGACAGATAATAGAACAAAGCGTTCCAACTGATACTGATATTAAATATGTTAATACAATTAATATTAAAGTTGTTGATGAAGTGACATATTTACCAGGAAATCCTAGTGATATTCCAAACTGTAGTATAGAAGAAAATAAGGACCATACTTCATGTAAACTACCAAATTTTGTTGGTAAAGATTATTCAGTATTTACTAATTGGAACAATAGTTACAAATATAGTATTCAAATTAACATTGTTGAAGTCAATGATGGTGATGATGACTATGATGCTTCAAAAGCAGGACAAATCATTTATCAAAGTAAAACATCTGGAACAAGCATTTTTGATTTAATTGGTAATAATTTAGAAATAAAATATATTGCTTACAAATCTCAAGATAATAATCCGGAAATACCAGGCACAATTGAGGGACAATTAGAAAACGAAAATAACCAATAAAAAAATAGTTCAATTGAACTATTTTTTTATTCACTCATTTCAGCAATTTCTAGTTTATCATTACTATGTATTATAATTAAACTAACATTTTCTTGATAACCTAAATCCTTTTCATATTTAATATTTAAATCTACATAAAAGGCTTCATTATCCTTTTTATTTAAATAATCATAACTTTGTTGTGTTATACCTACTATATCAACACTAGTAACAATTGGTAAGGATTGTTTTCTATCACCATAAATATTATTTTCAATTTCATGATAAACACTTTCTCTTGCCAATTTTTCAAAATCAGTTTGAAAATCCTTGTATACATACTGTGTTCCACCAATATCGTTTTTATTTAATTTATTATCTAATGTAAAAAAATCAGTTAAAAATAATTGCGCAACTATTTTAGCATATTCTTCTTCATTAATCTCTTCTTTCGTTAATTCTTCTTTTAATAGATTAAAAAGTTGTTTATAATATTCAGTTTCGTTTTCATGTAACTTATAATCTTTTATAGAATCAATTACTTTGACAGATTCTTTTACTTGCGGTTCTTTGTTTAAATTGTCAATTACAACTATAGCACCAACAATAATTATAATGGCAAGGATAATTAAGACCAATAATTTTTGAACTTTTTTCTTATTTATTTTTCTTTTTGCCATAAAGCCTCCTATCCACCATATTCTTGAATTAATTTACTAGTTTCTGCTGTTTTTCTTATCAAGTCATAGACTATTATAGCATCCGAAATTGATAAAACTTCTTGAGCATGTTTATTATTTTTCTCAATATAATCAATACTAACTGGTTCATCAGGTCTTAAAAGTCTTCCCTCTTCTTTTTGAGCATTGTAATACATTTTATCTGTAACCCAATTACCGGCAGGGAAAACAACTATATTTTCTTTAACACTGAAAATATCATTACCTAAAGCGTATTTATTGTGAAATCCAAACATATTTCCTAATGTTGGCATCACATCATACATTCCCATTGGCATAGTTATTTCTTTTTTTACTTTTTGATCTTTAGTCCAAATAATAAAAGGAACTTTACGATTCAACTCATACTGATAAAAATCTACAGCCTTATAATTAGGATCACTTTTATTTATAACACTATCTGTATAAGGATCATAATTATAATATCTTTCATATTCACTTCTTTTTATCTTAGCATCATGATCACCATAAATAACAATAACTGTATTTTCTAATAATCCCGCTTCATCTAAATCTGATATGAATTGCCCTATTGCTTCATCTGCATAATGTACTGATTTAATATAGTCACCTAATTTAGTTCCTTCTAAATATGGTGCACTTACTGTTTTGGTATCTCCTGTTTCTTCATCTACTATCTCATATTTATAATCTACATCGAAATCAACTATACCTTTTTCAATAATATCTGTAAATGGAGTATGATTAGTAAGCATAATCATTGTTCCATAAAAATTTTGATGAGTTTCACTTACTGTTTTTATTTTCGGAACAGCTTGTCTGAAGAAAGATTTATCACTAAGACCAAGCCCAATACTTTCATCAATTGTGAAGTCTTTTTTGTAATAAAAGTAATTGTCATAACCAAACTCTTTATGTACGACATTACGATTCCAAAACGTTCCATTATTACCATGCATACTAAATGAATAGTATCCCTGTTCTTTTAGTAACTTAGGAATAGTAGTATATTCTCGGTCCCAATAATTTACGAAAACGGTTCCACTGGAAGTTGGCATTAATGACGTATTTAAAGTGAATTCACTATCACTACTTGTTCCTACACCTTCTTGGGCATAAAAATTAGAAAAATAAAGACCTTCACTAGCTAATTTATTAAGGTTAGGTGTTACGTCAAGACCATTAAACTTAGCTTCCATTGTAAACTGTTGAATACTTTCAGCATGAATCGTTATTATATTACGTCCTTTAAAAATATTTGTATATTTATTTGTTAATATCTCATCACTTTTAGAATCATAATATTCTCTAAACTCTTTGGCTTTTTCATCATAACCAAACAATGGACTAATTTGCGGTTTCAAACTAGCTATTACATCATTTAATTGATAGGTATATAAACCAAATTTCATAACAATAAATTCTCTATTCCATTGTTTACCAAATCTACCTATATCTAGACTTGTAAGCATTGATATAAAGAAACCAACAACAATTAAACCTACAACTAAAGTATTTAAAGCTCTAACTTTTCCTACTTCAATTTTAGCTACTGCCTCATAATATTTTTTGCTTTTTAAATTGACATGCACAAATATTATTGCAGCAATTTGCCATATATAAGCAAGATCTTTTAATTCTAAAATGCTTTCTACAACTGCATCACCAACATCAACTAATTGTAGTGATGTTGCTAATAAAGAAAGAGATGCATAAGATACATAATTAGTATAATATATGGAATTAATTACACATAAAAATGTGAATATTAAAGCCCAACTAAAGAAATATTTAAATTGATGTTTTGGTTTTATAAAATATCCAAATGCTCCAATTATTAATACGACTGCTAAATCAGCTAAGATTGGCTTTAACTCAAAATAATTTTTAACTGTTAAAAATCTAAGCAAGGTAGAATTTAAAACAGATGTTATAACGAAAGTCATAAACAAAATATTTGTACTCAAATAACTTCTCGAGTTTCTTTTAAATTTATCTATAAAGTCTTTCAATTTATCACCTCAAATTTAATACCTAATAAGTATAACACTTTTTCATTTTTTTTTCAATTCTATACATACTATTTTATCTCTATTTACAATTATCATTTAACTACTTTTTATTCATAAAATTAATATATATTACTTATATCAAAACAAAAAAAGCGATTTCTCATCGCTTTACTATTAAATAGTCTTTTATTTATTTTAAAGGAGATTATTACCTTACTTAATACTGATTAGTTCACTGTTAAACTATTTTGAGTATTACGTAGTCTGTATTTAGATATACATTGGTAATAAGATGTACATCCAATACTATTATTTACCTACTGTTCAATATTATTTGTAACATTTTTTTCCAAATCATATTGACTAGCATTTATGGCAATTCCTAGTACCAAAATATAGGCTAAAAAATAAATCCACATCATCATAACAATTATATTTGATAAACTTCCATAAAAAATGTCATAATTAGCAATATTACTAACATAATAAGAATAGATAGCTGTAATAAAAATCCATCCTATTGTTGTAAAAATTGCACCTTTAGTTACAAATCTACTGGATATATTAAAATCAGGCGCAATAGTATATACCAGTTTGATTGTAAAATAAATTAAAATGAATGCAATTGGCCACTTTAAAAGTACATATATATAGTAAAATTCTTGGCTAATGTTTTTTAAAATACCTATATCTAAAACTGTTTTTATTATGGTATTTCCAAAAGCTAAAACGATAACTATAAATATAAATAATAATACTAATATTATCGTTAAAAATAAGGCTTTTATACGTCTTTTTAAATAATCAGAATTATTTATATTATAAAGAGTATTAGAAGATACAATAATAGAATTAGGTCCATTAGATGCAACAATAAAACCAGTTAACATAAATATACCTATGTTTATATCAAACCCACGACCATCTATAAATGGAATTAATAACTGGCTTACTTCTTTTGGAAATGATTCATTCATAAAATTAATTACGGAATCTATTGATATTGAAAAAAGAGATGCAGTAAAACCAATTAGAGTGATAATCGGAATAACAGACAACACTAAAAAGAATGCTAGATTACCTGGCAGAATTCTCATTTCTGATTTTTGAATTATTTTTAGTAGTCTTAAAAATATTTGCTTTATTCTTATCATACTTACCCTTTCATAAAAAGCAAAGATAAACTTTGCTTATTAATTATTAATCTCTTCTTTATTATTACGCATATCTAATGTTGCCTCGTTAACAGCATCGTCAACCGTTTTTATCGCATCAGTTATCATACTATAGCCTATTGCTGCACCAAATCCATGGTCTAATTCTTTAAATTCTTTGTTAAGTTTTCTAATATATGACACAATTTGCTTCTCATCATGCCCAACTAAATAAACTAAAAATTCATTACCATTAGTACGAATAATATCACTATTTTCGATTTGGTTAGTTATCAATATGTTTGCCGCTTCTTTTATAACATTATCACCTTCACTATGGCCATAATTGTCATTAATATAAGCAACATTATTTAAATCAATAACAATAATAGTTTGAGGGTAAATTTCACTCTCGTCCCACTTTTCAATGTTATCATTTAAATAATTACGATTCTTTAATGAAGTTAACATATCGATGTATCTTAACTTATCTTCTTTAGTTAAAGTTGTCTTTTTCTTTTTCTTCTTACTTGTTTTTTTCAAAAAGATAACTGTAGTTATTATAATTACTATAGCAATTCCACCAAATACAACTACATTTTTTATTGTTAAGTTACTGCTATCTACATTTAATAATTCCTCATAACTTCTATTCATTAACCCTTTTTCAACAGTGAATGATAAATAGAAATCGAAAAACTCACTAAATACTTGATTATCTTTTATATCTCTAATTGTAAACTTATAATCACTAGGTAACATAAATTGATAATCAATTTTATTGTTTTCTAAGTTTAAACGGGAAAAATAATTATAAGTAACTTGATCAAGCGCTATTAAACTATTATTTTTTCTACTTTTAATCAATGTTTGCATATTATCAAATTCATTGACTTTAATATCATTATCAGCTAAATGAGCAGCAATTTGGCTACCTTTTATCGCCATAACTTCACTATTTTTAAGTGAATTTAATGAATTAACAACTACTTCATTTGATAATGAGGATGTAATTACTACCTTTTCATCATACACAGATACGGTACTGTAAGTATCCATATCATAACTTGGTGTAACAGTATTATCAAAGAAAAAATCTAATTTGTTCTTATTAAAATCATTAATTAATTCTGGAATATTAGGATATGCCTTATAATTTATTTCTACATCCGCTAACCTAGAAAATTCTTTCATCAAGGTATTATTAATTCCTAGTAACCTATCATTAACGATTGTATCATATGGATTATTCTCTACAAATCCGTATGCATATCTTTTACTTCTGAATTTAACTTTCTCTTTTTCATCAATTTTTTTTGATGAAAAATAACTACTAGAGAAATGCAAATTATATGCCTCTATATAATTGTCATTTGCCCATTTTTTATAATATTTACTAATAATATCATTTAATTTATTAACATTACCAAGTGACAAAACATAATCTTTGGTTAACTCAGTAATATTATAAGCTATATTTAAATTTTCATTAGCAATTATTTTGTCCAAATAAATAGATTTAGGTAAAATTATCGCATCTATGACACTTTCAACTACTTCTTCTTCATTTTCTTCTGGGACAATATTCATGTCACTAAATAAATTATTGATATCATCATATGTTTTAAAAGAAACATTATTAGTTCCCTTTAAATAGGTATTAACACTATCTAAATCACTATCCATTACACCTATAGTTAAATTAGCTATTTTATCTAACGAAGTATACTTAACTCTATTTTTAGTCAATAATACATAATTATCTTGATAAATTAAAATATCATTATCAGCTTTTTTATCGACTATTTTAAAAGCATACTCACTTTTAGGTACTACATCAATTGTATATGAAACTTTATTAAATTCTAAGCCAGTATCCTTTTCAAGTTGATTTAAAAAGTCAAAAAATATTCCTTCTCCATTATAATTGAATACAGGAATCTCATTAATAATTCCCATATCTATTACTTTATTTTTATTGCTTTCAATCCACTGTTTTTCAAGCAAATTCAATGTCGTATTTTTATCTTCTTTAGTAAAAACATAATATACCCCCAAAGAAACAACAAGTAATATTACAACAATAATACTTGTAATAACGACTTTTTTATTTTTCATCTTTACCACCTTACTAATTATTTGTCCATTTAAAGCTTAAACTAGTTTTATGTTTATAGCCAATAATAGGATATAATTCACTTTCTTCATCTTTAGAATTAATAATATAAACTTGGAAATCATAATAATTTTTTTCTTCAACAGTAAAATCTTCCATTATCTTATCAGCTAAAGATTTAGAAGTAATCAAATCAGTATCTGAATTAACTGTAATTATGAAATTAACTATTCTTCCTTTAATATCATAAATCACATTACTGACATCATCAGTGCTTTGTAAACTTAGTTTTATTTTTCCAAGTTTATCCTGACTGATCCTGACATCCTCTATTCCTTCTAACCTATTTCCATACAAATCTTTATGTGTATCAGGATATATTAACTCCTTAATACCAATAAAAGCGAAAATCATTAATAACAAAAAAACAAATGCTCCAATTAATTTAAACTTATGTTTTTTAACGAATTTCATCATTTCACCTCAATCGCTTAAACATTATACTATATTTTTAAAAATTTTTCAAATTATAACTTTTTAAGTTCCTCAATCAACATTTTATTGACATTTTGTGGGTTAGCTTGACCCTTTGATTCTTTCATTATTTGTCCCATTAAATATTTTACAGCTCTATCTTTACCAGCTTTATAATCGTCAACTGACTCAGGATTATCGCCAATAACTTTTGTTACAATACCTAATAACAAACTCTCATCATTTATTTGCTCAATACCTAATGATGAAATTATTTTACTTACACTTCCTCCATCATTAATTAAAATTGGGATTATATCTTTGCTTTGTTTTGAAGAAATCTTTTTATCTTCTAGCATTTTAATTAATTCACTAAAGTTTTCTTCATTTAATTTTATGTTTAATAAACTTAAATTATTTTTATTTAAATAACTAAGTATATCACCTGTTAATAAATTAGTTGCGATAATAGGATTAACTTTATCAATTATCGATTCTAAAAATTCACTTAGTTCCGTATTAGCAATAATCGTTTTGATATTATTTTCGTTTATTCCTAGACTGCTATATTTTTCTCTTAAAACATTTGGTAATACTGGCATATTATCACGGGTTTTATTAATCCATTCATCACTTATGTGAATGTAGGGTAGATCAGGTTCTGGAAAATAACGGTAATCATTTCCTGTTTCTTTAACTCGCATTAATACGGTAGTATTTGTTTTATCATCGAAACGCCTAGTTTCTTCACGAATTAAACCACCAGATGCAATAATTTCTTTTTGTCTATCAATTTCATATAGGATGCTAGTACCGACATTACTAATAGAACCAATATTCTTTATTTCTGTTTTTGTTCCTAGTTTTTCACTATCTTTTTCTTTCAACGAAACATTAGCATCACAACGCATACTTCCTTCTTCTATTTTTACATCACTTATTTTTAAATAAAGTAAAATCTCTCTAAGTGTTTCTAAATATGCCATCGCTTCTTTTTCATTTTCAATGTCTGGCTTAGAAACAATTTCAACTAAAGGAACACCTGCTCTATTAAAATTTAGTAAAGTTCCATCACTTGTATGTAAACTTTTACAAGTATCCTCTTCAATATGGATTCTTTCAATTCCAATTTTTTTCTTTTTACCATCTACTTCTATTTCTACATATCCTTCATAACCAATTGGTGTTTTACTTTGAGTAATTTGATATCCTTTAGGTAAATCTGGATAAAAATAATTTTTGCGATCAAAATGCATTTCTTTATTAATTTTACAATTTAAAGCTAAAGCAGCCATCATAGCCATATCAACTACTTTTTTATTAAGTTTAGGTAAAACCCCTGGGTATCCTAAATCGATAACATTAACATTAGAATTTGCTTCACTATGAAAATCATTTAAACTACTTGAAAAAACTTTTGATTTACTCTTTAGTTCAACATGAACTTCGATTCCAATTGTAGGTACCAACATTATTCATCACCTCGTGGTTCTAAATTCAAATTTAATTTATTTTCTATATATGAAGCTAATTTATAGATACTTGCTTCTTTAAAATAATTACCAATAATATGCATACCGATTGGTAAATTATCTTTATTAAATCCAACAGGTAATGACATTGCTGGAAGTCCAGCCATATTAACAGGTATTGTTAATAAATCATCATAAAAACTTTTTAATGCATCATCACTTCTTGAGCCTAAATCATAAGCCACATCTGTATTGACAGGACCAATAATCAAGTCATAATCTTCAAAAGTCTTTTTGAAATTATTAGTCATAATATTTCTCAAAACTAAAGCTTTATGATAATAAATATTAGCATTATCTCCACTTAATACATATGATCCTATCATAATTCTTCTTTTTACTTCAGTACCAAATCCCTCTGCTCTACTATTTTTGTATAATTCATCGATATTTGAATAATTATTTGTAACGTGACCATATTTAATACCGTCAAAACGTGCCAAATTACTGCTTGCCTCACCAAGTGCGATAACTTGATATAACGGAATAGCGTATTCTAAGTAATCAATATCAATATAATCAACGGTACATCCATTTTCTTTTAAAATATCAATAACATTGATGATTTTATTACGTATTTCAACATTTATAACATCACTCATGTAATAATTAGGGATTGCTATTTTCATTCCTTTAATATCCATACCAATTAAAGAAGTGAAATCTTTTACTTCTTCTTTTGATGAGGTAAAGTCGTTTTCATCATAACCACTTAAAGCGTTTAACAAAAGAGCATTTTCATAAACATTACGAGTCATAGGACCAATTTGATCTAGGCTTGAAGCAAAAGCAATTAATCCATACCTAGATACTCTTCCATATGTCGGTTTTAAACCAACTATACCACAAAAACTTGCTGGTTGACGAATACTTCCCCCAGTATCACTTCCTAGTGCTAAAGGGACAATTCTACTACTAACACTTGCAGCACTACCACTACTGCTTCCACCTGGAACCTTTATATTATTCCATGGATTTAATGTATTTCCATAATAACTAGTTTCTCCAGTTGATCCCATTGCAAATTCGTCCATGTTAGTTTTTCCAATAACAATCATATTTTTTTCTTTTATCTTTTGAACAACGGTTGAATCATATATTGGATCAAAATTATCTAACATCCTTGATCCACAAGTTGTTCTTAAGTTCTTAGTTACAATATTGTCTTTAACAGCAATTGGAATTCCAAATAATAAATTATCCACTTCTTTATTTTCTAGTTCTTTAGCAGTCTTTATAGCCTGTTCTTTATTTAAAGTAATAAAAGCATTTAAATTAGATTTTTCTATTTTTTCATATGCTTCCAATACTAAATCAATTGGCTTTATTTCTTTTTTCTTTAACCTATCATTTATTTCTTTTATACTTAAATTTAAATAATTACTCATTCTATCACCTTCGGTACAATTATATATTCTTCATTAGCTTTATTAGCGTTTTTAAATACCTCATCCTTATTTAACATATCTTTAACTATATCTTCACTAAAACAATTAGTATTAGTAGTTGGAGCAATTAAAATATCTTTATTACAATCAATATCAACTTTGTTTATCTTATCAATTTCAGTCAATATAGAAGTTAGTTGTACACTATACTTTTCTATTTCCTTATCATCTATACTAAGTTTAGCTAAATTAGCTACGTGCAGTACTGTCTTCTTGTCTAATTTTTCCATAATCTCATCCTCTCATTATATAAACATTACTTCTTAATGTATTCTTATCTTTTCTTATAAGGGCTAAAATCTGATTGTTAGATTTTATAAAAATACGAATATCAACTTTATTATCAAAAGATTTACCTATTTCATCACTGAGTAGTTGACTTAAATATAATAGTTGACTTTTACTAAAAGAACTATTATTAACATCAATTTCAATATTTTTTAATGTGTTATTTTGATAAAAACCCTTACCACTCATGTATACATTACTAAATACATTCTTGACAGATTTTTCAATATTTTTATAACCAGTAGCTGTATTTATATCATTTTTATTTACATAATCTGAATTTAAATACTGATAGCTATAGTCAACTTCTTCCATTTCAATAATATTTTTATTAGTTATTCCTATATATTTAAATCCGCCTGGCAACATTGAATTAGGGCTTTTTTGAAAATATAATCCAACTATTATCTTAATATCCTTTAATTCTTCTTTATTATACATGTATTCAATCAACTTATTTGCTGTTTTTTTACCAAAATCAATTAAAGTATTATCATCAACAATCTTATATACATAGTTTCCATAACTATTTTTATAAGCCTGATATGGATTTAAAACAATAGCTAAAGAGACTCCTTTTAAATGTCCATTGCTTGCTAAAAAGTTTTGTTCATATATACTTGTAATATAAGTTGGTTCAATATCTACATCGTCAATTACAATATTAGGTGCATTATTTAACTCCTTATTGCTAAGAAGTGTCTTTAATTCACTCTCTTTTAAATATTGTCCTTCCTGATAATAGGAGTTGTTTGTCTTGAAATATACAGTAGATAAATTCATTAAAGAACTTTCAATATCTAAAATGTCGTAATTATTTAAAACATTATTTACAACATAGTTATTCGATACACCTTTTTTATAAGGACTATATACTTGATAATAATTACTATCAAATTCTATATCGATTGTTGAAAAATTTTCTTTATTGTTACACCCAACTAGCATAAAAAGACATAAAATCATAATTACATACTTCTTCATACCATCACCCAATTAGTAATATTATATCATAATATAATCCTATTTAATGGATTTTTAATTAATAATTAGGAATTAACAAAGCGTTTTACACTCATGTTATTGCATATGGAATATATCATTTTTAAATAGATTCATCACACAACATTATATGTTTATTATTAGTTATTTTTAATTTCTAGTTTTCATTTTAAATTGATTGTACTTACAAAAAGCAGGTGAACTAATACCTGCTTTTAAACTTATTTTATTTATTAATGGTTTAATTGTTTTTTATACATTACATTTATTTCAGAAGCTGTTAAAATTCTGTTATATACTCTAACATCATCAATTGTACCTTGAAATGCCCTATTTAATCCATTATAATACGGTGATCCAATAAGCATTCCTCTATTATATGTAGTGACATTCGCAAACGAATTTGAACCTACTTGCACACCATTTGCATATAAAATAGCATTACCTGATACAACACTTCCTTCTACATGTGTATATTCAACTGTAATAACAAGATGTGTCCACTTATTAAGAGGAAAGGCACCTTGTGATGACAGTGCAAGTGTTTTATCAACTGTATCATATGTGTGGAGTCCAAATCGTTCGTTATCAAATGCTCTAATTCCCATTGATATATTATTGCCAATTACTCCACCTACTATAAATTGGAAACTATTGGTTGATGTTCGATACGCCCAAGCAGATAGTGTATATTTTGTTAACTTTTCATAAGTTAAATTTGTCTCAATTCGTGGGGCATTAGTGGCAATTGAACCACTAAATTGATATGCACCGCCACCAATTGAACTATTATTAATCCATTTAGGAGTTGTATCCATGGTTAATCCAGCCTCATTGTTATTGATTGAGTAATCCTTTACAGTAGCATCACGATTTCCATTTACAAATGGAGTTGAATGACTTTTCTTTTCAACTTGAGGTAATGCAAATTCAAACTCAAATTCATTACTGTTAGCTAATAAATATACATGAGAAAGATCTCCTAATCTACTTTTCCATGAATGAGTAACCTTTTGCCATTGATTGGTTAGTGTATGATTTGTAGTAGAACTTTGTGCTCCAAGGGTAGAGTTTGAACTATATCGATGAATAGCTAAGTTTTTACCAATTCCACTTCCAATTCCTCTTACCATAACAGACCATGTAAAGTCGGTATTTTCTGGATAATCACTTAGTAGATTCCATCTGACAGCACCTAAAGTTCCAGAGAAATTATCCAAGTTAAATACTTTCATTGAATTTGCGATACCCATATAACCATTTTGATATACAACTCTGTCTGTACGCACTCCCCAAGTATGATGTGGTGGTGCAATCCCATCATAACAAGACCAACTATTAATATCACTAATTAATCTAGCATTTTCAGGTAATATGTTTTCTGTTGGCTCTTGGAAATCATCAAATTTATAATGAGCTATTAACCCATCTTGGGTTG
>CAYNHT010000002.1:0-246325 GCA_964397485.1 uncultured Muribaculaceae bacterium
CTCAACATGATACGTATTAGCGAACATATCAACAGGTACTATTTCTTTAATCAAGTAATTTTCTTCCATTATATTAAGATCTCGAGCTAATGTCACAGGGTCACAAGAAACATATATGATTTTTTGTGGTTTTGATTTAAATAAGTAATTTATAGTCTTTTTATCTAAGCCACTCCTTGGAGGATCAACAATGACAAGATCAGGTTTGAAAATAACATTATCCAATACTTTGCCTACATCACCGCACATAAAATTTATATTACTGATATTATTTAACTTCATGTTTTTAAATGCATCTTCAATAGCGTGTTTATTTACTTCTATACCTAATACTTCTTTGCAATGCTTATGCAAATATAGTCCTATTGTCCCTGTACCACAATATAAATCGAGAATATTTTCAGTTCCTTGTAACTGTGACAATTCTAATACAATGTCATATAATCTTTTTGCTTGCCTCGTATTAACTTGAAAGAATGAATCAGGTGATATTATAAATTTAAGTTCTCCAATTTTATCTACTATGTGATCATTACCAGCGATAACTCTATAATTATCGTTTTCTTTTACGATAATAGATGTAACATCCTTATTAAGTACTTCAATAATTTTCTTTTCATCAATCTTACCAATGACATTGAAAATAACCATAGTATCTTTTTCATATTTACTACTTCTTATAACAATTTGCTTAATATTTTCAAAACTAATATTTTCTTTTATTGTCAACATTATTTCATTTATACTATCATCACTAATCAAACAATAATCAACATCTATAATTTCATAACTTTTTTTCTTATAAAAACCTATCTTATCATTAATTTGGAAACTAACTTTATTACGATAATTAAACTCATCATCACTCATAACTATATTACTAACACAACTGATATCTATGTTAGTGAATTTGTTCACTATTTCCTTCACTTTAGTTTCTTTATATAATAATTGGTCTTTATATTGCATATGCATTAAGTCACAACCACCACATTCTTCAAAGCAAGGACATTTAAGTTCAATTCTACTTTTACTTTTATTTATTATTTTAACTACTTGACCTTCCATATAGTTTTTTTTAATATATGTTATTTTTGTTTCTACAACTTCACCGGGTAAACTGTTAGGAATAAAAACTATCTTATTTTCTATTCTCGCAATACCTCTACCATAGTGGTCTAGACCATTTATTACAACTTCTTTATTTTCTTTTTTTATCATTGCTATCACCATTTCTAATATGCTAAAAATAACATTTTTTTATTTAATAAAATTTATAATGTTATGATATAATTATAATAGGAGGAATTAATATGGGTTTATTTAGAAGAGAAAAAGATCTAATTTTAAAGTTAACAAATCTAGTCTTATTACTATGGTTGATAGGTTCAATAACTATTCTTTATATAAATGTTATTGATATTTTATTACCAAGACCATTAATGACTTATGATGAGTACAAGATTAGCAATTGTGTATACAACGTTGATCAAAGTGAAGAGAATTGTCAATCGCAATATAGTACCTACAAAACTTACAACAAAACTGATGTTTATAGTAAACAAAAAATTATTTTAACCTCTATTGGGAGTGTAATTATTGTAACTGGCGCTCTGTTTGCCTTAAACAAAAATAGTAAGAAGGAGTCAAAATAATGAATTTATTTAGTAAAGAAAGAGATTTAATCCAAAGAATCGCTAATTTAGTTTTAATTCTATGGTTAGTAGCAGCGATTTTTGTGTTTTATAGTAGTCTTGTTAACATTGTTATTCAAAAACCGATGTTAACATTTGAAGAATATCAAATTCAAAACTGTAGCAAATATGTTCCAAATGATGAAAGTGATGATACTGATTTTTGCGAAAAACAATATGCACAATATAAAATAAGTAACAAAGATGATAATTATTACGACAAGAAAAGTATAGTTAACGCTCTTGGTAATGTTGTAATTGTTGGAACTTTCCTATATTTCTTAAATCGTAGAAAATAAAAAGATGTTTTAAAAAAGAAACATCTTTTTTATTTTAGAAAATTGAAAACTACAAAACCTGTTCCTGCAATTATAATTACAAGAAGAATGAATAAAAGAATTTTTATCAAAATATTGTTCTTTTTTAATGTTACATTAATTTCCTTTAATTCATCAAAGTCCTCATCATTAAAACTTAGACTTGATGTGTAAAATGATTTATCAATATCATGTTTTTCTTCTGCTTCTTGATGTTTCTGCTTTTCTTCCTCTAAAATAGCTCGTATTGATTTTGAATTACCAATTAGCGTGTTTTCACTTGATTTTAATTCATCTAAAATATTTAGACTTAATTCTTTATCTCCCAACTTATTTAGCATACTTGTACTTGTTATTGTATTAATTAACTCTTTCAACTCTTCTTCTGCTTCAAGATAATCATTATTGTTAATAGTATCTTTCAAGCTAATATTTTTTAATATATTGTATTGTGTATTTTTTAAGCTATGATATTGTGCGTCGGGATCATTTCGCTCGTCCTTAGCTTTGTTTAAAATATCGCGAATATCATAATTTTTTTCTTCTTCTAATTGTACAGATTGCTCAACTATAGGTTGTGGTTCTTTAACAATATGTCTACATTCTTTTTCACGTCTTGCTTCTTCCCTGTTATTAAGAAGTTCCTTTATTTTTGTTAAATCTATTTCATTGGTTTTTTCTATATTAGCAATTCCCTCTATATTGGTATACTCTGCCACATCATAAATGTTTTTATAAAGGTCTTCATTAATTTTACTCCTTTGTTTTATCTCTGTATTAGTTCTATAGTACTTTTCCATTCTACTTGGCATACTATCACCTCATTGTACTAATGATACCATATTTTAAAGTTTATTTAAACTATTTGCTTGCATTTTTATCTATTTTTTTTGTATAATTGTTAAAGGAGGATTATATTATGAAAGTTAGAGTTAATAAAGATGCTTGTATTGGATGCGGAGCATGCCAAGCAATAGCACCAGATGTTTTTGAAATTAATGACGAAGGATATGCTGAAGTAATTGTAGAAGTTGTTCCAGAAGAACTTGAAAATGATGTAATTGATGCAATCGAAGGATGTCCTACTGCTGCAATTGAAGAAATAAAAGAAGAAAACTAAAAAGAGTTGATGTTATCTAACATTAACTCTTTTCTATATTAATTTCCTTAGAAAAAACATATCCCCTAATTAAACAACGTCCATCTAGTTGTTCGATAAAATCACGTTCATTTTCAGTTTCTACATTTATAAATATAGGTTTAATTTTTAAAGATAGCAGTAACAATACTACGTGCTGTAAAACTAGTTTGATTCTTTTTTCATTCATTGCTTTTACTAACATCTGTCTATTAATAGTAACGTAGTCTATATTAACCGCAGAAATTATTGGAATGACGTATTGTTTTTCGCTAACATTAAAGTTTTCTACACAGATTTCAATCCCTATTTTCTTTAGTTCTAACAAATTCTCTATTAATCTTTTAATAGTATCACTATACTCTATCGTATTAATATTTAAACATATATTTGCAGGATTTATATTATATTTTTCTATTTTTCTTTTTAAATGTTCAATGAAATTATACTCATAGGATAGAATAGTTTGATAATGAATATTCAAACTTATCTTTTGCTCATTACCTAAGATAGGCACAATTTTGCCGAATATCTTATTTATATTTACAATATCGATTTTCTTTAAACGATAATTAGTTTTTAAAATTTCATATTTACCAGCATCGAAAATCGATTGACCTTCTTTATCTCTAGTGAAAATTTCACCAATAATTTTGTTTTCACCTTTAATATCATACACATACTGTATTTGATATTTAAATGAATCAGTTTCAATTAAATCGTCTAAATATTTTATGAACTTTTCTCGGTTTTCAACACTAGTCAAAAAACGATGATTGTAATATTCAAACATTTTTTCATTTTTCTTAGCATGATACATTGTAATATCAGCCTTATAAATGGTTTCTTTCAAATCACTATCACATTTTTTTATTCCACAATTAAATTGAAAAGCAACCGGAATTTCACCTTTATTATAATAGTCAATAATATTGTTATGTATATTTTTTATCTTTTCTTCTATAATTTCTGGCTCATGATTCGTTATAATAATAAATTCATCACCACTTCTTCTGGCTAATAATGAATTTTTAAAATAAGATTTAACTAAATCTGAGAAAATCGTAATACACGAATCACCCACTGCATGTCCAAAATTATCATTTATGTATTTTAAATGTCGAAAATCAATTGCAATTGTATAAGTATTATCATTCGAACTTATATATTGATTATAATTTTCTAATAAGTAAAGCATATTATTTAACCCCGTTAAATTATCAAGGTATTCTTTCACTGTGTCACTCCTTTTCGTTTACTACAGCTTCATTATATAATTTCTTTACTTCCTTTGGATTTAAATATCGATAATCGCCGGCATTTAATCCCTTTAAATTAAGAAAGGACACTCTTTCTCTTTTTAATTTTACGACTTCACAACCAACTGCTTCAAACATCTTTTTAACCTGATGGTTTTTTCCCTCATGAATTGTTAGTTCCACAATTGACAGTTCTTTTTTCTTATCTTGTTTGCGCAATTTAACTTTTGCTTTAGATGTTTTCACATTACCTATCATCACACCATCTGCTAATTGTTTGATAGTTTTACCATCAATCATTCCTTTTACTTTAGCAATATAAACTTTATCAATTTTGTTTCTGGGATGCATTAGCATATTAGCAAAATCTCCATCATTCGTAAGTAGCAACAAACCAGTTGTATCATAATCAAGACGACCTACTGGATAAATCCTCTTATCCGTTTCTATTAAGTCTATAACTGTTTTACGATGTTTATCATCACTTGTTGTCGTTACTACACCTCTTGGTTTATAAAGCAGAATATATTCTTTATCTTCTTTACCCAAAATTTGTCCTTCAATTTCAATTGTATCTTTAGGGCTCGCTTTAACCCCTAACTCGTTAACCAATTGACCATTAACAAATACTTTGCCTTTAGAAATTAACTCTTCTGCTTTTCTTCTTGAGCAATAACCACTATTAGCAATAACTTTTTGCAGTCGTTCCATAATATCACCTATGTGTATTATACAATAGAGTTATGTAAAAAACAAGCCTACTATTACAATACCTGAAATAATTCCGATTAAATCGACTAATAATCCCACCCATAGAGCATGTCGTATCTTTTTTATCCCAACACTTCCAAAATAAAGTGTCAACACATAAAACGTTGTTTCTGTTGACCCTTGAATCACCGACCCTATTCTACCTATTAAACTATCAGGTCCATAAGTTTCTAGCAAATTGTTCAATATCGCCAGGGTTGAACCTCCTGATATAGGTCTCATAATTGCCATTGGTACGATTTCTAGCGGCACTTTAAGGTACGAAAAAAGTGGGGCCATACCATTTAAAAGAACGCTTAATATATCACTTTTTAAAAATATATTTATCCCCAATAACATTCCTAACAAGCATGGAAAAAGAGTTAATATCATTTCAAAACTTTCTTTAGCTCCATCAACAAAGACATCATAAACATTTACTTTTTTTATTATGCCATAAACTATAATAGTTAATACCATTAATGGAATAATTAAACTTGAAATTAAATTAAACAAAGTATCACCTTCTTTTTGCTATTAAACGATCAATAATTATTGCACTTATTGTTGATATAGTTGTAGCAATAATGCACGCTAAAACTATTTCTGTTGGATTTGAACTCCCATACATCATTCGTAATGAAATAACAGTAGTTGGAATCAATGTAACTCCACTTGTATTAATAATTAAAAAAGTAATCATGCTTCTTGAGGCTGTATCTTTCTTTTTATTTATTGATTGTAGAGATTTCATTGCTTTTAGTCCAAAAGGTGTTGCAGCATTACCTAAACCAAACATATTAACTACTATGTTTGATGCTATAAAGCTAAGAGATTCATGACCCTTAGGAATTTCAGGAAATAATTTACCGAGAAATGGTGATATGGAATTTGAAATTTTGCTCAATAACCCAGCTTCTTTTGCTACATTCATGATACCTAACCATAGTGCCATTACAGGAAATATTTTTATTACCATATCTAAACTACTTTTAGTACTATTTAAAATTTCGTTATTTATTAAATCTACTTTACCGGTTATAAGGCAAAAAACAATCCCTATAATAATAAAGAAACCCCATATTTTATTTACCATAGGTTTTTAATCCAATCAAAAAACCTTTTAAATATCCCCTTCTTTTCAGTTGTTTTTTTCTCTTTCACATAAATTATCTCTTCGTGTACTTTTTTTTCTCCAATCATTACTTTAACTATTCCAACCTTTTCATCGTTACTAAAAAAGCGTTTTTTTTCAATTTCAAACTTTAATAATATTGTATCCTTTTCATAACTACTTAATGGATAACTAAAGTTATTTTTTACATATAACTCATGATCTTTATAATAATTTTCATCATAAATATTTATTATTCCCTTTTTCAAAATATCATATCTACTATAAGCTTGATATGCTTCTTCATATAAAGAAACATGTTCATTAAAATCGTTACCGTTATTTAATGTGACAACAACTAAATTTAAATTATCTTTAGTAGCAGTTGAAACTAACGTTCTTTTAGCAACTTCAGTAAAACCTGTTTTCCCACCAGTTGTATACTTATACATATTTAATAATTTATTTTTATTTGTCCAAACATAAGTGTTCATATTTGTTTTAACTGTATGACTTTTAGTACTAACTATTTCTTTATAAATAGCACTTTTCATAGCATAACTAGTTAAAATAGCCATATCATAAGCTGTTGAATAGTTAGCTTTTTCATTATCAAGGCCACTAGGATTATTAAAAGTAGTATTTTTCATTCCGATTTCCTTAGCTTTTCTATTCATTTGTGTAACAAAATCTTCTACACTACCGCTTACATAATTAGCAATAGCAATAGCCGCATCATTTCCACTTCTAAGCATTAATCCATATAATAAATTTCTCAAAGACATTTTTTCTCCAACTTTTATATAAATAGCAGAACCATAGGCTTTTAAAATTTCTTCACCCATTTCTACTTCGTCATCTAATTTATTAGATTCAATAGCAACAACAGCAGTCATTATTTTACTTATACTAGCAACACTTCTAATAGTATGAACATCTTTTGCGTATAGCACACGACCACTATCCTGGTCCATTAAAATAGTGCATTGGCCTACACTATCAAATCCATTTACATTAATAGGAATAAGTACCAACATAACTAAGAATGTTATTATCTTTTTCATTAAATCACCTATAAAATGATATGAAAAAAAGGACTTGTTTAGTCCTAATATACATACATTCCATTAATTTTATCTTGCTCTGTTTCAGTAAGAGGATTAAGTTGCCACTTACCATCTACTTTGTTTAAAGTTAAATACAATGTATATTTAACAGTCTCATTTGCATCCTTTAATCTTCCCAACTGATAGTCAATAAATTGTCCTGTATCATAACCTTCATCAGTATAATTAAATTCATCAGGATTTTGTTCTAAATATAAATTTGTTTCTGACATAATCCTAGAAAAATCTGTAACCTCAATTTCTACCGTAACAGTAGCCATATCACCATCAACAGTTTCCTCTTTTACATTGTATTTTAAATCTTGGTAATGACTTTTCATTACATCTCGATATGAATCGCGTTGTTCTGTATTAAATCTTTCTTCTTCGGCTATGACATTATCTAAATCAGAAAGAACATCATTATCTAAAGTTTGATACTTATTAAGAAATACTTCAACTTGTTTAGTTGGGGTATTTGTCATTACACTTAAATCACATCCAGATAATAGCAAAACAATTCCCAACAATATTAACAATTTTTTCATATAATTCCTCCTTGTTAATATTGTGAATAAAATTTTTGCAAATATACAAAAAAGATAGTTTTTTAACTAACTATCTTTTTAATTATTAGAATTCACAGTTACCTGGTGTCCTTGGAAAAGGAATAACATCTCTTATATTTTCTACGCCGGTTAAATATATTAAAAGTCTTTCAAATCCCATTCCAAATCCTGCATGTTTACACCCACCAAATCTTCTCAAATTAATATACCAATATAGTTCTTCTTTTGGAACTCCCATTTGTTCCATTCGTTTTTCAAGTACATCAATTCTTTCTTCCCTTTGGCTTCCTCCCATTAATTCTCCTGCTTGTGGAACTAATAAATCTACAGCAGCCACCGTTTGTTCATCATCATTCATGCGCATATAAAATGCTTTAATATCTTTTGGCCAGTCTTTAACAAAAACAGGAGACTTAAAATGTTCTTCAGTTAAGTATCTCTCATGTTCCTTAGCTAAATCTTCACCATGTAATGGCTTATTTTCAAAATTTTTGCCACAGTTTATTAATATATCAATTGCTTCTTTATGTGTAACTCGCGCTGATT
Organism: uncultured Muribaculaceae bacterium; assembly: GCA_964397485.1. Taxonomy (GTDB): domain Bacteria; phylum Bacillota_I; class Bacilli_A; order RF39; family UBA660; genus CAYNHT01. The sequence goes on from CAYNHT010000002.1 coordinate 8,494, forward strand.
TTTTATCTAAAACAAATTTCAATTTATCTAGTAACCCTGGTTCAACAAATTTATCGAAAAATTCCATTTCTACGGATGCTTTTTCCAATACATATTTAATAATATATTTTAAAATTTCTTCTTCAACATCCATTAGTTTCTCTAAATCACAGAATGCTATTTCTGGCTCAATCATCCAAAATTCTGAAGCATGAGTTTTAGTATTTGAATTTTCAGCTCTAAATGTAGGACCAAAAGTATAAACTCTTTTGTATGCTAATGCAAAAGCCTCTGCTTGTAATTGACCAGAAACAGTTAATGCAGTTTGCTTATGAAAGAAATCTTTTTGGTAATCTACTTCTTTAATTTTAGCAATCTTTTCTAAAGCTAGTGTAGTAACTTGGAACATTTCACCTGCGCCTTCTGCATCACTACCTGTTATAATTGGTGCGTGAACATATACATAGCCTCTTTCTTGAAAGTAACTATGTATTGCCATTGCCACAATACTTCTAACTCTGAAAACAGCATTAAAAAGATTTACTCGTGGTCTTAAATAACCAACTTCTCTTAAAAATTCTCGAGAGTGCCTTTTTGGTTGGATTGGATAATCTTCTGGACAATCACCTTCCAAAGTAATATCTTCCAACTTAATTTCAAATTCTTGACCACTACCAACCGATTCAATAAGTTTACCAGTAACTCTGATAGCTGAACCCACGCGATATTTACTAATTTGGTCAAAATTAGCAAGTTCATTGTCATATACAATTTGGACTGATTTAAAACATGTACCATCCGAAAAATCAATAAATCCAAATTCTTTTTGCTTACGATGATTTTTAATCCATCCTTCTAATATAACGGTTTGATCCATATATTTTTTAACATCATCATATAAAACCTTAACATCTAATATTTCCATATTCTTTCCTCCTTATAACAAAAAAACCAATTATAATAAGGAACGAGAAAACCCGCGGTACCATCCTTTTTATCATAATTGATCACTTACTTAAATAACGGTTTAATCCGGCTTTTTCTACTAACTTTCAAAAAAGCAACTCCGTGGTGTTATTCATATTAGCCTTATTGTTATCTTTCACCAACATAACTCGCTTTGAACAGACACTAATATTACTTCTCCACTTCATAGTTCTAAATGTATTATATAAATTTTTTGGATATTAGTCAAGTATTATTACAAAATAGCTCATTTAATAGTTACTATCCTCTTTCTTATCATTATTATTTAAGAAATATAATTTTTTATACTAATTTTCCATCCTTTACATTAATTATTCTATTACCATATAATGCAGCGTCCATTGAATGTGTTACTTGAATAATAGTTTTACCTTCTTCTTTATTAATTTTTTCAAATAATTCCATTATTTCAATTCCTGTTTTACTGTCTAAATTTCCGATTGGCTCGTCTGCTAAAATAATAGCTGGATTATTAATTAACGCTCGCGCTATTGCTACTCTTTGTTGTTGACCACCAGATAACTGAGTAGGTTTAAAGTTTCTACGTTCTGTAAGTCCAACTATATCAAGAATTTTATCTAAATCCTTTTGTGCTTTCTTTTGATTACCACCATCAATTACTACAGGAAGCAAAATATTTTCCTCAACTGTAAGATGTGGAACCAAATTATAAAATTGAAATACAAACCCTATATCTTTACGTCTAATTTTACTTTCTTCCTTATCTTTCATTCCTTTTAAGGGCTTGGCATTGATCAAAATATCGCCTTCGGTGATTTTTTCAAGTCCTCCGATTAAATAAAGAAGTGTGCTTTTACCAGAACCCGATGGCCCCATTATTGAGACGAATTCACCTTTATTAACTTCAAAGCTAATTCCTCTTAAAACTTCCGTCTTTATTCCATTATTATTGTAAACTTTTTTTAAATTTTCTATTTTTATAACATTTGTCATTATTAACCTCCACTATTCGTATTTTAAATTTTCTACAATACTCATTTTATTAATTTTGAAAATAGGCATTAATGCCGCTACTACAGATATAAATATCCCTGATACTAATGTTATAATTATTTCAGATGGTGAGTAACGCAACATGTTAGGTATATTCATTATTGAGAACACATATCTTAAAGTTTGTAAAAATAAAACTCCAATAGCTACAGCTGATAATGAACCGATCAAACCTCCGAAGAATGATTCTAAAAATAACATTCGAATCATTTTAGTGTTACTTAATCCGATTGAACGGAATACTGCTAAAATACGTTTCCTGCTTAAATAACTAATCATATAATTATTAAGTATACCAACAACACCTATAATCATAGCAATCATCGATACACCCTTCATCAACACAAAAATAGTATTGTTATTTTTAATATTCATTTCTTGTAATTCACCTACTGTATGAATAAAAAATTCCTCTGATGAAAACTTAGTTTTAATACTTTCTTTTACTTCAAACGGATCTTTTGTAGTCCCTAAATAGTAATCTAGACTATCTGGTTTAGTTACGTTTTTAAAGTTGTTCTTATCAACAAAACCAATTTGACCATTTTGAACGAGGGTATCTACAACAGCAATAACCTCATAGTTTCTTTCAGTATCACCAAATATTAAATTTAATCTATCACCAATATTAATGTTATTATTGTCGGCTATTGTTTTTGTCAAAATAATCGTATCTTCATCACTTAACTTTTGAAAAATTTGCTCTTTATTTTTCCCGACTTCAACATCCCACGATTTATCAAAGTATTCTTCATCGATTCCATATACATATGCAAGGTGCAAATCTTTATTCGTAACCTCAACACCAAATTTTTCATATACTTTATATATATACTTTATACCTTCAATTTTAGAAAGTTTATCCTCAAATTCTTCACTCTCATAACTCCTGTCAATTATAATGTCATAATGCGCTCGATTATAAACATCCATTACCTCATACATTATTGTATGAACAAGGGTATTTACTAGCAATATTACACCTAACCCAATTCCCAGTAAAACAATATTACTGTGGATAACTTTATCATGTTTTATATTGCTTAACGCTAGTGTGGCCTCGTCTTTAAGAAATATTTTTTTGAAAAAAGTGAAAATCTGACAAAAAACTTTTATCACTAACGGCATAATAAGTGTTACACCTATTGGCAAAGATATGAATCCAATCAAACTTAATTGGAGTGCTAGATTTTTTGGTGAGTATTCAAAAAATACAAAGGCCACTATTATTAATACAATTCCAACTAGGACTTTATAAAATTTAAATTGATCATTATTATTAATAGTATTAGTAATTATATCTTTAATTGAAATATTAATTGTCCTTAAAATTGGAATAACTGCACTTGCTAATGATAAAAATAATGCACATGATAAGGTAATTAACATATTAACTAAATCATAATTCAAATCAATATTTGCTGAGACTTGTCCATTGCTTGCTATATTTTTAGTAATGAAAATTAGGACGAATCCACCTAACATTATCCCTAAAATTCCGCCAATTAATCCTAGAAACAAACTCTCTACTAGTAATGTGATAGAAGTAGTTTTCTTCGTAGAACCGATACTTCTTAAAGTCCCAATTACAGGCAGTCTTTCTATGGCAATGACTTTAAATGCTGAATAAATTATAAACGTACTTATAATAATAACTATCATTACGAGTATCAATAACGGTATTGTTATCATTTCCATCATTACTTGTATGTTATCAGCATTAATTGTCTGTACTTTGTAATCAGGATATGTATTTAATAAATAAGATTTAGCCTCACTTATTGAAACTTCTGAATTGGTTTTTAAATAATATACAAAATAATTTTTATCTAAATTTAATATTTCTTGTAAATAATCCACAGGCAAAATAATATTTATCCGATCTAGTTGTTCTGTCAATATATTATTATCATCTGTTCCAATTCCCCAGATTTTAGCCTCATAAATTTCTTCATTAATACTAATTTCAATAATTTGATTTATACTTAGCCCATAATAATCAGCCACATTTTTGCCAATTATTACTTGTAAACCCGAGAATAATTCATCGTTATTTCTTTCAATCATAGATATCGAATGGATTATTTCAAGATCATCATAACTATACCCATGTATATTTAAACGCTGTTTTTCATCTTTTAAATTATTGGCATATCCATGTATTTTTATTACCCCTCTTGCGTATTCAAAATATTCACTTTCTAAAAAAGTTTCGTTGATTCCTTTTGAATTTAATACGGCTGAACTAACGAATAATTCGGCTGTTCCCGTTTCTTTTTTTATTTGCTTTTCAAATATTGTTTCTACTGATTTGTTAACACCAAGTATGGCATATATTAATGAAGTAGATAGTAAAATAGAAAATATAATCATAAATGTTCTAAGTTTACTCTTTTTAATATTTGCCAAAGTTAATTTTAATATAAGTTTCATTTTAAATGTCCTTTCTTATGTTTTTTTAATTTGTTATTTTTTGGACAAACTGAATTTATTTTCTTAATAATTCAACTTTACCACTTGTCATTTTTACGATATAACTATTCGTACCATCTTTGTATTTGTCGTTATTATCTAATTCAAAATCACTTTTAAATATTCCAGATGTCTTTATTTTTGTTAGTGTAAAACCATCATTTTCAGGCAATGAAATTGTAGCTTTACCTGATGTAACAATTACTGCCAAGTTAGAAGGCGCTATAACCGATTCGATTTTTAACAATCCACTTGTTGCTCTAGAATCAACATCAGTAAATGCTCCATTTATACTCATACTACCTGAAGTCATATTAGTATATATTTTATCTGATATGACATTGGTAGCTACAGTCTTTCCACTTGTCATTCTAATTTCCATATTATTAGTTGAGATATTATCTATCTCAAATTTTCCACTTGTTAATTTTGCACTAATTTCATTATATTGTTTCATTGGTAATTTAATTTCAGTAACCTTTATTATTCTTCTAAATCGAAAGAAACTAAACCTAATATTTACAGCAGGTTGTTCAATATTAAGCGAATTAATATCTTCTTCTATTTTAAATAAATCACCTTCATCTATATTACGATTTGATTTTTCTTCGATAACTATTTTATCCCCTTCATGTGGTGTAATATAAACACTGCCATAAGTCCAATACAAATTAATATTTTCGATTTTGTTGCCATCAATTTCCGTCGTTCTAATAGTATCTAGATTTTTTTCGTCAAAACCAATGTTTATCCACAAATCATCAACCACTGATAAAGATATAAATATTATTGTAAAAAAGATTGCTAAAAAAGACCATACAATTATTTTTAAAATCGCTATATTTTTTTCCATTTTATTCACCTCTTATTTCAAAAACTAATTTAATTATTTGTTCAATTGATGCTGCTATTATGAAAATAATCCAAGAATATGCCCATGAATGAAACATAAAACTTATTATTAAATAAATTGCTACGACTAGTGTCCAAAAAGCCGATAAAACAGCACTTTTTATAACTTTCTGTTTATTTTTTTTTGACTTCCATTCTTTAAATTCTTCAACCAAAGTTTCATTTTCTTTTAAGTATTTTGGTTTAGAAGCACCAACATAGACAATCAATCCTGTTGCACTTGCTATTATAATAAACATCATAACAACACCTAACTCCGAATACGACCATAGAGCGTCCATTAATATAATCGGAACCACACTTACTATATAAAGCATTACCGCAATTGCTATATACTTTGCTCTTCTTTTTCTTTCATTATCATTATTCATAAGATTAAATTCATCCCCCTTATATAAATCACCAATAAGTTCACTTATATCACCAATACTAGCAATCACTATATTATATGCATCCTCTTCTGATTTTTTTTGTTCAAGTAAATCATTATATTTATCTATAAGGTTAGTTATCAACTCTTCTTGTAACTCAATCGATTTTTTTGTTTTTGGATTTTCATCAAAGATTTGTTCTACATAATTTCTTATCTTTTTTTCCATATTATTTCCTCCTCTAAATTAACTTATCAATTAGTATTTTTGCATTTTCCCATTCTTCACGACTTTTTTTATAAAAATCACGCCCAAGTTGTGTTATCGAATAATATCTTCTTCTTGCACCTGTAGTTTCATCACCCCAGTATGATGCAATATAACCTGCTTGTTCTAATCTTCTAAAAGCAGTATATAATGTTGCTTCTTTTAACTCATATTGGTTATCTGTTTTTTCTTGAATCGCCTTATTAATTTCATAACCATAACTATCCCGATCTAGCAAATGTTTTAATATTATAGTATCCGTATGTCCTCTTACAATATCAGAAGTAATTGACATAAGTGAACCACCTCCTCAGTTCTGTTATATTATATTATTATATACCTCGCCTGTCAAGGTATATAAACAAAAAAATAAAAAAGATATCATCTCCACTATTTGGAAAATAATATCTTTCATTTTTCACTTATTTATTGATGTTAATTTGAAAAAACTATATAATTTTTCAGCGATTTTTCGCCAATTTCTTTTTAATTCAACATTAAGCTGTTCTATTATTTTATCTTTATCATCTTCTTTTTCATTAAAACATTCATAGTATAGGTATCTTAACTTATCTAGATTATTGTCATAATTCAATCTTTCAATTTCCATTTTAATATAATAATCCATTTCGATTTCTTTCCGTGTCTTAAACACCTCTATACGTTGTGCCGATATTATCTGATATCCTACCTTACTTTCGCTAACTCTTTCACATACTTCAATAACTTCATAATCTTCATCAACTAATAATTTACTCTTATACAATGATATGCCTGCTTTATCAAAAGTAACAGCAAAAACTTCAGAACCATCACTTAACAGACATGCATAATCAATATTTTTAATATTTTTGTTAGTAAAAACTTCTGTCTTATTTTTTATTTTTTCCAAAACCTCAGAATATATTTTTACTTTGTTATTTTTTATGTCGCACAAAGTTTTACTATCAATTTTAAATAATGGAATTTTCCTAACATGAGTAATCTCATCATTTATATTCCATTCATAGAAGTCATACAATTTTTCATTAAAATTAATTAAAATATCATAAATGTAATTCATATTTTTTTCCTCCCGGTATAAAGATTGTTAACATAATTAAGAATAATCCAATAGGCGCATATAAGCATTCTATTCTTTTAGTTATAAAATTAACATATTCAAAAAAATTATACCCAATCGTCATCAAATTTAAATAACTAATAACATAAATACTGCCAATCAAAGTAAGACCAAATCCTATTAAAAAGAAAAAAACTCTCACTAGCATTAGAATCACCTACTAAATTTTATTATTCTTATAAGGATTTTATTTATTAAATTAATAAAATCCTATTTCTTCTTGTTATTATTTTTAGAGCATACAAGGAAAAATACTGGGAAACATAGTAATGTATACAGCAAATGTAAATAAGATGAAATTTTGAATTTTGTAGGATATAAAGTGATATTTGATATGATATAATCTATTTAAATAAGGAGGAAAATACATGTTGTTAATTCTGTGTATAAAAATATTTTTGGTCAGAATTTTGGATGTTTCATTGGGAACTGTTAGAACTATATTAATAATTAAAGGAAAAAAAGTTATTGCTAGTTTGACTGGATTTATCGAGGTTGCAATTTGGTTTGCTATAGTAAGAGAAGCCTTAAATACAGATCAAACAGGTATATGGGTAATTGTTGCATATGCCGGGGGATTTGCTATGGGGACCTATATTGGTGGAGTTTTATCGGATCGCTTCATCCAAGGTACTTTTGGAGTTCAAGTTATAACTGAAAAAAAGGATGAAATAATAAAAGTTTTACGTGAAAATGGATACGGCGTATCTGTTATTGATGTAAAGGGACAAAATGAAGATCGTCCTAAATATATGTTATTTATTGAAATTAATAAGAAAAAATTTGAACATTTGAGAAACACTATAAAACAACTAGATTCTAGAGCATTTATTGTTGTTAATGAAACAAAATATGTACAAAATGGTTATTTCAAATAAAAACAAGTATATAATTATATACTTGTTTTTATTTTGCAAAACGATATTTAAAATAATCCTTTGTTAATGTCTTATTAGCAACATTAAAATAATTATTAACCCTTTGATTTATGGTAGAAATATAATCATCATCTACGGTATCATCTAATTTTTTATATTTCCCAGTTGCAGAAAAATACATTGCTTTATCAGTGATCCAACTACCATTTGTAAAAATAACAGTTGTTTCTTCTTCTGAAAAGACATCTTTTCCTACATAATATCTCGGATCATAATCTAAGTCAAATAGATTTGCTAATGTCGGTAAAATATCAAATGTACTTGCTGTTTTTGAGATAGTTTGAGTTTCCATTTCACTATTATATATAATGAATGGCAATTTGTCGATATTAAAATCTGCTAAACGATCAATTGGCGATGCTTCGTTTAAATATTTATATTCCATATTTAAAGGATGGTGATCTCCAAAAATAGCAATTACAGTATCATCTAATTTTCCACTTTCCTCTAGTGTTTTTAAAAGATATTCTAAACCAAGATCTAACTCAATAGCTTTAGCCATATATCTTTTTATTTTAACATTATAAGGTAAATCTTTTACTTTATTCCAGTGGTCTAAAACAACTCCATAATGACCATCTTCATTGTACGGAAAGTGCATTGTAGAAGTTATAATGAAACTAAAAAACTTATCTTCATCAATAAAGTGAGGAATTGCCTCTTCCATTAAATTCAAGTCACTTGGCCACCCATATATTGGTTTAATCTTCAAATCATCATTATTATAAAATTTGATCGACCCCATATTTTGATGTAAATCGGTTCTATTGTAAAATTTATCAGAATAATTATGATAAGAAGTATTATAGTAACTACCACTTTTAAATAATTGAAAAATAGAGGTAGAATAATTATTATTTGTATATGCATTAGGCGTACACACAGTTGAACTTGGGATAATAGAAGTTAGTCCTATATATTCGCTTTCACCTGTAGTACAACTATATTTTGGCGTATAATAATTATCAAAATACCAACCTTCTTTAGATAATTTATACAAGGTTGGAGTTAATTCTTCGTTAATAGCTATCATATCTAATGCTTCTACCATAATTAAAATTAAATTCTTGTCCTTAAACTTACCAGTCATTTCGTTTTTTGGAGTTATATTTTGATTTATATAAAATTCATGTAAATTTTTAATAACTGAGTCCTTCTCATTTTCAATTAATTCTAACCATTCACTATCATCGATATTTCTAGCATAGTTAGGTTCTGGAGGAGGAGTTTCATTTTTTTGTCCCTTATCAACTGTTATAATTTCTTCCTCTGATGGATTTATCATGTAAACAATATCTCTCCATAAGAAACGCATTGTTCCAAATTGTTTTAATGATAATTCTAATAATAATGGTTTATAATACAATGTTTTATTAGTCTGAATTTGGGTAGGGTTTTGAAAGAAATTAATGTACAACGTTGAAATAGATAACAAGTGAAGAGTTATTATGAAAAAAAACATTGCTAAAACTTTTTTATAATTATTTTTTTCATAAATAAGAAATTTTTTACTAAAAATAAACAAAATCAATAAAACAACAAACGGAACTAATGCAATATAATAACTTGGTTTTATATAACTTAGAAATTGATTTATTTGTTCAGTTATTCTACCAGCACCATCACCTGCTGCATTCAATGACATATAATTACCCATAAAACTCTTAAAATCTAATTGCAAAATAGCATATATACCTGCTATAAAAACAACTAGTAAAATTACAATTTTACTTATTATTGGTTTAAAAAAAGTACATATAAATGCAATTATTGCACTCAAAGTTAATGAAAATAAAATTATTCTTATAAACTCAATAGTAAACAGATTTTTAAAAGTTAAAACTTTAAAAACACCTTCTATAAATATAAGACTCAAAAATAAACATAAAAATAATTTCACAAAATAAAACTTTTTTTCACTACTACGCTTAACTATATCCATTCTAACACCTTCTATACAAATTATACTATATTTTATTATAAATGCATACAATATTCTACATTTTTCATTCTTTTTGTTTTTTTAAATAATAAACGTACCTATATCATAATATAAATAGAGCGTTGTGATTATAAAAAGGAGGGTTTTTTATTTCTAATATAGTTTTACAAATTGAAAGACAAAATATCGGTATCATTGCCCCTAGTAAAAACATTATCTTTGATAAAGTATTGTATCAAGATAGTAACATTGATTACAATCATTTTTCTGGCAACATCACAATTAAAGATTTTGGGAAATATATTGTTAGTTGGAAAATACTCACCCATAATACCAATAAAACGGGACCTTTATTTGCACTTACCTCTTCAAAAATGGATTTTTCAATAGGTAACTCTCCTTCTAGAACCGGTGAAACATTAGGAGTAGATATAATTGATGTAACCAATGTGCCTGTCACAATTTCTTTATTAAATGTAGGTCAATCAAATGCATACTATTCAGATACAGATAAAATTAAAGCTTCACTGGTAATATGGGCTGATAAGAATTTAGAAAAAAGCATACATACACATATATGTCGTTCTACTCTACAAATGGCTAACATTGTTGAACAACTTGTCACATTATACCCAAATAATCCGTTAATCATTTATACAGCATATAAAGATGTGATAGAAGGCTCCTTTAATCCAGTCCTTAAAGATAAAAAGATGGATATGTGTAATAATATTATGATTGTAAATAAGGAAGGAATTTTTGAATTTATACCGATAGAAAAAATCTGTGCTATCGCCATACAAAATAACAATAAATTTGTCGAATCCATTTTTTTCCTTGATTATCTACAACAGCATCAGAACAAAAATACTGACGTCTTTGATGACATTCAAGATTATTTAGAAGTTGGCAAAGAAGTAATTATTTATATGGATTATTGGATAAAAATAACCGGCAGCATCATTAAAAAAGAATATGGGATAATCGTTTTAGCCAAAAAAAATTACAATGAGATAGTCTTTGTTTCAACAAGTAAAATCAGTAGAATTACAACAAAAGACTTTTCCACAGGAAAAAATAATTAACTAAAAAGCATTTGAATGAATGCCTATATATATTAAATACTATCTACTAAAAGCGAAGATAATTTCTTTATTTTTTTTATACATAAAAAAACCTTGCGTATGCAAGGATTAAAATCTATATGGTGGAGAATAGCGGATTCGAACCGCTGACCCCCTGCGTGCAAGGCAGGTGCTCTAGCCAGCTGAGCTAATTCCCCATCAAATGGTCGGGAAAACAGGATAAAATATTGAATTCCTAAAATTTCCTAACCGTTGATTTATAAGGATTTTCCTTACTACATTTCCCTATTTTCTACGAATTTTAAGAGAATTTTGAGAGAATTTAAATTTATAGAAAAATAACTATTTATATTTTTCTGATGGAATCGTGTAATATGCAAATTTTTTTAAAATAGTTATCAGTATTTTCTAAATTGCTTATTTTAATATTCTTGATGTTTTTAATTGAATTATATAAACTACTTAAATTAGGATTATTTTCCTTGTAAACATCTAAAAAATCAATATAAAACGATATTGTATCATTAACAATATCATAGAGAAAACCCGACATGTTTTCTAATTGAGAATTTTTTTTACCATGAAATTGTTTATTTCTTAATCTATAAGCATTATCTAATAATTCTTGTGCCTCTTGCAAATTTGTTTTAAAAACATCTTCGTACTTATCAACAATATTTTTAATTTTATAGAATTTCCATTCTATAAAATCACAATCCTTTTCATTAAAACTATCATAATTTAAAAATATGTTTTCAACCCAATTAGAACTTAAATGTGAAAATCCATAATATGTCTTCTTAATTTGTATGGCACTTACATAAATAAAGCCTGATATCATTTTATCTGCAATTAAATGACTTGTATAGTCTTTCAAAGATTTACTAATAGACAAATCTGCATTTCTAAATAAAGTTTCTAGAGCAAACCAAGTATTAGAAAATTTTATCAATACTGAATTGGATGTATTGTAATACGGAAGAAGTTGGACTGCTTCATCTATTACTGATGTAATTTCATTATCTTGTTGGTCTATTACATATCTTTTAAAAACATCTGAATAATCGGTTCTATCTTGAGATAAAGGTTTAAATACATCGTCATAATAGGTATATTTATTAATAAATTTTTTTGTAGAATTGTGCTCATTAGTAACAACTATGTATTCTCCACACTCCTTTACTTTTATTCCAGAGTAAAGCATTGAACCAATAAACGGTTGTAATATCTCTTGCCTAAACTTTTTGATTGCTTTCCACACATCTTTCTCATGTAATTCCGCTGCTAAAAAATAATTATTATTACCATAATTACAATACTCATTTATATATTCATTTAATTGTTTTTTATTGCTTATACAATCACTTTCTAATATTCGCTTAAGACCAGTTTTGCTAAACAATATATATTTGTTATTTTTTGATTGTTTTAATGCAGTCACTAAATAATCATCAAAATCTTTATCCATAAGTAAATATATATAATAATCGTTCTCATTTTTATAGCTTTGTGTTAAGTTTGAAAATATACTAAAAAATACTTCTTCATTTTTTTCTCTGAAAAAAGTTCTAAATGAATCTCTTAAAACACTTTTTATTTGGAAAATACTAATCTGCACATAGTCAAGAAGTAAAGAAATATATTCATTCGTATAAACTTCAAGTAAATCAAATTTTTTATTATTAATTTCTGTTTCCTTTAGAAATTCATATATTTTATCTGATATTGTTTCAAAATATTTGTTATCAATCAAGCTTTTATATATTAATTTTAAATTTTCAACTAGGTCTTTATCATTTTCAACATCCAAAAATTTCACATATTTTTTTAGTAATTTTTCATCTAGTGTTTTAGAATTTTTTATTTCTCCTTTAATATATTTAATTTTTTCTTTAGGAATTGTTTTTTCTTTTAATTCTTTTGAATCAGTTAACTCTTCTTTTTCCTCATAATATGTTATAAAATTACTTATTTTACCAGTCAAAGAATATGTTTTATTTCTACAACCAAGCATTGAAATACTACTTATTTTATCAGTTAGTAAATTCAAAAAAAACATTAAATTTCTATTGTGCATTCCATATTCTTCAAAATCGCTATTCTTTATAATTGTAGTACTAGTAAATAGCAAGTTTTTAATAAATTTTTCCTGATTATTTAATAAATTTTTTCGGCCTTTTAATTCTATTTTTTTTTCTTCTTCCAAACATTGCATTTACAACACAATCCTTCCACCATTAATAAATGAAGCAGCACAAAACTAATGTACTGCTTAATAATGCAAGTATACACCCGTTTAAAATTATTGTCAATATTTGACATAGAAAGGAGAACATGTAATGTCAGTACAATATAGCGCCGAAATGAAGAGCGGCAGTGCCGCTTCATTAGGCGCACTATTACTTGATAGTAACCTCATTGCTCAAACAGATAAAATAGAATATAATCTAAAATTAATCGATTGTAATGGCTTTGTACAAATATATACTTACAAAAACAAAAAAATAAACATTTGCACCCCATTTCTGAAAAAAAGAAAGAAAGTATAATAGTTGAACAAAACTCATAATCTTCACCTAAATATAATGAAATAAGGCAAGATAACGCAATGTGAGGTAAACTTTATTTAGAAAGGCTAATAAAAGCTAATTGTCAAATTTTAAAAACCTTTTTAACATTGACTTTTGCCGACAATATTGCTGATATTAATATAGCTAATAAAATATTTAATAATTGGAGAACTCGAATCAAGAAAATATCGCCTGACTTTTCATATATATGCGTACCAGAATATCAAAAACGCGGTGCTGTTCATTACCATTTAGTAACTAATTTGTCTATTTATAGTCAAATAATAACCCGCAAGAAGGAATAACTAATCAATATAACGTTAATATTAGGATTATGGTTTTTCTTCGGTTTTCCCTAAAAATGACATTAATATAGTATCCTATATGTCCAAATATATGACTAAGGATATAAACAATCGTTTGTTTGGGCGAAAAAGATATTTTAACAGCAAAAATCTATATATGCCAAAACAAGAATCTTTAGATGATGCAGATATTAACGTCAAAACTCATATTAGTGATCTTTTAAACAATGCTACACTGGTATATAGTAATTCATATTTAAATAAAATCTCTAATGAAATAATAGAATTTAACGAATACATTTTATGTGATTGTAACTAATTAATTAGATTGTTGAGATATGGTATAATTGATTTATGGTTGGTAAATAATCTTTTCAAAAAAGTTATTTCACTTCACCCAACAACCATAGGAAGGAGGTAAAAATGGAGTGGATATCCTCAAATATTGAAATATTGACAATATTAGTAACAATTTTAGGTTTCATTGTAACATACTTTTTGAATAAACAAAACTATAAAAATGAAATAATAAAATTCAAAAAGAATAGCATGGTGGATTCAATGAAGGAAATACCATTTGAACTTTGTGAATTAATGTATTCAATACAAAAAGGCGGGGATAATGGTTCCTATGTTCAAAAATTAGCAACAATTTATAATAAAATTATAGCTTATGGTAGTGTGGATTCATTGAAAATAACTTCTAAATTACAACAAGTAGCTTATCAAAATGCAAAGAGTAAAGGAAAAATTGACTTTAGTATTTTATGCCTTAGCAGTCTGTTAATAACACAATTAAAATATGATATGTCTTCTGAAGTTGTCTCTCCTGAATATTGGTTTATAATAAAAATTTCGGATTATAACGCAGAGATGAAAGAAAGTATAAAATCTGACACGAATAGATTTATTGATGAACTAGCTTTAAATAAAGATTTTAAATTTTAAAAATAATCTTAACCAGCACTGAAAAAATTAATTATTGATATTTCATGCCGAAAAATTTCCTTCTTTAAAACACCTTATTACTTTTAAGATATTCAATTTATAACCATCTTTATAAAGTTTCGAATATTGATGTGAATTACCTATGGAACTTACTGAATATGATGAGGAAGAGTTAGAATAAAGTATAAAAAAACCTTGCATACGCAAGGATTATAATCTATATGGTGGAGAATAGCGGATTCGAACCGCTGACCCCCTGCGTGCAAGGCAGGTGCTCTAGCCAGCTGAGCTAATTCCCCATCAAATGGTCGGGAAAACAGGATTTGAACCTGCAACCCCTTGGTCCCAAACCAAGTGCACTACCAAGTTGTGCTATTTCCCGGAATGGCGCGCCCGACAGGAGTCGAACCCATAACCTTTTGATCCGTAGTCAAACGATCTATCCAATTGATCTACGGGCGCGTGTTTATTTACTTAATAATTTAATGGTGGCTCCGGGCGGAATTGAACCACCGACACGAGGATTTTCAGTCCTCTGCTCTACCGACTGAGCTACGAAGCCAAAATTAATGGCGGTCCCGACGAGAATCGAACTCGCGATCTTCTGCGTGACAGGCAGACGTGATAACCGCTACACTACGGGACCATTTGGTTGCGGAGGCTGGATTTGAACCAACGACCTTTGGGTTATGAGCCCAACGAGCTACCAGGCTGCTCCACTCCGCGATATTATTATATTTTCATTAAATTATATAGCAATCAAAATGGCGGAGAAAGAGGGATTCGAACCCCCGCGCCGTTTCCGACCTCCCGGTTTTCAAGACCGGTCCCTTCAACCAGACTTGGGTATTTCTCCAAAATTATGATGGTGCCTAGGGCCGGACTTGAACCGGCATGAAGGATTAACTTCGCAGGATTTTAAGTCCTGTGCGTCTACCAATTTCGCCACCCAGGCAAATAAAATGGTGTCCCGTACAAGATTCGAACTTGTGACCCTTTGATTAAAAGTCAAATGCTCTACCGACTGAGCTAACGGGACATATATAATGGCTGCCTCGGCTAGATTCGAACTAGCGCATGCCACAGTCAAAGTGTGGTGCCTTACCGCTTGGCTACGAGGCAATCTAGCCTAACATATAAATGGTGGAGGGAGACGGATTTGAACCATCGAACCCTAAGGAACAGATTTACAGTCTGCCGCGTTTAACCACTTCGCTATCCCTCCAAAGTTATGGTGCCGGAAACAGGAATTGAACCCACAACCTACTGATTACAAGTCAGTTGCTCTACCAATTGAGCTATTCCGGCATGGTGGGCGATATAGGACTCGAACCTATGACCCCCTGCTTGTAAGGCAGGTGCTCTAACCAACTGAGCTAATCGCCCATAATACGTGGACGTAATTAATATTAACATTTATAAAATTATTTGTCAATAGAATTCAAAATATTTTTTTCTTTTTTAAGATTCTCTTCAATCCAAAATGGTAATTTGTAGGCCAATGTCCTAAATCCCAAGTTCGTTTCGATAATCTTTTTTCTTTTAAAATTATCGTTTTTTTTGTAATCAATATTTTTGATACTTAACTTTAATTGTGATAATTTTTCATTAATATCGAGAACCTCAACATATATTATATCACCAATTTCGACATAATCAGCCACATTTTTAACGAAATTATGAGAAATTTCTGATATGTGTATTAAACCTGTGTAATATTCATCTAATGAAACGAAGATTCCGTATGATTCAATTCCTGTTACAGTTCCTTTTGAAATTTTTCCCTTCTTGTATTTAGTCATAATCACACCTCATGAATAATTATATCATATATTAAAAAAAAGAGAAAGGGCTTTACTAAAGCAATAAATTATTATATAATGTCTTTGGTGATGAAAATGTTAGATAACGAAAAGAAAATTATCGAGACTATTGATAAGTTAAGACCTTTTTTAGTAAATGATGGTGGAAACATCGAATATGTAAAGTATGAAAACAACATTGTTTATATAAGAATGATGGGAGCATGCTCTAACTGTCATATGTTAGATCTTACTTTAAAAGACGGTATAGAAGCCGCTATTAAGGAAGAAGTTCCAGAAGTAATTGAGGTAGTGAACATAAAATAATTAATATTTTATGTTTTTTTTAGCCATTCAATATCTGGAATGTTTATTATTTCTTTTAAATATATATATAAATCCTTTAAAAACTGTTCGTAATCGTCTACTTTTTCCAAGATTGGAAGTAAATTTTCTTCATCTTTACCTTCATTTATTATCTCCTCATATATATCAAAGTAAAAAGATGGAAATAATAATCTAGTATATAGCATTAAACAATCATAAGAGGTTAAATTAGCATAACTAATATAATATATGACCTCTGCCAAGGTATCGTGATTTTCAAAGAATTTTTCTTTAAAAAATTCACTTGCATCTCTTACTTTTAAATCAATAATAAAATTAAGCGGATTGTATAAATCAAAAATTGTATAATTTTTTTTTATTCTTTTATGTCCAATAAAAAGGGTGTTATTAGAACTATTATTTACATTTTTATGTAACATTATCCCTGTTTCAGCTAATCCCACAAAATAACTAAAACTCTTTCTTATTATAGGATATTTTTTCCCAAACTGACTTATCTGATACTCAAAATAGTCAATTTTATCACTCCATAATTGAAACCAATTATCCCTTTTTAATATATTTTTTACAGTAGTTTGTGAATTATTACCAAAATTAATAATATCATTTAAGATTATCTTACTATTGTCATCAACGTACACCTTTAATAACACATATGGCTCGTTATTAATATATGTTAATAAACTCCTACTTGTGTTAAATACAAATTGGTGACAATAAATCTGACTTTGGAATAATTGAATTGCTATCTCATATAAATAGTTTATATCATCCACATTTCTTTCATACGGCATTAATACATACTTGTCTTGATTAATTGTAAATTTGAACTGCTTATTATATTGGTGAATATCAACTGGGGTAAGATTATAATAGTAACTTAATGCATTTTTCATATATTCACCTCAACTAATTTTATGATTTAATCAGCATTTTATGATTGGAGGTATTCAATGTTAGAATTAAAAAATACAGCACTAAGTAAATTAAACAATAGAGGGGTTGATATAAGTAGTATTGGCATAATTGTTTATAATCTACAAAAGAAATATAATCATGACATTACGATAAATGATTGTTTAGAGGCTATAAATAGCGTTTTAAATAAAAGGGAAGTCATACATACTATTTTAACCGGAATAGCGCTAGATGAGTGCGCCGAGCAAAATTTACTTGACCACAATATAAACCAAATAATAAAAAACGATGATAGCCTATATGGGATTGATGAAATACTAGCTTTAGGTATAGTTAATATATATGGAACTATTGCTTTAACAAGTTTTGGTTATCTAGATAAAACGAAACCAGGTATTGTTGGTATTTTAGATACAATAGGCAAAAATAAAACACAATGTCATACTTTCTTAGACGA
Organism: uncultured Muribaculaceae bacterium; assembly: GCA_964397485.1. Taxonomy (GTDB): domain Bacteria; phylum Bacillota_I; class Bacilli_A; order RF39; family UBA660; genus CAYNHT01. Next base: position 26,932 of record CAYNHT010000002.1, read on the forward strand.
TATAGTTTGTGCCATTGCTGCTGCTGCAGCCAGTAAGATAGCACATTCAAAAAAGTAACTAAATTTTTTAGTTACTTTTTTCTTTTAATAACAGCGATCAGTTGTACTAGAGTAACTACCACTACTACAATGTGGTGTTGTCCAAGTATAACAGGTTGATCCGCTTAAACTCCATCCTGATGAACATGAATAACTAATATATGCGGATTGTGATCTCGTACATGTTGAGCCACTTAAACTCCACCCTGATGGACACGAATAACTAACATATGCAGACTGTGATCTCGTACATGTTGAGCCGCTTAAGCTCCATCCTGATGGACATGAATAACTAACACTTGCGGATTGGGTTTCAACTGGATTTCTACATGTACCGGTCCAATAGGTACTACATGAAGTTGATGAACCACTAGGACTACAAGAAGTTCCACTGCTTGGACATGAACTATAATATTCATAACTTCCGTAAGGTTGATTCCCATCAGCACAGGCAGCATTACAATTTCCAGAGCATGTATGGCTATGAAATGCCCACTTTAGACTACTACACACATAGGTAGCATCAAATCTAGAATATATAGTATATGTTGTTTGTCGCGAACAAGTTGTTCCGCTTAGAGTCCACCCTGATGGACAATAATAGCTTGCACTTGCGGATTGTGATTGATAACATGTTGAACCACTTAAACTCCATCCTGATGAACAATAATAACTAGAACTTGCAGATTGCGATTGATAACATGTTGAGCCACTTAAACTCCATCCTGATGAACAATAGTAACTAGAACTTGCGGATTGTGATGTTTCACAACTTGTCCCTGATTTATACCAACCTGATGAACATATACTGCTAGCTACCACCATAGTTGTTGTTGATGATGATCTATTACCCACATTATCATATGTATATGCAGTAATTGTCGTTGTCCCAATATTACTTATTGTCACCGCACCCGTATATTGTGTCTCGCCAACTGTTGTTGCACCTGATAATACATACGTGCTTCTATAAACACCACTACCACTATCTGTACCAGACGCTATAGTGAAATTATGTAGTGATTTTGCTATTGTTGGTGGTGTTGGAGCTGTTGTATCTATTTGCGTTATATTATAAGTACTAGCGGTGATTATATTTGTCCCATCTGTTACTCTTGCAATAACATTTCCATTTGTATTAAATACAACATTTTGGGTTTGTCCTGATGACGTCACCCATGTACTTCCGCCATTAGTAGAATATTGTTTAGTATATCCTGATGTTTGATAGTTTATAGTGACTGTCTTACTTGTTGCCCAGCCACTTGGACTTATACTGTAAGTAGGAGTTGGAAGCGACACTGTTGTTCTGCTTATTGATTCGCTATCGGCTGTTAACCCAGCTCCATTTCTTATTCTTACTTTTAATTGATATGTCCCGCTTGTTAAATTAGTAAAGGTGTAACTATTGCCACTTTGGTAGTTAGTCCAATTAACCCCGTTATCTTTACTAAAAGCATAGTGTGTTATGCCACTTTCTAAATCTTGACCACTTGCTGTTAATGAAATACTGTCAGTCGTGATTGTCCCGCTTGTTAAATTCAATGATGTCGGAGCTGTCTTGTCAATTTTTACGGGCTGATTTTTCGTAGTTATATTGCCCGCATTATCTATTGTTGTAAGAGTTACTGTTCCACTTGTTGATAATATGCTATGAGATAATGTTGTATTTGCATGTCCACTTAAAAGATCACTTCCGTCGGATTTACTCAAATTTACGTCTGTTGTATACCAACCATTAAGTCCTTCGGTTCCCGTTAGGATAATATTTCCAGCAATTGGTGCTGTTTTATCTATTTTATAGTTAGAACTACAGATTACCCCACTACTATTCCCAACCATATCAAACGCTTCTGCACATATCTTATTTGTTGCACTTTCGGTTGAAATTGTTAGATTCGTACTAGCATGATTAATCGTATTGCTAGGAACACATGATTCTATAGTCGTTTGACAATACTTGAAATTTAAAATCCCACTTTCCAAATCTTCAGCACTTACTAAAACATTAGAATTGGTATTTGCCCAACCATTTTCATTAAATGGATTTCCTATTATATTAAATACTATGTCTGGTTTATATATATCCACATTTGCAACAGAATAACTAACTCCTGTTATTACATTTGTTCCATCTGTTATTCTTGCGATTACACTTCCGTTGGTATTAAAAACTAATTCACTTGTAATCGTGGGTTCTTCAACCAATATCCAAGTTACAGCATTATCCAAACTATATTCATAAGTATGATCGATTTGTCTTTCTGGATAATGAATTGTGACAACGACACTATCTGACCAATCAGTCGTATTGATGCTATAAGTGGGGGTTGGTATGTCTACTGTTCTTACTGTTATCTCATCAGATACAGTAAATAGTTCATTATTGTTATATACTCTTACTTTGAATGTATAATTTGTATTATTTGTTAATTCCGTAAACTTATAGACATTACTTTGTTGTCCGCTAGTCCAATTAACCCCGTTATCTTTACTAAATTCATAATGACTAATACCGCTTTCTAAATCATAGGCTGTAGCCACTATTGTTACTGAACTACTAGTAATTAAATTTGAAGTTATAGACACATTAGGAGGAGTTGTATCTAATTTGTTACAACTTCCATCAACTATTATCAAATTGTCAAAAGTACCTTTCGCGCAATATCTTTGATTACTTACACGATCAAGTTCTAGTACCCCAAACTCATTCTTAACAATTTTTCCACCTGTAAATTTTTTGTTTTTCATTTGAATAGTCTGATCTATTACATAAATACCTTCATCAGGAAAGACATCAAATTGATTTCCTGCTATATATATATCAGTAGCAGAAAAAATATTTCTCAAACTTTCCTTATAAGAAGCTCGATCAGCTCTTTGGATTACGTAAAGGACAACTGGCACAGTTATTAAGAATAATATTGTAAGGATAATAATTACCCCTAAAACCTCAATTAAAGTAAATCCTCTTTTTTTCTTCATGGTTATTCCAACCAATCCTTTCCTTATTCATGATGTTTTATTGTTATCTATTTGCTACTATAATTAGATTATAGCAAAAACCAAGAAAAATGTCTATATTTAGTTACACAGTCAACAATTTTGGAAAGTATGTTCTCTAGGCAATATTGACAGGATATTCTTTTTAAACTATAATTTTATTAGATATATTGTAGAAAAGAGGAAAGAATGAAAAAAAATAAAATTATAATATTATTTTTATCTACCTTAATTACATTAACAATATTTAGTGCTTGCACAAAAAAAGATACTCAAAACAACAAAGACAATGAAGACACAAAAATAAAGGAGCAAATTAATAATAATCCTGGAATAATTAATGAGCAGATAGTTGATGGAATAGTTATCAGCGAAACAATCCTAAAATACGAAAATGATTCCAGCATTTTAACAACAGAATTAAACAATTCAACAAACGTTCCTATTTATGTGGAAAATTTAAATATAATATTTTATGATGATGATGGAAATGAAATAGCGAATCTTTTTGCATATCTTGGATCAGAAATAGGAGCCGGTGATGTTAGAGTTCTATCTTCATCAATCGATGTAAATCTAATAAAATCCACAAAAGTAGAATATATATTAAACAAAAAAAGTAACTAAGTTTTTTTAGTTACTTTTTTATAACATATTTTTTATTGCTTCTATTTTATTTTTTAATTCTGATAATTCTTGATTTAACTTATCATTATTCGCTTTTTCTGCTAAATACATTGCTTGATAATCAACATCTGGCATTTGATTTTCTACAACTGGCTGTTGTTGTGTAAATGCTGGTTCTTCAAAAGCTGGCATTTCAGTTGGTTGTTCAACATTAGGGGCAACATTCATTATATTATCTGTTGATACTTCAGGGGTAGTTTCAAATGTTTTTTTATTAGCTTGTAACAATTCCGTTAATTGCATAGATAATTTAAAAATTCTACTTTCACTTAATTGCATATTAGCTAATTTGCTATAATCTAAATCTTCAATATTAAGATTTCCTTCTTTGTTTTCCTTAATAATAGTTTTAATCATTTCTTTTACAGCGTTCCATTCGTTTTCATCAACAATATTTGAACTAACGAAATTACCATTATCACTTATCTTAACTGCATATAGTTTAACATAATTTTGCTCATCAATTTCATTCATTGAATAAATAAGATATTTATTATTATTTAAACTAAAGAAACGAACAACATTTACATCTACCATTGCATTATTAACATTTAATAAAGAAACTTTATCCATATTTCATTCCTCCTTTTATTCTTGTAACAATTATATCAAAAATATCTTTTTATGAAAAGGTTTTTTAATAATTATTATAAAATTTATCTAATATCCAAATTTACCTTCCAAACTTTCATCATCATCAACCCAGCTTTTAACATCAACAATCGTATAATTATCTTTATCATTTCTTATTATGACTTTGCTGATACCTGAATTTATAATAAACCTTTTACAAAGAATACAAGGCATAGCATTTTGAACATATTCTTTTGTAGTTACTTCTTTTCCAACTAGATATAAAGTCGAATCAATTAAATCTTTGCGAGCCGCACTTATTATAGCATTTTGTTCGGAGTGAACACTTCTACACATCTCATATCTTTCTCCTCTTGGAATTTGTAATTTTTCCCTTGTACAATAATTTAAATCGATACAATTTGCTCTACCTCTAGGAGCTCCTACATAACCAGTTGAAATTATTTCATCATTTTTTACTATTACCGTCCCAAATAATCTTCTAAGACAAGTCCCTCTTTCTAAAACTGTTTCAGCTATATCTAAGTAGTAATTTATCTTATCAACTCTTACAATCTTTTCATCAACTATCATACTAAACACCTCATTTTAATTTTACCACATATTATCTATTTTAAACAAAAAAGAATCCTAAGATTCTTCAAAATAATCAATATTCATATTTTTCCTTACCCGCTTCATTACCTCTTGGGCTTTTTTCCTAGCTTTGTTTGTACCTTCTATTAATATCTTATCAACCAATTCTGGCCTTTGTTCATAATAGCATCTTTTTTCTTGTATAGGTTTTAGAAACTCCATCATATTTGAAATTAATTCTTTTTTACAAGAAACACATCCTCTTTTTCCAGCCTTACATTCATCGTGAATGGTTTTTAAGTTTTTATCGCTAACAAGTTTATGATAATAGTATACCATACATACTTCTGGGTCAGCAGGATCATCTTTTTTTATTTTATTTGGATCAGTTACTGCAGTCATTATTTTTTTACTAACCTCTTCATATGAGTCAGATAAATAAATAGCATTCCCTAGACTTTTTCCCATTTTTTCATTGCCATCTAATCCTTTTATTCTCTTATTAGAACTCAAAATATCTTTTGGTTCTATAATTGTGGGACCATACACACTATTAAATTTTCTAACAATTTCCCTTGTTTGTTCTAACACTGGTAATTGGTCTTCCCCGACAGGAACAAAAGAGCCATCAAAAGCTGTAATATCAGCTGCTTGACTTACAGGATAACCTAAAAATCCATAAGTAACACTTTCTCCACTATTACCGAATAATTCTTTTTTTTGGTTTATCTCACTTTTTACAGTCGGATTTCTATACAATCTTGCTACTGTAACCAAATTAGAATAAAATACAGTTAATTCAGCTATTTCTGGTATTAGAGACTGAATAAATATTACCGATTTTTCAGGATCTATACCAACAGCTAAATTATCCATTGCTACTTCTCTAACATTATTTCGAACCTTCTCAGGATCATTATAATTATCTGTTAAAGCTTGAACATCAGCTATAATAATATAAGTATTATATTCATCTTGAAGTTCTACCCTTTTTTTTAAGGACCCAAAATAGTGTCCCAAATGTAAACGTCCAGTTGGACGATCACCTGTTAAAATATTTTTTTTATTTTCCATAATTTCCTCCTAAATTTAAATAAATATCTATTTTAAATTCAGGCACCATCGTTTATTATTTTTCATATTATCACCCAATCAAAATTATTATATCACAATTTTAACAAAACAAAGAAAAAATGATAATTAAATATCATTTTGCAATTTACTTTCTAAAAACTTTTCAAAAGTAGGTAATCCATAGTTTGGATTGTAGTAATTAGAATATTCATTTAAATGAGCTAGTGCTATTTTAGCTGTTTTCTCAAGATCATCATCAGTTACATTAGTTTCAGGGCTTACCAATCCATGTTCTAGTTCTATGTTTAATCCTATTAAAAACTCTTGAAAGGAAAATTTATCAAATTTAACACCTAATTTATTTGCAACTGTAATTGCATCTGTCTTACTTATCATATATATCACCTATTAAATCATATGATTAAAAACTAAAAAAGATAATGATTTCATTATCTTTTTAGTTTTTTAGTAAAATTAACATCCTCTTTTTCCACCATATTAATTCCTAGTCCAGTAATGTAATATAAATCAACAGTGTCTTTACTGGCTACCAATCCCCTATCACACAAGACATTGATTTCTCTCAAACAAACATCAAAATCAACATTAATTGCTCGTGATATAGCAAAGATCGAATTTAGTGTTGAGTCTGACATAAACTTAATTATTTTAGATTGCACTCTATTCAACCTTGGAATTTGACATAAATCCCCATCTATAATTATTGGATTAAAGCCGATAATTTCATCAGTTAAGATCCCCGATGGAATTTGATTATATAAATAAATGTCTTTTTGCATTCTAAAAGCGTCATACATTTCTAAAAATGTTGCACCACCAATATAGTTTTTTTGACTATTTTTATTTAAATTTATGACTAATACACCATCGACATTTCTAATCACTTCTTCACTTTTTTTGTACATTGCTGCCTTAAAATTTGCATGTTCTTCTTCACCTATCATACGATATTCATCTTCCGCATTTGGATTATCATAACAATTAGGTAATACTACTTCATGACCATAGTCCTCTAATACTTCTTTAATCATAGGTATACGGTTATAAAACCTTTTACTACAAATAATAAATAATTTCATAATTATCCCCCTAAATCATATTTTATTATTTTGCTTATTAACAACAAAAATATATAATGCACTCATGAATTCCTTTGATAATATGAGAGCTATTCTACATAACTCTTTTTTTATCTTATCATCGTTTTCCATGACTAACATCTTATTATATATATATTTTACAGTAAGTTTCGTATTTAATAAGCTTATTATATCACTGTTTTTTATTTTTTGTTCTATTAATTTAGCGTCTATATTATCAATTAAATTGTTTTTCTCTATCAATATTCGATTATAGTTATTTATATCATATATATTAGCCTCATCTAATTCAAATATCTTTCCAGTGTTTTCTAAAGTAGTATTAATAATTCTTTTGGTCGCTTCGCGATTGCCATTAATTATTTGATAATAATTAGTTATTTTTAAAAGTTTATCAAGAATTGATTTTGACTGTTTAGAATAATTAAACATCAAATCTAATACACTTGCCATTTTATGTTGATACCTGTTTAAATTTCTTTCTAAATGGCCATATTTAAATGTATACTTATTGCCATCTAATTTTTTATATGTTTTCATAGCATCATTGTATCCAAATTTAATATTGCGGCGAGCTAATTCCTTATGAAATACCAAAAATGAGCCTAAATTATTACGAGGTGTAATATAGGTTATCTTAATCCCGGTTTTCTTGACCCTTCTTCGTACACCTATGGTACTTAAATCAACGGCAATTATTTCTTCAGCGCCCATATCAATCGCAAGATTAATTGGTAAATTATCATAATATCCGCCATCTATAAAAGAAGAATCTTGGATTTGTTTCTTTTTAAACGCCGGGAAGCAAGTTGCAGAAGCCATAATATAATCCTTTAACTGATATCTAGGTATTTGTTTTTTAGTAAGCATTACAGGTTTTAATCCAGGTAGTTTTACCATCACAAGACCAAAATCAATGTTTGATTTATAGAATTTTTTTAAATTAATACCTCTATTTAAAGTTTCTTCTAACTTACTTACATCCATTCCACCATTTAAAAATATATTCTTAGCATACGTTTTTATTATCTCTTTCTTACCGGCCTTGGTATAATAATCACCATTCATCTTCTCATCAAATACTTGATTAAAATTAAGGTGATACCACATCCATATCCCTTTTAAGTAATCCCGTTGAACCATAAGGGCCCCATTCATAGCCCCTACTGAGGTTCCAGTGACTATATCATAACTAATGTGCATTTTTTTTAAGGCTCTCCAAACTCCAATTTGGTAAGCTCCTTGAGATCCTCCACCAGATAATACGACTGCTCTTTTCATTTTTTTCACCCACTAACTAGTTATAGTAAATTTGTAATTATTATATCATAAAAAGTGTAAATTTTTGTTTATCCAGATCATTATATAGACAAAATTAATATAAAACGGTAAAATAAATATTGAAAGTAGAGTTGATTGCATGAAGAAAAATAATTGGTATCAAATGAATATTGAGGATGTTATAGAAGTTTTAAACAGTAGTTTAAGCGGTCTTTCAAATGAGGAAGCAGAAAAAAGAATAATAGAAACAGGATTAAATACTTTGCCAAAATCTAAAAAAAATACTATATTAAGAGTTTTTTTCAAACAATTTATTAACCCTATTATCATTATATTATTAATTGCAGCCATTTTTTCTTTTTTAATAGGAGAAAGTATTGATACTATCTTTATTTTAATCATTATTGCACTTGATGGAATACTAGGTACGTTTCAAGAGTGGAGAGCAGAGCAAAGTGCCGCCAGTCTACAAAATATGATGAAAATAAAAGCTGTAGTTATAAGAGATGGCATCGAAAAACTAATAGATTCTGAACAATTAGTTATCGGCGATATTGTTAGACTTGAGTCTGGAAACAAAGTGTCTGCTGATTTACGAATAATAGAATCACATAATTTAACAATCGATGAAGCTTTTTTAACTGGTGAGTCACTAGCAGCATCCAAAAACAACACAACTTTTGTAGTGGATACAAAAGTACCGGATCGTTTGAATATGTGTTTTGCTGGTTCAACTGTTACCTCTGGTCGCGGGCTTGGAATTGTAGTTGAAACTGGTGTGAATACCGAAATTGGGAAAATAGCAAGTGATGTTATATTAACAAAAAAAACTAAGACTCCATTAGTTGTTAGGATGGAAAAATTTACTCAACAAATTTGTTATTTTCTTGCACTAGTAGCTTTAGTTTTGGTAATTATTTTGTATTATAAAGGATATGCTCCTAAAGAAATATTTTTCTTTGTGGTAGCACTTTCAATATCTGCCATTCCTGAAGGATTACCTGTTGTATTAACAGTGGTATTATCAATTGCTACAAAAAGAATGTCAAAAAAAGGCGTTATTGTAAGACAATTAAATGCTGTTGAAAGTTTAGGAAGTTGTACTGTCATTGCCAGTGATAAAACCGGAACACTAACATTAAATGAACAAACTGCTAAGGTTATTGAATTACCCGATGGCAGTGGATATAAGGTAAGTGGCCAAGGATATAATGGTAATGGTGAATTAATAGGTGATAATGTTGCCTCAAATTATAAAGATAGTATTACTCAACTGCAGGAGTTAAACAAGCTAATATACATCAATAATGAAGCTCATTTAGTCAGGATTAATGATGAGTGGGTAAGTCATGGCGATGCTATGGATATTGCCTTACTAGCATTAAGCCACAAAATAGGCTATATAAATCATGACATAAAAAAACAGGTTATTGCATCAATACCTTACGAATCCGAAAACAAATATTCAGCTGTTTTTTACAAAGAAGATGATTGTGTTGAAGTTACGATAAAAGGATCTGTTGAAACTGTTTTAGATCACTGTGAGTCTATCAATACATCAAATGGTATTGAAGTCATAAATAAAGATGACATATTAAAAAGAAACGATGATTTAGCTAAACAAGGATACCGCGTATTGGCTGTCGCTCGAGGGAAATGTGAAAATTTTGATATAAATAAAAAAGAACTCCCTAACATGGTTTTAATTGGTTTAATTGGTTTTATAGATCCAATTAGAAGTGATGCTTTATACGCGATTAAAAAGTGTGGGGATGCAGGCATCAAAGTAGTTATGATTACCGGAGATCATCCACTTACTGCTGCTGTTATTGCTAAAGAACTAGGTATAATAAAAAATAATGGACAAGTTGCTAACGGGGATGATATAGATAAATATCTACAACTAGAAGAAAGTGAGTTTGATGATTTTGTTAAAAAAACTCGCGTATTTGCCAGAGTCACACCGAATCAAAAATTAGCAATTGTTGAGTCATTTAAGCGCCAAGGTGAATTCATTGCGGTCACTGGAGATGGTGTAAATGATGCACCTGCAATTAAAAGCGCCAACATAGGAATTGCAATGGGCAGCGGCACCGATGTTGCGAAAGAAACAAGCTCTATGATAATTACAAATGATAATTTTTCTTCAATTGTAGACGGTATTGAGGAAGGTAGATATGCTTACAGCAACATTAGAAAAGTTATTTATTTACTTATTTCATGTGGTTTTGCAGAGGTGTTATTATTTGTATTTGCAATTTTACTAAACACACCTATGCCTCTTGTAGCAGTACAATTATTATGGCTTAACTTAATTACAAATGGAATTCAAGATGTAGCGTTGGCTTTTGAAGGTGGAGAAAAGGAAGTTATGGGGGAAAAACCAAGAAAGCCTAATGAAACAATATTTAATAAATTATTAATTCAAGAAACCATAATATCTGGTTTAACTATTAGTATTCTTGTTTTTTGCTTCTGGTATATTCTATTAAATGTAATGAAAATGGAAGTTAATCATGCTAGAAGTTACATATTATTGATAATGGTTTTTATGCAAAATATACATGTATTTAATTGTCGCTCTGAAACTAAATCTGCATTTAAGGTTCCTTTTAAAAATAATAAATTTATTGTTTTAGGTGTAGTTATAACACTTCTAATTCAATCTTTAGTTTCTCAAACTACAATTATGAGTGATATTTTAGGAATTTATCCTATATCAATTCAAAACACTTTATTTGCCATTTCGTTTACTTTACCATTATTATTAGTAATGGAAGTATTCAAATATATAAAAAGAAAGTAGGCTTAAGATGTTTGATTTTATATTTTATTTTATTCTATTTCTCATTTATTCATTTATAGGTTGGATAATTGAAATGGTCACTGTAAGTTTTACTTATAAACGCATTACTGATCGCGGATTTTTAATTGGGCCATATTGTCCAATATACGGTTTTTCTGCGCTAATTATGATTCTAACATTAGATAAGTATATTAATGATCCATTAGTACTATTTCTTATAGTTGCCGTAATAGCAAGTATAATGGAATATATTACAAGTTACATAATGGAAAAGTTATTTAAAGCAAGATGGTGGGATTATTCAGACAAAAAGTTTAATGTTAACGGCAGAATATGCTTGGAAAATTCCTTTTTGTTCGGATTATTAGGTTTAATACTTTTATACTTAATAAATCCCTTTTTATCTAGTCTTCTTATATTAACTAACAAATATTTTTTAACTACTATTTCTTCTTTTCTCCTAGTACTATTTGTGATAGATGTAATTATTTCATTTAATGTTATTAGAAAAATAAAATTTACAGCTGAAGCTATAACTAAAGATTATACCGAGGAAATCACAACAAGGGTGAAAGAAGTCTTATATAATAAATCACACCTTACCAAGAGATTAATAGAAGCTTTTCCGAATTTTAGTGCTATTAGCGTTAAAATAAAATTAAGAAAATAAAAAAGCCATAACGGCTTTTTTATATGTTTATTCCGGCTGTATAGCCAGTACTCAGTGCTATTGTAATGTTATATCCTCCAGTTGGTCCATGAAAATCCAACAGTTCTCCAACAAAATAAATCCCACTATTTAAAGTAGACTCCATAGTTTTTGTATTTATATATTTCAAATCAACACCACCACCGGTTACAATACTTTGCTCTATACTTCCAGTTTTCTTTATACGTAATGGTAAAGTCAAAATATTATCTATTAAAAGTTGTTTTTCTTTGTTTGATATAATAGCAATTTTTTTAGAACCATCAATTCCACTAAAATTTAATATATAATCGGATAACCGATTAGGCATTAACTTTCGAATCCATGTTTTTATTTCCTTTTTTTGATCATATTTTTTAATGTCATTCAAAAGTTCTTCCTTATTTTTATTCGGCAAAATATTAACTTTAATATTTACAAACTCTTCTTGCTTTAATTTTTCATATACATATTCGCTTATCTTAAACGTTGCCGGACCACTTAAACCACTATGTGTAAATAAAAGGGATCCATCAACAACATTCTTATCCAATATAATTTCGACTTCATCCAAAGTTATTCCTGCTAAAGGTAGTTTATCTACTAAAAGTAAAAAGGTTTCAGCAGGATAAAGTTTGGTCAAAGGTTGATTTAATGATTTCGCAATTTTATAACCTGACCCATTTGACCCTGTTTGTGGATAACTTGCCCCACCCATAGCGATAATTACTTTTTTAGTTTCAAAGTTTCCTTTTGAACTAATAATTTTTTTATAATCATTTTCTAAAATTATATTTTCAACCTCACAATTATAAATTATATTAACACCCTTTTTATTTAACTCCGCTTCTAATGCCTGCACAATTACTTTAGAATTATCTGCTTTTGGAAAAACACGATCATTATCCTCAATTTTCATTTCAACCCCAAGATTTTCAAAATAATTATATATATCTAATGGTCCAAAATTATTTAATGTACTATACAACAACTTACTATTAACTGGAATTTCGTTAATAAATTTTTGTACATCTTTTAAATTTGTTAGATTACAACGTCCTCCTCCAGTCAATAGTAGTTTTTTACCAAGTTGTGCATTTTTTTCTAGCAAAAGAACTTTTTTATTATTAGATGCAGCCATAATACATGACATTAATCCACTTGGTCCAGAACCAATCACAATAACATCGTACATTTTATTACCTCCATATTTATTTTAACACACTAAAGCATTATTTATATCAAGTAATGAAAAAAGGTTTATTCATCATAAGCCTTTTTCTTATCAATAATTTTTTTAACAAAAATACCGATCATAATACAAAGAAGCAAAAGAATTAGTGGTAATGCAAAATAATAAGGATATTTATTTTTCATAAATTGAACTCCCATAACAGAATCTTCGAATAAATAGCTTGATCCATATGCTATAGCAATTCCAATTACAATCGTAAAAATATTTAATTTTTTTTCTTTTTTTACTTTGAATAAATCTTTCACATATCTATTTATGTAGTATATACACATCATCATCATTACAAATGTATTGAATAGCCAATGCAGAGCTAAAAAGTTTTCCATCCCTTGAAAGAACCCAGCAACATCTATTTTATATTGGACAAAGTATACTGGATATCTAAACAATTCTGCTACTCCTATTGTAACTACACCTACTATTAAGTAAAATGTTACTGCCATAAATACAATACTTAAAAGAAATCCAAGTAGGAAAAATCTCCCATATTTTTTATTGTTAACAATATCATTTTTAGGTATTATCATCAACGTTATTAAAGGAGGAAAAGAATATGAAATTGCCATAAAGGAATGTTTTATCAATGGAGTTACACCATTAACCAAAATTGGCTTTAATTGAACAAAATGAAATTGTTCATACAAAGAGAACCATACTATCGATATTATTATAATTGCAACAAAAACAATTATTTCGTTGGTTCTAGCAATCGTTTCTATACCTTTAATCGCTGCATAGCTAGCAGTCAATATAAATAATGCTGCTAGATAGAAATAAGGAACCTTAGTTAGATATTGCGTTAAGCAAAAATATGTACTCGTCCATATAACTAAAGAGAGCATAAATAAAACTGAACATACAATTACAAAATTAATAATGTTTCCCATAATAGTGCCAAAGATATATCTATTTTTCTCCAATATATTTTTGTCTGGTTTATAATTCATTATATAAAGTATCATTCCAATCGGAACAAGTGCTATTAAAAGAGCGAGTATCATTGTTATCCATGCATCTTGTTTTGAATTAGTAATGGTAATAATAATTCCAAACCCTACAAAAAGAGCATTTCCTAACATCAAACCTAAAGCTCCAAATTGAAAAGGATTTATTTTATTATTAATTGTCTCCACCTTTACCTCCTTCTTTAGCAGGTATAGTTATTGAACCTGTATTATTAATTTTCGTCTTTACCTCAACTTTATACTTCAATTCTGAATACATTTCATCCCAATCTTTTTCGACCTTTTCCCAATATTTATAATGATCATGGTATAGTTTCTCACCGAATCCTAATATATCACTCTTATAATCTTTTTGAGTTGCCTCAATTATATCTTCTAAGATAGATTTTATTTCATCATTTACCCATTTTTCAATTTTATCTATGCTCTTTGATTTTTGTAAATCTGCTTTACAATTGTAATCCGTAAGAGTAGCTGTAACATCAACTTTTAAATCGGTAAAAGGCTCATCCTCTTTTACGCTTGTTTTTAAATTCACTTTAGGTTTGTCAATTTTAACTGCACCATAATTACCTTCATCATCACAGGGAAAAGAAATGATTGAACTTATAACCCTATCTCTAATTATATTATAACCTAATCCTTGATCATCTGTTAAATATCCTAATAACTTATCATCTTTCATTATCGCAGGACCAGTAGCCAATAATCTAGTTTTAGGAGTGGTAGACGATATATTATCAGTCTCTTCTCCTTCCTCTTCTGGTCCAATTATTTCAATTGCTGTTATCCCGGGATGTCTTCCTCTAACGTAAAGACACATCAAAACATTATCAAAAGTTCTATTGGTAATTGTTCCATTAGTTTTTTCAGAAGTTGATATTATTGAAACTAAATTAGCCGAAGGAAGTGTTTCAATCGGAGTAAGGACATTTAATAAATCTATTGCTTTTGCACCTTTTGCTATAACGAATGGATATATTTTTCTAACTTCTCTATCCCTCAAAAGAAAGTCAATATATTCCCTAAGTCCAATTCTGGCCGTTTCCTCACCAATGACAACCATATCTATATGACCTAAATATAATTCTTTTGGCGATTCTAATTCAATCGTATTCAAAGCTTCGCCTAATGTTTTTCCTCTTCCTTCATAGACTGTCACAGGCGATTCATCACCACCTGAAAAATCTTTGGTTTGCTTTTTTACGTTTATTATTTGGACACTGACCAAATATTCATCTTCCTCTTTATCAATCCCAATTGCACTTATTATAGCAAGATCATTTAATTCTCTATATTGCCAACATCCAGTAACCATCAACATCATAATTATTATTATTATTATTAATTTCACTTTACGCATTTTCATCACTTCCTGCCGATCTTTTTTTATTTCTTTTAGCTGTTAAGCTATCTCTTTGCATAAACTTTCTTTTATTTGTAAGAAATATTGCATTATTCTGATTTGAAAAATTAAGAGGTGCAACTGGTGAAAAGAATGGTAATCCAAATGATTTTATACTAGTTATATTAATAACAAGAACTAAACTCACCAATAATACTCCTATTAACCCCAACGATGCAGCACCTATAATATATATAATCCGCCACCACCTAATTCCATTTGAAAGTTCAACTGATGATACAATAAGTCCACTAATAGCCGTAATAGCAATAACAATAACCATTATTGGTGAAACAATACCTGCTTGAACAGCCGCCTCACCTAATACTAAAGCTCCAACTATTGATAATGCACTACCTAACATATTAGGAATTCTTAAATCTGTTTCTTTTAATATTTCAAAAGTAATTAACATTAATAATGCTTCAACAATTGAAGGGAAAGGAACTCCGTCTCTTTGAGCTGAAAAACTTATCAATAATTTTTCTGGTATAGCTTCATGATTGTGTGTTGTTATAGCTATATATATTGCTGGAGTTAAGATTGTTATAAAAAAAGCAAGCAATCTAACAATTCGTGTATAGTTTACGTTTATTACTTTTTGATAAAAATCTTCACTTGTGTGAAAAAAATCAAAGAATACAATAGGAACAATTACGACATACTGCGTGTTTTCTACTATTATGGCAATCTTCCCATTCAATAAATGCATATTTACTATATCTGGTCTTTCAGTTGAGAGATAATCTGAAAAAACATTTCTATAGTTTCCTGATATTAACTCAATGATATAGTTACTATCCATAATTGAATCTATATCAATTTTTTTAATTTTATCACTTATATATTTAACGATTTTTTTATCTACTATATCTTCAATATACAGAATACCTACTTTAGTTTTACTCCTCTTACCAACTATATGTTCTTCTAACCATAACTTTTCTGATTTTATTCTTTTTCTAATAAGTCCAATATTTGTTTGATAGTTTTCCGTAAAAGCATCCTTCGGACCTTTAATTATTGTCTCAGCTTGTGCTGGCATCACACCACTATCTAATTTTGTTCTACATTCGATTGCTAATGCTTCATCACTTCCATCAACTAAAATCACCGTAAAACCACTAAAAATATTATATAAAAATTCATCATATTTACTTATTTTAGTTATTTTTTGAGCCGGTATTTTTGTCTTTAGGTATTTTATTACATCAGTCTCGCTTTTACTATCATTTTCTTTCTTTTCAAAAAACTCCAAAATAAATTCATTAATAGTTGTTCTATCAGTAACCGTTTCGCCAAAAACCACATGGATATATGTACCTAAAAAAGGTACTGTTTTTATTATTATATCAGGAGAATTCCCGGTATCTTTTTTAATTTTTTCAATTATTTCAATACTATTTTTTGATAATTTATTCATATAATCCCTCATTTTTCATCCTTTTTATTATTGCCTAATATTGATAAATTATTTTGTTTTTATCTATATATTTTTTTTACACAAAAAAAAGATAATATAATTCTATATTATCTTTGATTTAACGATATTTTTATCTGTTCTTTGCCTTTTCTACTCGAATAGTTCTATTATTCAACTTTTTGTTATATAAAAGTTTTATTAATTTATCTACTTGTTCGTTATCTACATCCATAAAAGTAAATTTATTCAATATTTCAATATTTTTGAAACAATCCTTATCAATTTTAGTTGTTTCCTTTAAGAAGTCTAATAAAGTTCCTTTTTTTAAATTATCTAACTTACCGATTGTTAAAAATACTCTTGTTGCATTCGGATTTGTAAAAGATTTTTGTGGCTCTTTTACAATTAATTCCTTATTAAAATCTGAACCAATTTCATTGTCAAACGTTACTTTTAAAAGCGCCGCTGAAAACTTCATTAGATCATCCTTATTCATGTCTCTAACATATTTAATGCAATCTTCATATCTTTTGTTTTCAATACATTCTTTCGCTCTATTTATAATTTTATTATATTTACTTTCAACTATCTCCATTGAATTAGGTAAATCAGATTTAATTATTGTACATTTTGCAGTTTTTACTATTTCTTCTACAAACTTTACCTCTCTTGGTGTGACAAAGCTAAGTGCTTCACCTTTACTGCTCGCTCTTCCTGTTCTTCCAATACGATGAACATAAGATTCTACATCTTGGGGTAAATTATAATTAATAACACAATCAATGTTATCTACATGAATCCCTCTAGCTGCTACATCTGTCGCTATTAAAATTTTAAATGATCCTAACTTAAAACGTTCAAGAGTTTGAATTCTCATATTTTGAGCTATATCACCATGCATAGCTTCAACGCTGTAGTTACGAGCTGACAATTCTGTCAATAGTCTATCTACATCACGTTTTGTTTGGCAAAAAATAATAGCTAATTTTGGATCTTTTGAATCCAATACTCTACATACTGCTTCAAGACGAATCTTATCATTTACCAAATAATAATATTGCTGAACATTGATTGAAGTTTTACTAGTTTCTTCAATTGTAATATGTTGATAATCCGGTTTCATATATTTTTCTGCCAACTTTAATATACCTTTTGGCATAGTTGCAGAAAAAAGCAATACTTGTTTATCAGCATTTGTTTTTTTAAATATAAATTCAATATCTTCTAAAAA
Source organism: uncultured Muribaculaceae bacterium (assembly GCA_964397485.1). Taxonomy (GTDB): domain Bacteria; phylum Bacillota_I; class Bacilli_A; order RF39; family UBA660; genus CAYNHT01. The sequence continues at coordinate 45,080 of CAYNHT010000002.1, forward strand.
ACCCATGTTCAACATTTCATCTGCTTCATCAAGCACGAAAAATTCTAGACCATCCATTTTTAAAGCACGACGATTAATTAAATCCATTACACGGCCAGGCGTACCAACAACTATATCTACACCTTTTTTTAAGGCACGTAATTGTAGTTCTATGCTACTTCCTCCAAAAACCGGTAAAACATTAAAATCCTTAGATTTATTCAATGTTTCAAACTCTTCACTAACTTGTAGTGCAAGTTCACGAGTTGGAGTTAAAATAATTGCTTTAACTATATTTGTTTTAACGTCCATTTTTGATAATATACTAGCCGCGTACGATAAGGTTTTACCCGTTCCAGTTTGCGCTTGACCAATAACATCATAATTGTTAATTATTAGAGGAATAACCTCTTTTTGTATTTTACTAGGATTAACAAAACCTAAAGTTTCAATCGCCTTTAAAACCTTAGTATTTAAACCTAAATCTTTGAAATTTTTGTCATTCATTTCCTTTTTCTCCATTTCCAACCAATTAATTATACTAGATATTATTTAAATACACAAGAAAAACTTGATATAATCCACTTTTTCAATATTATTTACCATTTTTTTATAATTATTTAAACTATTTTATATAAATAAATTTTTTATCTAAGGACTACAGTTGTTTCAATGGTTCCTTTTCAACATAAATTATATTAGTAAAGGAGGTTAAATTATGGATTCATATGAAAAAGCTCTAAGAAAAATTAGGGAAGATCAAAAATGTAGGCCTATTGTTAATTGCTGTTGCCCAATTATTGGACCTACCGGACCTACGGGACCTACCGGACCTGCTGGTGGACCGACTGGGCCTACCGGACCTACCGGACCTCAAGGTATTCAAGGGATTGAAGGGCCGACTGGACCTACCGGACCGACTGGGCCTACGGGGCCTACGGGACCGACTGGACCTACCGGACCTACCGGACCTCAAGGTATTCAAGGGATTGAAGGGCCGACTGGACCTACCGGACCGACTGGGCCTACGGGGCCTACGGGACCGACTGGACCTACCGGACCGACTGGGCCTACGGGACCAGGTCCTGGAATAGAAACTTTTGGCTACATTTATAATCTTGCAACAGAACTCGATGCTATAGTAATCGGTGGTGATGCCGTTGATTTCAGTGACAATGGACCACTTCAAGGAATTACACACATACCTGGATCAGAAGACATTATTATAACTGAAGATGGGACTTACCAAATAGATTATTCTGTATTCATAACTGCAGGAATTGGTTCAGCTATTGCTCTTGCGGTTAACGGTGTGATTGATCCATCGACAAATATTGGTGCTCTTGTAGCTGTTGGTGAAATCGCCGGTACGGCTATGTTGACTTTAGCCGCTGGAGACGTTGTTACACTAGTCAATAATTCACTTATAGCGTTTACTATGTCTTTGGACCCAAATATTGGTGCTCAGTTAAATATTATCCAATTGAGTTAGATTTATAGAAGAAAATTTTGTTTATAACAAGATTTTCTTTTTATAACGACAATTGCTGTTACAGCATTTTTATTTAAACATAAATTATAATAAAATAAATGAATTAATATACATAATGTTAGGAGGTTAAATAATGAGAAAAAAGAAAAAAATTTGTATTTATGCTATTGCCAAAAATGAAAGTAAATTCGTAGAAAGATGGTACAATTCAGTGAAGGAAGCTGATCTCGTGCTAGTTGGTGATACTGGTTCAACCGATGATACAATTGAAGTATTAGAAAGATTGGGAGCGACTGTTCATAAAATAGACATAAAACCTTGGAGATTTGATAAAGCACGCAACGCTGTATTGGATTTGATACCAGATGATATAGATATATGTATTTCAATAGATTTAGACGAAATTGCCGAAGCCGGATGGAGAAAGAAATTAGAAAAGGCATGGAAAGATGATACAACTAGATTAAAATATAACTACAATTGGAGTTTTGATGAATATGGCAAGCCTGCAACAACTTTTCATATCGAAAAAATTCATGAACGAAGCAACTATAGATGGGTTCACCCTGTTCATGAAATATTAGAGTACATAGGAGACAAAAAGGAGAAAATTGACTACGCAGAAGGAATAGAGATAAATCATTATCCCGATACAAGTAAGTCTAGATCGAACTATTTACCATTATTAGAACTATCTGTGGAAGAAGATCCTTTTAATGATAGGAATGTTCATTATTTAGGTAGAGAGTATATGTACTATGAAATGTGGGATAAAAGTATTGATACTCTAAAAAAACATTTAGAATTAGAGAAAGCTAAATGGAAAGATGAAAGATGTGCTTCTATGCGATATATTGCAAGATGTTATAAGCATAAGAGAAATTACATTGAAGCCAAAAATTGGTTATATAGAGCCATAGTAGAGGCTTCTTATTTAAGAGAACCATATGTTGAACTTGCCTTATTAGAATATGAAAATCAAAATTGGGTAGGTTGTTTGAACATGTGTTTAGAGGCTTTAAAAATTACCAATAAGAGTGTTAGTTATATTAATGAAAATTTTGCATGGAACAGCACTATATATGACTTAGCATGTATTTGTTATTACAATATAAATTTAGTTGATAAAGCGATTGAATATTGTGAAAAAGCTATAGAAATCGATCCGGAAAATGAGAGATTAAAAACGAATTTAGATTTATTTAAATCTCTTATTGTCGAAAATAATTTGTAGAAAAACTTCACATTAACTGTGAAGTTTTCCTATTGTACTATCTGATTAGTTATATACATATTATTAATCTTATTGCTAATCAAAAACTGATAAAAAAAGAGAAACTTTTTATTTCGCTTTTAACATAGACTCTATCATTTTTTAAGCTTACCTCTCATATAAGCATAAGTAATTCCTGATATATTTTCAATCACATTAAAACAATTCGTCCCTTTTCTAAATATTGTATGCTAAACTTTAAAATATCAATAATATTAAAGTTTGATATTAAGGCGAATAACAATTATAAAAAAGAGAATTATACTAAATAATCAGTATAATAAAAATAAGATTATCGATTATATAATATATGTGCTATAATATACATCTGCCAATTAATATATATAAAGGAGAAAAAATGAAATTTAAAGAATTAAATATAATTAAACCAATTCTTGATGCAATCGATGAAAAAGGATATACTACCCCATCTGAAATACAACAGGGTGCTATCCCACATATTTTAAACCGAAAGGATTTACTTGGATGCGCACAGACGGGGACGGGAAAAACAGCTGCTTTTGCTATTCCTATTTTACAAATGATATATAATAAGCATGAGGTTTCTAGTCCTAAAAAAATAAAAGCCCTCGTATTAACACCTACGAGGGAGTTAGCTTTACAAATTAGAGATAACTTTAGAATATACGGAAAAAACACTAATTTAAGTTGTAGTGTTATTTTCGGGGGAGTAAATCAACAATCACAAATTAATGTTTTAAAAAAAGGCGTTGATGTATTAGTAGCAACTCCAGGTAGACTTTTAGATCTAATAAAACAGAAACATGTAAAGTTGGGTGATGTTGAGTACTTAGTACTCGATGAGGCCGATACTATGTTGGATATGGGATTTATTCATGATGTTAAAAGAATTATTTCGCAAATACCTGAAAAAAGACAAACACTACTATTTTCAGCAACTATGCCAAATGAAATTAGTAAATTAGCTGATTCTTTTTTAACAAATCCCGAAAAGATAATCGTTACACCAGTTGCATCAACCGTAGATAAAATTAATCAAGCTGTTTATTATGTTGACAAAAAGAATAAAGGGCAACTATTATTACATCTATTAAAAAAAGAAAATATCAACTCGGCTCTTGTTTTTGCAAGAACAAAACACGGAGCTAACAAATTAGTTAAAACTTTGATTGATAATAAAATAAACTGTGCTGCTATTCATGGAAATAAATCACAGACAGCCAGACAACTCGCTTTAACTAACTTTAAAAGTGGAAAAACCACCATATTAGTAGCAACTGATATTGCTGCAAGAGGAATTGATATCCAGGATTTGCCTTACGTTATAAACTACGAACTTCCTAATACTGCCGAAACTTATGTTCATCGAATCGGGAGAACAGGTAGAGCTGGTAAGGAAGGAATTGCTATATCTTTTTGTGATGTCGACGAAATGAAAGATTTAAGGGTAATTGAAAGGTTAACAAAGAAAGAAATTGATGTCATAAAAGAACATCCCTATCTTATGCTAATTGTTGATCAAACACCAAAACCTTCTCAAACTAAACAACTGAACAATAATAGAAAATCTAAAAATAAAGGTAGAACAAAACAAAAAAATAGCTTTGGAGTTACTATTGATCAAAAAATAAATGATAAAAACAGAAAATTCGATAAAATTAAAAGCAAAAAGCGTAATATGAAATCTAAATATAAATCTAAAAACAGGAAAAATACATATGATAAACATTAATTTTATATTTAAAGCAGGATTACTTAATTAAGTGATCTTTTTTTTGATTCATACAATAAAACAGGTGATTATATGTTATATTTGTTTGAATTTATCATCGGTATAATAAGCGCAGCGATAATAATTGGTATTAGTTTATTGATAGGCAAAGAAATTATTGAATGTTCAAAAAATAGTATGATTAGGAATATTACTAAAAAGTTTTTTAAAAGTGACCTTAAATGATAGGCTGATAAAAGAAAAAAAACAACTTCATAATTATATGAAGTTGTTTTAATATGATCTTATATGACCTTTATAAATCTAAAAATACACAAAATATAATCTTATGGTCTCCAAAAAGTAGTACATTCTGTTTTATCTAAAACATTAAATTCAATTATTTTTTCAATTAATGATAAATCAATTTTTTTATCCCATGGAATACGAAATATATTTTTTGTATGTTCATAACCTGCATTTTTTATTTCATCTGAAAATTTTTCTATTGTTATTTGTTCAGGAGCAACAGCTAAATGTTTTTTTGAAATACTAAATCCAATTATAAAAGTCCCATGATCAGTAAACATGGGTTGATTCCATGCCATTTGCGGAATTAAATTTGGGAATTTTTTTACTATTGAATCAAATAACTCAATAACTTTATTTCTATGTTCTGAATTACTAATATTATTTAAATAATTTTCAAATTTTTCCATATAACCTCCATATATTAGTATATTTCTTGCCCACAATTATTTTAAAAGTCCACTTTCTTTCAATACATAGTAAATACACGAATAACTTCTTTTACTATAAAATTTGCTAAACTTTCTAATACTCACACTAGATCTTTTATATAAATTGATAATTTGCTTTTTTTCTTCTTCACTTATCTTTCTAAAACTAGCCCGATTTTTATTACCATGTTGTATTTTTATATTGTCATTTTCTACTTCTTTTTTTAACTTTAAAATATATTTTGGATGGTAATTTGTCATTTCTGCAATCTCTTTATATGTCATAAAACTATGATTATTTAGTTTATTCATTATCATATTTACTGCAATTTGTTTATTTTTTGTCATTCACATCACCTTTTATATTATACCATAAAAGGTAATATTTTTAATAAATAATTTGTTTTATTTTATAATTGTAAACAAATGTAAAATAAAAAGAAGAAATTCAAATGAATTTTCTTCACATTATTTATCAAAACCTTTTAAAGTTGTTTTTTCTATGATCTTATCCAAAATAGTAAACATTGCTGGAATGAAAATTAAAACCAATAAGGCTGAAATTAGTGCACCTCTTCCTACAAGTGTACCTAATTCACTAATTACTCCATTTGTAGAAATTATACCAATACTTAACCCGGAAATTCCTAATATAAAAGCAGATGATAATATTGACGGAGCTGTACTTTCAACCGTTTTGGTAATTGCATCTTTTAGCTTATTTTCTCTTCTTCTTTCCAAATATTTTTTAGCAAACAATATAGCATAATCAACAGTGGCACCTAATTGAACCGCACTTACCACTAAATATCCTATATAATTTAATTTGTGACCTGCTATATATGATAAAGATAAATTCATCCAAATTGCTGTTTCAATAGCTAATATAAGTATAATTGGTATCGACAACGATTTAAAAGTTATCATTAAAATAATTACAATAGAAACTACAGCAACTACATTTACTGCTATATTATCTTTAGTAACAATCTGTTTCATATCATAATTAGTCACACTAATGCCTGCCAAATGGTAATTATCGCCATAATATTTGTTTCCAATTTCTTTAATATTATCAACCAACGCAAACGCCTCGTCACCTTCTTCATCTACATTTGTTTTAACTATAATTCTCGAATAACTTTTAGATATAAATTGACTAACAACCTCTTTTGGTAAGTATTCAATCGGTGTTTCAATACCAATAGTGCTAACGAATGAAGTTACAGTTTGAACGCCTTCCAAGTTTGATAATTCTTCATTAATTTTACTTTCCTTAGAAAAATCTCCTCGAGGAATTAGTAGTACCATTTGATTATCAACACCAAATATGCTATTAATTTTTTGTGTATCCTTATATACTTTGGAATCTTCACTATTAACCCCTGTACTACCATACAAAAATGTATTGTTTTGACTGGCTATGAAACTTGGAATTACTGATATTAAAATTAAAGCCATCATTATATATCTAATTTTAAAAATACCCTGACTTACTTTTTTAAAAGACGGAATAAAAGAATTATGTTTTGTTTTATCTATTAATTTATACGTATATATTGCCAAAACAGGTAGTAGTACTAAAACTGATAATAAACTAAATACAATCCCTTTCGCTAGTACTATTCCTAAATCTGCCCCTATTTCAAATTTCATTACAACTAGTGCTAAAAAACCTAATATTGTTGTAAGACCACTCGCAATTATAGTAGAAGTGGAATCCTTCATAGCCTTTGCCATTGCTGATTTGACATCAATTCCTTTCCTACGGATGATTGCAAATCTATGTAAAAGAAAAATTGCATAATCCATGGATACTGCTAGTTGTAAAATTGCGGTAGTTGATTGCGTTACTGATGATATGCTTCCAAAAATTACATTTGTTCCCATGTTTATAATAATAGATATACCTATAGTTACTAGAAACAGCACAGGTTCAAACCAAGAACTAGTTGTTAAGATAAGGATTATCAATATTATAGGAATAACAAATAACATTATAGCATTAACTTCATCTTGCATCTTATCCTGCGCTGAAGCAGTATTAACTGCATCACCAGCGAAATTTGATTCATCCTTTACTATTTCTTTTATATCCTTTAAAACCTTTAGTGAATCTTCTGTGTCAATACTGATTAAATATAAGGCATTTTTATCCTTATACCACTCTTCAAGATATAAAATTTCAGTGCTACCACTTTCTATTTGAGTATAATTATCTGCCCATATTACTGAATTGACACCTGCTACTACTTCTATATTCTTTTTATAAGATAAAGCTTCTTCTATGGTTACTTCAGGGATTAGTAACCTAACATTGTAAATGGCATCAGAGTACTCTTTAGTCATTTTTTCTATTGCAATCAAAGACTTTGAATCACTAGGCAAGTACTCAGATAAATTATAGTTTATATTAACATATTTATTAAGAAAAATGCTGGATATAGTCATCATTAAAAATATCAAAATTACAATAACCTTGTTTTTTAAAATAATTTTTGATATGTCTTCCATATCATAACCTCCTTATATTACAATATAATTAAATGCACACTGTGTTGATTTATGCATATAAATCAATTATAATAAATATACAACGAGGATTCAATATGCAATATTTTTATATCTGTATATTATTAGACAAAATATATAAAATTTGTTGAAAGAAGGTTTTTTATGAATGCCAATAGATCAGATCGTCGCATTTACAAAACTAAAAGAGCTATTGAAAAAGGACTAATTGAATTAATGAAAACAAAAAGAATAAATGATATAAGTATAAAAGAGCTATGTGAATTCATTGATATTAATCGAGGAACTTTTTATAATCACTACGTGGATATGCTCGATTTAAAAAGTAAAATCGAGGATAAACTATTAGATAATTTAAACAATACTTTATCTAAATATTCAGCGGAGGAATTGAATGATCAACCACTTCCTTTATTTGAAGATATATTAGAATTCATTAACAAAAACTCTGATATTGCCTTGATACTATTAAATGATGAAAAATCAAATCCTTTTTTAGAAAAAATAATAGGTATAGTAAAAAATAAATCTTTGGATAGTTGGGGAACATTTTATAAAAATTGTAATTCTGATGACTATTCATACTTTTTAGAATATGCAATTCACGGTTGTCTAGGAATAATTAACAAATGGCTAATAACAGGTATGAAACAATCTCCTAAAAATATGGCTATACTGTTAGAAAACATTGTGATGGATGGATCTTTTTTCCTAGAAAAGAAAAGCAATTAAATTTGATTTAATTGCTTTTTAATATCCGTAATTAACACATTGTTTTTTTGTTAAAACTTTTATATCACTATATTCTTGCTCTTCACATTTTTTTGTAGGAATATCCATTAACTTATATTTAGTTTCACTAGCCTCTAAAAATTTTACTGCATCACTTTTTGAAATAAAAGTAGTAATTCCGCTATAGTTTGGATGAAAAGCTAATTTTTCTTTTTCTATCAATTTTCTATCAATTATAACTTCTACTTTTTTAGCTTTGTCATTTAAAATACTAAACAATGACACCGAACCAGATTCAACACCTAAAATTTCACTTAAATTTTCTTTGGTTGCTGGCCCTAATTTAGAAGATTCTAAATCACTTCTTAATATATCCATATCAATATCACTACAATAATCAAGAATAACTAACCAAAATTTCTTTCCTTTTTTATCTCTTATAAAAATATTTTTACAAAGTCCATATTTACTTGTATCATAACCAGCTTTATCGTAATAAAGCTTTGATTGTTCGCATTTTTTTACCTCTGGATGACTAATTGATTCTACTTTTATATCCAGAGCTTTTAAAGTCTCATAAACTTCTTTCACTTGCATTAATTTTTCTTTCATTTAAATCCCTCTTTCATTTATTACGCTTATTTTATAGTGATTAGCACATAAACCACTATTCTTTATTAAATTCATATTATTTCCTTCTTCCATACTAATCACCTCCTATTAAACGTTAAATTAAGATTCAAAACAACTAAAAAAACAGCTATTCATCCCTATACAAGGGACGAATAACTGTTGTATCCGCGGTGCCACCCAATTTATCATAAATTTGCATTATTATTTTTTATGATCACTTTCAACTCTATCAAGTCTAGTATTTGGTAACGGGTTACAGCCCGGCTTAATCTACTCATTTCTTTTCGGTAAGCAACTCATGAGTGTTATAACAATAATCATTGAATATTAGGCTCACACCTTCCCTAATTCGCTTTAATTATAATTATTATTACTTGTCTCAATCAACGTCGATATGTATGAATATACTACATTATATTCAAAAAGTCAATATATTATTGTTTTTTTCACTACCTTTTTACTTTTTTCTTAAACTTTTAACATATTTTTCCCGACTAATATAATCTTTGTAATCAGCACCTGTGCCTAACATTACTACTGGTACATCAGTTTCCGATTCTAACCAATTAATATATTCTCTGCGGTATTTATCAATATAAACTTTACCATATTCTCCTCTTGACTTATGATATGAATAATCTAATTGTTCGAAGAAATTCAGGTATATCCCCATTGGTGTATTTATATCAACTACTTTTTTTAATTGTTCAATATCAATATCAAATATTCTTCTTGTCTTTTTTGTAACTGTTGTTGTCTCTGTTAAATCAACTGTTTTATAACGACCATCAACAGAGGGATCGATAACAGTTGGATATTGACCTATACTAGCACCTATACTAACTTGATCCCATGATAATTCTTTAGAATTGCCATAGTTACCACTATAAATATTTTTTCCTAACTCTGTTTCATTAGATATTCTAATTGGAAATGGTCTAATTACTAAAGTTATATCTTTTATTCGCAAAGGCGAAATCCCACTATCTGAGCACATTTTGGCAACCCCAATTTGCCTCCCAGCAGTATTAGGAAAATGATTACTGTGGTCTATGTCTAAACCACAACCTTGTGAACCCTCAATTAGTATTTTCCTACACGTTTTTAAATAATGAATCAATTTTTCATGATAATTAATATCGGCCTTTATATTTTTATATTCTTTAAAAAACGTTGTATTGGGACTACGCATTATCTTTTCAGCCAATGCAGCTCCTCCGCCTTTAAATGTTGAACCACTTCTTATTTCTGCTCGTTCCTTTTCTTTATGATCTTCTCGTATTAATAATGCATTAGGATGGACTATTATTTCTCTACCATCTAGAATATCTTTATTTTCCTCATATTCTTGTTCAAGGACATTCATATCAATAGCAGTACCCGCCCCCATAAACAAAATAGTGTTAGGGTTTACAGCCGAAACTGGAATATGTCTAAAAACTCTTCTTTTCCCATTCATTTCAAAAGTGTGCCCTGCATTTGGCATACAATTACTTATCGCTACCTCAATTTTTTTATCAAGGGCCATCTGTCCTATAACTTTACCTTTTCCACAACTACCAGCCTGTCCATCAATAATAATATAAACATTCTTTTTCATATGATCCCCCTAAAATTTTTGATTATATTATAACATATAATATTAAAATAAAAAAAGGAATTTTTGATTTCCTTTATCTTTCTTTATTATTATCAATAAAAGCTTTTTGCCTTTTCAATGGAATTTGAACAAGTGTATTCCCACTAGGTAAATTATTTAAAAGTGGATTATCAATACTCCATCCATCGCTTCCTTTATAAGTTTGCTTTGCTTCATTTAGTACGTAGTCTACTGATTGCTTATTATTAACAAACTTAACAAACACTTCTTTGTATATTCCTATGCTTTCTGATCTGATGAGAGGAATATCAACTTTTATATCACCATTTGACATAACAGTAATATCTGCAACTCCAACATACCACCCATGTGAAGCACTATGCACATCTCTTACAGACGACAATATATGACGCAATCCATTTTCATCCTTAACTGTTTTTGTAAAAGTTTCCTTGTATTCTTTCATTACAACAGCTCCTCTCTTAATATCACTATTATAACACTTATATTCAATATTTCATAATCGCTAAATCACTCATTCTATTTATTGGTTTTTACAACTAATTGTTCTATTAATTCTATTAAGATTTTTTGAGTATATTCATCTATTAACCTATTATTATTAAATTTTGTATTAGCTTTGCCAATAAATACTTCTGGTTTACTTACTACGTTCATATCAAGAGCTAAACAAACTTGTCTTAAATGGTATTGTACTCTCGCTCCTCCTAGCATACCTAAAGAAGCAGATATAATTGCCGTTGGTTTTCCTTTTAATGGTTTTAAATCCCCTCTCGATAACCAATCCAAAGTGTTTTTTAAAACACCAGGTATAGAATAGTTATATTCAGGGGTTGCTATTATAACAGCATCCGAGTTGTTAATTTTTTCTTTTAAATTTACAACACTAAGCGGAACACCTTCATTTTCAATATCTTCATTAAAAAAAGGAATTTCACTTAAGCTTACTATCTCTAATTCAATATTATTTGGAGCAAGGTTTTTTATAGCTAGTAGTGCGGCATTATTATATGATTCTTGCCTAAGACTTCCACATATTCCAATAATTTTTATCTTTTCCATAACTATTACCTCCCTATTCTAATAATAACACATCAGATTAACTAAGTAAATATTCATCTAATCTATCAAACTTATAACATGAATAGGAACTATTTTATTTCTTAATATTCTTTTGCCTAAAAATAATATTTCATGTGTATCTTCTATCAAAATAGAAAAATCTATTTCTCCACTACTTATTTTTTCCTCAATTTTCTTAATTTTTAATCTATTTCTATCACCATATGTATCAGCAATAGTAAAAATTCTATTTTTCTTAGGAAAGAAAGGTGCATTTAAATCTAGCCATTTATCTTTTTCTTTTCCCTGCTCATCAAATAAACAAGAACTTAATATATACATTTCAAAATTGTAATTACGTGCTACTCTTTTTAATATTTCTATAACCGTGTTAATAGGCCTCTTATTAAGATATATACCGCTAACATTGTTTTTTATATCGTGAACATCTCCGAAATTATAATCTGCTATAACTCCGTCCATATCAACAAATATACCTATTTTTTTGTTCTCATTTTCTTTTGCAATTTTTTCTAATATCACATTATAATTCATAATTCCTCCTAAAAAAGAGCACTAGAAATACTCTTATATTATTATGTCCGTAAATTTTAAAAAGATTAGATCAATTATTTCAAAATTAGCGTTTTCTCTTTACTTATTTGTTCAAACTTACTTTCTGCTATTTCCAATTTAGAATTATTACACTCCTTTAAAAAAGGATATTTTTTTAATAATTGATTCAAAAAATATAGATCTATTGAGTCTCCTTTTTTAAGTTCACATTCAAGCATATAATAAGGATTTATATTTTCTTCTTCTTTATTGGCCACTGTTCTATCAAATGCAAATTCAAACAGACTATTTCTAAACTGAAAGATTGCAGTTTGTCTATCGGTATTTAAATTAATATATGGTTTCAATCCCATTATATTAAATCCTATACTTTTTAGATAAGCAACTGATTCATTTTTTGAAGATAAATTTTTTTCAATTCTTTTTGTTATAGACGATTTATCATCTAACGGTATTTTTACATTCCATATATTTTTGTTTTTTGTTCTCCGATTTCTTACCGTGACTCGTTTCCTTGATAGACAATTATCATCACTTGTATAATACAAATCAAGATTATAAGTTGCTTTTCCTACCTTAACATTCAAATCTTTAATTATCAACTCAACTTGTTTATTGAAATCATCATCATTGTCCACTAAAAATGTATATTTTTTTTCCTGTTCGATATCTAATTCAAATTTAGATTTTAATGTTTCATAGATATCTTTTTCTAGATTTAATTCACGATTCAGAATGCCAAAGTCAATTCCAACTATGTATTTTTCTTCACAAAGATTTGAATTTAGAATTTTGCAGTCACTCATTTCTTTTATAACACCATTGTGATTAATAAATATACGGTTTTTCGAACTATAAATACTCATTTTATCAGAAATATTAATAAATGATTCTGATTCGTTTAAAAATGAAAAGTTACTCTTAAGATAATCAGTAAAATAATCATACTCTTGCTTACTATTAAAAACTCTATATACTATATCTTGATCAATTTCTTTACCCAATATTATTTGTAAATATCGTTTTATAATATAATCGGAATTTTCAAGTTTATTTTTCATATCGTCTAATATATCGTTTTCTTCTGTATCCCATGTTAGAGGATACTTAATTTTCGCTATATACTTTTTAAAGATATTTTCAATAATTATTTTCCTGTCTGACAAGTAGATTTTATCATACTGCTCAAATCTTTTATTAAGATAATTGGCAATTAAATATTCAGCATCAGAATCGAATGTTATTTCTAAATAATCATTTATATAATCCAAATTTATATAATCTAATAGCTTAGAAAAATCTTCCTTTTTACCTGTTATGTGAAAAGAATCACGTGCAATATAGTCAAGTCGATCAACATCTATTCCACCAGACAAAAGTTTTGATACAACAAATATCAAATCAATATTTTCGTTATATACATTATTGGTCTTTATTTTTTCTTTTAATTGAACTAAATCTATAACCTTGTCTAATGTTTCCTGTCCAAAATTTTCAATTATTACCTTATTTATATCACTGTCGCCTGTTAGAATTCTCACAGTATTTTCTTCATGAGTTCCTTCTAAGCACCTTTCTGCTAAATGCGAAAATGGACCATGTCCAATATCATGGCATAATGCCATTATTTTTATTGCATCCTTTTCTTGTTCTGTTATATTTATACAATTATTTAATTTTTTTTCAATTATAGTAATTAACTTGCTTGATAAAAAATATACCCCTAATGAGTGTTCATATCTAGTATGAACATATTCCTGCTTGTTATATATTCCATTTTGTCTCTTATTTTTTAATTTTAAAAATTCATTACTCTCAATAATGGGTACAAATTTATCATCTATTTTAAAACTACCCCATATTCTATCTTCGATAATCATATAAACCCTCCTTTGATAAATTATATCATAAAAATTGTATTAACATCAGCAAAATATTTTCGTTTATAAAACACAAATAAAAAAAATAAACAAATTTATTCTGTTTATTTTCTTTCTTTAAAAACTATTTTAGCATTATATAATCGGTCAACAGCATATTTATTATTTCTCATTTTGAAATTATCTAATAATATAGCATTTACCGTTTCCCATATTGCAACCCAACCAGCTATTGATAAAATATCTCTTATCAAACTGCCATAATTAGTAGTAGAATATGATAATAATAAGAACAGTGATCCAATTACAAAAAATATAAGTGCTTTTAATTTATTGCTTTGTAATTTCTTTTGCCTCAAAGAAGAAGCCAATCCATAATTAGATCTTATAATGTTTGCTATTTTGTCTCTTTCCTTTTTTTCTATAACAGGGCAATCGAATTCCAATGTGATACTGTACTTTGTTGATATATTTTCAACTCTACTGTTGATAAAGTTTATAATGTCATCTGTTATAGTTAAATCATCTGCATCGAATTCATTATAAAAATCATCAATTTCTTCTATATATATAGAGATAATTGCTTCTTCGTTTTCTACATAATTATTATCAATATATTGTTCTGCATTAAATTTTGATCTTCTTTTCATATTGTCTCCTCCTTTCATAAATTACATCTGTAGACAAGAAAAAAACGAATAAATCCGCTTTTTCATTGTTTTACTAACCAAGCAAAAAAGTATAAATGCTTATATCTAAAAATTTAATAACTGATAATAGTTTAGCCTAAATACTAATTTTTGTCAATTAAATTTGTTTATTTTAACATACCACGAACTTTAAAACCATCCATTTTTATACCTACCTTTTTTACTCTCTCAATTATTTGATGAAATTTTTTCGTATGATCACTCTCTTTTTTTTCCATCAAATCAAACATCAACGAATAAGTAGGTATCTCAAAGTAGTCTTGAAGCAATTCATTTAAGTGCTCAAAATTCTCCTTGCCAACCTCATCATATAATATACCTATATTTCCCTCTATTCTACTTTTAAGTATAGTCTTTTTATATTTTTCATAAAAGTTGATTAATATTACATTACCTGATTCATATGAAGTGCCACCACTTACCTTAGCTATATCTTTATCTTCAAATATATAAACACCATTGTCATGTAATTTTTTTGTTGCCTCATCAGCAATCATCTGAGTTATTACTTCATTAATAAGTTCAAACTTTCTTGTTTCATCTGAATCATCTATATGTGTATCAAAACCACTTTTATATATTATCTTATTATTATTCAAACTTTCTATATCTAACTCAATTATATGACAAAGTTCATGCATCATCATAACATCTAAATAATTTTTCATAAAAGTAGTTGTGAAAAATAATTGCGGTTTTAATACATTGTCTTTAACATTAGGAACAACACATATTATATTGTTTTCCAATGACTCAATGTCTAATGATTTGCTATTTTCATTGCTAGATTCATTTACTTTATCCAGTACATTTTTCATATTTGTTTGAAAGTAATATTCCTCGATAAATTGTTTTAAATATTTTTCTCTAGACTTTATTATAGCATCTACTTCTTTGCTATTAGGAATATACAAATGTATATCAACACTATTAATATAATCGTCGTACATATCACCTAAATCGATACCACAAATTTTCCAATAGATTATTCTATTCTTTTTTATTTCTTCAACTACTTCTGTTGGAGTTTTTATATCTTCTAATATCTTATTACTATCAGTTGAAAAAGAATCAATAAGAGCTTTATTACCGAGATTATATTTGTACAATACATCACCACTATTAAGATAACATAATGGCTTATCCTTTTTTAATAAATTTATATCGTCCTCACTTAAATATTTTTTGTTTAACATAAGGAAATCAACAATCTTTTTTTCTAATATTTGCTCCTTAATTAAATCATTATTCTTAATCAATTCAGTATATGGCTCAATACTTTTTTCAAAATCACTGTAATGACATAAAATTAAATTTCTATATATATGCCATTTCCTAATTTCGTTTATTCCTTTTTTTATATCGCTATCATTCAATCTATCCTTTAAAGTAGATTTATCTATATCATATCCTAAACCATTTAACACTGATATAAGCGAATTAATAATTCTACTCTTTTCATTTTCACTTATATTACTATTCAATTTATGTTCAAAGTTTTCTATTAGAGCAAATGGTGAATATGCACTTATAATATCATCATACTGAAACATTATTTCTTTTAGATCTGTCTTATTTATTTTATTTAAAAATATATGTGTTAATTCCCTTGATTTTTCATTTTGTAAACTTATAATAAAACTTTTTAAGCTATCTGGATTATTATAAAAAATAAAATCAGTATTATTAATTTTTTTACTAATTAGTTCTTTATATTGGGTACCATATATTTCAGAATAAATATCGATTATTAATGTCAAATAATTTTTTATTTCAGGATTTAATATTCTATTCATTATTACACCTCTTTAAATTTAATATGTGGTTTAATTATAACATATTTTTATATTATATTTTTATCCTTTATTAACTTTAGTATTTTTTAATTCCATTTGACATTTACAAATATTCGTATATAATATTTAACCAAAGAGGTGTTTATCTATGTTAGGTAATTCATTAATGGTATATTTGATTCCGTTTATTCTAGCCAATAGTACTACAAATTATGTTTTGTCTAAAAAAAATGAAAAAAAATTAATAGCACAATTTAGTGATATACAAGCAAACAAGATTCCTCGCTCGAATGGTAAATTTTTAGTACCCGATGAATTAAAGAAATTAGTTAAAATCATCGAAGACAAAATAGATAAATGTAATTTAAATAATCTATATAATAATTTAAATAGTGTTATAATTAAGAAGAATTTTTTGTTATTACTTATTGGAGTTAAAGGGAAATATAATAGTAAAGATAATATTTTGAGTTATTCTTTAGATGGAACGATAGAACATGAATTTATTCATTTAGCCAGTTCACAATACGATGAGGAAAATAACATATGGAAAATTGGTTTTGTTGATTATTCACAAAAAATAGTTTCTATGAAAGCTTTAAATGAAGGATATACTGACTTACTAACTAGGAGGTTTTTCAATAAAAAAACTACGTTCTACAGTGATGAAGTTAGAATAGTAGAATTTATCGAACTTTTATTTAATAAAAAAGAATTAGAAAAGTACTATTTTAATAATGATTTACCCGGTTTTATTAAACATTTAAGTAATTATATGGATAAAGAGAACGTAATTAAATTTTTATTAGATTTTGACAGAGGTTTTGATTTGAAAAAACAAGGTAATCCTGCTTATAAAATCTTATATACAAATTTAGAATTAAAACTATGTGCCTTATTTGAAAAACATAATAAAAGTTTAAAAAAACAGTTTGATTATCTAAATTTATTAGATAGGGCTACTTTAACTAATGTAACACATAAAGTTAAAGCAAAAATAGTCAATAATAAAACAATTTTATAAATAGACCAAATAAAAAATGTAGTACGTATGGTGACTACATTTTTTAAAACATCTTATATCCCCAAAATTAACTTCGCTATATTAAAGTAAGCAAATAATGATATTGCATCAACTATAGTCGTTATAAAAGGACTTGCCATAACAGCGGGATCAAAGCCTATTTTTTTTGCGACCATAGGAAGTGTGCATCCTACTGTCTTAGCAATTAAAATAGTTATCATTAATGTTGAACAAACAATAAAAGCAATAGCCATATCAACTCTATCTATGTACATAAGTTTTAAGAAATTAGCGCTAGCTAAAGTTAATCCCGTCAATATAGCCACCCTAAATTCTTTCCACATTACTTTAAATACATCTTTAAGCTGTATCTCATTTAAAGAAATCCCTCTTATTATTGTAACAGATGCTTGCCCTCCTGCATTTCCACCTGTATCCATAAACATTGGTATAAATGCAGTTAAAACAACATAAGAGGCAAGTGCCGCTTCATAATTTTTTATAATTTGTCCTGTAAAAGTTGCTGATATCATTAAAAGAAGAAGCCATGGTATTCTCTTTTTCCAAGTTTCAAGTACTCCTGTTTTCATATAAGGTTTGTCAGACGGACTAATAGCTGCCATTTTTTCAATATCCTCAGTTGCTTCTTGTTGTAATATATCTACAACATCATCAATAGTAATGATTCCAACTAATCGTTTTTCTGTATCAACTACAGGCATAGCCGTTAAATCATATTTAGAAAACCTAGAAGCCACTTCCTCTTGATCGTCATAAGTATAAGCATATATTAGCTTATCATCCATTATCGAATTAATAGATATGTGTGGATCATTAAATAATAAATCTTTTAATTGAACAGTACCTAGTAATTTTCTAGATTTATCAACTAAAAAACAAACATCAATTATTTCTTTTTCCCTACCATCTTTTCGGATTTTTTCTATTGCACCCTCAACTGTTAAATGTTCTTTCAACTCTAAAAAATCAATATTCATTATAGACCCTGCCGAGTTAACTGGATACTTTAATAAAAAGTTAATTCCCATTCGAGTTTCCTTATTGGTGTTTGCTAGTAGCTTTGTAACTACATTAGCAGGCATTTCTTCTAATAAATCAACAGCATCATCCGAATACAGATTATCAAGTATATCAGCTGCTTCCTTAGCTAAAAGGGAAACAATTATTTCTTGCTGAATATCTAAATCTAAATTCGGAAAAACATCTGCAGCTATATCCTTTGGAAGTAATCTGAATACTTTTATCCGTTCACCATTATCCTCGATTGTCTCAATTATTTGTGCTATATCGACTTCATTAAGATCAAGAATTTGCTTTTTTAATTTAACGAAGTCTTTATTCTTAATTAATTCATTAATTTTTTCTAGCATGTTACACCTCCAATGTTTTTTAATTATACATTATTTCATCTTTATTTTAAACCTTTAATTAGTAATATTCTAAATATAATATGAACAAATTAAAAAAGTTTTATTGATTTATTTCATTACTAAAACTTTTTTATCGTTCTTTATACCTTCATAATGTTCTTTTATCAATTTAATATATGTAATGATTTCTTCTTTATCATACCCTTTTTTCACAAGCGAGTTAATAGCTTTATCTAAATCCATTTTTTCAATTATTGTATCAATTACTTCAGCGGGAATATTTCCAAAATCATATTTTATATCATTATAAGCCGATTCAATATATCCTTTTTTTTGCGACATTACTTCATACGATTTACCTGTTATCACTATTTTTTTATTTACGATTGAGTTAATTAATTTAAGCGAATTAAAATACGTCGTTTTATATAAAAACATTCTATGCTTCTCTAGCATTTGGGTTTCATTTTCCTCAATTAAGTAGCGTCCCTCTTCAGCAATAAATATATTTCCCTTTTCAAATAATTTTAAGATATTCTCTGCAACCATATCCCTTACGGAATATCCACTATAATCAATATTCCTATTATACAAATTGAAGACTTTCATTGTAGCAGCAGCTACCAAATTATTCAATTCATTATAGTTTTTAGTTATAAATTCATTTGGAATTTTACTAAGTACATATTCACCAAATGTTACGTAACTAGTTCTTTCTGTTTTTAAATCATAGTAACTAGCTTTTGACTTCCCTAAAATTTCAGTCACAAAAAGATATTCTGATATTTTTAGTTCTTGCGATATCATTTTTATCTTTTCATATGTATATTTTACTTTTGTATTCTTTAATAGTATATCTCTTTCAAATATTTGCCTAACTCTTTCTATATATTCAATTTTCTCAACTTCAAAAAAATCAGAAATACATATTTTTTTTAAATTTCCATGCCTATATTCATCATAATTTTCAATTTTTTTACCAAATATATCTAGCATTATTATTTTTATAGGTACTTTATATTTACTTGCAACTTTCTTTAAGAAATCGATACTTATACTGTAACCAGTACCATATTGAAGTTCATATTCAACACACTCTTTTACTATTAAATCTCTTATTTTATGATCAATTTCAGATATTATAGGTACATCTACATATGGTCCTGTTATAATATTTCCTTTTTTTAAAATTTTAGAATTTAAATTATACAAAGATATATTATATCTTTCACTTATTTTTTTAATATTTCTATCACTTATTTTTCCATAGTGTAAAAAGGATTCATAACAATATATTTCATCTTCAATATTCTTTATATAATCTGTTTCAGCTAATATGTATTCATCAGTTTTCTGCATTTTTTCTACATTACCATTTTTTAAATCATAATATACTGTAACACTCTTGCCAAAAATATGCGTTATTATGTAATATAAATTAATCTTTAAGATTTTTGATATGTCTATCAAGTGTTCTTTTGAAAAAGTCTCACAATCAATATTTTTAAGCTTATATTTTACTATTTTATGTAATATTATTTTTTTATTTATATCTAAATATAATAAAACTTCTTCTTTTAATTTTCTTGATTCTATATTATCCTTATTATTTCTTAGAAAGTTGTTATAATTACTCATACTCATATTTAAAATATTGATATAAATATCTTTCTCATTGATTTTACTTAATTTTGCCAATAATGATAAGTCACTTGAAGAAAGTACAGTTGATTCTTCTTTTTCTAATAAAAATTTTACACACTTTTTTAATACAAGTTCTTTAATTGTTGACATATATTCCTTTTTAGATTCTTCATACGGAAAAGATCTTGATGACGTTATTTTTCCTGTTTTCAATCTATCTAATATCAACTTGGGCTGTTTTATATCTAATATATGAAGCATAAAATCAAATACATTGATTTTAGATTTTTTGCTATAATATTCAATTTCAGACGAGTCAAAACTCACTCCATAATCTTTACTTGTTTTTTCAATAACAACTTTTCTTAAAATATCTGATTTTATTGATGAAAGGTATTTTTTCTTTATATTTTGACATTCCTTATTAAATTTAATTGGGTTCCCCTCTATAAAATTATTTTTTAGGAAGATATTTTTTACTACATCTTTACATGACATATTATATAATTGCGATATATGTTTTATTTCATTATATTCGATTGTCTGATAAGGTGAATATTCTATTTTTCTTTTTATATATTGTTCTATAATACTTAATCTTAAATTTTCATTCACAATAACCACCTCATTTAACTTTAAATATTATACCACAATATTAAATATTGTTCATTTAACAGAAAAAAATAAAGTCGTTACTATATTATAAAAATAAGAGACAAAATCTAATGCCTCTTATTTTTATAATGTTTATTATTTTCAATGTATTTATGTTATATATGAATTAACTTTTATATTGTGAAATAAAATTTATTTTTGCATATATGTCATACCAAGTATAACACCTATATATTCTATTTCCAATACATTTTAAATTAGATGTAGCATTTACACAAATAACTGGAATCACTGTTGATATTTGATTTATATTTTCCTCATAATCTTCAATCATAATATCAATATTGTTCTCTGTACAAACTTTTAATTTATCAACACAATTGAAAAAGATTTTATCATAATATATTTCATTTTTATTCAGCCATTCTATAGCTAACTCTTTACTATCACTACACCTAGTCCCACGGGCTGTTATTATATATATTTCATTACCGTCCGATTTAAGTTTTTTTATTACTTCACTACAAAACATCATCGCATCAGCATTACTAGCATATTCCCTATAATATTCATCCCAAAATTCATTATCAATGTTTTTATCTAAATCAAATATTTCTAATATTTTAGTTTTTTCCGGATTAGCAATTTTATTCCTATATTTTTCAAATAAAAATTTGCTTCCATAATTTATTTTCCAATTTTCTAAATTAGTCAATACTCCATCTATATCTATACCAATTTTCACTTTTACATCTCCTTATTAAACAAAAATAGTCTTAATTATTATTATAGCATAACAGTACCTTATTTTTGTTATAGTTATGTATTATTCAATTGAACTTCTTAAAAAAATTTGATTTAATGATTGCATAACTATATTATGTCAAAAAAAACAATCCCGTAACTTCAGGGATTGCCACAAAATACAAATTTTGGGGCGACTAGTGGGGATCGAACCCACGCATGTCAGAACCACAATCTGATGTGTTAACCACTTCACCATAATCGCCATGTGAAATACGAAAACTATTATATCAAGAAAAAATAGTTTTGGCAAGTACTTATTTATATTTTTATAAAAATAGTTTTTTACCCATACACGATAATACTAAAGTCATAATATAAAACGAGGAGGAAAAATAGATGAATAACTATCAAACATACCATAATAGTAATTATTTAAAAGGTAACAATGCGAATGTTCAAAATACTACTGGCAACCTTTATGATCCATATGCCGGATTTATCCGTGGTAATATGTTCCCTAACCTTTATGATCCTTACAAAATCCCTAAACCTTATGATATCCAGCCGGTAAATGAGCAAGCACAATTACTTACCTATATTGACTCTTTAGGCTTTGCAATGATTGACTTAAATCTTTATTTAGATGTTCATCCAGATGATAGAGGTGCGATTGATTTATTCAATCAATATCGTACTCAAAAGAATGAACTAAAGCAAGAATATGAAAGAAAGTTCGGTCCGTTATTACTAAGTAGTGATGCACTAGCAACTTATCCTTGGCCATGGGATGATAAACCTTGGCCATGGGAAAATAAATAGGAGGTATTAATATGTGGTTATATGAAAAAAAGTTAGAATATCCTGTTAATATCCAAAGAAGAGATTTAAGAATGGCAAAAAATCTAATGGCACAATACGGAGGCCCTGATGGTGAATTAGCTGCATCTATTAGATATCTAAATCAACGATATACTATGCCAGATGAAAGAGGTAAAGCCCTTTTAACTGATATTGGTACAGAAGAATTAGCTCACGTTGAAATTATTTCTACAATGGTTTATCAATTGATGCAAGGAGCTACAATAAAAGAATTAGAAGATGCGGGATTAGGCGGTCATTATACACAACACGGAATGGCATTATTCCCTACAGATGCAAATGGTGTTCCCTTTACTACCGCTTATGTTGAAGCTTCAGCTGATTACATGGCAGATTTAGAAAGTAATATGTCAGCAGAGCAAAGAGCACGTGCAGTATATGAAAATTTAATGAATGAGACTAATGATCCTGACGTTTTAGCCCCGCTTTCATTTTTACGACAAAGAGAAGTAGTGCATCACCAAAGATTTAAAGAATTAAGAGATTATTACCTAACTAAATATCCAAAAAATACTTAAATATAAGTATTTTTTTATTATGTAATGTGAATAATAACAAAAGAGGTGACTCATGAAAAGATTATTAATTATTTGTTTATTATCTTTTTTATTACTTGGTTGCAATAGTTATGATATAAATCTAAATAGTAATGATTTCATTGATGTAAAATATAATGACATTACTATTATATCAACTGATTACCCTAATATAACTAGCATTATCAATAAAATTGATTTTGACAAGGTCAAAATTGATGATACCTTCGATAATAATTTAGTTATTATTACTAGTAATGATATATTTAACTTCTATATTTCTACAAATAATAATATAAAATATAAAAACAGTAGTGATACTTATTATTCATCAGATTCGGATAATATACAAGAATTGGTTAATTATTTAAATGAAATCAGTTCTAAATATTCAAATAATAATTTCTATTCAATTGACTATATTAATGATTATGAAATATCAAATGATGATTTATTTATAAAATTAGATAGTCATTCTAACTTATTAATCATTAATAGTACTATTGATATTTTTAATTTCAAAATTCATACTATTGAATTTTCTAATGAAAAGTATAATGATACCAATTTATTATATGATAATGATTATATTCCTAGCAATAAAAATATAATCATTAGAAAAACAATTAATAATCCTATTTCTGATATACGAATATCATTTGAATCCCCTTATAATTATATTGTGTCCTTGATACCAAAATATGATTCAAATAATAGTAATGTTATATTTTTAACCGATTTTAGAGCAAAAGAAAACCCTTAATAAATTAAGGGTTTTAATTACTTCAATTAGTTATTCCAATTGTCGTTTCTTCTGAAATTACTTCTGTTATTATTTCTTTCAGCTTTTTTCTTATCACGGCAAGTTTTACATCTTGCAGGTTCATTAGTAAAACCTTTTTCAGCGTAGAATTGTTGTTCGTTTACTGAGAATGTAAATTCTTCACCACAATCTTTACAAACGATAGTCTTATCTTTTAATTGTTCCATTTCGAAACCTCCTTTTTTAGATTTGATTTAATACTTATTTGGGCCTCCTAGAAAAGGAAAGTAACGAAATAATTTTTAAACCAACAATAATATATCATATCAAAGACTTTTATGCAAGTCTTTTATTATATAATATGTTGTTTTCTATAAAATTATACTCCTTTCTTGCAAAATAATTATAAAAACCCATTTTTATTTTTCGCATATACTATATTGAGGTGTATTATGAAAAAAGTTTTATTATTATTTGGGGGAAATTCAAGTGAACATAAAGTTTCTTGTTTATCAGCTAAAAGCGTTTTAGAAAATATTGATTCTAAAAAGTTTAAGATTACTAGTGTTGGAATAGACTTAAAAAATGAATGGTATATATTCAATGATGATTTTTATTACTTAGAGAAAGGAACTTGGAAACAAGCAAAAAATATTAGAAAAATTCCTGATATAGTTTCATTTATTAAATCTTTTGATGTCGTTTTTCCTATTATTCATGGCACTAATGGTGAAGATGGAAAATTGCAGGGATTTTTAGATTTGTTTAACATAAAATATGTTGGCTGTGGTACTTTAAGTAGTGCTGTTGGAATGGATAAGGAGTTTGCTAAAATCATTTTTAATTATATGAATATTCCTCAAGTAAAATATATTTCTATTAAATATCCTAATTTTAAAATTAAGGATATAGAAAAACAATTAAGCTATCCTTTGATCGTTAAACCTGCTAACGGAGGTTCTTCGATTGGAATATCAAAAGCTGCTAATAGAAAACAGCTATTAAAAGCTATTAAATTAGCAAGAAAATATGATGAAAAAATTATTGTGGAAAACTTTATCAAAGCCAGAGAATTAGAATGTTCAGCAATTGAAGGAAAAGGTATATTTATTTCTACAATAGGAGAAATAAAATCAGCTAATGATTTTTACGATTACGATGCTAAATATGAGAATGCGAGTTCAAAAACAGTTATTCCAGCAGTATTACCAAATGAAGTTTCATCTTTAATTAAAGAATATGCAAAAAAAGCATTCATTGGAATAAATGCTAAAGGTATTGCTAGAATTGATTTTTTTTATGATCAAGATAATAATCAAATCTATCTAAATGAAATAAATACAATGCCTGGTTTTACTACAATCAGTATGTATCCAAAGTTACTTATATTTGATGGCATAAATTATAAAGATATACTTACTATTTTAATTAATAATGCCTAATTACTATTTAATCTATAATAATAATCTAATAATTCATTAGAATAATTGGTGATTTTTCCACTTGGTAGAATAAGCATTCTATCAATTCCAATACTTTCAACAAATGAAGGGTTATGACTAACTAATATAATAGTTCCTTCATAATTTCGGAAGTTTTCACCAATTATTTTTTGCGTTTGTGGATCTAAATGATTGGTTGGTTCGTCTAGTAAAAGGAGGTTAGCTTTTTTCAACATTACTTTACATAATGCAATCCTTGCTCTTTCACCAGGTGATAAAACACCAACCTTTTTAAAAACATCATCCCCATGAAATAAAAAACTTCCTAAAATAGTTCTTAATTCTTTTTCACTAAAATCACTGTCATCAACATTTTCAATAATTGTCTTATTTATATCTAATTGTTCTTGTTCTTGTGCATAGTACGCAATATCTGTTTTACTACCAAACCAAATGTTTCCATCTTGTTGTCTTAAAAATCCCATTATAAGTTTAAGCAACGTTGATTTACCAACTCCATTTTCACCTACAATCAAAAATCTCTCCTTATTATTTACTAAAAAGGATAGATTCTTAATTATTTTTTCACTATCCGGGTAATTAAAATCGATGTTATTAACTTTCAAAGGTATTTTAGAACCATCTCTACTAGGTTTGATATTTAATTTTACTTTTTTTATATTCTTATCTCTTATTACTTTTTCTTTTACTTTTTTAGCAAGTAATTTTTCGCGACTTTGAGCTATTCTTTTTCTTTTTCCAGAAGAATTAGAATATTGTAAAATAAAATTTTTTAGTTTTTCTTCTTCTTTTTCTTGCTTAACAATTAATCTTTCTTTTGCCTCTTGTAAATCTTTTTCTTTCTTTTGAAAATCATTATAGTTCCCTTGATACATTTTTATTATTTTATTACTTTTATCTATATACATTACATTATTAATAATCATATTCAAAAATTCTACATCATGAGAAATAATTAAAATAGTTCCTTTATATTTTTGTAAATATTGAACTATATAATCCCTTGTTTCTACATCAAGATGATTAGTCGGTTCATCTAATAATAATATTTCTGGATTTGAATATAGAAGATGCGCAAATGCTATTTTAGATTTTTGACCACCTGATAAATCTTTTAATTTCATATCTAATAAACTATTGTCGATATTCATACTAGTTATTATTTCAAATAAAATATTTTCTGCTTTATAACAGTCATAATACTCTAGCAATTCTTGAGTTTTCCCAATTTCCTTTAATAATTTATTTTGTTTTCTATCATCATTTTCTAAAGCAACTTGTTCATATAATCTTTTTAATGATTGTTCTAATATAGCAATTGGACGAGCCTGCATTAAATAGTCAAACACGCTAATTTCTTTGTCTTCTAAGACTATATCCTGAGGTAAATAACCAATTCTTTTTTTATTTGAAGTAACTATTTTTCCACTATCTAGTTGGATTTCGTTGAGAAGAACTTTAAATAAAGTCGTTTTACCAGCTCCGTTAACACCCACTATACCTACTTTGTCATTATCATTTATTTGAAAATTAGCTTTATCATAAACCACTTCAACATTGAAAGCTAAACATATATCTATACCCTTCATTTTTATCACCACGTGCTTTTATTTTACCATAAACGAGTTATTAAAAAAAGTTATTAATATTATTTCTTTTCATCATAAAATAAATCATCTGGATACAAATTAAATATTTCACTTATCTTAATTGCTGTATCGTAAAATAATCTTCTTTTACCATTTTCAATTTGAGAGTAAAAAGATGCCGTTATCCCTAGACTCCTACTCATATCATATATGGTAATCCCCGCTTCTTTTCGTTTGTTTTTCAGCGTCATTAATTTAGCCATTTTATCACCATGTATATTATAATGTATTATAGACTATAAGTCTATATTATATTTGTAATTTGTATGAGAAAATTATGTTAGGTGATAGAATGGCAAATAGCAAACGTGAAAACATTTATAATATAATTGGCAAAAACATTCGTAAATATCGCAAGTCGAAAGGGTGGACACAAAGGCAGTTAGCTGAAGAACTTTTACTTAGTGAAAGCTTTATAGCTAAACTAGAATCAATTACTCATCAAACGATATCTGTTGATACTTTAGAGCAGATTGCTAATATACTAAACGTAGATATTAGGGATTTATTTAACCCAAATATTCTTGATTAAAAAAAGTCTAAAATTTCTTTAGACTTTTTCTTTTATTTTCAACATCCATTTTATCAAACATATATAGTTTATTAAGTTTTCTAAATGTTTTTATACCATCAGAATCTTTTTCTATTACATCGAAAAGGTATATATACTTTTCAAGTGACAGTGTATTTATACAATCATAATAACCAAGCGCCGTTACATAAAACTCCATATTAGTTCTAAACATAGTAGTTAATGTATTTAAATCATAGCTTTCTAACATGTATACATACGTGTGGTGCTCATTTAACTTTGCAACGATATAGCTATATGATAATATTATTGATACCCATAACATAGGGACATCAGTTAAATCATCTGCTCTTTTTATAACAGTATCTCCAATTTGTCCTTCTTCTTTAAAATAAGTTTTTAATTCTCTTCTTATTGTACTACCTAAAAATTCTAATCTAATTACATTAAACTCATTATCTAATGATTTTGCTATATGATCTTTTTTTATTTTATAAATTGAATTTACATCCTTTTCATTTATTTCTCTGTTATTTATATAATTTATAACCAATTCCTTAACTAATTCTTTATTACCATAGTAAAGAGAATATAATTTTTCTTTATTTTGATAATTTCTTTCAATAAAATTAATTATTAAGTTTTTATATGAATTTCCTTTTTGATCTAAAGTAGGTCTGTTTTTCATATAATACCTGTTGAATAGGTAATAAACAACTTCATCACATATCACCTTATTATCAAAAAACTTAGAAACCACCTTATCAATATTTTTATCGTTAACATATATTTCATCAATTAGACTGTCTATTATATTTATTACTTCATAGTGACTTTTCATTTTTACTACCTCCATACTTTTTATTTTCAATGTCATAAAAAGAATTATATTTTTTTAAAACCTTAACATATCCTAAGCGTTCTAATTCTTGTCGCCTATTAATTATTTCATTTTCTTTTATCAATTTATTATTGTTAATAAATTCAAACAAAATACAATTTGAAAATCCATCATCATTAATAAACATATTTACTATTTTACTAATATTACTATGATTATTTTCTAAATATCCTATAATTGATTCATATTCTTTATTATTATTAAGTTTCATTGATTCATATGCATTTATTATAACATAGGCAATCGCTTTATTAAATTCCATCTTTGTATTATATTTTTTTTTAAATAACTCTAGCATTTTTTTCTTTAATTCAATAAATAACGGATCTAATTCTTCGCTCTCTTCTAAATCAATAAATGAAGAAATTTTCGTGTTTTTTTTATTAGAAGGAGAAATCACTCTAAGATATTCAATTATTTCATACTCAAAATCTGAAAAAATAGAATTTTGTATTTGTTCTAAATCTAAATCATCATATATTTCAAATACATCACTTTTGATAATCTCTGGCCTTATTATTTCTCCATAACCATTATTATTTATAACAAATAACGGATTCATTGATAGCACAACAAAAGTCTTATGTGTATCTATTACATTATCAAGACATCTGTTTTTATATAAATGATCTTTTTCGTTATAAATATAAAAATGATTTATAATCGTTTTTATATAATCTTCATTAAACGGATTTTTAAAGAAAAAAAGTAATTTCTTATAAGTCTTATTTAAGCTAAGTTGTTTGAATATTTCTTCTTGATAATCAACACATATTTTTTTATTATTAATTCGATAGTTTATATCAACATAAAAGTCTGTACAAAGTATTAATATTAGCATTCCTTTATAGAAAAGAAATTTTTTGTTATCAAGGTTTTCATTTTCTTTAATGAATGGATCTAGAAAATGATTTTCACAAGTTGTTAAAAAATCGTAAATTAAATCTATCTTTGATTCATAATCATATTGATATCGATCTAATCCCTCATCAATTTCCTTCATTATATTTTTTAGGGTTATTGTTAACTCATCATTTTGCATAATAACCATGTGATACCTCCAACGTTGTCTTATATTATATAGTTTTTAAAAAAAAAAGCAAGAAAAAAAGTAAGTTTCCTTACTTTCTGGTATCAAATTTCTTTCTTTCATTGGTATTTAGAATTTTTTTACGCAAACGAATATTGATTGGTGTAACTTCTACTAACTCATCTGAATTAATATAATCAAGTGCATATTCTAGTGTAATTGGTCGAGGTCTTTTTAATACCGCTGTTTTATCACTACCAGATGCTCGCATGTTCGTTAATTGTTTACCTTTAACAACATTTACTGCTAAATCACTATCACGATTACATTCTCCTACAATCATACCCTCATAAACTTCTGTATTAGGTTCTATAAACATAGTTCCTCTATCTTCTAATTGACCAATTCCATAAGCAGATGCTTTACCATTTTCCATAGAAACTAAAACACCTAATTTTCTTTCACCAATTATCATATTCTCATATGGTAAATACTCTTTGAAAGTATGATTAATAATTCCATATCCCTTAGTTATAGTCATAAAATCGGTCATAAAACCAATCAATCCCCTAGATGGAATAGAATAATTTAATCTAACTTGGTTTCCGAAGTTAGTCATATTTTCCATTGTTGCACCACGAATACCTAGTTGCTCGATAACATTACCAACACTTTCCTCAGGTAGTTCAATTTGTAATGACTCATATGGTTCATATTTAACACCATCTATTTCTTTAATAATAACGATTGGTTTTGAAACTTGTAACTCATATCCTTCACGTCGCATATTTTCAATTAATATTGACAAATGTAACTCTCCCCGACCTGATACAATCCATGATTCAGAATCATTAGATACAACTTTCAAACTAACATCTTTTTCAGTTTCTTTGAATAGTCTTTCTTCGATTTTTCTAGCCGTAATCAACTTACCTTCTTTACCATTAAACGGACTAGTATTAACTCCAAAAGTCATTTGTAATGTTGGTTCGTCTATTCTAAGTACAGGTAGAGCTTCCTCTTTCCCTATATTACATACTGTCTCACCTACACTAATGTCTGGTAAGCCTGCAATAGCAACAATATCACCAGCACTAGCTTCAGTTATTTCAACTCTTTTTAAACCAATATATCCAAACATTTTTTGGATTCTAAATTGTTTAATAGTTCCATCTAATCTAACACATGAAACCATTTCATTTACTTTCATTTTTCCTCGTCTAATAAGACCGATACCAATTCTTCCAACGTAATCATTATAATCTAATAAAGCTGGTTGAAATTGTAAAGTTCCATCAACATCTACATTAGGTGCTGGAATATAACTTACAATTGTATCTAAAATAGGATTCATTGTTGGTTTTTGAGTTTCTAATTCTGGATGTAAACTAGATGTTCCAACTAAACCTGATGCATAAATAACAGGGAAATCTAATTGATCTATATCTGCACCTAATTCAATAAATAAATCAATTACTTCATCTACTACTTCTTTTGGTCTAGCTGTTGGTTTATCTATTTTATTAACTACTACTATTGGTATAACACCAGCTTCCAATGCTTTTTTCAATACAAACCTAGTTTGTGGCATCGTCCCTTCATAGGCATCAACAACTAGTAGTACACCATCTACCATGTTCATAATACGTTCAACTTCTCCACCAAAGTCAGCATGACCCGGGGTATCTAAAATATTGATTCGATATCCATCATAATTAATGGCTGTTGTTTTAGCTAAAATCGTGATTCCGCGCTCTCTTTCTAAAGCATTTGAATCCATAGCTCTTTCTTGAACTTCTTCGTTATCTCTAAAAGTTCCTGACATTTGCAATAATTTATCAACTAATGTTGTTTTACCATGGTCAACATGGGCTATAATTGCAATATTTCTTTTATTATTCATAAATACACTTCCTCTAACTGCGCTATTATATCATATATTTAGGTTGCGTGTAAAGAAAAATTATATACAATGTTTTTATATTAAAAATACGAAAATTTTATAAATTTTCGTATCCTTTAAGAATTACCTTATATTGTTTCTTACTTTCCTTAATCCACTTTTTATAGCTCTTCGAAGAAGGTTGATATGCAAAAAAGTCGTAATGTCCATTTGTCTTGACATTTATACTAATAATAAAATCATACGAATTATTATTTAAATCCTTATAAATACATAAAATACGGTTATGATCTTCTTTTATAAGTTCACCATCATTTTCAACAAAACTTATTATCCTAGCCTGCATATTCTTCTCTTCAGATGAAGCAATGTCATACGTTGTAAACAGTTTTTGATTTTTTTCTTTATTACTTTCTTGGGTTCCGTGAATTTGATTACCCGTTAGTAAATCATAAAATCTTATATTGGTTGCGACTCCATAACCTATATTTTTAAGAATTAGGTTAACTGCTATATCACTATCATTTTTAATTTTTTTTATATCTTCAATATCTATAAAATGATTAATTTCTTTATAATTTCTTCCCAATAAAGTCAAATAGTAACTATATATATCTATTTTAGGAATAGTATCAACCTTTTTTAACACTAAATAAGGCTGATGATTTTCCCTGTTTTGGTTTTTCAAACGCATATTTACTGTATAAATAGTTGCGAAAACAGGAATAGCAATAGATAATATAGGAAGAAAAATGTTAAACCATAAATTATCCATAAATCACCTACCTAAAATATTTTTTTAAAATATGATCCATTGTTATTTTAATATCTGGAAATACGGGGATATTTTCTAAATCATTTCTAGAAAACCATCCAATATCATTACTTTCATCTGTATTCAATATTAAATCATAATTGTTGATAGGAATAGCAACATATGTTATATCTATATGCATATCCCCTTTTAAATTTCTATTACATTGTATTCCTAACGGTCTTATAAAATCATCTTCTCGAGGAAATCTTTCGCCTAAAAGTCTAACTTTTATTCCCGTTTCCTCATAAACTTCCCTAACCGCTGTTTCCTCTGGTGTTTCATTATCTTCAATGTGACCACCTGGCTGAACCCATTTATTGAATTTCTTATGATGAACTAATAATATTTTTTTTGTCATTGGATCAATTACAAAAATTGATGCACAAAAATGTCTTGTCATATCTTACCACCTATATAAGTATAACAAAAAAATAAACGACTGTCTATTCTAAAACATCGTTTATCTTTTCGTTGTCGTTTTTTTCGTAAACAATTACCTTGTCATTTAAGTCTAAAGTGGCTAGAAAAACCTCTTTTATATTACTATATCCCTGGACTTTTAATTGTTGTATAAGCCAATCTTTATCTTTATTCATATTAAGAAGATTTTTTTTCATTAACTTACCATCTATTACTACATTTGCACATAGCCCCTGTTTTTCTACTTTTAAATTCATATCTTTGATTGTCAATGGTTTATATTCACCTTTAGGTAATATACTGATTTTACCATTTGCTTCCATCAAAGCATACTCTATTTCACTAATATCAAAATAACCACTCCCACGACATTCTTCTAACAGATCATTTATATCAAATTTTATTTTTTTTAAATTTTTCTTCATGAGTTTACCATTTTGAATAACAATTGTTGGTACACCCATAAAATATCTTCTTAAAAAGATACTCTTCATTGTTAGTATATCAACCATGTAAGCTACACCACCAAATATTAAAACAGCAATTATTCCGTTTATTTCTTGAGAATCTAAATTAATTGTCATTTCAGCTGCGAAATTTCCTATTGATATACCTATAACATAATCAAACAAACTAAGTTGTGATACTTGTTTTTTTCCAAGCATTTTTGTAACTAAGAATAGGGTTAATAATGATAAAATACTTCTTAAAACAACATCATTTACTTCTGACCAGTTTATATTTAATAAATTTTCAAACATAGTATCACCATAATTATTATTAGTAAAACAGTTTGTTTTATACAAAAAGAATGCTTTCGCATTCTTTTAGATATTTTTCTTTTTTAAAAATTTACTTTTAAATTTGTTTTTTACATTATCATGGTCTACTACAACATTTGTCTTTAATACAAACAATACCACGATAAAAAGTAACAATCCATATATTATATAGCCTAGTAATGCATCTTTTAAAACGTATACAATTGACGCAAATGCAAATAGTATATTAATTAGATAAATTATTAAAACTGTGGATCTTTGATTAAAATTACGATTTAATAATTGATGATGGATATGAAACTTATCTGGTGATGAAACACTTTCACCTTTTATTAATCTTCTTATAATAGCAAATATTGTATCAAGTATTGGGATTGCTAAAATAAGTAGAGGAATTATTAAAGATGACATAGTTACATTTTTAAATCCTAATAACGCTATAACAGAAATGATAAAACCTAAAAACATAGAACCACTATCACCCATAAATATACTAGCTGGATTAAAATTATGAACTAAAAAACCTAATGTAGAACCTAACATTATATAAGTTAGAACAAAATCTAAACCTAATTTTCCTTGAATAGTACATATTACACCAATAGTTAAAAAATATATAGAGCTAATTCCACCAGCAAGGCCATCTAGACCATCAATTAAGTTCATACAGTTAATACAACCTAATATAAAGAAAATCGTTATAACGTACGATAAAATGCCAAAATCTATATATAGACCAAATGCACTTATATCTTTTAATAAAATATTACCATAAAAAACCACAATGCACGCAGCTGTTATTTGCCCTATAAATTTTGTAGATGCTTTCAATGGTTTGATGTCATCTACAACACCTGTTAAGACAATTATGAAACTTCCAATTAGAATTGAATTCATAATTGAGCTTGGAGATCCATAAATCATATACCCAAGAAGAAAACCAAGAAAAATTCCCAAACCACCTAATCTAGGCATCAGTTTTTTATGAACTTTTCTTTCATTTGGTATATCAACTGCACCTATATGAAGTGCAACTTTTTTTATAAATGGTATTAAAAAAGCAACAAAAAGAAATGTTGTAAATACCATTAAAAATATTTTTATAATTAATTCGTTATCCACATTGATCACCTAATATCAATTCTATCAAAATTATATGTATAAGTCTATTTATTTTTTTGTTATCTACATTAACAACGACAAATAAAAAGTGTGAACATTAATTCACACTTCTATTTATCTATTAAATGTAGATTGTCTAACAGAATGCCTGTCCCCTCTGCAACACATGTAAGTGGGCTTTCTGCCACAAATACAGGTACTTTTAATTCATGAGCCAATAACTGATCGAATCCATCAATTAAAGCTCCACCTCCGGTAATTACAATACCTTTATCAATTATGTCTGCTGATAATTCTGGAGGAGTCTGTTCAAGCACACTTTTAGCCGTGTGAACAATTATATAAACGCTTTCTCTTAATGATTCCTCAACTTCTTCAGAACACAAAGTTATTGTATGAGGAAGTCCAGTTACTAAATCTCGACCCCTAACTTCCATTTTTTCTTTTTTTGTTCCTTGAAAAACTGTTCCTATAGTTATTTTTATTTCTTCAGCAGTACGATCACCAATTAATAACTTATATTTATCTTTGATATATTTCATTATATCGGCATCAAATACGTTTCCTGCCACTTTAATTGAAGAACTTGTAACTATACCACCTAGTGAAAGAATAGCTATATCTGTTGTTCCCCCTCCAATATCAATTACCATATTACCACTTGGTTTTGATATATCCATACCAGCACCAACAGCAGCAACTTTTGGTTCCTCTTCTAGAAAGACTTTTCTAGCTCCAGTTCGCTCAGCCGCTTCTTTTATTGCATTTTTTTCTACTTGTGTAATGTTAGAAGGACAACAAATTAAAATTCTCGGTCTAGAAAAGAAACTTTTTCCATTAACTTTTCTAATAAAGTGATTTAGCATTATTTCTGTTATTTCAAAGTCAGCAATTACTCCATCCTTCATAGGTCTTATTGCTTTAACCTTACCAGGAGTTCTTCCTAACATTTCTCTAGCCTCTACACCAACAGCTAAAGGTTTTTTAGTATCAGAATCAATTGCTACAACACTTGGTTCATTCAACACTACCCCTTGACCTTTTATGAAAATAAGCACGTTAGCTGTACCCAAATCTATTCCAATATCCTTTGCAAACATATCATCACCCTCGTTTCTTCATACACTATTACAATTATATCATAATATGGTTATTATTGGTAGTTAATTGCTCATTTTTAAATACTTTTTTTTGGTCGATTCTCCGCCTCTTAAATGTCTTATATCGATATGATATTTAAGTATCTTATCCACTTCTATATATAGATTTTTATCTATTTCTAATAGTCTTTCATGCAAATCTTTATGAACTGTACTTTTCGAAACTTTAAATATAGTTGCTATTTCACGAATGGTTTTTTGAGTTTTTAAAATATAATCTGCCTCACTCAAAACTCTATTAATAATATTTGTACTCATTAGCAACACACCCCTTTAATTAATTATATCTATTATGGGTGTTTTTATACCTAAAAAGGAGCAACTGCTCCTTATAAATCACTTACCTTTTTATCATAATAATCCTCAGGATTTACATTTTGCCCCTTATATATCAATTCGAAGTATAGATGGTCATTTAGATCCTTAGAAATGTTAGACGTTCCACTTTTTCCAATAATATCCCCTTGTTTAATGATATCGTCTTTTTTGACCACAATTTCACTCAAACTTTGATATACACTAATCATATCATTTGCATGTTTTACTTCAACAATTTTACCTAAAACGGCATCTTCTTTAATATCTATTACTGTACCATCTAAAATAGAAACTATATCAAAATTTTCTTTTCCACCATATGCTACACCACTGTTTTGTAAATATGTATTTTCATAGTAAATCAATGAATTTTCTTGTTTAGTAGAGTCGGCCTTGTAATCGTAATAATCTTTTAATATCTTTATTTCTTGATCATTAAAAGGCTTCATTATAATTGTGCCTACATTAACTACTGGAATATCATCATCAAAGATTGTTTTATTAACATACTCATAATCTTCATCTGGTTCAAAAAGTGATTGCGATAAGCTTCTTTCAATTAAATAAATACTAGTTAAAAAAGTAAGAGCTGCTAATCCATAAATTGCATAAACAACAGGTTTTTTTAATCTTCTTTTTGTCATTATTTCACCTCTATTTAGAGTGTGAACATTTCTTCTATTTTTTATACTTTATTTTTTTAAATTTTTTTAATTTCAACACCTTGATAATAGTATTTTAAAATCTCTGTATACTTATACCCATTACGTGCCATTCCTTCTGCTCCATATTGGCTCATTCCTACTCCATGGCCGTATCCGGTTGTCTCAATATAAACAACACTTCCGCTTTGTGTAATCTTGAAGTAAGTTGATCTCAAACCTAATTTTCCAAAAACATCTCCACCAGTAAATTTTTTCCCATTTATATTTAATTCTTTTATTCTCCCAGTACTGGTTGTTTTTAAAATTTCAATGCTTACCTTTTCTTTATAAGGTAAATTCAATTTTGTGTAAAAATCACTCAAACTAAATTGGAAGTAATCGTTGAATACCGGTGAAACTTCCTTATCCCATATAGAATCAACACTTCTTAGATACGGAAGTTTATTTATAAACACATCTTCGCTATTTTCAGTTTTGCCAACACTTGTTGAAAAGAAAAATGCTTCTACAACTTGACCATCGTATTCCAAATACTCACCCTTTGTTTCAGCTATTGCTGTTTTAATTTTATTAATTTTTTCAGTATACGTTTCTTTCCAAACTGCCTTTAAATAATCATCATCTAAATAGACTTGATTCATTACAGTATCGACTACATCATGATCATTATTTTTATTGTATGCCATTTTTTTCATTACATAACTTCTCGCAGCTACTGCTTGTGCTTTTAATGCTTCTATATCAAAAGAAACAGGCATTTCTCCTGCAAGAACTCCTGTTACATATTCTTCAAATGGTACTCTATCAATTTTCCCCGTGTCTTCTCTTTTTACTCTTACAACCATATTAGATACATAATTAAATTTAATTTCATCATCTTTAACAAAAAGATTAACAATTATATATGGAATTATTATTATTATTAAAGTAACTGTTAAAATTTTTTTTAAATACATATCATCTATCCTTTCGTACTACTATATTATGTTTATAAATAACAAAATAAATCATACAAAAGAAATTTTAAATAAATCTTGATGTTATAAAAAAATCCGTAAAAAAGTTAACAACTAAATAAGACAAGCCTATACTAACTATTATATATAGTATGCGAGCTTGATGATACTTATTCTTTTTGAATAAATTATTTATATTTATGCTATCTAAAGCCCATATAGTTAAAGGAACAACAACGATATATAAAAGAGTTTTAATTTCCATTATTATTATAATTATTGATTTTATCGATCCTTAACTGATGTCTTTCAACATTGGAAAAAGGAGTTTTAATAAAAGCATCAATAATATCTTTCATCTTTATTAAACTCATACTACTGGAAATTGATATAACATTAGCACTATTATGCATTTTCGAAAGTTTTGCTTCTTTAACGCTATCAACTTTGGCACATCTTATATTTTTAACTTTATTTGCTGCTATACACATTCCAATTCCGGTTCCACATATTAAAATACCTAAATCAATTTCTCCATCATTAATTTTAGATCCAACAATAAATGCATAATCCGGATAGTCAACGGAATTATCATTATCAGTACCATAATTGATGACAATATGTCCTTTTTTTTCTAAATATTTTATTAGTTTTATTTTTTGTTTTATACCATGATGATCAGTTGCTATACCTATTTTCATTGTTTCACTTCCTACCATTTATATTTTTTGTATTTTTTCTTATAATTAATTCCTCTTAAAAACAAATATATTCTTCTTTTAATAGGCAAATCTTTTTTATAATATAAAGGATCAACAATTTTACCTTGTTTTATCAGTTTATTTATCTGTTTTTTTAGTGCATCACTTTCAACATATTTTCTTATTACAGATTTAGGAACAAAAGTCAAAAGCATTTTATCCTTTATCAAGATTAGTGGCTTGTCTTCATCATATATCAAATCATCGACTAAACTCTTAACTAAATTATGCCCACAAGCTGCTAAATAATACCCACTTCTGGACTGACGAGGATTAATTTCTAATACTTTATATTTTCCATCTCTACTATCATATTTCATATCAAATTCTGCAAATCCTTGATAGCCGATTGATTCCATAAAATCTTTTAATTTATAAACAATTTCTTCTTTATATCCATGTTCATCAAAACCATTAACTAAAACTGTACAATTACCTACTCCTGTATTAGTTTGTTCTTGTAGACCGATTTGCGCAAATGTCATTATTTGAGCCTTTTTATTTTTGCTGCAATAAAACATTGAATCATATAAAGCCGAATCATCCCCAGGTATAAACTCTTGAATAATCAAATTATCTACATAACCAGAATCCTCAATTGTTTTTACTGTTTGCAATAATTCATCTCTTGATTTTATTTTATAAACTTTACTTTTACCTGGAAATTCGCACTTATAATACATAACACTGTTCCCGGGTTTTAAAATTAAAGGATACATAAATTCATCTGGTATTAACGGTCTTTCTGTACAAGAATATATAAATGTTTTCGGCATATCTAATCCACTGTTTGCAAACACAGTATAAAATTTATCTTTTATTAGTAAGTTATCTAACATTTCTAAATCCACATAGTTGAAAACAAAATATTTACTCAAAAATTCCTTGTTTTCTATAATTAATCTCACATATGTGTCGTTTGTACCGATAAGTAATATTTTTTTGTTTTTATGTTGTAAAGTGAACTCTTCTAATGTCTTTTTAAAAATATTATCATCCCATAAATTGGGTTCTATTTTTAAATTAATTATATTACTTAAAGAAGTA
The DNA here is from genome assembly GCA_964397485.1 of uncultured Muribaculaceae bacterium. Taxonomy (GTDB): domain Bacteria; phylum Bacillota_I; class Bacilli_A; order RF39; family UBA660; genus CAYNHT01. Next base: position 84,924 of record CAYNHT010000002.1, read on the forward strand.
AATGCCATTGCTTGTTTACCTATTAAATTAGCTTTTCTACCATATGCTTCATGATAACATCTAGCCATATAATAGGCATTTATATCTGTTCCAATTATTAAAACTTCAAAATCCATCTTTTCACCTCTTATTTATATTCTTCTATATGAATAACTTTGTTATTTTTAACAAATACCCTAGGGACACTTTTTCCAATCATACACATTGTTTCATATACTGTTGTTTTTATATGTCTGCTTACTTCGCGGACAGAAATATCCTCGCCTATTAACATAACTTTATCATGAACTTTAACACTATCGTCAATTTTCACAATTATCATTCCCATTCCTACTTCACCAATGATAGGAAATCGCTTTTTATTTATTAAAACTTCTCTTCCACTATTTCTCCTATTAAAACCATCGCCATAACCAATCGGTACTATTCCAACTTTCATTTTTTCTGTTGCTTTATAATAAGTTCCGTAACCTATATATTCTGACTGTTCTACTTTTTTTACTTGCATTATTTCACTATATAGTGAAAATGCAGGCTTTAAATTAATAGGACAATTTAAATTTGTGGGACTAATTTTATATTTTTTTATTCTCATTTTTGCCTTTAAAGCTCTTAGTTTTGCTTTTATTCCTGTTTGTGGCTTTGGTGTTTGATCAAATCCATACATAATTATTCCTAACCTAATCGCATTACATATATCTATTTTAGGGTGATTAATCAATGTGAGACTTTTTCCCATATGTACAATCGGAATTTGTTTTAAATCTATTTTTCTTGTTAATTTTTTAAATCTGCTAACCTGGTTATCCCATATTTTATCACTTATACCAGGGGTCATAAAATGAGTATATATACCTTCTAATATAATATTTGGATGATTGGATAATTTTTCGTACGTATCTTTTATTTCATCCTCATCTTTTAATCCTAAACGATTCATACCAGAGTCTATTTTTAAATGGACTTTTAAATCGTGATTAATTTCAGTATCTAGTAGTTCTTTAAAGTATTCATAGTCATGAACTGTAATCGTAATATTATTTTTTATACATACATCGATATAGTTTATATCAATTGGTTCTAGACACAAAATTGGAATATTATTATTCTTTTTTCTAATACTAATAACTTCTTCTAATGTAGAAGCTGCTAAGTAGTTAATTCCACTATCAATTAAATCATTGACTATAAAATCATCATGACCATATGCATTTCCTTTAACCACTCCAATATAATATTGGTAATTTTTATAGTGATTTACAATCTGTTCAACATTATTCTTTAAGTTGTCTATATTTATTTGTACATAGGTATTTCTATACATAATTACAAATCCTCTCATTTTAGTCTATACATAATTTGATTATAACATTTTTACTAATGATTGTAAACTCAAATACATAGTCGTTTGCATTAAAAAACTTATAAGATTAAGCCTTATAAGTTAATTATTTTATATCTATAAAATATACTTTATACCACAACAAGAATGCATATATTGTCCAAATTTTGCGACCATTATTTTTTTTGTTATTGTAGTGATCATCTAATAATTTCAATATTTGTTCTTGGTCAAAAAATTCTTTTACAAAATTTTTCTTAAATAGTTGATATATTTTTTTATAGTATTTTTCTTCTTTTATCCATTGATAAAACGGAACAGGGAATCCTATCTTAGGTCTTTTTGCCCATTCATCTGGCAACACTTTGTTAGCCGTTTTTCTTAATATATATTTTGTTGTATTATTACTTATTTTATATTTTGTTGGTATTTTAGATGCTAAATTCATTACTTCTTTATCAAGAAATGGTACTCTTAGTTCTAACGAATGTGCCATAGTCATTTTATCAGCCTTAAGTAGTATATCTTGCGGTAACCACAAATGCATATCTAAGTATTGCATTTTTGTAACATCATCTTTATCCTTAACTTTATCAAAATAAGGTTTTGTTATTTCTTTAATAGTCTTACTCTTTTGATAATCCGGTTTTAATATTTCTTCCGCTTCTTTTTCGTCAAAAATATAAGCCTGACCAATATAGTAATCTTCAACTTCTAATCCATTTTTAGTCAAAAAGTTTCTTCCATGAAATTTAGGTAAAAATTTTGCAACTCTCCCTACACTTCTACGTAGTGTCTTTGGAAGTTTAAGATACTTTTCTTCTAATGCTGTTGCTCCATATGATGTATATCCACCAAACAATTCATCAGCACCTTCACCAGACAAAACAACTGTAACATGTTCTTTAGCTAATTTGGATAGAAAATAAAGAGGTACTGCTGATAAATTAGCATGTGGTTCATCTGAATGATATTGGACATTAGAAATTTCTTTAAAGAATTCTGCTTTATCTATTGTTTTATTAATATTTTCTATTTTCAACATTTTTGATAAGGCTACCGCATCATCCACTTCACTAAAACCTTTATTAGCAAAACCAACCGAGAATGTTTTGTTTGGCATTAAAGATCTTGTTATATAACTAGAATCTATACCACCTGATAAAAAAGATCCAACTTTAACATCACTAATTTTATGATATTCTACTGACTCAGCAACACATTTTTCTATATCTTTCATGTATGTTTCAAAATCTTTTTCTTTAGAAGAAAAATCAATCTCATAATATTTATTTATTTCTAGGTTATCATTCTTATATTTTAAATAGTGTCCAGGCTCTAATTTAAAAACATTTTTAAAGAAAGTCTCATTTAAAACTGAGTATTGAAAAGTTAGATACGGTCTTAATGCTTCTTTATTTATTTCTTTAACAAAAGCTGGATTAGGTAAAAAACTTTTGATTTCTGATCCAAACATAAGAGTTTTATTCATTTTAGCATAATAAAATGGTTTTATTCCAAAAGGATCTCGTGCCGCAAATAGTTCTTGCTTGTTTATATCCCATATCACAAACATAAACATTCCACGTAATTTATCAACTATTTTTTCGCCATACTCTTCGTATCCATGAAGAATGACTTCTGTATCTGTTTTTGTTTTAAAAATGTGCCCTTTTTTAATTAAATCTTTTTTTATACTCTCATAATTATAGATTTCCCCATTAAAAACCAAAACAAGATTTCCTTCTTCGTTATACATTGGTTGACTACCATTATCCGATAAGTCAATTATACTTAATCTTCTAAACCCTAAGGCTATTTTTTTATCTACATATTTCCCACTACTATCAGGACCTCGATGTATAATTTTATTTAACATAGCATCAATAATTTTTTCTTTTTGTTTTGGGCTTTTGCTATTTAAAAATCCCGCTATTCCACACATAATCTTCCTCAATTCTATATATCTAAATTATCAAATTTCACTATTCTATTATTATTAACTGTTATCTTAACACTATCCCCAACTTTAGTAACATTCAATTCTTTACTAATAGTTGATGAAGCATAATATAATTTTTTATCTTCCTTAATGATTATATAGTAATTAGTTTCTCCACCGCTTATGTCAAAACCAATTCTTTCGATTGTTCCTTCTATTTCTATATTATTTGTGTCATTAGGAACAGATTCTTTATCAAGAGCCTTTAAATATGAGTTTAAAGCACTATTTATCGTTTCACCATTACCTACAATTGAAAAATCTGTAATATTCACAAATGCATATTGTTTTATTAATCCACTACTATCTTTCAAAGTTATAAAGAATGTCGGCTCATCGTATACATTTATCGTCACTGGAAAAGTAGCTTTGTATCCAAAATTTTCAACTTTTCCTTGGGCTGACCTCATAGCAGAATATTCTGTTGCTCCTGTCATTTTGTAAAATGTTGTCTCCTTTGTCTTCGTATTTATAAAGACAAATCCAACAGTTGATTCATCAGCGCCACTACTAGTTAAGCCTGTATAGTGATATAAATTATTTTCATTATATACTCTTCTTGAACCATTTGTAGTACGTACAATATCTTTTTCACCAAAAATAGTATTTAAATAACCATTTACATAATATCCCCAGTCATCTATTTGTTTTAAAACAATTTCCTTTGGATATATTGTATCTATCCATTCTGGAGCATCAGATGGTTTGTACTCTTTTACCTCACCTGTTTGCGCGTCTACCACCACCACACTTAAAATATCATCTCCACCATTGATACCAATCGTTTTATGAGTTTTATTTATTATAAAATATGGTCTTCCTTCATCATCTAATTCAAATGTTGTTTTCACTAAAGCATTGTCCATGTTGCCATTATAATAAGCATGGCGTTTTAAATTATTATTAAAGTAAGCAGATGATAAATATTTTAATTCTATTTTTTTATTGTTAATCTCTGTTACAAGTTCTACCTCACCTGTTATTTTATCAACTTTAACATATCCGGGAGTACTTTTATTATTCATCCATTTGAAAAATCCATTAAATTCAAGTGGAGCTACCATGTACATTTTCCCTGCAACAACGATGTCACTAAATTCACCTACATGATATTCACTCCCAAGTCCACGCTCTGAACCTAATTTTTTATCACCTAATTTAGCTGCATAATCTGAATCAACAATTGGTAATTCATTTTTTTCAACAATTGTAAATTCTGTTGTAAAATCTTTTTCATAAACTTCTCCTATTAATTGTTGATATTGCTTACTAAAAATAAGCGGAGTAGAAGAAAATCCATGTATTAAAAGCACAGTAATTAGTCCACCAATTACATAAAAAACTTCTTTTTTAGGAATTTTAGTCTCAACTAATTCAGGACCTACTTTCATGTATTTTTTTTCAATTATGTTTTTATTAAAAGTAATATATACTAATCCTATTAAACTTATAAAAATGAAAAATACTTCAGTATATCTCAAATTCAATGGTATTAACAGAAAATAATTTAGGATAGTTAGCGTTAACAATCCCCCTACAAACAAGCCTATTTTATTTAAAAAATCTTTCTTCATTATCATCACCTTGTTTAATTATATCAATTTTTTCGACATTTAGTCAATGAAGATAAGCAAACAAACAAAAAAGAAGAAAATTAATTTTCTTCTTGAGTAAGTCCGTATTTACGATTAAATTTCTCAACACGACCTGTTTTTGTTGCTTTTCCTTGTACTCCTGTAAAGAAAGGGTGACATTTGTCACATACTTCTAAGTGTAATTCTTCTTTGTTTGATTCCACTTCGAAAGTATTTCCACAAGCACATGATACCTTTGTTGTAATATATGTTGGATGTATTCCTTTTTTCATAAATTTCTCTCCTTCCGCCATGACTAATTAAGTCATAGTAATTTAATGCTTCTATATTATAGCAACTTTTTTATAACTAATCAATATTTTTTTATTTTTTAAGTAAAGTTTGTTCTATTTTTTCTATGATTTCGGTAGATATTACTTCATACCCCATTTTTGAAGGATGTATATCTAATGGATTCGGTAGATATTTTGTATTGTTTTCAATTATTTTATCAATTTCTATAAAATTAATATTATAGTTATTACACAGTGTTTTTAATTTATTATTAGTATACCTTATATAATTAATTACATCCTCATTACTTAAATATAATGTAGGTACATAATAACCTAACACCATTATATCTTCCTTACAATATTCTTTTATTAACTTAAATAATTCATCCATATCTAGCATCATCTCATCTATATATTCATACATATTTTCTTTGTCCGTGTTATTAATTCCAATTGTGTATAGAAGATCGTTCAATCCAATTGACAACGTTACTAAATCAGCTTTTACTAAAGCATTTTTTATTGTTTGAGGTTTATCATCAATTATTATTTTCTTATTATCCTCAATATCGCGGGATAAATCTGATATTCTATATCCTTTTTCACTGAATTGATTTATGTGTTTCTCAAACACATTCTTTTTAATTAAATAATCTCTTACATAATCAGTGTATCCATAATCACTGTTTCCATAAGGGGTTTGCCCCATAGCAAGTGAATCTCCCAGTGATAGGTAATATACTTTTTTATCAAGGGTAGTTAAATATATCAAAAAGACAAGCAAGGCAATAATACTAATGATCAATATCGTTTTTATTCGCATTATTTTAACTCCTTCTAAAAAAATAGAGTTTAACTCTATTTAATTATATTTCTTCTATATTTATTTTAGCACCAACGGCTTGTAATTTCTCAATGATATTTTCATATCCTCTTAAAACATGTTCAACTTCCGTTACGGTCGTTATACCTTCTGCTTGAAGGCCTGCTAATACCATACATGCTCCTGCGCGTAAATCAGTTGCCTCAACTTCACATCCTTTTAATACAGTAGGCCCATTTACTGCTATTTTTCGATCATCAATCATTGTTATTTTAGCACCCATTTTGTTTAAATAATCTATATTCTTAAATCTATTTTCATAAATTGTTTCCTCCAAAGTAGATACTCCGTTACACATTACTAGTAAACTAGTAAGAGGTTGCTGTAAATCTGTAGGGAACCCAGGATATCCTAATGTTTTGACATTAATTGGTTTTATATTAGGAGTTCTTGATATATATAAAGAATCCTTCTCTAATGTCATGTTAACTCCCATTTCCTTTAACTTTAATAATAAATTTTCTATATGTTCAGGAATAATATTTTCTATTTTTAAATTATCACCCATTAATGCTCCTGCAATTATATATGTACCTGCTTCAATTCGATCAGGTATTACTTCTGCAAAACAACTACCTAATTTATCAACACCAGTAATTTTTATTTCGCTTGTTCCAGCCCCTGTAATCTTTGCACCCATATTATTTAAGAAAATAGCTACGTTAACAATTTCCGGTTCCTTAGCTGCATTTTCAATAATTGTTTCTCCTTCAGCTTTTACCGCAACTAAAATTGTATTTATTGTTGCTCCAACACTTGGCATGTCTAGATAAACATGGCCTCCTTTTAATTTATCAGCAAATACTGTATATTTATTGCCTTCCTCTATTACAGTAGCACCTAATGCTTTAAACCCTTTAAGAGTTTGATCTATTGGTCTTGCCCCAATTGCACATCCTCCAGGAAAATACATCGTTACTTTTTTATATTTACCTAATAAGGCAGACATAAAATAGTACGATGCTCTTAATTTACTTGATATATTTTCTGGAATTTCCTTGTTTTCAATACAACTAGCATCTATTTCCATTGTTTCACCATTTCTTGAAACTTTAGCTCCTAAAAATTTAAGAATTTCATTTAGTGCTTCAATATCAGATATATTTGGAATATTATCAATCACTACTTTCTCATCAGATAAAAGGGAAGCAGGGACTAGTGCAACAGCACTATTTTTGGCTCCGCTTATTTTTATGGTACCACTTAATGTATAACCGCCCTCGATTTTAATTTTTTTCATGAGTTACCTCCACTTACTACTCCATTATATTAATATGTCTTTTTCTTAGTTTTGTGTTTTATGCTTTATCATTACTTCCTAGTAATTTAATTTTCTCTTTTACAGCTTTCTTTATTGCCGTCTCACCAGCTTTTATAATTTTTCTAGGATCATATATTTCTTTATTTTCATTTAAAAATCCTCTTACCGCATTAGTCCAGACTATTTGTAATTCCGTGTTTATATTTATCTTACAAATCCCACACTCTATAGCCTTTTTTATTTGGTAATCTGGAATTCCTGTGCCACCATGTAAAACTAATGGAAGATTAACCTCATTTTTAATTTCTTCCATTCTAGAGAAATTTAGATTCGGTTCACCTTTGTATAAACCATGCACACTTCCTAATGCAGGGGCAAGAAAGTCAATTTTAGTTTCAGCAACAAAATCAATACATTTATCAACTTCTGCATATAAAATTTCCATTGCTATCCCATCTTCTTCTCCACCTATGTGGCCTATCTCCGCCTCTACTGTTACATCATATTCTTTTGCATATTTAACAACATCGTTTGTTATTTGGATGTTCTTTTCAAAGTTTTCTCTAGATGCATCAATCATAACTGATGTAAATCCAGAATCAATTGCTTTAACACAATTATCATAACTACTTCCGTGATCTAAATGTAGGCAAACAGGAACAGTTATATTTAATTCTTCAACCAAAGATTTTACTATATTAGCAACCGTTTTGTATCCTCCCATATATTTAGTAGCACCCTCACTTACTCCTAATATGACAGGACTATTATTATCTTGGCATTCTTCTAATATAAATCTTGTCCATTCTAAATTATTAATATTAAATTGACAAACAGCATATTGCTCTTTCATAGCTTTATCTAACATCAATTTTGCATTTACTATCATTTTTATTCCTCCTACATTAATGATAATATTATTTTTATTACTTGTCAAATAAAAAAAGGGATTTCTCCCTTTAGTTTACATGTTATTTTTGTCATTTTTATACTATTGTTATATATAAAATTCCTATAACAATTAATATACCTCCCCCTATTACAGTTGATAGAAATCCTATTTTTTCATTGATTTTTTTTCCTATATTTAATCCCATATATGTGAAAAGAAAACTAGTTATAAAAAATATAGAAGCGCTAATCAAATAATTACTACTTATTGCATTAAATCCTGCACCTACTGAAAAACTATCTATACTTACAGTAAATGCAAATAAAATTAAGCCTTTTAAATCTAGCAATAATAGTTCCTCTTTCTTCTTAAATGAAGATATTATCATCTCTAGACCAATAAATCCAAAGATAACAGCTAGAACTATATGAGAAGGCATGTGAAGCCCATCTATTATAAATTCTCCTGCTAAAAAACCTAATAAAGGCATTATAAAATGGAATATACCAACCATTATGGATAATTGTTTTATTTTTCGCGGTTTTAAATTCAATGTCCCATAAACTAAGGATAAAGAAAAAGCATCCATACTAATACTCACTGCTATTATTAAAGTAGTAATTAAAATCATAAAAAACCTCCTTATAAATAATACTTTAAGGAGATTTGAATTATACTATAAATATTTTTGAATTAATTCTTTTATAAATGATTTATATTCGACTTCATCAGATTCTTCTGCTTCCAATAAACACAATGGTGGGAATAATACACACCACCAATTGTCACCCTTTCCTTCCCCTAAGGTCACCAATACTGATTCGTAATACCCTTCTTCATAAACAACACCTTTGTATTCTTTTGCCGGAAAATAATTATATGAAAAATTTAATTTATACCCTAAATTATAATTTTCTTCTTTTAATAAAGTATCAATTTGCTGATCAATATTAGAAATATTGTTATTTATAACGTTTCTTGCTTCACTAATCCCTTTTGTATCTTTTAGCAACAAATACATGCTGGTTTGAAGTTCATTTTTAACTTTATTTTTTATTTGTTGGTCATATAATGAATTACTGTTAGGAACAACTCGCATTCTAATTGCTGAATCAGGTATTATCTTTTTCACAGCTAATACATCACTTAATATCACAAAAACAATTAAGAAAAAAATGGTAAAATATATACTCTTTTTCATAAAAATATCGTCCTCCTATTAAATAGTGAACGATATTAGTTTGTTTTATACATTATTTATGATAAGATTCATTTTTTAATATTTTATACGCTCTATAGATTTGCTCAAGCAATATAACCCTAAATAGTTGATGAGGAAATGTCATTTTGGAAAAAGATAATCTATAATTGCTTTTTTCCTTAATTTCTTGATCTATTCCGTGTGATCCTCCTATAATAAAACAAATATTTGGATTACTAATAAGGATTTTATCTAATTTTTCAGAAAATTCAGTCGAGGTTAATTGGTCTGCTGTTATGTCCATCGTTATTATAAAGTCCTTTTCAGATATATGTTTCGTTATTTCTTCTTTTTCTTTTAAAAGGGATATTGATGGATTATTAACATCTACATCATTAACTTCTATTATTTCTATTTTTGTATATCTTGACAATCGTTTTGTATACTCAAAAATTGCTTCTTTTAAATACTTTTCTTTTATTTTACCAACACATATCAATTTAATCATATTTCAATCAACTCAGTTCTCTCGTTTTGATCTGCCACTACAATTTTGTCTACTTTTTTATTTATCTTTTTTAAACTTTCCTCAAGAACTGCCCTCGCAATATCAGACGAGTTATTATCCTCACTAAGATGTGCCAGTACAATACAAGAGGTATTAGCACCAATAAATTTAGATAAATAATATGCCGAATCCTTGTTTGACAAATGTCCTTTATCTCCTAAAATACGATGTTTTAAATAATGTGGTCTATTTCCATTCATAAGTAATTCTATATCATGATTACTTTCCATAACATATAACGTTTTATTCTTTAATTTTTCATGATTTTTAATATTTATATATCCTGTATCAGTTATATAAGCGATTGTTTTGTTGTTGCAATCAAATATATATCCATTTGAATCATTTGTATCATGTGAGGTTTTTATGACTGTAATATCTATATCGTTAATGACTAAATCATTTTTTATATACTCATAGTTTTTCAATATATGGGTTTTTTTTATTTCTTCATTCATTTTCTCGGATAAATATATTTTAGGATTATACTTTTTACAAAAAATCTTTAATCCACTTATATGATCCATATGAGTATGGGTAATAAATACACTATCTATTTCTTTGGGATTTACCCCTATCTCTAGCAATTTTTTTTCAACAGCTAACGAACTAATTCCTATGTCAATCAAAATTTTATTAGTACTAGTTTCTAAATAGGTGCAATTACCTTTACTACCGCTTGCTAAAACACATATTTTCATTAATGTTTATTAAATGGATTTATCCTATATCCACCGCTCCATGGTTTTCCTACCCACATTTCGTAATGTAAATGTGGTCCTGTTGAGTCACCAGTACTCCCCATATATCCTATTATTGTACCACGGGCTACTATTTGATCAATTTTTTTAGTTACTAATTTTGACATATGCGCGTATAAAGTATAATAACCATTATTGTGATTTATTATTATGTAATAACCATAACTATAATGCCATCCAGCTTCTTCAATCGTTCCATGATTAGACGCATATATAGGTGAACCATATCCTGGTCCGGCTATATCAATTGCAGCGTGCAGTTCTCGCTTATAAGTTAATGGATGAATTCTATATCCATAATAAGAAGTTATTGTCCAACCACTCGCTGTTGGCCATGACCATACATTTAAACTACCAACACTTGGTGCATATTTATCACCACGTACAACTATTTGGTTTATTGTCGGCTTCAATTCTTCTTTGCTAACTGGGTCTATATATACAATAGTACCATTAACAACTTTTATTCTTTGAGCTATTCTTTCTAAACCATCTTCACCTTGTTGAGTAATTTCATCATCACCTTTTAGTCGATTAGGATCATATCTTTCTTCGATTTTATACTTACTTACAACATCTTGAACCGCATATTCTTCAACTACTATACTAACTTGCGGATCAGTTATTCCTATTACTACTTCCTGTCCTGGAAATAGTAAATTACTTTTATTAGTAAACTGGGGATTAGAAATCAAAAATTCTTCAACACTTATTTGATTATTAAAAGCTACTGCATCTATTGTATCCCCAATATTTACTGTGTATGTCTTTTGATTATCTGTCGTTCCAAAAACAAGAAATTTTGTTAACTCATTGGAATCTGTATATATTTTTTCATTTACCGGTATATTTATTTCTTTTATTGTCTTGTTATCTTCTACATAAACATTTTCAATTATTGTTCCTGTTCCTTGAATAGAACCTTGACTATTGTTACTATAAAGATTATAGACTTGCTCTCCAACGAAAGTCTTTATTGTATTTTCTAAAGCTTCTTTAAAAATTACTTCTTTAGTAGCATATACTTTACTGGTTTTAACGTCATTTTTAATTGTAAGTTGATATCCTCTTATTGTAAAAGGCTGTTCCTTTTCAATCATTTCATATATTTCTCGAACTGTATTTAACCGATCATGGTACGTTACAATCCTTTTTACTTCCAGCCCATTTGGAGCATAAATTCTATCAACATCATATTTCCTCTTTATGTTTTCGCCACGTTTATTTATATAGTCTTCTAATTCTTTCTTGGACTTAATTACTCCTAAAACTTTATCATCAAGATATACCTGATAATAATTATTCGGATGAGTCTCTTTTTTGTAATTAAAACCTAACAAGAATATACAGACACTTAATATAATAATAATAATTATCCAGGTTACCCTTTTCATTTAATCACCTAATTTTCTTCTTTATTTACAAAATTAACAAAAGTACTAGTATTTCTTTTAAATATTAAATCTACCGTTGTAGTTGGACCATTACGGTGTTTTCCAATAATAAACTCACTCTTACTAGTATAATTATCTATTTCACTTTCTTTATTGTAATAGTCATCTCTATATAGAAATGCAACTATATCAGCATCTTGTTCAATCGATCCAGATTCTCTTAAATCACTTAATAAAGGCCTTTTATCTTCTCTTCCCTCAACAGAACGAGATAATTGGGCTAAAGCAATAACTGGTATTTCAAGTTCCATTGCTAGTGTTTTTAATGATCTAGATATTTCTGATACTTCTTGTTGGCGGTTACCAGCATATCTAGCTGATCCGCTTATTAATTGTAGATAATCTATAATAACTACACCTAATCCGTCTTCTGAACTAGCAAGCCTACGACATTTTGCTCTGATTTCTCCGATTGTCATTCCAGGAGTATCATCTATAAACATTTTTGTGTCTGCTAATCTACTTATTGCTTCATTGATTCTTTTCCAATCATTATGTTCTAATCTACCTGTTGTTAATTTATAACCTTCAATTTGACCAACTGATGAAAGCATCCTCATTGCCAATTGCTCTGCCCCCATCTCCATATTAAATAAGGCAACTCCTTTTTTTGAGTTCATTGCCATATTGGTTGCTAGATTTAAAGCAAATGCAGTTTTTCCCATCGCAGGACGAGCGGCTATTATTATTAGTTGGTTTGGATGCAATCCTGATGTTATTTTATCTAAATCATGAAATCCTGTTGATAACCCTGTTATCTCCCCTTTTGTTTGGGCTAGTTTTTCAAGATCTAATTGTGTTTTAAACAGTACATCTTGAATTGTTCTGAACTCTGTTCCTTTACGTGTTTTTACTACACTAAGTATTTTTTTCTCTGCATTATCAAGAATTTCACTAATAGCATCTGAAGAAGAATAACCATCAGTAACTATATTCGTTGCTTCTTCAATAAGCCTTCTTAAGATTGCTTTTTCTTCAACAATTTTTATGTATTCTTCAATATTAGCAGCACTAGGCACAACATTTATAATTTCACTTATATATTCAACATCGCCAACTTGTTTCAACCATTTGCGTTTATCTAGTTCTGCCGTAACAGTTGTTATATCTATCGGAGTCGCTTTTTCAGCCAAATCACTTACAACACTAAATATTTTGGTGTGCGAATCTAAATAAAACCATTCTTTATTCAAACTCTCGATTCCCTTTTGTAAAGCATATTTACTTAGAAACATTGCCCCCAAAACTGATTGTTCAGCATCAATATTATGCGGCATAACTCGTTCTGCCATAATACCACCTATCTTTCTTCAACTAACTCAACTTTTAAATTAACTTTAACTTTCTTATGTAATTCTATTTCAACATTGTGAAAGCCTAATGTTGTTAAAGGCTCATTTAATTTAATTTTCTTTTTATCAATATCATAATTTTTTTCTTGCAATTCTTTTGTTATTTGTTTAGGACTTACACTTCCAAATACGCGACCCATTTCACCAGTCTTCACTTTAAATTGCAATGTTATTTTTTCAAGTTGATCTTTAATTATTAAACAATCATTAATTAATTTTTCTTCTTGTTCTTTTTTTTGTTTGTTTTCTTCTTCCAATCTTTTAATACCAGTCGAAGTTGCTGAAACTGCATATCCATTTTTTATCAAAAAATTCATGCCATATCCATCTTTTACTTCTTTTATTTCCCCTTTTTTTCCTTGTCCTTTTAAATCCTTAATAAAGATTACTTTCACTATATCACCTCAATTTATTATTTTTAAAAGTCTTTTTTTAACTTCGTTTATTGAAACATCATTAATTTGTACAGCTGCATTAGTCATATGCCCACCGCCACCTAATTTTTTACATATTTTAAACACATCGACATTTCCTAATGATCTAGCACTAACTCCAACTACATTTTTTGATATTTTACCAATAACAAACGATGACTCTACATCCTCAAATTGCAGTAAATTTTCAGCAATGGTTGCTAAATCCTTCTTTTCAACAATTTTATCGTCAAGTGTACATAATATTGTTTCTTTGTTTACCATATAGCTTTTCTTAACAAATTTAAGACGTCTTAAATAATCATCTTTGTTTTCCTTAAGCATATCTTGTTTTGTTACGTTGTTTGCCCCTAGTGAAGTAAGAAAAGCTGCTGCCTCATATGTTGTTTCTGTGGTTTTAACTTTAAAACTATTAGTATCTATCTCTATTCCGGCTAACATTATAGTTGCAATCGAAGGATGAACAACCTTATTTAGGTATTTCAAATAATTAACCATTATTTCGTTAGTACTTGATAAATTAGAATTAATGTATGTTAATCTAGTCGGAATTATATAATCATTATTAACAATATGATGGTCGATAATTACTATATTACTAGTTAACTGCAGAGCGACTTTATCCTCTAATAACTCTTTTTTATAAGTATCTAATATTATTAATAGAGTTTCTTTATTTACCGTTTCTTTTATACAAGATTTGCCTAGAAAATCCACTAAAATATTTTCTTTTTTTAGTGTTTCAATTGCTCTAATTATAGGTTTATTTAATTGTCTTTTATTAAGACATATATAACATTCTTTATTGAATGACTTTATTATTGTATACAAACACAAGGCCGAACCAAATCCGTCTAAATCTATATTTTTATGAGTCATTATTACTATTCTTTCATGCTCCTTGATTAAACTTGTTAAACTTCTAAAAGTTTCTTGCATTCTATCACCTCATGATATAAATATTATACTATAATTTAGACCAATTGTCTTTATAAAACAAAAAAGAAAACAATAAATTATTGTTTTTTCTCGCTTTCTTTTATTTTTTGTGCTAAAAGTTTTATTTTATTAAATCGATGATGTAATCCTGATTTAGTAATAATATTACCTGTTTCTATACTTATTATTTCACTTAATTCGGCTAAAGATGCCTCAGGATACTTGACTCTATATATAGCAACATCACGGATTTTTGGATCAAGCAAATCTAAACCACCAATACTTTTTATCAATTCTATTTCACGAATTTGTTCATTTGCCGTCATTATTATTTTATCAACATTTGCTTGCTCACAATTATTAAGTCTATTAGTCATGTTTTTGTGATCTCTATATATTCTTATGTCTTCGTAATATAAAACAGCATTACTGGCATTTATTATTCTTAAAAAATCACTTATCTTCTCCGCTTCTTTTATATATATCATATACTTGTTTTCTCTTTTTAAGCATTTGCCATTAAGATTGTATGTATTCAAAAGACTACTTATAAACTCAGCATATTTATCGCTATCAACAAGAAATTCCAAATGATATCTAGATTTTTTAGGATCATTAATACTACCTACTGCCATAAATAACCCTCTTAAATATGCACGGGTTAAATCTTCGTCATCTACAATATATTTTTTAGGAATTAATAAATATTTACTATCCTCAAAAATACTTAAATCACTTAATATTTTATTTATATTATGATCTATCTGTAATATATATAAATAGCTTTTATTAAAATTATAACCTCTTCTTACAACTATTTTTGCGTTTATACCATATAAATCTTTCACTAAATTGAATATTCTTCTAGCAACACTTGCATTTTCAGTAGTAATTTTTATTTCTTTATCTACACTTGAAATGTTTCTGAAAATAGCTGATAATTCAGCTATTTTCTCCATGTTTAATGTTTCTATTTTACTAACTTCACTTTTCACAATACTAGTGAACGACATAAAACCACCACCTAAATTAAATATGAAAAAATATGGGAAGCCAATTTTATAACATTATGTCTGATCATTTCATCTTCTATAATAACAAAATCTCCCTCAATTATATCAATATTCATATTTCTTATGTTTTCTTTATCAAAAACAACTGGATCTTTTTGCTCCAATGTTTCATATTTTATTTTTAATTCATCACTTATTTTTCCATTATTTACAACTACTACATCAATTTTACGTGTGCCTAAGTATTTGTTTAATAATTTAATATGGTGACTAGCACTAAAATTATCTGTTTCACCTGGTTGTGTCATCATGTTACACACATACATTATTTTAGCACTACTTTTTTCTAATTCATATTTTATTTCTTCACATATTAAGTTGGGAATAATACTAGTAAAGACACTTCCCATACTTAATATAATTAAATCAGCATTACGAATTGCATCTATTGCCTCAGGTGTAACAACAGGCTTTTCTTTATAAAAAACATCTACTATACCCTTTGTATATTCCGTTATTCTATGTTCTCCTTCGACAATTGTTCCATCTTCCATTTTCCCAATCAAAGTTACATTATCTTCTTCTGTTAATGGAATAACTCTTCCTTTTAAATTTAATACTTTACCTATTGCTTCAATTCCGTTCGACATATTTCCACTTATATTGGCTGCGGCAGTTAAGAGTAAATTTCCAACTGTATGTCCGTTTAAATCACTTGTTGTATTAAATCTATAGTTAAGTAATTTTTCGACTAAAGGTTCTGTTTCGGATAAAGATACTAATACTCGTCTGATGTCGCCTACGGCAGGAGTTTTAAATTCCTCTCTTAAACGACCGGTACTTTTTCCATCATCACATACTGAAACCACAGCTGATATATCAAGGGGAAATTTTTTTAATCCTCTTAATAATGTAGATAGTCCGGTTCCTCCACCGAAAATAACAACTTTTTTATTCAAATTTATCACCATTACTATTATACTATATTTAATATACTAATAAAACTATTATTTATTTTAAATTTAAATAACTCCTCTAAAAATCCTCACAATTATATGTTTTTATATAATTATACCGCATTTACACTGTTTTTTTAGATTTTTGGAAACTAAATAGTTCCAATCGACAAAATTTGCGTTATATATTTAATACAATGGAAACAGGGTGATATTATGTTATACAAAAGACTTCGTGATTTACGTGAAGATAATGATTTTACTCAACAATATGTTGCTAATTATTTAAAAATAAATAGAGTAGTATATTCAAGATATGAACTTGGTAATAGAGAAATACCAGTTTCTTATTTAATTGAGCTATCAAAATTATATGATGCTTCAATCGACTATATCGTCGGAATTACAAATAAAAAAGATATCATTCGCTGATATCTTTTTTTTGCATTCGCAGTCGTGTTATATGTACGCGATATTGCTTATAGATTATAAAAATTTTTTATTATTCTGCGTAATAATTCCGTTTAAGTTATTATCTATCCTGCGACACTATTAACTATTATTGCATAATCAGAATACAACGTCATCAGTATTTTCCGTATCATTATATTGATTATTAAATCTAGAACCCCTATTACGAATAAAAAATAGAAGAAGTCCTGAAACAAACATAACGATTGAAACTGCCTGTGCCATTTTTATTGTATCTATCATAAGACTATCTTGTCTTAACCCTTCTATAAAAAATCTGCCTACCGAATACCACATTAAGTAAAACGCCGTTGGTTGACCTATTTTTATATACTTATATCTTCTTATAAAGAGGATCAAAATAAAACCTAATAAACACCAAAGAGATTCATATAAAAATGTTGGATGGTGATAAACCCCATTAATTTTCATACCTTCAATTATAAATTCTGGAATAAATAAATTTTTTAGATTTTCTATTGTTGTAACAGGACCAAATGCTTCTCCATTATAAAAATTTCCCCATCGTCCTATTGCCTGCCCTATAAGTAATCCAACTGCCATTATATCCATTAATCTTAATGTATTAACGGCGTATTTTTTACTATAATATATAGCCCATATAATTCCAATAATAATTGCTCCATGAATGGCTAAGCCACCTTCCCAAACCTTTATTATATCTATTAAATTAACACTATAATAATCCCAGTTAAAGGTAACAAAATAAAGTCTAGCACCTATTATTGCTAATGGAATTAAGAAGAAAAATAAATTTATCATAAACTCTTCTGGAATTTTCCATTTTTTTGCTTCTCTAAGTGCTAAACCACTGCCTATAAAGATAGCAATAAACATTATAACTGAGTACCAATATATTTTTATTACTCCTAAATCAAGAAATATTGAACCCATTTTACCATCCCCTTCTTAAAATTGGTTTAATAATTAAGCTTTCCATTATTATATTCATGAACGATATAAAAACTGCAACAACAAATCCCATTATCAATCCTTGAATATTAAAATGTTTACCTAAAATAAAATCAACAAGATTTAAAATAAAAACATTTATAAATGGGTAAAAAAGACCCAATGTCAATCCTGTGATAGGTAATGTAAGCCATACTATAATTGGTTTTATTGTTTTGTTCAAAATGTAAATTATAACTGCCGCTATAAGTCCCCATAAACCAAAGTATCCATTATCTATATAAATTGTTTTTTCAAATATTACCGATACACTTATTAAAACAAGAGCATATCCCACCATGTGTATTAACCAATCTAACCATCTATTAAATCTTTTTGTTTTATTTTCATCTATTATGATTACTTTCATTATAATCAACTCCTTTTACCATTATATCATAGAAAAATATTTTCGAAAATTTTTTTAAACACAAAAGAAATTACTTTTACATCATTATTTTTTTATCTCTTTTTATTAAATGAACACCTTTGACATAATGATTCTATTTTTTTGTTTTTACTAAATTGTTCAAGTATATCTTTAACTCTTTTTTTATTTAATATTACATCTAGTGATTCTTTAAAAATATTACCTAAATCGATTATGCCCGAACTATCTAAACAGCACGGAACAACTGTTCCATCAGATAAAATACCAATATGTGTCTTAAGACCATAACAACTACCTGATGTAGAAAAGTAAGAGTTGTGTAAACTTGGCCACTCGAATACTTTTCCTTTGCTTAAATAAAGATTTTTTGTAAGTTTAATATCCTTTTTATCATTATTTAGATATTCGCTGTCCAATTTTAAATTTAAACTTCCTATTATTTCATTTAGCATCTCTTTGTTTTTTTCTTTTAAAATTTTATCATCTAAAGTCCAAAAACGATAACAAATTATTATATCTGTATTTTCTAAAATTATCTTTGTAGAGTTAACAATACTTTCTACATATTTATCCTCAACAAGACCATTTTTTTCAAAACTATGGAGAGATATATTTATTTGCCTTATGCTGTCATTAGTTTTTATTAAATCGATGTTTTTTTCTAATAAAGTTCCATTTGTTGTAATGTTGACAGATATATTGTATTTGCTACACATATTTAGAATATCATTTATTTTACTATGCATGAATGGTTCGCCTTTTATATGTAGACATATATATTTAGTATATGGTTTTATACTCCTTAAAACATGTTCAAATTCTTCTAATTTAAGTTCTCTTTTCTTTTTAATATCCTTTGAACAAAAAGAGCAATCCATATTACATATATTAGTAATTTCGATATATATTTTTTTAAAAGTCATTTTATCTTTCACCTTTTAATTCCAACAATATATCCCTTAACTCCATTGCTCTTTCAAATTCTAAATTTTTAGCAGCTTCTTTCATTTCAACTTCTATACTCATTATTAAGTTATCTTTATCTTTTTTGCTTAATACAGTTGTTTCTTTTTCTTCTATCTCTTTATTGTTGGTTATGATACTTCTTATTTCTTTTATAATAGTTTTTGGAGTTATATTATTCTTAATATTATATTCTTCTTGTATTTGTCTTCTTCTTTTTGTCTCGTTTATTGCCTTTTTCATTGCATCACTTATTTTATCGGCATACATAATTACATGACCGTTTTCATTTCTAGCTGCTCTACCTATAGTTTGAATTAGACTTCGATCACTCCTTAAAAATCCTTGCTTATCAGCATCCATTATGGCAATAAGGCTGACTTCTGGTATATCTATTCCTTCTCTTAATAAGTTAATTCCTACTAACACATCATATTTTCCTGTTCTTAGGTCTCTTATTATTTTTAATCTTTCAAGTGTCTTTATTTCACTATGCAAATAAGCCACTTTTATATCTATTTTTTTTAAATAAGTAGTCAATTCTTCTGCCATTCTTATTGTTAAAGTTGTAATTAAAACCCTTTCATTTTTTAAAATTCTATCATTAATTACGTCTATTAAGTCATCGATTTGTCCCTTAGTAGGTTTTATTTCTATTGTTGGATCAAGTAGCCCTGTTGGTCTTATAATTTGCTCAATAACTTTATTTTTACCTTTTTCCAATTCATAATCACCAGGAGTTGCAGAAACATAGACCACTTGCTTCATCTTTTTTTCAAATTCTATAAATTTTAAAGGTCTATTATCTAAAGCACTTGGTAATCTAAAACCATAGTTTACCAACACTTCTTTCCGTGCTTTATCTCCATTATACATCCCCCTAACTTGCGGAATGGTGACATGAGACTCATCAATTATCATTAAAAATTCGTCCCCAAAAAAGTCTATTAAGGTAGTTGGGGTTTCGCCTTCTTTTTTCAACGCAATATGTCTTGAGTAATTTTCTACTCCTCTGCAAAACCCCGTTTCTGACAACATTTCTAAATCATAATTGGTTCTTTCCATTAATCTTTGATGCTCTAGTAATTTATTTTCTTTCTTAAATTTTTCTAATTGTATTTCTAATTCTTCTTTTATATTTTTAATAGCTATTTTCAATTTGTCTTCACTGGTTACAAAGTGACTTGCTGGAAATATGCTTATTGAATTTTTATTAGATATTATAGTTCCAGTTAATGTATCAAACTCACTTATCTTTTCTATTTCATCTCCAAAAAAATCTATTTTTATGCCCTTACCATGTTGGTTAATAGGCATAATTTCTAAAACATCTCCACGAGCACGGAAACTTCCCCTTTTTAAATCATAGTTGTTTCTTTCGTATAACATTTCTACAAGTTTTTGCATTACATCATTACGATCTATTATATCTCCAATTGTTAGAGTTAACATTTTGTTTTTATATTCTTCTATTTCTCCAATACCATAAATACACGAAACAGATGCTACCACAATAACATCTTTTCTATTTAGTAGAGATGATGTTGCAGCGTGCCTCAACTCGTCTATTTCGTCATTTATAGATGCATCTTTTTCAATATATGTATCTGTTTTAGCTACATATGCCTCAGGTTGATAATAATCATAATATGATACAAAATATTCAACTCTGTTATTTGGAAAAAGTTCTTTAAGTTCCGAATAAAGTTGTCCTGCAAGTGTTTTGTTGTGAGCTAGAACAAGAGTCGGCTTTTTTACTTGTTTTATTACATTTGCAATAGTAAATGTTTTTCCAGTTCCGGTTGCTCCTAATAAAACTTGTTCCTTACACCCGTTTTTTATATTTTCAACTAATTTATTTATTGCCTGTGGCTGATCTCCACTAGGTTTGTACTTTGATACTAATTCAAAATCCATTTTTATCACCATGCTTATTTTAACATCTTTACTTTTTTTATACAAGAAAAAGCAAGTATTAACTACTTACTTTTAATTTTTTTTCTCAATTTTAAATATAACTTGATATGTATCCTCAAAATCCAGTTCTTCTGTATCTATAATATATCCATATTTTTCAATTGTCTCAGCACAGTTACGAATAGTATTTATAACAGTTTTTAAATCACCGGCCATGTATGTGCTTGATTGTGCAGGTTTTTCTAGGTCTAATTCTGGAATCGAATCTTCTAAAGGATCGTATAAGTTAGTTTGTGAATTATCACTATCATCATCAAATTTTATTTCGTCTATAAAATCATCAATCTTAATTTCTTCTAACTCTGGAATCACTTCTTGTTTTGGTTCATCAACAACATTTGTAAGTTGACTATCAAAATTGTAATCAAAACTATCAATTATTGATTTATCTTCTTTTTTCTCATCATTATTTATGAAATTATTTGCTGATGATTGATTAAAGCTATTATCAAATTCATTATTTACAAATGAATCTGTAGTAAATACATCAATCTTATCTTCTTGAATCGGTTTTTCTTCAACTATATCATCATCCATATTGAAAAATTTACTTGGATGTATAATAAATTCATCAGGGTTATGGTTTTCTACTGTCTCTACTATAGGTTGGTAATTTACATTATTGTCTTTTTTTGTTTCAAGTAAGTCGTTAATATTAGCAGCTGGTTTTTCAACATAGATATCTTCAGCGTTTTTTTCAATATTATCAATATCCATAAATCCTGGATTTACATAATTATTACTAATTTGTGTTTTATTATCTTCCGCTATTGTATTAATGTCCTGAGAAATAGTTTCCATTTCAACATCATCAATAATTGGTTCTGATGGAATATTAAAAATATCATTATTCATATTATTATTCATTTTGTCTTCCTTTTGGTCGTCGACAAATATTTCATTATTAGTTTCTTCCACATCTGTTCCTTTTAACATATTATCTATTGCTTCATCTGTTTTTCTTACTGTCAATCTATCTTCAATTATCTTCTTCAACATTTCCCGTTGTTGATTACCATTACTGATTTTTAACAGAGACCTTGCATGTCTTTCTGATATTTTCTTATTTAATAAAGCTTCTTGTACATCATCATCTAGATTTAATAATCTTAATTTATTTGCTATTGTTGATTGATTTCGATCAAGTTTGTTTGCTAATTCTTCTTGAGTCAAATACCCCATATCTAATATTTTCCTATATGAAACAGCTTCTTCAATTGGTGTTAAATCTTGTCTTTGTACGTTTTCAATCAAAGCAACTTCTGCACTCTCTTTATCATCTAGATCTGTTATTATAGCTGGAATAGTATTTTTTCCCGCTATAACACTAGCCTTATAACGCCTTTCACCAGCTATTATTTCATACTTGTCACCAATTTTTCGGACAATAATTGGTTGGATAACTCCATGTTCCTTAATAGATTCAGATAATTCATTTATTGCTTGTTCCTCAAATTTAATTCTTGGTTGAAATCTGTTAGGTAATATATCATCTAAATTTAATTCTAAAACCTTTTTTTCCATTTCCATTATATATCCCCTCCTTTATTCTCTAATATATATACTACTATATTTTGGGAAATAATTCAATCTTTTTTTAAATTATTTCCCAAAATTATAAAAAGAAGAATCCTATAACGGGTTCTTCTTTATTTCACTATATCTTCTTGGATATTTTTTATTTGTCTTTGATATTTTTTTAATTCTAATTATTGTTCTTTTGCTATCTTCTTTTGGTAATAAAAATTCTTGACTATCTATTATCGTTGAATTTAATACTTTTAAAGCCTCTAAGCTGCCATCTATTTCCTGGGAAATGTTTCCTTTCATAGGAATGAAGTATTTATTTATTTTTACTAAAGGTATGCAATATTCCAGTAAAATATTTAAAGGTGCAACGGCTCTTGCTGTAACTATATCGTATTTTTCCCGATTTTTAAGAGCAAACTCCTCTATTCTCGCATGTACAGCACTTATTTTTTCTAATTTTAGATTTTCAATTACAATATTTAGAAAATTAATTCTTTTATTTAGAGAATCCACTAACGTAACCTCTAATTCAGGAAATAATATTTTTATTATTATACCAGGAAAACCAGCCCCAGTTCCTACATCACAAAGATTGGTATTATTTTTAAAATCTATGTACTTACATAAAGTTGCGCTATCATAGAAATGTTTTAGATATACCTGTTCCTTTTCGGTTATTGCCGTTAAATTTATCTTTTCATTCCACTCTACCAACAATTCATAATACTTTTTTAATTGATCAAGTTGATATTGATTGATTTTTATTTGTATTTTATCTAATTCATTAATAAATTCTTTTTCATTCATAATATCTTTCCTTTTTTAAATGCACCATTAGTATAGATATGTCAGCAGGGTTTACACCACTTATTCGTAAGGCTTGTCCAATAGATGTTGGTCTTATTTCTTTTAATTTTTGTCTTGCTTCACTTGCTATATTGTGAATTTTATCATAATCAATATCCTCGGGAATTGTTTTATTTTCTAAATGAAGCATTTTTGTTGCTTCTTTTTTAGATTTAGCTATATAACCCTCATATTTATTATTTATTTCTACCTGTTCTATTATTTCATCATCATAATTAATATCAGTAAATTTTCTTAAATGCTCTATTTTTATTTTTGGTCTTTTTAATAGATCATATAATGTTGTTACATCTTTTAAAACAGCTGAATTTAAACTAATTAAATAATCATTAACTTCTTTTTTGGGGGTTAATTTTATTTTTTTCAAGTGCGATTCCAATTCCTTTATTTTATTTTCTTTTATTATTAATTTGTTATACCTTTCCTCATCTATTAACCCGATTTCATAACCATATTTTCTTAAGCGAAGATCTGCATTATCATGTCTTAACAATAACCTATATTCAGCACGTGATGTTAATAATCTATAGGGATCTCTTACCCCTTTAGTTACTAAATCATCAATAAGTACCCCTATATATCCATCACTTCTTTTTAAAACAAAAGGTTCTTTTCCTTCTAATTTTAATGAAGCATTAATTCCAGCTATTAAACCTTGGCATGCTGCTTCTTCATAACCACTCGTCCCATTAATTTGACCAGCAGTATACAAATTTTCAATTATTTTTGTCTCTAGAGTTTGTTTTAGTTGGGTAGGATATATTGCATCGTATTCAATTGCATATGCGTATTTTATTATTTTTGCATTTTCTAATCCTTCTATGCTACGAACCATTTGTTCTTGAATATCATGTGGCATACTAGTTGAAAATCCTTGAATATAAAAATCATCATAAAATAAACTCTCTGGTTCTAAAAAAAGCTGATGCCTTTCTTTATCACAAAATCTAACAACTTTATCTTCGATAGAAGGACAGTATCTTGGTCCTACTCCCTGTATGTCATCCAATCCTCCATACATGCTAGATTTACTTAGGTTATTTTTTATTATTTCATGGGTATTTTCATTTGTATATACTAAGTAACATGGTACTTGATCTTCTATTTTATACGTTGGTTTATTATCAAAGCTGAATGTGTATAGAACATCATCCCCTTTTTCTATTTTTGTTTTTGCAAAATTAATACTATTTTTATCAATTCGTTGTGGGGTTCCCGTTTTTAATCTAATTATTTTAAATCCTAGATTTGCTAAATTATCACTTAAATAATGACTTGGTTTTTGATCATTTGGACCACTTCTTCTTCTAGTATCACCTACCATGATGTCAGATTTTAAATAGGTTCCTGTTGTTAATATTACTATATCGCTATATATTATTTCATCCGTTTCTAATTTAACACCTTTAATTTTTTCGCTTTCAATTATTAAATCTTCGACTATTGATTCTTTTATATCTAAATTTTCTTGTTTTTGAAGTGTTTTCAGCATTTCCTTTGGATACGTTTTTTTATCTGCTTGGGCTCTTAAAGCTTGAACAGCGGGACCTTTTTTATTATTTAACATTTTTATCTGAATTTGAGATTTGTCAGCAGTTTTTCCCATTTCTCCGCCTAATGCGTCTATTTCCCTTACAACAATTCCTTTTGCACTACCTCCTATTGAAGGGTTACAGGGCATATCAGCTATATTATTTATGTTTCCAGTTATCAGCAGCGTTTTATGTTTTTTCCTAGCTGAAGCTAACGCTGCTTCACATCCCGCATGTCCACCACCTACCACAATTATTTCATATTTCATTTTAAACACCTCTTTTGCATTATTATTATACTAGATTATTGATTTTAAAACAACATCTTTTTATTAGTAAAAACAGGTGTGTTTTTACCTGTTTTACCACTATGTATATTAAATTTTTATTTACCTAGACAAAATTGACTAAATAATTGATCTATTAATTCTTCTTCATAAGTTTCACCTGTTATTTCGCCTAATAACGTCCATACATATTTTATATCTATTTCAATCATATCTATAGGACTATTCTTTATCATTTCCCTATCTATTTCTTCAATTGTATTTAAACATTTTTTTAATATTGATATACTCCTTGCATTAGTTAAATAAGTTAGATCTTTAGTGGTTATTTGCTCTAAATTAAAAATTTCTTTTATCTTCTTTTTTAATTCATTAACCCCTCTATCATTTATTACACTCATATAAATAATGTTTTCACCATCTAGTATTGAAGTATCAAGTTTACTTTCTAAATCTATTTTATTAATTATTGTTATATAATTTTTATTTTTTATTTTTGAAAGTATTTCTTTATCTTCATTAGTTAATTCTTGATTGTTGTTTAATACCAATAATATTAAATCCGCTTTTTCTATCAATTCTAAACTTTTAGTAACTCCAATTTTTTCAACTACATCTTGGGTTTGTCTTATTCCTGCAGTATCTATAATATTTAAAATTACGCCATCAAGATTTAGTGTACCTTCAACAGTATCTCTTGTTGTCCCTTCAATATCAGTCACTATTGCTTTTTCTTCATCTATTAATTTATTTAATATACTACTTTTACCAACATTTGGTCTTCCAACTATTGCTGTTTTTATACCTTCTTTTATTAATTTTCCGTTTTCACTTTCATTTAAAATATTTCTTATACTTTCTTTTATTAACTGAATTTTAGGGTTCAACAAATTAACTGTCAATTCTTCTATATCCTCATATTCAGGATAATCAATATTAACTTCTATATTGGCTAAAATTTCTATTATTTGTTGTCTTAAATCTCTTATTAACTTAGAAATTTTTCCTTCTACTTGATTCATAGCCAAATTTCTTGCTTGATCAGTTTTAGCATTTATTAAGTCAATTATTCCTTCAGCTTCTATTAAGTCAATTCTTCCGTTTAGAAAAGCTCTTTTTGTAAACTCTCCTGGTTCCGCCAATCTACAACCATTGCTTAATAATAATTCTAATACTTTATTGGTTGTTGCTATTCCACCATGACAATTTATTTCAACAATATCTTCCATTGTAAATGTTTTCGGACTTTTCATGACTGATATTAAAACTTCATCAATTATTTTCTCTTTGTCAATTATATGTCCATAATTTATTGTATGAGTGGGAACTTCATTTAAATTAGTTCCTTTAAATATTTTATTTACTATTTCTATCGATTCATTTCCACTTACTCTAATTATTGATATTGCTCCAACTCCAAGAGCTGTTGAGATAGCTACTATTGTATCATTCATATTATCACCCACTTTTCTTAACTGTTATAAATTTTGGTAGTTTTTTAATTCCAATATACTTTGGTATTTGCTTAGGATCCTTAAATATATCTAATGATACATATTTATCACATAATGTTACAATCCAACTTTCTAGATAACTAGGGGGCAATACATTTAAAGGAAACATATGCTTTTTAATTATATCCTCTACTTTATTATTCATCAATTCAGGAAAATAAATACGAGAATTTTTCAAAGCCTGATTTGCATGTATAAATCCATGTCCTCTTAATATGTTTTTGTTTTTTCTTTCCACTAAATTCCCTTCAATTTGCCATGGCTCATCATAAAAATCATGTAATAAACTCCCGATTGCTACGCTGTAAGAGTCTAATCTAAAAAATTTTGCTATTTTGTAAGCTAAAATCGATACTTTTATAGAATGACTATAAACCGAATCATTTTCATGGTGTTGGTATAATTTTCTTTTTTTGAATTCTTCACAATTTAATATTGGTGATACATAATGATAATATTCATTCATTTTTTTTCCTCTCATTTAACCACCACTTTCTTATTAATTTTACATTATTTGCACTCTATAGTCAATAAAAAAAGTTGCTCATGCAACCTTTAATCATTATATTTTATAATTACATAACGTTCTGGATTTTCTCCTTGACTTTCAGTGGAAAGTTCTTTATATTCACTAACAATAGTGTGAACTAATCTTCTCTCATATGAATTCATAGGATCTAATTTAGCTTCTATTTTACTATTCAATACTTCTTTAACAATTTTTCTTACTTCATATTCTATATTTTTTATTTTTTTGTTCTTGTAATTCGCAACATCTATATTAAGTTTAATGTTAAAATCTGTATTAACTTTAATTGCTTGTTTTAAAACCATTTGTAATGAATTTAAAGTACGACCTTCTTTTCCTATTATAATAGAATTATTGGAAGTTACTAATACAACCACTATTACATCATCTTTCTCTTTTACCTCGCTTTTAATATCTATATTCATCATTTTTGATACTTCATTGAAATAATTTTTTACGAATTTTATAACATCATCTTTTTTTATAGCGGTAATTTCAAATTTCTTGCTTTTAAATAATTTCCCTTCAATTTCTCTTTCTTTATAATATATATTGTCAATACTTCTATCTAATTTAGTCAAACACTTCTTTAATGCCTCATCTTTAGTTTTCTCTTCAAATTTAACTATTTCTACCATTTGCTTTTCTCCTTTTCACCAATAAGTTTTGGATAATTGTAAAGGTACTATTAAATATCCAATATAATCCTATTCCTGTTGGTAAACTGAAAGATGCAATTGAAATAAATACAATCATTATGTTTGTCATCATCTTCATTTGTTTCTCTTGATCTTTACTCATTGATGCAACACTATTTAATTTAAATGAATAATAAGTAGCACCTATAACTAAAATTATAAAAATAATGTAATAATAATTTCCATTAGAAATCGCTTTCATAGGATTAGTTCCTAATTGAAATAAACCTAAAAAGGTTTCTTCGAATAATACTGGAAGTCTATTTATTGCCTCGTAAAATGCAAAGAATAAAGGTATTTGAATAAATGAAAATAAGCAACCAGACATTGGATTTATATTATGCTTTTTATATATTTGTAGCATTTCTTGACTTTTTTGCATCATACTCTCTTGATCTTGTCGTCCTTTATATTTTTGCTCTAATTTATCTATTTCTGGGCGGGCTATTTTCATATTTTCAGATTGAACAGCTGTCTTTTTTGTTATTGGAATTGCTATTGTTCTTAATAATAATGTAACAATTATTATAGCTATTCCGTAACTATTAAAGAAATTTCCAACCTTTACTATAAGCCATGCCAATGGTTTTACAAATACTGTTGTCCATATACCTTCATAACCACCATCACTTACTTTAAATTCGCTACATTGTGGTAATTTACTTATATCAATTTTGTTTTGCTCGTATATTTTTTTTATATCTTCAGATTCGGGGCGACATAATATGTTTTCTGTTAGATTTTGTCCTGTTTCTTTATTTTGTATTGCTTTTCCTTCATCATCTTTTAATATTTTTGTACAACCAGTTAATCCTAAAACTAAAACAAGAAGTACGAGTAGTTGTATTTTTCTCTTATTCATTTTGTTTCTCCTTTGTAATGTTTACTTTTTTTAATATATATAATAATTCAGTTTCCATATCTGTGAAACTTTTATCCAAAATACCCTTCCTTACCATTATAATACAATTAAATCCATTTTGGTAGTTTTTTTTGTCAATTATATTTTTTAATTGCCTTTTTATTTTGTTTCTTAATACTGCTCCACCAATTTTTTTGCTAACTGAAAAACCAAAATGATAAATATCATCGTTATTTTTTTCTATATATATTATATAATCTTTATATTTATATGGTTTACAACTTTTTATTATTCTATTGTAATCAGTATTTTTTTTTATTATATTTATTTTTTTCATGTTCACACCCTTAATTCATAGTAAAAAACCACTGTAAAACAGTGGTGTATTTTAATGTGATAATACTTTACGACCTTTACGACGTCTATTATTTATGATTTTAGTTTTCATTCTAGCAAAAAAACCTTGTTTTTTACTTTTTTTTCTAGTATTTGGTTGATAAGTTCTTTTCATAAGATCACACCTCCTGAATATAAATTTGCCATTGCTCTAATCATTATATAGATAAAATATACTTTTGTCAAATGTTTTGTTATTATTTTTTTTCCACAGTATAAAATGACTTAATATTAAATATAAGAATCCTTTTTTCAACATAAATGTGGAAAAATTAATTTATTTTATTAACATTGTTTAAAAGTTTTCCACATTTGTGTGTATAAGTAGATGTTTCTTTTGTTTTTAATATATTTTATATTGTGGAAAATATATATTTGTGCGTTTTTTCTTGGCTTTTCCACAAAAATAATGTAAAATATTAGTAGACATTAGTTAAGTGGGGTGTTTTTATATGGATATTAACAATATTTGGAATTTGTTTTTACTTAAAGTAAAAGAGAATATATCACCTATGCTTTATGAAATATGGTTTATGGAAACAAAATTATTATCCCTCGAAGGTAATAAAGCAAAGGTTTTAGTTCCTATGCATGTGCATAAAAAGCATCTAAAAGAAAACTATAATGATTTTATTGAAGAAATATTCACAGATGTTACAGGTTCTAATTTTCAATTTGAATATTCTACCGAAGAAGAATTACAAGCAAATATTGAAATCGAAGAAAAACAAGTAGGAGTTCCATTATCATTTAATTTTGAATCAAATTTAAACCCTAAGTACTTGTTTGAAAATTTTATTGTGGGTGAGAGTAATAAATTTGCGAAAACTACTTCTTTAGCGGTTGCTGAAAAACCTGGCTATATGTATAATCCATTATTTATATATGGAAATAGTGGTTTAGGCAAAACTCATTTAATGCATGCTATTGGTAATTATATAATTAAAAATAGTAATAAAAAAGTTCTGTATGTTACAAGTGAGCAATTTGTAAATGATTTTATCGAATTGTATAGAAAAAATAAAGAAGGCAACAATTTCAATAGTGTAGAAAACTTTAAAAAGAAATATAGGGAAATAGATGTTCTAATGATTGACGATATACAATATCTTGAAATTGCCGCTAAAACACAACAAGAATTTTTTAATACTTTTAATGAATTACATACAAATAACAAACAAATAATAATTTCGTCTGATAGATCACCTGATGATTTGAAACAACTAGAAGATAGGTTACGAACAAGATTTAATTGGGGTCTTACTATTGATATTTTGCCCCCTGATTTTAAATTAAGGATGGCAATTATTGATAAAAAAATTGAAGGTCATATTTTAGCTAGTTCTTTTCCTTCAGATGTTAAAGAATATATAGCTAGTAACTGCACAAGCGATATTAGAAAGTTAGAGGGGGCAATAACAAGAATATTTGCTTACGCAACAATGATGAGTGGATCTGATATTACTTTGGATTTAGCTGTAGAAGCTTTGAAAGATTATTTTGTGAAAAGTATAATAAGTAAAAATAAAATTGATCAAGTGCAACAATTAGTTGCTAATAATTACAATATAAGTGTAGAAGATTTAAAAAGTAAAAAGAGAGTTGCTAGCATTTCTGTTCCTAGACAAATAGCAATGTACATTTGCAGAATAGTTTTAGAAGAATCTTTACCTAAAATAGGAATGGAATTTGGTGGTAAAGATCATACAACTGTAATGCACTCTGTTGATAAAATTAAAAAAGAAATAAAAAATAATAGTAGTTTAGAACTTGAAATCCAAAAAATAATTAATAATATAAAATGATATATGTGGAAAAAAAAGAATTTATAAAATTTTTTCAACAATATAAAAAACAATAAATGCATTTATTTTTAATAAAAAGAAGAGTTTTCCACATAATCCACACTAATAATAATAAATAATTATAAAAAAGATAATAATAATAGGAGGTATTTTATGAAAATTATAATAAAACAAAATATACTAATGGAACATTTAAATTATGTAATAAAAGGAATTTCTAATAAAAATTTAATTCCTATATTAAATTGTATAAAATTTGAATTAACTAATGATGGTCTTTATTTAATGAGTACTGATAATGAAATAGCAATAAAAACATTTATTAGTTCTAATAAGATAGAACAGATAGAAAAATGTGGAAGCATAGTTGTATCAGGTAAATATATATACGATATTATTAAAAAATTACCAAATGAACTAATTAATATGGAAGAAGTTGTCGATTCAAAATTATATATATATACTGATAGTTCTTCTTTTAATTTAAATTGTAATAAAGTAGAGGAGTTTCCTACTTTAGAATTAGAAGATAATAAAAATCCAATCATATTGAATAAAACTTCATTTAAAAATATGATAAATCAGACTATTTTTGCTACATCTACTCAAGAATCAAGACCTGTACTTACTGGATTAAATATAAAAATAGAAAATGATATTCTAGAATGTACTGCCACTGATTCATATAGATTAGCTAAAAAGAACATTATAATAGATAGAAAATTGGAAGAAAGTGTTAATATAATAATACCAACCAAAAATATCAATGAAATTAATAAATTAATACTTGCTGATGATAATAGTGTTGAATTACATATTTTTAATAACAAAGTAATATTCAAATTTGATAACATTATAATATTATCAAGATTAATAAATGGAACATATCCCGATACTTCAAAGTTAATACCAACTGATTTTATGTTAAGAGTAAAAATAAAACTAGATAGTTTCTACGATGCAATAGATAGAGCCTCATTACTTACTAATGAAGCTGATAAAAATACAATTAAATTTGAAACAAATAAAAATCAAGTAAAAGTTTCTTCTAATATTCCTGAAATAGGAAATGTTGAAGAAACATTAATTGTTGAAAAAAATAATGAAGAAGAGAT
This sequence comes from uncultured Muribaculaceae bacterium, assembly GCA_964397485.1. Taxonomy (GTDB): domain Bacteria; phylum Bacillota_I; class Bacilli_A; order RF39; family UBA660; genus CAYNHT01. Next base: position 117,761 of record CAYNHT010000002.1, read on the forward strand.
AAAAATAGCTTTTTCGTCAAAGTATATGCTAGATGCACTTAGATCTTTGCAGTGTGAAAATATTGAATTATTATTTAATGGTGATATAAAGCCAATAATTATTAAAAATTTGGATGATGATAGTGTTATTCAATTAATTTTACCAATTAGGACATATTAAGGAAGAATAATTTATAAATATTCTTCTTTTTTTTTACTTTTTTTTGTAAAAACAGACAAAAAATGATAAATTTTGACAAAAAAGAGGTGTATAAGAAAGGAAATTTGATATTTTTTTCGAAAAATATCTATAAGGAGGTGTGAAAATGATAAATAATTATGAGATTAATAACTCTACATTAGCAATTATTCCTGTTGGCGACAAAGTTTCAAAAATAATTGAGGAAGAAAATAATTTTGTTATAAATAAAATTCCAACAGAAGTAGTTGATGATAGTTGTAAATTTTTTGGAAGTTCTTATTTAGGAAGATTTGAAGGAACAAAAAGTTTATTAGGTGTAAATTACAAATCTCCAATTATAATAGAGGAGACAAAAGAAATAATATTTTTTCCTACTAGCTCCCCAAGATTTAATAATTGCTTTTGGATTTCTTTAAACAACATTGAAAATTATTCAAAGAATGAACATAAAACCATAATTAGTTTTAAAAATGGTCAGCGTATTGAATTGAATATTTCATATGGATCTTTAGAAAATCAAATTTTGAGAGCAACAAGACTTGAATCAATCTTAAGAAAAAGAAAATTATTATAAAACAAGCCATTTCGGCTTGTTTTTTTATTTTTTTACCTAAAAATGTGGTATAATAGTATATGTGTATAGGAGTACAACATAGATGTGTTTTTTTAATTCCAAGCATTAAAATAAAGAAAGAGGGCTATATAATGATATTAAAAGAACTTTCAATAATTAATTTTCGTAATTATAAAAATATATCAATTAATTTAAGTCCTAAAATTAATATTATTTATGGAAATAATGCTCAAGGTAAGACAAATTTATTAGAAAGCATTTACGTTTTAGGTATTACAAAGTCTCATCGATCTTTTATTGATAATAATTTAATAAAGAGTGGGGAAAAAAAATCTAAAATAAAAGGCATTGTGAAAATTGAAAATTTAAATACTACATTAGAAGTAAATATAGAAAATAAAAATAAACAATTAAAAATTGATAATAATGATATAAAGAAAGTTAGTGATTACATATCTAAAATGAATATTATTATTTTTTATCCTGAAGATTTAGAACTAATAAAAGGTTCACCGGCTATAAGAAGAAGATATATAAATTTAGAATTAGCTCAATTATATCCTAACTATTTGATATTAATAAGTGAATATAACAAATTATTAAAAATAAGAAATGAATATTTAAAAAAAATGCAAAAAAATATATCTGTGGATAATAATTATTTTTGTATTTTAACTAATTATCTAATAGAAAAAGCGGTTAATATATATATTTATAGAAAAAAATTTATAGATCAAATAAATTTTAATGCAACCAAAATATTTAAAAATATATCTGAGTTGGATAATTTTTATATTAAATATAAACCAAATATAGATTTTGATAAATATGAAAAAGATTATCTAAAAAAAATATTAGATGAAAAAATAAAAAAGGCTTATCAAAATGAAATAAAAATAGGTTCTACATTGTTTGGACCACACAAAGATGATTTTGAGTTTTATATAGATAATTTTAATTTAAAAAATTATGGATCACAAGGACAGCAACGAGTAGCGATATTATCATTAAAATTAAGTGAAATTGAAATCTTTAAAAACGAAAGAAATACAGAACCAATATTGTTATTAGATGATGTATTTAGTGAGTTAGATGATATAAAGAAAAATAATTTGTTGCTACATATAAATGATAATATACAAACAATAATTACAACAACAGATTTAAAAAATATAGATGCCGAAATAATTAAACAATCAAAAATAATTAATATAGATAATGGCATGATAGTAAATAAAGAAGAGGTGTAGAATGGAAGAAAGAAAACAAAATTATGATGCTTCAAATATTCAAGTTCTAGAGGGGTTAGAAGCAGTTAGAAAAAGACCTGGAATGTATATAGGTACAACAAGTAGTAGAGGTTTACATCATTTGGTATGGGAAATTGTAGATAATGCAATAGATGAAGCTTTAGCAGGATATTGTGATGATATAGAAATTATTATAAATCCAGATAACTCAGTTACTGTAAAAGATGATGGTAGAGGTATACCAACTGGAATTCACCAAAAAACAGGATTATCAACTGTGGAAACTGTATATACTGTTCTTCATGCTGGAGGTAAATTCGGTGGTGGAGGATATAAAGTATCTGGCGGTTTACATGGGGTTGGTGCCAGCGTTGTTAATGCCCTTAGTAGTTGGGTAGAAATAAAGGTTTATCAAGGTGGTAATGTATATTATATTCGTTTTGAAAATGGTGGTAATACTGTAAATAAATTGGAAATAATTGATAAATGTTCAGAAGATAGGACTGGAACAACCGTTACTTTTAAACCTGATCCTGAAGTTTTTCAAGAAACTACAGTGTTTGAATATGAAATATTGAAAAACCGTGTTCGTGAATTAGCTTTTTTAAATAGAGGACTTAGAATAATTTTATGTGATGATCGCGATGAAAAGAAAAAAGAAGAATTTGTTTATGATGGTGGTATAAGTGAATATGTAAATATGTTAAACAAAAATAAGACACCTATTCATGACAATATTATTCATTTAATTGGGGAAGAAGATGAAATATCTTTAGAAGTTGCGTTTCAGTATAATTCAGGATATTCTTCTAATATATACTCATTTACTAATAATATAAATACTCACGAAGGTGGAACACACGAAGATGGAGTAAAAAGAGCATTAACAAAAATAATAAATAACTATGCTAGAAATAATAATATATTAAAAGAAAAAGATGAATCATTGACTAGTGAAGATGTTAAAGAAGGATTAACAATGATTGTGTCATGTAAGCATCCAAATCCTCAATTTGAAGGTCAAACAAAAACAAAATTAGGAAATGCAGAAGTAAGAAAAATTGCTGATAACGTATTTAGTGATGGTTTTGAGAGATTTTTGTTAGAAAATCCAGATCAAGCTAAACTTATAGTAGAAAAAAGTATGACAGCAGCAAGAGCAAGAGTTGCAGCAAAAAGAGCAAGAGAATTAACAAGAAGGAAAAATGTATTAGAAATATCTAGTTTGCCAGGAAAATTATCGGATTGTTCTAGTAAAGATGCAACTATATCTGAAATATATATTGTCGAAGGAGATTCTGCTGGTGGTTCTGCAAAACAAGGTAGAGATAGTAAAACTCAGGCAATACTTCCCCTTAGAGGAAAAATTTTAAATGTTGAAAAAGCAAGATTAGATAAAATTTTTGCAAATAATGAAATAAGATCTTTAATTACCGCTTTTGGTACCGGCATAGGAGAAGAGTTTGATATTAATAAATTAAGATATCATAAAATAATTATAATGACTGATGCAGATGTTGATGGATCACATATTAGAATTTTATTATTAACTTTCTTTTACAGATATTTTAGAATATTAGTTGAAAAGGGGCATATTTATATAGCTCAACCTCCATTATATAAGATTGAACATAATAAAAATGTTCAATATGTTTATTCAGACGAACAATTAAGTTCATATTTGAAAGAATTACCTGAAAATACAAAATATGATATTCAAAGATATAAAGGGTTAGGTGAAATGAATCCTGAACAATTATGGGAAACTACAATGAATATTGAAAACAGAACATTATTAAAAGTAACTATAGAAGATGCGATGAGAGCTGATTTAGTTTTTGAATCATTGATGGGTGAAGAAGTAGAGCCAAGACGTGATTTTATCGAAAAAAACGCTAGATTTGTTCAAAATTTAGATGTATAGGGGTGAATTATGACAGAAAATTTAAAAGAAATAAATATATCCAACGAAATAGAAAAATCTTTTTTAGATTATGCGATGAGTGTAATTGTATCCAGAGCTTTACCCGATGTTAGAGATGGTTTTAAACCAGTTCATCGAAGAATTATATATTCAATGTACGAACTAGGCTTATTTCCTGAAAAATCATATCGTAAATGTGCAAGAATTGTAGGGGACGTATTAGGTAAGTATCATCCTCATGGGGATTCTTCTGTTTATGAAGCTCTTGTGCGATTGGCTCAAGATTTTTCAATAAGATATATGCTTGTAGATGGTCATGGTAACTTTGGATCTGTTGATGGTGATGGGGCAGCAGCAATGCGATATACGGAAGCTAAAATGACTAAAATTGCAAGTGAAATGATAAGAGATATCAATAAAAACACTATTGATTTTGGTGATAATTTTGATGGAAGTGAAAAGGAACCTATGGTTTTACCATCGAGATTTCCGAATCTTTTAGTAAATGGATCAACAGGAATAGCAGTAGGAATGGCAACAAATATTCCTCCGCATAATCTTGGTGAAGTAATTGATGGAATAATAAATTTAATAGAAAATCCAGATATAACTATATATGAATTAATGCAAAATATAAAAGGTCCAGATTTTCCAACTGGAGCTGTAATTTTAGGTAATTCAGGAATAAAAAAAGCTTATGAAACTGGGAAAGGTTTAATTACAATTCGTTCTAAAGCAATTATCGAAGAAAATAAGAATGGAAAACAGCAAATAATAATAACTGAAATTCCATATCAAGTAAATAAAGCTAATTTAATTTCTAAAATAGCAGATTTAGTTAGGGATAAAGTAATTGAAGGTATATCTGATTTAACTGACGAGACAAATAGAGATGGAATGCGAATTGTTATAGAAGTTAAAAGAGATGCAAATGCAAATGTTATTTTAAACAATTTATATAAACATACATCTTTACAAACAACATATGGAATTAATTTATTAGCATTGGTAGATGGACAACCTCAAGTGTTAACCTTAAAACAAATGCTAGAAAAATATTTAGAGCATCAAAAGGTAGTTATTGTTAGACGTACACAATTCGACCTTGATAAAGCTAAGAATAGAGCTCATATATTAGAAGGATTAAAAATAGCCCTTGATCATATTGATGAAATAGTTCAAATGTTGAAAAAAGCTAACAATGATAATGAAGCAACTAACCAATTAATGGAAAAATTTGAATTATCAGAAATACAAGCTAAAGCTATCCTTGAAATGAAATTAAGACGTTTAACAGGTTTAGAAAGAGATAAAATTGAAGAAGAGTTAAAAGAATTAATGATTTTAATAGCAGATTTAATAGATATATTAGCAAACGAAAATCGTATACTTGGAATAATCAAAGAAGAATTATCAGAAATAAAAACAAAGTATAACGATGATAGAAGAAGTAACATAGATATGTCTGCAATTGACTATATTGAGGATGAATCATTAATACCTGTAGAAGATATAGTTATAACTCTAACAAATAAAGGATACATAAAGAGAATAACAAGTGAAACTTATAAAACACAAAATCGTGGTGGTGTTGGTGTTAAAGGGATGACAACAAACGAGGAGGATTTTGTTGAAAGTTTAATTTCTATGACAACTCATGATTATTTATTGTTTTTCACAAATAAAGGAAAAGTTTATAGAGTAAAAGGTTATGAAATTCCTGTGTTTAATAGACAATCAAAAGGATTACCAATAGTTAATTTACTTCCAATTGAAAAAGAAGAAATTGTTAAGGTAATGTTAAAAGTAAGCAATGATGACGAATTTAAATATATTGTATTTTGTACGCAAAACGGTTTAGTTAAACGTACGGAATTATCTGAATTTGATAATATAAGGACAACTGGTAAATTAGCGATTACCTTAAAAGATAATGATGAATTATTAGCCGTTAAAAAAACTGATGGAATGAAGGAAATTCTTATCGCATCTTCAAACGGAAGAATGATAAGATTTGATGAAAATGAAATTAGGGTAATGGGTAGAAGTGCATCAGGTGTTAAAGGAATCGAAGTTGATGAAGGAATTTGTGTTGGATGTGAAATAGCCGAAAAAGGACAAGAAATATTAGTTGTAACGGAAAATGGGTACGGAAAGAAAACAAATTTAGAAGAATACAGAATAACTCATAGAGGAAGTAAAGGTGTTAAAGCTTTAAATATAACTGAAAAAAACGGAAATATTGTCTCGTTTAAATCAGTTCATGGTAATGAAGATTTAATGATAATAACAAACAACGGAATTATTATAAGATTATCGCTCGATCAAGTATCTACAACTGGCAGAGTAGCACAAGGGGTAAGACTAATAAACTTAAAGAACGAGCAAAAAGTTAGTACTGTAGCTACTATAATAAAAGAAGAAGAAACAATTGAAGAATCAGAAAATTTAGAAACAAAAGAAAATAATAATTAGAATGTTTCACGTGGAACATCAAACAAAGTATAAATCTAATGTTTCACGTGGAACATTAGATAAAGTATAAAATGAATGTTTCACGTGAAACATCAAAAAAAAGTATTTTTATTTTAAAACAGTTGATTAAAAAAGAAAAATGGTATATATTAATAAAGACACGACATATATGTTTGAAATAGGTCAGGATCGGAAGATAGCAGCCTTAAAATCCTCTGTATGTGCGTGTCTTTTTTTATGGATGGTGATACTAATGGAAGAAAAATATATGTTAGAAGCATTAAAAGAAGCAAAAAAATCATTTGATAAAGGTGATGTACCTGTTGGTGCAATTGTTGTTGATGAAAATAATAATATAATAGCACGAGCACATAATGAAAAAGAATTGAAAAAGATTGCAACAAAACATGCTGAAATATTAGTTATAGAAAGAGCATGTAAAAAGAAGAAGAGTTGGAGATTAGAAAAATGTACAATATATGTGACCCTAGAACCTTGTTTAATGTGTGCCGGAGCTATAATGCAATCAAGAATTCATAAAATTGTATATGCAACTAGTAATGAAAAATTTGGGTTCGTGGGAAGTATAGAAAATGTTTTAGATAATGAAAAAAATAATCATAAAGTAAAAATTATAAAAGGGGTTTTAGAACAAGAGTCTCAACAAATATTAAGAATGTTTTTTAAACAAAAAAGGAAAAGATAAAAAATCTTTTCCTTTTAATATAACTTTAAAAATGCTATAATATTTAAGGTAACGAGGTGAAATAATGTATCAAGCTTTATATAGAAAATATAGACCAGCATCATTTAAAGAAGTTGTGGGCCAGGACGTAATAGTGAAAGTATTAGAAAATGCAATAAAAAATAATAAATTAACTCATGCATATCTTTTTTCTGGTCCTAGAGGGACGGGAAAAACTAGTATAGCTAAAATTTTCGCAAAAACTATTAATTGCTATAATATTAAAGAAGGGGTCTCTTGTAACGAGTGTGTAAGTTGTACACAAATAAATAATAAACAAAGTACCGATATAATAGAAATTGATGCAGCATCTAATAATGGTGTAGATGAAATTAGGGAATTAAAAAGTAAAGTTAATTTAGTTCCTTCAAACAGTAAATATAAAATTTATATAATAGATGAAGTTCATATGTTAACAGTAGGAGCATTTAATGCTTTGTTGAAGACTTTAGAAGAACCACCCCCACATATTATTTTCATTTTAGCAACAACAGAACCACACAAAATCCCAACAACTATACTTTCTCGCTGTCAGAGATTTGACTTTAAAAAAATTAGTGAGAATAAAATAGTTGAAAGATTAAATAATATAGTAGTTGGAGAAAAAATACAAATCGATGAGGAATCGTTAAAAGAAATATCAAGATTAGCTGAAGGTGGATTAAGAGATGCCATAAGTATACTAGATCAAGTATTATCATATGCAGATAATAAAATAACATTGAAGGATGTACATGATGTAAACGGCACCTTACCTCAGCAAGAATTAACTGAAATGATTGAAGCGATGATTGATAGAGATATTAATGTCATATTTAATATCATTGAAAAATTCAATGATGATGGGAAAAATTTAATAAAGGTAAGTGAAGAAATAATTTTATTTTTAAAAAATATATTAATATATAAAACAGCTCCCTCATTATTAGAACCAGAAAGTCATAGTTTATATAAAAAGATAGAAAATAAAATATCTGAAGATGAGGTTTTAATATTAATAAAAGAAATGAATATTTCAATTAATGAAATGAAAAATAGTAGCAATCCAAAATTAATATTGGAATTATTAATTTTAAAAATAGTTAATAAAGGTAAGGTAAGGACAAAAAAGAATGAAATAGAGAAAGTACAAAAAAAAGATGAAGAACCGAAAAAAATAATACAAAAAGAAATAGTTATGGAAAAAGAAAATAAAATCGAAAAAAACTTAACTAATGAAAAAGAAGAAGAAATATCAGATATTAGTAAAATAAAAAAGAAAATAGAAAAGATTAAGTTAATTCGAATTAATAATGCTTTTTCTGCGATAAGCAAACAAAAACTATTAACTATTAAAAAGGATATATCAGATATTCAAAGTTTAATTTTAGATCCTGATTATGGAGAGGTAGCATCAATAATTTTAGACGGAGAACTAAAAGCATGTGGTTTGGATTATTTAATATTTGTATATAAGACTGAAAGACTGGCAGATATTTTTAATTATAACTTAATAAAAATAGAGGAAGTAATCCATAATCACGTAAAAACTCCATTTCGCGTGATTGCTACACATTCAACAGAGTGGGATAATCTAAGAAAAGAGTATAAGAGTAAGACAAAAGAATATAAATATATAGAAGAAGATTTTGATATAAAAAATATCTTAAAAAAGCCAAATGATAAAAAAGATGATATTGAACAATTGTTTGACCAAATTATAGAATATAAATAAAGAAAGAGGGAATAAAATGAATATTCAAGCAATGATGAAACAAGCTCAAAAATTACAAAAAGATATGATGGAAGCAAAAGAGGAGATAAATAAGACAGTATATACTGGTAGTTCATCTTTCGTTAAAGTGGAAATGAATGGTAATAAAGAATTATTAAAAGTTCAGATTGATGCAGAGGAAATAAAAAAAGATGAAATAGAGATGTTAGAAGATATGATTGTAGTAGCAATCAATGATGTGATGAAAAAAATTGACAAAGAAGTAGAGACTAAAATGGGTAAATATACACAAGGAATGCCAGGATTATTTTAATAATGAATTATCCAAGCACAATAAAAAATTTAATTGAATGTTTTAAAAAACTACCCGGAATAGGTGAAAAAACGGCTGAGAGATTAGCTTTATCAACATTAAAGATAGATAGTGAAATTTTAGATTTGTTTTCAAATTCAATAAAAGATGTAAAAACAAAAGTAAGAAGATGCAATTTATGCAATAATCTAACAGAAGAAGATATATGTGCAATTTGTAAAGATGAGACTCGTGATTCAAATACTTTATGTATAGTAGAAGAACCAAAAAACATAGTTTTATTTGAAAAAATAGGTAAATATAAAGGTAAGTATCACGTTTTAAATGGATTAATTTCTCCATTAGATGGAATAAACCCTGAGGATATAAACATAAATTCCTTGATTGAAAGAATTTCAAAAGAAGAAATATTAGAAGTTATTATAGCAGTAAAACCCAGTATAGAAGGGGAGACAACAGCTTTATATATTTCAAAAATGTTAAATGGAACAAATACAGTTGTGTCAAAAATAGCACATGGAATTCCAATTGGAGCTGATATGGACTACATAGATGCTATGACTTTGGAAATGGCTCTTGAAGATAGAAAAAAAATTTCATAAACCACTATAAAGTTCATATCATATATTGAGGTGGACAAAATGGTTAAGAAGATTTTTTCATTTATACGAAAAATAATATTTAGTGCTTTTTTGTTATATGGATATAATTTAATAGCGGCTCCATTAGGTTTTATAATACCTATTAATATTATAACTGTGCTGTTATTAACTATATTAGGAATGCCTGCATTGTTTTCCTTAATAATAATATTAGTACTAGTTTTTTAAAAAGAGGTGATGTATGTTAGATAATTTTATTAATGATCAACCAATAGTATATAGACTTTTGAAAAATTCCAAAAAGAAGGATAAAATTTCTCATGCATATCTTTTTGAAACAAATGGATATTCAAAAACACTTGATATTGTTATATCATTTGCCAAATATCTAGTATGTAAAAATGATTATTCTAGTGATAATAATTGTGGTGATTGCTCTATATGTAGCAGAATTGATAACAATAATTACTTAGAATTGAAAATTATAAATCCAGATGGTTTATGGATAAAAAAAGAACAACTTGAAGAATTACAACACGAATTTAATAAAAAAGCTCTCGAAAATTCTAAAAAAATATATATAATAAATCATGCCGAGAAATTAAATACAAATGCTGCTAACTCAATATTAAAATTTTTAGAAGAACCAGAAGACAATATAATAGCTATCTTAGTAACTGATAATATTTACCAATTATTAGATACTATCGTTTCTAGATGCCAAATAATATCGTTAAATAAAAACAAGGAAGATATTTCTATGGTAACTAGTGTACAAAAAATTGCTAACTCTCTATTTAACGAAAAAAACAAAATAGAAAGTTATATTAATAGTGATAATAGTGTTGAAAAAATCAATAAAATTGTAGATTTTATTATATTTTATGAAAAAAACAAAATTAATACAATTTTACACATATCAAAACTTTGGTATGAACATTTTCAAACAAAGGAAGAAATAATGATTGCTTTTGACATAATTATACTATACTATAAAGATGTGATTAATTTCAAATTAGAACGTGAAGTTCAAACTTTTAATGATTATATAGAAAAAATACAAGAAGTTTCTAATTTAAATGAAGTCAAAGTAATCGCACAAAAAATTAGTGTTATATTAGATTTAAAAGATAAAATAATGTTAAATGTTAATAATAACTTATTGATGGACAAGTTTATTTTATCATTAGAAGAGGTGTAATAATGGTAGATGTAGTGGGTGTTTCTTTAAAAGATAAAGGAAGAATATACTATTTTTTAACTAATAATTATTCATTAAAGAAAAAAATAACGGTCATAGTTGATACTGAAAGAGGGTTGCAATTTGGCAAGGTGGAGACGGATGTAATTCAAGTTGATCCGAAAAAACTGAGGGAAACCTTAAAAAAAATAGTTAGAATTTCTTCAAAGCAAGATTATCAAAAACATAAAAAAAATATCAAAGATGCAAAGGAAACTTTGCATACTTGTCGTGATTTGATAAAAAAACATAATTTAAATATGCAAGTTTTGGATGCTAATTATACTTTTGAAAGAGACCAATTAATGTTTTATTTTCTAGCCGACAAAAGAGTTGATTTTAGGGAACTAGCTAAAGAATTGGCCTCTATTTATAAAACAAGAATCGAGTTAAGGCAAGTTGGAGTTCGCGATAGAGCAAGGGAAACAGGTGGAGTTGGGCAATGTGGGAGGCTATTATGTTGCTCAAAATTTCTTAATGATTTTGATTCAGTTTCAATAAATATGGCTAAAAATCAAAATTTATCATTAAACCCCTCTAAAATTAATGGAGTGTGTGGAAGGTTATTATGTTGCTTGAAGTATGAAGATAATGAATATACTGAATGCCGTAAATGTTTGCCCGAAATAGGAGATATAATAAAAACTGATGAAGGATCAGGAAGAGTGATAAGTGTTGATATACTCACAAAAAAATATAAGGTAGAAGTTTCTGGGGTTGGAATTGTAGAAATTTCTAAAAATAAATGTGGAAGTCATTAACGAATTATTAGGATACAAAAATTTATTTATAGTACAAAACACACAAATGTTTTGCTTTTCACTAGACTCAGTTTTATTACCTAACTTTATAACAATCAACAAAAATATAAAAAAAATATTAGATATTGGATGTGGAAATGCCCCAATACCATTAATACTCTCAACAAAAACTAAGGCACAAATAATAGGTGTCGAAATACAAGAAGATGTTTATAAATTAGCGTGCAAAACAATTGATATAAACAAAAAAAATGATCAAATACAAATTATAAATGCAGATATAAATCAAATATATAAACAGTGGGAAAGTGATTCTTTTGATATCATAGTATGTAATCCCCCTTTTTTTAAAGCAAAAGAAAATTCCCATTTTAATTCTAGCGATTATAAAACAATTGCACGTCATGAAGTTAAATTAGATTTAGAAAAAATAATGACTGTGAGCAAAAAACTATTAAAAAACAATGGAATAATAGGTATAGTACATAGGACTGATAGGTTAATTGATATAATTGAAAGTATGAGAAAAAATAACATTGAACCGAAAAAAATACAGTTTATCTATCCAAAAAAAGGATTGCTATCAAATATAGTATTAGTTGAGGGAAGAAAAAATGGAAACCCTGGCTTAAAAATAATGGACGTTATATATACTCATAAAAATAATGGTGAATACAGCGAGCAAATTAAAAAAATTTTTGAATAAGGTGATAAGATGTCTCAAAAAAGTTATAATAATTCCCCTACTGTGTATTTAATACCAACACCAATCGGAAATGTTGATGATATAACCATCAGGGCTATTAAAATTTTAAATGAAGTTGAAGTTATCTTTTCTGAGGATACTAGAGAAACTTTGAAATTGTTAACTCACCTCGAGTTAAAGAAAAAATTAATAGCCAATCATATGCATAACGAAGAAAAAAACAAGGAGAAAGTGTTATATTATTTAACGTCAGGCAAATCTGTAGGAATAGTTAGCGATAGAGGTACGCCTGTTATTAGTGATCCTGGGTATGAGTTAACTAAATATGTTATAGAACAAGGGTATAATGTAGTGGGATTACCAGGACCTACTGCTTTAATCCCTGCTTTAATTGTATCGGGCCTTTCACCATTACCATTTTGTTTTATTGGTTTTTTAAATAGCAAAGAAGGTAAGCGAAAAAAAGAACTAGAAAAATATAAAAATTATGATATGACATTAGTGTTTTATGAAGCTCCTCATAGGATAATAAAAACAGTACAAAATATTATAGAAGTTTTGGGAAATAGAAAAATAAGTATTTCCCGGGAAATATCTAAAAAGTTTGAAGAAGTATATAGAGGATACGCTAAAGATGTTATTAATGAAATTATCGGTATAAAAGGAGAAATAGTAGTAGTTGTAGAAGGAAATACCAGTGTAAATGATTACTATAATTTGACAGTTATTGAACACATCAATTTATATATAAAAGAGGGATATGAATCGAAAGAAGCTATAAAAAAAGTAGCTAAAGATCGAAATTTAAATAAAAGTGAAGTTTACAGTCAATATCATAATATAAAAAGTAGAAGGTGATTTAATGAAATTAGTCGTTGGTTTGGGAAATAAAGGTGAAGAATATTATAAAACCCGTCACAATGTTGGGTTTGTCGCAATTGATGCGATTACTTTAAAAAAAAATATATCAATTGATAAAGTGAAATTTGGTGGTCTATATAATGAGTCTGTTATAAATGGCGAAAAAATAATTTTCCTAAAGCCACAAAGATATATAAATCTATCAGGTGAGGTAATAAAAAAATTTATAGATTTTTTTAAGATAGACATCGAAAATATATTAATAATTCATGATGATTTAGATTTACCATGCGGTAGTTTCAAATTAAAATATAAAGGTGGATCGGCAGGTCATAATGGACTTAAGGATATTGAAAAAAATTTAGGGACTAAGGAGTATAAAAGAATCAAAATAGGAATATCCAACAACAAGCAAATAGATACTAAGAATTATGTATTGGGTAAAGTTAATAAAGAGGAAGAGGAAAAATTGAAAATAGTGATTGATGAAATAGTAAAAATTTTTGATGATTACTTAGAAATGTCTTTCGACAATCTTATGAATAAATATAATGTAAAATAAGTATGATACTAAATGTATCTTTTTTTCAATATATGAAAGGGGGAAATCAAATGTTTTTCAGTGAGATTTTTAATGATATCAAAATTAATTGTGAAATAACGGGATTAACTGATGAATTAAAAGCGATATATATATATAATTTACTAAAAAAATCAGGCAAATCAATAGTATTTTTAACAAGCACTTTATATGAAGCAAATGATATATATCAAAGAATATCTAATTACACAGACGAAGTTTTACTTTTCCCCATGGATGACTTTTTAACTAGTGAAGCTTTAGCTGTTAGTCCAGAATTAAAAACAACTCGTATTGAAACTTTAAGAGAATTGACTGTTAACAATAAACAGATTGTAGTGGCTAACCTAATGGGGTATTTAAGGTATTTACCAGATAAAGAAATATTTATAAAAAAAACAATAAATCTAAATGTTGGTGATACATACGAAATAAAAAAATTAGTCACGGATTTATATGATATAGGTTATATAAGGGAAACTATAGTCAATAAAACCGGAGAAATAGCAACCAGAGGGTATGTGGTTGATGTTTTTCCAATATCTAATCAAAATCCGATTCGAATAGAATTTTGGGGTGATTCAATCGAATCGATTAGAACTTTTGACATTAACAGTCAATTAACTATAGAGGAAGTGTCTAAAATTGATATATACCCTTGCACTGAATTTTTATTAGATAACAATGATGAAGATATCGAAAAAAAACAATACAATCTTTCAAATTATACAACTCCAGTAAATATAAATTGCTATTTAGAAGATTGTTGTATTGTTTTTGATGATTATTCTCAAATTCATGTTGGTTACAAAATGTTATTGGAAGAAGTTTTAAATTATAACATTAGTACAAATAGGGCGTCTGACTTCAAATATATGAATGATCTATATGAAATCAAAAATAATAATTTTATAAATTTTGTGAAATTTGATAATTATATAGATGATTCAAATTTAATCATACATTATAATTCTAAGGAAATACAAAGTTTAAATAATGATAAAAATAAAATTATTGAAGTATTCAATAATAGTGTAAACTCTAGAAAAACGGTTGTAGTATGTGTGTCAAATAGATACAAAGTTAATCGATTAATAGAAGAATGTTGTGATACAAAAATTGTTTATACTACCGAAAACGAAATATTTTTAGGCAAAATAAATGTTATAGTAAAAAATATAACTTCTGGGTTTGAAATTAATAATTTGATTATAATAACGGAATCTGAGATATTTAGTAAGAAGAATACGTCTTATCAATATAAAACTAATTTCAGAATGGGAACTAAAATTAAGGATATAAGTAGATTAAACATAGGAGATTATATTATTCATAATGTCCATGGCATAGGACGTTACTGTGGAATAAAGACTTTACTAAAAAATGGTCTAAAAAAAGATTATTTGTTTTTGGAATATCGTGATAATGATAAATTATATATACCTGTCGAAAAGATAGATTATATTAGTAAATATTCATCTAATGATAGTATAGTTCCTAGAGTAAATAAATTAGGTACAACAGAATGGGAAAGAACGAAATTAAAAGTAAAGAAGAAAATAGAAAGTATAGCCGGCGATTTATTAAAGCTTTATGCTCAACGGGAGGCGAGTACTGGTTTTTCATTTGAAAAAGATAATGAAGAACAAATAGAGTTTGAAAAAGAGTTCATATATAAAGAGACTATAGATCAATTAAGGGTTAGTGCAGAAATAAAAAGAGATATGGAAAAATCAACACCAATGGATAGACTACTGTGCGGTGATGTAGGCTTCGGAAAGACTGAAGTTGCTTTTAGGGCAATATTTAAAGCTGTTTTGTCAAATAAGCAAGTAGCCTTATTGTGTCCTACTACAATATTATCTCAACAACATTATTCTAACGCTTTAGAGAGATTCAAATCATATCCAATAAACATAGCACTACTTAATAGATTTGTATCGAAAAAAGAAATTAATCAACAGATAAAGAAAATAAAAGAAGGAAAAATAGATATTGTTATTGGTACACATAGAATCCTAAGCGATGATGTTAAGTTTAAGGATCTAGGATTACTTGTAGTTGATGAAGAACAAAGATTTGGCGTAAAACATAAAGAAAAAATAAAAAGTTATAAAAATAACGTTGACGTTTTAACTTTAACGGCAACTCCAATACCAAGGACGCTACAAATGTCTATGGCTGGAATTAGAAATTTATCACTTATAGAAACTCCACCAGTTAACAGATATCCAGTTCAAACATATGTCTTGGCAGAAAATAATCAAATAATAAAAGATGCTGTATATAAAGAAATATCTCGAGATGGGCAAGTTTTTATACTTTATAATCGTATTGAAGATATTTCTTTAAAAGTTCAAGAAATAAGCAGATTAGTTCCGCATGCTAAAGTTGGTTATGCACATGGGCAAATGAGCAAGCAGCTGTTAGAAGAAGTTATGCTCAAGTTTATAAATAAAGATTATAATGTTTTAATATGTACAACTATAATAGAAACAGGAATAGATATACCAAGTGCTAACACTTTGATAATATTCAATGCAGATCGTTTTGGATTAGCTCAACTATATCAAATTAGGGGAAGAGTTGGTAGAAGCAACAAAATTGCATATTGTTATTTGATGTATGAGCAAGGAAAAGTACTAAGTGAAGTAGCGACTAAGAGATTAAAAGTAATTAAAGATTATACAGAATTAGGAAGTGGATTTTCAATTGCCGCACGAGATTTATCAATACGAGGTGCGGGGGATATATTAGGAAGCGAACAAGCAGGTTTTATTGATACTATAGGAATAGAATTATTTTTAAAAATGCTGAATGAAGAAATTAATAGATTAAAGGGAAAAGAAATAGTTGATATAGTCGAACAAGATAGTAACCAACCACTGATAGATGTTGAAACATCTATTGATGATAATTATGTAGAAGATGAAGAATTGAAAATAGAGATTCATAAAAAAATAAATATGATTGATTCATATGAAAAACTTTTAGAGACAAAAACAGAATTAGAGGATCGATTTGGAAATGTATCTGAGGAATTATTAATATATATGTATGAAGAATGGTTTGAAAAATTAGCTAAAGAACTTAATATAACAAATGTGAGGCAGACAAAAAACTTTGTTGAAATAATATTAGATAAAAATATGACACAGAAAATAAACGGAGATTTTTTATTTATTGAAGCTAGCCGCATTTCGAGAATGTTCAGATTTAGCTTGAAAAATAATAGATTAATAATAACTTTAGATATAATTAAATTGGATAAGCATTTTATCTATTACCTAGTAGATTTGTTTGAAGTAATAAAGAAAGCTAAAAAAAGTTAAAATTTTATGATATAACATATGTTATTTTTCCTCAAATAACTGTTTAGAAAATATACTTTTCTTTTATATATATGAAGGATAACCTTTTTGGGTTATCTTTTTGTTTTCCTGATAAATTTTTTTAACTATCATAATAAGCCTAGCAATGTTATTTTATACTTTTTTAATTGCTATTCTTCGAGGTTTTAGTGTATTAAAAAAGTAAACATTTTTAATTTTATGTCTACTCTTAATCTATGATTTAAAATTCTAATTTATTATTTTCTTTCCATTGCATCCATTATATTTGGAATGATTTGTTTTTTTCTAGAGACACATCCTGGAATATATTGACCCTGCCTTAAATCTGTAATGTTAAAACTGTTATCCAAAATATCCCCAGCCCCACTATTAAAGATTATATATGAACCATTGTTGATAATATCTGTTACAAATAAAGCTACAATATAATAATCATTATTAGTTGCAACATTTTCAATCAATTCTATATATTCTTTCATATCTTGTTGTATTGGTGTAATATTCATTGTAAATATTTGTCCTATTCCAATTTTTTTGTTATCTACAGTGAAATTTTTAAAATCACTATATAATATTTCTTCTTTCGTTTTACCTTTTAAAGATGATCCTGCATCAAACATTCTAATTCCATAATCATAATAATCTAAACCAGCAATATCAGATAATACAGATACCACGTCTTTATCTAGTTGTGTCGTTGTAGGTGATGATAATAGTAATGTATCAGAAATTATTCCTGACAACATTAAACCAGCAATATCTTTAGGTATATTAATATTATTTTCTTTATATAATAAATATATAATTGTATTAGTGCTCCCAACTGGCATATTTCTGAAATTAATCGGCAATGTTGTTCCAATAGTCCCAATTTTATGATGATCAATAATTTCAATAATTTCAGCATCTTCTAATCCGTCGACGCTTTGCTCATATTCATTGTGGTCTACTAATATAACTTTTTTGCGTCTCTTTTCCGCAATGTCAGATAAACGTAGTATACCTAAGCATTTTTTATTTTTATCAATTATTGGATAATTACTAAATTTAGTTTTATTCGCAATTTCAATAAAATCATTCAAATCTTCATGTTCATCAAAACAAACAACATTGTTATCTAGAGCTATACTTGAAATATAATTACACAGATTAATAATTTTAGCTACTTTAAATGTATCATGTGGAGTTCTTATAATATTAACTTTATTTTCCTTAGCAATTTTTAAATGTTCATCTTTTATACATCTATCACCTGTTAATATTATTAACTTTGCTCCATTATTAACTGCATATTCAATAATGCTATGTCTATCTCCAACGATCAAAATAGTTTCAGAATTTATTGATACACTCTCAATAAAGGTTGTACTTTTGTATGATGCTACTAATATATTACCACTGATTTCTTTATCATATTTTAATAATTCATCACCGGCTAAAGTATCAATTATGTTTTGGTATGAAGTATTTAATTTATAAACATTACCACTTATTTGATCCTTCGCTATATCTTTCATAGAAACAATTCCTAAAAATTCTTTTTTTTCATTAACGATTGGTAAAGTACTTATTGAATTTTCGTTCATATATAGATATCCTTCATAGATTGATTCTTCAGAATTTATATAATATCCTTTTCTATAATTGAGATCTTTAATTTGTAATTTAACATCGTTTAAATATTTAGGTTGATTTATATTAAAATAATCTAAAACAAATTTAGTTTCGTTACTAATGTCGCCTAAAACCATAGGGATAGTATTTAGTCCGAGTTTATTTTTTAAATATGATAAAGATATTGATGCAACAACACTATCTGTATCTGGTTTTTTATGTCCAAAAATAAAAATATTTTCCATTTTCATTCTCCCTTCGAAACAAACGTTCCTATATTATAGCACATTTTTAAATAATAGATAAGTATAAATTAAGTAAAATAAGACAAAATATTAACTAGAAAGAGAGGTAAAAAATGAAGGCAACTGGCATAGTGAGAAGAATTGATGAACTAGGCAGAATTGTTATTCCAAAAGAGATTAGAAAAACCTTAAGAATAAGAGAAGGCGAAAACTTAGAAATATATGTAGATACCAATGAAAACATAATATTAAAAAAGTACTCGCTAATGAATAAAATAAATGATTTTGCCCAAAACTTTGCCGATTCTATACATGCATTTTTAAAACATAATATTATAATAACTGATACAAATACAATAATAGCTTGTTCGGGGACTCAAAAAAAAGAATATTTAAATCAACCAATTTCTGAAAAACTTCAAAGTTCTCTTTTACGTCGAGAAAACATATTAGAAAAATATGAAAAGAATTTTAGAATAATAGAAGATAAAGAGGAAAAAGGAACATATACTATAAGTGCTATCATAGCCAATGGAGATGCTGCAGGATTAGTTATTATTACTTCAGAACATGATAAAATAACAGAAGTAGAAGAAAGGGTAGCAAAAATAGCTTCTCAATTTTTAGGAAAATATCTTGAAGAATAATTAAATGTGTGTTATAATTAACACAATTTAAAAATTTTGACGGAAAGAGAAGTAAAAAAATCTTATAAAAGAGACCTTGGTGAGGTGAAAGCAAGGAAGATTAATTTACTTTAGATGGTTCCTGAATTGTCTGGTCGATATGTAGGCTAGAACGTAGATATGCGTTAAATAATTAAGAGTATAATAATAAATATTATAAAATAAGGTGGTACCGCGTAATCACGTCCTTATATGGATGTGATTTTTTATTTGGAGGTAAGAATGGAAAAGATATTTAAACGGATGTTTAACGAATACAATTAATTAATACAAAAATTAAAATGAAAGGTTGGCGATTTATGAGTGCCAATAAGGTGAATAAAATGAAAGAAAAATATTATATATCAACAGCAATAGCTTATACATCTGGAAAGCCTCATATAGGAAACACATATGAGATAGTTTTAGCTGATGCTATTGCCCGTTATAAGAGAATGTTAGGTTATGATGTATATTTTCAAACTGGTACAGATGAGCATGGACAAAAAATTGAAGAAAAAGCAAAATTAAATGGTCAAAATACACAAGAATTTGTAGATGACATAGCATTAGAAGTTAGAAGAATTTGGGATGTAATGAATACTGATTATGATAAATTTGTAAGAACAACTAATCCAGCTCATAAGGAAATGGTTTCTAAAATTTTTAAGAAACTTTATGATCAAGGTGATATATATAAAGGCAACTATGAGGGTTTATATTGTACACCGTGTGAATCATTTTTTACAGAATCACAATTAGAGGAAGGTAAATGTCCTGATTGTGGAAGAACAGTAACAAAAGAAAGTGAAGAAGCTTATTTCTTTAAGTTAGATAAATATGCAAAAAAATTAGAAAAATATATTGAGGAAAATCCTATGTTTATCCAACCTGATAGTAGAAAAAATGAAATAGTTAATAACTTCATAAAACCAGGGCTTCAAGACCTTTGTGTATCAAGAACATCATTTAATTGGGGTGTTCCTGTCACGTTTGATAATAAGCATGTTATATATGTGTGGATTGATGCGTTGAGTAATTATATTACTTTCTTAGGTTATGATGTCGATGGCAATCACAGTGAAGATTTTAATAAATACTGGCCGGCAGATGTTCATTTAATAGGTAAGGATATTTTGAGATTCCATACAATATATTGGCCAATTATGTTAATGGCGTTAGACATACCACTTCCTAAGCAAATTTTTGGGCATCCCTGGTTATTATCTGGTGAAGACAAAATGAGTAAATCAAAAGGAAATATAATATATGCTGATGATTTGGTAAAGATTTTTGGTGTAGATCAGATTAGATATTATTTGTTACATGAAATCCCATTTTCAAGCGACGGAATATTTACTTATGAATTATTAATTGAGAGAATCAATTCTGACCTTGCTAATGTTTTGGGGAATTTAGTTAATAGAACAATAAGTATGGCAAATAAGTATTTTGATGGTATAGTGGTTGAACCATTAAAATATGAAAATATTGACAATGAACTTATTGAAACAGTTAAAGGTGCGCCTGCTAAAGTAGAAATAAAAATGAATAATTTACGTGTAGCAGATGCGATTGATGAAATTTTCGAAATTTTTAGAAGGAGCAATAAATATATAGATGAAACAACACCTTGGATTTTAGCTAAAGATGAAAGCAATAAAGAACGATTAGGAACTGTTATATATAATCTTTTAGAATCAATCCGTTGTGGTGCGGTTTTACTGCAACCTTTTTTACCTGAAACTTCAGAAAAAATATTAAAACAATTAAACACCGCTAATAATCAATATGACTCAATTCATGAATTTAATGGATTAGATGTAGGAATAAAATTAAGTAATCCTACCCCTTTATTTGTGAGAATAGACAAAGAAGAAAAGTTAAAAGAAATAAATATTAACTAATAGTGTAAAATGTTGTAAAATGTCGTGTAAAAAATAAAGAAAAGGTTTGAATTTACAAATAGTACATGGTATATTAATATTGTTGTGTAAAAGAATATAGAGGGAGATTATATGGCTACCGAGAATAAAAAAGAGGTTAAGTATGTTATTGTAAGTTTTATAGTAGTATCTTTACTCATCTTGGGAAGTATTCTTATCAAGTTTAACGTTATAGACGTTATGTATCTAATATTCATTTTAACGGTATTAATAAAATACATATATATAAAAAAGAATGAATAGAAAATTATGCCATAGGTATGGTATAATTTTTTTATGAGGTGATTGAAATGTTTGTAGACACACACTGCCATATTTTTAAGCAGTATTATAAAAATGTTGAGGAAGTAATAAAAAGAGTTGAAAAAAATATAATAATAGTAAATGGAATAAATGATGAAACTAATAAAGAGGTAATAAAATTATGCGATAAGTATAATAATGTATATGGTACTTTGGGAATTCATCCATCAGAAATAGAAGGAATAAACGAAGATAGTTTGTTTTTCATTGAAGAATACTTGTCTCATCCCAAAATAGTTGGAATTGGTGAAACAGGATTAGATTATTATTGGACAAAGGATAATAAAGAAAAACAAAAAGAGTTATTTATAAAACAAGTTAAGCTAGCTAAGAAATATAATAAAGCAATAGTAATTCATAGCCGCGAATCTATCGAAGATACATATAATATATTGAAAAAAGAATATAATAATAGTGGTAAAATAATAATGCATTGTTATAGTTCTAGTTTAGAAATGGCTAAAAAATTTATTAATTTAGGAGCTATGATAGGAATCGGAGGGGTTGTCACTTATAAGAATGCTAATAAAATAGTGGATATTGTAAGAAATGTCGATTTAAATAAAATTTTATTAGAAACAGATAGTCCTTTTTTATCGCCAGAACCAAATAGAGGAAAGGAAAATGAACCAAGTAATATCGAGTTTATCGGTAAAAAGATTGCAGAAATAAAAAACATAAGTGTAGAAGAAGTATATAAAACAACGACAGCAAACGCTGTTCGTCAATTTGACTTGGATGTTGATTTATGTTAAAATTTTAGTGGTAAATTAAATTATGAGGTGAATTTAATGAATATATATTTACTACAATTAGTGGGTAAATGGATAAGTTTATTAGTTGTTTCAATTGCATCTTTATTTGGAACTATTCGAATTAATGATGAAGGAATAAAGATAGAAAATGCAAACAATAATAAGAATTTAAATGTTATAAATACTTTGGTTGAATATGAAACCAAAAAAAAATATACAAACCGATTACCATACAATACTACGAAGATTACTGTTAAAGGTGAAAATGGAGTCGTGTATTTAAATGAAAATGGTAAGGTAATGCAAACAATAAAAGAGGTAATTACAGAAGTGATTGAAATAGGTACAGGTCCTCAAGGTAAATATTCAGGAAGGCTAACAGGTTATGGACCAGATTGCCGAGGATGTAATTCTGAGGGGTATGTTGCTTGTTTTACTAAAGAAAGACAAAAACATAGTTTAATAAATGATGGTATCTATTATGATGATGAAGAATATGGGAAAGTAAGGATTCTAGCTGCTGAAACAAAAAAATTCCCATGTGGAACAGTAATAGAAGTGAGAAATGGAAATTCTGAACCATTTATTGGAGTTGTATTAGACACAGGATATGCTATGCGTAGTGCATGGAAAAATGAAGAAATTTTAATAGACTTAGCTTTTTCAACAGAGAAAGATCCGGAAATTAGAAAGATAACGAGTCGTAGTGTTGCATATAATGTAAAAAGATGGGGATGGTAAAGAGTGATATATATCATTCTTTTTTCATTCCTCTTATTGATATATATATATAAATCTAGTATAATTATTGCATTGGATGTGATTATATGGAGTATTCTCCTAAAAAAATAAAAAAATTATTGGATATTCATAATTTTAATTTCAAAAAAAATTATGGCCAAAATTTTATAATTGATGAAAACATAATAAATAATATAATTAATAAAGCTTCAATCGATAATGATACACTAGTTGTAGAAATTGGTCCAGGAGCAGGTTCTTTAACCTCGAAATTAGCTGTTGTTGCTAAAAATGTACTGTGTTATGAGATAGATAAAACATTATCTAATATTCTGTCTGATGTTTTATCTGACTTTTCAAATGTCGATATTATATATCAAGATTTTTTAGAATCTAAAATAAAAGAAGATATTTCAAAGTATGAATATAAAAAACTGTACGTAGTTGCTAACTTACCATATTATATAACTACACCTATCATAGTTAAACTAATAGAAGACAATATAGATGTTGATAAAATAATTGTGATGGTTCAAAAAGAAGTTGGTAATCGATTTAAAGCTGAACCAGGTTCTAAAGATTATAGTTCTTTATCTGTGTTTTTAAACTACTATTTTGAAGTAAAAAAAATAATTGATGTTAGCAGGAATGTTTTTATACCAAGGCCTAATGTTGATAGTATTGTAGTACAATTTTCAAAAAGAGAAAAACTCGAGACCTTGAAAAATAGTGAATTGTTTTTTAAGTTAGTTAGAGATAGTTTTAAACAAAAAAGGAAAACTCTTAAGAATAATTTAAATGGGTATAATTTAGAAAAAATAGATGAAGTGTTAAGAAGACACAAAATGGATTTAACTATTAGAGCAGAGCATATTCCTATTGAAGTTTTTATCGATATAGCAAACAATATATAAAAAATGTACAATATATGAGATTATTAGACATTTTAAGACATATAAATGTTTTAAAATGTTTTTTGGTGATATTATGATAGATGTATTAAATAAACTTCTTTGGGCTGTGGCCACAAGTTTGATTTTATTTTCGAGTATATATTTTACATTTAGTTTAAAATTTATACAATTTAATTTAAAGGCAATGATTTCTAACTTAATGAAAAAAGAAAAGCACAAAGACAGCATTAGTCCATTTAAAACATTGATGTTAGCATTAGCGGGACGTATTGGTGTTGGTAGTATAGCAGGTGTGGCACTTGCTATATATTTAGGAGGACTAGGCAGTATTTTTTGGATGTGGATTATAGGTATTTTATCGGCTGTTAATACATTTGCCGAAACTGCTTTAGGTATTGTATATAAGAAAAAAGATTCCGGCAATATATATAAAGGTGGTCCTAGTTATTACATTAAAGAAGGACTTAAAAAACCTACATTAGGTAATTTGTACGCAATATTTATTATCTTAAGTTATATAGGCGGATTTATAAGTATTCAATCTAATACAATAACAAAATCACTTGGTAAAATAATTGAAATTGATCCCATTATAATCGGTATAATAATTAGTTTGTTAACTGCTGCAATAATATTTGGTGGAATTAAAAAAATTGCAAATTTTACAAGCAAATTAGTGCCGCTTATGACACTTTTTTATTTATCAGTTGCTTTGTATGTAATTGTAACAAATGTAGGAATAATACCAAATATATTTTATAAAATTATCGTAGATGCATTTAATTTCGAATCATTTACAGCTGGATTTTTACCTATTTTTATAATAGGAATTCAAAGGGGAATTTTTTCAAATGAGGCGGGGCTAGGTACAGGAAGTATAGCGTCATCAACCACAGATGAAAACAACCCAACCGGGCAAGGGTATGTACAAATGCTGGGAATCTATATAACAACTTTATTAATTTGTACAGCAACGGCTATTATTATCTTAACTTCTAACTATAGTGAATTAATATTGGAAGATGTCAATGGTATAGAAATTACTCAACATGCATTTAATTACCATATTGGCCAATTTGGAAGTATAGCTCTTTTTACATCAATACTATTTTTCTCTTTTTCTACAATATTGACAGGATACTACTATGGTGAATCTAGTTTAAAATATTTTTTTAACAAAATAAATAATAGATATCTAATAATTTTGAAAATTGTGACATTAATATCGTTGTTTATAGGTAGTATAATCTCATCATCTTTTTTATGGAAATTAGTAGATATGTTAGTTGCTATTTTAGCAATTATAAACATATATGCTCTATTGAATTTACGAAAAGAAGTAAAAAGTGAATTAGATTGCTATAACAATAAAAAATGTGATAAAATGTAGATAGTAAGGATAGTGGTTTGATGTTGAATAAGAAGTGGGATATTGTTTTGAGTGAAGAATATGATAAAGAATATTTTAAAAAACTTGGTATATTTATAAAATGTTCATACAAAGAAAGTATTGTATATCCAGAATATAAAGATATTTTTAATGCTCTAAAATATACTGATTATGACGAAGTAAAAGTGGTGATTTTAGGACAGGACCCATATCATGGCAAAGGTGAAGCTCATGGTTTATCTTTTTCGGTAATGGAGGGTGTCAAAAGACCTCCTTCTTTGCTTAATATTTTTAAAGAATTAAAAAGTGATTTAGGAATAGAAAGACAAAATAATAATTTAACTGATTGGGCTAAACAAGGCGTATTATTATTAAACGCTATTATGACTGTTGAAAAAGACAAACCACTATCCCACAAAGGAAAAGGTTGGGAAAATTTCACAGACAATATAATAATGAAATTAAATGAGAGAAATACTCCTATTGTCTTTGTATTATGGGGAAATTATGCTAGAGGCAAAAAAGAGATGATCACAAATAAAAATCATTTTATAATAGAAAGTGTCCATCCTTCACCATTGTCGGCTAGTAGAGGTTTTTTTGGAAGCAGACCATTCTCAAAAATAAATGATTTTTTAAGTAAAAATAATATTACTAAAATTAATTGGTAATATTTTAAAAAAACTTGCTATCCCCTTTTTTTTGTATTAAAATTGTATTGAGAGGCGTTGGTAATATGGATAAAGCATATGAATTTTTAATGAATAAGGCGGGAATAAGATATGGAGATTCAATAGTAGTTGGAGTATCTGGTGGACCGGATTCTATGGCACTTTTGCACCTTATGGCTCAAATAAAAAAAGCATTGGATATACAGTTGATTTGCGCCCATGTCAATCATAATGTTCGTATTGAAAGTGCTGATGAAAAGGTTTTTGTGGAAAAATTTTGTATGAAGAATAATATTTTATTTGAAAGCATGAAGATAGAAGATTATGGTGATGATAATTTTCATAACGAGGCGAGAAGTAAAAGATATAATTATTTTTCAGGTATCGTAAAAAAGTATAATGCAAAGTATCTATTAACTGCTCATCATGGTGATGATTTGATTGAAACAATTTTAATGAGAATTGTTAGGGGCTCAACTTTACGTGGCTATAGCGGTTTTTCAAAAGTGATAAATATGGGAGAATACATTATTATGAGACCTTTAATAAATGTTACAAAAGAAGAAATTATAATGTATAATAAAAAAAATAAAATCAGTTATGTTCAAGATAAGTCAAACCAAAAAGATGTTTATACGAGAAACCGTTTTCGTAAATACATAGTACCTGAATTTAAAAAGGAAGATGCTAATGTTCATAATAAGTTTTATAAATTTAGTAAAATTTTATTAGAATATAATGAATATATTGACAAGCAAGTCTCTAAAATAGTAAGAAAGGTATACCCGCAAGACGTATTAAATATTGAGAAGTTTCTAGAAGAAGAACGTGTTATTCAAATGAAAATTATTTATTATATATTAGAACATACTTATCAAGATGATTTGATGCTTATAACTGATAGTCATGCAGACTTGTTATATAACTTAATAAAATCAAAAAGAGCAAATGTATCAATTCATTTGCCAAACAACATAAAGGCTGTAAAATCTTACAATAATCTAATATTAATAAAAGAAACAATTAGTAACAAAGAATATGAAATAGAAATAATTGACTACATAAATTTACCAAATGGAAAAAATATTGAGGTAGTGGAAAAAACTAATCAATCAGACAATAATATTTGTCGATTAGATGCCTCAGAAGTTAAACTACCATTACATGTAAGAACACGAAAAAATGGAGACAAAATGTCTGTAAAAGGAATGTTAGGTAGAAAAAAAATAAATGATATATTTATAGATAATAAAATTTCAGTAGAGGAAAGAGATTTGTGGCCTGTTGTTGTTGATTCCAATAATAATATAGTATGGTTACCGGGCTTAAAAAAATCTAAATTTGATAAAACAAAGGCAGAAAAATATGATATAATACTTAAGTATTATTAAGGAAGGAGAAAATGAATGAATAAACGAGTTGTAAAAAAAGGACTTTTACCTTATATATTTTTATTTCTAGTTATAATAAGTGTAATGTACTTTTTTAATGCGATGAATAAAAAAGTAAATATTTTTACTTATGATGAATTTATGAGCTATGTTGTTAAAGGCGAAGTAACGGAGATAGTAATTATACCGCGAAGTAGAGCCAGTGTATATGAGATAAAAGGGTTATTAAAAGGATATGGTGAAAATGAGAGTTTTTTCTTAAGAGCACCATTATCTAATGAAGTAATAACTAAAATCTTCGAAGCAGAAGAAAATTATGGATTTAAAGTTGATACTATAACTGATCCAGAATCAAGTACGTTTTTATTGTTTTTAATAAATGTACTACCGATGGTTTTATTAATAGGTGTAGCATTTTTCTTTATAACAAGACAAATGGGAACAGCTAATAAATCAATGGATTTTGGGAAGAGTAGAGCTAGACTTAATGAAGAAAATAAAAAGGTGACTTTTAAACAAGTTGCGGGACTTACAGAGGAAAAAGAGGAAGTTCAAGAACTTATTGATTTCCTTAAAAATCCTAAGAAGTTTCAACGTTTAGGAGCAAGAATTCCGAAAGGTGTTTTATTAGTAGGTCCTCCGGGTACGGGAAAAACTTTATTAGCTCGTGCTGTAGCTGGTGAGGCAAACGTCCCATTTTATTATATAAGTGGATCTGATTTTGTTGAATTATTTGTTGGAGTTGGTGCTAGTAGAGTTAGAGATATGTTTAAACAAGCTAAACATAATGCGCCATGTTTAATATTTATTGATGAAATAGATGCTGTTGGTCGTCAAAGAGGTGCAGGACTTGGCGGAGGACATGATGAAAGAGAGCAAACATTAAATCAATTACTGACAGAGATGGATGGATTTGGTGCAAATGAAGGAATAATAATAATTGCAGCAACAAACCGCCCAGATGTATTAGATCCTGCATTGCTACGTCCAGGTCGATTTGATAGACAGGTGACAGTAAATTTACCTGATGCTAAAGGAAGAGAAGAGATTTTACAAGTTCACGCTATTGGTAAAATTTTTGCTAAAAGTGTTAAGTTATCAAATATAGCTAAAAGAACAGTAGGATTTAGCGGAGCTGATCTTGAAAATTTATTAAATGAGGCGGCTTTATTATCTGTTAGAAGAAACAAAGAAGCAATCACTATGGCAGAAATAGATGAAGCCCATGATAGAGTATTGATGGGACCTGCTAAAAAATCAAAAAAATACACAGAACAAGAAAAAAGTTTGGTGGCTCACCACGAAGCAGGTCATGTTGTTTTAGGTATTAAATTAAACGATGCAAATGATGTTCAAAAAGTAACAATCATTCCAAGAAGTTATGCTGGTGGTTATGCAATGATGCTTCCAAAAGAAGAAAGATATACCGCTACTAAAAAAGAATTATTAGAACGTATAGCTGGATTGTTAGGGGGACGTGTTGCTGAAGAGTTGATTTTCAATGAAGTGACTACCGGAGCTCATAATGACTTCGAACAGGCAACAAAAATAGCTCGTGCTATGGTTACTGAATATGGTATGAGTAGACTTGGACCTGTTCAATTTGAACATCAAGAGTCTAGTGTTTTTCTTGGAAGAGATTACAACAAAAGTAGAAACTTTTCAAGTCAAGTTGCTTTTCAAATTGATGAAGAAGTTAGAACAATAATTAGTGGACAATATGAAGTGGCTAAAAGAATTTTGAATGAGAATAAAGATTTATTAAAATTAATAGCTGAAACTTTAATTGAGCACGAGACTTTGACTAAAGAGCAAATTGACTATTTAGTTGAAAATGGTTGTATGCCTGATGAAGATGGTGAAAAAGATCTAAGTGATTTTGAAGAATTATCTTTAAGAGATTTGACTGTTGCTGAATTAAAAGAACAAGCAAAGGAAAAAGGAATAAAAGGTTATACAAAAATGACCAAAGAAGAATTAATAGGTGAATTAGAAGATAAATAAAATATCTTCTTTTTTTATAAAAAACACGTTTTTTATTGTAAATTGTCAAAAAATATATTATAATCTAGGTAATGTAGAAAATAGAGGAGGAAAAAAATGAAAAAAATGTTAAAAGGACTATTAATCGTTCTAGTTGCCTTATTTATAGTAACTGGGTGTGGAAAAGAAGTAAAGGATGATGATCGTAAGGATTTAGATCCAGATAGTGCAGTGTTAGGAGAACAAACAATTGAAGGTCTTAAAATTGGTCAAATGAGTATTGTTTATGAAGATAACATTAGTAGATTAGTTACTAATGTTGAAAACACAAATGCCACAGATTTCGAATTAAGAATTATTGGAATAAAATTATATGATGATGAAGATAATTTATTACTTGAAACATCAGGCTATATCGGAAGTAAAATAAAAGCTAATGAAACAAAACAATTAGTAGCAGAAGCAACAAAGGATTTAAGAAAAGCAACAAAAGTAGAATATACAATTGAAAAATAATAAAAACACAAGAGATTTAGAAAGCTTTCTAAATCTTTTTTTCTTTATGCCAAAATAGATAGATTTATCTATAAATTTATGATAAAATAAATAATAGAAAAGTAATTAGAAAATGGTGATGTTATGGGCAAAATAGTTGCACTAGTTAATCAAAAAGGTGGAGTTGGCAAAACTACATCTAGTATAAATTTGGCAGCCTCTTTAGGTGTATTAAAACAAAAGGTATTATTAGTTGATCTAGATCCGCAGGGAAATACAACTACTGGAATTGGTATTAATAAGGCAGATATAGATAAAAGCGTTTATGATTTGTTGATTGATAACGCAGAGTTGAACGAAGTTATTGTTAAAACAAAATTTAAAAATTTATATGTTATTCCGGCAACAATTAATTTAGCAGGAGCAGATATAGAGTTAATGGAGAAAAGTAAGTTAGAACCTGGGTTTTTAAAAGGAGGGCAATTAAAAAAACATTTGGAATTAACAAAAGAAATGTTTGATTATATAATTATAGATTGTCCTCCTTCGTTAGGTATACTAACGACAAATGCTTTAACAGCAAGTGATTCCGTTATAATACCTGTGCAATGTGAATTTTTTGCACTGGAAGGAATAATGCAACTTTTGAATACTATTATGTTAGCTCAAAAAAACCTTAATCCAACTTTAGATATTGAGGGTGTATTATTGACGATGTTAGATAGTAGAACTAATTTAGGACTAGAAGTCGTTGAGGAAATTAAAAGTTATTTTAAAGAACGTGTATATGATACAATAATCCCAAGATTGGTCCGATTATCAGAGGCTCCTAGTCATGGTAAGCCAATTTTGGCTTACGATCCACAAAGTCGTGGGACGGAAGCTTATTTAAATTTAGCTAAGGAAGTGATTGAACGAAATGGAAAATAAAAAAAGAGCCCTAGGGATGGGTTTGGAGCAATTATTTAATAGTGAAAATTTAGATGTTAATAGTATTGAAAAAAAGATATATGAATCTGTTTCTAGTGAAGAAATAGTGGAAATTGATATTGATGAGTTAAGAACTAATCCTTATCAACCGAGAAAAGTTTTTAAAGATGAAGCATTAATGGAATTATGTGATTCAATAAAAGAACACGGTGTTTTCCAACCTATTATTGTGAAAAAAAGTATTAAGGGTTATGAAATAATAGCTGGTGAAAGACGTGTAAGGGCTAGTAAGATGGCAGGTCTTGCTAAAATACCAGCTATTATAAGAGCTTTTACTGATGAACAAATGATGGAAATAGCACTGTTAGAAAATCTTCAAAGAGAAAATTTAAGTGCAATTGAAGAAGCATTTGCCTACAAGGCAATGTTAGATAATTTACAATTAACACAGGATCAATTATCTAAAAAAGTGGGAAAAAGTAGAAGCCACATTACAAATATGTTAGGACTTTTGCGACTTCCTAAAGTGGTTCAAGATATGGTTATTGAAGATAAATTATCAATGGGACATGCTCGTGTTCTAAGTAAGTTAGAAGATTCTGAAAAAATAATAGAAATTGCTAATAAAGTAATTGAAAATAGGTTGCCTGTTCGTGATATTGAAAAAATGACCGAGGGTGATCAATTTGAAAAAAAAATAAAAATAGCAAGAAGAGATAGAGAAGAAAATAAAGATTACAAATATGTAGAAGATATGTTACGTGATAAATTAGATGCTAAGGTTAAAATAAAAGACAAAAAGATAGAGATTGGTTTTAATAATGTTGCTGATTTAAATAGAATCTTAGAAATAATTGATGTAAAGGAGTAGGATAAAATGAATACAGACATTGTTAAAGAAGTAGGAATTAATTTCGACAAAATTGTGGATAAAATTTTTAATAAAGAAATAATTGCTCCTATTATCATTATTATTGCTGCGTTAATTTTTTATAAAGTAATCAGTAAGGTTATCAAAAAAAGTTTGGAAATTAAGGTTTATAAAATAGATGAACGCAAGCAAAAGACATTAATAAGTTTAATTAATAATATTGTTAAATATTGTATAATCATTGTCGCTGCTTTACTTATTCTAGAAGTGTATCAAGTTGATACAAAAGCAATTTTAGCTTCTTTAGGGATTGTGGGATTAGTTGTTGGGTTAGCACTACAAGATATTTTAAAGGATTTTGTTTCGGGTTTGTTTATTATTTTTGAAGGCCAATATGCAGTTGGCGATACGGTTACAATAGGCTCTTTTAGAGGTGAAATTGTTGGTTTGGGACTCAAAACTACTAAAGTAAAAGCGTTTACAGGAGAGGTCAAGATAATTTCAAATCGAAATATTACTGAAGTTATAAATCATAGTTTAGAGCACTCGTTAGCTTTAATAGATGTCTCTGTATCATATCAATCAGATTTAAAGAAAGTTGATTCTGTATTAAATGAATTGTGTTTAAAATTAAGTGAGGAGTTAGATGAGATTGATGGACCGGTTGAAAGTTTAGGAATTAACAAATTGGGTGAATCTGGAATTGAATTTAGGTTAACTGTTAAAACAACTCCTTTAAAACATTTTGAGATACAACGTAAGATTATGAGAGAGATAAAAGATGCTTTTGATAAAAATAAAATAGAAATACCTTTTCCGCAGGTGGTGGTGCATAATGCAAAAAGATTATAAGTTAGGTAGTATTGTTGAAATGAAAAAACCACATCCTTGCG
Organism: uncultured Muribaculaceae bacterium; assembly: GCA_964397485.1. Lineage (GTDB taxonomy): Bacteria > Bacillota_I > Bacilli_A > RF39 > UBA660 > CAYNHT01. The sequence goes on from CAYNHT010000002.1 coordinate 150,847, forward strand.
GTACAAATGAATGGGAAGTAACTCGTATTGGGGCTGATATAAAAATCAAGTGTTGTAAGTGTGAAAGAAGTATTATGATGCCTAGAATTGATTTTAATAAAAAATTAAAAAAAATAATAAATTATTAGGAGGAAATATGTCGAGAAAAAACAAAGATAAGAAAAAAATATTATTTGGTCCTATATTAACTATGTTGATATTGACGTTTATTATAATGTTAGTTAGTGCTATATTGTCTTTGATTGGTTTTGAAGGACAAAAAACCGCTATAGTAAATGGAACTTTAGAAACATCTTTAATAACTATTAAAAATATATTTACAATTGACGGATTAAAGTTTGTTATTGGCAATGCTGCTACAAATTTTAAAGTTTTTGAACCTCTTGTAATATTGATTATATCTTTAATTGGTGTCGGTATAGCTGATGCTAGTGGACTTATTAAGGCAATTGCTTCTCCTTTTAGAAAATTCAAAATTAAATATATAATTTTAGTTACTATCTTTATAGGTATAATATCAACTTTTTTAGGTGAGTACAGTTATATAATACTATTGCCTCTTGTTGCTGCGATATATAAATACTTAGATCGCAATCCGATTTTAGGAATATTAACAATTTTTATAGGTATAACTTTAGGTTATGGGACTGGAATAATATATAATTATGATGATTATCTGCTTGGTGGATTGACTGAATTAGCTGCGAAAATAGATGTAGATAAAAATTATAAATTCGTACTAACATCAAACATATATATTATGATTGTTAGCTCTATATTGCTAAGTTTTGTTGGCGCATCTCTAATAGAAAAAGTGTTAATTCCGAAGATTAGTAAATATAAAAATAATGATGAGGATGAAAATGTCATTTCTAAGAAGGCTTTATATTTTAGTAATTTTACTTTAATAGCATTGTTAATAGGTTTTATGTATATGATTGTCCCTGGTTTTTACGGTTCGGGAGTGCTTATTGATAAAGAACAGGGAAGTTATATAGCAAAATTATTCAGTGACACGTCTCCTCTTAAAGATGGGCTTCCATACGTTGTTATGTTAATTTTGATGGTATGTAGTTTAGTTTATGGGAAGATTTCAGGTAACCTCAAAAATAGTAATGAATATAGTTTAGGTTTGTCTAAAAGTTTTGAAGGTTTGGGATATGTGTTTGTGTTGATGTTTTTCTTGGCACAAATGATTGGAATATTAAATTGGACTAATTTAGGGGAGGTTATAGCGACCCGATTAATTGACTTTATGAGTACATTACAATTTTCAGGTATACCTTTAATAATTACACTATTTATAGTTGTCGTATTTATAAGTATTTTAATACCTGCAACATTAACAAAATGGATATTGATGTCACCAATAATTGTACCTTTGTTTATGAGATCAAACATTACTCCTGATTTTACGCAATTTATCTTTAAAGTAGCAGACGGTATAGGTAAAAGTTTTACACCGTTATTTGTATATTTTATTATTATGTTGGGATTTATGCAAAAGTATAATAATGATGATGACTATAAGATAACAATTTTTGGGACAATGAGATTGATTTTACCAATAATATTGATGATATTTGGATTATGGATATTAATAGTGTTAGGTTGGTATATAATAGGATTACCTACAGGTACAGGTACGTTTCCAACACTATAGTAAAAGATCACAATTATAATTGTGATTTTTTTTATGATATATCCAAAAAAGTGATATAAAATTTTAATTATGTATTTTAAAAAAATCGTGCTATAATATTAACTGATCAATACATTGATTGCAAATATTTAATAATAGTAAAGAGGGATAAATATGAGTTTAACGGCAGGAATTGTTGGGTTACCAAATGTTGGTAAATCAACTTTATTTAATGCAATTACAAAAAAAAATATTCTGGCAGCAAACTATCCGTTTGCTACCATAGATCCAAACGTTGGAGTGGTTACTGTACCAGATACACGTATGGCTTTTTTAGAAAATTTATATGTGCCAGAAAGGCTAATACCTACTACGTTTGAATTTACGGATATAGCAGGACTTGTAAAAGGGGCTTCTGTTGGTGAAGGGTTAGGTAATAAGTTTTTATCACATATTCGTGAAGTTGATGCTATATGTGAAGTTGTGCGTTGTTTTGAAGATGGAAATATAACCCATGTTGAAGGTGATGTAGACCCCATTAGAGATATTGAAATCATTAATGTCGAACTAATGTTAGCTGATCTTGAGGTAATTGATAACCGATTAAATAGAATTGGTAAGAAAGCAGTTATGTCTAAAGATAAGGAAACGATTAAAGAGTTGGAGTTAATGAATAAAATTAAAGAAAATTTAGAAAAAAATATACCTGCTAGAAAAGTCGAGTTTGATGAAGAGGAATTAAAGATAATCAAGCCATTTAATCTTTTAACTATAAAGCCAATTATATATGTTGCTAATATAAGTGAAGATGAGTTAGGTCAAGACGAAAATAACTATGTCAAGATAGTTAAAGATTACGCAAGTAAAGAAAATTCTGAGGTTATTGTTTTGTGTGCAAAAATAGAATCAGAATTAAGCGAATTAAATGATAATGATAAAGCATTGTTCTTGAATGACTTAGGAATAACAGAAAGTGGTTTAGATAAACTTATTAATGCAACGTATTCATTATTAGGTCTTGCTACATATTTTACAGTAGGAGCAGATGAAGTAAAAGCTTGGACTTTTAAAAAAGGAATGAAGGCTCCGGCGTGTGCTGGTATTATTCATACTGATTTTGAAAAAGGATTTATTAGAGCAGAGGTTATGAGTTACGATGCTCTTAAGGAGTATGGTGATGAGAAATCTGTTAAAGAAGCTGGTAAAACTAGATTAGAAGGTAAAGAATATATTATGCAAGATGGAGATATTTGTCATTTTAGATTTAATGTGTAGGGAAGTGTAATAATGCGAGAGTTTTTCATAGACGATGTAGCGGGTATTCCTTTTAATTTATTTGGATGGGTACATTTTTTATGTATTGCTGTTACTTTAGTCGGATTATTTTATATATATATAAATAGAGATAAAATTGTCAAAATGAATTATAATGTAAAAAAGAAAATAAAATTACTTATTGTAATAATTATGTTTTTAAATATGAAATTATATTACATTCCTTTATTGCTCTATGGTAGATATGATTGGACTAACCACTTACCATTACATTTTTGTTTTATATCTGGTTATTTATTTATGTTTGCACTACTAACAGATAATCGAAGACTATATAAATTAACATACTTTTTTTCTTTTATGGGTCCTATACCTGCTATCTTATTGCCAGATTCGAGTTTAGCTAGCAGTTTTGACTCTTTCTTATTCTATCAATATTTTATAAGTCATCATTTCTTTTTAGTGGCAAACAGTTTTATTTTCTATGCATATAATCATCATTTTAGTTTAAATGATGTAAAAAGAGCATTTTTTGTTTCTAATGTCATATTTGTTACAATGGCTTTATTTAACTTCGTGTTTAAAACAAATTATATAATGTCAAATAGTCTACCACCCCATGTTATAGAATTATTTCCTTTTCTAAGAAATGTTCAACATCCTTTTATAATTTTGGAGATAACTGGAATGTTAATATTAGTCATTGCATATATTCCAATATATTTTAGAAATAAAGAAAAAACATTAAATAGTGGTTTACAACCTGTTGAAAGTTTGTTATAATCTAAAGCGAGTATTAATTTACTCCTTGCTTCTTAGAGAAGCCAAAAGACCATAAGGAGGTGGAATAATGAAAAACTATGAAATCATGTTTATTGTTAGACCAACATTAGGAGAAGAAGAAATTAAAGAGGTTGCAAAAAACTTCGAAGGAATTTTAACTTCTAATGGGGCTAATATAACTAGTTCTAGAGAAATGGGTCAAAGAGAATTAGCTTATGAAATCAAAAAATTCAAAAGCGGATATTACTTTTTATTAGTAGTTGAAGCATCTGATGATAAAGCTATTAAAGAATTTGATCGTTTAGCTTTAATTAGTGGTGATGTAATTCGCCATTTGATTACTAAATTAGAAAAGTAAGAAAAGAGGTTTGTTATGAATCGAGTTGAATTGGTTGGAAGATTGACGGCTAAACCTGAACTACGATATACTAATTCTCAATTACCTTTTGCTAGGTTTTCTGTTGCGGTAAATAGAACTTTTAGTAATTCACAAGGACAAAGAGAAGCGGATTTTATCAATATCGTTGTTTGGAGAAAACAAGCTGAAAATGTATGTAACTACTTAGATAAAGGAAGTTTGGTATCTATTGAAGGAAGAATTCAAACTGGTAGTTACGATGATAAAGACGGAAATAAAAGATATACTATGGAAGTGGTTGCAGATTCTGTGCAATTTTTAGAATCTAAATCACAAAGCCAATCTAGATCGCAAAGTGGCGGATACAATAACAATAATAATTATAATAATAATTTTGATAATAATGTAAGTCCTTATGACTATCAAAATAACAATTATTCAAACGATGTTAATGTTACTGATGATCCATTTGCCGATTTTGGTGATAGCGTATCGCTTGATGATGCTGACTTAGACTAAAAAAGGAGGAATGTAAAATGGCAGAATTCTATAAAAAGAAAAAGAAAATATGTCAAATGTGCGCTGGAAAAAGCGTTGATTATAAAGATGTTGATATTGTAAGAAAATATATTAGCGGAGATAAAGGTAAAATTTTACCTAGAAGAATTACTGGTGCTTGCTCAAAACATCAAAGACATATAGCTAGTGAAATTAAAAAAGCTCGTTTCATGGCGTTAATACCTTTTGTTAAGTAATTAAGATACGTATGTATCTTTTTTTGTATAAAATTGGAAGTAAAAAAATAAAAAAAATACTAAAAAACGCTTGCATTTCATATAATAATTGTGTATAATTTTGAATGTGTGGCATGCATAGATGTGTAAGGTTGCTGATACGCCAGGTTAAGTTGTAAATAATTTAAAAGTGGTGTTTAAGGTTTTTACACGGAGCAAGTCTATACTGGATATAGGCGAAGGGAGGATTAAAAATGGCTAAGACGAAAGTTCGTATCAAATTAAAAGCATTTGAACATAAAAGTTTAGATAATGCTTGTGCGAAAATTGTTGAGACAGTAAAAAGAACAGGTGGAGAAGTAAGTGGACCTATTCCGCTACCAACCGAGATTGAAAAGATCACTATTCTAAGAGCTGTTCACAAATACAAAGATTCACGTGAGCAATTTGAAAAAAGAACACACAAAAGATTAATTGATATTAGCAATCCTAGCAAGGAAACAATTGAAGCGTTAACTCGTTTAGATATTCCAAGCGGTGTTGATATTCAAATAAAATTATAATTTAATTAGGAGGATGGATTTATGAAAGGAATCTTAGGTCGTAAAATTGGAATGACACAAGTTTTTACAAAATCTGGTAAATTAATTCCTGTAACTGTTATTGAAGTTGAACCAAATGTTGTAACGCAAGTTAAAACTATGGAAAACGATGGTTATGAGGCAATTCAATTAGGTTTTGATACAAAACGTGAAAAATTAGCGACAAAAGCTTCGATTGGTCATACCAATAAAGCAAACACTACACCTAAGCGCTTCTTTAAGGAGATTAGAGGTGTAGAAGTTAACAATTATTCTTTAGGTCAAGAAGTTAAGGCAGATATATTTACAGTAGGAGAAGTTGTTGACGTTACAGGAACTAGTAAAGGTAAAGGGTTCCAAGGTGTTATTAAACGCCACAATCAAAGTCGTGGTCCAATGGGACATGGTTCACATTATCATAGAGGACCAGGTTCAATGGGTACTATGAGACCAATGCGTGTTTTTAAAGGTAAAAATTTACCAGGTCATATGGGAGTAGAAACTGTTACTATTCAAAATCTTGAAATAGTATTAGTAGATGTAGAAAGTAATGTAATTTTAGTTAAAGGTAATGTTCCAGGACCTAAAAAATCATTGGTTATCATTAAAACAGCTGTTAAAAATCCTGGAAAAGTAAATGAAGCAGAAGAGTTAAACTCATATGCTACAACTGAACCAGAAGTAGCAACAGTTGAAGTACCTGTTGAAGTATCTAACGCTGAAGTAGAAGAAACTGCTACAGTAGAAGAAAGCAAGTAGGGAGGAATATAGATGGAAAAAATATCTGTATTAAACATCAATGGTGATAAGGTTAAGGATATTACTTTAAATGCTGCAGTTTGGGGAATTGAACCAAATGATGCGGTATTATATGATGCAATTACATTAACTAGAAACGCTCAAAGACAAGGAACACACGCAACAAAAACACGTAGCGAGGTAAGCGGTGGTGGAAGAAAACCATGGCGTCAAAAAGGTACTGGTCGTGCTCGTCAAGGGAGTATTCGTTCTCCACAATGGTATCACGGTGGTATCGTGTTTGGTCCGCAACCAAGAAGTTACTCAAAGAAAATGAATAAAAAAGAAAGACGTTTAGCTTTAAAATCAGCTTTAGCATATAAAGCGCTTAATAATGAATTAATTATTATTGATGGTTTTAATATTGAAACGCCAAAAACAAAAGATATGATTAATATCTTAAATCAATTAAAAGTTAACGAAAAAGTACTTATAGTAGTTAAAGAATTAACTGATAACTTGATTTTAGCAACGCGTAATTTAGCTAACATTATTTTACTTGAAGCAAATGAAATTAACACTTTGGATGTTATTTCAGCTCATAAAATGATTATTACTGTAGACGCTGTAGCTTATATAGAGGAGGTGCTTGTCTAATGATGAGTAATTATAGAGATATTATTAAAGCACCAATTATTACTGAGAAAAGTGCTGATTTAGCTCAAAACCACAATACAATTACGTTTAGTGTTGATGTTAAAGCTAATAAGACACAAATAAAACAAGCTGTTGAAAAAATATTTAATGTTGAAGTTGAAAATGTAAACACTATCAATGTAAAACCAAAGAAAAAAAGAGTTGGTCGTTATGTTGGTAAGACTAATAGAGTTAAAAAAGCAATTGTTAAATTAAGAGAAGGAAGTTCAATTGAACTTAACTAATCTAAAGGAGGATAAATATGGCAATTAAAACATATAAACCTATGACTAATGGTCGCCGTGGGATGTCTACAATAATTAATGATGAGATTACTAAGACAACTCCTGAAAAGTCATTAGTTGTAACTTTGAAAAAAACAGGTGGTCGTAATAATCAAGGTAAAATTACTTTGAGACATCGTGGTGGTGGAGCCAAAAGAAAATATCGTATTATCGATTTTAAAAGAGATAAAGATGGTATCGTTGGTACTGTTGCTTCAATTGAGTACGATCCAAATAGAACAGCTAACATTGCTTTAATAAGTTATTCTGATGGGGAAAAAAGATATATTCTTGCTCCAAAAGGATTAAAAGTTGGGGATAAAATTGAGAGTGGAGATAATGCTGATATTAAAGTTGGTAACTCATTACCACTTGCAAATATTCCTGAAGGTACAACAGTACACAATATTGAAATTAAACCTGGTAAAGGTGGGCAAATGGCTCGCTCTGCAGGAACAAGCGTTCAAATATTAGGACGTGAAGGAAGATATACTTTACTTCGTTTAAGTAGTGGGGAAGTTCGTAAAATATTAAGTTCTTGTCGTGCTACTATTGGTGAAGTAGGAAATGCGGATCATGAATTAGTAAGTATTGGTAAAGCCGGTCGTAAAAGACATATGGGTATTAAGCCAACAGTTCGTGGTTCAGCTATGAACCCTAATGATCACCCGCATGGTGGTGGTGAAGGACGTTCGCCAATCGGTCGTAAAGGTCCAGTTACTCCTTGGGGTAAACCAGCATTAGGATACAAGACACGTAGCAAGAAAAAAGCTTCAAGTAAGTTAATTGTTCGTCGTCGTAAAAAATAGTGAAAGGATGGTTTAAATGGCTAGAAGTTTAAAAAAAGGTCCCTTTGTTGATGGAAGCTTAGTTGCTAAAGTTAAAAAGGTAAGTGTTTCTGGAAAAAAAGAAGTAATTAAAACATGGTCTCGCCGTTCAACAATTTATCCTGAATTTATTGGACACACATTTGCTGTTCATAATGGTAAAGAATTTATCCCTGTTTATGTAACAGAAGATATGGTTGGACATAAATTAGGTGAATTTTCACCAACTCGTAAATTTGGTGGACATGGCGACGAAAAAGCTAAGAAATAATTGATTACCGGGAAGGAGGACTAAAATGGAAGCAAAAGCGATTGCAAAAGGCGTTAGAATTGCACCTCGTAAAGCTCGTTTAGTTATTGATTTAATACGTGGTAAAAACGTAAATGAAGCTGATAAAATTTTAAGTAATTTAAATAAAGAAGCTGCAAGATTAATTCGTAAAGTGTTAACTTCAGCTGTTGCTAATGCAGAAAACAATTTAGGTTTAAATAAAGAAATCTTATTTGTTAAAGAAGCATTAATAAATGAAGGTCAAACAATGAAAAGAATTAAATTTGGTTCACGTGGACATGTGGATCCGATTAAGAAAAGAACAAGTCACATTACAATTGTTGTAAGTGAAAAAAATTAAGCAAAGGAGGTAAACTGATGGGTCAAAAAGTTAGTCCGGTCGGACTTAGAATAGGCATTAACAAAACTTGGGAGTCTAAATGGTATGCAGAAAACAAAGATTTTGCTAAGTTTTTAAATAACGATGTCAAAATTCGTAAATTTTTAACTAAGAAATTAAAAGACGCAGCGGTTTCAAGTATTCTTATCGAAAGAACTGCCAAAAAGACAGAAGTTATTATTAACACAGCTAAGCCTGGTGTGGTAATTGGTCATGGTGGTGACGAAATTGAAAAAATCAAAAAAGAATTATCTAAGTTAGTAAACGAGGATGTTCAAATCTCAATTATGGAAGTTAAGAATCCAGATATAGATGCAGCATTGGTAGCTGAAGCAATTGCGCATCAAATTGAAAATCGTGTTTCATTCAGAATTGCACAAAAAAGAGCAATTAGAAACACAATGAAAGCAGGAGCAAAGGGAATTAAAACTTCTGTATCAGGTCGTTTAGGTGGAGCTGATATGGCAAGAACTGAAGGATATACAGAAGGTATGATTCCACTTCATACTTTAAGAGCAGATGTTGATTATGCTCATAAAGAAGCTGATACTACATTTGGAAAAATTGGTGTTAAAGTATGGATTTATAAAGGAGAAATCCTTCCTGAAAAGAAAAATAAGGGAGGTAATGAAGATGGCGTTAATACCAAAAAGAACTAAGTACCGTCGTCCTCATCGTTTATCTTATGAAGGTAAAGCAAGAGGAAACACAGAATTACATTTTGGTGAATATGGTTTAATGGCAGTAGATGGAGCTTGGATTACACAACAACAAATCGAAGCTGCTCGTGTTGCTATGACACGTTATATGAAACGTGGAGGAAAAGTATGGATTAATATTTTCCCACACTTATCATTAACAAAAATACCTTTAGAAACTCGTATGGGTAAAGGTAAAGGTCAACCAGAGTTATGGGTAGCAGTAGTAAAGTCAGGCAAAATTATGTTTGAAGTTGCGGGTGTAGATGAAGCTACAGCACGTGAAGCATTACGTCTAGCTATGCACAAACTTCCGATCAAATGTAAATTTGTAAAGAGAGAAAGTGGTGAAGCTAATGAAAAATAAAGATATTAGAGAATTATCTAGCGAAGAAATCACTAAAAAAATCGAAGAATATAAAGAAGAATTATTTAATTTACGTTTCAGTCAAGCTACAGGAAATCTTGAGAAGCCTTCAAGAATTCGTGAACTTAGGAAATTAGTAGCACGTATGAAAACAATCTTACGTGAACGTGAATTGAAAGAAGACTAAGGAGGCAATTTATGGAAGCAAAAAGAACTCGTGAATTAATCGGAAAAGTTGTAAGTGATAAAAACGAAAAAACTATTACAGTTTTAGTAGAAACTTACAAAACTGATAGTTTGTATGGAAAACGTGTTAAATATTCTAAAAAATATACTGCTCATGATGAAAAGAATGAAGCCAAAATTGGTGATAAAGTACGTATTGTTGAAACTAGACCATTATCTAAATCAAAACATTATCGTCTAGTAGAAATTATAGAAAAAGCAATTATTTTATAATTGCATCTCGAAAAGGAGGATTAATATATGGTTCAACAAGAAAGTCGTTTGAAAGTAGCTGACAACTCTGGTGCTCGTGAATTATCTGTAATTCGAGTATTAGGTGGAAGTAAAGTAAGAACGGGAAATATTGGAGATATAGTTGTTGGAACTATCAAAAAAGCAACTCCTAATGGCACAGTAAAAAAAGGTAAAGTTGTAAAAGCTGTGATTGTTAGAAGTAAATTTGGTCTAAGAAGAGAAGATGGATCTTATATTAAATTTGATGATAACGCTTGTGTTATTATTAAAGATGATAGAAGTCCAGTAGGAACTCGTGTGTTTGGACCAGTAGCGCGTGAATTGCGTGACAAAGATTTTATGAAAATTGTATCACTTGCTAAAGAAGTGTTATAATGTTTGGAGGGAAAAACATGAACTTTAAAACTGGAGATAAAGTTGTTGTTATTGCTGGTAAAGATCGCGGGAAAGAAGGAAAAATAACAAAAATACTAAGAGCTGAAAATAAAGTTATAGTCGAATCAGTTAATGTTATTAAAAAACATGTAAAACCGAATGGGCAAACTGCTGGTAGTATTGTTGAAATGGAAGCACCTATTGATGCATCTAATGTTATGATTTTAGATCCTAAGACGAAAAAAAGAACCAGAATAGGACATACTGTTGATAAAAAAGGTAACAAAATTAGAATCGCAAAGAAATCTAATGAAAATCTTGATTAATTGGAAGGAGGGTATATATGAACCGCCTAAAAGAAAAATATAATAAAGAAATCATACCTAGTTTAAGAGAAAAATATGGTTATAAATCTGTTATGGAAGTACCAACTTTAGATAAAATAGTAGTTAACATTGGTGTAGGAGATGCTACAACAAATAGTAAATTATTAGATGCAGCAGTGGCTGACTTAACAGTTATAACTGGTCAAAAACCAGTTGTTACAACAGCTAAAAAAGCAATTGCTGGATTCAAACTTAGAGAAGGTCAAGCAATTGGATGTAAAGTAACTCTTCGTGGAGAAAAAATGTATAACTTTTTAGATAAATTAGTTAGCATTACATTACCACGTGTTAGGGATTTTAGAGGAATTTCTAATAAGTCGTTTGATGGACGTGGAAACTATACATTAGGATTAACTGAACAATTAATTTTCTCAGAAATAGAATATGATAATGTTGTTAAAGTGCGTGGTATGGATATAGTTTTCGTTACAACAGCAAAAACTAACGAAGAAGCGTACGATCTCTTAAAAGGTTTCGGTATGCCGTTTAAGAAATAACTCTAAAAAAGGAGGATATTATGGCTAAAAAGAGCATGATTGTGAAAGCTAGTCGAAAACCAAAGTACAAAGTGCGCGAATATACTCGTTGTCAAAGATGTGGTAGACCTCATGCTGTACTTAAAAAATATGGAATTTGCCGTATTTGTTTTAGAGAACTAGCGTATAAAGGACAAATACCAGGTATAAAAAAATCGAGCTGGTAGAATTGAAGGGAGGATATATATGGTAGTAACTGATCCAATCGCGGATATGCTTACGAGAATTCGTAATGCTAATCAAATGCGATATAAAGAAGTTGAAGTACCCGCTTCAAAATTAAAAATTGAGATAGCAAGAATATTAAAGGATGAAGGTTTTATAAGTGATTACAAAATCAAAAAGAATAATATTCAAGATATAATTGTCTTAAATTTAAAATATGGACAAAATAAAGAACGCGTTATTACTGGATTAAAGAAAATTTCTAAACCAGGATTACGTGTATATGCAAAAGCTGATGAAGTTCCAAAAGTATTAAATGGACTAGGTATTGCAATTGTTTCTACATCTAAAGGTGTTATGACAGATAAGCAAGCTAGAAATGAAACTCTTGGTGGCGAAGTATTAGCTTACATTTGGTAGAAAGTAAGGAGGATTATTATGAGTCGTATTGGTAATAGAGTACTATCAATACCTGAAAATGTTACAGTATCTGTTGATGGTAATATTGTTAGTGTTAAAGGTCCTAAAGGTGAACTTTCTACAGAAATAAATCGTAATATAACAATTGAAATTAGTGGAAATGAACTTACTGTTTCAAGAAAAAGCGATAATTTCAAGAATTTTCATGGAACTGCTAATGCAAATATCAGAAATATGATCATTGGTGTAACTGAAGGTTTTGAAAAGAAATTAGAATCAATTGGTGTTGGTTACCGTTTCGCATTAAAAGGTAATACTATAGTAGTAACTGCTGGATATTCACATCCTGTTGAGGTAAGTGTACCAGAAGGTCTTGCTGTAGAATCACCTAGTAATACTGAATTAACAATCAAAGGAACAAATAAATGTCTTGTTGGTGAATTTGCAGCTAACATTCGTAAAATAAGACCACCTGAGCCATACAAAGGTAAAGGTATTCGTTATAAAGATGAAGTTATCCGTCGTAAAGAAGGAAAGAAAGCTTCTAAGTAATCTAAGGTAAAGGAGAGATTTACTATGATAAAAAAAGTATCTCGTAATGAAGTACGTAAAGCTAGACACGCTCGTGTAAGAGAAAAAATCTCTGGAACATCTAATGTACCAAGACTTAACGTGTTTAGATCAAATCAAAATATTTTTGCACAAATTATAGATGATGAAAACGCAGTTACTTTAGTTAGTGCTTCTTCTATCGACAAAGAATTAAATCTTGTTAATGGTAGTAATGTAGAAGCTGCTACTAAAGTGGGCGAATTGCTTGCTAAAAGAGCAAAAGATGCAAAAATTAAAGAAGTTAAATTTGATAGAGGTGGATACCTATATCATGGACGTGTTAAAGCTCTAGCTGAAGCTGCACGTGCAAATGGATTAGAATTCTAAGGAGGGTAAAGAATGGAAAACAAAAGAAGAGAACCACGCCCGAAACAATTTGAAGAAGAAATTATCAATATTGGTAGGGTTACGAAAGTAACTAAAGGTGGTCGTCATTTCCGTTTCTCTGCTACAGTAGCTGTTGGAGATAAAAAAGGGCAAGTAGGATTAGGAACTGGTAAAGCAAATGAAGTACCAGATGCTATTAAGAAAGCTGTTCAAGCAGCAACTAAAAATGTAGTTAGAGTATCTATAGTTGATAATAGAACTATCCCGCATGAAGCAATTGGTGTTCAAGGAGCTAGTAAGGTTATGTTGAAACCAGCGTTAAAAGGTACAGGAGTAAAAGCAGGTGGACCTGTTCGTGCTGTCCTTGAATTAGCTGGGGTTAAAGATATCTTATCAAAGTCACTTGGATCAAGCACTAAAATTAATATGGCATACGCTACTCTTAATGCACTTAAATCACAAAGAACAATTGAAGAAGTTGCTGCTTTACGTGGCAAAAAAGTAGAGGAGATCATATAATATGAAATTATATAGTATGTATCCAAACGAAGGAGCTACGAAAACTCGTAAAAGAGTTGGTCGTGGACCTGGTAGTGGTTTAGGAAAAACAAGTGGTAAAGGGCACAAGGGGCAAAATGCTCGTAGTGGCGGTGGTGTAAGACCAGGGTTTGAAGGTGGACAATTACCATTATTCAGACGTTTACCAAAAAGAGGATTTAGTAATGCTAGATTTAAGGTAGAATATGCGGTTATTAATTTAAGTGATTTAAATAATTTCGAAGAAGGAGCTATTGTAACTCCAGAAATTTTAAAAGATATGGGACTAGTTAAGAATCAATTAGACGGTATTAAAGTATTAGGAAATGGTACTTTAGAAAAAAAAGTAGTTGTTAAAGCACATAAATTTTCTAATGTAGCTAAAGAACAAATAGAAAAATTAGGTGGAAAAGCAGAGGTGATCTAGAATGTTTGCAGCTTTTAAGCAAATATTTAATCCCAAAAATAAAGACTTACAAAAAAAGGTATTGTTTACATTATTAGTATTAGTAATATTTAAAATAGGAACAGCTATAATTGTTCCTGGTATTGATAAGGATAGTCTAGGAACCGACAATCTTGGTTTCTTAGAACTTATTAATGCGATGGGTGGAGGAGCATTAAAGAATTTTTCAATATTTGCTCTTGGAGTAATGCCTTACATTACCGCATCAATCGTAATACAGTTACTACAAATGGATATTATTCCATATTTAACTGAACTATCTAAGCAAGGCCATGCTGGGCGTGTTAAAACAAATCAAATAACAAGAGTATTGGGTATTGTTTTAGCCTTTGTTCAAGGTTACATGATGTCATTTGCTTTTATCAAAGGTGGGACAGTAATGGATTATATGCAATTCGCAACCGTATTGACGGCTGGTACTGCTTTCTTATTGTGGTTAGGAGATCAAATAACTTCTAAAGGAATTGGAAATGGTATCTCGCTTATAATTATGGCCGGAATTATTGCAAGTTTACCAAAGATGTTTGTTGATGCTTGGGGCGCTTTAGTCAATACAAGTACTACTCAAGGAACATTTATTGGTGTAACAACATTTGTTATATTTGTTGCTATATATTTAGCTATCGTAATTGGTATTATTTATGTTCAGATTGCTGAGAGAAGAGTACCAATTCAATATGCAAATAAATCAACATCTAATTTAGGTAAACAAAATTATATACCTTTTAAACTAAATTCTGCTGGAGTAATACCAGTAATCTTTGCATCAGCACTTGTTTCAATACCAGCTTTATTAGCTCAGTTTTTGAAAAATGATGCATTTAGTGTATTTGTAAGTAAATGGTTATCAATGAATACCATGGTAGGTTTTATATTATATATAGGTTTTATAGTAGGGTTTTCTTACTTCTACACTTATTTACAATTAAAACCAAAAGAAATGGCTGATAACTTACAAAAAAATGGTGGATATATCCCAGGTGTAAGACCAGGTGAAGAAACTGTTAGTTATGTAAGTAAAATATTAAATAGGATTACAGTTGTTGGAGCTATTTTCTTAGCTTTCATAGCTGGACTTCCAATTATCTTTGGAATGTTTTCGAGTTTACCAACTAGTGTATCAATTGGTGGTACAGGACTTTTAATTATTGTTGGAGTAGCTTTAGAAAGTTACAAACAATTAGAAAGTCAACTAGTTAGTCGAAATTACAGTCGTAGTAGAAGGAGATAATAATGAAAAGTATTATTTTTATTGCCCCACCAGCTGCTGGTAAGGGAACGCAATCAGACATGTTAACAGCAAAATATAACATTCCTCATATTTCTACTGGTTTACTTCTTAGAAATGAAGTTGTAAATGGTGGTAAGTATAGTGAATATATTAGTGAGCAAATGCATCTTGGTAATTTAGTTAACGATGATATTATTTTAGAATTGTTAAGTGAGCGATTAAGTCATTCAGATTGCGACAATGGATATATACTTGATGGATTTCCTAGAGATATTGAACAGGCAATTGCATACGATAAAATTTTAAAGAATCTAAATAAAGAACTAGGATATGTAATTGTTTTAGATCTAGATAAAGATACTGCTTTAAAAAGAATTATTGGAAGATTGACTTGTTCTAATTGTGGTATTGTATATAATGATATGTTTGATGATACTAAACCTAAGCATTTAGGTGTATGTAATGAATGTAATTCAGAATTAACAAAAAGAGATGATGATACTGAAGAAATATTTAATAATAGATATCAGACATATCTTAATACGACTGAACCATTGATAAAATATTATGAGGCTAAGGGTGTCTTGTATCGCATTGATAGTGGTATCAATAAAGAATATACTTTTAGTCAAATAGAAAAAATTATAAATAAAGGTGAGTAGAGATATGATAAATATTAAAACTCCGCATGAAATAGAATTAATGGAGATAGCTGGTAAAATTGTAGGCGATACACATAACTATATAAAAAAATATATACGACCAGGTATTACAACTAAGGAATTAGATAAACTTGCATATGATTATATAATTAATTCTAATGCAAAACCCTCTTTTAAAGGTTATGAAGGATATCCAGGATCAATTTGTACTTCTATTAATGAAGAAGTTGTTCATGGGATTCCAAGTAACAGAAAATTAAAAGATGGGGATATTATTTCAATTGATATTGGTGCTTGTTATAAAGGATATCACGGAGATTCAGCATGGACCTACGGTGTAGGTAATATAAGTGAAGAAAAGCAGTATTTATTAGAACATACTGAAAAATCTTTATTTGAAGGATTAGCGGTAGTTAAGCCGGGTGCGAGAATTGGTGATATTGGATATGCAATCTCCAAATATATTGAAGACCATAAATTAGGAGTAGTTAAGGAGTTAGTGGGTCATGGAATTGGAAGTGACTTACACGAAATGCCTGACATACCTAATTTTGGAGAAAAAAATACTGGACCTATCTTAAAAGAAGGTATGGTTATTGCTGTTGAGCCGATGATCAATCTAGGAACTGATGAAGTTTATATATTAGATGATGGTTGGACAATTGTAACGGCTGATAATAAACCATCTGCTCACTTTGAACATACAATCTTAGTAACAAAAGATGGGTATACAATTTTAACGAAGAGGTGATTTGATGGCCAAAGATGATACTATTGAAGTAGAAGGTAAAGTATTAGAAGTATTACCAGGTGGAATTTTTAGAGTAGAACTTGAGAATAAACATACTGTAATAGCTCACGTTTCTGGTAAAATCCGAATGAATTATATTCGCATTTTACCAGGTGATACAGTAACTATAGAACTGTCGCCATATGACTTAACACGTGGGCGCATAACCTATAGAAAATAATAGGAGGGATTTTAATGAAAATAAAACCATCAGTAAAAAAAATCTGTGATAAATGTAAAATAATTAGACGTAAGGGAAAAGTATATGTAATATGCTCTAACCCAAAACATAAACAAAGACAAGGTTAATAGGAGGTGTTTTATGGCACGTATAAAAGGTGTAGATATACCAAACAATAAAAGAATTGAAATTGCATTAACTTATATTTTCGGAATTGGAAGAGGTTTGTCAATTCAAATTTTGAAAGATGCTAATGTTGATTGCAATAAAAAAGCTGGTGATTTAGACAACGAAGAAATTATTCGTATTCGTGACGAAGTTAATAAATATCTTACTGAAGGTGACTTACGTCGTGAAGTAAATATGAATATCAAAACGAAAATGGAAATTAACTCTTATGAAGGTAGCCGTCACAGAAAAGGTTTACCAGTAAGAGGACAACGAACTAATCGTAATGCGAGAACTCGTAAGGGTAAAGGAAAAGTAGTTGCTAATAAGAAAAAATAATTTGTAACGAAAAAGGAGGTTATATAAATGGCTTATAAACCAAGAAAACGTAAAGTTAAGAAGAATGTGCCAGAAGGACGTGCATATATTCACTCTACTTTTAATAACACTATTGTTACTATAAGTGATAAAGATGGAAATGCAATTAGTTGGGCTTCTGCTGGAACATTAGGATTTAAGGGAAGTAAGAAATCAACACCATTTGCGGCTGGTATGTCAGCTGAAGCGGCTGGTAAAGCTGCTACAGATATGGGTATGAAAAAAGTTGAAGTATTTGTTAAAGGTTTAGGTTCGGGTCGTGAAACGGCTATTCGTTCACTTCAAACTGCTGGATTAGAAATTACTTCAATATCTGATGTAACACCGATACCACATAACGGATGTCGTCCACCAAAACGTCCACGTGGATAAAAGAAAAGGAGTGTGTTAGAGTGTTAAACTTTGAAAAACCAATATATAAAATAACTGAATATGTAGAAAATAATAATTATGGAAAATTTGAGTTAGAACCTTTAGAAAGAGGTTTTGGTACGACTATTGGAAATGCACTTAGAAGAGTAATGCTATCAAGTATGCCGGGTAGTGCAATTGTAGCTGTGAAAATAGATGGAGTTATGCATGAATTCCAAACTATTGAAGGAGTAGTAGAAGACGTAACATCATTTGTTCTTAATTTAAAAAGTATTGTTGTAAAAAATCATTCTAATGAACAAAAAGTAATTAGATTATCTATATCCGAAGAGAGAGTTGTTACAGCTAAAGATATTGAGACAGATTCAGATATTGAAATAGTTAATAAAGATCAAGTTATTGCAACTTTATCTAAAGGCGGAAAATTAGATATGGAAATGATCGTTGCTAACGGTCGTGGATATGTTCCTGCTAATGAAAACAAAAAATATATTGAGAATGCAAAAATAGGATATATTCCAATGGATGCTCTTTATTCACCAATTGAAAGAATTAGTTATGAAGTAGAAAGTGCCAGAGTTGGTCAAGACGCTAACTATGACAAACTTATTCTACATGTACATACTAACGGTTCAACTCGTCCTGAAGATGCAATTGCTTTAGGGTCTAAAATATTAATTGAACATTTTAATATTCTGACAAATTTAAGTGAAATAGCAGATACTACAGGCGTTATGAGTGCTAAACAAGAAGATAGTAAACTTAAGAAATTAGAAACATCTATTGATGATTTGGATTTCTCAGTTCGTGCTTATAACTGTTTGAAAAGAGCTGGTATAAATACTTTAGGCGATTTGACTGAAAAATCAGAACTAGAAATGATGAAAATCCGTAATTTAGGTAAAAAATCTTTAAAAGAAGTTATTGATAAAATTAAAGACATGGGACTTAAATTCCGTGATGAAGACTAATAGGTAGGAGGAATATTATGTATAGAAAATTAGGACGTACTAATAAACATAGAAGAAGTATGCTTGCTAATTTAACTAAAGATTTAATTATGCATGAGAGAATCGAAACAACTGAAACTAGAGCTAAAGAAGTTCGTAAGTTTGTTGATAAGATGATTACTTATGGTAAAGATGGTTCTTTAGTTTCAAGAAGAAAAGCATTAGCTTTCTTACAAAATGATAATACGGCGACAAAAAAAGTATTTGATGATTTAGCAAAGAGATTTGCTAGCAGAAATGGTGGATACACTAGAATTTTAAAATTAACAGAGCGAAGAGGCGACGACGCTCTTATGGTAATACTAGAATTAGTTGAAGGGGAATAATATCTCCTTTTTTTGTTGTTTTATTTACCTAAATATTATATAATTAAATAAAGAATGGTTGAGGTGATTAAATGAAAGCATTAATAACAGGAGCAAGTTCTGGAATTGGAAAAGATATGGCAAGAATTTTAAGTAGTAGAGGTTACGATTTAATATTAGTTGCAAGAGATAAAGAAAAGTTAGAAAAATTAAAAAAAGAGTTAACTACAGAAGTACAAATAATAAGTATGGATATTTCAAGTACCTTTAACTGTATGAAATTATATAATAGAGTAAAAAAAGAAGATATTGATATATTAGTAAATAATGCAGGTTTTGGAGTTTATGGGAAATTTGATGAGACTAGTCTAGATAAAGAACTTGATATGATTGATTTAAATATTAAGGCTGTTCATACTTTGACGAAAATGTTTTTAAAAGATTTTAAAGAAAAAAATAAAGGTTATATTTTGAATGTATCATCTGCAGCTGCATTTTTACCAAGGCCTTTAATGGCAGGATATTATGCGAGTAAAGCTTATGTTTTAAGACTTACAGAAGCAATATATGAAGAACTTAGACAAGATAATAGTAGTGTATACGTTGGAGCATTATGTCCAGGTCCAGTTAATACAAATTTTAATAATGTGGCAGGAGTTAAATTTTCGGTAGAAGCTTTGGAAAGTTATGATGTTGCATCCTATGCTGTTAAAAAGATGTTTGAGCGTGAAATGATTATAATACCAGGAAAAATGATGAAATTTAATATTTTCATGAACAAATTCATTCCGAAAAAGGCATTGTTAAAAATGGCGTATGGAATTCAAAAAAAGAAGGACCAATAATGACAAAATATATTGATGTTACTAATACATATATAGATGCAAGTGTAGAAATCGGTGAAAATACAATTATATATCCAAACGTAATGATTAAAGGAAAATCTAAAATTGGTGATAATTGTATTATATACATGGGATGTTATATAGAGGATTCCACTATTGGTGATAATAACACTATATATAATTCACACATCAGTAAAAGTAATATAGGAAACAATAATGAAATTGGTCCATATGCTAATATTAGAGAAAATAATAATATTAGAAATAATATAAAAATAGGGTCTTTTGTTGAATTGAAAAATTGTGATATAGAAGAATATACTAGGATACCCCATATTTCTTATTTAGGGGATACTACAGTGGGTAAAAGGGTAAATGTTGGATGTGGAACCACAACTGCTAATTTTGATGGTGAAAATAAGCAAAAAACAATAATCAAGGATGATGTTTTTGTGGGATGTAATACAACTATAATAGCTCCAGTTATCCTAGAAAAAAACAGTGTAGTTGCTGCAGGTTCAACTATCACTGAGGATGTAAATGAAAATTCACTTGCTATAGCTAGAAGTAGACAGATTACAAAAGAAGACTATTATGATTAGAAACACTTATAAGGTGTTTTTTTAGTGATTGACAATATTTATATTATATGTTAAACTCACTAGTGTAAATAACAATAAAAATATTGTTTTTTTTTAGGAAGAAGGAATTAAGTTTGAAAAAAGGGTTCACATTGATTGAGTTACTAGCAGTAATAGTTATATTGGCTATTTTAGCACTAATTGCCATACCAATTATTAATAATGTTATATTAGGTGCTAAAAAGAATGCTTTTAGAGTAAGTGCTTCTTATATTCTTGACGCAGCAGATTATTATTTTTTTACTCATGATGAAATAAATAATAATGATTTTATTAAATTAGATATAGGCAAAAATGATGATGTTAAAATTCAATTTAAAGGATCTCGACCTGATAATGGGCAAGTACTTAGAGATAGTGATGGAAACGTTAGTCTGTATATGTATAGCAAGGACTTAAAGGCATGTGTTATCAAAGATTATTATAATGATGATATAATTTTACATGAAAATGTAACGGAGGATATATGTAAAAAAGTATTAGAAAAACCATTGATATTATCTGATATAGTTAAAATAGGAGATTATGTCAATTATGAAGCAGGGATATGGAATGAAAATAAACCTTACGGGGATATAATTTCGTTTGGAGAATTTGGGGGATACCAATCTGGTATGAGTAGAAATCAAGGTGTGGCTTGTGAAAATAATGGATCAATTGTTAATGAGGCATATGGATGGAGAGTCATTGATGTTGATCAGTCAACAGGTGCTGTATCGTTAGTTCATGCAGGGACACCAGAATGTTATAGAAATGAATGGGGAAGAAATACAGAATCAGTAGATATTTTAAAAAACCGTAATTATAGTATTTATGTTGATAGCAAATATGCAAAATCAGCAACTATTTTCACAAAAGAAATGGCTGAAAAAGTGTATGGTTCAATAATAGAGGCTGGTGCTGGCTTTTATGATTTAGAACATGATGTTTTAAAATCATATTCACGTTATTGGTTTCCAACGCCACATGGAGATAATAATCTTATGTATGTTCAACCTGGGGGATATGTTGGCAGCATGGGTTCATACACATATGGAATAAGACCGGTGGTAATTTTAAAAGAGAATCTTCTAATAACAGACGGAACGGGAACTATCAACAATGGATACAAAATTGAAACTAAGTTTACGGCGAAATCAGCAATTGAAAATGAGGGGTTATTAACAGGCTATTGGGAAAATTGGAATGGTGTATCAAATATAGAATTATCTAAAGTTCCATATTCCTATGATATAATTGCTTTAGCATTTGGATTGACAAAAGATGGTTCTTTAAAAGGTACGGTGGACTTTAGTTTAGATCAATATTTATCTAATCATTTAGATGGATACACAGGGCAAGATTTAAAAGATGATATTAGGGTCCTTCAAATGAGAGGTAAGAAAGTAGTTTTGTCTATTGGTGGAGCTACAGGTAACGTTATTGTAGATGATGAGCAATCAACTGATAATTTTGTTAATAGTGTTATGAATCTAATTAATGAGTACAAATTTGATGGAATTGATATTAATCTTGAAAACGGTATTTATCCAACTTTTCTAGCAAACGCATTAACTAGAATTTCTAATAATATTGGTCCCAATTTTATTTTGACACTTGCTCCTCAAACTGTTGATTTCAAAGTGAATGGTTCAGGTCAAGTATCAGGTGCATATTATGATTTAATATCACAAATCAAAGAAATAGTGACAATAGTTAATATTCAATTGTATAATTCAGGTGATCAATATGGCTTAGATGGTAATATTTATTATCCGGGTACAGTAGATTTTATCACCTCCCTTACTACAATACTGCTTGAGAATGGATTAGAACAATCTCAAGTGGGTATAGGAACAAACTATAATTCTACTAAAACCGGATACATGGAACCAGAATATATAATAGATGCATATAATTCTTTAAAATTGGGCGGAACTACACTGGGCGGTACTTATGATATACCAAATCAATATCCAAATTTAGGTGGTTTTATGATATGGTCAATAAATGGTGATCACAGTATTGGTAATAAATTCAGTGATGCATATATAACAGTATTAAAATAAGTGGAAAAGAGGTATAATTATTATCATTTTACTTCTTTTTTATTGGCATAAAAGTTGTAAAAAGCAAGTATTTATATTATAATAGGTATATTGTGTGGTGAGAATATGGACGATATTATAATAATTAAAGATTTAATGTTTAAATACAATAATAATGTAATTTTTGAACAGTTTAGTTTAGATATTAAAGAGGGCAGCTGGACAACTTTGATTGGTCCAAATGGTAGCGGTAAAAGCACTTTAGTAAAAATTCTTTTAGGACTATTAAAGTTTGAAGGATATATTAATATTGACAAATGTATTCTATCTAAAGATAATTTTAGAGAAATAAGGAGTAAAATAGGAGTAGTATTCGAAAATCCAGATAATTGCTTTGTTGCCGAAACAGTATTAGATGAAATAGCATTTTCATTAGAAAATCTAGAATTTGAAAAAGAAGATATAAGAAAAAGAGTGGTTGAAGTTAGTGAATATTTAAATATTGTTGATATTCTTGAAAACAATCCCCATAGTTTAAGTGGGGGTCAAAAACAGTTGGTTGCTTTGGCATCTGCTTTAGCTCTTGATCCTAAAATATTAATCTTAGATGAGGCATTAACTAGAATTGATAATAAGGAAAAAGATAAAATTTTAAAAATAATCAAAAAGATACATAAAGATAAAAATATTACAATTGTGAATGTGACTCACGATATGGAAGAAACTATATATGGTGATGATATAATCGTTATAGATAAAGGGAAGATTATCTTAAAGGGCATAAAAGAATTAGTGTTAAAAGAAGAAAAAATATTTAGAGAATTAGGGCTAGAATTGCCATTTATGGCTTCGTTATCACTAAAGTTACAATATTATGATCTGATTGATGATATAATATTGGACATGGATAAGTTGGTGGATAAATTATGGAAATAAAATTTGAAAAGGTAGGGTTTTGTTATAACGAAAAGACACCTTTAAAAAAAGAAGTTTTAAAAGATATTAATTTGACCATTAAAAAAGATAAGATAACAGGAATAGTTGGTAAAAGTGGTAGTGGTAAGACAACGCTAGTTGAAATGATTAATGCTTTAGTATTGCCTACTGCAGGTCAGATTACGATAGATAGTTTTGTAATAAAAAAAGGAAAGAAAATTTTTAATGTTAATAACTTAAGAGTTAACATAGGGCTTGTGTTTGAATTTCCTGAAGAACAATTTTTTTGTGATACAGTAAAAAAAGAAATAGAGTTTGGAATGAAATATTTTAATTATAAATCAGATAAAATTGATAAAAGAGTAAGTGATTCTTTAAAAATGGTTGGGCTTGATGATAGTTATTTAAATAGAGATCCCTTTTCTTTAAGTAGTGGAGAAAAAAGAAAAGTAGCAATTGCTTCTGTATTGGCATTTAATCCTAAAATAATTATATTAGACGAACCAACAGTTGGACTTGATAGTAACAGCAAAGACAACCTTGTTAAATTAATGAAAATGTTAAAACAAAAGTATAATAAGACAGTTATAATAGTTAGCCATGATGTTGATTTGTTGCATAGATTAGTGGATTATATTTATATTGTGAATAATAAGAAAATAGTTTTACATGGTGAAAAATATGATGTCTTTAAAGAAGAAGATAAATTAAAAAGATATGGATTAACAGTGCCAAAAATAATTGAATTTTCAAATAAGGTTTTTAAGAAAAAAAATATAAAAATGGGATATCGTGATGACATAAATGATTTAATAAAGGATATATATAGATATGCTAAATAATGTAATGATTGGAAAATATTATCCTATTTATTCGAAAATTCATAGAATGAATCCATTGGCAAAAATAATATGTACTTTTATATTTATAATTGCTACATTTATTAGTTATAACATTATTTTTAATGCATGTTTATTGGCATTTATTTTACTTATTGTAATGATGACACATATACCACTAAGAATATATTTTAAGACACTAAGTAGTATAAAAATACTATTAATATTCATAATCGTAATTAACTTTGCACTAAAGGTTGATGTTACAATTACGGCGATAATGATGATAAGATTGATTACTATTGTCCTTTATACCACTGTACTAACATTAACCACTCCACCAACTGAAATTACATATGGGTTAGAACTATTTTTCGCACCTCTTAGAATAATTGGTATACCTGTCAATAAAATGGCGTTATCAATAAGTTTGGCATTACGTTTTATTCCTACAATTATAGACCAAGGTAATAAAATCTTAAAATCACAAGCAAGCAGAGGAATAGACTATTATAGTTCTAATATTAGAGGTAAATTTCTAGCTTTAAAGGCTATGTTATTACCAATGTTAATTTTATCTTTTAAAAGGGCAGACGAGTTAGCAGATTCAATGGAAGTTCGTCTTTATAGCATCAATAAAAAAAGAACAAATTATCGTTTAAATACATGGGGGTTTTTTGATACTTATATGGTATTAATCCATTTAATAGTATTAGTCGCAATAATAATGAAAGAGGTAGTAATATGAGATATTTTATAACTTTTTCATATGATGGTTCAAAATACAATGGATATCAAAAACAACCACGTGTGAAAACTATTCAAGGGGAATTAGAAAAGGCATTAAAAACAATTAATGATAATGAAAAAGTTGATGTTTATGCTAGTGGAAGGACAGATGCTGGCGTACATGCGCTTAGTCAGAAGGCGCATTTTGATTTGAAAACTAGTATATGCCCTGATAATTTGTTAAGAGCATTAAATAGTTTAGTTCCTGGTGACATATATATAAAGAATGTTGAGGAAGTTACTGATATGTTTCATGCTAGATTTAATGTTAAAGCTAAAGAATATATATATAAAATAAATATGGGCGAATATGATCCAATTGAAAAGGATTATGTGTACCAATATAATAAGCGGTTAGATGTAGTTGAAATGGAAAGAGCTCTTAAATATTTAGAAGGAACTCATGATTTTAAATCTTTTTCTAAAACTGATGAAGAAAAAGAAGATTTTGTTAGAACAATAATTCAAACTAATCTCTTAAGAGACATGAAAAATGTTAATAAAATTACAATTAGTTTTTTAGGAACAGGTTTTTTAAGATATATGGTTCGAAACATGGTTGGCACTTTAATCGAAATTGGTGAAGGTAAAAGAAGAAGTGAAGATATAATTAACATTATAGAAGCACTAGACAGGCGAAAAGCAGGAAAAACAGCAAATCCAGAAGGTTTATATTTAAAAGATGTTTTTTATTGAAAAGTTTTAATATTTTAACGTAAAAAGCATATATTTTTATTGACTTTTCTATAAAAATTTAGTACAATTTATACTGGTACATTTTCTATATCCCATTGGAGTAAGTATTGGGAACACTTACTTTGATAGATAGAAGGAAGGAAAATATTATGAAAAATACTTATATGCAAAAAAAGCAAGAAGTTGCTCGCAATTGGTATGTTATTGATGCTTCAGATAAGAATCTTGGGCGCTTGGCTACTAGAGTTGCACACGTATTACGTGGGAAGCATAAAACTACATTTACACCACATGTTGATTGTGGAGACTTTGTAATTGTAATCAATGCTTCAAAAATTAATTTAACTGGAAATAAACTGAATGATAAAATTTATTATAATCATAGTGGATACCCAGGTGGATTAAGAGAAAGAACAGCTAAAGTTATGAAAGAAAAATATCCTAATGAAATGGTTGAAAGAGCTATTAAAGGGATGCTTCCAAAGGGAAGACTAGGACGTCAAATGTATAGAAAGCTATTTGTATATGCGGATGCAAATCATCCACATATGGCTCAACAACCAGTTGAGTTAAAAATGGATTAAGGAGGATTTTAAATGGCTAATAAAAAAGTATTTATTGGAACAGGTAGAAGAAAATCATCTATCGCACAAGTTAAAATGACTCCAGGTAAAGGTAAAATTACTGTTAACGGAAGAGACGTAAGAGATTTTTTCCCTTATGAAACTAATGTTATGGATTTAAAACAACCTTTAGTTGCAACTGATACAGTTGAAACATTTGATATTGACGTTACTGTTACTGGAGGAGGATTCACTGGTCAAACTGGTGCAATTCGTTTAGGTATTGCTCGTGCTTTATTAGAATATGATGCTAATAATGATCCTGAAAGTGAAACAAGTTTTAGAAAAATCTTGAAAAGAGCTGGTTTTGTTACTAGAGATTCAAGAGCTAAAGAACGTAAGAAACCAGGACTTAAAGCAGCACGTAGAGCTCCACAATTTTCTAAGAGATAATTATTTCATAAAAAAAGTTATGTTTTACAAAAGTACAATGTTAAAAATTGTACTTTTTTCTTGTTTTAAAATATATCTTTTACGGTATGATTTTGTTATAATAATTAATAGGAAGTGATAATATGCTTAGATTGAGCACTGAATGGAAAAGCTATGAATGTATAGATGCTGGAAATGGTGAAAAATTAGAAAATTGGAATGGTATAGTATTAAGAAGACCAGATCCTCAAGCCATATGGCCAGTTAATAACAATAGTGAAATGTGGAATAATTGTGATGGTCATTACTTTAGAAGTAATAAAGGCGGAGGCGAGTGGAGTTTTAAAAAGAAACTACCAGAGTACTGGACTGTTGAATATAGAGAATTGACGTTTAAAGTTTCACCAACTAACTTCAAACATACTGGATTATTTCCTGAGCAAGCTGTTAACTGGGATTTTATGATTCAAAAAATTAAAAAAAGCAACAGACCTATAAAAGTTTTAAATTTATTTGCTTATACAGGTGGAGCTACCATGGCTTGTTCATATGCTGGAGCTGAAGTTGTTCATGTTGATGCAGCTAAAGGTATGGTTGAATGGGCAAAAGAAAATATGCGCTTATCTAATCTAGAAAATAATAAAATTCGTTTTATTATTGATGATTGTTTAAAGTTCGTTGAAAGAGAAGCAAGAAGAGGCAATGTATATGATGGTATCGTAATGGATCCACCATCATATGGAAGAGGTCCTAATGGTGAAGTATGGAAATTTGAAGATAATATATATATGCTTATCAATGCATGTTTAAAGATTTTAAGTGATAAGCCACTGTTCTTTTTAATAAACTCATATACTACAGGTATTTCAAGTACCGTACTTGAAAACATCTTAAAAACAACTTTACTGCCAATTTATCCAAGTGGGATTGTTGATGCAGGAGAGATAGGACTGCCTGTTACTAATAATAAATTAGTATTACCTTGTGGAATTTATGGGAGATGGCAAGAAAATGATTAAAATCATTTATGAAGATAATCATTTGTTAGTAGTAGAAAAACCAATTAATATTCCCGTACAAGCCGATGAAAGTAATGATATGGATTTTCTTAATCTACTTAAAGAATATATCAGAAAACAATACGCTAAACCTGGAAATGTGTACTTAGGACTAGTTCATCGTTTGGATAGACCCGTTGGTGGTATTATGGTATTCGCTAAAACATCTAAAGCAGCAAGTAGGTTAAGTAAGCAAATCAGGACTCACAGGATGGAAAAAGGTTATTTGGCCGTTATGATAGGAGAGTTATTTCCTGCAAACGGGAAGTTAGTTGATAAACTAATTAAAGATACGAAAAAGAATATTGTTGTAGTTTCTGATGAAGGAAAAGAGGCAATTTTAAATTATCAGGTGATTGACACAATAGATAATTTATCATTAGTTGAAATTGATTTAATAACAGGGCACTCTCATCAAATAAGAGTACAATTTGCCTCTAGAAACCATCCGTTGTATGGTGATCAAAAATATAATAAAGGAGCAACGGTTGGAGAACAAATCGCATTATTTGCCAATAGACTTAGTTTATATCATCCTATTACTAGAGAAAAAATGGAATTTAAATTAGACATTCCAAAGAGAAAACCATGGAATAGATTTATAAAGCAGAGCGATATTTAAAAAAATGTTAAATGTAAATATATACATAATTAAAATGATGACTATTTTATAATAATGTTACCTTTTTCAAAGTGAAACAAGCGTTTATTAAATTTTATTCTCCAAAAAAAAATATATAAACGGATGTTATAAGAGGTCAAATTTAATAAAAAAGTGCCTAAATGTGTAAAGTTAGGTACTTTTTATTTGTTAGTCGATATCAAATACTAATAATTATTTTACAATATTATTAGAACTACAAAGAGATAATTGTTATCTTTTTGTTTTTTATTGTAAAGCAAAGAATATATTAACATATATTTTATTAGGTGATAAAATGACTAGATATAAAGCATGTGTTTTATTTTTGTTTATTATAGGAATATGTACATTTAGTTTTGTTGAAGCAGAACAAAATCCTTTGCCTTTATTTGGTAAGGTTATATATATTGACCCTGGTCACGGAGGGACCGATCCTGGCGCGATTTATAAAGAAATATATGAATCTGATATAAACCTTGAAATAAGTAAGAAAATAGAGGACGTTTTAAGAAGCTATGGGGCAATTGTGTATCTAACACGTTATGGAGATTATGATCTAGCAGTCCCGCATGCTCTTAATAGAAAACGAAGTGACCTATCAAGAAGGGGTAATATTATTAATAGATCAATGTGTGATATGTATATATCAATTCACTTAAATGCTGAAACGTCAAGTACATGGTATGGGGCTCAGGTTTTTTATGACGATGTTAATCCTGATAATAAGGCAATTGCTGAAACAATGCAGAAAGTATTAAGTAGTAATTTAAGAACAAGAAGAAAAATATCTGAAACATCTGAAATGTATTTACATAGACGAGTTGAAAGACCGGGTGTATTAATAGAAGCAGGCTTTTTAACTAATCCAAATGAAAGATATTTACTAAGACAAGAATGGTATCAGAAAAAATTGGCTAAAGTAATCAGTGATGGCATTTTACAATACTTCCAAAATAGTCAAATAAAAATAGGTGTTTAGTGTATAAAAACATTTAAAAGATTTAATAAATTTAAATCTTTTTTTACACAAAAATACCACAAAAAAAACATATTTTTTTTATAATTATTATGATATAATGAATAATAGGTGGTCGTATGGGAAATAAGACATTTAAATCCTTAGAAGAACAAATAGAAATATTGAAATCAAAAGGATTAATCATCTGTAATGATGATATCGCTAAAGAAATATTGTTTCGTGAAAACTATTTTTTTATTAGTGGATATAGACATTTGTTTATGAGATCTATAAAAGAACATAATTTTATTGAAGGAACAACGTTTGAAGAATTATATGCAACATTCGTTTTTGATCGCAGAGTTAGAAATATAATGTTTAAGTATATTTTAGTTATAGAAAATAATATTAAGTCAATAATAAGTTATACGTTGTCTAAAAAATATGGTTTTAAAGAGAAGGATTATTTGAACACTAGAAACTTTAATCAAGATAGTGCTAGAATAAGACAAGTTCATGATATTTTAAATAAAATGAAAAGACAGATTCGTGTTAATGGAAGACAACATAAAGCTACGATGCACTATTTAAGTAATTATGGGTATATCCCAATGTGGATTTTAGTTAAGGTTTTATCATTTGGTATAATAGCAGAACTTTATAATATACTAAAACCTGAAGACCAATTGAAGATATCAGAATTTTATGATATCGATGTAGAAACATTGTCTATTTATCTATCTTTATTAGCAAATTCAAGAAATTTATGTGCTCACGAAGATATTTTGTATGATCATCGTATGCAAAGGTCAATTCCTGATAATAAATATCATTACATGCTTAATATCGATATGACTGATGATGAATATAATTATGGTAAAAATGATTTATATTCCTTAGTAATAATCTTAAGACAAATGTTATCAGATGTTGAATTTAGGGAATTTATTTATGAAATAGGTTACGAAATTGACGTTTTAGATGGAAAGGTAGATGTAGTACCGTTAAACAGTATTTTAAATAAAATGGGCTTTCCAGATAATTGGAGAGATATAATAGATATTGATTAGGAGGTAAGTATGCGAGAAAAAATAGTATATATTATAACTATCATTATTTCACTGTCTGTAGGAGTTATTGGAACAATTATTACACTTCAATATGTACCTACTAAAACAGAGGTTATTGAAAGAAATATTAATGAGGTTACCATTAACGAAAGTGATACCATAAAATCAGCTGTTAACAAGGTATATGATTCTGTTGTAGTAATTGAGGCGTATAAGGGAAATACGCCTATAAGTACAGGAACAGGATTTGTTTATAAAACGGATGAAGATTATGGTTATATAATAACTAATCATCATGTTATTGATAGTGGTACAAGTATAAAAGTTCTAAATATTGAAGGACAACAAGTTGATGCTACAATTTTAGGTAGTGATGCGTATGCTGATATAGCAGTATTATCAATTGATAAAGAGGCTGTTTTACAAGTGGCAGAAATTGGAGATAGTACTAAATTAGAATTAGGAGATACATTATTTACTGTCGGATCTCCGCTTGGAAAAGAATATATGGGAACTGTTACAAAAGGAATTTTATCTGGCCAAGATAGAACAGTAACAGTCGAGTTATCTCATGGTAGTTTCATGATGGAAGTATTACAAACTGATGCGGCTATAAATCCTGGAAATAGTGGGGGACCGCTTGTTAATATAAATGGTGAAGTTATTGGAGTTAATTCATTGAAGTTAGTAAAGGATGAAATTGAAGGAATGGGATTTGCTATTCCTATTGAATTAGTTATGTCTAGCGTTGATCGTTTGGAGAAAGGTGAAGAAATCAAAAGACCTTTGTTTGGTGCTGAACTGTCAGACGCAACTAATACATATGGGTTATACAGAAACGATATATATTTAAAAGATGATTTTACTAGCGGAGTTGTAGTTATAAGTGTTGTTGAAGGAATGCCAGCTGCAGGTTCTAATTTTCAAAAGGGTGATGTTATATTAGAAATTAATAACACAAAGATAAAGAATATTGGACATTTTAGATTTATTTTGTATAAATATGATATCGGAGATACCATAACTGTTAAGTATTACCGTGATGGTAAAATAAATGAAGTAGATGTACTTTTGGATAAAAGCGTAGAAGACGGTCAATAGATCGTTTTTTTGTATGTTATTTATAACAAAAATAGATATATATCATAGAATATTTTGAGGAGGGAATACTATGATAGTAATAGATGCTGGTCATGGAGGAGATGATCCAGGTGCAATAGGCGGTGGCATAATTGAAAAAAATATGAATTTAGATATTTCTAAATATATGAATGATAGATTTAGTGAATTGGGTGTTCCAGTTAAAATGACAAGAACAACTGATGAGACACTTTCCCCAAGTGTAAGAACACAAAGAGTTATAAATGCTTTTGGAAATAATCCTAACGTATTAGTATTATCTAACCATATAAATGCAGGTGGTGGAGATGGGGCTGAAGTTATTTATGCGCTACGTAACACTAGCACTTTATCTAATTTAATTTTAGAAGAAATCGCCAAAGAAGGTCAAAATATAAGAAAAGCGTATCAAAGACGTTTACCATCTGATACATCAAAAGATTATTATTTTATGCATAGAGAAACGGGTGTTACACAACCAGTGATCATTGAATATGGTTTTTTAGATAGCCCAGGGGACGATGTTCAACAATTAAAAAACAATTGGCAAAATTATTCTGAAGCTGTTGTTAGGGCAGTCATGAAATATTTAAATTTACCATATACCCCACCGGAAGGAGCAGATGTTTATGTTGTTCAACCAGGTGATAGTTTATGGAGTGTTGCTAAAAAATTTAATATTACTGTAGAGGAATTGAAAGCAGCTAATAATTTGACAACTAATTTATTAAGTGTAGGTCAAATACTTAAAATACCAACAGTTCAACCAGAACCAGTACCAGGGGAATATATTGTTTATACAGTTCAAGCAGGAGATAGTTTATATTCAATAGCCCAACGATATAATACAACAGTTGATAATTTAATTAGTTACAATAACTTAAGTACTACTAGTCTAAAAATAGGTCAACAATTATTAATACCAACAACGACAGTACCACCAGTGACTCCACCGGTAGAACCACCAACTGACTTTATAACATATACAGTAAAATCCGGAGATAATCTATACGCAATAGCTCGTACTTATAACACGACTGTGAATGCTATAATGCAATTAAATAATCTAACAAGTACTTCATTAAGCATAGGTCAACAATTAAGAATACCGACAACTACCACGCCGCCAGAAGAGCCGCCAGTGATACCACCAGAAGAACCACCAACTGACTTTATAACATATACAGTAAAATCCGGAGATAATCTATACGCAATAGCTCGTACTTATAATACAACAATAGATGAAATAATGCGTTTAAATAATCTAACAAGTACTTTATTGAGCTTGGGTCAACAATTAAAAATCCCAACAGCAACGACACCACCACAAGTAGATTATATAGATTACGTTGTTAAATCCGGAGATAATTTATACTCGATAGCCCAAAGGTACAACACTACAACAACTAGATTGATGGAATTTAATAATTTGAAAACGAATCTTTTAAGTATAGGTCAAGTGTTAAGAATACCGACAACTAGTTCTCCAGTAACATATACAGTAAAATCTGGAGATAATTTATATTCAATAGCCCAAAGATTTAATACTACTGCTGATGAAATAAAAAGAAAAAATAACCTAACTTCCAATCTTTTAAGTATAGGTCAAATATTAATTATATAAAAGAGACATTAATATGTCTCTTTATCTAATTTGTACACAAACCCCAATAGCTGGTCTATAAAAACAATGATTTTTATATCTACCACTTAATTGTTGGTCCCACCACGTTGGCAAACAATTTTCTCCTTTTTTAGGAGCGTAAAACCATAAAGCATGGGTAGCAGGATAATAATATTCTCCTCTTAAAACGCGATCTGCTAAATTTCTTTCAGCCGTTGTTGGACTACTGAAAAACAAAGGACTATCTTTTCCCGAAAAACCACCGGGAGATTGATAAATCACTTGCGATATGGTTCTTATATCTCTAAATGTTAAACAATCAGCAATCCCTCGATTAACTGCAACATTACCAACCATTAACATACCTAAATCGCCTTCACCGATAGCTTCAGCCCTCATTAAACGGGCAAGTAGATCTCTTTCACTACTTGTATATTTGATTACACTCATTAAATCACCTAATTAAATATATGAAATAAATAATAAAATATTATTGTATAATGGCTTAAAGTATGATATAATTTATTTGCTTGAATGCACTTACAGGGGTGTAGTTAAATGGTATAATGACGGTCTCCAAAACCGTGGTTGGGAGTTCGATTCTCTCCACCCCTGCCAAATATGAATTATTTGAACTTGGTATGAAAATATCAAGTTTTTTGCTATAATATTATTGAGGTGTAAGTAATGATTGTAAATTATTCAGATCAGGAAATAATAAAAGGGAAAAGCTCAATTTTTCTTGCTGGACCCACTCCAAGAGGAAAAAACGTTGTTTCATGGCGAAATGAAGCTTGTAAAATTTTAGAAGAACTTAAATTTAATGGAATAGTTTATGTGCCGGAATATTCTACGTGGAAACCGAAAGAAGATTATGTAGATCAAGCTATGTGGGAAAGAATTGGTTTAAATGAAGCGACAGTGATTATGTTCTGGATTCCTAGACGTTTGCCTGATATGCCAGCTTTTACTACAAATGTAGAATTTGGATATTGGTTGCACTCTAATAAAGTCGTTTATGGAAGGCCAAATGATGCTGAAAAAATTAAATATTTAGATTGGTTATATAAATTAGATTATAATAAGGAACCTTTTGAAAATTTATATGAAACATTAAAAGAGTGTGTCGATATAATTAATAAAAAAACATATAATAAATAATTAATTTTAGGTTCTTTTTGGTATAAGGTAGTGAAAATTTTTAGCCAATATTATTTATTATATAATTTTTAAACTTCTTAAATGAAGTTTTTTTTATATCTATTTAAGTATATGGTATAATTTATTAAGGTGATTTAAATGAGAAAAAGAAGTTCAAAGATATCTAGAGATAACACAAAAAAAACAAATAAAAAAAGGAACTACGATTATAAAAATAATTTTGAGCGAAAAAGTACTGAACCATCAAAAAAGATGATTTTGAAAAACAATAAAAATAAATTCAAGCAATTCGAACCAATAAATACTGGTGAAATTAGATTGAATAAGCATATTAGTGATAGTGGCTTTTGTTCTAGAAGAGAAGCAGACAACTATATAGCTATGGGTAAAGTTAAAGTTGATGGAAAAGTGGCAGGAATAGGTTCAAAGATCAATTCTAGGAGTGAAGTACTAGTCAATAATCATTTGATTGAAGTGGTAGATAACACGGTTTATATAGCCCTTAATAAGCCAGTCGGAATTACTTGTACAACTGAGCATAATGTTAAGGATAATATCGTTGATTTCGTTAACTATCCAGAAAGAATATTTCCGATTGGCAGACTTGATAAGGAATCAGAGGGACTTATATTGTTAACAAATGATGGAGATATAGTCAATAAAATATTAAGAGCTGATAACAATCATGAAAAAGAGTATTTTGTTCGTGTTAATAAAAAAATAAATGATGAATTTGTAAAAAAAATGAGTAGTGGAATTCCAATCTTAGGCACTAAAACAAAAAAATGTATTGTAACTAAAATTGATGATTTTACTTTTAATATAATATTAGTGCAAGGATTAAATAGGCAGATTAGAAGAATGTGTGAATATTTAGGTTATGAGGTTGTGGCTTTAAAAAGAGAAAGAATTATGAACATTGATTTAAGTAAATTACCTATTGGTAAATGGAGATTTCTAACTGAAAAGGAAATAAAAAAAATAAAAGATCTAAGTTCAGAATCTTCAAAATAAGCTAATATCAATTCGATTTTTAAGAATAGTGCTTGTTTTTTTAGTTTAAATTGATACTGTTTTGTATTGAAAAAATAATTGAGGGATTAAATCCTTTTTTAGTAGTTTGTATTTAGTGATTTAAATGGTATAATTATTTATAGGATAAGGTGGTAGTATGACAGTGATTGCATCGTATGTAACGATTTTTTTAATTAAATTTATAGGTGGAGGCCTTGCTAATTATAGATTAATCATGATGAAAGAAGGTAATAGAATAGGAGTTTCTGTACTTACTATTTTTACGAGTCTATCTTGGATTTTAGCAATGGGGTTAGTAGTTGATAGTATAAACGAAGACATCTTTGTGGTAATTCCTTTTTTATTAGCTGTTGTTGGTGGTAATTATTTTGGTATGTATATAAACAATAAAATAAAAATAGGTCACGTATTAACGACTGTTATAATTAACAATGATGAACTTGATTTAATAAAAAAATTGAAAGAGTTAAATTTTGATATTAAGGTCTTCAAAGCAACTGGGAAGGATAATGAAAAAAAAGTAGTTTTAATTAAAACTAGAACAAGTGAACATAAAACGTTAATCCAAACAATGAAAGATCTTAATGCTAATAAATTTATAATAAACGAAAAAATAGAGGAGGTATTCTAATGGATATATATTTATATTTATTTATATTTTCTCTGAAAATTTTAGAGGTAGGAATTTATTCGATTAGAATGGTACTTCTTACCTCTGGAGAAAAATATAAATCTTCATTATTCAGTTTTTTTGAAGTTGTTGTATGGGCTTTTGGAACTGGTATGGTAGCTAAATTGATTTTTGAAGATCTATTTATATTATTTCCATATTTGTTAGGTGGATTAATAGGTGCTTTTTTAGGAATGACAATACAAGAGTTTATATCTAAAAGAGATACAATTGTAATTACTTTTATTAATATAGACAACTTCAATGAAATAACAAGTTCTCTTAGAAAAAATAAATATGGTTTGACTATTTTAGAATGTGAAGAAGGAGAAAAAATGTTGCTTGTAGCGACTAAGAAAAATCGAATTTCTAATCTAAGGAAAATCATAAAGAGAATTGATAAAGACTCTACAATTATAACAAATGCAGCTGGGGATACAGTTGGAGGTTATATATACTAGGAAGGTGATAATAAATGATTTATTTTTTAATCTTTTTTCAGAAAATAATTGAAAATGCATTAAGTTCTTTTAGAGCAATTGTTTATACTGCTGGTCATAAGCATATAGGCGCCCTTCTTATAGCTATTAATACTGTTTTTTGGTTGTATATAGTTACAATCATTATTCATGATCTAACTGACGATCCAATTAAAGTTTTAATTTACGCATTAGGACAATTTTTTGGAGTCTATATAGGTATGGTTATTGAAAAAAGAATGGCAATTGGGAAATCATTACTGTATGTAATATTAGGAAAAGAAAACGAAGAGAACGTTACTCAAGAGTTAAGGGAAAAGGGGTATGGAGTTACCTGCATTGAAGCAAAAGGTTATGATGATAATGTAAAGAGTTTGCTTCTTATAGTTTGTAAAAGAAAAAATAAAGATACTATTCGAGATATAATAAAAAAATTCGAAAGTGAAGTGGTCATAATGAGTAAAAATCCTTCTAATTTTACTGGAGGATATGTGAATTAGCAATGTAATTATCGGTTTTATTTTGAGGGACACATTCAAAATAAAAGATAAACAAAGCAATCTGTTTGTAAGAAAATGACGGAATTTGTTGACTTAAATTAATTACTATACTATAATTGTACTATAGTACGATTTGTTATGAATATGCAGTATCTTTCATAACTGACTTAATTTTAAGTTTGTATAAGATGCTGCCTTTTTTGTATAACCTTCACAAAGCATCTTTTATAATTGTCTATTGTTGTATGTATACATAGTGGAATTAATAAAAGATGGGTGGTGAATTATGAAAAAAAAGATCGGATTTGCAGGATTTTCTTTGCTTATAACCTTTGTAACTGCTATCACAGTTATGGCTGGATATAATTTTGGTCCAGATAATATTTTTCATCTGGAAGCTTCGGCAGGAATAAGTTGGAAAGGTCTATGGGTTGAGGGAAAAATGTCAAATGCGAAGTTAGAAGCAATTGAGTATTCTAAACGTGTTTATGCTCGTTCTGGTGCAACGGGGACTTATTCGAGTTGGGCTGAACCTTCAATTGATCCAGTGACTCATCGTAATTATGGTTCTTTTGATAACGATTACGCAGAGGTTAGGGGAGAATGGAAATAAAGACTTTCACATAAACAGAGAATATTCTTCTCTGTTTAATTATTTTGGAGGTAAATAATATATGAAAAAAATCACTACAATTATTCCTATTATAACTATATTAGTTGCAATTGTATTATCGATATTTTTCTTAGACTTTAATCAATCAAAGAGATATTTACAGTTTAATTCATATAAAAAGGAATTTATAGCAATTAATTATAATGAAGATAGAACGCTTGACAGTCTCGTGATTGATAAGATTTTACAACTTGCAGAAGATAATGGGGTAATAATCCAGAAAATGAATTTTTCTCATAATCAACCGGATGTTAGAAATATATATATATCATTTGAGACAACTGAAGAATTATATAAATTTATCGGTGAAAATCTTCGGCTAAAGAGACTTAATGATTATACAAATAAAAATGATGGTTTTATATCAACTTATCAGCATAATGATAAAAATCAAATTGCAATAATTCCTGATTTAATGGAGAATAATTATTACAATTATTATACATTTGATAAACTACTATCTGATGGTGATAATCTATATGGGGAATATATTGTTTATTACAAAGGAAATAATGATTTTGCCAAGTTTTCGAGTGACGTTAGCGAATTGTTGGGGCAAGATATTAGTTCCAATTCACACTTCAATGACCTCACAAAATATACAATTATAGCACTGTTAATTAGTGTTTCTATTATGTTACTATTTTATTTTATTTTTCAAATATATGATACTTATTATAAATCTCAAAAAATAGGCTGTATGAAATTACTAGGTTATAGTGAGTCTAAAATTACCAGTTTGTTGATAAAAAAAAGAATAAAAATATATTTTTTATTCTCATTGTTCACATTATTGATTTTATTAATTTTAATTAAAAATATAACCTTTTCAAATCTTATATTTCTATTTAATGTCAACTTTATATTAATATTATTAACTATTATAATAAATTATGTATGTGTAAAAATAATATTTGGTGGTTATAATGTTTCAAATATATTAAAAAAACAAAACATAGCTTTAAAAATAAGTAAAACTAGTTTAAAATTAAAGGTTGTAACTACAGTATTATTCATAATAACCTTATGTATATCTTTTCAACAACTGTCACCTATCTATTCTGAGCTAAAAGTTTATAGGGATGCGAAAGAATTGTTACAATATGGTGTGATAGCTACCTTCAATGCTGATGCTAAGGAAATATATGATTATGAAAAACATTCTGAATTATATAAATTGATTGCAAGGAATCCTGAACTAAATACATTTTATTCTAGTTTTGATAATTATGGTGTTATGAATGAGGAGGAACAAAGAAATAGTAATTTACTTGAGGAACAAGGAACCTATTTTAGATATGGATCAATTGATAAAAACTACTTAAAAAAGGAAAGTATAGTTGTGTATGATGTAAATAATCATCTGGTTGATATAGATAAAATAAATAGCACATTCTTTTTATTTCCTAAAAGCAAATATGGAAAAATAGAAAAATTTGAAGAATTTTATAAAAAACGTAGTGCTGATGATTATATAAAATATAATATTGAAAATGATTTTGTAGCTTATATTTATGATGATCAAACTATAAATTCATATAGATTAGATTTAAAAACCAAATATGTGAGTAGCCCTATTTTAAGGGTTATTGACGAAGCCGTTAGACTATCATATATAGAAACACCACTTGGTATAAATACATTTGGAACATCGCTTGGAACAAGCTTAAAAATAGAAATTAAGAATAACAAAAAAGAAACATTCGAAATTTTAGAAAAAGATATAGAAAAAGCGGGTTTGAAAAATCTGATTGGATTAGATAATTTTATATCTTTTTCAGATTATTTTGAGAGCGAAATAAGACTTTCAAGAATAGTTTCTTTTGTAGCTCTAACATTAATCTCAATTATTTTCGGTGTTTACTTAATAATCTCCATGCAAATAATCTCTCTCTATATAAAAAGTGATAAGCAAAGGGTAAATGTTAAATATTTATTAGGTTATGGAAAGAAAAAAATATTTTCTATTATTGTAAATAAAAATGCAATGTATAATGTAATTGCATTTATCATAGCTATCGTTATACTTGTTCTGACTGAACAGTTAAATATTTTATTTTATTTGATATCGATATCTGCTTTTGCTGTTATTGATTTGATTGTTTTGTTTACTATAATTAGAACATATGATTTTTCGAAAATGTATCTTCAACTAAAAGGAGGGAATTATGATTGAAATCAATGGATTGAACAAATCTTATGGTGAGAAGGAAATCTTTAAAAAATTTAATTACAAAATAAATGATGCAACACTGTTGGCTATTGTTGGTAAGAGTGGAAGTGGTAAATCAACTTTGTTAAATATTCTAGGATTATTAGATCGTGATTATCACGGT
Organism: uncultured Muribaculaceae bacterium; assembly: GCA_964397485.1. Classification (GTDB taxonomy): domain Bacteria; phylum Bacillota_I; class Bacilli_A; order RF39; family UBA660; genus CAYNHT01. The sequence goes on from CAYNHT010000002.1 coordinate 190,996, forward strand.
GATATATTATATAATGGCGAGAATATCGCAAAAAGAAAAGAGTCTAAAGTGACAGAGTTCATTAGACAAAATATAAATTATTTATTTCAAAATTATGCACTAGTAGATAATGAAACGGTCGAATATAATCTCCTTCTTGCACTAGAATACGAAAAAATGTCCAAGAAAGAAAAAATTTCTAAAGTAAGTAATGCATTAAAGTTAGTAGATTTAAATGAATTTAATAATAAAAAAATTTACACGTTAAGTGGTGGTGAGCAACAGAGGGTAGCTTTAGCAAGGATTATACTAAAAAAGGGGAATATTATATTGGCTGATGAACCAACTGGGAATTTGGATTATAACAATAGCTTGAAAGTAATGAATATACTAAAGAATTTACAACAGCAAGGAAAAACTATTGTAATTGTAACACATAATGAGAATCTTGCTTTGGAATGTGATGAAATAATTCGTTTGTAGTAAAAGTAATTTTGTTTTATGTTATTAGGTAAAATCGTTTGATGTCTAGATAGGTTATAAAATATTACTTATATGACAAAAATAATGTTATACTATATTTATAAAAAGATAGGAGGATAAACAATGAAGGATACAAAAATTTTAAAAATGCCTTTTAGTACCATATATCCTTTTTATGTTGAAAAAGCTAATAAAAAAGGACGAACTAAAGAAGAAGTAGATAAAATAATATGTTGGTTAACGGGCTATGATATGGAAGCACTTCAATTACAATTGGATCAACATGTTGATTTTGAATCGTTTTTAAAGAATGCTCCCCAAATCAATCCAAATGCATCTCTTATTAAAGGAGTTATTTGTGGGTATCGTGTAGAAGAGATTGAGGATGAAACAATAAGGAATATTCGTTATCTAGATAAGCTTGTTGATGAACTTGCAAAAGGTAAGTCGATGGAAAAAATTCTTAGAAAATAATGATTTTACAACATTATATATTGAAAATTAAACTTGATACTTTAAGTATCAGTTTTTTTATAATAAAAGAATCATCCATAAAAAAATATTATATGTATCAAAAACAAGTTGTATAATATATATTAGGAGGATATAGAATAATGAGAGAAGTTAATTTACAAAAAATAAGTTTTAAATCGTATTTGAAGTTAAATATGATTAGCGGATTAGGAATGGGTATTTTATTTGGTATATTTGGATTTATCATCTCATTTATAGATGGTGAATCTGTTTATGTAACAATAGGTGAAAAAACCACTACCGGAATAAGGGCGGGTCTATCAATGTTATTATTATCTCCAATAATGGTGTCTTTTATATTTACTTTCTTTTCAATATTTTTATATTTAGGTTTTCGCCTTATAATGAAGTTTAAAAAATCAATTAAAATTAAAGTTCAAACAATAGAATAATAAAAAAAAGAGTTTTGACTCTCTTTTTATTATCTTGAACGACTTACATTGATTTTGTAATCATCTAAATATTCGTTTAAATATGTATTAGCATACTGATCAATTGAAGAGTACAACTTATCATAAGTTGTTTTCTTACTGCCATTATACATAATTGTTGCTTTAGCCATATCTGAGAATGCATCAGCAGATAATTTAAGATTAGATGCTGCAAATTGAATAGGCATTTTTTTAAGTACTTCATCTTGAATATTTAATGATTCACAAAGTGTAATTCTTACACCTTCTGAATTAATACTCATATTAGCGTCACTAACTGCTGGTGCAAAAGTGGTCGCAACTGAGACAAGTGAAGCTTTTTTTAATTCATCCAATTCCCCTTCAACTTCGAATGTAGTCTTTAACATCTGTTCTAATTGTTTTTGATACATTTGTTTTTCGTTTAAATTCATAATTTAACCTCCAATTAAATTTTAGCACAAAACCTGCTACTGCACAAATAAAACCTTTAATCATTTACGTTATTTTACAAATCAATAAAATAATATTTATATGAAATTTTACCACTTACATGAAAAAAATTACTTCTTGTGGTAAAATTAGGGATTTTTTTAAAAATCATAGTATAATTATTGATGTAGGGGATGTTATATGAAGATTATTGTAGATATTGATAAAACCATCAAACCAGATGAAATAATAATTCGATGTAAAGAAGAAAATGATTTAGTAAGAAAAATAAAAGAATATGGTGATTGTTTAAATAATGTAAATCTTTGTTTTTATAAACGAGAACAAGAATATTATTTTGACATAAACGAAATCCTTTTTTTTGAAACATATGATTGTGGTATTAGTGCACACACTGCCAATGATTTATATTATGTTAGGCATAAACTATATGAACTTGAAAAATTATTGCCTAAAAATTTTATTAGAATATCTAAATCTACAATTGTAAATGTTAAACATATATATTCAATTAACAAAAATATTGCATCTTCTAGTGAAATAGAATTTGGTAAATCTCATAAAAAAGTATTTGTTTCTAGATTTTATTTCAAAAATTTAAAAGAGAGATTAAAGGAGAGAAGTTAAATGAAAAAAGTATTTTGGGGTCTATTTTTTATAGTTGCTGCCGTATTTGTTATAATTAATCAATTAGGTTATTATACTGATGTAAATTTATTTACCCTTTTATGTACTATACTAATTATTCCAATATTATTAAAAAGTTTGTACAAAATTAATTTTACTGGGATTTTCTTTTCAATAGCATTTTTATGTATTTTGTATAGGGAACCACTGAATTTAGAAAGTATTACACCAATACCAGTATTATTGGCAGCTTTATTTTTCAGTATTGGTTTTTCAATAATGTTTGATAAACATAGGTTATTTAGAAGATATAATTGTAATTTTGATCAAGTAATAAATGAGGCTGATTTGGATTCAGTTGATTTAAATGTAAACTTTGGTTCTAGTATAAAATATGTTAATAGTGAAGATTTTAAATCTGCTAATTTAAGATGTTCTTTTGGAGCTATGGAAGTATACTTTGATAATGCTAAAATAATTGGTGATAGTGCAATTATAAATTTAGACGTTTCTTTTGGTGGAGTAGAGTTATATATCCCAAAGGAATGGAAAATTATAGAAAATGTAGATGTTACTTTAGGTGGTATTGAGCAAAAAAGAACTAAAAAACAGGATTATGAAAAAACAGTTACTTTAACAGGGAGAGTAAACTTAGCCGGAGTTGAAATACACTATATTTAAATGGGTTATGAAAATAACTCTTTTTTTATATTAAATTTTGTCTATACCTTTTTCCATCTCTGTAACTTAAAAAAAATATATTTAAAAAAACAGTTGACAATTAAATAGTTTTATAATAAAATAGTTTGAGTGCCAAATCAATATGTGGAAAAAATTTGTGTTTAGAAAGAGAGGATAATGTATGAAAGAACAAAACAAACAAAATATTTCAACGGCCTTGCTAGCAAATAAGGTTAATATTTTAACGAAATCTATGTCATTATTTACACGTAGAACAATAATGGAATGGCTTCCAAATATAGCAGAAAAAATAGGAATAAATGAAGAAAGATTCATGGTAATGTACGAACTACAACTTCAACCTGATATTAGTTTAAAAGAACTTGCGAAAAACATGGGAGTATCACCGTCTAGTATGTCAATAATGGTAAATTCAATGGTTGAACAAAATATAATAGAAAGAATTGCTGATGAAAATGATAGAAGATATGTGGTGTTGAAACTCAGTGAATTTGGACAACAAAAATTCAAAATGATTGATCAACAGTTAGAATCATTGTTTGAAAATTTCTTTGTTCATCTATCTGAAATTGACAAACACAAAATGGAAGAAGTTGTAGTTAAAATAATAGATATTATTCAAGAGATTATGCGAAACGAGAGTAAGTAAAAAGCCAAGAATATTTTAGGAGTGAATTAAAGTGTTAGAAAAAAATGTAGAAATATTAAATGAGACTAGAGAGAAATTTTTAAAAATGCCATTAGGAAAGTTAATAGCAGCAAACGCTATGCCTGCCGTAGCATCAATGCTTTTTATGGCATTATATCAAATAATAGATGGAATTATGGTTGGGAGACGTTTAGGAGCGGATGCCCTTGCTTCTATAAATGTATTGTATCCAATTTTTGCACTTATGTCAGGTATAGCAGTAATGATAGGGATAGGTGGAAATGCTAGAATAGCAGTATTGTTGGGTGCTGGCGACGATAAGAAGGCAAGTCGGATTTTAGGATTAATAGTATTAATAGGCGTTATTATAGGTATTTTATTCGGATCACTAAATCTAATTTTTATGCCTCAAATATTAAATTTACTAGGAAGTTTCGAGGGGAATCTTGGGGTTCTTGCCGGGCAATATCTAATGGGGTTTATTCCTTTTTATGTATTTCTTATACTAATGTTTATTTTAGAACAGTCTGTTCGAAATGATGGTAGTCCAAATTTAGCTAGTGGAGTCATGGCAGGTTGTGCATTACTCAATATTGCACTAGACTATATCTTTTTATTTGTTCTAGATATAGGAATAATAGGCGCTTCTTTAGCTTCAGGAATATCCCAAACTGTGGGAGGTTTAATTTTTGTTATTTATTTTATAAAGAAATCAAAAAATAAAAAATCGGGATTATTATTTGCCAAACCTATATTAAACATGAATATATTTAAGGGAATCGTTATAAATGGATCATCTGAATTATTTAATTCGATAGCTATAGGAATAACAACCTTTCTATTCAATAGAATGATTATAACTAATGTTGGTGCAATTGGAGTAGCTTCTTTTTCGGTAGTGCAATATTTACTTATGATAGGAATGTTTATAACATTAGGTATAGGGAATGGGTGCCAACCGATATTTAGTTATAATCATGGTGCAAAATTACGCAAACGTGTTTATGGTACACTTTGGAGAGTTGGTGCAATATGTTTTATTGTTGGAATCATGGTTTTTGTATTAATGATATGGCAAACAACTGCAGCTGTGCAATTATTCTTGCCTGATCAAGCAGAAGCAATAGCGCTAAGTTTAGAGATTTCTAATTATGTTAAGTGGTCATTGTTATTTATGCCTTTAGGTATGCTTGCATCAATATATTTCACAGCGATAGAGCAAGCAAAAAAATCGCTAATTATAGCAGTTTCAAGAAGTTTGGCTATGCCTGTTATCGGATTGTTTTTATTTACTACAGTATTTGGAACTGTTGGTATATGGATTACGCCTGTCTTTTCCGAATTAATTACTGTTTTAATTTTCTTTTATATATTGCAGAAAAAAAAGGCTAATTTGTATGTATGAACAAATAATAAAAGATCCTATTTTCATAAATATTATGAATGAAATTGGAAATATTAAGTTTATAGAAGATGGTAAATGGGATTGGGAGCATTCGACAGGTCATGCAATAAGAGTGTCTAGTTATGTGGAACAAATTTTAATGTATCTTGGTGAGGATGACAAGACTATCGAAATAGGGAAGGTGGCAGGAATTCTGCACGATATCGGATTGATTAGTGGTGTGAAAAAAGGACATGCTGTGTATGGTAGTAAACTTGCAAGGGATTATTTAGAGAAATGTTTGTACGATAAACACGATTTAGAAATTATAGTACAAGCGATATCTGATCATTCTAGTGGTAAAAATATATGCAATAATATTGGGGTCGCATTGATGTTAGCTGATAAAATTGACGTATCAAGGTATCGAGTTTTGAATTCTAGCATTAGCGATGAGATAAATAATCAAATCGCTAATATTAAGGATGTTAAAATTATTATAACTGAAAAGAAACTTATTGTTAATTACCTGACCAATGGTATTTTTGATCCATTAATTCTGAAACATTGGAATAAGAGTATACTAGGACCATTGAAGGCAGCTCGTTATTTAAAAAAAGAATATGTGTTTAAGATAGATGACACCATATATGATTACTCAAAAATATTACGAATATAAATTAACAGAAAAACAACTTCGTAAGAGGTTGTTTTCTTATTGATGTGATATAATGTATTTATAGAATAGAGGGTTAGTATGAAGTTATTTGTAAAATTAAATGTATCTATATTAATAATTCTTATATCTTTTTTTGCGATTTTTGATGTTAATAGTATTAATAATCATACTAATACTCAATTAATTGATTTATCTTCAAATGATCCAGTAAAAGTATATCAAGCAGGAAAAGGTAAGTCTAAATATAAAAGTAATGAATTAATAATAAATTTCAATGTTGAAGATTATAGTTATCTTGAAGACAAATATAATATAAAAGTTAATGATAAACTTGATAGTGATAATTATTTGATTGAATTTAATCCTAATGAATATACAATGGAAGAAATATTAATATTAGCTAATAAAGAACCTGGTATTGAATATGCAGAACCTAACTATGTTATGAAATTAGCATATTCACCAGTTTCTGAACAGTTTTATGATTATCTTTGGGCATTTAAAAACCCAACATACGGTATTAATATTACACCAGTTTGGGATGAAACTTTTGGACGTGATGAAGTTGTAGTAGCGATTGCTGATTCTGGTATTGATTATACCCACCCTGATTTGATATCTAATATATGGATTAATACTGAGGAAATATTAGGTAATGGTATAGATGATGACGGTAATGGATATATAGACGATTATTACGGTTGGAATTTTTATCAAAATAATAATAATGTAATGGATTACAATGGGCATGGTACACATGTAGGGGGAATAATTGCTGCCGAAATAAATGGGGAAGGAATCGTAGGAACTGCACCTAATGTAAAAATTATGGCCTTAAAAGTTAGTGACATAGAAGGAAATGTATATTTAGATAAAGTTGTTTCTTCAATAAATTATGCGGTCAATAAAGGAGTTAAGATATTTAATTTTTCATTTGGAGGACCTGTCCAATATCAAGCTTTTGGCAATGCAATTGCTAACACGGATGCTTTGTTTTTATGTGCTGCAGGTAATGATGGTACTAATAACGATATTTTACCTTTCTATCCAGCAAGTTATAACTATAATAATATTATTTCAGTTGCTGCTCATAGAGAAACAGGTGTTTTAGCGGACTTTTCTAATTATGGAATCAATTCTGTAGATGTATCTGCTCCTGGCCATAATATTTTAAGCACCTATCCGCTATCACTCACACCAGATGGATATTATCCGTATATTTACTTTAATGGGACCTCGATGGCGGCTCCTTATGTATCTGGTTTAGCTGCTTTACTTTGGAGTCAAAACTCTAATTACAGTGTATCTGAAATACGGAATTATATTTTAAGTAATGTTAAAACGTATGGTTCATTTACAACAAAGGTATCTACAGGAGGTATTATAGATGCTTCAAAATCATATAGCGCGCTTATAGATTCACTATACGATGGTGGAAGTGGTACGATTGAAGACCCATATCTTATCTCCAATGTGGAGCAATTTAATAATATAAGAAATAATTTAGCTGCCTCTTATAGATTAACAAGTAATTTAGATTTTACTTATGATACGACTAATGTTAATGGTTTATTTTATAATAATGGTAAAGGTTGGTTACCAATTGGTAATAACGAAAGTAGCAGTAGTGGTTATACTGGTAATGCTTTTAATGGAAATTTTGATGGAAATGGATATGTAATAAAGGGTTTGAATATTAATCGTCCGAGTGAATATTATTTAGGATTATTTGGTAATGTTGTTGGAATTGATACAGAGCATTCCACGATCAAAAATCTTATCTTAGAAAACGGAAATATTAAAGGTCAAGGATATATAGGTGGATTGATTGGCTATGCACAATATGTTGATATATCAAATGTTGGGACAAATTTAAATATTATTGCATCAGACATGTATATAGGTGGGGTTGTTGGTTATATAGAGGGCAATATTAATAAATCATATAATACTGCTTTAATCGAAGCTTCTAGTAAAGCTGGTGGTATAGCCGGATCAATAATGGGTGATATTTATGATACCTTTAATTTAGGGATAATGAATAGGTATAACGATATTAATGTTACTGATAGTGGCGGAATCGTTGGTGTATTATCTGGTAGTATGTCAAATTCATATAATTTGGGTATGTTAAGAGACAATAATTTTAAATTTTTTGTTGGACTTAATAATGGAGGAATTATTGATAATGTTTACTATTATAATCCATATAATTTAAATGAGGATATATATGGTGTACAATTGACGGAATCTGAAATATATGAAAGTGAAAGTTATATAAACTTTGATTTTGATAATGTATGGCAAATAAACATTAATAGTAAACTGCCAACATTAAGAGGAATGCCTTTTCATCAATTAACTGATTATAATGTGGCTGATAAGTTAACTTTGAATATAAAAAAGGACCAGTCTTATAATTTAAATATCACAAATAATCCTAGCTTTAATTTAAGAAAAAATTATGTTTACAGTAGTGATGATGAAAATATTGTTACCGTTGATAAAAATGGAAAGATTACACCTATAAAGATAGGGAATGCTGTCATAGAAATATATTCGATTGAACTGGGCGTTTCTAAATATATAGATGTTGAAGTAAAGATAGTTAAGGGTGATGTAAATAATGACGGTAATGTAACTATTACAGATTTGGTAAAGTTAAGTCGTCATCTAGCTGGATTAGAAACTATTCAAAGCAACTATTTAGAAAACGCTGATATTAATAATGATGGTAATGTAACTATTACAGATTTAGTAAAACTAAGTCGTCATCTAGCTGGATTGGAGGGAATATAAAATGAAAAAGAAATTGATTTATCTGGTACTATTAATGGGATTATTTATTGTGCTTCCTGTTAAGGCTGCCAATTTTTCAACATCAATAAGTGGGGTTTCTAATATAGCCTTAAACCAACAATTTACTGTTACTTTTAATGTTGTTAATGGAACAAATATTATGGGGGTTGATGGATTATTAAATTATGATTCTTCCAAACTTACATTAGTGTCATCATCTGGATTAAATGGTTTTACTGTTGTAACGGGAAGTAGGTTAGTTGCATATAAGACAACGGGAAAATCTGGAACTTTTGGGTTTGCTACTTTTACTTTTAAAGCAAAAAGTACTTTTACTGCAGGGCAAAGTACAACAATCTCTTTATCTGATGTTAAAGGATCTAATGGTAGTGATATAAGTGGTAGTAGTAGTGTAAAAACGATTAAAGTTGTCTCTAGTAATAATAATCTATCATCTTTAAAAATTGATGGAACAACTATTAGTGGTTTTAGTCCTACCAAGACTTCTTATAGTATAACTGTACCTAACAATAAAAATTCTGTTGCAATTAGTGCTGTAGCTGAAAGTTCTAGCAGTAACATTATTGGAACTGGCAATAAAAATTTAAATGTTTATGCAAATACTTATAACATTGTAGTTACAGCGGAAAATGGTTCTAAAAAAACATATACTATAACTATATATCGCAAAGATGCGGATGGTTTAACTTCCCCAAAGTCTACAGATAGTACATTGAAAAATTTAAAAGTAACTAATTATGATATTAAATTTAATTCATCAACAACAAAGTATGACTTGAAAGTAGATAATAATATAACAAATTTAAAGGTTGAAGCATTGTCAAATAGTGATAAAGCTAAGGTTACTATAGATAATCCTAGTGAATTAAAAGTGGGTATTAATATTATTAAAATTACTGTACAGGCTGAGGATAATTCGGTAACTGAATATGTGATAAATGTTACAAGAAGTGGTGAGGGCCCTACAACGACTTTAGATAAACTGATTGATATAGTAAAAACAACAACGGCAAATACTATAAATGTTGATATAAAAGATAATAATACTGAAATAAGTTCTGATATGTTAAATGAAATAAAAAATAGTCAGAAGCAAGTTATTATAAATCATTATAATTCTAGTGATAACATAACTTACATTTGGAAAATAAATGGTACTAAGTTGATTAATGACAAAACTATAAATACTAATATAAATTTCACTTCTCCAAATGTAGAGGCTATTAACGAATTGACTAATTATTCTAATTATCTTATATTAAATTTTGATCATTCAGGTGATTTGCCAGAAAACACAACTGTTACAATATATGTGGGCGATAAATATAAAGATGGTGATGTATTAAAATTATATTATTATTCATCAGAAGACAATAAGATAGAATTAAATCGTGATAATTTAAAGGTGGAAAATGGTTATGTAGAATTCGAACTAGAACATTGTTCTGAGTACTTATTGTCAATGGCTAATTTTACGAGAGCTAATATTGAGAGTAATACAACTATATTACTTTTGCAGATAATTCTAGTAATTGAGACAATTTTTATAGCATACTTACTAATAAAGAAAAAAATAACGGGTTAAATAATTTCAAACAAAAAAGCTAAAAATAAGATTTAGTTTTTTTACCAACCACAATTACAGAAAATAATTACTAAAAGAATGAAAATAACTATTATAAAACTTGCGTTTGTACCTGATTTACATGGTTTCATGTAATCTCTCCTTTCAATTCCACTTTAGTGAAATTAGTGGACTATAATAAATATAATATGAATACATAATTTTTTTGTTCCTTGTTCTAATCTATCTAATATAACATATTAAAATAGAAATAATACGACTATATAATAAACCCAGATATTATGAATATAGTAAAAATAATTCTTTTTTTGTTATAATGTTGTTAGGTGATTAAAATGAAAGAATATAACAATATTGATCAATATATAAGTGTTTTTCCTGAAAATATTCAAATTAAGTTGCAAGAAATTCGAGAAGTTATAAAGAAAAGTGCTCCAGAGGCTATAGAAACTATAAATTACCAAATGCCTACATTTAAACTTAATGGTAATTTAGTACATTTTGCTGCGTATAAAAATCATATTGGTTTTTATCCTGGACCTCGTGCTATTGAGGTGTTTAAAGAAAAATTAAGTAAATATAAAACCACAAAAGGGACTATTCAGTTTCGTTTAGATGAACCGATCCCATTTGAAATAATAGATGAAATAGTTAAATTTCGAGTTAGCAACAGTAAATAAATGATATTTTGTATGATATAATTAGTATGGTGATACTATGAAGAAAAAAGGTAAAATAGTACGTAATATAGGAATAGTTATTTTTTCTATATATGTTATCCCTATGGTTTTCGGATTTTATGCGATGGAATTCCATCCTATTTTTGCGCTTTTGCTGGGTTTTATCGTGGCTTTTTTTATGGCATTGATGATTGTTCTATGGATAAAAATGATAATATTTGTATTTACAGAACCAATAAAAAAAGTTAATAAGGTTAGACGATTGCAAGATGCTAAATATGTTGAATCTAGCGATTATAAATATGTAAGAAATATACCTAATAATTATAGCCCAGCTTTAGCTAGTTTAATATTAGACCAATCTATTGAAAGTAATAAAGATGTAATCGCAACAACTCTTTATTTAATTAACCACGGTTATTTAAAAGAACAAGAGGGCAAGATTGTAGTTACTAATAAGGACAATCGTAATCTAATGTCTCATGAATTATATTTAATTGGTATTTATGAGAAGAAAAGTGCTTTTTCTCCAATAAAGTGGCGAGATAATATAATTAGTGATGCTAATAATGAGAATTTAATAGAAAAAAGACATACATTAGATACTAATGATAAAATAAAATTGGCAGCCAATTTAATACTTCCTATTTTAGTGGTAATTACATTATTCAATTTAATTATGTGGTTAATGTCGTTAGAAAACATAATCTTATTTATTCCGTCTTTATTAATTATGATGGCTTTTCCAATGATTGTTTTATCAGTTGTTATATATGATTTTTTCTATTTTGCCTCATATATAAGTAAGGATATTAAACTAACGAAAACAGGATTGCGTGAACAAGAAAATATGGCTAAGTTTAAGAACTTTTTACAAGATTTTTCTAACATTCAAAAAAGGAATACCGAAGAGGTTATTCTTTGGGAAGATTATTTAACATTTGCTGTTGCACTAGATGTTAATAAACAAGTATATTGGGACGAAAAATTTAGAAATAAAATCAAAGCAACTAGCAATACTATTCAATTTGAATTTATCAATGAATTAAGTAAATTAGGTAGTTAGATAACTATATGACGAAACGTTTGTTTCGTTTTTTTTTGTGAAAAAGTAGTCATATTTCTGTGATATAATATATTAAAATGGAGTGGTATTTATGAAATTTATGAAGATGTTTAAAACTATTTGGAAATATATAAGGCCAGATAAATATAAATTTATCATATTTATTACACTAACTGTTGGACTTACAATTTTATCATTAATATATCCTTACTTATATGGTAAGACACTAGAAGCCCTTGTTAATATTGATATGAAGTTATTCATATTTTTTCTCTTACTATCTAATGGGATTGATTTTATTGAAATTATTTTTTTTCAATATATAAAAGATCGTTTACATGATATACTGGAATTAAATTTTATGAAACGCATTAGTAAAGATTTATACAGCAAGGTTTTAAAAATGCCAGTTAAAGCCTTTGATGAACATAATGTTGGGGAATATATAAATCGTATTTATAATGACCCTGACAAAATAATTGAACTTATTGGAAGAATAATCAAACTACTTACTCGGGTATTAAATGCAATATTTATTATAATATTATCCTTTACAATTTCATGGATAATAACAATTGAATTATTATTAATGGTTATCGTTATATACTTTTTATCTAAACTATATTATCCAAAGATTAGAAAAAATGAAAAGGAAATGAGAGAGTGTACTGATCAATTTGTCAGTAAATCGACACAGACTTTAATTGGTGTGAGAGAAGTTAAAGTGCTAGGTTTAAGGAGAGTTGTCAGTGATCTTATTTTTAAAAACATAGATTCTATATATAATAAAAAATTAATAGGTAGAAAATATGAAGTCGTTTATAATAAAATTATATGGGCAATCTCAGTTATATTTGAAGTTATAATAATTTTTACAGCAGGGTATATGTTCTTTAAGGAACATATATCATTAGCCCTGTTATTAGCTTTTTATAACTATACTCACCGTGTTTTTGATGTATCTCGAGAGGTATCAGACCTTGGTGTTTTATATCAAAGGGTATTGGTATCAATGAATAGAATAATAGAGATTTTGGATAATAAATTATATGATGACGAGGTATATGGTGTAACTAATATAGATTCTATAAATGGTGAAGTCGAATTTAGCAATATCAATTTTGATTATGACGGTACTTCTAAAGTTTTAAAAAACTTAAATATAAAATTTGAAACTGGGAAGAAAATTGCTATTGTTGGAAAAAGTGGAATGGGAAAATCAACGATATTTAATTTATTACTAAAATTATATGAACCTAAATCAGGTAAAATATTAATAGATGGAATTGATATTAGAGAGATAAACGAGGAAAGTTTAAGAAAACATATTTCAATCATTAGACAAGAACCATACTTATTTAATATGAGTATTATGGAAAATTTCAAACTCGTAAATCCTGATATAACACTAGAAGAAGTGCGAAAGCAGTGTGAACAAACATATATTGATGAATATATAATGTCATTACCTAAGCAATACGACACCATAATTGGAGAAGGTGGCATAAATTTATCTGGTGGACAGAAACAAAGACTTGCGATTGCTAGAACATTGGATAAAAGATCTAAGATAATTCTTTTTGACGAGGCTACATCAGCTCTAGATAATGAATCACAACTTTATATAAAAAAGACAATTGATAGTATGGTAAAGGATCATACAATCATTATTATAGCGCATAGATTATCTACAATTCTTGATGCTGATGTAATATTTCTAATTGATGATGGTAAAGTTATAGCTACCGGAACTCATAAGGAACTATTAGAAAAAAGTGAAATATATCGCAATTTATATACTCCTGAACTACTAGAACTTAATATATAGAAACCTGCAAAAGCGGGTTTTAATTTTAAATTAAATTGTCTAATTGGTAGTATGTTATAGTTATAAATTGATATTTTGAATATTCTACTATAGGTATATAAAAAGGGAGGGGTAATTATGTATCCGTGTGGAGGACCATGTGGGCCTGGTTATGGTTATGGTTATGGCGGTGCAGGAATCATTTGGATAGTTATAATAATATTTATCATTTTTGCGCTATTTTGCTTTAATAGACCATTTAGATATGTATAAATTGTAGATAAAATGAATTAAAACTTACATGCATGTAAGTTTTTTTTATTTTGTGGTTAAAAAAATAAAATATTGTAATAATAAAAAGGGAGGTGTATTAATGGAGTATACAAGTAGTGATGTAGCTATAACAAAATGTTTATTTAAAAAAGAAGTTAATGCCGTTTTAGAGGGTTTGGATTTAATAAAAGCCTCATCTTTAATTGAACAAAAAGATACAGTTGTTATTGTTCCAAATTGGGTAAATAAGGAAAAACCAGATCCAGAATGTGGAGTAATTGTTGGTCCTGATACTCTAGAAGCTATTATTAAATGGGTAAAGAAACTAAATCCTAAAAGAATAGTAGTGGCTAGTGGTTCTGGAGGCGGCGATACTAAGGAAGTGATGAAAAAAGTAGGTTATGACAAGATAATAAAAAAAACGGGTGTAGAATTTATCGACTTAAATAAAGGACCATATGTTGATATAAAATTAGATCACGACTACCCTAGTAAAATAAAAATAAATAAAATTTATAAAGAAATGACTAAATTAATATCTTTTACTCAATTAAAAGAACATGAAGAGGCAACAATGTCATCTTCTATTAAAAATATCACAATGTCTTTTCCCTCGACTGAAGAGCACGGAACCCCAAAAAAAGATGGAGGAATTCATAATGACTTGCATGGATTCATTAGAGCAATGGCACAAAAAATTAAAATAGACATATCAATTGTAAGTCTAAATCCGGTTATGGTCGCAACTGGTCCAACAAAAGGAATTAGTAGACATACTGGATTAGTAATAGTAGGAAATAATCCTATTAGTGTTGATACGGTATGCGCTAGAATGTTAGGTTTTAAGACACAAGGTGTTAGATATTTATATGAACTTGAGAAAAGAGGGTTAAAGGAAACGGATATTAATAACATAAACATTTTAGGAATAGATCTTATCAAAGCCGAGAAGATATTTACTGATAAAGTTTTTGGCAAAAAAACTTCGGTCGATTAATTATATGAATCTAGGTGACTAGATTTTTTTGATTTGTAACCAAACTGTATAAGCGGGTGGTATTTATGAGTGAAAACATGTTATAATTAGTAAAATCTAAAATATGAGTACTTACGTGCTATATACTGGTTTCAAGATGATTGACAGTAAGGGGATGAGTTTATGAATAAAAAGGGATTTACTTTAATAGAACTATTAGCGGTAATAGTTATTATTGCAATTATTTTGAGTGTTACTGTCCCATTAGTAATGGGGATTATAGATGATGTAAGAGATGCCGCAAACGAGAGACAAAAAGAATTAATAGTAAAAGCAGCGGAAAAATATGTTTTTTTCAATAGTGATGTTTTAGCTGATATATCTGAAATAGACTCATTTACTTATATAACAATTGGTGATTTAATAGATGCTAATTTAATTGGTAGTAATTTAAGAAATATAAAAAAGAATACTATTTTAAATAAAGATCAAAAGATAAAAATTATAAATAGAGGAAATGGTTATTATAGTTATTATTTTGTTGATGAAGATGGAGAAGAAGAGGAAATTATTATTATTGATAATGGATCTAATGGCGTAATTGATCCTGATTATACCTATAGTTATGGTAGTGGAACATCTGAAGACCCATATCAAATAAGAGGTTTAACAGATTTAAACCATGTGCGCTTAGAAGAAAGTGCTAATTATGTTTTAATGACTAATATTAATGCTGAATATACAAGAGATTGGAATGATGGTGCAGGTTGGGTTCCGTTAGGAAATTCTGTTAGTAATTATAATGGGATTATAGATGGAAATGGATATACAATAAGTAATTTATATATAAATCGACCTACAGATGACTATCAAGGATTTATTGGTTATCTTGGGATTGATTCAAGTATTTCTAATATAAATTTAATTAACGTTGATATAACAGGGAAAAATTATGTAGGGGCGGTTTCTGGATATATAAACAGGTCAAACATTGATAGCGTTACAGTTGCTGGTAATGTATCGGGCTACAATAACATTGGAATGGTTTCAGGGTATTCAATGCTATCGGATGTATCAAATGTGGTAACGTTAGGTTCAGTAACAGGAAATAGTAATGTAGGAGCAATAAATGGTTATCAAAATAGAATGAATTTATCAAATAGTTATTCATTTGCCGATGTAACAGGAAGTAGTAATGTAGGGGGACTTGTTGGATATTTATATGGTTCCTCATCAAGTGCAACTGGAAATATAACAAATTCTTATTTTTCAGGAACTGTATCTGGTAGTAGTTATGTAGAACCTATAGTAGGAAGGTTTAATAGTAATGTTAACATATCTAGTACATATTGGGATACTGAAGTAACAGGAATATCTAGCGCTACTCATGGCGAAGGTTTATTAACTTTTAGGATGAAAATGGAAAGCAGTTTTATAGATTGGGACTTTAACAATGTATGGGATATAATAGAAAATGAAACATTCCCTTATTTAAGGCATCAGGGAGGACCTTTGGACGAATATCCCGAGACTATCGATAATGGTGTAATGTTAGGTGATGGTACAGCAGAAAATCCTTATCAAATAAGAAATTTAGCAAGCCTAGATCAAATAAGAAATGTCTCTAATGCGCACTATGTTCTTAAAAATAATATAGATGCAAGTGATACAATAAATTGGAATGATGGTACAGGATGGCTACCAATTGGAGATAATTCCGTCAAGTTTAGTGGAGTAATAGATGGAAATGGGTATAGCATAAATAATTTATATATAAATAGACCAACTACTGACTATCAGGGATTAGTTGGATATTTGGATACAGGTGGAGAAGTAAAAAATTTAATATTAAACGATGTTAATATCACTGCCAGAAATTATGCCGGAGGATTAGTTGGATATTTAAATGGATCATCATTGAGTAATATAGGTGTAAGCGGAACTGTCACTACTTATAATTACGGTGGAATGATAACTGGATATGCCACTTTATCACAGATAAATAATGCCTTTAG
This sequence comes from uncultured Muribaculaceae bacterium, assembly GCA_964397485.1. GTDB lineage: Bacteria > Bacillota_I > Bacilli_A > RF39 > UBA660 > CAYNHT01. The sequence continues at coordinate 208,118 of CAYNHT010000002.1, forward strand.
TGTTGGTGATTTGACTGGGAATACTAACGTTGGAGGAATAAGTGGATACCAAAATCGAACTGATTTATTTAACAGTTATTCAGTAGCTAATGTAACTGGAAGTGGAACTGTTGGAGGTTTAACAGGATATTTGTTAGGTGCAAATTCTAGTAGTCGAGCATTTATTACAAATAGTTATTATGCTGGAAAATTAGTTGGTGGTAGTTATACCGATATGATCGCAGGTAGAACGAATAGTTATATAACAGTCACTGATACATATTGGGATGCTGAACAGGTTGGTAGAACTAGTTTGGGTGAAGGTCAAGCAATCTATACAATTGAGATGAAAAATAAAGATAGATTCGTAAATTGGGATTTTGAAAATATTTGGGGTATCAATGAAGGTCTAACATATCCGTATTTGAAACATCAAAATGGTCCACTAACAAGCTATCCTGAAACAACACAGGGAGGAATAACTTTAGGTACGGGGACTATTGATGATCCATATCAAGTATCTACATTGGTTGGGTTAGGTCAAATGGCTAATATAGTTAATGCGCACTATATCCTAATATCGAATATAAATGCAGGTGATACGACAAATTGGAATAATGGAACAGGATGGATACCTGTTGGTAATAATTCTGTAAATTTTATTGGATCAATTGATGGAAATGGTTATACAATAAGTAATTTATATATAAATAGACCAACTACCGATTATCAAGGGTTAGTTGGTTATCTTGGAACAAATGCAAGTGTTTCTAATTTACGATTATTAAATATTAACATTACAGGAAGAAATTATACATCTGGTTTATCAGGATATTCAAATGAAGCAGAGATAACAAATGTAGGAATAGAAGGAAATGTAAATGGTAATAATTACGTTGGGATGATTACAGGTTATTCGATGTCAACTAATATTAATCAGTCTTATAGTAATGGTGAATTGATAGGCACTTCATATCTAGGTGGAATAAGTGGATATCAAAACAGAATGAACTTAATAAATAGTTACTCACTTATTGATATAAGTGGAACATCATATGTTGGCGGATTAGTGGGATATTTAGTTGGTGGTAATTCTAGTCTTATAGGGCGAATAGAAAATTCATATTATGCAGGTAATATAACTGGAGGAAGTTATACAGATCCAATAGCTGGAAGAACTAATAGTTATATTAATATTACAAATACATATTGGGATGCTGAAAGTGCAAATATACCATCTTCTAGTAATGGTGAAGGTATGTTTATTTTCCAAATGAAGAATAAAAATAGTTATGAAAATTGGGATTTTTCTAACATATGGAGTATTGGAGAAAATCAAACATATCCATATTTGAAATTTCAGGAGAATCCATTTGCTACTTATCCTGAAACAACAGCAAATAGAATAATTATGGGTAATGGTACTGTTGAAAACCCGTATCAAGTACCAACTCTTATTGGATTAAATCAAATAAGATATTTAATTAATTCTAATTATATATTGACAGCAAATATAAACGCTAATGATACATCTAGTTGGAATAATGGCGAAGGATGGATACCTATTGGAGATAATAGTGTACAATTTAAAGGAACAATCGATGGAAATGGGTATGTTATTAATAATTTACATATAAATCGATCAACCTCTAGTTATCAGGGTCTATTTGGGTATCTAGGAGATGGAAGTAGTATCATTAATTTACACTTAAGTAATTTGAGTATTAATGGCAGAGATTACATCGGTGGGATTGCTGGATATGCAAACTTATCATCTGTTAGTAATGTATCTGTTCAAGGTGATATCAACGGTAGAAATTATCTTGGAATGATCGTAGGTTATTCTATGTACAGTAATATTGATAAATCATATAGTAATGGCTTTGTAACTGGTGCTTCATATCTAGGAGGAATAAGTGGATATCAAAATAGATTTTATATGACAAATAGTTATTCTAGTTCTAATATAAGTGGAAGCACTTATATTGGAGGACTAACTGGATATCTTTATAGTTCAACAAGTGCGGCTCGAGCCGAAATTATTAATTGCTACTTTGCAGGAACAATAACCGGTGGAAGCTATACTGCTCCTATTGGCGGAAGGGTTAATAACCATACTGTCATCAGTACCTATTGGGATAAAGACATAAACGGAATTCAAAGTTCTACTAGTGGTGAAGGAAAAACTACGACTGAGATGAAAAATTTAAATACTTTTATAGATTGGGATTTTACCAATATATGGAATATTCAATCAGGCACATCTTATCCTTTTTTAAGAGGTAATCAACAAATACCAGTGCCACAATAAAACAAGCAATATACTATAGTAGCATTAGAGAGGAGAAATTTAATTTGAAAAAAATAATTTATATGTGTGTCATTACCTTAGTATTAATATCACTTATTGGGTGTGAGAAAAAGCAGGAAGAACGGGTAAAATGTTCAGATTATATTCTTGATTATATGGCTGAAAAAAAATGGATTTTAAGTAATGAGGAGAATGCTGAATTTACTAACAATGATAAACCTAATATAATGTGGTCAATAGTTCATGATTACTTATTTATAGATAAAGGACCGGATTTTTATGATCTAGATATTAGAAATAACAGTATCTATAAAGATAACGATTTCAAAAATAATGTTTATGATACATATAAAAATGAGGTTGAATTTGATAAGCTAAAATCTGAATTAATTTCGATTCATGAACATCTAGAGTACGTAGGTTGCCCTGTTTATGGACAATCACCTGACATATTATTAAACTATAAGGAGTTGGAGCAAGAGAAAAAGAATTGATTATTATCAATTCTTTTTTATGAAATTTTTAAAGTGATTTATATCAGTCACTGGTGAAGAACATGTGTTATTGCTGCAAATATAGGCTGTTGTTAAATCATTGATTTTTTTATAATTAGAAATTGATGGAATAATTTCTTCCAATAAAAAGTGATTATCTTTATTTGTTAACAACACACTTACATATGGATTAAAATCATTATTAATTAATGTCAATATATCTTGTGTTGTATAATTTTCTATTTCCCCATTTATTATAATTTCTTTTGTTATTTCTGTTGAGTACATATAGCATATTAACATGAATGAATGTGCTGTTGGGTTGTTATTGATGCTATTTGAAAATGTTTTAAATTGGGTATCTGCTAATTGCTTAAATGAATAATCTCCAGTTAAGCTAAATAACCGTAACCAATTCATTGTTGCTACTGAATTGGCTGATGGCATTACACCATCATATATTTCTTTTGGACGTTTTATTAATTTTTCACTATCGCTACCGTATAAAAATAAACCTCCTTTATCATAATCCCAAAAATATTTTTTTAGTTGCTCTTGCAATTTAATTGCTTTTTTTAAGTATTGCGGTTCAAATGTCGATTGGTATAACTCCAACAAGCCCCAAGTTAAGAAAGAATAGTCCTCAGCATATGCCAAAATTGAAGATTCTTTATCTCTATATCTAGCTAGTAAACGCCCTTCTTTATTAAATAGATTATTGTATATAAATGTTACAGCTCTTTTGGCTGCTATAATATAATTATTTTCTTTAAAAGTTCTACCTGCTATTGATAGTGCAGCTATTACTAGCCCATTCCAAGAAGTCAGTATTTTATCATCTTTATGTGGGTGTATTCTGTTATTCCTATAATCAAATAATTTTTCACGTATATCATTGTCAGCATTTATTTCATCTTTATCTATTAAATTTGGTATGTTTCTTCCGTCGAAATTTCCTTCGACAGTTATATTATATAGATTACAAAATTTTTCACCTTCCTCTTTTCCTAATATTTCAATTATTTCATTATAATCCCATGTATAAAATTTACCTTCTATACCCTCTGAATCAGCATCTTCTGCTGATAAAAAGGAACCATTTTCGCCAGTCATGTCTCTCAAAATATAAGATAATGTGTCATTGGCCACCTTCTTAAACAACGCATCTTTGGTTACTAGATAGGCCTCTGTATATGCAATAGTCATAAGTGCATTATCATAAATCATTTTTTCAAAATGAGGTATTAACCACCTATTATCTGTTGAATATCTTGAAAACCCAAATCCAATATGATCAAAAATTCCACCTTTATATATTTTTTTTAGTGAATTAGTAACTATCGAAAGCGCATGAATATTATTTTTAGAATAATAATATCTTAATAAAAAAGAAAAATAAGTAGGCATAGGAAATTTAGGTGCATACCCGAAGCCCCCATAATGCTTATCATAATCATAAGACATTTGTTCAAATGCATAATCTAATACTTCATTAGAAATCTCTTCACTATAGTCAAAATTGGAAATTTTACTGATTATATCTGTTATATGATTGCTAGAATCGACAATTTCATTTTTTCTAGTTATCCAAAGAGAAGTGACCTTGGTTAGAATATCTATTAACCCAGGTCTATTGTGCGCTGCAAATTTTGGAAAGTAGGTACCGGCAAAAAAAGGTTTCTGGTCTGGTGTTAAAAATATAGTTAATGGCCATCCACCACTATGATTTAAGGCTTGGCATACTTCCATATAAATAGAATCAATATCAGGTCTTTCTTCTCGATCTACTTTAATAGCTACAAAATTATCATTAAGTATTTTGGCTACATCAATATCCTCAAATGATTCTCTTTCCATCACATGACACCAATGACAAGTTGAATATCCAATTGATAAAAATATAGGTTTATCTTCTTGTTTAGCTTTATTCAATGATTTTTCGTTCCACGGATACCAATTTACTGGGTTGTGAGCATGTTGTAGTAGGTATGGAGATTTTTCGTGTATAAGTTCATTAGTAAAGTTATTGTTCATTAAACTCTCCTCTCTAACATTTAGTATGTTGGAAACAACAAAAATTAGTCATTTTTTAAAACAAAAAAATCTGCATCTTGCAGATCTATATTTTCTTTTTTACTAAACTAAGTTGTTTAATAGCTTGTTTTGATAAAGGAATGCTTCTGTTGTTAAGATATTCTTGCCATTCTTTTTTTTGTTGTTCAAGAGTATTAAAATTGTTTATAAAATCCTCTTCAATACATGTGTTATATGTTAATGATTTTAAATCGATGTCAATATTGAAATAGTTTAATATTTTTATAATGAAACTAGGATTATAAAATCTATCTCCATGATTACTCGATAAAGAAAGTATATGTATATTGTTATATAATAAAAGCAAATCTTCTTTAGATAAATTATCGCTTTTTAAAATTAGTTCAAATACTTTTTCTATTGCAATTTTATTTTTATCTACAATTGATTTTTCTTTTATTTGTCGTTCTTTATATTGATCAAAGCATTTATACAATTCTGATAATTGATCACCATATAGTTGTTTTAATTTCGCCAGAAAAGGTTTGTTAAAAGGACTATTAAGAGGATTAGCACAAGCTTTTTCTGAAATACAAAGATCAATGAAATCAACAAAATCATACTCAATGAATTGATTATTTATATCCTTGTGATAATTTTCCATGTTGAATAATTCTTCCATAATTGAATTTACGAAATAATCAGTACCATCTTCTTCTACCACCTTTTCTTGTTGTACAAAATTTTTAACGAATTCTAAAGCCTTTTCCTTGGTGTCAATATTAAAACTCTTTTGATTTGTAAATACAATTGGTCTTCCATCAATATGAAGAATAAGAATCCCTTTTCCTTTAATAATTGGACTCAAAGAGTTATATGTTCCTAAAAATTGCTTTTCAATTATGAATTTGTCTTCATAGGGCAATAAAATTTTAAGTGGATTAATTAAATTGTCATAATTAAGTTTTATTTTTGAATTTATGACTTCATAATATCCTTTATCAAGCTCCAAAAAATTTGGGTTATTTACATAATCATATAAATTTTTATATTTTGAATAAATATCCTTTAAATTTTTTTCTTCATCTATTGTAAAAGATAATCTATTGTGTAGTTCACATAATCTAAGTATTCTGCTAACTTCTAGTGAGCAAGTATCATGATTTTGTAATTTTTCGCTATTTTTATATCCTTTAAGAATTTTTTTGATTTCAACTTGCTCTTTATTTTTTTCTTCAAGTCTTCCAAGTTCTTTTATGTTATTTACAACAGGACTTGCCATACCAAAACAGTTATAAAATCCTTTTAATTCAATTATTTGTAAATTTTTTAGTCTTGTTAAAAAAAGCATATTTGTTACTTTCCCATCAATAGATATAACTTCTAGATTAGGAGCAAAATCAGGTAAATAATTATAGTTATCGTTTAAATCTTCAGTGTCTATATTAGCAATTTCTAACACTTGTAAATTAGGCGCATATGATATCAAAAATAATTTCTTATAATTTATATTACAATTTATGAGTGCTAATTTTTCTGATTGAATATTAACTTGCTTTTCTAACGAAATATCACAACTGTTAAAAGTGTAGTCATTATTAGTGTTTTTGAAAATCCCAAAATCTTGTATATTCATATTAGAGAAAATTATATCTTGGTTTTGTAATAAAGTGAAATTTATATGTGGGCCAATAACACAATTGTTAAATGTAATTCCTTTGTTATTTTTGAAGTAATTGTTTAAGTTGATAATAAGTTTATTATCTATGACTATATTGTTAAAGTATAGTTTGCTATTATTGTAGATGAGATCTAAGATATTTCTTTTCCTATCTTCTTCTACATATATTAAATCATTAGAATTACTTTCTATTGTTTCAATAAATTTCTTAAAATCAGTACTTCCTAGTTCTATGTTTTTACTTAGTGAATGAAAATATATACTACATGAATTAATAGTGAAATTATAATATAAATGAGTATGGAAATCATCGCCAAATATCCAAGCATCTCCATAATCGCGGCCACTTGCATATTCAGGCATGTTTATTTTATAAAATTCTCCGCTCCTATTATAAACAACAATATTTTTATTTGTGAATTGTCTTATAATTTTATTGTAAATATTTACACGATATAGTTCTAGATCCATATTAATCCCCCTAAAAGATAGTGTTGTTGTATATTATAACACAAAACTATGAAGAGAATTAAAAATTTTAAAACTTTTATATTATTAATTAAAATACAATTTATGTGTACATTATTATTTGATATTATCTTCTAAAGTTTTATCGGAATTTATCTATTATTAATCATATCTTTTATTTCAAGATAAAAACAATAATCATTGATTATTGTTTTATCTACCAACTCTAAATAAGTTTAAAAATAAGGCAAACCATAGTGAAAATTGAGTTTTAAATTTTATGGTATATTCATATGTGCCAATTGTCTTGTCAACAAAGCTAATTATCCAACCCTCAATATATTTTGATGGTTTTGTAAAAGGAAACATATGTGTTTCAATGATGTTCTCTTCTTTTTTTGAAATGTTAAAATGGTGTTTTGCGTTTTTTGCAGCAATTTTTGGATGCTCTATTTGAAATTTAAAAAAATTTTTAGGGGTGCCATCTTCTTCTCCTAAGAAAAAATCATGTAATAACCCAGAGATTGCTGATGCCTTGTAATCAAGTTTGAAAAATCGAGCAATTTTATATGAATAATATGAAACTCTCATAGAATGCTTTAATCTATTTGTTCCGTGATGTGAAAAATTCTTTATTTTTTTAAAATCTTTTTTATTTAGAATATGTGTAACTAATTCAAAATAGTGTTTATCTTTTTTTCGAAGTTTCATTTGAATTCCTCCTTTATTCATATATTTAATATTTTATATATATGCTATCTCTTTTTATGATATACTAATTCTATTTTTATTGTCAATAATTTTATTTAAAAAATACAAAATCACTAAGAAAAGGAAAGGGTTACCTTTCCTTTTTTGTGCTGTTAATATCTTCCGCAGCCGCATGTTACGATTACTAAAAGAACAAATATAACAATTATAAATGCATAGTTATAGGTATATCCTCCTTGCATATCCTTCCCTCCTTTAATGTGCTCATTATAATGTATTAAGTTTCTTGAAAATCGGTTATAGTAGCAACCTAAAAATTATAATATATTGCTAAAAGGAAAAATTTAAATAATAGAATACAAACTAATTGGTTTGCTTTTTTTGTACTATTTTGTCCCCTTTATTTTGTTATACCCCCTATATCCTCCTAATATTATTGTATAGGAGGAAAATATGAAAAATTATGAAATAGGGTTAACGGAAAAGCAAGTTCTCGATTCTCGAACTAAGTATGGTAGTAATGAAATAAGTACAAAAAAGCAAAACAGCTTTATCAAATTATTTATTGAAAGTTTAGGCGAGCCGATGACAAAAATATTAATAATCGCCTTAGCTGTTAAGACTTTATTTTTATTAAGTAACTTTGATTGGTATGAAACAGTCGGAATAGCAATTGCTATTTTTGTGGCATCTTTCATATCTACCATATCAGAATATGGTAGTGAAGCCTCCTTTAAAAAACTACAAGAAGAGGCTGCAAAGATAAAGTGTCGGGTGTATCGTAATGCTGGTGTTAAGGAAATAAAAATAGGTGAAGTTGTAAAAAATGATATCATTTTATTACAAGCAGGAGATAAAGTTCCAGCAGATGGGATTGTAATATCTGATAGTGTCCATGTTGATGAATCAGCTTTAAATGGTGAATCTAAAGAAGTTTTGAAGGATATACACAATAACAAATTGTTAAGAGGTAGTATTATTTGTTATGGTGAGTGTAGAATGCTTGTTACTGCAGTTGGAGATGAGACTCTATATGGTCAAATTGGTTTAGAATTACAGGAAGAACAAAGGGAAAGTCCATTAAAACTTCGTCTTAGACAACTAGCTAAATGGATAAGTAAGCTAGGGTATATAGGAGCATTTTTAGTTGCTTTTTCTTATTTGATTCATATAGTAATTATAAAAAATAACTTTGATTATGTGAAAATATCAGAAATGATTAACAATGTACCAATTATACTCGGTTATTGCTTGCATGCTGTAACTTTGGCCGTTACTGTTATAGTAGTTGCTGTTCCAGAGGGTCTTCCGATGATGATTACTTTAGTTTTGTCTATGAATATGAAAAGAATGCTAAAAGATAACATCTTAGTTAGAAAACTCCTTGGAATAGAAACATCAGGGAGCATAAATATTTTATTTACCGATAAAACAGGTACATTAACAAAAGGAAAATTACAGGTAGTCAATTTTATAAATGGTGGAAATATTGAAATGACGCCATCAGAATTATCTAAAAGAGAAAAACTACTAAATTTATTAAATGTATCTTTAAAATATAATAATGCATCAGTAATAAGTGAAAATGGTTCATATGCAATTGGGGGTAATGCGACTGATCGAGCACTTTTAGAATATATTACTAGTTATCAAATTAATAATTTCAATGTGAAGAAAGAAAAAGTTATTCCTTTTGATAGTAAAAATAAAATAGCAATTACTAAAATAAGTGGCGAATATAATTTTTATTTAGTAAAGGGGATACCAGAAAAAATTATAGCTGCATCGAATTATTATTTTGATGAAACAGGCTCAAGAAAAGTTTTAGTTGATAAACAAAAAATTTATAAAAAGATGGAAACTATGTCATCAAAAAGTATAAGGTTTATTGCAGTAGCAATATCAAATGTTCCAATAAATGAAGATTTGCGATTGAATAATTTAACATTAGTTGGATTATTAGGTATAAGAGATGAAATTAGACCTGGGGTTAAAGAAACTTTAGCTAGAGTGGAATCTGCCGGGGTTCATGTAGTTATGATGACTGGGGATGCTAAAAATACAGCTGTTGCTATAGCTAGAGAAGTGGGGCTTTTGAATGAAGGTGATTTGACATTGACCTCAGATGAGATTGCAAACTTATCTGATCGTAGTTTAAAAGAGATGATACCTAGGTTGAAAGTGATATCGCGCGCATTACCTAGTGATAAGAGTAGATTAGTACGAATATGTCAGGAATTAGATTTGGTTGTTGGAATGACTGGAGATGGTGTTAATGATGCTCCGGCTATAAAGAAGGCTGATGTTGGATTTGCAATGGGTAGTGGAACAGAAGTTGCTAAAGAAGCGGCTGACATTGTTATATTAGATGATAATTTTCTTTCAATTTCTAAAGCCATATTGTATGGACGTACAATTTTTAAAAATATTAGAAAATTTATCATTCTACAATTGACTGTTAATATGTGTGCCGTTGGGTTATCAATAATCGGACCATTTATCGGAATTGATAATCCAATAACGATTATTCAAATGTTATGGATTAATATGATAATGGATACACTAGCAGCCCTAGCTTTTGCGGGAGAACCAGCTTTAGAAGAATATATGAGGGAAAAACCTAAAAAAAGAGATGAAGCTATTGTTAACCAATATATGAAAGGTCAAATTCTCTTCACTGGTATATATTCTCTACTTCTTTGTTTACTGTTTTTAAAAATTCCATTCTTAAAGAACTTTTTTTCACCTGATGGGGACGAATTATATCTAATGACAGCATTCTTTGCCTTATTTATTTTTGTAGGAGTATTTAACTGTTTTAACGCCCGTACGCATCGATTAAACTTGCTAGCTAATATATTTAAGAATAAAGGGTTTATTGTAATAATGGCACTTGTTTCTTTCATTCAAATATATATAATTTATTTTGGAGGTGAGTTGTTTAGAGTTGTTGGGCTCAATTTAATAGGTTTTAGTTGGATTATAGTATTGTCATTTACGGTAATTCCTGTTGACTGGATTAGAAAATTATATTTAAGATATCATAAGGAAAAAGGTGGGGTTTAAAGACTTTATTATATGTTTAAAATATGATATAATTAAATTATGATAATATTTAAGAATAAGGAGGTAATAAAATGCGTTTGTTTAAATGTGAAATATGCGGAAATATTGTTGAATTAATAAATGATGGGGGAGGAACTTTGGTTTGTTGTGGACAAGAAATGGCCGAGTTAAAAATTAACACCGAGGAAACAACTTTTGAAAAGCACATTCCTATTGTTACAAAAGAAGGTGATATGATTAAGGTAGATGTTGGATCTATTGCTCATCCAATGATTGAAAACCATTACATTGAATGGATTGCTTTGGTTGAAAAAAATAGGATTCAAAAAGTATTACTTAATCCCAATGATAAACCGACAGCAACTTTTGAAACTGACAATAATGAATATGAAGTTTATGCTTATTGTAATATTCACGGGTTTTATAAAGCTAAATAAAAATACTAACTATTGTTAGTATTTTTTTTAATATCTATAATAAGTGCTGTTATAAGCATAGTCAAAAATATTTCAACCCATATTATAGTAGATATTACATAGGATACTTTTTTAAAACCTTCACTACCACTACATATGTCAATGATAGATTTTGTGCCAAGAATAACAGCTAATATTATAGGTATGTATTTAGTAAATCTATGTTTATATGATTTTGCTAACCCATAAGTTATTATTACTGACACAAAAGCGGTTACAAATACTCCTATAAGGATTTCTATCACTTTTTATTTTCTTTAATTTTAAGTATAATCAAAGTTGTAGATAGTGTTATTATTGCTGCTAAAAAAATTATCATCGACATAATATAATAACCTAAATCTTCCATCGCGTAAGAAAAAAAACGGCCTTTAATGAATAAAATAATACTTAAAACAAAGACTAATAAACTTGGTATTATTGCTACAATCTTAGTCTTTTTAAATATCTTCATAAGAATCATACTGATGATGATTATTATAGCAATTGCTAGTAAAACTAAACCCCAAAAGCGCCACATCTCACTCATATTTTACCTCCTTATTATTGTAGTTATCTATCTTAGGTAAAGTATATCATACGCGATTACAAATGTCTACTTCTACATAAATTGTTTGTTAAAACTTATATTATATATAAAGATTGAATTTTGTTAAAATTTGGTGTAAAATAGGGATATGATTAAAAAGGATGGTGTAAAGTGGAATACGTTTTAAAAAATACCGTTGATGGTAATAGAATAACGGTTAAGGATGTCCAAGATGTATTACTTAAGATGATGAAAGATATAGATGAACTTTGTAAAAAAAATAATATAGAGTATATGTTGACAAGTGGAACAACATTAGGAGCTATTAGGCATAAAGGATTTATTCCATGGGATGATGATTTAGATATAGCTATGATGCGTGATCAATATAATAAGTTCATTAAAGTATTAGAAGAGCAACTTTCTGATGAATACGTTTTCCATTGTTTTGAGAAAAATAAAAAATATGATGTAACATGGCCGGCTATGAAAATCCGCAAAAAAGGTACTTATGTTAAAGAAGCAAATACACTGTTGTTCAACAAATGTACTGATTGCGACGGGATATTTATAGATATTTTTATATATGACTATATGTCTAATAGCACAATTATAGATTTACCATTTCGTCTATTCAATACATTATTAATGCCGGTAATAATATTTTTTGAAAATTTAAGAATTAATCCAGTAATTTTAAAAAAATTATTTAAAGGAAATGCTGTATTGTACGGTAAATTAAATCGTAGATCCAAATACATAGGTGATGAACTTACTTGGACTTATCGTAACCCTTTACATCCTTATAAATATAAATATGATCATATTTTTCCTATTAAGCATGTAAAATTCGAATCTCTTATGTTGCCTGTACAAAATAATACACACGAGTATTTGATAAATCATTTTGGGGAAACTTATATGACACCACCACCAGAAAATAAAAGAATGCCTAAACATATAGTTGATATAAGTTTAAATTCTGATAAACCAGAGAAATAGAGGAATGAAAATGAGAAACAAAAAATTATCCATTGTATATTTTATTTTAGGAATAGTGATGATTGTAACAGGATTATTATTATGGAAAGAAAGCAGCTTTATTATTGGTGGACTAGGTATTGTTTTAATAGGAATTTCCTTGATGCTTTATTTCAATCAAACTAATATTTAAATACTAAAAATACACAGATACTGTGTATTTTTTAATTTATGTGATATGTATTTTCGCATGCTACTTCTTTAGCGGTATCACTATAAATTAATTTATTATTTCTGTATAATGATATTTTCAAATCTGAATTTAAGCTCTCACTTATTATTCTGGTCATATTACCGTATTTTACTGGCGCTACTAACTTATATTCATCCTTATAATCCACTTCTACTTTCAAAGTTAAATCCCTCTTAGATATTTCTATCACGACATTATTTTTATTAGAAGTTATTACTTTCGTTTTGAAACCATTATAAGTTGCAAAACGCAATTCTTCACCATCTATTTTTAAAATGGCGAAAAACCCATCTACATTAGCAAACAAATTGGCATACGCCATTACAAAAGATGTGTTGTTATTAGAAAAATTGTTTGATTCAATCCATATCCATTTATTAGGAAATCTGCTGCCCCAATTTTTTTCCATATATGCGCTACCACTAAAGTCTTCTTGATTTATTGTTCCCGTTATTAAAGAGTCTAAGAAAATTATTTCTATATGAGTAGGGATAGGTAAATATTTAATTAAACCCATCGCACCAGGTGTTAGCAAATTATTTTCCAAAACATTCAAACCACTTATTGATAAATCTATATCAAAGGGACCTTCATTAATAACCACTTGCGTTGGACTTAAAATGTTATCTTTGATTTTTATCGAATCGTTATTATAGTAAAAATCATTAATATCAAATCTAAAATAAAACGGTTCCTTAACGTTTTTATCAATTATTTGAATAAATGCATGTTTGTCTTTTTCGTATAAAGATATCCCAAATATAAAAGCATACGCAATCTTTTTTTCATTATCAAGAAGATGTATATACCACCCTTCAAAATAATTACTTTTTTTATTGACTCCATTAAAACTAAAAGAATTCATATTATCACCCGTTGTTATTATGGTACCGAAATTAAAATTTATAACTTAAAAGTTTGCATAATTATAGGAATATGACAAAAACTATATAGGATAGGAGAATGAAAATGAAATTATTTTTAAAACTAATAAACCCATTGGTTGATTATTATGTTAGGGAGATGTTTACTAAACAATATGGAGAAAATCCATTTATAGGTATAACCTCTTTGCAGAAACTAGGAGCTAAGAATGTTATAGAAGCTCAATTAAGAGCACAAACTGGAACAATTTTGTCAAGACCTTATGGTAGTACTATAAATTTTTCTCCTTGGGAAAAGATACTTATGAATCCAAGGCAATTATTCATGTTTCCAACACCTAGCGTGGCGGAGATAAAAACCAATGTTGTAATTGGCAAAAGATGTAATAAACCTCTTAAATTACAAATGCCAATAATGCTTACTGGAATGTCGTATGGCGGTAGTATTTCATATCAAATGTCAGTGGCACTTGCAAAAGCCTCTAAAAAAGTTGGTACTTCTTGTAATACGGGGGAATCTACAATTATTAAAGAAGTAAGAAAAAATGCTTCAAAAGTTATTGGTCAATTTAATAGGGCTGACTTGATGAAAGAAGAAGACTTAGAATGTTTAGATGCAATAGAAATACAATTGGGACAAGGAGCATGGGGTGGAGCAGTTGAATCGGTTACAGATTCAAGCGAAATATGTTCAAGATTAAGAAAAGATTGGAGAATGGGAATAGCAGAAGATCGGGTTTTTGCTTCTAGAATGAAAGATATACAAAATAAGGAGGATCTTATAAATATTGTTGACACTTTTAAAAAAAGTTATGATGTTCCAATTGGAATTAAAATAGCTGGCACTGATTTTATAGAAAAGGAATTAGATGTGATAACAAGTACTAAATGTGATTATATTGTTATTGATGGGTGTGAAGGTGGAACAGCAAATTCAGCACCTACCTTGGAAGATAATGTGGGGTTGCCAACTCTATATTCCCTAATGAGGGCTGTTAAATATCTTGAAAGTAAAAAAATAAAGGATAAATTTGATTTAATTATAGCTGGTGGATTAACTAATCCTGGTGATTTTTTAAAAGCTTTAGCAATAGGCGCTAATGCTGTTTATATAGGTTCAATTGCGCTTATGGCAGCTGTTCACAATCAAGCAACAAAAGCATTACCACAAAATCCGCCGACTCAACTATTTTTAAATAATGGAAAAAACAAAGATGAATTAAATATAAATAAAGCAGCTAAATCATTAAGTAATTTTTTAACCTCATGTAATGAAGAGATGAAATTAGCTCTTCAAGCTATGAGTAAGACTGATATTAATCAATTATCAAAGAAGGATTTAGTTTCATTAGATAAAGAAATAAGTGAATATGCAAACATAAATTATGTATTGCCGTTCAATAAAAAAGAAAATAATGTGTAAGCATTATTTTTTTGTGTCTAAAATATACTAATCTTATATATACTATCATATTATTTATAGAAATAAAGGAGGATGAATATGTTGAAATGGGTTATCTTATTTATCAAAGGGTTTGTTATAGGAATTGGTAAGATAATTCCAGGGGTTAGTGGAGCAATATTAGCTATTTCTTTGGGTGTCTATGAAAAAGGGATTAATTCAATTAATAATTTTTTTGATGATATTGTTAATAATTTTAAGTTCTTAGTTACATTAGGACTAGGTGTCATGATATCCATTGTTTTATTTAGCAATGTAATAAAGTATTCATTAGATACATTTTACTTACCAACAATGTTGCTATTTATTGGATTAATAATTGGCGGAATACCAATGTTGTTTTCAAAAGTGGAAAAGAAGAGTTTAAATGTTCCTAATATAAGTATCTCGATTATCATGTTTCTGATTGTCATATTATTATCACTTTTAAATACTAATAATCAAGTAGTCGTTTCAAATGGTGTTGGTAGCTTTTTACTTATGATATTAATAGGTTTCATAGATGCTGCTACAATGATAATTCCAGGTATTAGTGGTACTGCCATATTAATGTTAATTGGGTGCTACGATATAATTATTGATACTTTGAGTAGTTTAACTAGTTTTAGTCAAATAATCACTAATATTGGAATATTGATTCCATTTGGTATTGGTATAATTTTAGGTATAATTTTGGTTGTTAAAGTTATGGCTTATCTTTTTAAAAATCACGAAATAAAAACATACTATGCAATTATTGGTTTTGCTCTATCTTCGATATTATTATTATTTGTTCAAACAATGAATAATAGTTATAAAATTAGTCAAGTTTTAATAGGTTTTATTCTATTAATAATTGGATACAATATATCTAAAAAGTTAGATAGTTAATACTTAAAAAAACAAATTTTTTGGTTGTCACAATATATAATGAGGTAAAAGGGAGGTACTTATGAAAAAAAATAGAATGATTGTTGTATCGGTTTTTGTAATACTTAGTTTAATTAGTTTTTCAAAATTTATAAAAAAAGATTTTGAAGTAAATCTAACCAATAATAGTATAAATGTTAATGAAAACTATGAGACTATTTTTGAAGCCTCTTTTAAAGGAAAAGATATTACTCGGTATGTAACTCATGAAAGTAAAATAGATATAACTAAAATAGGGACGTACAAAGTGTTCTTTTATTATGAAGACGATACCAAAAAATATGAAGTTGTCAAAAAAATTAAGGTTAGAGATTTAGAACCTCCAGAAATTGATTTGATTGGCGGAAAAAACATAACAATTATAGTTGGTGAAAACTTTAAAGATCCTGGTTATAAAGCAATTGACAACTATGATGGAGATATAACCAACAAGGTAAAAATAAGTGGGGATTTAGATACTGAAATTATAGGTGAGTATACTCTTACATACGTGGTATCTGATAATAGTAATAATAAAACATCCGTTAATAGGAAAATCAAAGTAATTAATTCATCGCCTATAACAATGAGTATTAAAGAATTTACTCTAGATGGCCTATTTGAAGATACTATCTTAAAAGAAGGCGTTGATATGGGAGAAAAATATACAGATAATATTATTTTTGCGGGAGATTCTATAGCTTTATATTATGTAATGAATAAACTTATTGATGGGAAAAGATTATGGCATCGTGAATCAATGGATCCTGAAAAAGCGTTAACCAATAATATTTATATTAATCATTTAGAAAGTGGCATGACATTTAAAGAGGCATTCCAACAGTATCAGCCCAATATGGTTATAATGACATTAGGAACTAATAGTATATCAACTATAAAAGTCGATTATTTTGTTGAAAATTATAAAAAACTTATAAAAGATATTTTGCAGGTTAGTCCTAATACCAAACTTATAATTCAATCTATTCCACCTGTTGATTCTTATTTTGATGCAGAACAAAGGCCAATAAATAATACTAAAATAAATACATTTAATTATTACATCGCTAGAATGTGTAGTGAACTAGGCGTTAAGTTTTTAAATTCTGCATCAGCAATGAAAGATGAAAATGGTCAATGTAAAAAAGGGTACTGTAGAAGTGATGGTATTCACCCAACTTTATTAGGAAATCAACAGTTAATGAAGTATGCTCAAACCCATCCTTACTAGTTACGATATTATTTTTTTAATAAAAAAGGTAATATTATACTTTAAAAACATAAAATGATTTAGGAGGGAATTTATTTTATGGAAAAAAAATTACCGAAAGTTTTTGCTAATAAGATAGATAAGGAACTGAAAAACAATGAAAAGGTTTATTATGAAAAAAAAGAGAGTACTAAACCTGATGAAGAAACTAGAATAAGTGAAGTTGATATAGACATGCAATTGCCCGATTTAAAAAATAAAACAGTAAGACAAAAGATTAATGCTATATTCAATTCGCCTACCTATGTATATAAAGCTGAGGTAGACATTAAACTTAAATCGGGAACGATAACAAAAAAAATAATCGGAAAGAACACCAAAAATTTAATAACTATAGATGATGAACTAATACCAATAATAGATATTGAAGATATTAATTTTAGCAAATAAAAAATAGGCAATCAAGCCTATTTTTTTATAAACAATCTACAAAAGTATCTTGTAAGCATCTTATAGCACATACACAGTTTAAATTCATAGTAAAGAAGCTATTTGTTGCTACATAAGGAATAGCAGCTGCCGTTGTTTCATCAAGATTTGGTGCTAAAACTCTAAAAGTACAGCAACAATCATCTAATTTTTCTACTCTAAATACGCTTGAACAAGTTACCCCAGGAGTTCCGCATGTACCATCTGTCTTAGTTGTTGGCATTTCCCATGGTGTTCCATTACCACAACAAGTATAAAGCATTACTGGTCTTGTGTTACAACCAAGACATGCTGCACTTGATCCTCCTAGAAAACCTCTGTCACATGTATCTAAACAATCTTTGCCTCCGCAATCAGCGTTTTGTTGTAAAATCAATATAACTTTGAGAATTTCGGCAATGCATTTGCAACTATTATCATTGTTATTATTACACATATAATCCACCCCTTCTTATATTTTCAATAATAGCATATTCATAATACATAAAAGAGTGTGAACGATTTACCTATAAACTTTTTATTTAAGTCAAAAGTTGATTTACTATAATAATAAACAATAAGTATTTGTATTGCAATTTTTGCCATATTATGGTAATATTATAGAGGTTAACCTATAGCAACCAGGGGGATACAAATAGGAGTGGTTTTTTGATGGTAAACTTTATAATATGCGATGATAATAAAGCAATTAGATCAAATGTAATAAGTATAATTGACAAAGTTATGATGAAAAATCAATTAATGTACAAAACTCATGTGTTTGAGGATTATGACGATTTGTTTTATAGAACAGTTAAAAGTAAAAAGTCGTGTAAAGTATATATTTTGGACATTGAAACGAAAACTTCGTCTGGAATTGATGTTGCTAGGTATATAAGGGAAAAAGATGTTGATAGTATTATTATTTTTTTAACATCCCATGATGAGTTAGGATATACAATTTTAAAAAGCGAGTTTCTCTTTTTGTCGTTCATATGTAAGTATGATGATTATGAAAACAAATTAAAGTCATCAATAACAAAAGCTTTGGATATTTTAGGCCAAAAAAATATTATTAGATTTGAAGACCAAGGTGCATTATATACAATACCCGCTAATGATATCTTATATATAACAAGAGATAGCATAGATAGAAAATGTGTTGTAAAAACCGAATATGCACAGTTTAGAATAAATAAAACTTTAACTGAAATGTTGGAGATGGTGGACGGTAGATTTAAACAATCACATCGTGCATGTATTATTAATATGGATAGGGTAAGAGTTGTAGATTATCATAAAAAAAATATAATTTTTGATGATGCTAGTTCGATAGATCTGCTATCAGCTAGTTTTAAAAAGGAAGTAGGTAAAAAATGTTAACTGTATTGAATTATTTTTCTAGCAGCATTGTTACTTCATTTGCATGTTTATATGCATCCTCTAAACTTATGAAAGAAAAAGTCGATTATAAATCTTGTCTTTTTTGGATATTAGTAGCTATTAGTTCAATGTCTCTTACTTTTTTATATGTGGTAACAGATAGTGTCATTAGGATGGTAATCAATTATATGACATTTGTTATCGCAAATAAGATATTATTTAAAAAGAATATTCTTAACACTTTTTTTTATACTTTTATAGCGTTATTCCTATTCATTCTTGCTGAAATAATATATACAATGACTACTATAAGTATAATGGGGATAACAATAGAGGAATTTAAAGAAATATTTTTCGGTAATGTTTTTGCTAACGCAATAATTTCATTAATTGTACTAAGTTTAGTTAACATAAAAAAAGTAATTAACATATTTAGCAAAAATAATTTTGAGACTCACTTTAAAACGAAAAAAACTATAATAGGTCTATTAGTTTTGTCTATATTAGTATTAGCTATTTTGCTATATTACATTTATTTTGATGTATCTATAATGGCAGGGCTCATTTTTAACTTAATTTTAGTAGGTATGTATATGCTAATAATACTAAATTTGTTTAAAGAAAAAAATGATAATTTTAAAATGCAAGTTGAATACAAAGTTTTAATTGATAATTTAAGCGAATATGAGAGAATGCTTGAAATGCAACGTATTAATAATCATGAAAATAAAAATCATATGATTGCAGTAAAGGGAATGATAGACTCTAAAGATAAAAAAACTAGAGAATATATTGACAGTTTGATAAATATAAAATACAAAGATGATGAAGAACTTTTATTCAAAACGAAAAAGCTACCTATAGGTGGTTTGCAGGGATTAATATATCAAAAGTTATTAATAATGAAAGAAAAAAGTATTAATGTTAGTTTAGAAATCAGTAAAAATTTAGATAAGTCACTACTTGATAAGGTTAGCACTAAAACAAATCAACACATATGTACTATTGTAGGCGTTGAACTAGATAACGCGATAGAGGCGGTTGAAGACTTAAATGAGAAGAATATTGGGATTCATGTATATAATGATGAAAATAATTTTTCTATAACAATTTCAAATAATTTTGAAGGTAAATTAGAATTAGAAAAGATTGATAATAAAGGATACACAACAAAAGGAAAAGGACATGGTTATGGACTTAGTTTAGTTAAACAAATTATTGAAAAAAATAACCAATTAACCTTGGAAAGAGAAATAATAGGAAATATATTTAAACAGAAATTAAAAACCAAAATATAGGCATCTATATTTTGGTTTTTTTGATTCGCTCTTATTTGATTAAACTAGCTGGTGCCTCAGGTTCATCAACATACCAAATCATACACGCTTGGCTGCCTATTCCTGCTGCTCCTATTCCTAAAGCTGCTAAAATTGCTGAGAATAATTTTCCCATGATACTACCTCCTTTACTTCTTTTATGTTTAAAATAATTTAAACCATATTAATTAGGATTTGGTCTATATCTTAAATAGTTATTGTATGGTAAACTAAATATCTTATATGTTAATGGTGATATTAAGATATTTTGAATAATCAAAGCCATTATTAGGCTATTTGAAATAAAAATATTACTAATAGAAATTGATACAAAAACAAATACTATTGCAATTAATGTAGAGATAAATTTATAGATATCTCTTCTTTTTTTATTTATAATTGGCCTTTTATAAGTGTCAGCTGGAGCATTTTTTAATATAAAGATAATACATATTATACCAACAATAATTTTTGTAATAATATTAACATCTATAAATGTGCATAGATATGGTAATACAATGAAAATTATTGAAGAAGAGACTAAGCATATCCAACTTTTAGTAGCGTGCAGTCCAAAAGTTGGCATTTTTATTAAACTATATAAAACTGTAAAAAGGATTGACTCGTACAATAGGTTGAAAAAATAAGCTAGAGTAATTATAATAATGGTTTTTGTTATTAATATATATATAGCTTCTAGCCCATATTTAATTTCTAGTATTTTTATTTCATTATAATTTGAGTTATTTTTTATGATTTTTAGACAGTTATCAATAATTATTCCTTTCACAACTAACACCTAACTTCCTATTCTATATAGATTCTATCACGTTATTTATGCGCAAAAAAATAAACCGTATAAAACTGGCTTGGTGTCGCCTAAAATGCTAAATTGGTATATATTTAAGTTCAAATATTTGATTTTAGACACCTAAAAGTAATATTCAAACACATTATGCGTATATCAAACAAAATACAGTAAAATTAAAGATGTCTGTTATATAAAAGGGAGATAAATTGTCGAACTTTGACGTCTTAAATTTCTTGAATTATAAAGGCAAAAACAGTATATTTATATTGTAAGGGATTACTAGAAGGGAGAATTTAATTGTGAGAGGTAAAGTTAAATGGTTTAATAATGAAAAAGGGTTTGGATTTATCGAATACAAAGACGGAGAGGATATATTTGTTCATTATTCAGCAATCTTAACAGCTGGATTTAAGACATTAGTTGAAGGACAGTACGTTGAATTCGAATTAGTACGAACTGATAAAGGGCTACAAGCTAAAAATGTTGTTGAAATAAAAACTGCTTTAGTATAGTAGTTTTTTATTTTTACATAAAATACCATAAAAAAACATATTTTTTCTATGTATGATATGGTATAATAAATGTAGAAAGGATTGATTATATGAGATTTAATATTCGAGGTAATAAAGTTGAGGTAACAGATGCAATTAAAAAATACATAGAAGAAAAAATCGGGAAATTAGATAAGTATTTTGAAAATCCTGATGATATGACTGCTAATATAGCTATACGTATCCGCGGAATTGAACAAATTGTTGAAGTTACTATTCCTGCTAAAAAAGTTATCTTGAGAGGCGAAGAAAGCCATAAAGACTTATATGCAGCTATCGATTTAGTTAGCGAAAAAATCGAAAGACAAATAAGAAAAAATAAGACTAGAATGCATAAAAAGGTTAATAAAGAAAGTATTTCTGGTTTTATCATAGATTTTGAAACAGAACACAATGATAATGAAGAAAATGTTATTGTAAAAAGAAAAACTATAGAAATGAAACCAATGAGTGAAGAAGAAGCAATTTTACAAATGAATTTATTAGGTCATGAGTTCTTTGTGTTTAGAGAAGTCGAGAGTGCAAATATTTGCGTTATTTATAGAAGAAAAGATAACAATTACGGGATTATTAAAACAAATTAAAGGCTTTTATGCCTTTTTTTATATTTCATTAAATTTTCACTATTATTTTTCCCTATTTTTTGATAAAATAGGTAATAGACAGGAAAGGATGATTATATGAACTTTTTAAAAAAGATCTTTGATCATGAATATAAAGAGTTAGAGAGATTTAAAAAAATTGCCGATGAGGTAATGAAATTGGACAGTCAAATGACTGCGTTAAGTGATGAAGAATTAAAAGGGAAAACAGATTATTTTAAAGATAGATTAGTAAAAGGGGAAACCTTAGATGATATCATTGTAGAGGCTTTTGCTGTTGTTCGCGAAGCTGCTTTTCGTGTGATTGGTGAAAAACCTTATTATGTACAAATAATAGGTGGGCTTGCTATTCATAATGGAAATATTTCTGAAATGAAAACCGGTGAAGGGAAAACCTTAACCTCTACAATGCCTGCTTATCTTAATGCTTTAACAGGTAAAGGTGTACATATTATCACTGTTAATGAGTATTTAGCAGGTCGTGATGCTGAATGGATGGGAAACATTTATCGTTTCCTAAATCTTACTGTTGGAGTAAATTATCGTGAATTAACACCTTCTGAGAAAAAAGAAGTTTATAATTGTGATATTATGTACTCAACAAATAATGAAATAGGGTTTGACTATCTAAGAGATAACATGGTAGTTAGGGCACAAGATCGTGTACAAAGACCTCTTAACTTCGTTATTATTGATGAGGTCGATTCAGTTTTAATAGATGAAGCAAGAACCCCATTAATTATTTCAGGTGGATTTTTGCAATCAGCTAATTTATACATACAAGCTGATACGTTTGTTAAAAGTTTAAAAGAAAATGAAGGATTTATCTATGATGAAAAAACTAAGGCAGTTACATTAGATGCAACGGGGATTGCTAAAGGTGAAAAAGCTTTTGGTGTTTCAAATTTATTCGACATTAATCATACAACTTTAGTTCATTATATTAATCAGGCTTTAAGAGCTAATTATGCAATGAAAAAAGATTTTGATTATGTTATAGAAGATGGGCGAGTTGTTATCGTTGATCCTTTCACAGGGCGCCTTATGAAAGGAAGAACTTATTCAGAAGGTCTACACCAAGCTATAGAGGCAAAAGAAGGTGTTAAGATTGGAGAAGAAACGAAGACTTTAGCAACTATCACTTTTCAAAATTTGTTTAGAATGTATGAAAAAATTGCTGGTATGACTGGTACTGCTAAGACAGAAGAAGAGGAATTTAGAGATATATACAACATGTATGTAATTCGTATTCCAACCAATAAACCAGTTGTAAGAAAAGACTATGGAGATTTAATTTTCGCAACAAAATCAGGAAAATATAAAGCAATTGTTGACGAGATTAAGGAAAGACATAAAGAAGGACAACCGGTTTTAGTGGGTACTATTGCAGTTGAAACTAGTGAATTAATTAGTGCAATGTTAAAAAAAGCTGGAGTTCCACACGAAATACTTAATGCAAAAAATCATGCTCGAGAAGCAGACATAATTGCTAAAGCAGGTGAAAAAGGTTCTGTTACAATTGCCACAAACATGGCAGGTCGTGGAACCGATATTAAATTAACTGATGAAGTTAAAAAAATTGGCGGTTTATGCGTTATTGGGACCGAGAGACATGAATCTAGAAGAATAGATAATCAGTTAAGAGGTAGATCTGGACGTCAAGGAGATCCTGGTTTTTCTCAATTCTGTGTATCGTTTGAAGATGAATTAATGGTTCGATTTGGAACAGACAAAACGAAAGGATTACTTCAAAAAGTAGGCTTTGATGGGGATTTGTCACTTCGAAATGGAATGTTTTCAAAAATGATTGAATCGGCTCAAAAACGAGTTGAAGGGAATAATTTCGATATTAGAAAGACATTATTGCAATATGATGATGTAATAAATCAACAAAGAACAATCATATATGAAAAAAGAAATGAAATATTAGATAGTGATTCAATTCACGAAACCATAACAAAAACATTTAGAGATTATGTTGAAGATTTGGTTAATAGTCATATAATGCCAGAGGGATTTTTAACTGATAATGATTTATCAGAAATAATGGAAGTTATTAATGAAAAATTATTAAAAGATAATATTAGAATAGAAGATATTCAAAATAAAAAAGAAGAAGAAGTTATTTCTGTTATTTACAATAGAATACTTGCTGAATATGAAGAAAAAACAAGTATTATTCCTTTGGAAATAAAAAATGAATTTGAAAAAGCGATTGCGCTTAGAGTTATTGATACACATTGGATGGAACATATTAATACAATGGCTCATTTACGAGAAGGAATTCATTTAAGAGGGTATGCACAAGAAAACCCACTTAGAGCTTATACAACGGAAGGTTTCGAATTGTTTGATGATTTACTTGCTACTGTTGATAAAGAGACGACTATATATTTATTAAATGCAGAAGTAAGACAAAATATTGAAAGACAACAGGTTGCTAAAGGTGAGGCTGTTGTAGATAAAGAGAAAACAAAGAAACCAAAACCAAAAAAAGTTGTTAAAGTAGGGCGAAATGAAATGTGTCCATGTGGTAGTGGTAAAAAGTACAAACAATGTTGTGGAAAGTAAGAGGTAAAAAAAATGAATGAAACAAAAAAAACAATAGCGGTATTAGCAGTTATTGCAGCGGTTATATTAATGATTCCGTTAGCTTATTATATGAATTATTCTAAAGGAGAAAAAATAGTTAATGCTGTTGAAGAATTATTTAATGATACTGCAATTAATTTGGTATACATCGGAAGACCTTCTTGTAGTTATTGTGTTCAGTTGCAACCAATATTAGATAAATTTACTAACGATTACAATTTTACATATAATTATATAAATACAGATAAGTTAAACAGTAAGCAATTAGATAAAGTTCTTGATTTTTTCGAACAAGATGTTTCTAATTTTGGTACTCCATATCTTGCTATTGTTGTTAATGGTGAAGTGGTGTCAGAACAACCGGGATATGTAGAGGCTGAGGAATTATTTGAATTTCTACAAACAGGTGGTATAATTGGTGAAAACGAAATTCTACCAGGTGAGGAAACAAACTTAACTAACATCAATTATCAGGAATATAATAATGTGTTAGAAAGTAAAACAAAATCAATCCTTTTGATTGCTCAATCTGGATGTGGTGCCTGTGAAAGTGCTAAACCAGTTTTAGATGAAATAGCAGGGGACTATGAAATTGAAATTAATTGGTTTGATCTTAGAAAAATAAAATCACAAGAAGAGTATGATGAATTTATGGATTCTCTAGACTACTACAAGAAAGAACAATGGGGAACGCCATTAATGTTAATTGTAGAAGGAAATGAAGTTCTTGATATCAGTAATGGTTTTGTAGGAAAAGATGCATATATTGAATTCCTGAAGAAAAATGGTTTTATTGAAGAATAAAATATGAAAGGAGAAAATATATGAAAAATTTAGTATACGAGAAAGTAAGCGAGTTCAAAAAGAGATATCCAATGACTTTGAGCTGGCGACTAAAATCACACTGTAAGATTATTGAGAAACACTTAAATGAAGGTGAAGTCGTAAAGTATGCTTTTGCCGCTCAAAAAAATGATAATCCGCTTGATGTTATAACAACTTATGTTGTTGTACTTACTAATAAAAGAATTTTATTGGGGCAAAAGAGATTGTTGTTTGGATATTTCTTTACCGCAATCACTCCAGACATGTTTAATGATATAAAAGTTGGCATGGGTATTATTTGGGGAAAAGTTTATATAGATACAATAAAAGAATTGGTTAAGTTATCAAACATTCAAAAAGATGCTTTACCAGAAATAGAGACAGAAATTACTGAATATATGATGCGTGAAAAGAAAAAATACGCAGGTCTTACGGCTAATAAAGGTGCGAGTGTATAAAACTTCACCTTTTATTTTTTCTAATTGAAAACACTTTTAAATTATGGTATTATATATTTAGGAAAATAAGGAGGTAAAATATGAAAAGACTATTGGTTATGCTTATAATATTATTTTCGCTATATTTGGGTATAGAATTTGGTTTTAAATTTTTTGGTAAAGGGCATACGTTAAATTATGAAATAAAAATGGATGAAAAAGTTTTTAATGTGGAAGAAATATATACACTTAATCATAAAAACGAAATAAATAATTATTACTTCAATATCGAAATTGATGATACTGTTTTTTCATTTCAAACCTATGAAAACTTCAATAGAAGTGATATGATTATAAAAAAAATTAGACATTTTAAAAATCAACAATATGAATGTATTTTACCTATTTTTAGAGGCGAAAAAGTACTTTTAGATATCATGTGTATAAATAATAATGTAATAACTTATTATCATAACCTAAAAGGACAAAATGAAGAACTTGACAATTTTGTGACAACAATAGAAGATAAAAATTATAGTGTAAGTAAGTGGACAGATGATCGTTCTGATAAAATAGATGAGTCACCAATTACTGTTTATCCAAATAACATTTTAGATAACCATTATGTAGGAATAAATAATTACAAGGGTATTTATACCATTAATAATATAAATTTGAAAAAAATAGTTGATGTTAATATATTTATAAATGACATATATGAAAGAAAATTAAGCGCTATGGTTGGTAAGTTTTACGTAACGGCTAACTATGAAGAAAATTATGAATTTAGTAAGTTTTTTATAGTTGATTTGACCTCAAACAAAGTTGAGGCAGCAGTAAGCAACAGAAAAATATCTTTTGATTCTTACGTTCAAGGATCTGTTGGTAATTCGCTATATTTATTTGATAGAAATAGTAAACGGCAATATGAGGTTGATACGAAATCACGTAAAATTATCGAAGTTGGAAATGTTGAAACAGGGGTAAGATATTACAACAAAGGTGAGTGGGAACGAATTGATGCCAACGAAGCAGTCAAAAAAGATATTTTATTTAAAGATATCACTGATAGTTCTAGTAATAGTGATTATGTGAGAATTGATAGAGTTGGAAACGAATTGTCTGGACATTATTATTTTTATAAAAAAGTAGGGAGTGTATACGATATATATCGTGCCAACATTAGAAATGAAGAAATTATTACATATTTGTTTTCTACTAATAAAATAGATAATATTAATTATGTTCGTGATTATGTGTATTTTAGTGAAAACAATGAAGTAAAATATTACAATGATAAGAGTGGAGTAAGAACTTTATTTAAAAATGACGAATTCGAATTTAATAAAAGCTTGTTCTATAACATATATTTAAAAAAATAATGGTATTTTGTCACCTAGTTCATATAATATATTGAGGTGAATTTAATGTACAAAATATACAATGTTCAAAATGGTGACAATATTGATATGATAGCAAAAAAAGTATTATCAACATCAGAAGATATTAGAAAGATAAACGGATTCGATTTTGATTATGATGTTGAAATAGGTGAACAACTAGTTGTTCCAGCTGTACGTGAACAATTATTTGATATTTATACAGTAATGAAAGGTGATACATTATATGATATATCAAGAAGGTATAATGTTTCAGTCGACAACTTGGCTTTATTAAATGGATTAGAAAAAAATGATTATATTTATCCTGGTCAAGAAATGTTAGTTCCAAAAGCTGGTATAGATTTTTATGTGACTCAAAATGGAGATACTTTATTTTCGGTTACTGAGCACTTTAACATTCCGTTAAGTGTATTGATGGAGCAAAATCAAATAATTTATTTATTACCAGACCAATTATTAGTATATAAAAAAGAGAAATAAACAAAAACCTCTTTTTTTTTACATCGTAATGTTATATAATTATAATGTTACAAGTAGGAAGGAAGTAAGTTATGAAAAAAGTATTAACAATTATAGCTGCTGCCTTTATCTTTCTCACAGGTTGTACTAACAATCTAAAAACGTACAAAGAGATAAAGTTTGCCGATTTTAATAGAATGATTGAGAATGAAGAAAGTTTTGTTCTTTATATCGGATCATCAAATTGTAGTCATTGCGCTGCTTACACGTTGACAATTAATCGAGTCGTAAAACAGCACCAAGTTAGTGTACATTACATTGATGTAGCTAAATTAAGCAATGAAGAATATGACCAATTTTATGATATGGTTGAATTTGATGGAACGCCGACTACTATTTTTATAGAAAATGGAAAAGAAGAGTCTATATTTAATCGAATTGATGGAAATAAAAGTTATGACAAAGTTATTGAAATGTTTAGAAAAAATAATTATATAAAGTAGGTGAACTATGGAAGATATTTTTAAAGAAGATATTGAAATTATCGATGAAGATAATAGGTTTAGTGTTATCAATACATATGGTGATGATTTAACAAAAAGAACATATATAACAAATCCTGCTATTGCACGTGACGATGAGATAAAGAAACTTATCATAGTGTTGTTGACACCAGAAAAATCGGGTTTATTAGTTGGTAAACCGGGGATTGGTAAAACAGCAATTGTTGAAGGATTAGCATACCTAATTCAAAAAAATATGGTGCCAGATGCACTGAAAGGTTATCGTATAATAAAATTAAATTCAACTTCATTAATTGGTAATATCGAGATTGATGGAAGAGAAGAAATGCTAATGAATATTTTTGTGGATGAGTTGAAACAAATGAATAAAACAATAATATTTATTGATGAAATTCATACATTGATAGGTGCTAAAGATGCAGGCCCTATGGATTTAGCAAATATGTTAAAACCGGCTTTAGATCGTGGACAAATAAAAGCAATCGGTGCGACTACTACTATTGAGTATGACACTTATATTATCCGCGACCGTGCATTTTTAAGAAGATTTGAAAAAATTGAAGTATTAGAACCTAATGAAGAAACAACAGTTAAAATATTATTAGGTTCATTACGTAAAATAGAAAAACAAACAGGCATAAAATTTAAGTATAATGATTATGTGGCTGGCCAATTAATAGAATCTATCGTAAGTGCAACTTCAGAATTTAAAAGAATATACGGACTATCCGCTATGTATCCAGACGTTGCTTTCTCGGTTTTGACCCAAGGTTTTTCACAGGCTTTGTTTCAAAATAAATCTGAGGTAAATGTTCTTGATATATATAATGCTATAAAAACAAGCAAAAGAATATATCCGGATAGCATCATAAAAGAATTAACTTTATTTAGAGAAAAATTCAAAAAATTGTGTAGTGATGAAAATATTGTTTTGCCAGAAGTTACAATAGATGAAATAAAAAGTGTAGAAGACAACTATTAGGGTTGTTTTTTTATGTATAAATTTATTTTTTACACATATATTTTTACAAATAAATATCTCAAAAAATAGCTCCATTAAATTGATAAAAAATAATAAATATGTTAAACTATAAATAAGAATGGAGTGGTAAAATGGGCAAAAGAAATATTCCTGTTAAAAATTATTTTATTTTAGGCGTTTTAGCTGTAACTACAGTAGTGCTAACCTTTTATTTTGTTTCATGGTATGAGGCTACTAGAGAATACAAAAAAGTTAATTCAGTTATTTCAGAAGTGCTTGCTAAAATTAAAATAGAAGAGATAGATAATTTTTTATTAGATAATCCAAACATTGTTGTTTACATGGCTTCAAGCAAAGATGATACTATTAAAAATTTTGAAAAAAGTTTTAAGAACTTTATCTTAAATAATGAAATAACAGATGACATTGTTTATCTTGATACTAAGGAAGTTGTAAACAATAACTATAGTGTATTGGAAAAACGTATGGTGGAATCCTTGGTTAATAAAAATATTACTCTAGTTAGTAAAACAAATTTATTAATTGTACGAGAGGGTAAAATAATTGATGTTTTATATAAAAGTGATAAAATAATTAACGAGTCTGATGTAAATCAATTCTTAGAAATGTATGAGGTTATTGAACCATAATGATAAATATTGTATTATTTGAACCAGAAATTCCCCAAAATACCGGAAACATTATAAGGACTTGTGCTGGAACAGGAGCGAAATTACATTTAATAAAACCATTAGGCTTCTCGATGGACGAGAAAAGCATTAAACGTAGTGGTGTTAATTATATAGAAAATTGTGAGTATCATATTTATGAGAATTATGAGGATTTTGTTTCAAAAAATAAAGGAACCTATTATTATTTGACAAGATATGGAAAAAAACCACATACTTCCTTTGATTATAGTAATCAAAATGAGAATGTTTATCTTATTTTTGGTAAAGAAAGTACTGGTATTCCAAAAGAAATACTGCAAAACGATCTTGAGCGTTGTATGAGAATTCCGATTAATGATAATGTTAGAGCATTAAATTTATCAAATTCAGTGGCAATAATGTTATATGAGGTTTTAAGGCAACGTAATTATAATGGGTTACTTATGACAGATCCATTTAAAGGTGAAAATTACCTTGATAAATAATCATAAATATTAAATCAATAGTAGTAAATTATAAAAAAAACTATTGTAAAAGTAAAAAAATAGTGTTAATATATAGATAGAGAATAGGAGGGTAAATATGGATTTTATTACCGATAATTATGTTTGGTTTATTGTTGGCGGAATAATTTTAGTAATGGCCTTAATTGGGTATATTGCTGAGAGAACTGATTTTGGTCGCAAGGAATCAACTAAAAAAGAAAAGAAAGAAAAAATTGAAAAAACAAATAAAGAAGCAGTTGTTGCTCCACCGGTACAACCGATAGAAGAGGTTCCTGTTGTTACAGATGCAGATAATTTGATATTTGGTCAAGATGCTAGCTTGAACGATGAAGTAGCATTAAACCCAAATGTAGATGAAACCACTGTGGCTGGAATTAATGAGGATTTAACAGTTCCTTTAGATCCTACAAGTGATGTTGAAGCAGTTGAAGAAACCCCGGTTATTGATGAAGAATTGATGGCTCCATTAGTTTCAGAAGATCTTAATGCACCACTTGAAGAACCAAATGAAACTATTAATGATATTAATCTTGAGCCAGTAGCTACTGAAACTGACTCCGCAGTAGAAACCGATGAAGTTAATGAAATACAATCAAATGATTTATTTAATGAAACACCTGCTGGAATAGAAGAAGTGATTCCAGAAGAACCAGTGGCTTTGGAAAATGAAACTTCAGTTGCTGATGATATTCAAGTAGATGACGATAACACGAAAACAAATATTGAACTACCAAATATTGATACTTTAAAAGAAAACGATCCCGATGATGAAGATGTTTGGAAATTCTAAATAAAAAAAACAATGTTTATGATATAGACATTGTTTTTCTTATTGGACTACATAAATTGAAAATATATATTTCCAATAACTCTATATTATGGTATAATTTATAGTGAAGTTTTGTAAATGGAGGAATATTATGACTTTTGATGGAATTGTTATTATGATAAAAAAACTAATCGATGTTTTATTAGTTTGGTTAGTTTTATATTATATATTAAAAAGTTTAAGAAAGAATGTGAAGATGGTTCTGCTTTTCAAGGGAATCTTATTTATTTTAGCTCTAAAAATAGTAAGTGATTTATTAGATCTGGTAACAATTGGTTACTTGTTAGATTATATGATAATGTGGGGACCACTTGCATTGATAATTATTTTTCAGCCAGAGATAAGAAATGTGCTTGAACAACTAGGTAGAAGTCAATTGCTTGGTAGGCATAAGGTGCTTACGGTTGATGAGAGAGAACGCGTTGTATACGAAATATCACAATCTTTAGAATATTTGAAAAAAATGCGTATGGGTGCATTAATTATTATTGAAAGAGATAATAGTTTAAATGAATATATTGAAAAATCCAAAAAACTATATGCCGATATATCTAGTGAATTGTTAATATCTATTTTCTTTCCGAATAATCCCCTACATGATGGTGGGGTTATTCTTCAGGGAGACAAAATAACAAGTGCTGGAGCTGTTTTCCCTACTAGTGATAATTTGAAAATAAGCAAAAGATTAGGGACTCGACATAGAGCGGCTCTTGGGATTGCTGAAGAGACAGATTGTATTTCCATTGTCGCATCTGAAGAGACAGGGAGATTGTCAATTGCGGTCGGAGGAGAACTACATTATAATTTGACTCTTGATGAAGTTAAACTAATGTTGTTAGAAGAATTGCGACCTAAAAAATCAATTTTAGTTGATGAGGAAGAGGAGGAAGTTGTTAATGAGGATAATAGCCAAAGCAATTAGAAACTTTTTCAATAAAATATGGGTTTTTATTGATAAAAGAATTCTTATTCCAATAACAAAAATGATTTTATCAATAACATCTCGTTTTGATAAATCAGGAAAAATGTTTGAGAATTGGTTATCAAAGTCTAATACTCTACTTTTCGTTTCACTATTTGTTGCTGTTACTATTTTTATAGTAGTTGACCAAAAAATATTAATATTTTCAGAGAGTTCAGCAGAGGTTCTTAAGAAACAACCTGTAAATGTTATATATAACGAAGAAGCTTATGTTATTGAAGGATTACCAACTTCTGTTGATATAACATTAATTGGTAGTAAAGCAGATTTATATTTTGCTAAGCAATCTCCTTCACATGATATAAATGTAGATTTAAGTGATTTAAAACCGGGAACTCATAAAGTTAATATTAAATATAATCAAGCGTTGCCTTCAATTGATTACAAAGTTAACCCATCAGAGGCAACTGTTATAATTTATCCTAAGATATCAGCAACAAAAACACTTACGGTAGATTTGCTAAATCAGGATAGTTTATCGTCTAAATTAGTTATAAAAAGTGTTAATATAGCAAACGACAAAGTTGTTATAAAAGGAGCAGATCATCAATTGCAAAAGGTTGCTACTGTAAAAGCTTTAATAGATATCAAAAATCTAGTTAAGCAAGAAGTAGGTGTGATAACGCTAAAAGACGTTCCGTTAAAAGCGTATGATGAAAAAGGTAATGTAGTAGATGTTGAAATTGTCCCTAAGAGAATAAATGCGGAAATCGAAATTGCATCACCTAGTAAAGAGTTGCCTATTAAGGTAATTCCAAAAGGAGATTTAGCATTTGGGTGGGCAATCAGTTCTATTGATATTAATGAAACAAAGGTTTTAGTATACGGGAATGAAGACGATCTTGCTAATCTCAAATTTATTCCAGTTGAAATTGATGTCAACGGATTAAAAGAAAATCGTCAATATAAAATGGAATTGTCTAAGCCGGTTGGAATAAAATCAATGAGTATAAATAATGTAACAGTAAATGTGTCTTTAGAAAAATCGATTGATATGGAAATTAATGATATAAGTATCGAATATCGAAACCTTAATGATATTTATACTGTTCAAGGTCTTAGCCAAGTGGATACTAAAGTTTCAGTCGTGTTAAAAGGTGTTGAATCGGTATTGCAACAAATAAAAGCCGAGGATATAACTGCTTATCTGGACTTGAAAGGTTATGGCGAGGGAGAACATGAAGTTGAGGTTTATGTCGAAGGTAGTGATGTGAAAGTTCAATATTTAGCTAAAACCAAAAAGGTACGTATTCGCATTGTAAAGAAACAAACTTAAAAAAGAAAAAAACTTTATCAGTTGATAAAGTTTTTTATTTGTCGATATGACTAAATAAAATTCCAATATTAATTAATCCAGTAATCCCTACTAAACTATAGACGAATCTTGAAATCATTGTCATTTCACCAAATAATGTTGCAACTAAGTCAAAGTCAAACATTCCGATTAGTCCCCAGTTTATAGCTCCAATAATGGTTATAAATAATGCTATTTTTTGCAATGTTTCCATTTTTGTCTCCTTTCTTCCTTATTAGTTATTTTTGACTAAAAAGTGTAAATTATTCATTCATATTTTAAAAAGCAGTTCCATATAATTAAATGAAATTAAATTATGGGGTGGAAAAATGAAAAAAACAATATTATTATTTCTTGTCACGTTAGGATGTTTATTTATGATTGGATGTGGAAAATATGGAGAGAAAGATGTGGTTAAGGACTTAACTAAAAAAATTGAAAACGCTAAAGGATATCATTTGACTGGTGTTCTTGAGATGATTAACAATGAAGATAGTTATTTATATGATGTCGATGTATCCTATGAAAAGGATGAAAAATATCGTGTTAGTCTGAAAAATAAAACAAATAATCATGAACAGATAATTCTAAGAAATGATGATGGTGTGTATGTATTAACTCCGTCATTAAATAAGAGTTTTAAATTTCAAAGTGAATGGCCTTACAATAATTCACAAAGCTATCTATTACAAACACTTTTAAAAGACATCAAAAATGACAAAGACAGAAAATTTAAGGAAAACGACAAAGGATATGTACTTACTACCAAAGTCAATTATTCTAGTAATAAAGCATTAACTAAACAAAATATATATCTAGATAAAAATTTAAGCATAACTGAAGTTCATGTATTGAATGAACAAGAACAGGTTCAAATAAAAATGAAATTTGATAAGATGGATATGAAAGCAACGTATGATCAAAAATATTTCACATTAAAAGAAAACATGGCAACAGCTGTTGTTGATGAAGATGTTAAACCAGTAAGTAAAATCGATGATGTTATATATCCGATGTATATACCAAACAATACACATTTAGCAAGTCAAGATAAAATAACTAAGGAGAATGGAGAAAGAATTATATTAACATTCTCTGGTGATAAACCATTTATGTTAGTACAGGAAACGGCTATTAAAGAAAATGAATTATTAACTATTCCAATGTATGGTGAACCAGTTATATTAACGGGGACTGTAGCAGCAATATCAGAATCTTCAATTACCTGGGTTAATAATGGTATCGAATATTATGTTGTATCTGACGTAGCGTCAGAAGAGGAACTTCTTAACATAGCTAGATCAGTTAGTGTAATGCCAGTTGGAAAATAGATACTTTTTGTATCTATTTTTTCTTAATTGTGATATAATATTGCCTAGGTGATAGGAAATGAAAAATAAAAATAAGAAAAATAAAAAAGAAGAAATAATTATTACAACAACTAACGATGAAGTAAAAAGGTTAATAAAAGTAACTTTAACAGTATTAATAATATTCTCTTTGTTCTTTTTGATTACATACCTAGTAACTAGGGAAGATAAAAAAACAAATACAACGCCTCCGCCAAAAACGGAAATTCAATATGATGAAATTATAATTGGCGAAATGTTAACTAAAAATAATAGTGAATATTATGTTTTAGTTACTACCGAAAAAGATCAATTTGTCAGTTTGTATAATTCATATTTATCTATATATAAGAATAAAGATAACTCAATAAGGGTATATTCTTGTAATTTAGATAGTGTATTTAATAAAAATTTTATAGCAGAGGAAAGTGTATTCGAAATTGCACATATTAAAGATATAAGATTTAAGGAAACAACTTTGGTTAAGATTAAAAATAAACAGATTGTTAATACTTATGAAGGAAAAGAAAATATTATAAATCAATTAAAGGAAATGATTAAATAAAATATATTGATGTATTAATATAATGCACATAATAGTTGTTATTATAATGAAAAGGTGATGTTATGGAAGAAAAAAAAGATAAAAAGGTGAAAGTTTCACAAACTAAAAAGGTGAGAGCAGAGAAAAAAAACATAGTAAGAAAGCCTCGTGCAAAAAAAGAAGTCGAGAAGGTAGTGGAAGTTAAAAAAATCGAATCGTTATTTAGAATTAAAGAAGTAGTGGTGCTTGTACTACTAACTTGCTTTATTAGTTTGACAACGGGTCTGTTTTTGCAATATAAAATGATGAATAAGACTACTGCTGACGAAGACCAAAATTTAACTCTAGATCCTGAAATTCAAGAATTTATCAGTAATTACGAATATATTATAAATAACTATTATGAGGATATTGATAAGGAAGAATTAATCAATGAAGCAATAAAAGGTATGGTTGATTCGCTTGAAGACCCACACTCTATATATATGGATGATGAGGCAAGTGAAACGTTTAATATTCAATTAAATGGTACTTATACTGGTTTAGGAATACAAATTACTAATAATACTGATGGTGATCTTGTCATTTTGAGAGTTTTTGAAGACTCGCCGGCGGACAAAGCTGATTTAAGAGCATTTGATATAATAACTAAAATAGATAATATAGATTTAATGGGGTATACCTCAACTGAATTTACTTCATATGTAAAAAATAGTAATGCCAAAAGTTTTGATGTTACTATTGTACGTGATGATAAAGAACAAGTTATAACTATATCTAAAGAATTAATTACAATAAAATCGGTATCTTCTAAAACGTATGAGGAAAATAATAAGAAGATTGGCTATTTAAATGTAACTATTTTCGCAGCCAATACTTATCAGCAATTTAAACAAGAGTTAGAAAAATTAGAAAAAGAAAATATAGATTCATTAATAATAGATTTAAGAAATAATTCAGGAGGACACCTTGGTGTTGTTAAGAATATGATTTCATTATTTCTAGATACTTCACATGTTATCTATCAAACAGAAAGTAAAACTGATGTTGAAAAATCTTATTCAACGGGTGCTATTACAAAGAAATATCCTATTGTTGTTTTATCAAATAAAGCAAGTGCATCTGCGTCTGAAGTTATGATGGGAGCATTAAAAGATCGATATGGGGCTACTATTATCGGGGATGCGAGTTTCGGTAAGGGTACTGTTCAGGAACTTAAAACTATGCCATCTGGCGGACAATATAAATTCACTACTAAAAAATGGTTAACTCCAAATGGGTATTGGGTAGAAGGAAAAGGTATTGAGCCTGATGTTAAAGTTATTATGGATTATAAGTATTATGAAGATCCGAACGAGGAAAACGATAATCAATTGCAAACAGCACTAGAGACATTAAAAAAATAGCGTAGTTGTCAAAACTATCGCTTTTTTTCTTTCTTTTTTCGCTAAAAAAGTTTATAATAGGGAAAGGAGATGGATAATATGAAAAATATGTGTATAGGAGATAAACTACAAATACAGTGCTATAAACATAACGGAAAAATACATCGAGCATGGAATGAAGCTGTATTATTAGATATAAAAAAAGATTATATGGTTTTTGGCAATAATAAAACTTTGGTTATTGAATCCAGTGGAAACACGTGGAAGACAAAAGAACCTGCAATTATGTATTTTTTCAAAGATTGTTGGTTTAATGTAATAGCACAATTAAAGAAAGATGGCATTTATTATTACTGTAATATAGCTACACCTTTTCTAATTGAAGAGAATACAATCAAATATATAGATTATGATCTTGATTTAAGAGTCTTTCCAAGTGGAGAATATAAAGTTTTAGATAAAATGGAATATAAATATCACAAAAGAATAATGAATTATTCTGATGATTTAGATAAATCAATAAATAAGGGATTAGAGGAACTTATAAGTAGGTATAAAAGTAAAGATGTGTTTTTTGATTTAAGAAAGAATCAAGAATATTATAATCAATATGTTAAATTGAAAGAAACTACAAATAGTAGTAATTTTTGTTAGAAAACTGAATATATTATAAGAGGGGAATAATTTGTATGCTAAAAAATACAGATTAATTCTTTTGTTTTGGTAATATGTGGATAATCGTTAAAATAACAAAAAAAGCATTGACTTAATTCGTTGTTTTTGATATCTTGGTAATGTCCTTTTGAGGAAATACTTTGTAAAATCAACAAAAACTGTAAAAATGCAAAAAAAGTTGAAAAAAGTGTTG
>CAYNHT010000003.1:0-209430 GCA_964397485.1 uncultured Muribaculaceae bacterium
AGGAGGATTAGTAGGTCGAGTAAACGGAAATGCAACAATAGAAAATAGTAGTTCATCTAAAACTGTAAATGGAAGTTCATATGTCGGGGGACTAGCTGGAACTGTGCAAGGAACGCTTGGTCTTACAAATGTTACTAATAGTGGATCACCAAGCGGAACAAGTTATGTAGCGGGACTAGTAGGGTATACCGGAGGACTAGCTACAGTAAATAACAGTTCAAATACAGGAATAGTAAACGCAAGTTCAACATACTCAGGAGGATTAATCGGATATGCACCAAGTGGAATAAACTTTGAAGTAGTAAGTAATACGAAAGATATAAATGGACAGCAATATAGTGGAGGATTAGTAGGCCGAGTAGGAACAAGTGCGATAATTAATGATGCAACCCAAAGTGGGAATGTAGGAAGTGGATCATCTTACAAAGGGGGACTAATCGGAGGAAGTGATGCGAGCGTAACAATAAACTTAGCTGAAGTAACGGGAACAGTAACTGGAAACTCAAGCTATGTCGGAGGATTAGTCGGATCAGTAAGTGGAAACATAACTATAACAAATAGTGGAACAACCAAAAATGTAGTCGGAACAACATATACAGGAGGATTAGTTGGATATACAAGTAGTTTAACAACGATAACAGGAAGTTATGCAAGAGGAACAGTAAGTGGAGGAACGAATGTTGGAGGCTTAATTGGAAGAACGACAACAGCGAATGTAACAAGTAGTTATGCAACAGGAGCAGTAACAGGAAGTTCAGATTACGTTGGAGGATTAATTGGATATATAACATCAACAAGTACAAGTACGAAAGTATTAAATAGTTATGCAACCGGAAATGTGCAAGGAACAGTATATGTCGGAGGATTAATTGGAGATATAAGAGGAGGAAATGTTGAGAAGAGTTATGCGAGTGGAACAGTAAGAACAACAAGTACAACATATATAACAGAAAACTCAGCAACAGCGTATAGAGCATATGTCGGAGGATTAATCGGAAGAAACCAAGCAACATTGT
This sequence comes from uncultured Muribaculaceae bacterium, assembly GCA_964397485.1. Taxonomy (GTDB): domain Bacteria; phylum Bacillota_I; class Bacilli_A; order RF39; family UBA660; genus CAYNHT01. The sequence goes on from CAYNHT010000003.1 coordinate 1,017, forward strand.
TAAATGTATATGCACTAGGAGATATAACAGCTCATGCATCAACAGAGAGAACAGTTGGAGGATTAGTTGGATACAATACAGGAAATGTAACAAATGCATATAGTATAGGAAAAATAAATGGAGCAAGTACAAATTCGTTCATTGGTCCTATAATTGGAGAGAATGCTGGAGGTTCTTTAACCGCATCATATTGGGATAGAGATACTTCATTAATTTCTACAGGAAACTTTGGTCTTGGAAGAACTACTGTTCAGATGCAAACTCAATCAAACTATTCAAACTGGAACTTTACAACTGTATGGCAAATTAGTGCTAATGAATATCCTAAATTAAGGTAGAAGGGAGTAATGATATGAAAAAATGGTTTAAAATATTTGTAGTCGTACTACTAGTAATGGGGTTGACTGCATGTAAGGCAAAAAAAGAAGATACAGATGAGAACAAAGATAAAAATCCACCTGCTGCAGTAGAAGATCCTAAAATTGATGAGAAATTAGAGGATAAGACTGAAACAAAACAAGGTGATCTTGAGTTTAGTGATATAAAAATCACTTCTAAGGGAGCTATTAACATTGTTTCTGCTAAAGTTAAAAATGGAAGCAATAAATCTCGCAGTTTTTTAGCAATTCTATATATGAAAAATGCAGATGGAAGAACACTTGGAAAAGTTGAAAAAGAAATATTAAACTTAGCATCAGGAGCAACCACCGATATTTCTATCGAAATTATGGGTGATTATAGTAATTTAGCTTCATTTGAAGTGAAAGTTGAGGAAGTTAAATAAAAGCAAAAAAGCAATTAATTATCAATTAATTGCTTTTTTTTGTAATTCATATAAATAAATTATTATCTGCTTTTTCCTATTTCTTGATCCCTGTCATTATCAAAATCAGTTCCTACTATAGTGATAGTTTGCATAAATCTTGTCATTAAATCGAGTATTTGTCCTGTTTCTAGCTTTATTTTTGGTCTTTCTGGAAATCCTTTCGTTTGACTATAAACAATCCCTTGTATTCCATTTGATAAAGTTACAGTTGTTCCAGTTGGATAAATAGCAATATGATTAAGGAAACACCTTACAACTTCAGGATTATATAATGTCCCATAACCACCTTTTAAGTGTTCAATTGCTTCTGATGGACTGCCGATTTCAGCAGTATGTCTTTTTTTATCATAAACATTAACAACATTAATTATTTTAGCATACAATGGAGTTTCTTTTATTAAAGAATCATATTTTAGAGACCCAGTTGTTCCAGTTCCGTTCTCGTTTATGTGATGAGTCAAAATCGCTTTGTTTACAATTGCGTTTACTCCATAATCACTATCATTTTTAAATAATCTAAATCCATATAGAGGATGCATTTCTTCATTATATTCTTCCACCGTCTTAGATTCAGCAATTTTTTTCATGAATTTAGGTTCTTTAAATAATTTCCCAATATCGTGAAGTAAAGCGGCAACTGCAAGTTCAGTCAATTGATTTTTATTTAAACCTAATGCACTTCCTATTACAATTGAGGATTCTGCAACGAAGATAGAGTGTTGAAATAATTCATTTTCATAATTTCGAACATCAATATAATCAATAAAAATGTCTTTTTTAGATAATACATTATCCACAATTTCTTTGGCATTATCAATGGTAGATGCAATATTCATGTTTCTTAAGTCAGAAATCGCCTTATATCTTAGTTGATTTGGAATCAAATCAGTTATTTGAATATCTTTAGTAAGTTCTGTTTCTATATAAAAACCATCGAAACCCAATTGCTGTAATTTTTTTATTTTAAATTCACTTAGTGCTTCACCACTTGCAACTAATAGTCTATTATGCATATCATGTATACTCTCGTGGACTACATCGCCTGGCTTTAAATTTTTTATTCTAACATATCTCATATAAACACCTTCTTTTTTCTTAAATCGTGTTAATTATAACATAAGAATATTTATATATCAACAAATTTAGATTAACTCAATGTAAAGGTCCTATGAAAAAAGAAAGAAAATGATGTTAACAGTATGAATTGGATTGTTAAAATATCTAAAAATTTTAATGCAACTCTTGACAAAGTGTAATTAAAAAGATAAAATATTAACATCGTTAATTTTGTTAACTGCGTTAATAAGATTGGTAGAAATGGGGTATATATGAACAAAAAGGATATACAAAGAAAAAGAATAATGAATTATTTCATAGAATCGGCTAAAGAAATTATTAAAAAAGAAGGTGCTGGGGGATTAACCGCTAGGAAGGTAGGCGAACACGCCGGATACTCTTATGCAACCATATATAACTATTTTAGAGATTTAAATGAATTATTAGCTTATTGCGTTTTTGATTTACTCGAAGATTGCTATAGGTATATGATTAACTTTAAGGATGAAAGCATAGATTGTAAGGAACAGATATTAATTTATTCAGAAGCATACATGAGGTATTTTTCAGATAATCCTGATATGTTTCAATTAATATTTATAGAAAATTTAGGAAGTATACCTGTCGAAATGTTAAAGAGAGATGAAATTCCTTCGGTAAGTTCTTTATTAAGCCAAAACATAAAAGAGTGTGCAAATCGCGGATATATACCAATGGAGAGGGTTGAAATGTTAGAAAATTTAATTGGGTCTTCTATTCATGGTAAATTACTGTTTTATTTAAATAAGCGAAATAGTAATAGTTTAGATGATATCTTAAAACTAATGAAAGAAGAAATTAAGTTCCTAATAGGAGGAGAAGTAAAATATGAAAATGATAAGTAAATTAAAAAAAATATTGATTCGTGTTTTTGTGGTATTTGTAATCATTATGATTATCTTTATTATAGGATTACAGATGAAATTGAAAGGTTTTAGTGATGAGATTAAAAAGATTGAAGTCAATAATATAGAATTATCATTTATTGCGGATGGTAAATATAAAGGTGAATATTATATGAATGAAATGGCTGGTGCGACAGTTGAAGTAACAGTTCAAAATCATAAGATAGTTAAAATAAATATTCTTGAACATAACACTGGTCTTGGAAAAAAGGCAGAAGTTATTACAGAAAATGTTATTGATCAACAAAGTTTAGAAGTGGATACAATATCTGGAGCTACGGGGAGTAGTATTATAATATTAAAGGCTATAGACAATGCTCTTAATGAAAAAAATAATGAAAAGAGGGAATAAAATGAAAACATTAATAGTATATAGTACAAAATATGGATGTGCTGAAAAGTGCTCAAATATTTTAAAAGAAAAAATAAAAGGTGAGGTAGTGTTACATAACCTTAAAGAAGGAAATAAGATAGACTTATCAATGTACGATAATGTTATAATTGGTGGTTCGGTTTATTTTGGTAGAATTAGAAAAAATGTAACAGAATTTTGTGAAAAAAATTTAGAAGAGTTATTAAAAAAAGAAATCGGCTTGTTTATATGTTGTATGCGAGATGGAGATCTAGCATTACAAGAATTAAAAGATGCCTTCCCAAAAGAATTATATAATAAAGCAATTATACGCGAATATTTCGGTGGAGAGTTTATTTTTAAAAAAATGGGACTTATGGACCGTTTTATTGCAAAGAAGGTCGCAAATGCTAATGATGATGTTTCAAATATACGTATAGATAATATAGAAATTTTTGCTAATAAGATTAACGAAAAATAAGAATAAAAAATAACTATCATATAACAATGCATATTCAGTTCCAATATAGGTAATAATATAAATGTGCGAAGGGAATGATGATAGTGGATTTTAATTGGATTTGGAAAACAATATTAATTTTTTTTGTTGGGAAATTTATTTTAAGAATTGGTGGTAGAAAGTCGATATCTCAAACAACTATTACTCAAACAATTGTTATGATTGGAATTGGTTCATTATTAATACAACCAGTATCAGGCAAGGGATTATTTACTACTTTTTTTGTAGCAGCCCTTCTTACTTTATTGATGATTATTACTGAATATCTAGAAACAAAATGGGATTTTTTTGAAACGTTTTTTTCTGGTAAAGCTGTAATTGTAATAGAAAACGGTGAAGTTAAATTCGATAATTTAAAGAAAATAAGAATGACAGTTGATAGGTTAGAAACAAGGTTAAGACAATCTGGTATATCATCGATAACAGATGTTCAATATGCTACTATTGAGGTAAGTGGTCAGCTTGGTTATGAATTAAAAGAGGAAAAAAAACCACTAGCCAAAGAGGATATAGAACTTTTATTATCTGAAATTAATAACTTGAAACACGCTATAAGGAAAAATAGAAAAAAACAAGAAAATAATAATAAAAAGAAAGATATATTTGAAGAAATAAAGACTAAAAAACACGAAGGAAACAGAAAAGAGCCGTAGTGTTTTTTTGTTGATAATATTAAAAAAATAATGTAAAATTGTAGATGTATAAATTGGAGGTAGTTAGATGTGAAAAAAAATAAAAAAAAGTTAATCCTTGTTGTAATAGCAGTCATTATATTAATAGCAGGTGTAATATTCTCAATAATTAATATAATGATTGCTAGTAACGTAATATCATCTATGGCTGATATTAGGATAGAAAAAAATGAAGCCAAACTTTCTGATTATGGCTTGATTGGCGAGCAAATTCAAGTTTCTAGTTTTGATGGTGTTAAAATTAGTGCATATGTAGTTTCAAATAGTGAATCAAAAGGTAATGTAATTATATTGCATGGAATGCATGGTATGGATGCAACTTCACTTTTTGATTATGCTAAATTTATCCATGATAACGGATATACACCTATAGTTGTTGATATGAGGGCCCACGGTAAAAGTGGTGGGACAAGTCTTTCTTTTGGATACCATGAAACTAATGATGTTATTTCAATTGTAAGGTATTTAAAACAGGATGAACGTTTTAAAAATGTTCCCTTTATATTATATGGGCTTTCTATGGGGGGCAGTACGGCTATTAATGTAGCATCAAAAAGTAAGGATATAGATGCGGTAATTGCTGTTAGTCCGTTTTTATCTATACAAGATCAAGTTGCTGATTACATGAGAAGAGATGGTGCCCCATCGTTATTTGTGAAAATATTCAAACCATATGTAAATTTTGTATTACGAAGCAAATATGATGTAGATCCGGTGAAGGAAAGTCCTAAAAACAGCATTAAAAATATAACAGATATACCGTTGTTTATTATACATGGAGATATCGACAAACAGACGAATGTATATCATGCCTACGAACTTTATAAACGCAGTCAAAGTCAGAAAAAACAAATATGGATAGTTGAAGGAAAAGATCATCTTATAATTGATAATATTTTAGATGAGGAAAGCAAATATTATCAAGAACGAGTTGTAGAATTTTTAAATACTATCAAATGATTAGGAGTGATAAATTGCAAAAGAAAAATATAGAAATTCTATTGGAAAATAATTTTAAACAACAAATAAAAAAGGACAAAAATATAAAAAATGCATTAATGCTTATTCATTCGGATAAATATAATATTCATTTAAATATGGCTGAAGGAATGACGGAAGGTGTAAAATCAAATTCTATGCAGCCTTTTCATATTGCAAGTATTGGTAAACTATTTACCTCTGTTTTAATTGGAGTACTATATGAACAAAATAAATTGACGTATGAAGACTATATAATTAAATATTTTGAAGACGATTTATTAGATAATATTCATTTATATAAAGGTGCTGATTATACCAATCAAATTAAAATAAAGCATTTATTAAATCATACTTCGGGTTTGCATGATTACTTTGATGATAAACCTAAAAAAGGTAAATCAATGTTGCAATTAATAAAAGAAAATCCGTATAATTCGTGGTCTCCAAGAGAGATAATAAAGTGGTCAAAAGAAAATTTGAAGTCCCATTTTCCACCCGGCAAAGGATTTCATTACTCAGATACAGGTTATCATATATTGGGACTTATCATAGAAAATGTGACCAAAATGCCTCTACATGAAGCTTTTGAATTTTACGTATTTAAACCATTGGAAATGAAAAATTCTTATTTAGCTAGCAATTTACAAGAAAATAAGGAAAACAAGTATCCAATAGCAGATGTTTATTGGGATAACATTAATGTTAAGGAATATAGTATTTTGAAAGACGATTACGCAGGAGGAGGCATTGTAACTACAACAGAAGATGCTTTAAAATTTATGAAGGCAATTGTTAATTTTCAAATTATAAAAGAGGAGACATTCAATAAAATGAAAGACTGGGCTGGATTTTTTAATTTGTTTTTCATAGGTATTGACTACGGTTATGGTTTAATGAATTTTAAAACAATACCTTTATTGATGCCTTCAAAGTATAATGTTTGGGGAAATGCTGGTTCAATTGGATCTTTCATGTTCTATAACAAGAAAACTGATACGTATTTTATAGGAAGTTTGAATAACTTTAGGTATCATAGAAAAGGAATACAATTAATGCTTAAATCCATTAATATTATACTTAGAAACAAATAAGTATGAAAAAATCTCATAGGAAACGTAATGGTAAGTTGATTAGGAAAAATGACTTCATTTTGTAAGTATATATCAATTGTTGCCTTTTTAAAATTTGTATCAATCGGTATAACAAGGGGTGTTGTGAGTTGAGCGGTCGATGTTAATAATATAGAATATACAATTCATAGATTGTATATTTTTTATACCGAAATGTTTTAATATGTGGTATAATGTATTAAAATAAATTTAATTAATAATCAACATAACATTATGTTGATTTACTACAAGCATTGGAAGTAGGATTGGTGATTACTGATGTATATATATTTAGTGTTTTCTAAAACTGGAACTTGGCTTTCCAAGATTTTGAGAATATATACAAATTCAAAATATGTTCACGTTTCATTAGCGTTTGATAAAGAGTTAACAACAATGTATTCATTTGGAAGGATAAATCCAAAAAATCCATTTTCTGGAGGATTTGTAAAAGAGAATATACAAGAAGGTATATATAAGATTTCGAAGGATCCTGAATGTATTGTATATAGAATTAAAATAACAGAACAACAGTATAATATATTGTTAGCCGAGTTAAATGAATATGATAAAATTCGTGAAGAGTTGCGATATAATTTTTTAGGATTGATAGCAGTAGCTGCTAATGTACCATTAAAAAGAGAAAAATATTATTTTTGCTCACAATTTGTTTCTCAATTATTAATCAAGATTGATGTTCTTAATGATGAAAAACCACCAGAATTGACAAGACCTACTGATTTAATGGTAAATGTAAAGGATAAGGAAGAAATTTTTAAAGGATATATAAGAGAATATAAACACTTAGTTATTGATACAGAGTAAAAAAAGTTCTATATTTTAAATAATACAAGAAAAATAGATAGTTGCAAACTATTTATTTTTTTATATGCATAAAATAAAAGGAAAATAAATAAAATTATAGGGGGTTACAATGGAAAAAGCACTCTTTCCTTTAAAGTATATGAGACAAACACAGGGAGTCAATGGTGAATACTCTCATCAAGGTACATATGCAATAGATTTTGGGAATCGGGGGACTAAAGAAAATCTACATGCACCATTTACTGGAGTTATAAAAAAAATATATACTCAAAGTGGCAATGGTGTGTGGTTAGAAAGTGTTGACAAGGTTTTGTGGGCAGATGGAACAATTGATTATATGACTGTACTAACGTTGCATGATGACGATGTTTCGAATTTAAAAGTTGGAGACAAAGTAAATCAGGGGCAAGTATATTATCAACAAGGAACTGCTGGAAACGCAACAGGAGTTCATGTCCATATTGAAGTAGGTAAAGGAAAATTTACTGGAACAGGATGGTATAAAAATAATAATGGTATTTGGATGATAAATAATGCTGTTCATCCAGCAACAGCATTATTTTTACCGGAGGATGTGTTAGTAGTCGATGACGGTGGTAATAAATGGCGTAAAATATTTGGAAGTCCGGTTGGAAGAGATATTAACAAAGATCAAATTGAAATTTTAATTAATAACTTGAGATGCAGGAAAACTGCAAACGGAGAAATTTTAGGATATATCAATGCCGGTATTTACAATATTATAAGTAAAGTTCAAAATAGTAATTACGATTGGTATCAAATAGAACCTAATAGATGGGTTGCTTACGATAAAAATTGGGCAAAAATATATTTAAAAGAAGATTCCTGCTCTGAGGTTAATAAAGAAACTATTGATAAATTAAACAGTGAGATTTCCTTGTTGAGGCATGAAAATGGATTGCTAAAACAAAAAATTGAAGAATTAGAAAAAAAGAAAGAAGTAAAATTTAGTTTCATTTGTAGAAAAACCGATATGTATGCTATAAAGTTATATAAAGATGAGATTCTATACATTAGTGTAGATGAATAAAATAGTTTAAAGAAAAGAAAAAAAGCATTACTTTTTCTTTTTTTATTTGACCTTAAACATCTGTGTATGGTATCATTTGTATGATGATACGAAAGGTAGTGTAGTTATGAAGAAAAAAGGATTTACATTAATAGAATTACTTGCAGTAATAGTAATTTTAGCGATTATAGCTTTAATTGCGGTGCCAATAATAATGAATGTTGTAGATGAGGCCAAGGGAGGAGTCTATGACAGACAACGTGATATGATAGCAGATGCAGCTGAATTATATTACTTTAATTATAATGAAGAATTAATTTGGGAAGGTAATACTTCATATGTTGAAATAGGAAGATTAAAAAGTACAGGATATCTAAGAGGTGGAGTATTAAATCCATTAAATAATCAGGAAATATTAGATGAGACAAAGGTGTTAATATATAAAGAGGGCAATGTTGTCAAATATTCCTTACAATTATACGATAATGATACATTCAAATGGTATCAAGAAAGAATGGTAGCTAGTGTAAAAGAATCAAACCTGACTTTACCAACTGAGATTGGACAAAGTGTAGTTGTTGATTTAAATACTTTAATTGACCAAGGCAAAGTAGCGGAATTTAGAATTCCCACTAATTTAACGAGCCGTTGTGTAGGTAATGTTGAAATAGAAAAAATTAGTGATGAGGAATACGAATATAATGCATATGTTGATTGTTTGACAAATGCAAGTACATTTGCAAGCCATTATTCAACTTATGGTGGTAAATACAATGATACATTTAATGATGTAAAAGAAACATCTGATGGAGGTTACGTAGCAGTAGGATATAGTAATTCCAAATATATAGGGGATTCCACCCTAAATGGTAAACAGGATGCAATAATAGTAAAATATAGCAGCGATGGTGAATTAGAGTGGAGTAATTTCTTTGGTGGCAGTAACAATGATTATTTCAATAAAGTGTTAGTTATTAACGACGGATATATAGTTGTAGGACATACAAATTCTTTTGACGGAGATTTAGAAGGTCTTTATAATGGTGGAGATAATGATGCAATTATTGTAAAATATGATTTACAAGGAGAATTAGTGTATAAAAGAAGTTATGGTTCTTCAGGAACAAACGGTACTGAACAATTTAGAGATATAATAAAAGTTGATAATGGTTATATAGTTGTAGGTAGTGTTAATATTCAAACTCGTGATGGTGATATAACTGGGGTAACGAATCCTGGAAGTAGATCTTTAGCAGCAATAATTAAATTTGATGAAGAATTTAATACCGTATGGAGAAGTTTCTTTGGAGGTAGTTATTATGAACATTTTAGAACAGTCAAAGAAACAATTGATGGGGGTTACATTGTTGTTGGTTCTTCTAGTTCAACCAATTATGATATGACTGGATTAGGATGGGAAACTTCTAGAAATGATGAAGCCATTATTGTAAAATACGATCAAATGGGTAACTTGCAATATAAAAAATCATTTAGAGGTACTGCATCAGATGCATTTTATGACGTTGTAGAGGTAAGTGACGGGTATGTAGCAGTAGGATATAGCAATTCTATTGACATGGATATGACTGGCTTAAATAATGGTGAAAACGGGATTAGTGAAGCCGTTATAGTAAAGTATAGCCATAATTTAAATTTAGTATGGAAAAAAACTTTTGGTGGAAGTAATGATGATGTTTACACCAGTATAGTTAAAAGAAGTGATAATGAATTTGTTGTTGTAGGATATAGTAAATCGGATGATTTTGATTTAAGTGATACGAATATATCAGGTGGTGGATATAGTAGCGGTCTTATTGTTAAATATAATGCCAGTGGTGATATATTAACGAAAAGAATCTTTGGAGGCACAAGCAGTGAGACTTTCAATGCCATCATAAAAACAAATTATAATACCTATATTTTAGCTGGTGATTCTTATTCAATAGATAGAAACTTACAAAATTTTAATAAAGGTAATAGTGATGCGTTATTAGTTGCGTATGATATTAACTTAAACTTAACTAAAATTTTATCTGAACAGGTTGTTATAATAGAAAAAATGAAACCAATTACAAGAGATTATGGTTCTTCAATTAGTGAACGATATGATAATATATATACTACTAATAATCCAGAGACTGATTTAGGTGGATGGTGTACAACAACTGATGCAGATATACCTGAAAATCAAAGTAATTATGTATATGGACCTTGCCTAATTCCTCTTAATAGTGATGATTTAAAACTACTAACAAATATAGATACAACATCATATAAAAGAGTTTTAGCAGGAGAAAATGAATACACATTAGATATTGAGCCTGACAATATACATAATTGGCATAGGATATACATGTATTTAGCAGGAAGTAGCAGCAATATTGAGATATCAAATTTGAAACTAAAATTTGAGGATGGTAATTCTTATAGCATAAGCGAAGCTGTAACTAACGGATATATAGAACCACTTGTTACCGTATCTAATTCAATGAGTAACAATGTAATTAGATATTTCCCAACATTAATGGATATTATTAATCCAGGTGGAACAGCAGGAATGGGAAGTTATCCTCAACTAAATATAACTATAAAACCAAAAAGTTCTAGATTAGTTAGCTTGATTTTTACAGCGAGTAAAAATTCTGTAACAAATGATGGTTTCATAGTTCAAGAATTACGCAATTTTGATATGTCAATACAACCCACAAATTAAAAAGATAACAACGTTATCTTTTTTTGACAGTTTTTTACATAGTTGTTTGATTATAAAACTAATGTGTGGTATTATTTTCTTAAGATATATACGAAAGGTAGTGTAGTGATGAAGAAAAAAGGATTCACATTAATAGAGTTACTCGCAGTAATAGTAATTCTAGCAATCATAGCCCTAATAGCTGTGCCAATAATAATGAATATTATTGATAGAAGTAAAGGTGGAGTCTATGATAGACAAAGAGATATGGTTGCCAAATCAGCTGAATTATATTATTTTAAATATAATGATGAGTTAGTATGGGAAGATGATATAAGTTATGTTGAAATAGGAAGATTAAAAGAAACAGGATATTTAAGAGAAAAAATATTAAATCCTTTGAATAATCAAGAAATACCAGATGAAACAAAAGTACTAATTTATAAAGAAGACGGTATAGTAAAGTATTCTCTTCAATTATATGATAATGATTCATTTAAGTGGTATCAACAAAAAATGGTAGCTAGTGTAAAAGATTCAGGAATTAGTTTACCAACTGAAACAGGTGAAAAAACTACAATTGATTTAAATACCTTAATTGATGAAGGAAAAGTAGCAGAGATACGTATTCCTACCAATTTAACAAGTCGTTGTGTAGGATATGTAGATATAGAAAAAGTAGATAATGATAATTATACATATGATGCATATGTAGATTGTTTATTAGATGCTTCTACATTTGCAAGCCATTATGTCAGTTATGGTGGAAAATATTTAGACGAATTTAATGATGTAAAGGAAACAACTGACGGTGGATACATTGCTGTTGGTTCTAGTAATTCGGAAGTTATTACAAAGTATGGAAATGAAGGAAAAGGGAATTTAGATGCAATAATAGTTAAATTTGATTCCATCGGTAATGTTGAATGGAGTAGAAATTTTGGTGGAAGTAATGATGATGTTTTTTTAAGTGTTATACCAAATGAAGATGGATACGTGGCAGTTGGAAGTACATCGTCAAATGACAATGATGTAGCGGGATTATATAGAGGTGGTATAAGTGACGGATTGATAGTCGAGTTTGACACCAATGGAAATGTTGTATATAAAAGAAGTTATGGCGGTAGTGGTGAAGTAAGCAGCGAAGAAAGTTTTACTAAAATTATTAAAGATGGGGATTACTATATATTGGTCGGCTATGTGTATGGGACAAATAAAGATGGAGATTTAGAAGGTACCGATGTGAGTAGTAATGCAGAAGGAATAGTATTAAAAATGAATTCAAATTATGATACGGTTTGGAGAACATTTTTTAAAGGTAGTTATTCTGAAATCTTTAATAACGTTATTAAGGTAAGTGACGGAGGATATGTAGTTGTTGGATATTCGAACTCTAACAATTTGGATATGTCTGGTGTTGTTTTTGATGGTGGGAGGACATCAGAAGCAATTATTATAAAGTATGATAACTTAGGTAATTATCAATATAAAAGTATTTTTGCAGGTAATTCTTCTGATTCTTTTTATGACGTACTAGAAGTAGATAACGGATATGTGGTAGCTGGAATGAGTAGATCTACATCTGTTGATATGGAAGATATTAGTAAAGCATATAATGGCAAGGCAGATGCTATCATTGTTAAATATGATAAAAATTTAGAAAATATAATGTGGAAGAAAAGTTTTGGTGGAACAGAAAATGATGCTTTTTATTCTGTAATCAAGGATAGCCCAAATGAAGTAATTGTAGTAGGGTATAGCCAATCTAAAGATATGGACATGGATGATTAATCGATTTCTAAAGATGGATATAAAAATGCTGTATTGGTAAAATATAATTCTGATACAGGAAATATATTATCAAAAAAAGTGTTTGGCGGAACCAATAGTGACATATTTAAAAAAATAATCAAAATAAATAACAATAGATATGTAGTCGTTGGAACAACCTACTCAAACAATGGACATTTAAAAAATTTTAACAAGGGGCATAGCGATGCTTTACTCGTAAGTTATGATATCAATTTTAATTTGTCAAAAATATTTCAAGAACCAGTTATAATAATAGATAGATTAAAATCTATCCAACCTAATTATGGAACGGAGTTAAGTTTAAAATATGACAATATTTATACAAGCAATGATTCCAAAAAAGATTTTGGTAATTGGTGTACTTCTGTAATTCCTTATTTAGAAGAAGATGTGAGCAATTATTATTACGGAATTTGTCTAAGACCGTTTAATGAAGATGAGATAAAATCATTAACATTTGAGGAAACAAATAGAGGTATGAAACCGGTATATATAGGCGAAAATGAATATTCTATAGATATTGATCCAGACTATCAGTATAATTGGCACAAGATTTTTCTTGATTTTGCAGGCCACACTCCAAACATAGAAATTTCTAATCTTAAATTAAAATTTGCAGATGGATACATTGGAAGTATAAATGGTTCGATTAATACTGGACGTATTGAACCACTGGTTACTATATCTAATAGATTAGCGCCTGCGTATAGATTGTTTCCCACTATAATAGATATAGTAAATGATGGTGGAACAACCGGATTGGCAACTTTATATCCACAATTACATATACATTTGAAGCCTAAAAGTACCAAATTAGTAAGTGTGATTTTCACATCTAGTAGAGATTCGGTTAGCGGGGATGGAGTTCGAATTGAGGAATTGCGTAATTTTGATATGTCAATAACTCCAACTAATTAAACTATCAATGAAAGGTAATTTTATAATTGCCTTTTTTCTTGATATAGAATTCAAAGTAAGTTATAATTATTTTATGAAAAAAATATTTTAAGAAAGTAGACATTAATATGAAAGAAAAACTACAAGTGCTAAAAAAGAAAATGGAAGAAGGGGTATATAATGGAGTCTTTCCAGGGGCAACATATGCTGTTATTATAGATGGAAAAACTTATACTGATTATGTTGGTTATAGAGATTTATATCCTAAAAAAGAAAAAAATACCATAGATACTTTATATGATTTAGCGTCATTAACTAAAGTTATAGTTACAACTATATTAATAGCTCAGTTAATTGATGAGAAAAAATTAACATTAAATAATAGGGTATGTGATTACTTCCAAGACTTTAAACATAAAGATATAACCATTTATGATTTATTGACTCATTCATCAGGGTTGCCGGCAAACATTGATTGGATGCAAATAACTACCAAAGATGATTATATTAAATTGCTTTTTGAGACTGAAAAAATATATGAAACCAAGAGTAAATCCGTATATTCAGATGTAGGATTTATTATATTGGGTCTAATAATAGAAAAAATATTAAACCAACCATTGGATGTTATAGCAACCAATAAAATATTCAATGTATTAGGCATGAAGGAGACAATGTATAATCCTATTGATAAAAATAGATGCGCTGCTACTGAAAAAGAAAACGATTTTTATTTAAAGGGAATAGCGCACGGCAAAAAGACCCTTCTTTTTGATGGAATGACTGGTCATGCTGGTTTATTTAGTACAATATCTGACATGGTTAAAATTGCAGGGATGCTCCTAAATGATGGCAAATACTTAAATAAAAGAGTATTAAGTCCGAATGTTTTTGACTCACTATTTATACCTAGGATTAAGGATACAAATGGTTTTTTAAGAGGATTAGGGTTTATTAGTGGAAAAAATGAGTTGGTAGGAAGTTATGTTAGTGAAAAAACAATATATCATACTGGCTTTACAGGAACGAGATTTCTAGTTGATTATGGTAACAAAATAAGCTTTATAATATTATCTAATCGTATTCACCCTACTAGGAAAAATGATAAATTAAAGGAATTTAGAAAAGAAGTTACTGACATGGTTTATGAGTTATTTATAGTTGGTGAAACAATTAAGTAAAATAACTCATAAAAATAGTTTTATTGGTGTATTAACATTATATTACGTATATAAAACACTTTAAATAATAAAAAAATACTTTTATCTTTATTTTTCGATTTTTTTTTGATATAATCAATTTATGATAGTGAGGGATTTTAATGGATAATAAAAATAATATATTTGATGATGGGATTGAAATTATTGATGAATTTGAGCCAACACCAAATACTAACGATAATAGACAACAAGCAGACACAAATAATCAAAATGATTTAGTAATGGATGATTACATGAAAGAGTTTGCTTTTGAACAACCAACTAATGAAGTGGCGACTGATCCTCTTCAATCGATTAATATGAATCAAAACGATGGGGTTACAAATGCAGAAGAACCGGATCTTTTAAGTGCATTTAACATAGATTTCAATAGTGAAGACACTAATGTTCCAGCTGCTCCTGGCCAAGCATTAAATGTAGAACCAGAATTAGAGACAGTAGAGCTAGATGTGCCAATTACAGAAAATAACAATGTTCAAGGTGAACAGCCAGTTATGAATAGTGAAGTAACTGCTACACCAGAAAATACCGATAGAATTATTGAAACTTTAAACACAGCTGGTGTTGACGATTCAAGATCATCTATGCCTGTTAGTGAAGAAAAAGAGGAAGTTTTAGCGATAGCACAAGAAGAAAAAAAAGATATTGATAACAAAAAAGGAATAATTTTCATTGCGGTTTTATTTATATTATTGATTGTATTTATAATTGCATTGCCGCAAATAACTCAAATTGTTAAACAAATTACAGGTTAAAAAAATAACTTATTAAAAGTTATTTTTTTATTGTATTTTTGATAGTTCTATTATTAGATCCATATTATCATCATTTGCCATAATATTTTTGTGATTTTTTTTGCACTTCTCACAGCGATATATAATTTTATAACTATTTTTAAATTTTTCTATTCCAATTGGTTTTAATATACCTAAACATTTATTCATTCTGTCGCCAGGATTTATATCAACGTGTTTTGAACAAAGACAATATGGGCAATGATCACGAGCAGTATAGTTTAATTTCGAAACATTCTTGTGACAATTTTCACAAATAAATTCTTCATCAATCATAGTAAATTTTTTCATTTTATCACCGGTATAATTATAACATAAATTTAAATAAATAAAAGGGAAATATCTAGTTGTTTATTAAAATAAATTTGTGTTATAATAGAAACATCTGGATGTGATAAAATGAATTATAAAATAATGATTGATGAGTTTGAAGGACCATTAGACTTATTGTTACACTTAATTAAACAATCTGATATTGATATTTGTGATATTAGCATTGTAGAAATAACTGAGCAATATTTTAATTATATTCATACGATGGAAGATATGAATTTAAACATAGCTAGCGAATATTTAGTGATGGCAGCAGAACTTATTGAAATAAAATCTCATACATTATTACCAAATAAAAAAGAATGTGATGCTGATGAATATGAAGAAGATCCAAGAGAACAATTGATTAACAGATTACTATTATATAAACAATATAAGGAAGTCACTAGTACTTTCAAACAATTAGAAGAAGAACGCCAAAAAATCTATACAAAAGATCCTTCTGATATGAAAAGTTTTATATCGTGTGAACCAGTCAAAATCGATGATGATCTTACTTTGCACGATTTAATGGATGCATTTAATAGATTTTTAAAAAAGCAACTAGATAACATGCCTTTGAATACTAAAGTAACAAAAAAAGAGTTGTCAGTTAGCATAAGAAGTAACGAGATTAGAAAAATATTAAAAGAGAAAAAGAAAGTCGAGTTTACAGAATTATTCCAGGTTTATAATAGAGAATATGTTGTTGTTACTTTCTTGTCTGTTTTAGATTTAGCAAAAAAACAAGTTATTAACATTAAACAAGATCAAAATTTTAACAAGATATATTTATTAACTAAAGGAAGTGAGTAAAGTGAATTTAACAGCAGTATTAGAAGGGCTTTTATTTTTACGGGGAAATGAAGGGATACTATTATCTGAGATAAAAAGCATATTAGAAATAGAAGACGATAATGATCTTAAAAATCTAATAATGAATTTACAAGAAGAATATCTTAAAGAAACAAGAGGCATAAAAATCGAAAAATTTGGGGAATATTTAAAACTGGTAACTAAAAAGGAACACAAGGAGTATTATGAAAAATTAGTTGAGATCGATGAGAACACAGGACTTAGTCAATCAGCTTTAGAAACATTGGCAATTATTGCATATAATGGTCCAGTGACCAGAGTAAAAGTAGATGAAATAAGAGGTGTGGGAAGTAGTCATATGATAAGAAAATTACTTTCAAGAAACCTAATCAAAGAAGAAGGAAGATCAGACTTACCTGGTCGACCTATTTTATATGGTGTAACACCTGATTTTCTTGATTATTTTGGATTAAGCAGCATTGAAGACTTGCCGAAATTAGAAGCCATACAAATAGGTGAATTAGATGAATTAGATTTGTTCGAATCAAAATATAAAGAAGAATAAGTTTATATAAATAATTATTAATATCAGAAAAAAATATAACAATAGCATATTGTTATATTTTTATATTTATGTTATAATTTTTCTATGCAGGAGTGGCGGAATGGTAGACGCGAAGGTCTCAAACACCTTTGGTAGAGATACTGTGTGGGTTCAAGTCCCATCTCCTGTACCAATAATTATTAATATAATACAATAATAAAATGTATGAGAGTTATATAACTGAAAAGATCAGTTTTTTTTAACCTTTTGCCACATTACTTTGTATAGATTTAATGGAGGAATAATTTTATGACCAAAAAAGAAAATGTAAAATTGAAAAGTGTTGTCGTTATGACTATTTTAGTATTATTAGCGAGTATGTTTGCTATCATGTCAAAAGCTTTTTTACCGAGTGATGTAAATATTGATGACTTCAATAGTGTCTTTGTTACAATTTTAGGATTCCCCATTGTTGCCTCACTTTATTTTATTATGGTGTATTCGCATAGTGCGATTGTTACAAAAATTTTTGGAGAGAGAACAAATCTATCAAAAATACAAATAGGTCTTCGCTTTGGCGTTTGTTTTGCGTTGATTTTCCTATTTGGAATGCAAGAAGTTGTAGTTGAAGCATCACCTTTTTCTAGTTGGGGGATTGATTTTGTTGTATATCAGTTTTTTATGGGATTAGGGGAAGCGCTTGTTGCATTAATCATGTGTTTAGCAATATCTAAATGGACATTAAAAGATAAGAAACTTGTTGACCATCCTGGTGACTATAGTATAAAAAATAAGACTTTATTATTGATATTTATTGTTGTTGCCTTTACCCTAGGAAGGGCTATGGTCTATGAAATTGGTTTAATAGCAAGTAATGTAGATAATTTTCCAATCGCAACTTATGGGTGGACAATTTTATTTGGATTAATAATAGCTTTTTGCTTTATTTTACTTTATCCTATTTTTGGGGAAGAGAAAAATAGTTTTAAGTTATCGTCTAAAATAGTTTTAATGACAATAGGGCTTAGTTGGATAATTTTTAATATGTTTATAGGTTTGATTTTTAAAGGAGCAATGGTAGATGTGCTATTAAGAAGTGGCTTAGATGTGTTTTGGGTCTTTGTAGCATCTTACTTTTGGCACAAATATTTTAATGGGAGTAATCATCCTACTAGCGATTTACAATGAATTTTGTTTTAATTTTAAATTGTTAATATATGTAAAAAAGATAAAAAACATTGATTTTATCTTTTTTTTTAGTTCATTATAAGATATACTATTAGTAAGGAATAAAGGGTGTGATAATGTGATATTAAGAAAGCCATATGCATTTTTCATTAAACAGTTTAAATTAATCCATTTAATTTTAACAGCTTTAATAGCTTATTTGATTTATCGTACTGGTTTATCATTAGCATTCTTTAATGAATACATATCTACAAATCAAACAGTAATTGATCAAGATTTGACAGGCAATTTATTTAATATTTATATGTTTGTGATTCCGTTTTTAATTATTTTAGCATCCGTAACTATCTTATCAGTTATGCAATTGAAAAAGAAACCAATACTATTTTATGTAACTTTAATTATCATTTATATTGCAATGCTGTTTGTCTATAATCATGTTTATTCTACTTTATTATTAATGGAAGGTAGACTCATTGATATTAGAACGGTTAGAATGGCTCGCGACTTTTTAATGATGGGCTTTGTTGCTCAAGCACTAAGTGTCATTATCACATTTGTTAGAGCAACTGGATTTGATATTCAAAAGTTTAATTTCGGACAGGATTTAGCTGCTTTAGAAATTAGTGAAGAAGATAGAGAAGAGTTTGAAGTCGAGGTAAATCTAGATACGGACAAAGTTCAAAGGAAAGTTCGACGTAATGTTAGGTTTGCAAGATACATATATGTAGAAAATAGATTTTTAATAAACTTAGTTTCATTAGTTTTAATAGCAACTATATGTTTTGTTGTCTACTTAAATCTTAATATTTATAACAAGGTATATTCTGAAAAAGATGCTTTTTTAACATCTGATTTTAGTATGTGGATAAATAAAAGTTACATCACAAGGGAAGACTATGAGGGTAATGTTATTACTGGTACTGACCATTCTTTTGTTGTTCTAGAGATAAGTTTAAAGAATAATTTCGCAAATAAACAAAAATTAGATATCGCTAGAACTCAACTTGTTATAGGGGATAAGATATTTTATCATGATTATAACCATCGTGAGAGACTTTTTGACCTTGGGCGTGTATATGATGACACTTTATTGCCTAACAATTTTACCAAGTGGTTGTTGGTATATAAAGTTCCAAATAATATGCTAGTAAATCAAAAAATTTCGTTTAGGTACGTTGATAAAGTTGACTATGTAGGAGGAAAGTTAAGTCCAAAATACATTAATGTTACGGTATCACCTAAAAATTTAGATCAAAAGACTAAATCATATAGTTATAATATAAAAGATGAAGTAAGTTTTAGTGATAGTATCCTAGGAGACGTTAAATTGGTTGTAAATAAAATTGATATTGCTAATCAATTTAAATTAGATTATCAATTTTGTGTAAATAAAGATGAATGTTATCAATCATATGAGTACTTGAAACCAAGTATTATAAATCAACACAATAAAACTCTTCTATATTTGAATGGATTTATTGAATGGGATGAAAAAATAGCTGTTGATCCAATTCCGAGTGTGTATAAATTTATAGATTTGTTTGGCACGTTTGTGTATGAAATAAATGGTGAAACTAAGATTCAAAACATTATTTTAAAAGAGGTAAGATCGTTAAAAATAAAAAGAGCTAATGACTATTACATAGAGTTGTTGGAAGAAGTTCAAAAAGCTGATAAAATTTCAATTATTTTTAAAGTAAGAGACGTTGAATATAAATATACACTAAAATAGTGTAAAATAGTGTTTATAATATAGATTTTGTGGGAAATTATGGTATAATAATTAAATGGAGGATGGTATGATGAAACACTTTTATTTGTTTATACTATTTATGTTTTTTATCATATTAGTCCCAAACAAAGTAGATGCTTTATGTGATTATAATGAAAAAGCTCGATTGAAGGCAATTGCTGCTAATATCACATTTAAAACAGATCATATTGAATCTGATGGACAAGTAGAGTTTTTTATAACACTTAGCAATCTACACCCTGAATTATATGTGAAGGATGTTATGGGTTATAAATTTCACTATTATAATGCTTCTGCAAAGAATCCAAAAGAGTTAACAATTGGTGGTTACTCTCATGGTAGGACAATACAGTATGAGTTTTATACTAAAAACGCTGGTTGTACGAATGAAGTCTTACTAATAAGGTACGTAACTTTACCTCCATATAATAGATTTTATAATGATCCTCTTTGCAAAGGTCTTGAAAGTTATACCTTATGTCAAAAGTGGGTTGTAAATAATCTTAGTTATGGCAACTTTAAAAAGCAGATTGAAGATTATAAAAATAGACCTATTGTTGATCCCGATGATGAAGATCCAGGAGAAAAAATAGATCACTTTGATATGATTGCTAATTTTTTAGGTAAATATTATGTTTATATCTTAATGACAATTATTATAGTGTGCTTAATATCAATATATAGAATAAATAAGAAAGATAGTTTCGACTTTTCATAGGAGGTGTATGTTTGTGAAAATTAAATTACATAAATTAATTATGCTTGTAATAGGTATTTGTGTTATTGGTAGTGTAGGTAGTGTTTCTGCAGAAACTAACATCGGTGGTGGTGGTAATGCGGTTACTAATCCTTGTAGCACATCTAGACCAGCAACTTGTTATAACGCTAAACTTGGGACTGGGTCGGGTGATAGTCTAGTACAAGGTGTACGTGTATCTGTTGTAGATAAATATGGAAATAGAATACCAGGTACTACGAGTATAGATTATGTTCAAAACAGTGGGCATGCTAATCAAATAAGTACAAGCCCATATTTGAAATTTTTTCAAAGTGGTAAATATACCAAAAATGAGATATTAGCTGGAAAAGCGAGTGGTGCATCAGCAAGCGGGAGATACGCCGTAACTCATCTTGGTGAATTGCCAACATTTATGAATATAGGACCTAATACGGTTATAGAAGATTATTTAAAAGCAAAAAAAGTTAATAGAGATTATACAAAATTAAAACAATTATTCATGGATCCCATAGGATATGATCCAAAAAAATTTCCGGCTAATGATGTGAAAACTCATTCTTTGCTTTTTGAACCATTAACTTTTATGAGAGTTACAAAATATCCAGTTTCTGGTTCCCCAACAATAACGAATTATTTTGGAACAGTAACGGAAGTTTCAAAAATGATGGTAGAAGATGGCACAATTTTATGGACGGGTTATTTTGGAAAGATGTTACCTTTAGCGATTTATGTTAGAGATTATAAAGACCCAATAACTGGCGCAACACAAACTAATCGTGCTGGGCTACAGTCAATTTCAGCTTGGGTAGCGGCAAATAAGAGTGATTATTCAACCGAAATTTTAACATCAAATGGTACGGCAGCAGGACACTTTTGGGTAAGTGAGTTGATTGAAGAGGAAAAGGATCCTTGCGAAGTCAATCCTAATAAATTACCGGAGTGTTGTGCTTTACCACAAAATAAAAATAAATTACCAGAATGCTGTGGTTTAGAAGAAAACAAGAATAAACCGGAGTGTAATCCCGATCTATGCACATTCACATTGGACTTATCTTGTCCAGGAGATTGTGATGAAAGTACAACTGGTTATATTAAAGATATTGAAGACTGGCAGTGTATTTTTGGAAGTAGAACAGCTACTGACGCTAATATAAGAGATCACTTCTACAAATGGGGAAATCGATATTGTTCAATGTTCTGTCGGGAGAGTTTAACTTATGAATTCCCTAATGGAAATATGACTGTATCTGCAGGAAGTCACTTCACAATTGGAGATACTTGGTATTACCCAAACTGGGGACCTGTTCATTTTACTGGACGAAGTGAGTGTAGAACAACAAGTGATACAGGAAGTATTAGATGGGATTTATTCGAAAAAGATTGGGCTCCAGCTAATGATACTGTTAAAAGTAGATGGGATACTTATCAAATTGCTATAAAACAAGATGCAGCAGTTTCATCTTCGAGCTCCAGTGGTAAATTAGATTGTAATTGGACTTGTGATAGATATCACCCTACATATCCTTGTGGTACTGCAGAAAAACCTAGCACTTGTGGTGGTGGTTGTGCGGCTGGAAGCTATAAAAGTACTACGATGTATCCAGCTTCAGCTTCATATGATGGTAAAAATATTACTCCAGGATCATGGTGTAGTAATAGTAGACCTAACTTCGATGTGCCTGGCAAACGTTCAAGTTATCTGAGTGCCGTAAATGCAAGAGATACTTTAGAAAGTAATCTACGTCAATGTAATGATTGGGAAAGAGGTTATGAAGAGTTCGAACCAGTCATTGGTTCTCAGTATGAAGAAGCAGTTTATGGCGGACATTATTATAATTTATCGAAAGTACTAGAAAGAAGAACTCAAACTCATTATTTCATCAATGGAAATAGTACGCCTTCGATTGATACCTATAAAAGAACACGTTCGGATTATAGATATGTTTGTAATACAACTGGTGTTCCTTGTGTTAAAGGTCCGTCAGTAGGAGGAAGTTTGATGGTTTACCCTACAAATGACTGGATAAGACAATTTACTACTAAAGAGTATGATTATACTTTACCAGCAAGTGTTTATAGATATGTTTTAAAACCATCTGGTGAATCTGTTAATCAAAAACCAGGTGCAGGAGAAAACTATGTTGATCTTGGTTATAGTAATTTACCAATTCATTATTCAAGAGCAACTGGTTCATATGATATATTTTTACAATATACTTCACTTGGACCTAATCACAACTTCAATAAATTTATTTTTGAAGGTGCTGAGTTAAATGTAAATTATGGAGAAAGTCTATCAATATATACATGGTTATTTGAAAATAACTTAACATGGATGATTGCCGATTGTGGTGAGGGTGGCCACCATTTAAGTCATTATTTTGGAGCCCCGCTTATTGCTGCAGGGCGTCTGAATGAATTTTTAGATTCGGGTTGTGCGAAACAATATGGTTGTAAATTGTTAGAAACTAGGTCACCATATCGTGTTTCATGTCCTGGCGATATTGTTGATAGTAGACATGGCGGGTCTTCGAGTAATTACAAACGTTTAATGCAGTGTATTGCAGAAAAGCGAATTGTTACTGCAAGTAGCGAAGAGTGTGATACAAAATACGATTGTAAGTACAACGTTAGAAATTCATTAATGGATAACCCTAACGATCCAACACTTAATCCGCAAGGAATTGATGTTGTTTATCGTACGATCTCACTAACAAATCCATTCCCAGGTAAAAATGGTAATGGTAGAACTCCAGGCTCTAACTGGAATAGTAGTAGTTTAATTAAACAATATATTACTAATAATAGAAATTTATCAAATCCAGAAAGAATATATTTTGACCGTGAACCTATGTATGAAATTAATTTAACTCCGGTTGTAATAAAAGAAATAAGAACTCACAACCGTAAACAAGCTGCATATAACCGTGGTGGTTATGCTGATTTTGAGTTAAATTGTGGTACTGGAACTGGTCGTGAATGTAAGAGTTATTTTATAAGAGATGTATTTAGTAAATATTTTATTTCTAATAGATGTGGAATGAGTAGCAACTGGAACGCTTGCCTTAATTCCGATAAGAGTAAGGGGTGATGTAAGTGAAAGAATCATTTTGGGCAGTTTTGGTTATATTAATGGGTATAATATCAATAGTATTTGTATACTTATTTCAAAATTTAACCAATACTGATGAACATAACTACCACTTATTAAAAGAGGCTACTGAAGCAGCAATGTATGATGCTTTAGATTTAGCTGCTTATCGTAAAGATAAGACAATTAGAATTGATCGTGAAAAGTTTGTGGAAAACTTTGTAAGAAGATTTGCGGAAAGTGCAAACCTTGCGCAAACTTACAATATAAAAATTTACGATGTTAATGAGACTCCCCCAAAAGTGAGCCTACAAGTTTCTAGTAGACAATCAGGAACTAGTGGCAGTGAAATTATTGAATTTGATATTGTTAATCGTATAGATGCAATATTGGAAACCCCATATTAGAAAGGAATGAGAAGGAATGAATAATATTATTATTTCAATCAAAAGATTTTTTAAAAACAAGAATACTGTTACAGTTGTTGGGATAATTGCAATAATTGGTATATTATATTGGGGATATAATTACCAAATTAATAGACAAGTAAATCCAGTTAGAAATATTCCAATAGCAAAAACGACAATCCAACCTAGAACATTAATTACGGAGGAAATGATTGACTATGTTGATATTGCTCCAATTGTGCTAAGACAAAATACTGTCACTTCTTCTAGATTAGTTGTTGGGAAATATACTGACTACAATACAGTTATCCCAGAAGGAAGTTTATTTTATAAGAATGTTTTAGTAGATAAAGATGAACTACCAGATGCAGCTTTTGTTAAGGTAAAAGAAGGAGATGTTGTATATAACTTCCCGGTTAATATGGATACTACTTATGGTAACTCTATTTTCCCAGGAAATAAAATTGACATCTATATGAAAGCAGAAAATGCAGGAAGACAAATTATGGTTGGGAAATTAATTGAGAATGTTGAGGTTATCGCTGTTAAAGATAGTAGTGGATTACATGTATTTGAAAATACGGAAGAAAGAAGAATTCCATCTACATTGATCTTTGGTGTAACTCCAGAAATTAATATCTTATTAAGAAAAGCAAGTTATATGAAATCATTTGCTGTTGAATTATTCCCAGTTCCTCATGGTGGGACAATTGTAAACCAAGGTGAAATACAAGTTACTTCACAAAGTTTAAAAGATTTCATTAATGCTAATACTGTTCCTAATGATGATATTGTAGCTCCAATTGATGAAGACCCTATTATCGATGAAGAAAATAATGACGATATCGTAGGTTAGGAGGAAAAATTATGCATGATAATATATTTGCCCAGATAGACTTCGGTGCTTTAAACGAGTATATTCAAAATGATGACGTAACCGATGTTTCATATAGTAATGGTGGGCAAGTATGGTTAAAAACCTTATCAAAAGGTATATATAGAGTAGATAATCCTGCAATCAATAATGCTTTTATGGAAAAACTAGCCTTTCAGTGTGCTAACGTTATGGGAAAGACATTTAATATGGCTCATCCTTTCTTAGATGCTGAAAGCGCTGAACTCCGTTTGAACTTTGTGCATGATTCAGTAGCACGTAATGGTGTTGCGGTAGTTATCCGTAAGACACCAGCTAAAATACGTCTTGAAAAAGAAAAAATTATTGAAGATAAGTATATTACTTTAAGTATTCATGATTTTTTAGTTAAGTGCATTGAGGGTCACTGTAATGTTATTGTTTGCGGTGAGACTGGTTCTGGTAAAACAGAATTTGTAAAATATTTAGCCTCTAAAACTAAAGAAAATGAAAAAATTATCACAATAGAAGATACTCTGGAACTTCACCTTGATAGAATTTTCCCGCATCGTGATATAGTTGCAATGAAAACTAATAATATCGCATCATATTCAGATGTGTTAGTCACATGTATGCGTCAAAATCCTAAATGGATATTACTATCTGAGGTACGTAGTGCGGAGGCTGTTATGGCTGTTCGAAACTCAATATCATCAGGACATTACATTTTATCTACAATCCATGCTGATAAAGCAGCATCAATACCTAACCGTATGTACAGTCTATTAGAAACAAATCAAGATATTGAACAGTTCTTGAAATCTATTTACAGATACATACAACTAGGTATTTATGTTAGAGGATATCAAGATAAAGTTAGTAAACGTTTCATTCGTGAAATAGCAGAAGTGACAGAATTTTATGTAACACCTGATAATGAGGCTAAGTACAATACAATCTATAGAAAGATGGCTGATGGAAGAGTTATCCAAAAGCGTCCTAGTGATTATTTATTCGATTATTTAGAAATACAAGGTGTTATGTTAGATAAGAATATTATTCAACCAAGTGAAGATAAAGAAGATACTGAAATTACAGGTGAAGATATAAATACTGTGGTTGAACCAACGAATACTAATAGTGGTATTTTCGAAGAAAAAGTTGAAGTATTGTTTGAATAAAGGAGGGATATAATGAGTAGTGGTGTTATTTTTATAGTTATTTCTTTTATAGTTGTTTTTATTATAGCTTATAGAAAAAATACTGGTGAGAATGTCTATAAATATATAGTTAGGCAAGTTGGAACTGCCTATGATAAATATGCCCCTTTTTCATTTAAAGTAGTTAGAGAAAAGGTAAAAGATTTAGGTCAGGAGTATACTCCTAGACAATATGCGATTCAAATTACAATTTTTGCGTTAGGATCATTAATTATATCCTATATGTATTTCTATAGTTTGGTTATATCGCTAATGTATATGACTATATCTATAACAATAATTCCTTATTTAACATACTTAAGATGTAAGAGACTATATAGTGAGTTTATTTTTGAACAAATTCAAGTATACACAACTAACGTAATTATGGAATTTGCAACAACTCAATCATTTGTTAAATCATTAGAGGGTGTTTACGAATCTGGGGTTTTAGAAGACCCAGTAAAAAAAGATGTAAAAGCCATGATTGATTTGGCATATGAAAACGGTACTATATATGCATCTTTAGATCATATGGATAAAAATTACAATTTTTATATAGTAAAGAACATGCATCAATTATTTTTACAAATAACTAATGAAGGTTCTAAAGATGCTGGTGCATCTTTAGAAAATATGTCTCTTGATATAGATATGTTAGTTGAAAGTGTGTATAGAGATAGATTAGACCGTTCATCATTCCATAAAAAGTTTTTACAATTTGGTATCGTTTTATACTTAATGGTAATGTTAGTACAGTTTTTATTAGGTGTAGAAACCTATATAAAAATGCTTGATAACGTTCTTGTTCAGTTGTTACTGCACTTAATTGTCCTTGTTAATACATTATTTTTGTTAAATGGGGAAAAATATTACAATGAGAATGTGGGGGCGGAATAATGGAATTTATATTTATTGCGATAATAATACTATATATATTAGAAATTAATCGACAAGTAGATACAAAAAAATTCATTGATGATACCGAACCATATTTTCGCTTTTTAATGGAAGATGACTATAAGTTTTTATTGATGCTAAGATATGGGTCTGATGTTGATGTAAATAAATTATATACAATTAGAGTAAGAAATGGGTTAGTTGCAATTATATTTATGATTTTTGTCTTTATGACTAACCTAAATTTCATTAATGTAATATTTGCTTTTATTGTTGGATTTATTATGTTTAAATTACCATATAATAAATTGCGCAATTTTTACAAAGCAAATCTTCATCAAATTAATTTAATGTTGCCTTATTATTTGAAGAGTTTAGAAATTTTAATTCAACATTATACAGTTCCAGTAGCGCTTGGGCGTTCAATTGAAACTGCACCAGACATATTCAAACCAGGTTTAAGAAAATTAATTGCTAAAATAGAATCTGGGGATCCAACGGTTGATCCATATATGGATTTTGCGAAAGAATACCCAGTTAGGGATTCAATGCGTATGATGAGATTGTTATATCGACTTGGTCTTGGATCGCAAGAAAATAAGCAAGATCAATTGATGATGTTTTCTAGAACTGTGTCGGCACTTCAAAGTAAATCTAGGGAACAAAAATATCGTGATCGTCTCGATAAAATGGAAAATCAAACTATGTTAATGTTGGGGGTAACTGGTGGCGGAATAATGTTACTGATGTTACTGTCAATGATGATGATGATGCAATTTTAATGCTTGTTAATATTAGGCTTTTATGCTATAATTAATGTGTTGATAACGAAAGTAAGGTGGTGATAGAATGAAAGAAGCGGCAGGGGAAGCAAACTTAACAGTAGTAGCTATTATTCTAATCGGGGTAATCGCGGCTGTTGTAACACCTATTGTCACAAACATGATGAATACTACTCAAAAAAGATCATGCTGTTTAAATAACGGTGGAACTTGGGTAAATGGTAAATGTCAAGGAGCTAGTGATGTTTGTCCTAGTTAATTAATAAGAGGTGTTGACTTATGAGGGAAGGTATAGGAAGTGTCTTTTTATACAATATAATTATTACTTTTATAATAATAGTATTCGCTTTTTTGGCTGGAACTCTTAGTTATACTAAAGCCTTTAAAGTAAATACTAAAATAGTTAGTGCTATTGAAAAGTATGAGGGATATAATAATTTATCTAACAACGAGATAAATAAAGCGTTGCAAACTTTAGGTTATAGAATTAGTACAAATAATACTTGCCCCAAAAGGGATGGCAAGAGTGCCATGACTAATTTATCTAATAACTATAAGTATTGCGTATATGAATTTTCTGAAGGAAAAGGATATCGTACTTATGGAGTTGTAAGTTATATTTCTATTGATATTCCGATTATAGGTGGTTTATTACAAATACCTATATATTCAAGAACAATAAAAATGTATAATTTTTAGAAGGTGAAGATATATGAGAGAATCAGTTGGTAATACGTTTATATTTAATACAATTATTATATTTGTTTCGATATTAATTGCTTTATTAGTTGGTTCTCTTAGCTATTCAAAAGCTTTTAAAGTAAAAAACCGAATTGTATCAATAATTGAAAAGCATGAAGAATATAATTCAAGTGCTAGAAATGAAATTGAGGCTGCATTAGCAAGTATTGGTTATCGTGTCAATCCTAATGGCACACAATCGTGCCCTAATAGGGAAGGTGCGTCAGCTATTAATACAACTAATAGTAACTACCGTTATTGTGTGTATCTGTATGATACAGGTACCTACGGTAAAGGGAGATATTATGGAGTTGCTGCTTATATGCACTTTGATGTTCCGATTATTGGACAATTTATTGAGTTTCCCATTTATGGAGAAACCAGAATCATTTACGTTATATAGTTTGGGAAGGTGAAAAGATGAATGTAATAGTTTCTAATAAATATCAGTCAATGCTTCAAAGTTTAAATATTGACATAATTAAAAATCAATCAGGTGAATTTGAAGTAGAGGAATTGATTTCAACTTTCCAAAACTTTTATTATCAAAGAATGATTTTAGATATTACAGCAATCAAAAATTATAAAGATGTTAAGACTTTGCAAAAATTGTCTATTTCTTTGGACATGGATAAAATAATTTTATTATTAGATGATTCTGCAGAAAGTACATCATCAGACTATTTATCAAAACTAATTTCAATGGGAATTTATAATTTTACTAGAAATATAGAGGGTATAATGTATTTATATCATAATCCAAATAGTTATCGTGATGTTGCTCACATTCATCAATTAGATAATTTTAACGATGAAGATAAAACTCAATTTGTTATTAATGTTACTAACAACGGTGTTCGTATCGTTGGGGTGAAAAATGTTACTAAACAATCTGGGGCTACATCTTTAATCTACATGATGAAAAAGCAATTAGAACGAAATTATTCTGTGGTTGCACTTGAAGTTGATAAAAGGGATTTTATGTACTTTAAGGATAAAGAAATGCTTAGTGTTGTAAATGCCGAAGTAGGTAATACAATTGCTAAACACAGTGATTGTGATATTATTTTAATTGATATAAATAATAGTGTGTCAGCAGAAGGTTTGTGTCATGACATTATCTATTTAATTGAACCATCAGTTATAAAGCTTAACAAACTTATGATGCTTGATGGTAAAATATTGGAAAGACTAAAAAATAAGAAAGTTATTTTAAATCAAAGTATGCTAAGCTCTAAAGATGTGTTAGACTTTGAATATGAATCAAGAATTAAAGTTTTCTACAATATGCCACCTTTGGATGAGAGGGAAAAGGAAATTCATATTTTAAATGTGTTTTTAACAAGATTAGGGTTCGATCGTCAAAAGAGTGAAGAAACTGAGAAAAAAAATAAACTTTTAGGTTTATTCAACATATAATCGTTGACAAAAGATGGAAAATGACGTATTATATTTGGTAATAAGGGAGGTAATTTTATGTTTATATTAGCGACAACAGTTCAATGTGGTGGATACAATGTACCCGTTCCAATTATTAACATAGTTCATACAATTGTTGAACTTATTAAAATTGGTGTTCCTATTTTATTAGTTATCTTTGGTATGCTTGATTTAGGAAAAGCTGTTATGGCTCAAAAAGAGGATGAAATCAAAAAAGGACAACAAACTTTTATTAAGAGATTAATCGCAGCTGCAATTGTTTTCTTTGTAATCGTAATTGTGCAGTTAGTATTCAATTTAGCTAGCGGCGGAGATGAAGCAAACATCTGGAGTTGTGTAGAAAAATTCGTTGTAACTGGTGCTTAAAAAGAGAAAAAACAATTAATATCTATTTATTATTGTTTTTTTTTATGTTATAATGTAGGTGGTTAATTATCGACATAGGAGTTGTGAATATGAAATTAAATAAATATATTATTTCGTTTGTTTTATTAGGAATATTTTTTTTAGGTGGCATAAATGGTGTTAAAGCGGAAGTAGATGCAGTTAGTGGTGCTGCCCCAATAGCAGAAAACGCTTTTTATGCTAGTACTAAGTGTTGGTATGAACGTAGTAACGGTAAACAAGCTGTTATTGAAAGAAAATATACGGCTAATGGTATTGTTAACACTGTTACTAGATATAAGAAAGATGGGAGTCTTGATGACACCAAAGATAGAACTATTGCCTTTACTGGTTTTTGGTATGTTTATAACAATACTACTGAGTGTCCAAAATCAGTTGATATAAAAGGTGGGGGATTGTTTAGTGCTGATCAAATATATCCTTTTGATTACGAAACTGAATATGTACTATATAAACAAGAAGCTACGGGAGAAAACTTATTAAATAAATTGCCTACTTGTGAGTATCAGTCAAATGTTTCTCAATATAAGGGAGAAGAATTTAAATTAATTCATACCCCAGTTTTTGAGGACTATAAAACACATTATAGTGAAATTTATGTTAAAATTCTGACATTTAAAGTTAGTGTTCAAAAGACAATCTTGCAAGATGGTGATTTTGTATGGATAGATGAAACTAGTACCCCTTTATTGGGTGATAAAAATCAGTACACTACTACATGTCCAACATACGCACATTATAATCCACCAGGGAGTATACACGAGTATGTTCTGACAAGTTCTTTTGATAAACCAAAAGGATGGAAAGAAGATTATATTTTAGAGAGATATGTTGATTTTTCTAGTCAAGAAGCAGCAATGGATAAAATTCATGATGATTTCAAAAAAATTGACGATGACATATATTATGATTTATCTGATTGTTTTGATTCGCTTACAATAAATGCTTCAACCTGTGATACGGTTAATTTAAAAAGCGGGTGTTTAACTTTAGATAAGTTAAAAAGTCTTGATCAAAAATTGGTAAGTGCTTATAACGATGCAATGGCAAAGATAAGGGCGATTAAATTAGATGGTGATTATACAGTTAAAGATATAGAGGAAGGTAATATAAGTTCTTCTATATACAAAGGTATATCACAAAAATATGCTACTATTATAGAATCGATCAAGAAAAAATTTAGCCTTAGTAGTGAAATGATAAGTTGTGCATACTTGAAATTAGAAAATGACACAACTCTTACCGAAGAAGAAAAAGAAGAAATAACTACAGCAAGAGCAGAATCGGAAGAAGAAAGAAGCGTAATAATAAAAGAACTATCGAGAATTGATGGTAATTTTAACGTTGATCCAGGTGAATATGATTGTAGTGTTATATTAGATGATGCGATGATAGAATGGATAGAAGCTGCATTTTTATTCATCCAAATAGGTGCTGCAGTTGTGGTTGCTGTTATGGGAATGTTAGATTTTTCTAGAGCAGCCGTGTCAAATGATGCCGATGCGATGAAGAAGGCTTGGCAAAAATTCATTAAGAGGTTGCTGGCTTTACTTATATTATTATTGTTACCATTTATTATTCAATTTTTATTGGGATTGATTGAAATTCCAGGTTTAACTAATACAGACCCATTATGCAAATAGAGAGGTGGAGATTTTATGGATTGGTTAGAGAGTATTGTTAGATTCCTATTTGCATGGATAGACAAGATTATTGCTTGGGTAATAGAACAAGCATATTCTCTTTTTATACTAATATCTGATACTAATATCTTCAATCAACAAGTTTTAGAGATGTTTAGTAGGAGAGTATATGCCTTACTTGCAATATTTATGTTATTTAAATTAGCGTTTTCGCTAATTAATTATATTATAAATCCTGATGATTTTACTGATAAAAGTAAGGGGGCAGCTAAGCTCATAACAAATGTTTTTATTGTGTTAGGACTTATTGTTACCGTACCTTACATGTTTAAATTAGCTTATGATTTTCAAGGGTTAGTGGTAAAAAATAGTGTCATTCAAAAAGTTGTGTTAGGTGTTGGTGGCGCTAGTGTTAAGGATGACCAAACGCCTGGGAAAATTATGGCATTTACTGTGTATAGTGCGTTTGTTACACCAAATCCAAATTATCCAGGTATGGATGATAAGTGTGATGAATTATATTCAAAGCGTGAGGTTAGTCCTGATTGTGAAGATATTGTAAGATCAGCTGCTGGGCCGAATGGACCATTAATTTTGAAAAATGCAGTTGATGCATATGATAGTCAATCTCTATTAAATTATGATTTAATAGTTAACGCGAAAACGAACAAACAATTTTTATTTAATTATACACCTATTATATCTAGTATATGTGCTGGTATAGTAGCATGGATAATTTTGATTTTCTGTATTGATATAGCAATTCGTGTTGTAAAACTTGGGTTCTTACAACTTATTGCTCCGATACCTATCATTTCATATGTAGATCCAAAAAGTTCAAAAGAGGGGATGTTTAAAAAATGGACTAAAATATGTTTCTCAACATATGCAGATTTATTTGTCCGTTTGATTGCAATCTCATTTGCGATTTTCATTATAAACATAATAGGAACCGGAGAAATAACTAAGATTAGTAAACCTGATGAAGTTATTAGTTTTACTACACATCCATTTGTTAAGATTTTCATTCTCTTAGGAGCATTAATGTTTGCTAAGCAAATACCGAAATTAATTGAAGATTTAACTGGTGTTAAAATGGGTGATAGTTTCACTTTAAATCCTATGAAAAAAGTAGGAGCATCACCATTTGCTGCTGCCGCATTAGGTGGTGTTGGTGGTCTTGTAGGTGGTGGACTTGCTAATGCTTATGCTGCTGGTAGTAATATGAGAAAGACTATTGGTGAAAAAGGATTACGAGATGCATTTACTGGAGGGAAAACTGGTGTTAGAGGATTCATGCATGGTGCTGGAACAGTTTTTGGTGGAGCCGGTACAGTTATTGCTGGTGGTGCAAGTGGTATGTTTAGAGGTGGCGGAGCCGCAGCTAAAGATAAAAATGTTGGCGGAGGTATTGTCAAAGGGATTAAGGGTTCTGTTGACGCTCGTGATATACGTGATGCAAGGCAAGAAGCAGACTATGGTATAGCAACTAGAGGAATGGATACTATTAGAGGAATGGCTGGTGTAGATACGCAAGCTAAGGAAAGAGCAAATGAAATAAAAGGTAAGATAACTAACTTACAAAGACAACAAGCTCAATATGATAGTATTGCCGAAAATATTGCTGTTACAAACAATTATACTCCTGAGAAAATTACTCAACTTTCTCAAGCATCAAGACAAGAGTTGCCTGGAGGAGTTGTTCAATACCGTGATGCTGCTGGTGCAACGATTACAGATGCTAACGAGATTAAATACTTAGAAGCAGTTACACGTTCTAGCAAAACAAGTGTTGAAATTATTAAAACTAATAAAAAGTTAAAGATTTATGAAGCTGAAAACAATAAAAAGACAAGTTAAATAAAAAGGGTGTGATATTAGGTGAATAATCAATTTTTGATACCTGCGAATTCTAAAAGGTCAATTTTATATTTTGGTCTATTTAACAAATTTGATTTAGCACTATTTTCTTCAGGATTAGTGGTGACGTTAATACTATTATTAATAGTCCCACTAAACAACTTAGCAATTACAATTATGGCAATATTGCCAGGCTTTATTAGTGGATTTTTGGTCATGCCAGTACCAAACTATCATAATGTACTGACGATACTAAAAAGTGCAATTGGATTTTATACTAGCAGGCAAAAATATGTGTGGAAGGGTTGGTGTTTCCTAAGTGGCAAAGAAAACGAAAAGTAAGTATACTAATGATGATATCCCGGTTAAAAGTATTACAAATGGGATGATTATATTAGATAATAATTTTAAAGTTACGGGTGTTAAAATAATGCCTCGTAACATATTTATTCTAGATCAAGATATGCAAAACAGTATAATCGCAAATTTAAAAAACGTTTATAACATAATTGATTATGAATTTTGGATAATGGCGGCTGATAGACCAGTTGATATTAATGTCTATTTGTCTCAGCTACAATTGCTGTATAACTCAGTAACTAGTCAAGCAAAGAGAAAATTAATCATGGAGGATATTAACAAAGCAAATATGTTTATGAACAACAATGTTGTTGATACAGAATATTATCTTTTATTCAAGGAAAAAGATAATGAGTTAATTCAAAAACGAATTAGGGTATTGATTAATTCGTTCGCTAGTGCAGGTCTTTCTTCACATCAAGTTACTAATGATGATTTAAGAATGATTTTAGATAACTTCTTAAATGGTGGACAAACAACTGATTTTGGGACGGTGATTGGATAATGGATATAAAGAGTCAAATTGCGCCTAAGGGTCTAGAGTTTAGATCAGCTGATTTTATTATCAGTGATAAACACGCAACAATTTTATCAGTTATCTCTTACCCTAAATTTATTAGTCCTGGATATTTAGCTTCATTGACAAGTATGTCAGGAATAAAAGTTGTTATAAAACATATTCCGCTACCTTTTAGTGTTATAACAAAGATGTTGAATAAAGAAATTGCTGATTTAAAGCAACGTTATCAAGAAGAAAATGATAAAACAATTCAAGAAAGAATAAGACAAGATTATGAATCGTTAGAGTATTTTATTACTCAATTGGCAGCTAGCCAATCTAAAATTTATGATTTTCAAATGCATGTAATGGTTACTGCTGATTCTGCAGATCAATTGATTAGTAAGAAGTTACAGGTTAAAAATTATTTAGAAGCAATGGAATTGCGCGCATTTCCATTACGTTTTGAACAAGAAAAAGTACTTAAATCTATTATTCCGATATATCCTTCACAGGATGTAGAAAGTAGAATAGGAACACCGATACCTGCACCAACTATTGCAGCAATGTATCCATTTATCTTTGATAGTATTAAAGATCCTGGATTATCTACATTGTTAGGAGTAGATTTTTCAGGAGGGGTTATTCTTTTTAATCAATTCTTATATCAAATTCGTAAAGAGCATAACCGAAATAATGCAAATATGATTATTTTAGGAACATCTGGTAGTGGTAAATCTACTGCTGCTAAAATGATGTTAAGAACAAATATTAGAAATAATAATCAACTTGTAGTTATCGATCCCGAGGGAGAACTTGAGGAAATGTCTCGTTTATATGGTGGAGACTTTATTGATCTAGGTAAAGGTGGAGAATATGGGATGATAAACCCATTGGAGGTCGTTCTAGATTTCGATGAAGAGGAAGCAAAACAAGGCCTTGGTTACACTGTATTAACTAGAACTTTGCAAACGATAAAGGCATTCTTGAAATATTACGATCCAAAGGTAGAAGAAGATGTTATTACTTTATTTAGTGAAGTAGTTCAGGATACATATCGTCGTTTCGGAATGGATTTCAATACAGATTACTCAAAATTCACTTCAAAAGATTATCCTACATTTAAAGATGTGTATGCTACTATTAGGGGTAGACTATTATCAATGCCTGAACAAAGTCACGAAAAATCTGTAATGGAGAAGTTAGAATTAAAAATTAGACCAATTGTAAAAGAATTAAAATATTATTTCGATGGTCATACAACTATCTCTCCACAAAGTGAATTTATAGTTTTTAATATAAGAGAATTAATGAATGCTGATATGAACATCAGAAATGCATTGTTCTTTAATATTTTAAAATATGCATGGGGATTAACGTTAAATAAAGCAATTAATACAATATTAATGGTTGATGAAGCTCATGTACTATTGAGTGGTAATAATACATTAGGAGCTGATTTCTTAGCTCAAGTTCAAAGACGTTCGAGAAAATATAATACTGGAACAATAATTATTACGCAACAACCAAGTGACTTCTCTGATCCTAGTGTTATTACACAAGGAAAAGCAATTTTTGACAATGCATCTTATTACCTAGTTATGGGATTAAAGAAGCAGGCTGTTGAAGATTTATCGAAGTTAATTGATTTAAATGATAATGAAAAAGAAAGTATTAAGAGATATAACCAAGGTGAAGCACTATTTGTTTGTGGAAGCCGCAGAATGCGAATTAATGTAATTGCTACTGAGCAAGAACTTGATTCATTTGGAAGCGGTGGGGGATTCTAACATTTAATATGTAATTGGTGGTGAGTAAAATGGATAACGAGAATAACAAGCAGGAACAATCAGGATTGCAAAAAGCTGCAGGCAAGGTTCAAAATGTGAAGAATATGGTTGACAAAGTTAAAAAAATCAAGGCTTTGATGCCTATAATTTCTCTTCTTGCGCCAATTCTAGCTAAAATTGCTATTGCTATTCTAATTATTATTTTAGTCATGATACCAATTATGTATATACAAGACAAAATTGAAAATATAGCTATTGGTTTAGATAAATTTATAAATTTTATTACATTGAATGGATGGGAAGAAAGTGATCAAGTATTCTTTAAAAAATTGCAAAATGAATACGATCGATTTGATAGTTTCCCTAGGAAGCAAGGCGAATTTGATATTCCTTTAATAGCTTCAACAATTCATTACAGTACGCTAGTTACTCCAGACACATATTCATATAATGAATCTGATAAAAACAGTTCTTATCAATATAATAATACTGATCCTATGATTCCAGGTAATCAAATTAGAAATTTCTATATTGTTGCTAATGATAAATTAGGTAGTGCGTTTACTTTAATACCAGGTGAAAAAAAATTAATCGGTCATCTAATAGATACAAAATTCACTACAAAATGTGTTAATGTTCCACAAGGTTGGGCTGCTCTTAATCCTTTTGAATGGGGAGATGCATATGATGCAGCAAAAGAACTTGTCGAAAGTTTATTCTTACATTTTAAGTATGGAGTTGAAGACACTGGCAAAGTATATTTTACGAGATTAAACTTACTTAAAGTTATTCAATTACTTTATAGTTATAATGCTGTAGGTGAGAATAAATGGATTGCTGATATAGAAAACTTAAAACATGAGGTTATAAATGATAATTTTGCTCAGGATTTAATAAGAATTATTAAGCAATCAGAGATGGCAAATACATGTGGCGAAGGACAAGTTCCAATGCCGATGATCACAAAATTTATTAACTATGAATATTATAAAGATTACTTAAGAGGAACAACTATATTAGGGGTCCAACAACCGGGATATTTGGGAATTCAATCTTTTGCTGTATGTGATAGATGTGAATATAAAAATGCAACAGCTGAAGAGAAGAAATTCTTAAAAGAAGTATGGATAAATGAAATATTCGATCAGAAAGATGCATATAACTACTTGCAAGGTACAAGGTCTAGAAATCAATTAACTGAGTACCTGCCAGGGATGTCCACATTGCCAATTCAGGTTGGCGCTGGGGAGAGTTGGAAAACAAATGTTACACGAGGTTTTGCATTAGGAACAGCCAAGTGCTTTAAAAATGGTGTTTGGACTGGAGAAACTACATGTAACCACTTAGGGATAGATTTTGGTTATCCAACCGGAACTCCTGTTACAGCCGTAGCTAATGGTTATGTAATAGAGGCATCATATAATAGTGGCGGATATGGACTATATGTAAAATTAGGACATGACGTTGATGGTGATAATCGATATGATTATTATAGTTTATATGCCCATTTATCTGTTATAAATGTTGCTGAAAATTCGATGGTTGGTGGCGGACAAAAAATAGGTGAAGTTGGATCTACTGGAAATTCATCGGGTCCCCATTTACATTTTGAAATTATGGATGATAAAGGTACTAGAATAGATCCTGAACCTATTTTAAATGGTATTGCAACCGGTGCAGGTAATCCTTTAAATCCATTATCTGGATCGATGACATGTGGCATGTTTACTGACTCTCAATTAAAAGATCGTAATGATGCCTTAGCTCAAAAAGTTAAGGATGCAGGTCTTGGTACTAGAGAGGGAGTTGTAGCGGCTGCTCGATACTTATCAACTGAACTGGGTGTTATTATTCCATATTGGTATGGAGGAAAACACACTCAAAAAGGTTTAAGTAGTGAGTGGGGTTGCGGTAAGGCAATAACAGCTGACCCAGCTACTACGCAACAACCAACTGGAACAACACACCCGTATGGAATGGATTGTAGTGGTTTTGTTTCTTGGTCTGTAAGAAATGGTGGTTATAAGGCTAGTACCATTCCAGCTGGATCTACAAATCAAGGTAATTTCACTGATGATAAGATTCCATGGGGAACTGAAAGTATTAGTTATGCTAAACCAGGAGACTTGGCATGGAATTCATCTCATATCGGCGTTATTATAGCCGTTGATAGTGCAAAATGCAAGTACTATGTAGCTGAAGAAAGAGGAGCTGAATATGGTTTGGTAGTCACTGAAAATGACTGTACTAGTAGAAGATATACTCATATTGTCTTAATGGACGACTATTATAATAATAGTAATAATAAGGAGGGCTAAATGAACAAAAAGATAGTAACTAAGTTAATATTATTGTGTTTCTTTAGTCTCTTTTTAATTGGTTGTAATGCCAAATATGACTTGACAATATATAGTGATAATTCAGTGAAGGAAAACATAAAAATAACAATCCCGAATCAGTTAATACTATCAGAGACTAAAAATATAAAAAGTTATTTAAATGATAAAATAAAATCGTATAAGAATATTAGCACCTATAACAATTATAAATTTGATAGACGTGTATTAAAAAATTATTCTTATGTTAATGCTAGTAGATACTATGATACATTAAGTGATTATGCAGAATCTCCACCAGTGAATAACTTATTTCAAAATCTTATGGTGGTTGAAAATGAGTATTATACGATTTTTCAAACAGTTGGAGAATATTATTATGATTATTTGTATGGAGCTGAAAGTGAAGGAACAAGTCCATTAGCTGATACTGCAATGAAAGATGTTGTTGTTTCTATTAAATTACATAATAAAATAATTGAAACGAATGCTGATTTAAGGGATGAGAAAGCTAATGTTTACACTTGGAATTTAACCCCAAATGACAAATTAAAAAGTATATATATAAAGTATAGTACTGAAAAAAGATATGACGTGATAATTCTTTCATATATTATGAATAATATTGTAATAGTGATTTTAGGTGGAGCAATAATAATTGCCTTACTAGTAGGGTTGATAATATTAAAAACTAAATACCTAAGCAACAATCGAATTTGATTAGGAGGAAAAGTAATGTATAAATTGAGAATAATATATAAAGGTGCCGAGATATGAAAAAAACTAAATTGATGTTACTAATGTTGATCGTGTTTACTATTACTGGTTGTACTATTGATTATAATTTAACAATTAATAGCGATAAACAAGTTGAAGAAACAACCAAAATCATAAATAGTAACGAAATGATTCTCTTGCACAATGAAAGTGTTAATTTGTTTTTGACAGAACAAATCAATACTCATAAGCAAATTGATATATTTAGAAGATATGTTTTTGGTAAGCATCTTGGAAAAGATTCTTCATATATTAGCATAAAAAGAACATATGGAACATTAAAAGATTATATTACTTCTCCTACATTTAATCATTTATTCGAGAACGCTACAATAACAGAAACAGAAGAATATGTATCTTTTCAAACAACTGGAGAATATTATTATAATAATGTTTATGGTGAACAATCCGAACCAGACTTTTATGTTGGAGATATAAATATCCAAATTAGATTCCACAATAAAATTATTGATAGTAATGCCGATGAAATAGATGAAAAAAGTAATACATTAAAGTGGAAAATAACTGATAAAAATCTTGAAAAATCAATCTACTTTAAGGTTAGTAATGAAAAAAGATATGATATAATAGTAATAGATTACATAATGAAAAATCAATCTACTATTATAATTAGTTTATCAATACTAGTTGTAATAATGATAATCAGTTTATACGTATATGTTAATTTCAGAAAGAATAATACAATATAATGAGGTGAGATAATGAAGTTGAAATTTAGAGCAGATGCTAAAGATATTGCTATATTCATTATTTTTGCACTATTTCTTTTATATTTTGTTTCAATTGGTGTACTTAATATAGGAAATTTTGCTAAAAATAATACACTACATGGATTTAATCCATTTCCGGCTTTTTCGCCAGAATATCTTGCCCCAACTATGGTCTTTTATCTATTATCATTGATTGCTATTATTACTAGCGTATCATCGTATTTCTTTGATCGAGAAAAAGGATTTGGGGTTGTTACTGATCCTAAAACAGATAAAGGATATTCTAGATGGGCGAAAGATAAAGAGATGAAAAGTTTATTAAGTATGGTAACCCCAAATAGTAAAACGGCAGAAGCTGCAGGCGTACCAATGATAAATGATGGTAAAGAAATTTGGGTAGATAACGGTGAATATCATAATTTAATTATTGGATCAACAGGTAGTGGTAAAACACAAATTGTTGTTCATCCATTAGTTAAACTGTTAGCAAAAAAAGGTGAATCAATGATTGTTACCGATCCAAAAGGGGAAATATATGAAGAAAATGTGGAATTATTAAGACAAAAAGGATACAATATTGTCTTATTAAACTTCCGTGATCCTCAAAGAGGTAATGCATGGAATCCACTTAGTTTACCTTATTCACTATACCAAGGAGATAATCAAGATAAAGCAAATGAGTTATTAGATGACCTTGCAATGAATATCCTATATGATGAAAAATCTCAAAATCAAGATCCATTTTGGGAAAGAACTTCTGCTGATTATTT
This sequence comes from uncultured Muribaculaceae bacterium, assembly GCA_964397485.1. Lineage (GTDB taxonomy): Bacteria > Bacillota_I > Bacilli_A > RF39 > UBA660 > CAYNHT01. The sequence goes on from CAYNHT010000003.1 coordinate 42,706, forward strand.
TGCAGGATTGTCTTTAGCACTTTTTGAAGATGCAAAAGAAGAAGAAATAAATTTAAATAGTATTAACTTAATGACAACTGTTGGTGAGGAAAAATATTTAGGAAATACTTATATTAAAGAGTATTTTAGTGATAAAAATCAAGCTTCACCAGCTTATATAAATGTTGCTAGTACTTTGATGGCACCTAGTGATACAAAGAGCAGTATTTTATCTGTATTTAAACAAAAGATCAAGTTATTCTCTTCTCGTGAAAATCTATCAGAGATGTTATCACATAATGACTTTGATATGAAGGATATAGGTAGACAAAAAACAGCTGTATTCATTGTTATCCAAGATGAGAAAAAGACATATCATTCATTAGTAACAATTTTTATTAAACAATGTTATGAAACATTAATTGATGTTGCACAAGAGAATGGTGGAAAGTTACCATTTAGAACGAATTTCATTTTGGATGAGTTTGCTAATATGCCACCTTTAAAAGATGTAACTACAATGGTTACTGCAGCTCGTAGTAGAAATATAAGATTTAATTTTATTATTCAAAACTTTGCTCAATTATATCAAGTATACGGCAAGGAAAATGGAGAAACTATAAAAGGTAACTGTGGTAATATCATATACTTAATTAGTAGTGAATTAAGCGCGTTAGAAGAAATCAGTAAGATGTGTGGAGAAGTTAAGTCAAAAGAAAAAGATAAGACTGCTAGTACGCCGTTAGTTACTGTTAGTGATTTGCAACGACTTAAACAATGGGAAACGATTATTCTTAGGACAAGAATGATGCCATTTAGAACGAGATTGACACCTAATTATAAAATGAATTGGGGAGAGACTTTTCCAAAAGGAACATATCCTAGTCGTGAGAAACAACCAATTGCTATATTTGATTTGAAAAAATATGTTGATAATAAAAGAAATGCTAAATTTGAATCAGCAAATGATATTTTAAATGATGGCAAGGAAAAAGAATCTTTATTTAATCCTACAAACTTATTTAATCAAGGAAAAGAAGCAAATGATGGGTTGAACATGGATGATCTTATTAAGCGTATTGATGCAAAAATTGCGGAACTTGAAGAAGAAGAAAGACGCGAAAAAGGTGAGGCTATGGTTAAACCTGATGCTGTCATAAATAATTTGGATGAAGAAAAGCAAAATAACATAGTCGGTTTAAACGAAGAGATAAAGAATAATGATGAAATAATTAGTAATCCGTTTAATAATAATGATATTATTGATACTAAATTTGATAATATAAGTTTTATAAATGATAATATTAAAAGTGAAACAATAGAAGAACCTATTATAGAACAACCAGTAGAGGAAATTGTTAGTGACCGTACAATTGAACCTGTAATAGAAGTTGTCCCTATTGAAAAAATTGAACAACCTATTCAAACAATGGACAAAACACCTAAGATTGAAAAGAATGTTGAAAATATTTCAAGTCATAATAATACAAAATACGTGACAGATGATCAATTTTTTGATGATTTCTTTAGTGATGATGAAGAATAGTATCCAAAAATAAGCAAATAAACTCTATTTAATTGTATGTACTACATATAATGAAGTAGGGTGGTTAATATGATATCGAGTATTTCTATATCGGATTTTATTAAAAGTTCACCAAGTGGAAAAATTATTGATATAAGGAGTATTGAAAAATATAACAGTAATCATATTCCTGATGCCAAGAATATACCAATGGAAAAATTAATAGCCGAACCTCAAAAATACCTTGATAGATATCAGACTTATTATGTATATTGCCAAAAGGGAATAAAAAGTATAAGAACATGCCAAATATTGCAAAGATTAGGTTATAGAGTTGTTAATATTAATGGGGGTTATGAAAGCTGGATATTAGAAAAATAAGATATTTTACAATATCTTATTTTATTTTTAGCATAAATGTATTATAATAGAAATAGAATGGTGACTATATGAAAGAAATAATTGAAGCAATAATTAATTTTTTAACTGAGTTAGTTCAAAGTAGTAGCCCAATTGTTGGAATAGTTATTGGTATGACGATTATAATACTAGAGTCAATTATACCAATATTGCCATTGGCTCTATTTATTGCAATAAACATGTTGGTTTTTGGAAATTTGATGGGTTTTTTGATATCTTGGGTTGCAACTATAATTGGTTGTATTTTAGCATTCACTATTTTTAGGGAATTGTTTAGAACCTATATACACAAAAAAATAAGCAAGAAAACTAATATATTAAAATTAATAGATTCAATCAGCAATATAAAATTTACAACTTTAGTAATTATAATGGCAATGCCTTTTTCACCGGCTTTTGCAATAAACATTGCAGCTGGACTTTCAAAGATTAGTTACCGCAAATTTTTAGTTAGTGTTATACTTAGTAAGGCATCACTTGTATATTTTTGGGGATTTGTCGGTACTACACTAATAGAAAGTATTACTGATATCAAAGTTATAATTGAAATTAGTATGATACTTTTAATAGCATATATATTATCAAAAATAGTTAATAAGAAGTTTAATATAGAGTAGGAGTGATAAAATGGAATATATTATAATTGGCCTTTTAATAGTAATATTAATACTTGTTGTCATGTCACTAGCCAAAAATATAAATGAGGCACATATAACGGAACGATTAGGTAAACTGGAAACAAATATGATTAAAGAAATAAGTGATTTTAAAATGGATTTTAGTAGAAATTTAACTGATGATTTTAATGTACTAAATGATAAAATTGAAAATCGATTAAGATTAATTAATGATAGAGTTAATGAAAGACTAGATGAAAATTTTGAAAAAACGAATAAGACTTTTACCTCAGTTTTAGAACGATTATCAAAAATAGATGAGGCTCAGAAAAAAATTGATAATTTATCCAATGATATAGTTTCACTACAAAGTGTATTAACAGATAAGAAATCTCGGGGGATATTTGGGGAAGTAAATCTTAATCATATTATGTCTAGTGTATTTGGAGAAAATAATAATAGGATATATAAAATGCAATATACTTTTGATAATGGAACCATAGCTGATTGTGTTTTATTTTCACCAGAACCACTAGGAACAATTGCGATAGATTCTAAATTCCCTTTGGAAAATTATCAAAATATGGTTAATAGAAATAATTCTGAAATTATTAGAGTTCAATCAGAAAAATCTTTTAAGATGGATATGAAAAAACATATTGATGCTATTGCTAGTAAATATATTATCCCTGGTGTAACAACAGACCAAGCAATATTATTTTTACCAGCAGAGGCTATTTTCGCAGAGGTGAATGCTTATCATCAAGATATCATTGAGTATTCATATAAGAAAAAAGTTTGGATTACCTCACCAACTACTTTAATTAGTACCTTAACAACAATCCAAATCATTATTAAAAATATTGAACGCGATAAATATGCATCAATTATTCATCAAGAACTTAAATTGTTGGATGATGAATTTAAACGTTATAAAGAGCGTTGGGATAAGTTATCACGCAGTATAGATACAGTTAATAAAGATGTTAAAGAAATTCATACTACAACTGAGAAAATAACGAAAAGATTTAATTCGATAAATCAAGTAGAAATGGAGCAAATAGATTATGATACTAATCAAGATAGTTAATTATCTATTGATAATTGTTACTATTGCAGTTAGTTGTATACTAGGTTTTAATAATATAATAAGTGGTGATTTATATAATGTTTTAATAACCTTATCTATTTTGCCAGTAATGTTAATGCCAAGGATATTACGTAAATGGTTTAAGTTAAAAATTGATCCTGCTTTTGAGATGATTTATATAATATTTATATTTTTTGCCCATTTTTTAGGGTCAGTTTTAAAACTATATAATCTAATCACCTGGTATGATGGGGTAATGCACCTGTTATCAGGTATGTTGGTGCCATTTGCAGCTATTGTTATCTTGATTTCATTTAAACAGTATAACCCAAAAAAATTATGGTTTAATATAGTATTTATCATAGTATTCAATCTTGCAATTGCAGCCTTATGGGAATTTAACGAATTTATATTTGATAATTTATTTAATAAAGATGCACAGCGAGTAATAGCTACAGGAGTTAATGACACTATGAAGGATATGATTGCAGCATTTCTTGGATCAATTTTATTTTGTATTATGTATTTTTATGAAGAAGTAACTAAAAATAAAATAATAGTAAAGCACTTTATTGAGGAGTTGAGAAGTAATGAACGATAAAGAATTATTAAGACAATTAAGAGAATTATTAGTCGAAAGAAAAAACAATGTGGATAGTGATAATACTAATAGTAAGGATGCTGGTAGTCAGACAATGAGCCAATCATATGGTAGCAAGCAAATAAAATTAGGTACACACCCTAATGCTGGTAACCTTTTTGCGCAAAGTACAGAAGCGGAAAATACAATTACTAAAAATGGATTTTCAACAGTGTTTATGTTAGGTTTTTTAACTATGTTTTTCCAGGCATTGTTTTTGGTAATTAGTTATTTCATTTTCAAATAAGGCTCTAAGCCTTTTTTTGTATATAAAAAGATCTTTCTACTAATAATATAAAAAGGTGATAATATGATACTGGTAATGATTGATGATAAAATCTTTTTATCTAAGATAATAAGCTACTTAGAAAGAAACAATATCAAATATACGACTGATATAAGTGACGATTATGATAGACTTTTAGTTGCAGAAATAAACAAAAAAACAATATCATTAATAAAAGAAAATCATAGAATGAAAAAGAAAATTATATTTATCACTCATTTAGAGGAATTAAAGATACAAAAGCATTATGCATTATATAATAAAAGAAGTACATATTATAAAAGCAAACTTTATAACAATTTAAATATGTGTTATTTAGTAATAGTAAGTTTACCTTATTTTAAAAAAATTTTATCAAGTAAAATTAATTCTGCTATAGAAGTGATTGAAAGGGAATTACCATACTACGAGGCATATAATAAAAAAGTGCGAAGTAAAAAAGAAGTAGTATGTGTTGATCCTGATTATGATAATATAAATTATATTTATAAATTAGCTATTGAATATCCAAAATACAAATTTAAAGTTTTAGGATATTCTCCTAGTTATCATTTACCTAAAAAGACAAAAGATTTATTAATTAGTAGTCCTAGTAATATTATTTATATAAAATACTATGATCATTATACTTTTATTGACCTAAATCGTAATAGTTTTATGATAATATATTTTGACCATAATCTTTTAAATTTTAACTATCTATACAGTGCCTTTTTAATGAAAAAAATAGTATTGTTAAAAAATAATGAAATATATGATGATTATATTGTTAACAGTAAAAATGGATATTTATTTGATAAGTATGAAGAGTTAAATATGAAATTTAAAAAGATATCTCACGATAGGGTAGCCAATCTATCTGGGGAAATGTATGAAATGATTAAAAATAATAATTTTGACAAAATAAGTGTTAAATTTGGTAAAAAGTTACAATAACACTATATTTTTATTGTTATATACTTTATAATATAAATAGAGGTGTAAATTATGCAAGACCGTATTTTAGAATATTTAAAAAAAGAAGATAGAGCTTTTTCAGTGCATGAAATTAGTGATGCTTTAGGAATAAAGACTGGTGATGAACTAAAAGAATTAATAGAAGAACTTAAAAAGTTAGAAGATATTATGAAAGTTTATCGTACAAAAAAGGATAATTATATGCTTTTTACTAATAGCCATTTGAAAGTTGGTAGATTAATGGCTAATAAAAAAGGGTTTGGCTTTGTTGATGTAGATGGCGATGCTGATGTTTTTATTGCGCCTTCTAACATGAATGGGGCAATTCACAACGATACGGTTATAGTTGAACTGATTTCTAAAAAAGGCATTGATTTAGAAGGTAGAATTGTAAAAGTAGTAGATCGAAAATTAAAGCAAATGGTTGGAGAATTTTATTATAAAAAAGGTAAAGGTTATATCAATTTAGATGATGAAAAAATAAAACTAAATATTGAAATTGATTCCAAAAGAACACTAGGTGCGATGAATGGACATAAGGTATTAGTTAGAATTACTGATAAAATAAAAGACAATAATTATAAAGGTGAAATATTAAAAGTTCTTGGACACAAAAATGACCCTGGAGTTGATATATTATCAATTGTTAGTAAATATGGAATAAATGATACATTTCCTGAGTCTGTTATGAATGAACTAGAAAATGTACCAAATGAAATCTCAAACGATGAAACTATTTTTAGAAGAGATTTAAGAGATCAAGAAATATTTACAATAGATGGAGATGACACTAAAGATATTGATGATGCTATTTCGCTAGAAATATTAGAAAATGGTAATTATTTATTAGGTGTTCATATAGCTGATGTAAGTTATTATGTAAGAGAAAATTCTGAAATTGACAAAGAAGCCTATGATCGTGGTACAAGTGTATATTTGGCAGATCGTGTTATTCCAATGTTACCCCATAAACTATCTAACGGGATATGTTCTTTAAATCCTGAAGTAGATAGATTAGCTGTTTCGTGTAGCATGGAGATAGATAATAATGGTAATGTAGTTAGTTACGATATTTTCGAAAGTATAATATGTTCTAAAAAACAAATGACATATAAATGTGTTAATGCTATTTTGGAAGGTAGGGAAATTCCAGAAGGTTATGAACCTTATGTTGAAACCCTTCACAAAATGGAAGAACTAGCTAAAATTTTAAGAGCTAATAAAGAAAAACGCGGTTATATTGACTTTGATATTGATGAAGCCAAAATAATTGTTGATGATAAGGGAGAAGCAATTGATGTTAAAGTTAGAGAGCGTGGCATAGGTCAAAAATTAATTGAAGATTACATGATTGCTGCTAATGAGACAGTAGCAACTGCAATATATTTCATGGAATTGCCATTTGTTTATCGTATACATGGTAAACCAAACGAAGAAAAAATTAACAATTTCTTGAAATTTGTAAGTGTACTTGGATATAAAATAAATGGTAAAGTAAAAGATATAACACCAAAAAGTATGCAGTATATATTAGAAGAATTAAAAGAAAAGAAAGAATTTCATATTTTATCTAGTCTTCTTTTAAGAAGTATGCAAAAGGCCGTGTATGACAAAAATAATATAGGTCACTTTGGATTGGCAAGTAAATGTTATACTCATTTTACATCACCAATTAGAAGATATCCAGATACTACAGTACATCGTTTATTAAGAACGTATTTATTTGAAAATAAAATGGATCATGACACTGTAAATTATTGGGATAATAAATTACCATTCTTAACGGAGCACTCTTCACAAAAAGAAAGAGATTCTATTGAATGTGAAAGAGAAGTAGATGACATGAAGAAGGCTGAATACATGATGAAACATATTGGAGAAGAATATACCGGTATGGTTAGTAGTGTAATGAGTTTTGGTATGTTTATTGAATTACCTAATTTGATAGAAGGATTAATTAGAATAGATGATTTAAAAGATGATACATATACTTTCGATGAGGAAATTTTCGCATTAATTGGAAAGAAAAATAAAAGAGGTTATCGCTTAGGAGATACTGTAAAAGTTATTGTTAAAAATGCCAGTAAGCAAGCAAAAACAATTGACTTTATCTTAGCGCCAACAGAACAAAAAGAAGACTAAAGTACATTGTATTTTAGTCTCTTATATTAAAAAACAAAAAATTCTACAATTATTGAATTATTCTGTAGTAGTATTATATATAATTAATAAGTATATAATGGAAAGGGATAATATGAAAAGGATAAATAAACTTTTGTTGTTAATTTCTGCTTTTGTTTTGTTAGTAAGTTGTACAAATAATCAAAATAATCAAGATATAAATAAAAATAATGATGTTAATACTAAATATGAATTATCGATGATAATGGCAGGCGATGCACTTATTCATAATGGTGTTTATTTAGATGCATATGAAGGAAATGATTTTTATAATTTTAAACCGATGTTTGAAGATATAAAGCCTGTAGTTAGTTCTTATGATTTAGCTTTTTATAATCAAGAAACAGTTATTGGAGGAAAAAAGATAGGTTTATCAACTTATCCAAGATTTAATTCACCAGAAGAAATTGGTGATGCTTTAGTTGATGCTGGTTTTAATATGATTAGTTTATCTAATAATCATACATTAGATCGTGGGGAAGAAGCGATTACTAACTCTATTAATTATTGGAAAGATAAAGATGTAGTAACTTCAGGTAGTTATCTTTCATTTGAAGAAAGAAATAAAATAAGTGTTCATAAAAAAAATAATATTAGATATGCAATGCTTGCATATACAACAACTACTAATGGATTAAGAGCACCAATCGGTAAGGAATATTTAGTTAATACATATAATGATGAAATTGTTAAAGAAGATATAGAAAGAATAAAAGATTATACAGATGTTATTATTGTATCAATGCATTGGGGTGTAGAGTATACTCATACCCCTACACAAGAGCAAAAGCGAATAGCTGAGTATTTATCTTCATTAGGTGTAACAATTGTTATTGGCCATCATCCGCACGTTATACAGCCTATTGAATTTATTAATGACACATTAGTCGTATATTCATTAGGAAATTTTATATCAGCCCAAGTAGGCACACCTAAACTAATAGGAATGCTTGTTTCATTAAATATTGTAAAATCTATAGACAATAATGAAATAAGTGTTAAAATAGAAGATGTTAAAGGAGATTTGATATACACGTATTACGATAATTTTAAAAACTTCAAAGTTATTCCTTTCAACAATCTAAATGATGATTTATTAAATAATTATAAACAAATAGAAACACAATATACTTCTATCATAAATCAATATGATAAGACAATAAAAGTTGGTATATTTGAGTAGGAGATGATAGTATGCTTGAAATAAACAATAGAAAAGCTAAATTTGATTATGAAATTTTAGATACTTTTGAAACAGGTATTGTTTTAAAAGGAACCGAAATTAAATCGATTAGAAATGGTAGTGCTAATTTAAAAGATAGTTATGCAATAATTAAAAATAATGAATTGTTTTTATTAAATATGCATATAAGTGAGTATGACCATGGGAATATTTTTAATCATAATGAAACAAGAACTAGAAAATTATTAATGCACAAAAAGGATATATTAAAATTAGGGAGTAAAATAGCACAAGAAGGACTTACATTAATTCCTTTAAAATTATACTTTAAAAAAAATAAAGCAAAAATATTACTAGGATTAGCAAAAGGTAAAAAAAATTATGATAAAAGAGAATCAATCAAGGAAAAAGATATGAAAACAGATATTCAAAAACAATTAAAAGAAAGTTATCGCTAAATTTAAAATATTTACTTTTTATTGAAATAGTGATATAATCCCCATATGGGGTTGCCTGGTTTCGACGGGAATATTAGAGTTTAGGTTGCAAGTCGGAGGTACACGTCACGTACAACAAAAAAATAACTGGAAACAGAAATCAATTAGCTTTCGCTTAATAAAAGAATAGTGAAAGGCTTCCTTTTTTTCCTCTCCCATGGGAAAACTAGGAGGCTCAATTTAATGGGATATATTATTATTTAGCTTAGAGATAATAATGAATTTTATAAGCTCACTAAAAAACGGTTTGTTAGTTGGCATCGTTTTTTAGAAAATTTAACAACTAACTAAACTTGTAGATATTTAAATAGCTATGTTTTCGGACAGGGGTTCGAGTCCCCTCAACTCCACCAAATGAAAATAAAGTTTTTATATAAAGAACGTTTTTATGTTATAATAGTTTTATAAATAAAATATATTGGAGGATGGATACAATGAATAGTGCTGAAGCAATACTAGATAAGCAAAAAGTTTTTGAAATAATTTTTTCTTTAATCGAGCAAGAAAAAGATGTTCAAAAATTAGTGGAAAAAATTTCGGTTTTAGTTGATGGACTTTATAATTCTGGGTTAATAAGTCCTAGTGTAGTAAATATTGCAAAATCATTTGCTAAAAATGAATTACCAATTTATTTGAAGACGAAAGAGTTATTCTCTGAAAAAGGTTTTGATTTAAAGATAGTTTCAAAACAAAAAGAAAAAAATTATACTCCAGAAGAGATAGCAAAAATTGCTGATTCTAGAATAGAAAGAGTTAGAACTTCTATTATAAGCGAGGCAATAGAAAAAGCTAGTTCAGCATCTACTGCTGAAATTTCTGAAACTCTAAGAAAACGTTTATAAAAACTAATTATAAATAAACATAACTTAATTTTAATATAATTTAGGTTTAAGAATGCCTAAAAAAAGAACTAGGAAACATTAACCTAGTTTTATTTATATAAATATAGTGTGCTTTTCAAAAAAAGGAATTCTAAAATAATTTCATTTTATTAACTCCTTATAAACATTTGAGTCCAAAATAAATTACCTTTATCGTCTCTTGCAACACCAACACCAATTTGATTATATGTAGAACTAAGGATATTTGATCTATGCCCTGAAGAACTCATCCATGTATTCATAGCCTCAGCTGCAGTTTTCTGGCTGCTTGCAATATTTTCAGCGGCAGCAGTATATGTAATTCCAAAAGATCTAAGCATATCAAATGGAGTTCCGTATGTTGGTGAATTATGAGAGAAGTAATTGTTATCTATAAAGTCTTGCGATTTAATTCGAGCTACACGACTTAGATCATTTTTTTCAGTTAGTGCAGGTTGACCAGCTTTTGCTCTTTCAATATTAACCAAACGTATTACTTCCGTTTCTAATTCCCTTATATTACTTGGAACACTAGGCACACTAGGTGTAATGGTATCATCGGGAATATTAATTGTTTGACCCGGGAAAATAAGAGCAGAATTAGTAATTTGTGGATTTGCTGCTACTAAATCATTTAATCCAATTCCATGTTTTGTGGCTATACTCCACATAGTATCACCTGGGGAAACTGTATATTTTGATGTGTCAGTAGCAGGAATATTTATCGTTTGGCCAGGGAAAATAAGAGCAGAGTTAGCAATTTGCGGGTTTGCTGCTATTAGCTCATTTAATCCAATTCCATGTTTTGTAGCTATCCCCCACATTGTATCGCCTGGTAAAACCGTATAATTTGTCATAGTGAAACCACCCTTCTATTAATCTAGTTATATTATATGAGTTAATGTGGGTTTGGCAACATCTAGGCTTAAAATAGTAGTTTAATTAGTATAATAAAATAAAAATGCAATTTAAGTAAGGGGAATCTTAATTGTGTTTTTTAAAAACGAAAAATATGTTATACTATATGGGGTGCTATATATGAGGATATTTTTAATTAGACATGGCGAAAGTATGCAAAATAATAAGGAAAACTTTAATTTAAAGTTACCGGATCATAAAGTTTATTTAACAGATAAGGGTAAAAGACAAGCAGATGATGTTGGTTCTTTTTTAAAAAGATATGTTGATGAAAATAATATTGATTTAGAACAATCCACATTATTTGTTAGTCCATATACTAGAACAAGGGAAACTGCTAATATTATTAATGAAAAGTTAAATATTCTGGATGTTAAAGAAGATATTGCATTAATTGAACAGCGTTATGGTTTGTTTAGTGATAACCCAATTAGTGAGTGTAGAAAAAAATTTCCTGAACAGTTTGAACTATATGATAGATATTATCAAAATGATGGTAAGTTTTATGCTAGATTACCACAAGGGGAAAGTCCTTATGACGTCGCGATAAGAGCTAGAATATTTTTAGAAACATTGTTTAGAGATTACAAAGAAGGTAAAGAAAACTTCTTTGTAGTTGCTCATGGAACTACAATAAGAGCATTTTTACTCTCATTTTTTCATTACAGTCCGGAATGGTTTAACAAAGAACCTAATATGGAAAATTGCTCAGTTAGATTAATTGAAAAAATAGATCATGAAAATATAGATTTAGGATATATTCATGGCGGACATATAAAGAAATAAAAACATTAAATTAGATTAATTATTAAATCACTGTTTGTAGTGATTTTTTTTATTTAGTTAATTTGACAAAAGGCATTTAATTTAGTAATATAATGCACATAAAAAAGGGGGGGATTTTATGTTAGTCGAAAATTTCACTACTAAACAATTTAGAAGATTGCAACGTTATATATTGCCTGATGGGGTATCATCTATAGAGTGTGATTTATATCTCCTTGATAAGAAATTAAATCACAGTAAACACCTATTAAAAATATATAAACGAACAAGTGGAGAATATATGGGCAACAAGTTATTAACTATAAATTCCCTAATGGATAATAAAGATAATATAGATATTGATGAATTAGTCTTCCCAGAAAAATTAGCAATCGTTGATAAAAAATTAGTTGGATTTACAATGCAATTGATTGAAAACAATACTAATTTAGCAGTATTATTAAAAGACAAACAAATCACCACAAAGCAAAAAATAGAGTGGTTAAAGCAAGTTGGTAAAATATTGACTAAGGTTCAACATGTTAATTCAGTAAATGGTCAATTTTTATTAGGGGATATTCATGAATCTAATTTTATTTTAAACCACGATACTAATAAAATAATATGTGTTGATTTAGATGGATGTAAAATTAGTAATAACAAAATATATTCAATGAAATATGGTAGTTTTAATGAAAAATTTTATTATTTTCCGAATAAATATCCATTAGACGACGATGATGAACCAATCCCAACTTACAATACAGAGTGGTATTGTTATACTACAATGGTGCTTAATATGATAGCTAATGGTTCAATTCATAAACTTTTGCTTTCAGATTATTACGATTATATTCAATATTTAAGAGATTCTAAATTCCCTGATGAATTAATTGATTGTTTTATCAATATATATACTAATCATGATAATTATTCACCTAGAGATTTATTAGAGCAAATACCAAATAATTTAGATAAAGTTAGCCTAGGTTCGTTTGTTGAAAAAGCGAAAATTAATTATTTAAGTATGAATAATAAAAGACACAAATAGTGTGTCTTTTTTATGTTTATATATCAAAACTATATATTGATAAGCTTTGATTAGTAAATAGGTCAAATCCATTTTTATTAAAATATAGTGGTGTGATGATTATTCCTAAAGTATCAGCTCCATATAATCCAATTACTCTTTGCAAAGCATATAGTTCAAATACACCATCCCTATTAATATCAACCGGATATAAATTATTTAGTGCCAGCACGTATCCATTTATATCTTTTTTCAGTGTTCCATTATTGTTATAAATGGTTTCTAAATACTCTTTACCTTTGTTGGATATATCTATTAAGAAGGATTTTTTTAATGTTTTATTTATTACTTCGACTTTATAATTATCTTTATATTTTACTACGTAATTATAGGTATTACTAAAACTTTCTGAACTAAATACTTCTGTTACTGTATTATTCTTAAAAGAATATATGTAATAGTATCCATAACCCCCACTACCACCTGAGTCAATAGCAACAAAAATATTGTCCATATTCTCATTGGTAAAATTATATAAATTTAATGTTGGATTATATCCCATATTTTCTTTTAATATAATAGGATAAGTATGACCGTTTTTTCCATCTTTAATAATAATAGATATATCAGTTACTAATGGGGATGAATCACTTGATTTCTTCCCAATCAAATAAACAGTATCATTAATCCTATCACCATTTACATCACCATTTTGGATAGCTAAAATAGAAGTTTCGTTAGTTTGACCCTCCATAAATCACCTCATAATAAGTTTATGAATGGTTATAAGAAGAAAGAACGCTGATATAATGTTTGTGTTGTGTTCATAATTATCAATATGATGATATAATAAAATTATAAAAAATAATAATTTACATAAAATCCTCATAACTTGGTGGCATAATGTAAATAATTAAAGAAGGAGGAATATCATGAAAAAACAAGAACTTAAGGTTGTTGGGATGACTTGTGCATCGTGTGCAAAAGCGATCGAAAGATCAGTCGCAAAAGTAGAAGGGGTAAGTAGTGTTAATGTTAACTTAGTATCTGAAAAGATGTATGTTGAACATAGTGATGAAACTACAGTGGAAAACATTAAAAGTGCTGTTTCTAAGGCTGGTTATAAAGTTGTCGATGAAGTAAAAAATAATAATGAGGATCAAAAGGAAAAGGAAATAAGCATTTTGAAATTCAAAGTAATAGTTGCTTTACTTTTTGCAATCCCATTATTTTATATAGCTATGGGACCAATGATTGGATTACCGATTTTTGATTTTGTAAATCCAATGATGTCACCATTAAAATCAGCAATAATTCAACTGCTTTTAACAATTCCAATTATTATTGTTGGACATAAATTTTATACAGTTGGATTTAAAGCTCTTTTCAATGCAAATCCAAATATGGATTCTTTAGTTGTAATTGGAACTAGTTCGGCTTTTCTTTTTAGTATTTATTCGACTATAAAGATAGCTGGTGGAAATATGCATTTTGTGGAACTGTTATATTTTGAAATACCAGGTGTAATACTTGCTTTAGTATTATTAGGAAAATATTTAGAAGTTAAATCAAAAGGAAGAACAAGTGAAGCAATTAAAAAATTAATGGGACTAGCGCCTAAAACAGCACTAGTAATTCGTGAAAATCAAGAAATTGAAGTATTAATAGATGAAGTGGTTGTAGGTGATATTGTTATCGTAAAACCAGGTGAAAAAATTCCTGTCGATGGGATAATAATTGATGGATATACCGCAATAGATGAATCAATGATAACTGGTGAAAGTCTTCCGGTTGAAAAGAAAACGGGCGATAAAGTAATTGGTGCTAGTGTTAATAAAACTGGTTCATTTAAATTTAAAGTAACAGATGTTGGAAACAATACAGTACTGTCACAAATAATTAAACTAGTTGAAGAAGCTCAGGGGTCTAAAGCTCCAATTGCTAAAATAGTAGATATTGTTTGTCGTTATTTCGTTCCGGTTGTAATAGCAATCGCAATTATTTCACCAATTATATGGTTATTAGCAGGACAAAGTTTTGAGTTTGCATTAATTATATTTGTGTCAATTTTAGTAATAGCTTGTCCATGTGCTTTAGGGATAGCAACCCCAACAGCTATTATGGTTGGAACTGGTAAAGCTGCTGAAAATGGAATTTTATTTAAAAATGCAGAAGCATTAGAAATTACCCATAAATTAGATACTGTAGTATTTGATAAAACTGGTACTATAACTATGGGACGTCCTGAGGTAACAGACATTGTAACGTATAACATAGAATCAGAAAAATTATTACAAATAGCAGCATCAGCTGAAAAAGGATCAGAACATCCCTTGGGTGAGGCAATTGTTAGAAAATTTAAAGAAATCAATCTTGATTATTTAAAATATTCTAATTTCCAAGCACTACCGGGATTAGGAATAGAAGTTAAAATTGATAATGATGATGTTTTATTAGGTAATATTAAATTAATGAAGGAAAAAGACGTTAAGTTGTTAGATTCTGAAAATGTTATGGATAAGTTAGCTAATGAAGGTAAAACGCCTATGTTTGTTGCTGTTAATAATACATTAGTAGGTATTATAGCGGTAGCAGATGTAATAAAAGAAACTAGTAAGAATGCAGTTAAAAAATTAAATGACTTAGGTATTAAAACAATTATGTTAACTGGAGATAATAAAAAAACAGCTATGGCTATAGCTAAACAAGTTGGCATAACAGAAGTTATTGCAGAAGTTTTACCAGATGATAAGACTAACAAAATTAAACAATTACAAGAACAAGGATTCTTAGTGGCGATGGTAGGAGATGGAATAAATGATGCTCCAGCCTTAACACAAGCAAATGTTGGTATAGCTATTGGTAATGGAACAGATATTGCTATGGAATCTGCAAGTGTTGTTCTTATGCATAATGATTTAATAGGAGTATCATCAGCAATAGCTTTAAGTAAGGCAACACTAAAAAATATAAAGCAAAATTTATTCTGGGCGTTTTTCTATAATATTCTTGGAATACCAGTTGCAGCAGGTGTTATATATGCATTTGGAGGACCGATGTTAAGTCCATTATTGGCAGCATTAGCAATGTCGCTAAGTTCTGTTTCTGTAGTTACTAATGCTTTACGATTAAATAGATTTAAAATAAATAAGTAATAGATTCAGGAGGTATTTTTATGTCTGGAAAAAAGATTATCATTATAATAGGTGTTGTTACGGTAGGATTTTTATTAATACTACTCTCTAAACAAGGCAGTAATGCTTCTAATGATTTAAATGATAATATAAATAAACCTAATACAAAAGAGGAAATGAGTTATGATGAGGTAAAAATTAGAAAAAGTGATATTACTAGTCAAGCTAGATTTTATCCTGTAACTATAGATGGTGTTGAAATGGAAGTTATTGCAGTTAGAGCAAGCGATGACACTATTAGAACAGCATTTAATGCATGCCAAGTGTGTGCTGATTCTGGTCGTGGATACTATATTCAACAAGGTCGAAAATTAGTTTGTCAAAACTGTGGAAACCAGTTTGACATCGATGAAATAGAAATTGTTAGGGGTGGATGTAATCCAGCTCCAATAACAAGAGATGAAAAAATTGATGATGGTGAATTTATTATAATACCATCTGATACTTTAAAAGCAAACGAGTATTTATTTAACTATTAATTCTCGTCTATAATGTAAGGAAGTGATAAAATGAGAAAGATTACTGAAGAAAAATTAAATATTGATGGTATGTCTTGTCATAGTTGTGAGAAAGTTTTGAAAAGTAGTATCAAAAATTTAGATGGAATAACAAAAGTAAGTGCTAGTTTTAACGATAAAACGGTAACTGTTAAATATGATGAACAAAAAGTCTCGCGAGATGACATAATAGCTGTAATTGAAAAAGAAGGATATACTTTAAAAAATAATTCAAGTAATAATTTTGTAATAATAAGTATTATAGCGATTCTCATTTTATACTTAGCATTAAAAGATACAAATATATTCAATTTCATACCTGAGGTAGATCAAAGTATGAATTATGGTATATTGTTTGTAGTCGGATTACTTACATCACTACATTGTATTGCTATGTGTGGTGGAATAAATATGAGTGTTTCAATTAATCATCAATTAAAAAATAAAGATAAAAGCAAAAAAAATACTATTATTCCGGGTATGTTATATAATCTAGGAAGAGTAACCTCATATACAATAATTGGTGGTATAGTCGGGTTAATTGGTAGTGTTATTAGTTTTTCACCAGATGCTAAAAACTTAGTATCAGTAGTTGTTGGGCTCTTCATGATTGGGTTAGGTATTAATATGACAGGAATTATAAAAAATAAGAAATTATTTAATTTTCCAATTCCTAAATTTATTACCTCATTTCTAATCAAGCAAAAAAGGAGAGTTTCATCACCTTATACAATTGGATTAATAAATGGTTTTATGCCATGTGGCCCATTACAATCAATGCAAGTTTATGCATTGGGGACTGGTTCATTTTTCTACGGAGCTATTTCGATGTTCTTCTTTGCGCTAGGAACAGTTCCTTTAATGATAATAGTAAGTTTAATGAGTAGTTTTCTATCTGCAAAAATGAGTGTAACCTTAAAAAAAATAAGTGCAGTTTTTATTATTTTCCTAGGATTAATTATGCTTAATAGAGGAATTGATTTTAACACACTTATTCCAAAAAACGAACCAACTATACCCAAAAGTGCAATTACTGCTGAAATAAAAGATGGTTATCAAGAAGTAACAACTAGATTTTATAGGGGGCAATATGTACCTATCGTAGTTCAAAAAGGGATTCCAGTTAGATGGACAATTGTAATCAATGGTGGTGATTTAAACGGATGTAATAATAAAATTTACATTGCTAAATATAATCTTACTGTTCCTTTAGACTTTGGGGAAAATATTGTTGAGTTTACTCCGGATGAAAGTGGAGCATTTAGATATACTTGTTGGATGAATATGCTTAGAAGTACTATCTATGTTGTTGATAGTCTTGAAATAAATAATGAATAATTATATAATTATGTTAGTGATATTATGAAGGGCGGTTATAGGTATGATTAAATTTAAAATATGGTGTGTTAATAATGCGCAACTATAGGGTTTTAGTGGTAGATGATGAAACTAGTATTGTAGATGTAATTAAATCATACCTAGAACTTAATAACTATGAAGTTAAATGCGCCTATAATGGTAATGAAGCATTAGAATTATATAAGAAATTCAATCCTGACATAATGATATTAGATTTGATGTTGCCAGATATTTCTGGTGAACAAATATGTAAACAAGTGAGATTAGAAAGCCGTATACCAATTATTATATTGAGTGCTAAAACGGGAGAAGAAAGTATTATAAATGGGCTTGATATTGGGGCTGATGACTATGTTATCAAGCCTTTTAGTCCTAAAGAAATAGTTGCTAGGGTTAATGCTAAATTACGACGTAACAGTGGTGAGATTATCCCCTTGAGTAATAAAATAACTTTGAATAATGGAACAATCATTATTGATAACCTAAAGCACGAAATTATGAAAGATAATAAATTAATTAAGTTAACACCTAATGAATATAAGATTTTTATGACTTTACTTTCTTATCCCAATAAGACATTTAAAAGAGATGAATTAATAGAGGTAGCATTCTCAAATAATTATGAAGGGTTTGATCGTACAATTGACTATTATATCAAAAATATAAGAAAAAAAATAAGTAATAATATTATTGTTACAGTTCATGGAATTGGCTATAAAATAGGTGGTGATAGGAATGAAGAATAAATTAAACGTTAAGTTAGTTGGTTCTTATCTGTTGCTCTCTTTTATAGTTGTTTTTTCATTAGCACTAGTTATAAATATTTCATTTGGAGTTCAGTTTAAACAGTATGTAATGAACATTCAACAAGAAAAAAATCAAAAGATAGTTTCTAGTATTATTACCGAATATGAAAAGGCAAGTCAAAACATCGATTATGATACAATTGATTTAATTGGAATGAATGCATTAGAGGAAGGATTAATTGTTAAAATAATTGATAATAATAATAATGTTTTATGGGATGCAATGGAACATAATAGTGGTATGTGTGTGGAAATGTTATCAAGAATGGCAGAAAACATGAAAAAAATTTATCCTAATTTCAAAGGGAATCATGTTGAAGATGAATATTTACTTGAGAAAAATGGGGTTCTTTATGGGAAAGCAACGATTGGATATTATGGGCCTTATTACTATAACGAGAATGATATAGCATTCTTACAAACATTTAATAATATGTTATTAATAGTTGTTGTTTTGGCCATTTTTCTATCTTTAATATTTGGGATATTAGTGGCTAGAAAAATAACTTCTAATATTACTAAAGTAGTAGATGTTACTAAAAATATAGTTGATGGTAACTACAATCTAAAAATAGTTGATGATACTAAGATTACTGAAATTAGTGATTTGATTTCATCTATAAATTTTTTAGCACAGACTTTAAATAAACAAACTGTTCTTAGAAAAAAATTAACCGTTGATATAGCCCATGAATTAAGAACACCGATAGCTGTTTTGAAGAGTCATTTAGAAGCATTAAAAGATGGAGTTTGGGAAGTTGATCAAAAACGAATAATAAGTCTTCATGATGAGGTTACTAGATTAAGTAAATTAATAAATGGTATTGATAAATTAAATGATTATGACAGCAATCTTTCTACATTAAATAAATCAAAATTTGATTTGCGTGAACTAATTGATCATTTAGTTGTTAATTTTGATAAAGAATTAAAAGATAAAAACATTAAATTACAAGTTATTGGTAATAATATTACTATAAATGCTGATCAAGATAAGATAACAAGTGTCTTAGTAAACCTGATATCTAATGCAATTAAATATACTGATAAGGCTGGTAATATTAAAATAAGTATTAAAGGTGATAAAAAGAATGTTGTAATTGAAGTAAGCGATGATGGAATAGGAATAGAAAAAGAACATCTCCCTTATATATTTGAACGTTTTTACCGAGTGGATAATTCTAGATCTAGAATTACAGGAGGAACAGGAATAGGCCTTTCTATTGCGAAATCTATTGTCGAAAACCATAAAGGAAGCATTATGGTAAGAAGTAAAGTAAATAACGGATCTACGTTCATTGTAACGATTCCTAAAAAATAAAATCTCTTACCAATCTATTTTGACAAAAAAATAATATGATGATATAATTATAAGGCTTAAAAAACGGAATATAGTAAGGTGGTATAAATGAAGATTAACAACGTTGAATTAATTATAAGTGCGGTTAGACGTAGTCAATATCCAACGGATGAAAAACCGGAAATTTTGTTAGTGGGTCGTTCAAATGTTGGAAAAAGCAGTTTTATTAATACAGTAATTAACCGTAAAAATTATGCCCGTACATCTTCTAACCCTGGTAAAACACAGACAATAAATTTTTATTTAGTAAATGAAAGTTTTTATTTAGTGGATGCACCAGGATATGGATATGCTAATTTAGCTAAAAAAAAGAAGAAAAAATTTGGATTAATGATGGAAGATTATTTGGTTAGTCGTAACAATTTAAAACAAGTTTTTATGTTAATTGATTTTAGACATAAACCTAGTAGTGATGATATAATGATGTATAATTTTTTGAAACATTATAAGATTCCTGTTACAATTGTAGCCACAAAGGCGGATAAAGTGGGAATCACTTTACATCAGAAACAAAGAAATTTAATTTTAAATGAACTAGATTTAGTTGTTGGAGATGATTTTATTGTGTTTTCAAATGTAACAAAAGTTGGCCGTGAGGAAATTCATTCTAAAATTGAGAGAACAATTTAAAATGTATCCCATTATCTTCTTTAACTCATAGAATATCTTAGGTGATATTATGAAAGTTAATGTTCAAGATGAAGATAATATTATGCTGTATATAAATAACCTTTACGTAGATAAGGTTATTTTCGATGATAAGAACGAATTAGAAAGATATTTTAAACAATTGTTTGGAAGACTAAAAAAATTCTACAAAATTAATATTAAAGGATACTATAATATTAATGTACATACTGATAGTTTTTATGGAATTATAATTAGTATGCAAAGGGAAAATATTGATTATTGTGACTATTTTGGAAATCAAGTTGATATGCGTATAACGGTTGAGAAAAATAATTGTTTTCTTTATAAAATTAATGATATCTTTATGATTAATAAAAAAATCTTAGATAAAATTAATATATTAAAATATAAAAATAATTTTTATATCAAGGTTTTAAAAAAACTTGATGATATAGAATTTGCTAGTATTATTGAAAATAGTATTATTATATACGATAATGAGGTAAATAATATTATTTTAAATGGGAAATTAGTAGTTATGTAAATGTATTTGTAAAAATACATTTTTTTATTTCTTTAGTAATAGGGAATATTGCTTTATGTAATAATAATTGTTATAATAGTAATATAAAAATATTAATGGGGGATAGATATGTATCAAAGTGAAATAAGTAATATTTTAGAAGCTAGTATTAATGAAATGATTTGGCAAATATTAAGAGATAATCAAAACAAATTCAATCAAACCTTTTATAATACTAAACAACGACCAGATGCAAAAGATTTCGTTAAAAATATTAGAATTACAATAATGGGGAATTTCGGATTAATAAGAGAGTTTCTTCTAAAACAAGATAAAGGTGTAAAAGATATGGAAACATTTGAAGTGATTTGCTCCATGTTGAAAATAGCAGATCCTAAGATTAAATTAGAACTACAATATGCTAAAACAGATAGTTGGTTCAAAGGTCTTCTTGCGGTTGAGGGGAGCATAAAAAAGAAATTAATTGGTTATGAAAAATATTTTGAAAGTGTTCCTTTATCTGATGTGGCTAATTATATTGCTAAAGAAGAAGAAATGAAAAAACAACTGTTAGATGAATTGTATATCAAGTATGGAATTAGCTTGCAGTTTGATACCAATAAAAGATCAATGAAATAAAATTATTAATTTAAATGATAAAACGCTCATATTTATTTTATTATTATAAATAATAAGTATAAGAGCGCTTTTTTGTTTAGGTTTAATGGATTTGTGATATAATATTTAAGAAAAAGAGGTGGATATTATGAAAAAACCAGTTGTAGCCTTAGTAGGAAGACCAAATGTGGGTAAATCAACTATTTTCAATAAATTAGTAGGTAAAAAAATATCAATCATAGAAGATACTCCAGGCATAACTAGAGATCGTATTTATGGTAATGTAACTTTTAATGATTATAAATTTCATTTAATTGATACAGGTGGTATTGACATAAGCGAAGAAATTTTTAATAGTGTTATTAAAGTTCAAGCGGAAATAGCTATCGATGAGGCTGATGTTGTTTTATTTGTTGTTGATGGAAAAGAAGGATTGACGGCAAATGATTTTGTTGTAAGAGATATGCTTATGAAAGCTAACAAAGATGTTATTGTAGTTATAAATAAAATTGATAGTAAAATCTCAAAAGAAAATATATATGATTTTTATGAATTGGGTTTTGACAAATATCTAAATGTTAGCGGTGAACAAAATATTGGGATTACCGATTTATTAGAAGAAATAACTTCTGATTTTAAACGTTTCGAACAAGAAGAATATGATGAAGGTATTGTTAAGTTTTCTATTATAGGAAGACCAAATGTTGGAAAAAGTAGTTTAGTAAATGCTATATTAAATGAAGAGCGAGTAATTGTCAGTAATGAGGCGGGAACTACACGTGATGCAATTGACACTCCGTTTACATACCATGGACAAGAATTTATTGTGATTGATACAGCGGGAATGCGTAAAAAAGGAAGAATATATGAAAATGTTGAAAGATATAGTCTGCTTAGAGCTTTAAAGGCAATTGATCGTTCAGACGTTTGTGTCATAACAATCAATGCCGAAGAAGGAATTATCGAGCATGATAAACATATTGCAGGTTATGCATTAGAAGCTGGTAAAGCAGTTGTCATTGTTGTAAACAAATGGGATGTTGTTGACGAAAAGGATACAGCTATGAAAAGATTTACAAAAGAAATTCGCAACAATTTTCAGTTTATGCCTTATGCTCCAATTGTGTATCTATCAGCATTAACTAAAAAAAGAATTCATACTTTAATGCCGGAAATTATTAAAGCTTATAGTAATAGTAAAAAAGAAATTAAGACTAGTTTATTAAACGATATAATTAGAGACGCATATGCACTTAATCTTCCGCCAACTTATAAGGGAAAAAGATTAAAAATATATTTCTGTAATCAAGTATCAGTTAGTCCGCCAACGTTCAATATTCAAGTTAACAGCAAAGGATTAATTCATTTTTCATATGAACGTTATATAGAAAATAAAATAAGAGAGTCATTTGATTTTGAAGGAACACCAATTGTGCTTCAATTTAAAAACAAAGGTGAGCAATAATAATAACCCTAAAATCCCTTTTACATATACTAAATGTAGGAGGGATTTTTTATGTTAAATTTTTCAGATAATTTTTTTAATAAAATAGAAAATAAAACGAAGGTCGGAAAAGATACAATACTTAGTTTAGCTAATAAACTTCAAAAGTCAGATATGAAAAATGAGAGCACTTTACGTGAAATCATTCAAGAGTTAGGCAAGATGACGGGGAAAGAAGTTCCTAAAGATAAAGAAGATAAAATTGTTGAAGCTGTTGTAAATGATAAAGTTCCAAAAGATTTAAATAAGTTTATTTAAATATAGATATAAGTTATTATATTACACCCTAAAATGAATAGTAAAAACAAAAAAATGAATTTAAATAAATTCATCTTTTTTTAGTGTATTATTTTTTTCTTCTTTTTTAGACTTCTTTCAGCACCAATCCATAAAATTAAAGGAATAATTATTTGGAAAGGTACTGCATAAATTGAATACACTGGCAAAAATTCAAACATTTGTTGTATGTTGTCATATAAAATAGTACATAGCGCTAGAATAATAAGAGCAACACTTACAATAATTGAATTATAATTTTTTATTGAAAATAATTTAGATATTCCCTTTGATGCCGCAATCAAGCATACTGTTATTTTTGTTATACCAGCAAGGATAAAATTAATCGTAATTGATCCCTCAATTCTTGTTAAGAAATCGCTAATACTTATTAACCTAGTTGTGGTATATGAAGGAAAGTAAGATGCTTGTGACATGGGAACTCCTAATACAGTTATATTTCGCATTATTATAATCATAAAAATAATTCCTGCAATTAAAATGGCGTATAAATAAATTTTATAAGGACTATCTTTTTTTCTTATGGATGATGCTATTGTCATAAATAAGATTGTTTCAGCAAACGGAAAACTAAATATATGATAACCCGAAGTAAGCACATCTCCTATTTGATGTTCACTGATTGGAAGAAGATTATCAAAGCTCATATTACCTATCGAAGCTAGTACTGTAAATATGACTACGGCTATTACTATTACAAAGATAATAATAGACCATCTTCCTAAAACCTCAACACCACTTTTAGCTAAATAGATTACTACTAAAAGCATAGTAATCATAATTATTAACTGCGGTGTTTCAGTTAGTGTGGCGATCTGTATGAACTCTGAAAAATTTCTTAAAACAAGTGCACCTAAATGAATTGCATACCAGGTTATGAGGATAATAATAATTTTCCCGAAAATTCTTCCAAACAATTCTTCAGAAACATCATATATGTCTTTACCCGGGAAAATTTTTATAATTCTAGCATATATCAAGGCAAAGGGAATAAAAAGAGCGATAGAAACTCCAATGGCTATCCATACATCTTGTCCTAATTCGGAGTTAACCCCCATTACAACACTACTACCAAATAAAAACATAATTATGATAGCAATAGCTTGTTTCGAAGACATGATTTCTTTTTGAATAATTTATCCCCACCTTTCTATTTTAAGAATATTTTTTCAATAACGTTTTTTATTATGGGAGATGGCCCTGGAACTTTTACTCCTATAGATATTAGAAAAAGAATACTAAAACTAATTAGATACGCACACAAATAGACATAAGTTGCGGTTTTATTTCCCTTTTTAGATAAGGGAATGAAATCTATGATAAAAATTACAATGAACAAAAGTAGTACAATGGCTATTTCCAACTGGCTTCATCCTTCCTTATTTAATAAAAGCAGAATTGACAATTTTTATTTTTGACTTAACTTCAATATCGACATCTTTAATAATATTCTTCCAGTTGCCACTAATATCTTCCCATAATTTTGGATTTTTTTTATAAATAATTTTACCAAAACCTAAGATATCAGTATTGTAATCCTCGATTATTTTTTTTATAATTTTGGTTACTTCTTTATCCAATTTTTTTTGTGCTTCTTTTTGTAAATCTTGGATATCATCATCTTTGAAACTGCTTGTTTGGCTACTATCTTCCCCCAAATAACAATCAAGCTCGATACTAATATTAAATTTAAAAGAACTATCCACTTCTTTAAATGTTGCTTTTGTTTTTGACTTTACTAGCTCTAGTGAAATATTATCTTTATCATCTTTAGTAGTATCTAGAGTTAAAATACCACCTTGTACATTATTAGTAGCAAAAAGGAAATATTTTGTTTCATCACTATCTAGATAACCAATCAATTTATCTGCATAAAACACGGCAACACCGTCCACTTCTACTGTTTCAATGTCATGATTTTCAACACTTTTAAAAGCTGGAATAGCTAGTTCTTCTTTTTGTGAAGTTAAGATATTAAATATTTTATATAATTCAATGTTAATTGTAGAGGCTGTAACTTTATTGTCTCTACTAACCGATTCGCGGATCTCATAAGATGTAATGGGGTCGCCTATACCTTTAAGGGAAATTAAATCTTTTGCTGTTGCTTCCTTTGATATAACGATATTCAAGTCTTCTCTTGGTTCGGCATCTCTAATAAGCCAGTTTACTATACCTAATATACCTTCTTCTTTAGCAATCTGTTCACTTATTATAACAATTTGAGCATTGCCGAAATAGAGTTTATTAGTAATTCTTTTTTTTGCGTTTCTGATGGCATCAAAGATAGTAGTACCTTCAGATTCAACTATAGTAGTTTTCACTCCTTCTTCTTTATTAGAAGTGACTAAATCAATGATTTCAAAGGACAAGTGATATCGATTATTATCATTATTTTTATCAATTGCAATACCAGCTACTATTGTTATTTCATCTAATCCAATATAATTCCAGCATCCACTAACTAGTAATGAATGTAACAGTATTATTAAAATTAAAATTTTTTTTCTAATCATTGTTGTTATCCCCACTGTTCATTCGCTTGCGGTTATTTGTTACTAATTTTGGTCTTAATATCATGTCCCACCAAGGGGCTCTAATTGCTTTGTCTTTGATATTTTGATATGAAACATCACCTGATGCCATTATTTGAGGTATACCAAATGAACGAAGATTAACTAAATGAATAATTAAAACTGCTATTCCTAAAACAAGTCCGTAAAAACCTAGGAAGCTTGCTAGGATTAAAAAGGCAATTCGTAAAAAAATAACCGGTGTATTTACTTTAGGAATCAAAAGACTTGTAATACCAGTACTAGCAACCACAATAATCATAGGTGCCGCAACTAGCTTTGCCTCAACAGCAGCTTGACCAATAACAAGGGCTCCAACAATACTAAGGGCTTGACCAATATTGGAAGGCATTCTAACTCCAGTTTCTTTTAATATATCAAACATTATTAATAACACAAAGGCTTCCACAGCAGCTGGTAAGGGAACGCTTTGCCGTTCCATAGCTATATTTATAAATAAAGAAGTAGGTAGCATTTCGTGATGAAAAGCAACTATTGCTATATAAAATGCTGGAATAAATACGGTAAGTACAAATCCAAGGAAACGCAAAAATCTAGAAAAAGTTGCATAATAATGGCTTAGATAATAATCCTCACTATTTTGAAAATTTTCAATAAAAAGATAAGGTAATGTAATAACAACTGGTGTACCATCTACAACAACAGCAATTCTTCCTTCTAATAATTTACCAACAATTGTATCCGGTCTTTCTGACCCTCCAGTGGTTCTGAACATAGAAAAAGGAGCATCTTTTATTAATTCAACAATATAGTTAGAATCTAAAACACCATCTATATCGATTTTGTCGAGTCTGCGATATAACTCGGTTAACACTTTTTTATTAACAATGCTATCGATATAACAAACACACGCCTGAGTATTGCTTTTCTTACCAAAATTTACGTATTTCATCTTTAATTCATTGGTCCTAAGTTTTCTGCGAATTAAGGATAAGTTAATTAAAAGAGACTCAGAAAATCCTTCTCTTGGACCACTAAGTATTTTTTCACTGCTTGGTTCTTCTATTCCTCTAGTTTGAAATCCCTTTGTATTTAAACTAAGCGCTCTATTAGAATTTTCTATAAATAAAACGGTATTTCCATAAGTGATCTCTTCAATGATTTCTTTTATAGTACTTATTTTCTTTATGTCATTAATTAGAATAACTTGGTTAATTAAAGAATCTAATATAGTTTTTTGTGATATATTTACATTAGATAGCATAAGTGGTTTAATTATATTTTCATTAATAATAAGTGGATCTACCATTCCATCACAGTATACAATGCAGTATTTAAAATTATCATCAAAATTATTAACAATGCTTCTAGTTATTAGTGTGTCATCATTTTCAAATAGCTTTTTAATGGCTATAGTATTTGTTTCAATTGAATCAGACAAGTTATGACTTTCTAAAGTCTCATTAAGTTTCTTTACTTTTGTTTCGACAATTGATTCTTTTGATTTAAAAATAGACATATTAAACCACCTCCATTTAAAATGGTAATTTCTACTAGTATTTGTTTTTCTATATAAAATATACATATATCTATATTTTTGATTGATATAATTAAATGACTCTAAAATAATAATCAGAAAATAATTTGGAATAATTTATCATATATTATTTTTTATATACATATATTTAAGTGAATTAGATGAAAGTAGGGATTATATGGAAAAAATAGACATTATTAAAAGTATAACTGAGCGAACTGGTGGCGATATTTATCTTGGAGTAGTAGGGGCAGTAAGAACAGGTAAATCAACTTTTATAAAAAAGATAATTGAGAACTTGGTTGTCCCTAATATTGCCGATGAATATGAGAAAAAAAGGGCACTAGATGAAATTCCACAAAGTGCGCAAGGTAAAATGATTATGACAACGGAACCAAAATTCGTTCCAAGTAGTGCAGCTAAAATTAACATTGATGATTTTAGTGCAAATGTTAGACTCGTAGATTGTGTTGGTTTTGTTATACCGGGTGCTAAAGGTTATGAAGATGAAAATGGACCTAGAATGGTAAAGACACCATGGTATGATGAAGAAATACCTTTTATAGAAGCAGCAGAAATAGGAACTGAAAAAGTAATAAAAGATCATTCTACAATCGGTATAGTTGTTACGACTGATGGTTCAATTGGGGAAATAGGACGTAATGATTATATAGAAGCAGAAGTAAGGGTTGTTAATGAATTAAAAGAAATAGGAAAACCATTCATTGTTCTTCTTAATTCAACACACCCAATGTTACCAGAAACTGAACGTTTATCTGAAAAAATGCATGATGAGTATGGGGTTCCAGTTATGCCAATTAGTATCGAAAATATGAGTGAAAGAGATATTTACTCTATATTAAGAGAAGCTTTATATGAATTTCCAGTCAATGAAGTTAATGTTAACATGCCAGAATGGATAGCATGTCTATCACCAAATAACTGGCTAAAAAAAGTATACATTGAAAAAATCAGAGAAAGTGTTGTTGAAGTTGATAAACTAAGAGATGTTGAGTGTATAACAAGTCCGTTCACTGATTGTGAATATATTAGTAGGGCTTACTTATCTGATGTTGATACATCAACAGGTAATGTTACAATAACCTTAGAAGCACCAAATGAATTATATAATCAAGTGTTAAAAGATATTATAGGTATTAATGTAACAAGTAGGGCCGATTTATTAACTTTATTCCAAGATTATAATGAAGCTAAAATGGAATACGATCAGATTAAAGTTGCATTAAAAATGGTTAAACAAACAGGATATGGCGTTGCTTCACCTGGATTAATAGATATGAAACTAGAAACACCAGAAATTATTAAACAAGGTAGCCGTTATGGAATAAAACTTAAAGCAGTAGCACCTTCAATTCACATGATTAGGGTAGATGTTGAATCAACATTTGAGCCAATCATTGGTTCAGAAATTCAAAGTAAGGAATTAATTAATTATCTGATGAAAGATTATGATGATTCTCCTGATAATATATGGAAAAGTGAAATATTTGGACGTAGCTTAGATGTAATTGTAAAAGAAGGTATTCAAGCTAAATTATCATTGATGCCAGAAAATGCTAGATTTAAGTTGCAACAGACATTGTCTAAGTTAGTTAATAAAGGTTCAGGTAATCTATTTGCTATTGTATTATAAAGATGATTACTCATCTTTTTTTCTCCCAAATAATCATTTTGCCTTGAAATAAAAGGGAAAACATGGTATTTTACCCTTGTTTTTACCAAATATTACAAAAAATGTAGAAAATATATTGATTTTATTTATAAAAAGTGTTATTCTTTAATTGTAAGCAAAGTAGCTTATAAAAATAGGGAGGTAAAAGAATGACAAAAACAGATTTAGTAAATTTTATGGCTGAAGAAACTGGATTAACAAAAGCTGATGCATCTCGTGCTTTAGAAGCTATGATGAACGGAGTTATTAGTGGATTAAAAAGTGAAGGTAAGGTAACTTTAACTGGGTTCTGTACTTTTACAGCTAAAAAGAAAGAAGCTAAAGAAGGACGTAATCCTAGAACTGGTGAAACAGTTAAAATCCCAGCTAGAGTTGCAGCAACTATTAAAGCTGGATCTAAATTAAAAGATGCTTTAAACTAAAAGGCTTTGTTGCCTTTTTTTAATGACTAGAGGTGATTTATGTTTAATACTGCACTTAAGGTATTAAAAAAAATTGAGGATAAAGGATATCAGGCCTATATTGTTGGAGGATATGTAAGAGATCTTTATTTAAATAAAGAAAGTATAGATGTTGATATATGTACTAATGCCACTCCAAAAGAACTGAAGGAGATATTTACTAAAGTAATGTTACCTAATGTTCAATATGGCTCTATAACGGTTATTTTCAATAAAATAAGATTTGAGATAACTACATATAGAAAAGAAATTAAGTATGAAAATAATAGGCTTCCAGTTGAAATAAAGTATATTAATGATCTATCTTCAGATATAAAAAGAAGAGATTTTACTATAAACACATTATGTATGGATAGTAGTGGTAATATACTTGATTTATTAAATGGTCGCAAAGATCTAGATAATAATATTATCAAAACAGTTGGAAATCCTAAACACAAATTAAAAGAAGATTCACTAAGAATATTAAGAGCAATCCGTTTTGCAACTATCCTTAATTTTGAATTAGAACGAGACTTGAAAAAATATATAAAGAAATATGGATATTTGTTAAAAAAATTGTCATATCAACGCAAGAAAGAAGAACTTGAAAAAATATTTTCATCACCTAATGTTAGGTATGGTCTTAGTCTTATTAAAGAATTAGGACTAGATAAGCACCTAGAAATATCAAATATTGATTCAGTAGTTGTAACAAGTTCAATTATTGGTATATGGGCACAATTAGATGTTTTGGATATTTATCAGTTTAATAACAATGAAAAAGAAATAATTACAAAGATTAATGAATTATACGATAAGGATATTTTAGATTATTCTAATTTATATAATTATGGATTATATATCACAACAATAGTAGGTGAAGTTAAGAAAATTGATCGTAAAATAATTACTAAAAAATATAATGAATTATATATTAATAGTCGAAAAGATATAGATATTAATTGTAATGATATTTGTAGAATTCTAAATAAAAAACCAGGCCCATTTTTAAAAGTTATTTTCAAAGACTTAGAAAATAAACTAGTTGAAAAAAAGATAGAAAATGAGAAAAGATTATTGAGTAAATATATTTTAGAAAATTATAATAATTAGATTTATATAACATACCTTATAATAGGGTGTGTTTTTAAATGAAAAAAGTGTTGTTTATTTTTTTCTTAGTCATTATTTATATTGTAATAATTACAGAAAAATTAGAACCATCATTTGTTGAAAAGATTGATTTAAACTTAAAAGAAAATGAAGTTGGAATTACCTTTATATCTCTAACTGACAGCAAATCATTATTAATTAATAGAGGTAATAGAAAAATATTAGTTATTCTTGAATATTTAAATAGTCATAAAATTAATAATGCTTTGAAATTGTTTGGAGCCGAAAGCTTAGATTACATAGTAATGAATAATAACTATAGTGTAGATATTACAGCTAAAAATAATATAATCATTGGCAATAAAGAAATAGAATTATATGATATTGATTTTTCAATCAAAAACGATGTATTAAAAATTGAGTATCAAGATCATGACTTATGTATTTATCAAAAAGAGAATCCTCGCAAGCTTACTGAAAATTGTCATTATATTTATTTTTTGAAGGTGGATAAAAATCTTAATATAAACGATAGTGTGAATATGATTTTTTATGATGAAGATACAAATCCAGACTATCTAGAAAGTATATTTGATAAGTGGATTGATATATATATGATAAAAAAGAATTACTACGTTACACTTAAATTGGATGAAGATACGTATGATACCATTACATTACCTATATATAAATAGGAATATACAAATAAAGCAAAATAATGTATAATATTTATAGGTGATAATTATGATGGAAAAAGTTATAAATTTATTAAAAAACAATAATCTATCTTTCCCTAGAATATTGTTGTTAAAACATAAGGAATTGAAATTAACAAGTGAAGAGTTAATTGTGCTTATATATTTATTAAATGAAACAAGCTCCATATATAATCCAAAACAAATAAGTGCTGATTTGAATCTTGATGTTATGGAAGTTTTAGAAACAGTCAATTCTTTAGTTAGTAAAGATATATTAACAATCGAAGTTAGAAAAACTTCAAGTATGAGAGACGAACACATTAGTTTGGATAATTTATATAAAAAATTAGCTTTTTTAATTATACAAGATGAGGAAGAAATAAAAGATACAAGTAATATCTTTGATAACTTTGAGAAGGAATTTGGACGTACATTATCTCCAATTGAGTATGAATTAATTAATGCTTGGAAAGATAATGAAATAAGCGAAGAATTAATTTTATTGGCTTTAAAAGAGGCTGTTTTTAATGGGGTTTCTAATCTTAGGTACATTGATCGAATCCTTTTCGAATGGAAGAAAAAGGGTATTGCAACTAAAGAAGATGTAGAGAAACAAAGAGTTAATTTCAAAGGTAAAAAGCAAGAAAAAAAAGAATTATTTGATTATGATTGGTTGAATGATGATAATCAATAAAATAATTGAATACCTAGAGGATTTGATTCCTAATCCGGTTTGTGAACTTAATTACTCCAAAGATTACGAATTATTAATTGCTGTTATGTTAAGTGCTCAAACAACTGATAAGAGAGTTAATTCTGTGACGTCCGTTTTGTTTAGTCGTTATCCCACATTAGAAGCTTTAAGGGACGCTAAAATAGAGGATTTAATAGATATAATCAAATCTATCGGAACGTATCACAAAAAGGCTTTAAATATAAAAATAATAGCGGGCGAATTGCTGTTGAAAAGTAATGGGATTGTTCCTAATGACTGCTTTTTTTTAGAAGGATTAAGTGGGGTTGGTCGTAAGACAACTAATGTGGTTTTAAGTATTTTATATAATGTTCCCTGTATTGCAGTTGATACTCATGTTGCTAGAGTAAGTATTAGACTGGGTTTAGCTAACCCTAAAGATGATGTACTTACAATAGAAAAGAAATTAACCAAAAAAATTCCTGAAGATAAAATGAACACTATGCATCACAGGCTATTATTATTTGGTAGATATTATTGCAAAGCAAGAAATCCACAATGTAGTAATTGTGGATTATATGATATATGTAAGGAAAAA
This sequence comes from uncultured Muribaculaceae bacterium, assembly GCA_964397485.1. Taxonomy (GTDB): domain Bacteria; phylum Bacillota_I; class Bacilli_A; order RF39; family UBA660; genus CAYNHT01. Next base: position 75,752 of record CAYNHT010000003.1, read on the forward strand.
GAAAGGTAAAATCCTTTCTTTTTTTAATCAGTAATATTTACAGTTCTTATGTAAGTTTCATTATAGTTTTGATAACTCACCTGATAAGTTATAGTATAAGATCCAGCACTACTTGTATCTATAGAAGATACAGTTTCATTATCAGATACTCTTTTTATTGTCTTAGTAATGTTTGCTTGAGTTGTTACATCAACTAAATTATTTAAAACAATTACACTAGGACTTGGTTCTATATATGAATGATTTACCTCTAAAGTAACTGTAGAATTACCATTCAAATATGAAGTTATTATGTCCTCGTTACCGTCAAATTCAATAGATAATTCTGTACCTTTACTTTGGTTATCTTTGAAAATAGAATAAGCAGATTTTACTACAAAAGTAATTGGATTAGCAGTCGATGTAATTGTATAAGTATAATGATTATCTTGTGTAAATCCTAATAGATGAAGATTACCGTCTGCTTTCTTTATATAAACGTTGTAACCAAGATCACCTATATTTTTGTTATTGTAATCTAAACGAAGAGCCAGATATTTTGTTTGATCTGCTTCTTTCTTATATAAATTTTTAAAGTATTGTTCTAACTTATTTTTGTCGATAGAAGCAGGTGTTTCAATTACATCCCAAGTTAACGACAATTTATTGCCATTAAGTGAGCTATTTAAATTACTAACATTACTTAATTGATTGTAACGTGGTGAAACTTCAGTAGGTTCTGTACCTTTTTTAAAGATTTCTTTAACTATCATATCTTTTGGAGTATATGGACTTGCTAACATTGCTGGGTAACTTTCTTTTTCGATTTCTACTTCAATAACATCATTTGGTTTATCAAATTTTTTATTTCCAGTAAATATTCCTTTGGCAACAGCTTGGAATAATTTCGAATGTTGATTATTACCAAATTTAGTGACATAGTCTCTATTTATTTTGTCATATCCATACCAAACAGCAATTGAGTATTCGGGATTGTAACCAGCAACCCATAAATCATTAATTGCACCTTTAGGTAAATTAAATTGTTTAAAAGTAGCTTCAGCAAAGTTTGTAGTCCCTGTTTTAGCTCCATATGTAACCCCATTAATATTGGAATAACTTCCTAATGCATATTTTGCAGTATCTACAAGGATATCATTCATCATATATGCTGTAGATGGACTCATTACTTTTTCTTTCTTTGGTTTTTGTTCATAACTTTCTCCGCTGTCACGATAGACAACTTTAGTGAAACTATAAGGCTTGATGTAATAACCACCATTTGCAAAAGCAGCATATGCAGCTGATACAGATAATGGTGATTCTCCATTATATCCACCAATTGAGTGTGCTTCATGAATTAATCCATTCTCGATTTCTGGAGATAACCCTAAGCTAGTAACAAAGTTCCTTATATTCTTATTACTTAAACTTTGGAAAGCTTTTAAAGCAGGAATGTTTCTTGAATATTTTAGTGCATCTCTAAGACTCATTAGCCCTTGATATTTGCCATCCCAGTTATCTAGTTTAATGTTTGTAGAGTAAGTATGTTCCTCGTCTACAAAAGGTGTATATGTAGACCAATTATTATATTCTATACCAGGTCCATATTCGAAAAGTGGTTTAGCGGTTGAACCTATTTGACGCTTAATCATAGTTGCATTGTTAAATCCTCTTTCACCAGTTCTATTACGACCTGCTCCTATTGCCACAATGGCACCAGTGTTAATATCTAATACAGAAATACCTGCATTAACAACGTCGTTTTCCCAAGAAAAGCCATCTCCATTAGTAATATTATATATGTGATCTTGCTTTTCTTTATCCATTGTTGTATAAATTTCCATAGGTATCGTGTAAGGATTATTTCCTGTTAATCTTTCAACCTCTGCTGTAACAGTATCAATAAAACCTTGATATTTGTTTGCTTGGTTATCAGTACTTGCTAATAGTTCAGTAACTTCCATGTTACTTGCGATTTCTCTTTCTTCCTTACTAATATATCCATGACGTTCCATTAAATATAAAACAGTTTGTCTTCTTTTTTCAGTTAAATCGGGATTTATATATGGGTCATATGAATTAGGTGCTTGGAACAATCCAGCAATCATTGCTGCTTCAGCCAAGTTAATATCTTTAGCACTTTTGCCAAAATATGTTAGACACGCTTGTTCAACACCATATGCACCACCAGAAATCATTCCACCTAAATAGTTTGAATTAACATAAAATTCTAATATTTCTTTTTTGGTATATTTCTTTTCAACTTTAAAAATAGCCATATAAATATCAGTAAATTTACGAGTTATCCCTTCAACACCCTTAGATGTTGTTGAGGTAAAATGATTCTTAACTATTTGCATAGTAATGGTAGATGCACCACCAGCATCTGAATGTCCAAGCAACTGTCCAAAAGAAGCTTTAGCAAATCTTGGTAAATCAAATCCATTATGTTGGAAAAACCTTGCATCTTCAGTAGCGATAATAGCGTCTACTAAAACTTCAGGTAATTCTTCATAAGTAATTTTTTCTCTTTTTTCTGCTCCTAATTTAGCAATTATCTCACCTTTAGAATCATATATAATTGTTGCTTCTTTTTGATATAATCTATTAGGATCAAAATCAGGCGCATTTTTAACAATCATCCAAAAGAAAATAAATACTGCCGCTAAAACTAAGATACCAACAGAAAATAATATAATCAAAATGATTTTAAAAATTTTCTTTTTCTTTGCTTTAGAAGCTTTAGTTCTTACTCTCTTTTTTTTCTTTTTCTTTTTTATTAATGTTGGAATAAACAATAATAAGTCAATTGCTCCAATAATAAGAAAAGCAGTTAGCCATCCTATTGCAAATCCTCCAACTATAAATGCAATTAAACTTATAATGCCAATTACAACATTCATCTTATTTTCTAAAATAATTTTTTTTACATTCTTTAATTTATTTTTCATAACGATCTCCTCCAAAATAAATGTTATTAACTATTTCTAAATAGTCCACTCGTGGATTAAATTTAGGTTTAATAATATATCCTTTTTCTTCAAAAAATGAAATCGGAATCGATTTTCTTTGACTAACATTAATAAAGTCTATTAAATCATTCCCGTCCAAATAGTATGTTTTATCTAATGAATTAAATCTAATAATGATAAATCCAATTCCACCATGTGCTATAATTAATCTTAAGTGTTCAAGCTGATGTTTATGAATATTACTTAGCGGAAAGAAATTTTTATGACGCGTTTGTTTTGCTTCAAAATCAATATACTTCCCTCTATATACCCCGTTATAATCAGTTGTAGAAGGTGTTTTGAAATAACCTTCTTTAATTACTGCTTCACATCTAGATGGGTAATCAACCTTTGTAATAGTAACTGGAGTTGGTTTTTTATGAATAGAAGCGATCTTGTTTATTAAATAGTAATTATTACTTTCGTTAAGATCCATTTCTAATGCCATACCACGGTTACTATAACAAATTTTTTTATCATTTTGTTTTTTTAAGCCATTTGGGTAATTCATTTTATCACCTCACATAATTATACTATAAAACTGTATATTTTTCCACACTAAATATTAAAATACAAAAAATGTCATATTTTAATGTATATACACTAGTATTTACTAGTTTTGTCGAAGTGCAACACCTGTTAATGATAATGTGTTAAAGTATATGAAGAGGTGATACATTGCAAAGGCAACATCATATTGAGAAAATGTTTGACGAAATGATTTCTGATATAAAAATTATTAAATTATCTACATATTTTAAAGAAAGGAACAGGTGATTTCTAGTTTTTTTATGGAATTAAATTCTTACTAATATATCTTTTATATCTTGTAATGTGCAACTGAATTTGCTATAATATGGATATCTAGGAGTTTATTAGGAGGGTTTTATTTATGGATTTAAAAAGAATTAACAAACATCTTTTTCTTTACGTAGGTATTATTGTTGTTTTAATTGTTGCAGCAATAATTGTGTTGCTTTTGTTAAATGGGGGAACTAAACTAAGTTATTCCCAAGTTGAGCAAAGATTAAAAGATGCTGCGGTTAAATACTATACCGATAATAGTGCACTTTTACCAAGTACGGATGGTGCACAGGTTAGTGTTAGTGCTTATGATTTAGAGGAAGGCAACTATATTAGTCAACTACAAAAAATGGTTAAAGGTGAAGCTATTTGTAGTGGTGAAGTAAAGGTTACGAAAAATGGTGATTACTATTTATATGCTACTCATCTAAACTGTGGGAATGATTACAATTCATCTGAATTACATAGTGTTGTCGTAGATGAAAAAAATGTTGTTACAACAGGTGATGGATTATATTTAATGAATAATGAGTATGTATTTAGAGGTGAAAACGTTAATAACTATGTTAGCTTTGCTAATAAATTGTGGCGTATAGTAAAAGTTGATCAATCCAATTATATTAAGTTATTATCTGAAGTTGATAAACCAAGTCAAGCTTGGGATAATCGCTTTAATGTAGAACATAATTCTAATGTTGGAATTAATGATTATAAAGTAAGCCGTATCAAAGATTATGTTTTTGAAATGTATAATGATAAGGAATTCTTTTCTGATAATGATAGAACATTTATCGCTTATAAAGATATATGTGTTGGTAAGAGAAAATTAGATCAAACTAAGAATGATAATTCAATCGAGTGTTCAACAATTTTAGAACATCAACCAATCTCTTTATTACAAGTTAATGAGTATATTAATGCTAGTATAGATTCAAGTTGTAAAAAAATTGAGGATAGCCAATGTCAAAACTATAACTATTTATCTAGTTATAATAGGCTATGGTGGTCATTAACTGCGGATTCAACTACTACATATAAAGCATATAAGATTTCATCTGGTGGTGTTTCGGTTGCTAACACGTCATCTATGGGAGCTGTAAGACCAGCAATCTATTTAAGCAATGCTGTTATGTTTAATGGTGGAGACGGTACTAAGCAAAATCCTTATGTTGTAAAATAAAAATAAAAACCATTTGTCTAGTAAAAGTAAATTGACAAATAGGTTTTTTTTTGCGATAATATAGTTGTTGAATTAAAGAGGTGAAAACTATGTATCAAGATAGGATATTACTTACAGTTAAAGATATTTTAGAAAAAGAATTTAAAATTGATACCAGGGGGTTTAGACCGCAAGAGGTAGATAAATTTTTAGACGTGATTATCCGTGATTACGAGGAATTTACTTCAATCATCAAAGAATTAGAAAGTGACAAAAAGGAACTAATAGAAGATAACATTAAACTTAAACAAGAGATTCGTAGTTTAAAAACAAAACTAGATATTGTAAAAGATAGTACAGTTGGAGACGTTAATAACGCTGACCTATTAAGAAGATTATCTAGTTTAGAAAAAATTATCTACGGACGTGAATAAATAATATTTTGACAAACGCTGCATTCGTAGTGATGTAGAGGAAAGTCCATGCTCGCACTACCTGGAATGGTAGTAGTGTTCGTGCATAGGGAAAAAATAACCTATGGTAGGAAATCCTAACGGCGTCGAGGTAACCTAAGTCTTTGATATGGTTATATTAGACATAAAGTGCCAAAGTGACGATGCTTTTTAGAAATAAAAAGAGTGGAACGTGGTAAACCCCGCGAGCGAGAAACCCAAATTATGGTAGGGGAACCTAATAAAAGGGAATAATAACCTTTTATGGGATGATGCAAATCATAGATAGATGTTTGTCGCCTAGAAATAGGAACAGAACATGGCTTATAAAATATTATTTTTTTTATTGTAAGAAAGGTGGTGTTGAATGAAAGAAATTGGTGAAAAACTGAAAGATACTAGAGAAAGCATTGGTATTTCGATTGAAGAAGCTGCCGAAGATTTAAAACTTAGAGCGTCTCAAATTGAGAATATTGAAGCTGGTAACATGGAAGCTTTCAAGGATATATTTTATTTAAAATATTTTATTAGAGATTATTCTAAATATCTTGGTTTGAAATATGAAGATATGGTTGATGAATTTAACGAATATTTATTTGACTATACATCTAAAATATCCATTGAAGATATTAAAAAAGCCAAGAAAAAAATGAAAAATGCTGGTAATGAAGATAAAAATAAAAAAATTGTTTCACCTTATACTTTAGAACACAAGAGAAAAATTGTGATTCCACCACTTGTTACATATATAATGATTATTATATTAATAGTAGTTATTGGTTACCTCGTTATTTCAATAATTGACGAGGATAATTATGTTGATGAAAGTGTTGTTGTAAATATAGTTAAATAGGAGGTTGTTATGAATTTACCAAATAAATTAACAATGTTACGAATTATCTTATCATTCATAATAATAGGAATATTGATTTTCCCTTTTGATGCTACAGGTATTGAATTGACAAAATTATTTATTAATGAAGCTATTGTCGTTGATATAAAATATATTATTGCAGGAGTTTTATTTATTATTGCATCGTTTACAGATTTCTTAGATGGTTTTATTGCAAGAAAATATAACTTAGTTACGGATTTTGGAAAAATGATGGATGCTATTGCTGATAAAATTTTAGTTAATTCAATTTTAATTATTTTAGCTGCCACTGGATTTATTCATCCAATTATTCCTGTTATTATAATTGTACGAGACAGTATTGTTAATTCCATTAAAATGGTTGCGGGTAATAAAGGACATGTAGTTGCTGCAATAAAGATGGGAAAAGTCAAAGCTGCTTGTTTGATGATAGGGATAGCTTTAACATTATTTTACAATTTGCCATTTGAATTATGGAATTTTAGAGTATCTGACTTTTTACTCATTATAGCAGCGGTTTTATCAATTATTTCGGGTGTTCAATATTACAATATGAATAAAGATCTAATTTTTAATAGTGATAAAACTGAACAGTCTGTTTAATTATAAAATAAAAGTTCTTATAATAAGTAAGGACTTTTTTTAAATGTGTATAGAAAAATATACAAAAATTAACAAACAAACGTTCGTTTTAGGTATTGACTTTATTTTAAATATAGTATAGAATTGTAATGTAAGGTTAGGAGGAGTATAAAAATGGTAAAAACAACTAGTGACAAAACATTAGATCAGGTTTTAGCTGATATAGAAAAACAATTTGGAAAAGGTTCAGTAATGAAACTAGGTACTAGCAATCATCGTGAAATTGATGTTATTCCTAGTGGTTCATTATCTTTGGATATAGCTTTAGGAATTGGTGGTTATCCCAAAGGTAGAATTATTGAAATATATGGTCCTGAATCAAGTGGTAAAACAACTTTTGCATTACATGCAATAGCAGAAGCGCAAAAACTAGGAGGACGTGCAGCGTTTATTGATGCCGAGCATTCTTTAGATCCGCAGTATGCCGCTAAATTAGGGGTCAACATAAACGATTTATTATTATCGCAACCAGATAACGGTGAACAAGCATTAGAAATTTGTGAAGCATTAGTTAGAAGTGGAGCAATAAGTGTAATTGTTATTGACTCTGTAGCAGCACTAGTTCCACAGGCTGAAATTGAAGGTGAAATGGGAGATTCGCATATGGGTCTTCAAGCCCGTCTTATGAGTCAAGCTCTAAGAAAACTGTCAGGTGTTATAAATAAAACAAATACAATAGCAATTTTCATTAATCAATTGAGAGAAAAAGTTGGTGTAATGTTTGGTAATCCTGAGACAACACCAGGAGGACGTGCATTAAAATTTTATTCATCAATTCGTTTAGAAATTAGAAGATCTGAGCAAATTAAATTAGGAACTGATATTGTTGGTAATAAAACGAATATTAAAGTTGTAAAGAATAAAATGGCACCACCATTTAAAGTGTGTAGTGTAGATATTATGTATGGAGAAGGGGCTTCAGCAGCTGGAGAACTTGTTGATCTAGCAAGTGATGCCGGTATAATCGAAAAAAGCGGTGCTTGGTATTCTTATAACGGTGAAAAATTAGGACAAGGTAAAGAGAATGTTAAGGAAGTCTTAAAAAGTAATTCTAAGTTACAACTAGAATTGGAGAAAAAAGTCCGTGATTACTACAATATAAGTGCAAAGAAGCAAACTAGTAATCCAGAAAAGTAAAATATGATTTTTTAATTGTGTGATTTAATTTTTATTAATCACATTTTTTTCTTGACTTATTATTCCATAAACATTAAAATAATAATAGAGTGAAATATTAGATTTTGCTTTAAAACATATAATGGGGAGGTATATTATGGATAATATAGCTTTCTCCATTTTACTGGTCCTAATTGGACTTTTTGTTGGAATAATATTAATGTTTATAATTAATTATGTTAAGGGCTCAAGAGCAGAAAAAAAAGCGGAAATGATATTAGAAAGGGCTCAAAAAGAAGCCGATAAAGTTAAGAGAGATTATTTACTTGAAGCAAAAGAAGAGGCACATAGATTAAAAATTGATGTCGATAAAGAAGTTAAAGAAAGAAAAAATGAAGTTAAAGAAGCAGAAGATCGTCTTTTAATTCGTGAAAATAATATGGATAGAAGAGATCAAACTCTCCAAAATCGTGAACAGATGTTGGAAGAAAAAGAAAATATTTTAATTAATAAACAAAAAGATATTCAAGCGGAACAAGTAAAAGTGGAGGAAATAAAAAAAGAACAAATTGATTTACTTGAGAAGATTGCTGGTTTTTCTAAAAATCAAGCAAGAGAAATGGTTTTAAAGAAAGTTGAAGAAATGATGAGTTTAGAAATCGCTGGTTATATAAAAGATCGTGAGGCTGAAGCAAAACTAATTGCTGACAAAAAATCTAAAACAATGTTAGTAAGTGCGATGCAAAAATATGCCGGTGATGTGGTAAATGAACAAACGATTACTGTTGTTACTTTACCTAACGATGATATGAAAGGTAGAATTATTGGTCGTGAAGGACGAAATATCAGAACAATCGAGGCAGTAACAGGCGTTGATTTAATTATTGACGATACACCTGAAGCTATTGTTTTATCAAGTTTTGATCCGTTCAGACGTGAAATAGCTCGAGTAACAATTGAGGGGCTGATTAAAGATGGACGCATCCATCCAGCTCGTATTGAAGAGTTATATGACAAAACATGTGCAGACATGCAGGTTAAAGTTAGAGAACACGGTGAAGCGGCTTTATTTGAATTAGGAATAACAAAAGTAGATCCTGAATTAGTTGAAATTTTAGGAAAACTACATTTCAGGACTAGTTACGGACAAAATGCTTTGCAACATTCTATAGAGGTTGCTCATCTGGCTGGTATAATTGCAGCTGAAATTGGCGAAAACATTGGACTAGCTAAAAGAGCCGGTTTATTCCACGATATTGGTAAAGCAATCGACCACGAAGTAGAAGGTAGTCATATTGAGTTAGGTAGTGAGTTAGCTAAAAAATATAAGGAATGTGAAGTAGTTATAAATGCAATTGAATCACATCATGGTGATCATGAAGCTAAAAGTATAATTGCTGAATTAGTGGCTATTGCTGATACATTATCAGCGTCACGACCAGGAGCAAGAAATGATTCTTTAGAAAACTATATTAAACGTTTACAAGAATTAGAAAATATTGCTAATAGTATGGCTGGTGTTGACAAAACATTTGCTATGCAGGCTGGTAGAGAATTAAGGGTTATAGTTAAACCAGAACAAATTGATGATTTAGGTAGTTACAAAATAGCTCGTGATATAAAAAATCGTATAGAAGACGAAATGCAATATCCAGGTACTATAAAAGTAACTGTTATCAGAGAGACAAGAGCAACAGAAGAAGCTAAATAAGCTTCTTTTTTTGTTGGGTAAAGAAAAATCAGCCTGTTGGCTGATAAAAGAAAAATTCCTACTAATAATATCTACGATATGGACGATAATAGTATGGAGGATATGGTGGGTAATATGGACGTGGATATGGAGCTGGGTATGGATATGGGTATGGATAAGGACGATAAAAACCTGGTGATAATAATGCCCCAGTAAGTCCACCTAATAAAAATGGAGCTGCAAATCCTCCTGCTATTATACGGTCATCGCTATAATTATCCGGAATTTGTTGATATGATTTAGGATTATTTGTAGAAAAATTATAATAATCTGAATACATATTGATTCTCCTTTCATAATATATTATGAATCATATAAGGAAAAGGTGAGATATGAACCCCAAAATAGAGAAATTATGTAGTACAATTGTGGATTATTCGTTGGAAGTAAAACCGAATGATAGAGTGCTAATTACATATCAGCATTCTAAATGTAGTGATTTAGTGAAGTGTTTGATAAAAAAAATTACTGATGAAAAAGCAATTCCATTTGTTAAAATGATAGATGCAAGTATAGAAGCCTTGTTAATGGAAAATACAACTAGTGACCGAGTAGAGGAAATACGAAAAAGAAACTTATTTGAAGTTGAGAATTATGATTGTTTTATCAATATCAGATATTTGATTAATGATTATGAAAATAAGAATGTAGACCCACGTATAAGAAGAGAAATTGGTGAAGCTACAAAAGATATTGACTACGTACGCATAAATGAACGAAGGTGGGTGCTACTTAATTATCCATCAATGTTGGATGCGTATAAAGCAAAGATGCCAGCCGATAGATATTTTAATTATGCGCTAGATGTAATGAATGTTGATTATGAGGAAATGTATGAGCGTATTCGTCCTTTGCAAGATTTAATGCAAAATACGGATAAGGTAAGAATTACCGCGCAAGGGACAGATTTGAATTTTAGCATCAAAAATATACCTATTATTCCATGCTGTGGCAAGTCAAATATCCCTGATGGTGAAATATATACAGCCCCCGTTAAAGACAGTGTAAACGGCACTATAACTTATAATACACCATGTCCATATTTAGGGAATGTATATCATGATGTTAAATTAGTGTTTGAAAATGGTAAAATTATTCAGGCTAGCTGCGCTGAAGATAGCGAACAATTGAATAAGATATTTGATACTGATGAAGGAAGCCGTTATATTGGAGAATTTTCATTAGGTCTTAATCCATTGATATTAAAGCCTATGGGAGATATTTTGTTTGATGAAAAGATTATAGGCAGCCTTCATTTCACGCCGGGGCGTGCATATAAAGATGCAGATAATGGTAATGTTTCCTCGATACACTGGGATATGGTTCTAGTGCAAAGAAAAGAATATGGAGGAGGAAATATTTACTTTGATGATGTATTGGTGCGTGAAAATGGATTGTTTGTTTTACCGAAACTTAAACATTTAAATTACGATTTAAAATAGAAATATATTAACAACAGTATCATATATTTAATTAGGGTGATACGATGAAAAAGTTTTTTCAGACAATAGGAATGATAAGCCTAATATGCCTTAGTTTTATATATACGGAAAAAACTGTTAATGTGGTAAAAGAAGTTGATTCTATAATGATTGAAATAAAAAAAGAAAACAGCAAGTATAAAGAAGAACCGGTTGATGCTATTATTGATAGTAATACGATCATTCCTGGTTTGAATGGTAAGTCAATAAATGAAAATAAAAGTTATGCTAATATGAAAAGAGTAGGAAACTACAACCCAAATTTATTAGAGTATCAAACGGTAAATCCACAAAAGAGTATAAAAAAAATATATGATAAGTATGTTATTAGTGGTAATAGTAAAAAAAGTATGGTTAGTTTGATTTTTATTGTGAAAAACAATGATAATATTGATAATATTCTTAGCATTTTAAGCAGTAAAAATGTTAAAGCAAACTTCTTTATAGATAGTATATGGATGGAAAATAATAATGACAAACTAACCCAACTTATAAATAGTGGTCATAACGTAGGAAATCTAAGTTACAATATGGATTATACCCATAGTGATTTTATATGGATGGATACAATAATAAAAAAAATAGGAAAACAAAAAATTGGATATTGTTATAGTAATGAGAATAATGATGAAGCTTTAAAAATATGTGCTATTCATAAAAATTATACAATTAGACCATCTATCATAACATCTAATCATCCAAGTACTGAGGTTAAAGAGGCTATAAAAAGTGGAAGCATTATATCATTTCCTATTAATACAGTTGTAAATCAACAGTTAAGTACAATCATTAATTACATTAATTCTAAGGGGTATAAAATTGATACATTAACCAACCTGTTAAGTGAAGAAAAATAGACTAAATCATCTGATTTTCTTCATTTTTTAATTTATTATTTTTTTTCAAAAAACCATTTTTTTTTAAAAACTAGTTTTTTAAAAAACGATAAAAAAACATTCTTTTTTCAAAAGAAAAAATTTTAAAAAAACAATTTTATCATCGCTCTAACCCTTCAAATATAACAATAATGCAAATTAATTAATTAATTGTTAACCAAATATATTTCTTTAAAAAATAAAAAAAAATAGACAATTTAGGAAAAATGAATTTAACAAAAAGTTAAAAAAAAGGAAAAACGTTGAAAAATAAGGGCTGAAAAAATCGTAAGAAAAAAAGTTAAAAAAAGTACGAACTTTTGTTTGACTTTTTTTTATTGTAGCGATATAATGAAGTTGTATTAAGATATTGGAAGGATGGTAGAATTATGACAAGCACAGAAGAAAAATTGATGATTTTAAAAGTAGTCAAAAGGGATGGGAAAAAAGTTGATTTTAATGGAACTAAAATTGCGGTTGCTATTAAAAAAGGCTTTGATAGTATAAAACTTGATGAAGAAGAACACAAATATACAGAAAAAGATATAAATAAAGTTTATCTTGCTGTACTTGCTAGAATTGAAAAAGAATATTCAGAAGCTGGTAAAGTAAAAATTGAAGTTATCCAAGATATGATTGAAGAGGAATTGAAATTAGAAGGTTATGATGATGTTTATGAATCATTTTCAGAGTATCGTGAAAGACGATCTCATTCACGTCAAATGTTTTTTGACCAAAAAAAACAACATAAATTTTTAAAAGCTATTGAAAGTTTAGGATTAAAATCGGCTCATGAAGAAGATTCTAAGCGCGAAAATGCCAATGTTGACGGGGATACCGCAATGGGTACAATGCTACAATATGGAAGCACAATTTCTAAGGAATTTGCTAAATCATATTTAATGAAAGGCAAATTTGCGAATGCTCATGATAGTGGGGATATCCATGTTCATGATATGGATTTCATGCCAATGGGCACAACAACGTGTACTCAAATTGATCTAGGAAAACTATTTAAAAATGGATTTTCAACAGGTCATGGTCACTTAAGAGAACCAAACGATATTATGTCGTATACAGCTTTAGCTGCTATTGCTATTCAATCTAACCAAAATGATCAACATGGTGGTCAAAGTATACCTGCATTTGACTATTATATGGCACCTGGAGTATTAAAAACATTTAAAAAACAATTTAAACAAACAGTGTATGATTTTCTTGATTATACCGAGTTTGCTAAATTTATAAATGTTGATAAAATTGTTAAGGAAATTGATAAAATCGAAAGTATTAATTTTGATATAAAAATTTTCGATCAATATTCTAAAGATTGCGATGAAGTTAAAAGAATTTTTGAAAAGGGTTATGAAAAAGCATTACAAAAAACTAATCGCATTACATATCAAGCTATGGAAGCCTTTATTCATAATTTAAATACAATGCATTCAAGAGCTGGAGCGCAAGTACCGTTTTCTTCTATCAACTTTGGTACTGATACATCACCTGAGGGAAGAATGGTTATTAAAAATTATTTATTAGCTGCAGATGCAGGATTGGGAAAAAGTGAAACTCCAATCTTTCCAATATCTATTTTTAAAGTAAAAGAAGGGGTAAATTATAATGAGACAGATCCTAACTATGATTTATTAAAATTATCTTGTCAGGTGTCTGCTAAAAGATTATTTCCAAACTTTTCATTTATTGATTCCCCATTTAATTTGCCAATTTACAAAGAGGGAGATTATAATACTGAAGTTGCTTATATGGGATGTCGTACACGTGTTTTAGCTAATGTAGTTGATGAAGACAAATCAATTACTCCTGGGCGTGGTAATTTATCCTTTACTTCAATTAACCTACCAAGATTAGGTATTAAACACGGGATAGTTACTAATGACGAGGCGAATTTGGATGATTTCTTTGAAGAACTTAGTGAGAAATTGGAGTTAGTAAAAGATCAATTATTAGAAAGATTTGAAATTCAATGTAATAAAAGAATTTACAATTTTCCATTTTTACTTGGTCAAGGTGTATGGATGGATTCTGAAAAATTAAAAAATACTGATAAACTAAGAAAAGTGTTAAAACATGGAACACTAACAATTGGGTTTATCGGACTTGCAGAATGTTTGAAAGCATTGATGGGTAAGCATCATGGAGAAAGTTTAGAAGCTCAAGAATTAGGGTTGAAAATAATTGGATTTATGCGTGAAAAAGCCGATGAATTTGCTGCTAAATATAATTTGAACTTTTCTGTTATTGCAACACCTGCAGAAGGATTATCGGGTAGATTTACAAATATAGATAAAGCTATATATGGAAAAATCAAAGGTGTAACAGATCGTGACTATTATACTAATTCATTCCATATCCCTGTTCATTATAATATTTCGATTGCTAAAAAAATCAAACTTGAAGCACCTTACCATTCATTGACTAATGCTGGACACATCACTTACATAGAACTTGACGGAGATGTTACTAATAATGTTGAAGCATTTGAAAAAGTTGTACGTACTATGAAAGAAGAAGGCATTGGTTATGGAGCTATCAATCACCCTGTTGATCGTGATCCGGTTTGCGGATTTACGGGTGTAATTGGGGATGTGTGCCCTGGCTGTAACAGAACAGAGGATGATGGTGTAAAATTCGAAAGAATTAGAAGAATAACAGGATATTTAGTTGGAACGGTTGACAGATTTAACAACGGAAAACGCGCTGAAGAAAATGATCGCGTGAAACATTCAAAAAATGAAAATTAGATTAGCGCATCCTATACAATCTGATAGTATTGTTGATGGAGAAGGAATAAGAACTGTTATTTGGACTCAGGGGTGCACTCATAACTGTTTGGGGTGTCATAACCCAGAGACTCATTCTTTCAAAGCCGGATTTTTAATGGAATTAGATGATTTGAAACAACAAATAAAAAATTTGAATATTCAAGATGGCATCACATTATCAGGTGGTGATCCATTTGCTCAAGTTGATGCTTGTTTAGAACTAACTAGTTTTTGCAAAAAAATAGGTCTTAATGTTTGGTGTTATACAGGTTACACTTTTGAACAATTAATGATAATGTCAAATAGTAATCGTAACATCATTGAATTATTAAAAAATATTGATGTCTTGGTTGACGGAAAGTTTATTCTAGCCGAAAAAAGTTTGAATCTTAAATTTAAAGGTTCACGAAATCAAAGGATAATTGATGTTAAAAAAAGTTTAAAAAATCAAAGAGCTATTCTTATCAAAAAATATAAAACGGAAAAAAAGTATACTAGTTTAGCTAGTCAAGAAAAATACTTATTTGTATAATTTAGTAAAACAATACTCATTTGAGTATTGTTTTCTTAATAATATAGAGTCCACAGATTGACTTTTATAATATAATTATTGTAATATATATGTATATGATAAGGAGAGGTAATTATGAAATTTAATAAGGGATTCACATTAGTTGAGTTATTAGCTGTAATAATTATATTAGGTGTCATTGGTATAATTGCCATTCCAGCTGTTAATAAGGCAATAAGAAATGCCAAACAACAACTGTATGAAGTTCAGATAAATAATATAGAAATGGGTGCTAAATCATGGGCTGCTGAGAATGTATTTAATCTACCTGAAAATGATGGCGAATTAATTACACTAACATTAGGACAACTAAAAGTAGCAGGCCATGTACAATTTGATATAAAAAACCCTGTAACAAATAAATTATTTCCAAATGATATGGAAATAACAATAACTAGATATATGAATACATATTTATATGAAGTCTTAGAAAATACGGGAACTCCAACTGATGATGATGAGGGTATTGATTTAACTTTACCTACAATTATGTTAAAAGGTAATACTTTGGAATATGTAGAGATAGGAACTACCTATACGGATCCTGGTGTTATTGCTAGAAATAGTGCAGGTGTTGAAATATTGGATATTCAAATCGAAATTAAATCCAATAATCAAGTTGTTCCTATAGTGGATACTAGTAGATTTGGTCAATACAAAATAACATATACTGTTGATGAAGATGGAAAAAAAGCTTCAGTTATAAGAACAGTTACGGTTAGAGATACAACCCCACCTGAATTAACAATTCCTTCAGATACTACTATCTTAGTATCTGAGGCTCCTACATTCGATGTGATGAGTGGAGTAAGTGCGGTTGATAATAGCGGTGAAGATGTTGTAATAACAACAACCGGTAATGTTAGTTCTCTACCAGGGGTTTATACTGTTACATATAAGGCAACGGACATTAAAGGGAATGAAACAGTTAAACAAAGAAAAATAACAGTTATAAATGATTAATAAAAAAGTTCATGATTCTATTTATAATAGAGCATGAACTTTTTTAAAGATAAAAATCATCTATTTCAGTCTTATATTCATCAATGTTTCTAAAAATTTCCCAAATTTTCTTTTGATTATCAATAATTAATTGGTTATCAATATCTGAGTTTATTATATCCGATAAAGATAATACTCCTACTAATTTATCTTTATCTGTTACTAATAAACGTTTTATTTTTTCGACTCCCATTAAATTAACAGCATCTTCAACTGTTTTATCTTTATTAATACTTATAACATTTCTTGTTATGTATTTTTCAATTTCAGAGTCCAAATCAGCATTATTACTAATAGCATTAATTACAATATCACGATCTGTTATAACACCTACGATTTTTTTATCTTCGGCAATTGGTATAAATCCAATGTCGCATCTTTGCATCAAACTAGCTATATCACTTATTGTATCTGTCGTTTGACAAATAATTAAATCTTTACACATTAATTTTTCTATTTTCATGAAATCACCACTAGTATTATTTACTATATATATAATATTATACGTAGACATAAAATATAATAGGTGATACTATGCGAAAGAAAATCCACTTACGAAAAAAGTTTGTCATTGTTAGTAAAAAAACTAAAATAAAAAAGAGTACAATATTAGTATTAACATTAATATTAATTCTTTTTTCGATCTTGTTTATGTTTAAATTTATTAATAATAAAGTTACTCCGGTTTTAATGAATTATGCGGAATTGGAACTTAGAAAATTTTCTACTTTAATCATAAATAAGGCAATATCTAAACAAATTAGTGATGACATGAATATTGACGATTTATTTATTATAACCAAAGATGGTAGTGGGGAAATAAAAACTATCGATTTTAATCCATTAATTGTTAATAAACTTCTAACACTAGTTACTAATAGTGTTCAGTTAAATTTAAAATACATTGAAGATGGTGAATTAGAATTAATGGATATACCTAATAATGTTTTAGTTGATTATGATAAATCTAATCTAAAAAAGGGCGTAATTTTTGAAATTCCTAGTGGTATAGTTTTTAATAATTCCCTTTTATCTAATATAGGTCCTAAAATACCAGTTAAGTTGAATTTAGTTGGTGATATAGTAAGTAATATAAAAACACAAGTAACTAATTACGGAATCAATAATGCAATGATAGAAGTAAGTATAAATATGGAGGTGACAGAACAGGTTATATTACCTTTTGCATCAAAGAAAATAACAGTTATTACTAATATACCTGTTGCTATAAAATTAATTCAAGGTAGTGTGCCTAACTATTATTTTAATGGCATTGATAAAATGTCGCCTAATTTATCAATTCCGGTGGAATAAACTAGTAAACTATGATATACTAATAGTAATAATAAGAATTAAAAATACTGAATATGGGTGAATGAACAATGGAGAAAAAGAATGCTGTTATGAAAAAAGTAGGTATAGGATTAGTTATAGTAATAATTGCTTTTAGTGGTTATTTTGTTGTAGATAAGTTATTAAAAGAAGATATCATCAGCACCAATAAAACTGGTTATATAGCTGGTAGTGTTGCTAAGGTGTCATTGTATGATATGGAATTTAATAAGGTTATTGATGTTGTTAGAGGAAGTAAGGTAGTTGTAAAAAAAGATGAATTTGTAAACGAGTCTGATAACACCAAATATATTAAAATTGAGCATGATAAAAAAGATTATTTAATAAGAATTAATTCTTTAGTATATAATGTTGAAGATGTAGTTTTAGAAGATAAGTTATATGTTAGAACACCTTTAACTATTTATAAAGATGAAAGTAGTAGTTCTATTTTATCTATGGCTAAAAAAGGTACAGAACTAGAAATAATAGGATATGATAAAATTGATGAAGAAGGATTAGTTAACCGATATAAGGTAGTAACGGGTGATTTTACTGGATTTGTTTATGGTAAGTATTTAGTTTCAACTAAAGATGAAGCTTTAAAAAATTATGATGAAGAAGGGACTTATAAAATTCATAGTAGTCGTGGGAATACTCAAGGTGGTGGTGCGGCTTCTAATTTGGATTTTTATCCATATAAGAAACCAGCTTTTGAAAATAATGTTATGCCAAGTGAGGTCCGTTCCTTATATTTAAATACTGGTGTAATTGGTAATGTTGATGCGTATATTAGTTTGGCTAAAAACAGTAATATTAATGCTTTTGTTGTAGATATTAAAGATAATACATCACCGGGATATCCAGCCTTAGCTATGAAAGAATTATCGCCAACAAATTACAAGAAGGCTAATAATAGTTACAATAAATATAAACAAGCTATTCAAAAATTATTAGATGAAGGATTTTATGTTATAGGAAGAATTACGGTATTTAAAGATTCATATTATGTTCAAGATCATCCAGAAGCTGCGATTATGGATAATGACACAGGTCTTCCTTTTAAACATAATGGATCACATTGGCCTACTGCTTTTAGCCGTGATGTTTGGGAGTTTAATATCGAACTAGCTAAAGAATCAGTAAAAGAAATGGGGTTCCATGAAATTCAATTTGATTATGTGAGATTTCCTGATAGGACTTATCAGTTAGAAAAAGCTGGTAAAATGGATATGAGAAATATATATAATGAAGACAAAGCACAAGCTATTCAGGGATTTTTAATGTATGCTTGTGACGAAATTCATCAGTTAGGTGCATATGTGTCTGCCGATGTTTTTGGAGAATCAGCTCATAATTATGTAACGGGTTATGGGCAATACTGGGCTGCAATTTCTAACGTTGTAGACGTTATAAGTGCAATGCCTTATCCTGATCATTTTAGTGCTTATGAATATGGTTTTTCAGATATTGTTTGGACTGTTCCATATGATCTATTATATTTTTGGGGAAATAATTATGCTGCTAAAAGACAAACTGAGATTCCAACTCCAGCTAAAGTGAGAACATGGATACAAGCTTATAATGCGATTAGATCACCATATATTGAATATGATCATGAAAAAGTTTCCGATCAGATAAGAGGGTTGTATGATGCAGGATTGACAGGGGGGTATATGACGTGGAATGCTGGATCAAGTCTAGAAAAATATAAATCTTTAGCCCCTGCGTTTAAAAAGGAGTATTAGTATGCAAAAAAAAGTAAAAATAAATGATGTATTTTACGAATTAATGGAAGATTATAAAGATGGATTTTCAATTAATGATGTAACTGGGAAAGCAACTGAATATTTTGATGGTTATGACTATATAGTAGGTGATTGGGCTTACGGAAAAGTAAGACTAAAAGGTTTTTGTGATAAGGGCAATCCAAATTATAATAAAATAAATGATATATCAAAAAAGGATAGTTATATTAGAAAGAATTGCGCATATGATTGCAAATATTTTGTTCTAAAGAAAATAAAAGTTGGTGATAATAATGAGTAGATACAATAAACTTGTTAGAGATAAAATTCCTGAAATCATAAAAAACAGTGGTGAAGCACCTATTGTTAAATGTTTAGATGAAGAAGAATATAAAGAAGAATTGGATAAAAAGTTATTAGAAGAAGTTTATGAATACCTTGAGAGTGACGACTCAGCAGAAATAGCTGATATATTAGAAGTTATTTATGCAATATTAGATTATAAAAAAATAGATAAAAATCAAATGGAAACTATACGTGAAACGAAGAAGGATAAACGAGGAGCATTTTCTGAACGAATATTTTTAATTGATGTTGAAACAAAAGAGAACTATCAAGATTGATAGTTTTTTTCGCTTTTATATCTTTACATCTTTTGTAAATCCGACCAACTAGTTTTGTTTTTTAGAACTAATTCCTAGAAAAAATATTAAAAAGATGTTATAATTATAAATGATTGGAGGATAGAAATGGAAATAACTGAATTACTAAATATTTACAATGACTATCTAAAAAGAATTGATGAATTATGGAGGTCTCTTTGACCCTGACAATAAACAAAAGAGAGTTGCTGAATTAGAAGTCATTATGCAAAGTAGTGATTTTTGGAACGATAAGAAAAAGAGTGAGACGACTATAGTTGAACTAAATAGTTTGAAAGCCAGTCTGGATAATGTAAAAAAAATACGAGATGATGTAGAAAATAATATAGAAACACTTGAAATGTTGAAGGAAGATTATGATAAAGATATATTTGATTTAATTAATAATGATGCAAATAGTATTGGTGATAATCTTGCTAATTTGGAAGTGCAACTTTTGCTAGATGAACCATATGATGGAAATAATGCAATATTGGAAATTCATCCTGGTGCTGGTGGAACAGAATCATGTGATTGGGCAGCAATGCTTTACCGATTGTATACAAGATGGAGTGAACAAAATGGATATAAACTCGAAGTGATTGATGAACAAGCCGGGGAAGAAGCGGGAATCAAAAATGTATCAATAATAATAAAAGGAAAAAATGCTTATGGATATCTTAAGAATGAAAAAGGTGTGCATAGATTAATACGTATTTCGCCGTTTGATTCAAATTCTAGACGCCATACATCATTTGCATCAGTTGATGTTACACCTTTATTTGATAACAATGAAATAAAAATCGAATTAAAAGATAGTGATTTAAAAATTGATGTATATCGTAGTACCGGTGCCGGCGGTCAATCGGTTAACACAACGGATAGTGCAGTTCGTATTACACATTTACCTACTAAAATTGTGGTTACTTGTCAAAATGAACGTAGTCAAATACAAAATCGTGAAAAAGCACTCGAAATACTAAAAAATAAAATATATCAATTAGAAATTGAGAAAAGAGAAAGTGAATTAAAAAGTTTTAAAGGTGAAAATATAGATATTAACTTTGGTTCGCAAATAAGAAGTTACGTGATGCATCCTTATTCAATGGTTAAGGATCATAGAACAAATGTAGAAACAAGTAACGTTAATAAAGTTTTAGATGGAGATATAAAAATGTTTATTAATGCTAATTTGAAAAGGGGAAGTAAATGATGTTATGGATGAAGAAGAAAAAAGAAAATATTGTTAAAACAGTATATAAAAAAGATCGGTTTTCAAGATATATACAATTTATAGTTGGTGTATTAATAGTTGCTGTTTCATTTAATTTATTTATCTTGCCGAATAATATAGTGTATGGTGTCGGTGGTATCGCTGTAATATTAAATGCTTTATTTAAATATGATCCAGCAACAGTAATTCTAATCGGATCTATTTTTTTGTTAATAATGAGTTACATATTTTTGGGAAAAGAAAAAACGACCAACTCTATACTGGGGTCGTTAATGTATCCATTATTTGTAAAACTTACTGCTGATATTGGAACTATAATTAATATTGGAACATCAGATCCTTTGGTAATTGCTATTTTTGGAGCAGTAATAAGTGGATTTGGTCTAGGTCTTATATTTAAAGCCGGGTTTACAACCGGTGGAACAGATATTCTAAATCAAATTGTTTCAAAGTACTTTAAAATGTCTATAGGAAATGCAATGTTTTTTACCGATGGTGTAATAATAATGAGCGGTGTTTTTGTGTTTGGATGGACTAAATTAATGTATTCATTGTTAACATTATATATTATTAGTGTTATGGCTGATAAAGTAATATTGGGAATATCTCAATCAAAAACATTTTATATTATCACTGATCATGAGACAGCGATTAAAAAGTTTATAACAGAAAGTTTGAATCATGGTGTAACTATTTTAGAAGCCCGTGGGGGATATACTGGTGACAGGCAAAAAGTTCTTATGTGTACTATTCCAACTAAAGAATATTTTATATTCAAGGAAGGGATTCATCAAATAGATAAAAAGGCATTCTTCTTAGCTGTCGATGCTTATGAAGTGTCTGGTGGTGAATAGTAAAAATTGCCAGCACTAAAACAGGTGCATTTATAGTATAATTAGTAAAGGTGGTTGAATAATGAGTTTAATAAAATTACGTAATGTAAAAAAGCAATACAGAAACGGCGTTACAGCTATTCATGATCTTAGTTTGAATATTCAAAAAGGCGAATTTGTTTTTGTTATTGGTTCAACAGGTTGTGGAAAATCAACCTTAATAAAAATGTTATATCGCGAAGAAAAACCGACCAGTGGACAAATTATTGTTGGTGGTGTAGATGTAGCTAAATTAAGGAATAGTAAAGTATTTAAATTGCGAAGAAAAACCGGTGTGGTTTTCCAAGATTTTAAATTATTACCTCGAGCAACAGTATATGAAAATGTGGCTTTTGCTTTGGAAATATTTGGAATGCCAAAACAGGAAATACATGGGAAAGTAATAAAAGTACTTGAACTAGTGGGACTTAAACATAAAGCAAAAAACTATCCAACGAAATTATCTGGTGGTGAGCAACAAAGAGTTGCTATTGCAAGAGCTATAGTTAATGGTCCAAAATTATTAATATGTGATGAGCCAACTGGGAATTTAGATGAATCAACTAGTATGGAAATAATGACTGTATTAGAAGAAATCAACAAATTAGGCACTACAATTATTATGGTAACCCATGATACTGAAATAGTTAATAAATTAAAAAAGAGAGTAATTAAATTAGACGCTGGACGTATATTAAAAGATTATGAGAAAGGAACATATAATCATGAGAGTAATTAGAATATTAGGAAGAAACATTAGAGATGCATTTAAAAGTGTATTTAGAAACTTTTCATTATCTTTAGCGTCTATTTCATGTATTACAATTACCCTAATTGTTGTTGCTATTTCAATAATCCTATCTTATAATGTAAATAATTTCGCAGTATTAGTTGAAAAAGATGTGACAATTGTTACGTTCTTAAAATCAGATATAACAAGTGATGAAATAAGAGAAGTTGAAGATGCGATTAATAGATTAGATTATGTTGAAACTTATACTTTTCAATCTAAATTGGAAATTACAGAGGAAATGATGCAATCATCAGATGTTTTTCAAAACATTATGAGTAATTGGTCAGAAGAAGAAAATCCATTACAAGACACATTCTTAGTAAAAGTTACTGATATTGAAAAAATTAGCGAAGTAGCTAATGAAATCAAAGAAATTGAATATGTTGATGTTGTTAAGTATGGTGAAGGCATGGTTGAACAATTAGTTTCTGTTTTTGATGTAGTTAGAAAAATCAGTCTTGGATTAGTAGGTGCATTAATTTTAGTTACTGCATTTCTAATATCTAATACAATTAAAATAACTATATTTTCTCGTAAAAGAGAAATTGAGATTATGCGATTAGTAGGTGCATCAAATATAAATATAAAAATTCCATTTATATTTGAAGGTTTATTCCTAGGAATAATCGGTTCCCTTATTCCTATCGTTGCAACAACTTATGGTTATGTAGCTTTATATGAAAATTTTGATGGTCAACTATTTTCTCCTTTTATTAAATTAATCAAACCAGAACCATTTATATTTGGAGTGTCTGGGGTACTAATGATAATTGGTATAGCGGTTGGTATGTTTGGTAGCTGGAGAGCTGTAAGAAAACATTTAAAAATATAAAAATGAAAGAAATTTCATTTTTTTTTTGCCCATCAGTAATTTGATCCTTCTAAATTACTACTTTCATACATACAATTAATGGGGTGATTATATGGAATTTAAAATAGGGGACTTAGTAACTAGAAATTCATATAACAATGATATGGTATTTATTATTGTCGATATTGAGGATGATAATTACTATCTAAAAGGAGTTAATATACGGTTACTAGCAGATAGTCCTAAGGCAGATTTGGCAAAATGTGATGAAAAGGAAGATGTTGATGAAGAAGAAGCATTTTTAGAAAGAGTAAAGATTGACATTGATTTAGATCGTAATGATTATTTTTATTTACCGGGTAAAATATTACATATTGATGGTGATGATGACTATTTAAATCGTTGTTTAAAATATTATGAAGATATTAATATATGGGCTGTTGGTATAAACGAAAATGAACTAAACATAAGTTATCGTATAAGGGAATTATTAGATGAGTATAATCCTAATATAGTTGTTATCACTGGACATGATGCATACTACAAAAGAAAAGGAAATATCAATGATTTAAAATCATATAAAAATAGTGTTAATTTTGTTAACGCGATAAAAGAAGCGAGAAAATATGAAAAAAGTCATGAAAAATTAATTATAATTGCGGGTGCTTGTCAATCTAATTATGAAGAATTAATAAAGGCTGGTGCTAATTTTGCATCAAGTCCAAAACGGGTTAATATTCATGCCTTAGATCCCGCTATCATCGCCTCGAAAATGAGTTTGTCGGATATTACTAAAGATATAGATTTGAAAGGAATCCTAGAGAACACAAAATATGGTTCAAATGGAATAGGAGGGGTAAAAACAAAAGGAACTATGTACATAGGTTATCCTAGATAGGAGGAATATATGACTATAGAAGATGTTAAGCAGCAGTTAAATAATCATATTGGTAATAAGGTTGTTATAAAATATAATCTAGGAAGAAACAAATATGAAAAATATGAGGTTACTATAAAAGAACTATATAATAATGTTTTCATTGTTGAATTAAATAGTGAAGATAATACGGAGGTAAAATCTTTTTCTTATTCGGATGTTATTACAAAAACGATTAAAATAGATTATTAATTGACAAAATTTGACATTATGTATTGCTTTTTTTGTAACAATATTGTATAATCTACTTATGTAAGTATACTGAAGGGAGAGATATGCTTGAAAATTACATCTGTAAACGTTCGTAAGGTTGAAAAAGAAGATTCTAGAATGAAGGGAATCGCGTCAGTTTTATTAGATGATTGCTTTGCTATTCATGATATTAGAATCATAGAAGGTGATAACGGATTATTCATAGCTATGCCAAGTCGTAAAACAGCAACTGGAGGATACCGAGATATCGCTCATCCAACTAACCAAGAAACAAGAAAATTATTTGAAGAAGCAATACTTGAAGCTTATAAGAATGAAGCCTAAAAACTCTATATAGAGTTTTTTTTATTGTGTAAAAAAATTGAAGAATATTTATTGGATTTTGTTCATATTATTTATCGATAGGAGGAATACATATGGACAAGGGTAATTCTATAGATGCAACATTTAATCATACTATAACTTTAAATGAAAGAAAAAATATTATAATAACAGGAGTAAAAAAGATTGATAGCTTTGATAATGAAGAATTTTTGATGGAAACCAGTATGGGGTATATTATTATTAAAGGAGATGAATTAGAAATTATAAAACTTGATACCTATCAAGGTAATGTTTCTATTAAGGGAAGAATCAATAGTTTAAATTATATGGAAAGTATGAATAAAAAAGATAAAGAAGATGGTATGTTTAGTAAATTGTTTAAATGATGACATTAAAAATCCAACTGATGATGCTACTTTTTTCTTTTTTATATGGAATCTTTTTTGCCATCTTTTTAAATCTTAATTATAAACTTATATATAATGAAAAAAGAATTTTCAAATTGATATTTACCTTTCTTTTTTTATTAATAAATATTCTTCTATATTTTATTATGTTAAGAAAAATAAATGAAGGTATATTACATCCTTATTCATTTATCGCAATTGCTTTAGGTTTTATTGTAGAAAATTACTTAAAAAGATTTATTGCCAATCGCATAAAAAAATGATATAATTCTAGTGCGAGGTGATACGATGACTACGAGAAAAGTTGGTAAAGCATCTAAACGACGATTAGTAACTTTTGGAACAATATCGTTTATATTAATTGGCTATTTTTTCTTTAGTTTAGGCACCTATGTAATTAGCATTGGAAAATTAAGTAACGAGCAAAAACAGTTAGAAGATAAGTTGTCTTTATTACAATCTAATGAACAAAATTTAAAAATTGAAATTCAAAAATTAAGAGATCCCGAATATGTTGCGCGATATGCTAGAGAAAACTATCTTTATTCAAAAGATGGGGAGTATATAATAAAAATAGAATCAAATAACAAAACCGAAGCCGACAATAAAACTAATTTACAATCAATTGATTATAAATGGATTGCAGGTACAGGAATATTAATCGCATTAATAATAATATTTATAATAAAAAAGAAAACGACTAAGAAATAGTCGTTTTATAATTTAAAATCATTAACAATATCATCTTCCATATTCTTCCCATCAAAGTAGAATTTATTTTTATATTTACATATTTTTGCCACAATATTTGAAGGGAAAGCTCTTACTAATCTATTATAATCGGTAATAATATCATTATAATATTTGCGTGATGCAACAATATCTGCTTCTGATTCACTAAGACTTATATCAATCTTCATAAAACTTTCGCTGTTTTTCAATTCACAATAAGTTTCACGAAATTTATTAAATTCATTAATACCATCATATAATAAGCGATCTAATTCAAAATTACTTAGTTTACGAGATCGAAGTTTAACAATAACTTCTAAAACCTCTTCTTTTATATCACAATTAGCCTTTATTATGCCAATTGATTTATTTAGTAAATCAAATCTTTTACGTAAGGTGGAATCAATGTTAGCTTCCGCTTCATTGATCCTAATAATATAACTTTGATATCTATTATAAGTATTAATATACCAAATAAGTAAAATACATATAACAATTGTAATTAATAACCCGTACATTAATAAATCCATACTATCACCTAGTTACATTATAACAAATATTGTTAAGTATTTCAATTATTTAGGTTGAAAATTTGTAATATAGTTTATCTTTTCATCGAATTGAATATAATCAACATATATCATCAATAATAAATACCATTTACCTGTTGCAGGATCACTCAAAATAATGTGGTCGCGTCCCGATTCCTCTACTATCCCAGAAAATGATTTGTCGCGCCATTCAGTTGAATCAGGAAAGGTCATATACACGGTGACTTTTTTTCCTTTATTCAATCTTAAGATATTTTCGATATATGATTGTTCAAATGGTATTTCAACATCTAAAATACCAGGTGCTGCCTCTTGATTTGGTGTTGGCATGTTACCAGAATAAATAGGGGCCCCTGGGAAGACCGGATTCCCATAATAACTATTATTATTCATATAATCATCCTTTCCTTAAATATATATTATAAATAAAAAAAAATATGAGTATATTGTTAATGATTTTAATGTGTGGTATAATTTTTGAGGAGGTAGATAATCGTGCAGATAAAAGTTGGTGTTTCAGCGAGACATATTCATTTAACTAAAGAACATTTGGAGTTGTTGTTTGGAGAAGGTTATCAATTAGAAGTACTAAAGAATTTATCACAGCCTGGAGAGTTTGCATCGCAAGAAAAAGTAGATTTAAAATCTGATAAAGATGTGATTGAAGGTGTAAGGGTTTTAGGACCATTAAGAAAGTACACACAAGTTGAGATTTCTAAAACGGATGCTGTAAAATTAGGTTTAAACCCACCTGTTAGAGAATCTGGGGATGTTGATAATAGTAGTCCAATTACTATTATTGGTCCAAAAGGAACCGTTCATTTAGCCCATGGTTGTATTATTGCAACCAGACACATTCATATAACTAGTGAAGAAGTTACAAAGTATGGACTTGAGGGTGTATCAGTAGTTAAAGTGAAAATAGGTGGATTAAAAGGTGGTATTATGGATAATGTATCATTAAAAGTATCAGATAACTATAGCTATGAGATGCATATTGATACTGATGATGCTAATGCTCATTTGATTAATCATGGAGATTTAGGAACAATTATAGTAAGTGACGATAATGCCTAATCAATTTAAAGTTTGTGATCGATGTAAAGCAACTAATATAAAGACATTAGTCCCTAAACTAAAAAAAATCGATAATGAGGCGGAAATTATAATAGGTTGTCAAAATTTTTGTGGTATAGGAGCAACAAAGTCTTTTGCTATTGTAAATAATATACCAATAATCACTGAAAATGAAGATTCACTTGTTGAAAAAATAAGAGAAGCAATAAAAAAATGACATTATTATGTCATTTTTTTTATGATCTAATCTTACGCAGTTTTTTTGCGGCTTCAAAAAAATTAATTGATTCATCCATATTAAAAGTTCCAGAATAGTACTTACTACCAGAAAAATATTTTTTATTTTTATCATTTATCTTGTATAATAAGTCAATATCTAGTAGTACTAATGGATTTCTTTTGAAGTGATCCGGTAAAGTGTTTAAAGAAGTACGTTTATTAATATCAGCATCTTTATAACTTTCTAATAAAGCAAAATTATCATTAACAAAGTTAAGAGACTTAGGATCTGTTATTTCTAAACCAGCCATTTGTAAATCCTTAAATAATTCATAAATCATTTGATCAGTTATATTTTGCTCTTTATTGTTTATATATTGTTGTATTTCTATATAGAAAACAGGATTGTTAGAATTATCATGGATAACTTTTCGCTCATAATTTTTTATTACTCTGAAATGTTTAGGACATTTTGGACAATAGCGGTAATTACTTAACTTTATAACATAGTCTCCAATTCTAAAAACAAAAGTTGATACACCTCTATTTACATAAGAAAATTCTTTGTTAATACTAAGTGACATATATTTATCTTTAAGTTTTAATATAGTATCTAAAAGATTATATTTTAATATATTTTCAAGTACCTCATTAAAATAGTCTGAATTTATATTAGTAAGATCCATCATTGTATTTAAAAATGAGTATTTATTATTGATGTTTTCATTTAATTCATTGCGTAGCCTTTTTAACATCTTTATTTTAGAATTATTACACGTATTGAAAATGATATCAAAATTATTAAGTATATATTTTTTGATTATCGGGTCATTAGTTTCAATTAATACTTTACCAACATCATTTTGGGGATAGTTATTTATTATAAGGTTGCTTATATATGTAATAGATTCAGGTGACATATTAACTTTTATTAAAACACCTAGAAGTTGTGCAAGAACTTCTTGACTACATATGTTAACTTTGTCATTGTTTGAATTAGAAAAAAATGATTGTTGACTGAAATTCTTAAAAGGATCTGATAAAATAATTTCATTTAATTTAACATTTTTTTCAAATATAGGGACGTTTTTTAACAATAATTCTTTAACAAACAAAATTCTTATCTTTTCATTTAATCCGTAAAGATGTTTTTCTAAAAAATGAAGTAATGAATTTTCATCTTCACAAAGATATTCACAAATTATTTCAATCTTTTTTTCACTATTCTTACTTAATATTTGTTCCAAATTATGATAAATAAATGCTTTTCCCCATATCGTTTTATAAATCAAATTTTTTATTTGTATTGTACTCAATGTTTCTAAAGAAATATTCCCATATGTTAATAAATAGTAAGTATAGGATTTTAACTGATCAATGTCGTATATAGAATCAAACAAAACGTGTGAACTGATTTTATTTATTATTTTAGGTAATATTTTCATATAAATTTCAATGTAATCTTTATCTTGTCTTACCAACTTTAACATTTCCCTTTGATCGTTATTGCTAGAAAAATGATCGTCAAAAAGGAAATCAACATCAGCATTTTTTAAACGTTCAATTATATTAAACAAAATAACCACCCCGATTGGTGGCTATTTTAACACGATTAATTAAAAATGTAAAGAAATTTAGTTTTCTTCTTTCATAGTAGGAATTAAATCATCTAGATCTTGATCTTGAATATAAGGTTCAGTGCCCTTTATATAATAAAAAATCTTTTTCTTGGTACTATTATCAGTTGCTGGTTTACCGCTTATAGGATCAATTAACACACCGACAACATTTTTAGGAATACTATACCATTCGGGTTTATGATCTTCGAAGTACCCTTCCATTATATCTACCCATATTTGTTTGTTAGCTACACCATCAGCTGTTTCAATCTTACGATTATTATCATAACCAGTCCAAACTCCGACAACAAGTTCTTTGTTATAACCAAATATTAAATGATCAGTATCAGTTGTTCCCGTTTTAATCGCATATTTATTAGTAATTTGAGGTGCTAGACTAATGCAAGTTGGATAGTTGTAATCAACCATTTCAGTAGCATAACAGTTATTTAACATTTCATTTAAAACAAAAACAATACTTTTATTCAATACATTTTCCTTAGTTGGATTATAAGAATATAAAACGTTACCATTTATATCCTCAACTTTAGTTATAAAAAAGGGCTTTACTTTATAACCTTCATTAGCAAATGCAGCATATCCTTGCATCATTTCAATAATGTTTATTTCCTTAGAACCTAGCGCTAAGGAAGGTATAGCCTCTAACTTACTATCTATACCAATTCTTTTTGCAATATCAACTAGTGTATCTTCACCTAAAAAAAGATGTGTTTTTACAGCGTATATGTTGTCCGAATAAGATAAAGCGGCCGCCATGCTAATTGGTTTGTTACCATATTTGTCACCAAAATTTTTTGGACTATAAGTTTTATTTTCGGAAAATGTGAATGTGGTTTTCTCACTAGTAAATGTTGTAGAAGCCGTAAAACCATTTTCTAATGCTGCATAGTAAAGAAAAGGTTTCATAGTTGAACCAACCTGTCTTTGCGAACTGATTGCCCTATTAAATTGAGTTAAAGAATAGTCTCGTCCACCAGCTAGAGCTAGTATTTTACCGGTGTCAGGATCCATTACAACACTAGCAACTTCTAAGTCATTATTTTGATCTATATTGTTTTTTATACTTTCATCCATAATTGATTGAACTCTCATATCTAAATTAGTGTATATCTTTAAACCACCTGTTTTTAAAAACGACGATGGTATTGTTTTTATTTTTTTTAATTCATCCATAACCGCATCTTGATAATACATTAGAGTAGACAAATTACTTTTTTCTTTTGTTCCAAAATAAGTTAGTTCCTGATTGTAAGCCATGTCCATCTCTTCTTCACTAATATATTCATTTTTAAGCATTGCCTTTAAAATAAGCTGTTGCCTACCTTTTGCAGCTTCTTCATTTGATAAAGGAGAATAAAACGATGGAGATTTTGGGATGCCTGCTAAAATTGATGCTTCTGCTAAATCTAAATCTTCTGCACTTTTGTTAAAATAATATTTAGCGGCATTTTCTATTCCAAATATCCCGCCATAATTAATAGTGTTTAGATATCCTTCTAATATTTGATCTTTGCTATAATGTGACTCAAGTCGAATAGTGAGCCAAGCTTCTTCAATTTTTCGACCCCATTTTTTATCAAAATCTAAAAATAGATTTTTGGCATATTGCTGTGATATAGTTGATGCTCCTTGAAGTGTTTTTCCAGTAGTGAAATTTACATATAATGATTTAATAATTCTTAAGAAATCAAAACCCTGATGCTTATAAAAATTTTTATCCTCAACAGCGATAGTCGCATTAATTAAATGTGGTGATATTTCATCCAAACTTATCCACTCTTTATTACTACTGTTTGAATATAAGTTATTATTAATATCATATAGATAGAAACTATTTGCCCTGTCTATTGGTAATTTAGCGGTCATTTTAGCATATAAATAGATTCCCCCGTATCCAATAATAAAAAAAAGAACAGCGATTAAACCACATTTGACCGAAAATTTTAATAGTTTCATCTAATCACTCCATCCTACAATTAGTATTAGAAAAAAAATTAAAAATATAAGTGCTTTTTTAACAAAAGTGTGTTATAATTACATTCAGTAAATATGGAAGAGGTTATATATGGCTAAAATAAAGATAAATTCGTCTTTAAAAACCAAGGATGACATCATATTGAAAGAGCTATTGGGTATATACTTTGATAATAAAATAGTGTACAAAGAAGAAAATATTAATGTAACTATTTTGCTAGAAGATAATAAAATAAAATTGAGTAGAGTTACTGATGAATATGAAATAATAATTGATTTTATTAGAAATAAAAAAACTGAAGGTGTTTATTATATTAAAAGTCATCAGTTGAAAATGGATTTATGTGTGAAAACTAACATATTAGACATAAAAGATAATAAAATAGTTATTGAATATGAGTTGAACTTAAATGGCGAAGATATGGGAATATTTAAATTTGAAATAAAATATGAGGTGATATAATGAATTTGAAAGAAATGATAAAAGCAGATATACACGAAGTATTAAAAGAATACGTAAATATTGATGATATAGTTATCGAAAATCCTAAAGACAGAAAAATGGCTGACTACGCAGTTCCTTGTTTTTCGTACGCCAAAGCAATGCGTAAAAGTCCTATGGATATAGCCTTATTAATAAAAGAAGGTATAAAAAATGATAATTATGAAAAAATAGAAGTAGTAAATGGATATTTAAATATTTTCGTAAAAAAGAATAAAACAACTGAACATATTCTAAATAATATTTTAGCTAATAAAGACAAGTATGGTAGTAATGATTTAGGGAATAACAAAACAATTGTCATTGATTATTCTTCCCCTAATATTGCTAAA
This sequence comes from uncultured Muribaculaceae bacterium, assembly GCA_964397485.1. Lineage (GTDB taxonomy): Bacteria > Bacillota_I > Bacilli_A > RF39 > UBA660 > CAYNHT01. Next base: position 108,593 of record CAYNHT010000003.1, read on the forward strand.
CCATTCGGAGTTGGGCATTTAAGAAGTACAGTTATAGGAAATGCGTTAAAAAATATTTGTCAAAAGAATGGATATAATGTTGTTGGAATCAATCATTTAGGCGATTGGGGGACACAATTTGGTAAGTTGATATCGGCTTATAAGAGATGGGGAAATGAAGAAAATGTTAAGGAAAACCCTATTGATGAGTTAAAGAAACTATATGTAAAATTTCATGAAGAAGTAAAAACTAATCCTGAATTAGATGATGAAGGTAGAAGTTACTTTAAATTATTGGAAGATGGAGATAGTGAAAGTTTAAAATTATGGGAATGGTTTAAGAATGAATCATTATTAGAATTTAATAAAACGTATGATTTGTTGGGTATAAAATCATTTGATTCATATAACGGTGAGGCTTTTTATAATGATAAAATGGATGCTGTTGTAGAAGAATTAGAAAAAAAAGATTTACTAGAGACTAGTGATGGTGCTGAAATTGTTAGATTAAATGATGAGATGCCACCAGCTTTAATTAAAAAAAGTGATGGTGCAACATTATATATTACGAGAGATTTAGCTGCCGCTTTCTATCGAAAAAATAATTATAATTTTGATGAAGCTTTATATGTTGTGGGTAATGAACAAACGCTTCACTTCAGCCAATTGAAAGCTGTTTTAACAAAAATGGGTTATGATTGGAGTCAAAATGTTCATCATATAAGTTTTGGACTAATCTTACAAGACGGGAAGAAGATGTCAACACGTCAAGGTAAATCAATAAAGCTTCATGATGTACTTGTAGAAGCTATTGAACTTGCACGTAAGTATATTGATGAAAGAAGTGCAGAGTTAGATAATAAAGATGAAGTAAGTCGTCAAATTGGTGTTGGTGCTGTAATATTTAACGATCTTAAAAATTATAGAACAAATGACATAGAATTCAATTTAGAAGACATACTAAGATTCGAAGGTGAAACAGGGCCATATATTCAATATACATATGCTAGAATTAATTCACTTTTAAACCATAAAAAAGGAATTGCAATTAACTTTGAAAATATTGAAATTAGTGAATATATGTGGAATGTCATCTTTAAGTTATATGGTTTCTCTGATTGTGTCAAAAGATCAAAAGAAAAATATGATCCATCAGAGATTGCAAAATATATTATTGATTTAGCACAAGACTTCAACAAACTTTACGCTAATGAAAAATTTATTGGAGAAAATGCTGAATTAACAGAATTTAGATTGACTATTGGTGAAGCAGTAGCAATCGTGTTAAAAGAGGGAATGCGTTTATTAGGAATAGATGCACCCAATAAAATGTAGGAGGAATTTTTTGTGAACTTAAAAAATATATCAAAAGAAGAATTAGAATTGCTTTCATATACTGATTTAACTTATATGTTAATAAAAGAAAATAAAGAATCTATGAATACACCTAGTATTTTTAAAAGGATTTGTGAATTATTAGATTATAGCGATGAAGATTATACTTCTAAAATAGGAGATTACTATACATCTTTGACTATTGACAAAAGATTTGTTTTACTTGAAAATAATGAATGGGATTTAAGAGAAAATCACTCAGTTGAACTAGTTATAGATGATGAAGAAGAAATCGAAGAAGAACTAGAAAAAGAAGATGAAGAAGATGAAAATGATGATAACGAAGATTATGAAGAAGATATAGACAACTCTATTGATGATGACGATATTGATGAAGATGATGACGATATAGAAGATCTTGCAATTGTAACAGACGATGAAATAGAAGAAATTTGAAACAAATAAGTTTCAAATTTTTAATTTTCTATATATAAAATAACAAAAATATGGTATTCTATAGTTAGGTGATAGTATGGATGGCGAAACAAACATAATACAATATCAAAATGTTACAAAAGAAAATTTTGCTTTGTTAAATTTTTTTATGGATGGTAAAGAAGAATTGTTATTAGTTCATGAATTTATGGCAAATGATAAGAAGGATTATGCAGTGATAGGTAAAATTGTAGGTGATAGAAGCAAAGTATCAAGAATTAAAATTTTGCAATGGGTAAGTATAATTCAAGATTTAGTTACTAATTATAAAACCAACAAAAAACAAGAACAAATTGGTTACCAGTATTCATATTACAAGCTATTACTGAATAATATAACTGCATCAGTTAAATTTACACAAGAAGGGTATGACCTTATTACTAATAAATTTTTGTTTACTGATAATAAAATGGAAAGAACAGTAAATATTAATAGGCAGGTAATAAAAGACGGTCTCATTTTTGATAATAAATATAATCTTATTAATGAAAAAAATAGAATAAATCAGCAAACCGCCTTTTGTGATATAAAATATTATGATGAAAATTATTTTTTCACCCCAAGCGAGAAATCTCATTTAGGTATGGACCAAGCCTTGGCTTATATTAGACATAATCCAGAAAAACTAAGAAAAGCATTAATAAGTCTAGATGGACCATGGTATAAGAACATGTATAAAGATTTTAAAAATAAAGAGCTAGAAATGGACAAATTTTTATTACAAGTTATAGATGCAAAGATGGAGTTGCAAGAACAACGTAATAAAACTAAATAGATAGTTTACTATCTATTTTATTTGCTTATTTAAATCATTTATAGTATAATTTTTAATGAATCCAAATAATTTTTAAAGAGGGAGAATTTATGATAGAACGTTTAGAAACAATTGAAAAAAGATATAATGAATTAAACAACGAGTTGATGAATCCAGAAACTATATCTAATATTAAAAAAACTTTAGAATTAACTAAAGAGCAATCGTTACTTACTGATGCTTATGAAGTATATCAGGAATATAAAAAGTTATTATTAGCTATCAAAGACACTAGTGAGATGACTAGTGATCCTGAAATAGGTGAAATAGCTAAAGAAGAATTAAATGAAATGCAAGAACAAAAAAAAATCTTAGAAGACCGAATTGAGATTATTTTGTTACCAAAAGATCCAAACGATGGCAAAAATGTTATTGTTGAAATAAGAGGCGCTGCTGGTGGAGATGAAGCAAATATTTTTGCGGGAGACCTTTATCGCATGTACTTAAAATATGCTGAAAAAGAAGGCTGGAAAACCGAAATTTTAACAGAAGAAAGAAGTGACGCAGGAGGTTTTTCACAAATTGAATTCATGATTAAAGGTGATAATGTATATTCAAAATTGAAATATGAAAGTGGTGCTCATCGTGTTCAAAGAGTTCCAGCTACGGAAACACAAGGGAGAGTTCATACATCAACAGCAACCGTTTTAGTTATGCCAGAAGCTGAGGAGTTTGATATAGAAATAAAAACATCAGATTTAAAAGTTGATGTATATAGAAGTAGTGGAAGTGGTGGTCAGTCAGTTAATACTACTGATAGTGCTGTGCGTATGACCCATATCCCTACAGGAGTTGTTGTAACTTGTCAAAATGAAAGAAGTCAAATTCAAAATCGTGAAAGAGCGTTACAAATGCTTAGAGCAAGAATTTATGAAGAACAATTACGTGCGCATGAAGAAGAAATTGGTAATGAGCGTAGAAGTAAGGTTGGAACTGGCGATCGTTCAGAAAAAATTAGAACATATAATTATCCACAAAACCGCGTGACAGACCACCGAATTGGATTTACTCTAAAACAATTAGATAGAGTAATGTTAGGTGACTTAGGTGAAATAATTGAGGCACTAGTTGCAGAAGATCAAGCAAGAAAATTAAAAGGTGAATAATGGATAAAGACATTGAATATCTAAAAAAATACTTACCAGAACAATTATTAACCAAAGGTATAGAAAGATTAAAAGCAAAAGAACCAGTTCAATACATAGTTGGTAATGTAAACTTTTATGGATATCATTTTAATGTAAATAAGTCTGTTTTAATACCCAGGTTTGAAACTGAGGATTTAGTATATAAGACTATTAATTATATTAAACAATCATTTAATGAATGTTTAAAAATTGCTGATTTAGGAACGGGAAGTGGCTGTATAGCTATCACATTAAAAAAAGAATTGCCAAACTGTTCTGTTACGGCTGTAGATATATCAAAAGAAGCTTTAATTGTAGCTAAAGATAATGCCAAAATAAATAATGTGTTAGTAAATTTTAAGTTAGGTGATATGTTAGAACCGTTAACGGAAAAATATGATTGTATTATCAGTAATCCACCATATATTGCTTATGATGAAGAAGTTATGGAAATAGTCAAAAATAATGAGCCGAATATAGCTTTATACGCAGAAGATGAAGGATTAAAATATTACAACCAGATTCTTATGAATGCTTCAAGATACTTGAACGAACGCAATATGATAGCATTTGAAATTGGGGCTTCGCAAGGTTTGGAAGTAAAAAAAATAGCCTTGAATTATTTTCCGGATAGTGTTATAAAAATTGAAAAAGATATTTATAATAGAGATCGTTTTGTATTTATATTTAATAACTTATAAATTTGGAAAGTGAAGATTAGATGTTTATTAATCTTCTTTTTTTTGGTATAATGAAATTGGTGATAGTATGAATGATAAGCTTAAAATATTATTAGATCAGATTAAATTACCAAGCGAAGATTATCAATATTTTGAGAATGCTTCACTTGAAAAAATAATCGGTAATAAAAATAAAGATACATATAAATTTATAATAAATATTTCTAAAGTTTTACCGCTTGATGTCTATGTAAGATTTTTAGAACTTTTAAAATTAGGGTTTCCTACAATTGAAAAACTAAAAGTTAATTTCATTGTGTCAAGTGTTAGTGAAGAATATGTTAATGACTACTTCAAATATGTGATTGATAAAAATAGTGAGCAATATCCGTTACTTGCATTGTTTAAAGAAAGTGAAATATCTTTCATTGATAAAACCCTTACAATAGAGGTTAGTAATTTAGCAGAAGAGATGAAAATTAAACGAATTGAAGATAAAATAATTAAAGATTTCAAGAAATTTGGTTATGGTGAAATAACTTTCAAAGTTGTTGTAAATAAAGAAAAAAGTGTTCAATTAAAAGAAGAAATTGATAAAAGTTTATTGAGTGATATCCCGAAAGATGTTATCGTAAAAAAACAAGGGAATGACAGCGAAATAATCTTTGGAACCGAAATAAAAAGTAAGACTATGACAATTGATAATATTGTTGGTGAAGATAATAATATAACAGTTGAAGCATATGTTTTTGGGGTTGATTATTTTGAATCAAATAAGAGTAATTTTAGAATCATTACATTGAAAATAACTGATTATAATGATAGTATATACTGTAAAGTTTTTGTCAAAGACCTTCACGAATATAGTACTTTGAAAAAGAAATTAAAAGTAGGTAATTGGTATAAAATTAGGGGTTATAGTAAGAATGATGTGTATTCTAAGGAACTAGTTTTAAATGCTAGAGATATAAGTACCTTAAAAAAAGAGGATACTACTATTAAAGATAATAGTGAAATAAAAAGAGTTGAGTTGCATGCACATACTTTTATGAGTCAAATGGACGGTTTAGTGGATGCCAAAACTTTAGTAAAACAAGCTAAAAAATGGGGGCATAAAGCAATTGCAATAACAGATCATAATGGTGTTCAGGCTTTTCCTGATGTTTATCATGCTGTTTGTGATTTCAATAAGAATCTTGCTGAGGGTGAGGAACCTTTCAAGGCAATTTATGGGGCTGAACTTACAATGATTAATGATTCCGTTAATATCGTTTTAAGACCTGATGATAGCCAATTAATGGAAAATACATATGTTGTTTTCGATTTTGAAACAACTGGATTTAACGCCGGTGGCGGAGATCAAATCATCGAAGTTGGTGCAGTTAAATTATGTAATGGAGAAATAATAGACAAGTTTTCTGAATTGATCGATCCAAATAGACCGTTACCTAAAAAGATTACGGAGATTACTGGAATAACAGATGAAATGTTAAAAGGAAAACCATCAGAAGAAGAGGTAATTAGAAAATTTATTGAGTGGTATGGCTCTTATCCAATGGTTGCTCATAACGCAAAATTTGACGTTTCATTTCTAGAGATGGCTTATCAAAAATATGATTTAGGGACATTTAATAATACAGTAATAGATACTTTAGAATTATCTAGAACAATGGATAGTAATTTTAGCCGTCACAGCTTATCAGCGCTTGTTAAAAGATATGACATTCCATTTGATGAAGATTCTCATCACCGTGGAGATTACGATGCTGAGGCTACAGCCCTTATTTTTCATAAAATGATGAAAAAATTAGGTGATCGAAATTTTGAAAAAGTATCAGATTTAGAAAAATTAGTTTCAAAAGATGAAATTCATAAATTTGGTCGTGCTTTCCACGTTAATATTTTAGCAACCAACAAAGTTGGTCTTAAGAATTTATTTAAAATAATTAGTTTAGCTAACACCAAATATTTATATAAAACTCCTAGAATATTACGTAGTGAAATTACTAATCTAAGGGAAGGGTTATTAATAGGAAGTGGGTGCTATGAAAGTGAAGTTTTCATCGAAGCTCGTTCTAAAAGTGATGAGGAACTAACTAATATAATTAATTTTTATGATTATGTTGAGGTTCAACCATTAGAATGTTATGACCATTTATTACAAATGAATGATTTTGCAAGTAAATCTGAATTGATTGAACATGTAAAAAAAATAATAAGAGTAAGTGACGAAGCCGGTAAGATAGTAGTAGCTACAGGTGATGTTCACCATTTAACTAGGGACGATAAAATTTATAGAGAGATTATTGTTAATCAAAAAGTTCCTGGTGGAGGAAGACATCCACTTGCTAGAAATAATATAATTAATATTCCTAGTTGTCATTTAAGGACAACAGAAGAAATGTTAGAAGATTTTAGTTTTTTAGAAGAAGATTTGGCTAATAAAATAGTAATTACTAATCCTAATAAAATAGCTGATATGGTTGAAATTTTGGAAGTAATTATTGAAACCGGCGGAATTCCATTTTCACCTAAAATTGAAAATTCAGTTGAAACTGTAAATGAACTTGTATATGGAAAAGCTCATGAATTATATGGTAATCCATTACCTAGTCTAATAGAAGAACGGATTAAACAAGAACTTAATGGGATTATAAAAGGTGGATTCGATGTAATATATTTGATTTCTCAAAAACTAGTTAAGAAATCTAATGATGATGGATATTTAGTTGGTAGTCGAGGATCTGTTGGTTCATCATTTGTTGCAACAATGATGGGAATTACAGAAGTTAATCCATTACCAGCTCATTATGTGTGCTCAAATTGTAAACATAGTATTTTTGAACTTGATGGTAAATCTTTAGGTTCGAAATATTCAAGTGGGTACGATTTACCAGATATGGATTGTCCAAAATGTGGAACTAAATTAGATAAAGAGGGACAAGATATGCCCTTTGCAACTTTCCTAGGTTTTGATGCCGATAAAGTTCCGGATATAGATCTTAACTTTTCTGGTGAATATCAGTGGAAAGCACATGAATATACAAAGGAGTTATTCGGTGTAGATAACGTTTATAGAGCAGGTACAATTGGTACTGTTGCCGATAAAACGGCATTTGGATTTGTTAAGGGTTATTGTGAAGATAAAAATATTATAATGAGAACAGCTCAAGTTGAACGTATTGCAATGGGATGTACAGGGGTTAAAAGAACAACAGGACAACATCCTGGAGGTATAGTTGTAATACCAGGATATATGGATGTATTTGATTTTACACCGTTTCAATATCCAGCTGATGATCCTAATTCTTTATGGAGAACTAGCCATTTTGATTATCATGCAATTGATCAAGATGTATTAAAATTAGATATTCTAGGACACGATGATCCAACGGTACTAAGAATGTTGCAAGATCTATCAGGGATTGATGTTACAAAAATAAATATGTCTGATCCAGATGTAATGAAGATATTTTCATCCCCAGAAGTATTAGGCGTTACTAAGGAACAAATAATGTGCGAAACAGGAACATTAGGTATTCCTGAATTCGGAACAAAGTTTGTTATTGGAATGCTTGTCGATACAAGACCAAAAACTTTCTCAGAACTTTTGAAAATATCAGGATTGTCACATGGGACTGATGTATGGTTGGGCAATGCACAAGAATTAATTAGAAATAATATTTGTGAATTCAAAGAAGTAATAGGTTGTCGTGATGATATAATGGTGTATTTGATGTATAATGGTATGGAGCCAAAAACCGCTTTTAAAATCATGGAATTTGTTCGAAAAGGTAAAGCCAGTAAAGATCCAGAAGGATGGAAAGTCTTTGAAACTCAGATGAAAGAAGCAGGAATTGTTGATTGGTATATTGATTCTTGTCAAAAAATAAAATACATGTTCCCTAAAGCCCATGCGGCAGCTTATGTAATGAGTGCTTTAAGGATTGCTTGGTTTAAAGTTCATCGACCAATTTTATATTATTGTGCATATTTTTCAATTCGTTGTAGTGACTTTGACATAGATGCAATGATTAAAGGATATGATGCAATTAAAGCAAGAATGCTTGAAATTAATAATAAAGGTTTTGATGCAACAAATAAAGAGTCATCTGTTTTAGATGTACTAGCTCTTGCTTTAGAAGCATCTGCAAGAGGTATTAAGATAGCAAACATTGATCTTAATAGAAGTGACGCTGTTAATTTTATTATTGATGATGATAATAAAACTTTAATTCCGCCATTTAGAACAATTGACGGATTAGGTGATACGGTTGCTAAAAAGATTGTTGAAGAAAGAGAAAAGGGATCTTTCCTTAGCATAGAAGACTTACAAAAACGTGCTAAAGTATCGGGAACCCTTATAGAAAAAATGCGAATGATGGGTGTATTAAATCACCTTGATGAATCTAGCCAGTTATCATTGTTTTAGTTAAAATATAGTTAAAATTTTACATACAATAACATGAAGATAGCATTTAAAATCATTGATTTAAGTAACATACTGTTATAAAATTTTAATAAAATATGATTGCGAAATTTGTAGAAAATTAGTATATTATAATTAGTTAAAGGGCTCGTACAGACTTTAGGAAAATTTGTGCGAGTTTTTTTCATTATCTTTTTAGTAATCAATAAAAAGATAATGAAAATTACTTTCAAAATATTTTTTATTATTTGAGGTGATATGATGTGATATAATGTAGGTGGTGATAATATGAATGAAAACATTTCTACCATTGAATATATGAAGATAATGTTGATATTATTTTTAATAAAGAATATTGGTGTTCCTGATATTTTAGAATTAAATTTTCTTTTAACAGGAATAATAATTTATTTTGTGAATAGATATGTTATTTTTAAATTAGACTATAATCAAATTGTGAAGAAAAATATAGCATTAAAACACCTAACTGTTACAACCCTATTTAATATATTGATATTATTCTTATTAAAATATCAATATCAATATTACTTTATTATTGTCTTTTCAAATATTATTACATTTATTGTAATAAAACAAAAATATATTGATTTAAAAAAAGTAACTAACAAAAATATAGAAAATTACTTTAAAGATAAAAAGGAGGAATCTTATGTTAAAAAAATACAAAAATAAAACAATCAAATTTATGGCATTTATTTTAATGACTGTGATGCTTTTTACTAATATAGCAGGTGTTCATGCTGCAACAGTTTTCCGTTCATATAATTATAGTGGAACGGCGGCAAGTTGGGGTGGTAAGTATACAAAAATGGATTATTTAGAAGGAATATCCTCTAATTATGTCAAGGTTGTTGTAAATACATCAGGTGGAGATAAATTTGATCTTCGTCTAATGTATACTTATGACTGGCTTTCCAATAGAAAAATACTGGCTGAGAAAAAAGGATTAGTAGCAAAAGGTAATTCTTATACAATTTATTTTATACCGCAAAATGGTACTTGTCCATCCTCTAACTCTAACGATTGCGTTAAGGTTCCAGTTGTTAGTCAAATTTCTGATTCTAGTAATGTGGTATCTTTTTACGACGTTTTATATGGAATTGAAATATATAATGGGTCTATTTTCGGAGGAACGGTAAGTATTAGCGGAACATATTCATTTATAAACTACTAATTTAATTATGTTTAATAGTGTGGAGAGATAGTATGGTAGAAATAAAAAACGTATCAAAAAAATATATTAATAATAATGAAATAGTGAATGCTTTAAGTAATATTACACTTAATTTTGATAAAATTGGTCTTGTTTTCATCATAGGTAAAAGTGGGAGTGGTAAGTCAACTTTATTAAATTTAATAGGAGGATTAGACCAAAATTATAATGGTAATATTGAATCATGTGGTACATTAATTTCATCTCTTTCTGAGAATAATCTTAATAGCTATAGAAATACTTGTATAGGATTTATTTTTCAAGAATTTAATTTATTTGAGAACCAAAGTGTTTTTGATAATATTGCTATTTCAGGAGCATTGCAAAACTCCAAAAACGATAATGAAAAAATTTTGGAAATTATAAAATTTATTGGGCTAACAGGAAAAGAAAAACGTAAACCTAATGAATTATCTGGAGGTCAAAAGCAAAGGGTTGCTATTGGAAGAGCAATAGCTAAAGATTCTAAGATAATTCTTGCTGACGAACCAACAGGTTCATTGGATAGTAATACAGCTAAAAGTATTTTTGATTTATTAAAAGAAATAAGTGATACAAAATTAGTTATAGTTGTTTCACACGACGAATTAAATGCCAAAAAGTATGCAGATAGAATAATAAAAATTGATGACGGAAAAATAATTTCTGATTCTAAGGAAACAGTGAATACTACTATTCAAAAGAAGAAAATAAAAAAATCAAGTTTGTCTACATTTAGAGCAATAAAATTTGCGTTAAATAATTTTAAGAAGAAAAAAATGCGAATTAGTATTATATTATTCTTTTTAATACTAACATTACTTTTATTTAATTTATCAAATTCGATATCAAAATTTGATATAAATAAAGCTCATGCGAAAACAATTATTGACAATAATAGTTATATTAAGATTAAAAAGATTTTGTCAATGAATAACTTGACAGGCAAATATTATGATTATGGTTCAAGATTTAACTTTAATGATAGTGATATAGATAACCTTTCAAAAGTAGTCAATTCAGATCTTATGGTTGGGTATGAACTTACGCATAATGGTAGTTCTGTTGGATTAAATACAAACTGTGAATCCTATAATAACTTTGATATTCCAATTTATTACTATTGTTTCAAAGAAGAATATAAATTCATTGAATTGAGTAAAAAGCAATTTAATGAAATGAAAATAATAGGTAAGATTGCAGTTGATTCGGACGAAATGGTAATCCATAAATACGTAGCTGATCTTATTATTACAAGAGGAATCTTGTTAAATAATAATAATTTTTACAAACCAGATAATTACCATACTATTATCAATGATAATATAACGGTAAATATTGGAAATACACAAGCGAAGATAGTTGGAATTATAGATGATGATTTATCTGAATTTGAGGAATTAAAAAAAGTTACCATGAATAAAATTGTCAATGATAATTCGAAAATATTACCATCAAATATCAATTTAAAAGCGATTTATTTTAATTATAATGTCCAAGAAACAGCTCAAAATATTTATGTGCCAAATTCATTCTTAAATAGTGTAAAATTAGAAAAAGATAATGATTTAAATTTACTTAAAATGAATTTGAAGATAAGATATAATTTGACTGATTATATCTATAGTGATAAAGCAGGTATTCTATCAGATAGCATATCGATTATTTCTTTAGATGGCATAAAAGAAATTAATAATTTAAAAGACAATGAAATTATTATTAATAATTCTTTTTTGAATTTAATTTCAAATGGTGAATTCTCAAAGAATTTATCAAGTATAAATAAACAAGAAATTTCTGAACAATTATTTATTAGTAAATATCTAGAAGACAACAATATTTTAGATAGTTCAATATCTACTAAAATTTCACCATATGAACCAAATGAAGAATCAAAGGAATATGTTTTTAAAGATTTAAAGATAATAGGTTTTAGTTATGATATAAATAAACTATATTTTTCAAGTCAAATATTGAATGATATTTTAGACAAAAATTTAGAAAGAACACTTGTCATTTTTAAAGGAAAAGATTTAAATTCAATAGAATCAGTATTAAATAGCTATAAACCAGGGGAATCAAAATATAAAATATATTCCGGATATTCGGTTGCGATTGACTTGATGTCTGATAAAATTGGTACTATTATTTTAATTGCAAGGTATTTAGGTATATTAACGTCATTAATTTCGTTTCTATTGTTAGTGTCATATATTATAAATAGTCTTGTTACAAATAAGAAAGAACTAGGAATCTTAAGAGCTTTAGGGGCAAGCAAGATGGACATTTTAAAGATTTCAGCTGTTGAAGGACATATTATAGCTTTTTTTGCATTAATAGCAGCGTCGTTACTAAATGTGTGTGTAATAAAATATGTTAATTTTATAATAATAAAGCGAATATATTACCCAATAAATTTTTTGTCGTATAATATATATGAACTAATTTGGTCAATTATTATAACATTTTTAATCAGTTCATTAGCAACATTATTTGTTATTAAAAGAATAACAAAATTGTCTCCAAATGATATAATTAATAATAATTAAAGTGAATAATTAAGATATTTTCGACTTTATTATAAATTAAAAATCACGTTATAAAAGTCAAGTATATAAATATTAAAAATATTTTTAAAAATGTAAAATTCTTATTATAGAAGACTTACAAAAACGTGCTAAAGTATCGGGAACCCTTATAGAAAAAATGCGAATGATGGGTGTATTAAATCACCTTGATGAATCTAGTCAGTTATCATTATTCTAAGATAGCTTCAAAGCTATCTTTTTAATGTTTATAATTGAAAAGTGTCTAAAAAATGTTATAATTGTAATATACTTATGAATGGGAGGCTATATGGAAAAAATATATCAAATGATTAAAGTTAATAAAATATATAAAAATTTTGTTAGTGATAATCATGCATTGAATAATGTTGATTTATCACTTAATAAGGGCGAAATTATCGTCATATTAGGTCCAAGTGGTAGTGGAAAATCAACCATGTTAAATTTATTGTCTGGAATTGACCATCCGACAAATGGAGAAATACACTTTGAAAACGATAGAATAGATAAAATGAGTGATAATGAATTGACAGATTATCGTGCTCTTAATTTAGGTTTTATTTTTCAAAGTTATAATTTAATTTCTAATTTAACAGTTAAAGAAAATATTGAATTAGGATCAAATTTGTCAGATAGACCACTAGATATCGATAGTGTTATTAACATAGTTGGATTAAAGGATCATAGTAATAAATACCCTTATCAGTTATCAGGTGGTCAAATGCAAAGGGTTTCAATTGCTAGAGCGCTTGTAAAAAACCCTAAAGTTTTATTTTGTGATGAACCAACTGGGGCGCTAGATGAAAAAACAGGAAAAACAGTTTTGTCTTCGTTACAAGAAATAAATAGAAAATATAATACAACGATGATTATAGTTACGCATAACCCAAGCATTGCTAATATGGCTAATACCGTTATTAAAATGAATAGTGGTAAAATTGTTAGTATCGAGCATAATGATAATCTTGTTGATGCAAAAGATTTGGGGTGGGCATAATGAAATTACTATTTATAAACGCCTTAAAAGGGTTAAAGAAGAAAAAAGTGCAGATGTTTGGTATTATCGTTATGGTTATGCTATCAACAGGTATTTATACATCAATGAATACGGCATTAGATCGTTTGGAAGATCGTTATTATAATTACTTAGATGAACAAAATGTTGAGGATTTTAGTTTCATACCAGTCATTGATTATATGATTGATGTTACTACTAATGACATCGATTTACTTCGTGAAAACGAGTTATCAACTTTAAATGAAGATGAGAAAGTTATTATAAACAATTATTATGATTGTTTGGAAAATGGAACTGAAGCTTGTAACCAATCTTTATATATGAATGTTAAAAATATTTTTGAAAAATATGATGCATACATTTATATTGCTAATAAAAAAGTAGATTCAATTAAAGAGCAATATGACTTTGAATACCAAATTGAAAAAGCTAAAATTATGAGTCATGGTAGATATATTACAAAAGCAATGCCTTATATAAATAATAAACTAATAAATAAAACATATTTATTAGAAGGACAATTACCAATAAATGATAACGAAATTACAGTTTTACCTAAGTTTGCTAAAAATAATAATCTAAAAATTGGTGATGATTATGAATTAGGAGATAAAACCTATACAATAGTTGGGTATACTTATGCTCCAGACCATGTATATCCGTTGATATCATTTAGTATGCCAATTTTTGATGAAAAGTACAATAACATTATTTTTATGACAGAAAAAGCTTATAGTGATTTTTTTGGAGTTAAAGAGGATGTTTATGTAGCAAAGTTTAATTTTGACTATGATAATGATATTAATGTATCATTTCAACGTAATAACAAAAATACTAATGATGAAAACTTAGATATTTTATCTAAGATTAATAAAAATGAAAATGATAAACTTATGATGTCTTTTTCTACTGTTACTAGAATTATGCGTGTCAACGCAATTCAAATGGAATTTTCTTCTAATAGGACATTTGCGGAAACATTTCTTTACTTATTATTAGGGATATCAGTATTTATTATTGTTGTAATAACTAAAAAAAGAATTGATGATGAAAGATTGCAAATAGGTGTTTTAAAATCACTTGGATATAATTCTTTTGCAATCGCAACAAGTTACTTAGTATATCCAATAATTGGCTCTATACTAGGTGGAATATTAGGTTATTTGATTGGTATTAGTTTAAATACATTTCTTACAACGCAATTTTTAAGTTACTATAATGTTCCGTTAGTAGGTTTTGTTTTTAATATAAATTATTTATTAAAATCAGTTTTTGTACCAATGATAGTTTTATCTTTACTTAGTTATTTAATTGCTATTTTTATGCTTAGAAAAAAACCATTATATTTATTAAAAGAAGGAAGTAATCTAAAAATAAATGTTTTCAGTAAAATAGTTACTAAAATAACAAGTTTTCTACCATTTGATTATCGATTTAAATATTCATTAGCTTTTAGATCATTAGGAAAGTTAATAATAGTATCGCTAACATCATTTTGTACAGGATTATTAATAGTTTTAATTTTGATTGGCTATAATTTATTTAATTCTATGATCGAAAGGTCTTTTGAAGGAATGGATTATAAATATATGGTTAACTATATTACTCCACAATTTGATGAGGACCAAAACGATGATTTAGTTTTAGAAATAAGCCAAACTTTAGTATCAATAAAAGATAAAAATGGCAATGATAAGAAATTGGAAGAAGAAGGATATGATATTACATTAACAGGAATTGATAGTGCTACAAAGTATCTAAACAAAGATAAAAATAAAAACAATATAATTCCACAATTATTCGTTGATGATAATATTATAATTAATGAAAATATTAAAGAGGTTATGAAAATTGAAACAGGAGATACTTTAATATTTAACTATAATGGCTCAGAAATTAGTTATACTGTTGTTGGTGTAACAGAAGAATATATTGGAAGAACAGCTTATGTCGATCGTGAACAGTTGAGTACTATTATGGGATTTCCTAAAATAGCATACACAAAAAAATATAGCGAGCAATCAAAATATGCAAATATGAGTGAGTTATCTGATGAAGAATTATCAGAAATAGCTTCAATTTTCAGTATGGAAGATTTAAAAAGAAATATTAGCAATCAAATGCAAACAGCAAATTCGGCAATTTATTTTGTTATATTCTTCGCATCATTCATGGCATTAATAATTATTGCGGTTGTTGCTAATATAGTAGTTGAAGAGAATAAGAAAACTATTTCTTTGATGAAAGTGATGGGATATAAAAATCCAAAGATTAGTTCAATTGTGCTTAACATATATACTCCGTTTGTAATTGTCGCTTATTTAGCGTCTATCCCAGTGATGATATATGTGTTAAAGAAAATTGTTAAAAGTTTAGTAGGTGATATGGGATTAGCAATTCCAATATCTTTATCACCACTTATGGCTATAATTGGGTTAATTGGATTAGTAGTTTCTTACTATATTGCAATCAGTTTATCTAGAAGAGTTTTAAATAAAGTGCCACTTGCAATAGCACTTAAAAGAGAGTAGGTGTATATGAAAAATTTAATTGAAATAAAAAATGTCTATAAAACTTACTTTGTTGGTACCGTTCCTAATCATGCATTAAATGGTGTATCATTAGATATTAAAGAGGGCGAAATAGTAGTTATTTTAGGACCTAGTGGTAGTGGTAAGACAACGCTACTAAACGTGGTTTCAGGACTGGATAGTGTTACAAGCGGTAAAATTTTATATGACAATAAAAATATAACTAAACTAACTGATCATAGAATGACGAAGTTTAGAAAAGATAATCTAGGATTTATTTTTCAAACTTATAATTTACTTGAACATCTAAATGTTTATGAAAATGTTGCAGTGGGATCTGCGCTTGGAAAAAACAAATGCGATATTAATGAAGTGATTAATGTAGTTGGATTAAAACCTCATAGTCATAAATATATGCATGAATTGTCAGGTGGGGAGCAACAAAGAGTATCAATTGCTAGAGCACTTGCTAAAAATCCCAAAGTTATGTTTTGTGATGAACCAACTGGTGCATTAGATGAGAAAACCGGAAAAAAGGTTTTAGAATCACTAGTTAAGGCAAATAATGAGTTTAAAACAACAATGGTTATTATTACTCACAATCCTGGAATTGCGCTAATTGGAGATAGAGTGATAAAAATGAATAGTGGAAAAATTATAGAAGAGAAAATTAATGACAGTCGAGTTAAACCACATGATATCCCATGGGGATAAGATAAAAAAGGGAAGCTAAAAAATCTTTTGATTTTTTTCTTTTTTTGTCCCAAAATGATTGAAATAATATTATACCAATAGTATAATATTATTCGGCAGTAAATAAAAGGAGGCTAGGTATGGGAACGTTATTGTTTAAAAATGCTATTGTTATAGCAATCGTTCAAACTAACTCTCATAATTCAGTCTTTAATTTATCGATAATTTTTCTACTTCTTGTTATTGTGTTACTAATATCTAGTATTGTATTCGATAATAAAAAATAAAAATTGTATAAAAATATACAATTTTTTTTATTGTTTCCACCACTTTGGTGAACTTTACACAACATTTATAACAAACATTGACAAAATGTGCCAAAATGTGATATATTACACGTGTAAAGTAGGAAAGGAATACGGAAAAATATGAAAAAAACAAAAGGATTCACATTGATCGAATTATTGGCCGTAATTGTTATATTGGCCATAATAGCTTTAATTGCGACACCAATAATCCTTAAGGTAGTTGATGATGCTAATAAGGGAGCTTTTAGAAACTCTGCTTATGGGATTGCAAATGCAGCGGAATTTGAGTTTGCTAAGGAAACACTTAAGAATACAAAAGCAAGTGAAGTGGCATTTATTTATGTAAATGGAGTTGAATCATCAAATCCGGCCGGAAGAAAGTTAGACTATAAAGGAAACGTTCCGCAAAACGGAGTAATATTAGTTAATTATGAAGGAAAAGTCGCGATGGCTTTATATAACGGAAAATATTGCGCTGAAAAAGGGTATAATGACGTTTCAGTTGTTTTGACTGAAAAAACATTGGAAGAGTGTGAACAAACACTTAGAGCTGATTAAACAGGCGCGTCAATTCCAGAATTGACCGAAGGAATGATTCCAATTAAATGGGATGGTTCAAAATGGATTAAAGCTAATACTGATAACTTAATTGGATCTAATGAATGGTATAGTTATAATAACTTTCAATGGGCAAATGCAGCATTAGTTACGTCTAGTACTAGAGATGAATATGTTGATGCATTGGCTGGAACAGAGGTTCCTGAAAGTGATATAATGGCATACTTTGTATGGATTCCAAGATTTAAATATGAGTTATTCAATGTTTCTTCAGCTGATATGACACCAAGAAAAATAAATGTTGTTTTTGAAAATAAAACAACTCCAAAATCAACAGGATCTACTAATGGAACTTATTTGACACACCCAGCGTTTACGTTTGGAACAAAAGAAGTAAATGGTATTTGGGTAGCAAAATTTGAAACAACGGGTAATATGCTAGCACCAACAATCAAGCCAAATTTATCATCGCAAAGATCACAAAGTGTTAGAGAACAATTTGAGATTTCAAGATTATTTCAAAACGAGACAACTTACGGATTAACAGCAACAAACGATCCTCATATGATGAAAAATACAGAGTGGGGAGCGATGGCTTACTTATCACAATCTGATTATGGTAAGTATAGTAACCCAGTTTATACTGGTGCAACAGGATTAGAAAAAGAAATATGGATGAATCCAAATAGTCATTTAACTGGATGTGCTGGTAATTCATATAGCGAAACAGTTACTTTAGAATGTAATTCATATCAAACACCTAATGGTGTTAAAGCAAGTACGACAGGAAATGTATATGGTATTTATGATACTGTTGGTGGCGGTTGGGAATATGTAATGGCGGCTCAATATAACTCTGCTTCTAATACAAATATCCAAATAGCTAGTTCAGGATTTGTACAAACAACAATTGATTCTGCCGATATGAGCAAATATATTAATAAATATAATCATGGTACTACATTTAATGATTCATTAGCTTATGCTAGAAAAATCTTAGGAGATGCAACTGGTGAAACTAAAGGATGGACTGGCTATGCCAACTTCCCTTATTCTATATCACCATGGTCTTTACGTGGAGGGCTAGCAGGTTCAACAGGAAATAGCTTTGGTATGTTCTGTTTCATAAATGGTTCAGGAGCAGCTAGAGGAGATGCTACATTCCGTGTTGTTATCTTTGGTGAATAATTAAATATTAATAAATAGAAAGTATTGAATTAAAAATCAATGCTTTTTTCTTTATAAAAATATAAAATTGCTTTATATATCTAGTTATAAATGCTATAATAAATATAGGTGATAGAATGAAAAAGATAATTTTAGTTGATGGTAATAATCTCTTGTTTAGAAGTTATTATGCTACTGCTTATAACGGTAATTTCATGTATAATAGTAAAGGATTCCCGACGAATGCTTTATTTGGTTTTGCTAATATGATAAACAAAATAGTATTAGAAGAAAAACCAGAATATATGATAGTCGCATTTGATAAGGGCAAGACTTTTCGTCATGATAAATTTGAAGAATATAAAGCCGGGCGTATTGAAATGCCAGATGAATTGAGACTTCAGTTTCCTATAGCTAAAGACTTGTTGACATATATGGGCATTAAACATTATGAAATAGAAAATTATGAAGCAGACGACATAATTGGAACGTTTGCTAAATACTGTAATAATGAAAGTGATTATGTTGGTACTATAATAAGCAGTGATAAAGATCTTCTTCAACTTCTATCTGATGATGTAGATATTAAATTATTAAAACAAAAAGATTATATTAGGTATAATCCTAATACATTTAAAGATGATTATGGGATCGAACCTAAAAAAATAGTTGATTTAAAATCATTACAAGGAGATCCTTCAGATAATATTCCAGGGGTTAAAGGTATTGGTGAAAAAACTGCTCTAAAACTCCTTCAAGAATATGGTAGTTTGGATGGTGTATATACCAACATCGATAAAATAAGTGGTAAGATGAAGGAAAAATTAATCAATGATAAAGATAATGCTTATTTGAGTTATGATTTAGCAACCATCGATTGTAATGTTCCTGTTGAAATAGATATTAAAGATTTAAAATATTTAGGTAATGATAGTAAAAACTTAAATGACTTATATGAATCACTTGAATTTTATTCTTTTTTAAAAAGAGATGAAAACATACAAAAAGAGGCTAAACCAATTGATTTTAAAATAATCAAGGATATAAATGAAATAAATATCGATGGTGAATGTGCTATATATTTAGAAATTTTAGGTACTAATTATCATAAAAGTGAGATTTTAGGCATGGGTGTTTATAATAACAATAGTAGTTTTTTTATACCGTTTGATATTTTGAAACAGAATCCTGAGTTTTTAAAAAGCAACATTAAATATACATACGATTTAAAAAAAGTATATGTCTCTTTAAAATGGAATGGAATAGATTTAGAAAATGTTTCATTTGATACAATGGTTGCTGGTTATTTATTAGATTATAATATAAAAGAAGATATTGCGTATCTTGCTAATCAGTTTGATTATGATATACCTTTTTACGAAAATGTTTATGGTAAAACAAAATTAGTTGTACCTAGTATAGATAAGGTAGCATATAATACGATTGTTAAAGCAAAATTCATATATGACTCACATAGAATGTTTGAAGATAAATTAAAAAATGAAGATTTAATTAATCTATTTAACGATATAGAAATTCCTTTAACTACTGTTTTAGGTGATATGGAGTTTAATGGAGTTAATGTTGATAAAAAAGCATTATTTGATATGGGAGAAGAAATAAAAATAAAACTTGAGTTGATTAGTAAAGATATATATAACGATGCTGGAGCAGTATTTAATATATCATCACCAAGTCAATTAGGAGAAATTTTATTTGATAAACTTGGTTTGGCACATGGAAAAAAAGGTAAGACTGGTTATTCAACTGCTATTGATGTTTTGAATAAATTAAAAGGAAAACATCCAATTATTAGTAAAATCATTGAATATAGGATGCTTTCAAAACTGCATACAACATATATAGAAGGACTATTGAATACAGTAATGGATGATAATAAGATTCACACTATCTATACTCAAACTTTAACAAGGACTGGTAGATTATCATCAATTGAACCAAATCTTCAAAATATACCGATTAGATACGATTATGGAAGACTAATAAGAAAAGCATTTGTACCTAGTTCAAATAGTTTAATTATCAGTGGTGATTATTCACAAATTGAATTACGTATTCTAGCGCATATGGCGAATGTAGAATCACTTATTGATGCTTTTAATAATCAAATGGATATTCACACTAAAACAGCAATGGATATTTTTGGTATTGAAAAAGAACAAGTTACGAGTAATCAAAGAAGAATTGCTAAAGCTGTTAATTTTGGAATTGTATATGGCATAAGTAGTTTTGGTTTGTCTGAAAACTTAGATATTCCTGTAAGTGATGCAAAACAATTTATTGATAATTACTTGGTTACTTATCCTGGTATAAAAGAATATATGGATACAACTATTAAACAGGCTTATGAAGACGGATATGTCAAAACTTTATTAAATAGAAAACGAACTATTTTGGAATTGAAAAACAAAAATTATATGATTCGTTCACAGGGTGAGCGAATTGCACTAAATACCCCTATTCAAGGAACA
The DNA here is from genome assembly GCA_964397485.1 of uncultured Muribaculaceae bacterium. Classification (GTDB taxonomy): domain Bacteria; phylum Bacillota_I; class Bacilli_A; order RF39; family UBA660; genus CAYNHT01. The sequence continues at coordinate 129,999 of CAYNHT010000003.1, forward strand.
AGTGCTGATATAATAAAAAAGGCTATGGTCGAAATGGGGAGAAAATTCAAAGAACTATCTTTGAAAAGTAAAATGATTTTACAAGTCCACGATGAACTAGTGTTTGACGTGGTAGAAGAAGAATTAGATACCGTTAAAAAAATTATAACTGACGTAATGGAAAATGCGTATAGCCTAAAAGTTCCATTAAAAGTAGATATTGAGTATGGGAAAAACTGGTATCAAGCAAAGTAAGGTGAATTATGAATAAGGTAATAAAAGTTATGAGTATTAGTTTTATAACTAATATTCTATTAGCTTTGACAAAAATAATAGTAGGTTTTATTGGTAAATCAAGTGCTCTAATAACTGATGGTATTCATTCATTTAGTGATTTAATAACGGATATTATTGCTATATTAGGAAATGGTATGTCTAATAAACCGGCAGATTATAAACATCCATATGGCCATGGAAAATTGGAATACTTAACAAGTTTAATTATTGGTTTTGCTATATTAATTTTAGGGTTAGGAATCATTTATGAAATGATTAATAGAGAAATCTATATTCCAAGTTTTATGGTAATAGTTGTTAGCGTAATAACGATTATTACTAAAATGTTACTGTCTAGATATGTTATAAGAAAAGGAAATGAATATAACAATAATATTTTGATTGCTAGTGGAAAAGAAAGTAGTACAGATGTCATTAGTTCAATTGTTGTTTTACTATCTGTAATGCTTATGCAACTATCAGAGATTAATAAAATATTCCTATATGCAGATAAGGTTGCTAGTATGATTGTTGGAATGTTTATAGTAAAAGTGGGTTTTGATATTCTAAAAGATAATATAAGTACTATATTAGGAGAACAAGAAACAAATCTTGAATACATTAATAAAATAAAAGAAATAATTTTAAAAGAAGAAAAAATAAAAGCAGTTGACAGTCTAGTAATGCTTAAATATGGACCGTATTATAAATTAATTGGTGAGGTTAGTATGGATAGTTCGTTATCACTGATAGATGCTCACAATGCAATTGATAATATTGAAAAAACGATAAAGAAGAAAGATCATAAAATTGCGTATATAACTTTTCATATGTGTCCATATATAGAGGATAATAATAATTTATCTTGATTGTGATATACTAACTTTATATACTGTATTGACATAAAAAAAAATTAATGCTAGAATTATTACATAAATCGTTGATGGAAATTAGTAATAAAAGTAATTATTAATAGAGAGTTAGTGGGTGGTGGGAACTAACAATAATCTTTTATGAATCTATTCTTGAGTGAAATATAAAACATTTCCGGTAATACCGTTATCAAAATTGAGATACACTTTTAGTGTAATTAGGATGGCACCACGACATTATCGTTCCTATTTTGGAATTGTAATGTTTTTTTTATATAAGGGATGTGAATGTTATGAAAAAATTCGAAAAAATATACGAAGCAAATAAAGAATTAGATGATTTATTTTCAGAAGATTTTGACTTCTATGATAAGGATATATTCTCCAAAAATGCCTTAGAATTATTAGTAGAAATTGGTGAATTAGCAAACGAAACTAGATGTTTTAAATATTGGTCAACAAAACAACCTAGTAGTAAAGAAGTTATATTAGATGAATATGCAGATTGCATGTTGATGGCTTTTGCTTTTTGTAATGGCCTAGAAGTATCGCTTGAAGAGGAATTTGAAAACACGATACCAAGAAAAATTCATGAACAGTTTTTGTATTTATATAAAATAAGTTCTGATTTAGTTAATGACTATAATAAGGATATTGTAAAAAGAATTTTAGTTAACTTAGTTTATCTGGGTTCATTACTGAATTTTGATGATCAAGACATCATTGATGGATGTTTGAATAAAATAAATAGAAATAAGAAAAGATTGCAAAATAAATTTGCAGAATAATTAGAAAGAAGGAATAATATGATAGATATTAATTTAATAAGAGAAAATAGCAATTTAGTAAAAGAAAATATAAAGAAGAAATTTCAGGAACATAAACTACCATTAGTTGATGAAGTATATGAATTAGATAAAAAATTCCGTGAAATTAAATTAAATGGAGATAATTTACGTGCTTTAAAAAATTCTAAAAGTTCTGAAATTGGTTTATTAATGCGAGATGGCAAAAAAGAGGAAGCAGATAAAATTAAAGAAGAAATAAATCAATATAATAATAATATATTACAATTAGAAAAAGACGAAAATGAATTAGCGGCTAAAATAAGAGGGATAATGCTACAAATTCCTAACATAATTGCTAATTCGGTTCCTATAGGTAAGGATGATAGTGAAAATGTTGAAGTTGAATGTTTTGGAGAAAAAACAAAATACTCATATGAAGTTCCATATCATTTGGACATTTTAGAAAACTTAAATGGGATTGACTTAGATAGTGCTAGAAGAGTAAGTGGTAACGGATTTTATTATCTAATGGGTGATATAGCTAGACTTCATTCAGCAGTACTAACATATGCTCGTGATTTTATGATAAATAAAGGATTTGTGTATGTAATTCCGCCTTATATGATTAGAAGTGACGTTGTAGATGGGGTAATGAGTTTTGAAGAAATGGATGCAATGATGTATAAAATAGAAGGTGAAGACTTGTATTTAATTGGTACTAGTGAACATTCTATGATTGGAAAATTTAAAGATACAATATTAGATGCTAATGAATTACCACATACACTTACTAGTTATTCACCATGTTTCAGAAAAGAAAAAGGAGCTCATGGAATTGAAGAAAGAGGAATATACCGCATTCATCAATTTGAAAAACAAGAAATGATTGTAGTTTGTGATCCTAAAGAAAGTGAAGAATGGTTTGAAAAAATGTATCAATATACAGTGGAATTATTTAGAAGTATGGATATTCCGGTTCGTGCTTTAGAATGCTGCTCTGGTGATTTAGCAGATTTAAAATATAAAAGTATTGATATCGAAGCTTGGAGTCCTAGACAAGAAAAGTATTTCGAAGTTGGAAGTTGTTCAAATTTAACTGATGCACAAAGCCGTCGCTTAGGAATTAGAGTAAAAAATGGTAACGAAAAATATTACGCACATACCCTTAACAATACTGTTGTTGCACCCCCAAGAATGCTTATATCACTTTTAGAAAACCATTTGAATGAAGATGGAAGTATTAATATTCCAAAAGTTTTAAGGCCATATATGGGTAATATAGAAAGAATTTGTGTAAAAAAATAATGAGAATTGGTGTATTTGATTCTGGTATTGGCGGTTTAACAGTACTAAAAAGTTTAATCAAAAAACACCCTAATCACCAATATTTTTATTTTGGTGATACTATAAATTTACCATATGGCGAAAAGACTAAGGATCAATTATATAGTTTTACTAGCAAAATCATTGATTTTCTTCTTAGTAAAAAAATAGATATAATTATAATTGCATGTGGAACTGTTAGTTCCAATATCTACGATGATATAAAAAATAATTATGATGTTAAAATAATTGACGTTATAAACCCTGCTATTGGATATATACAAAATCAAAGTTATAAACAAGTAGGAATAATAGGTACACATATGACAATAAAAAGTAAAGTTTTTGAAAAGAAACTGAATATCCCTGTTATAACTGTGGAATGTCCAATGTTTGTCCCATTAATTGAAAATTCTTTAGTTGATACTGCTGATTTTAATAAGTATATTAATGAATATCTAAGCGTTTTTAAAACCAAAAATATAGAAGCTTTAGTATTAGGGTGTACTCACTATCCACTTATTACCTCACAGATAAATAAATATCTATCAAAAGATATTAAATTAATTGATTTAGGTGAGGTTATTGCAAATACAATAACAATAGAAAACGAACAAAAACAAGTTGTGGAATTATATTTTAGTAAAGTTGATAATAATTTAATAAATAATGTTCAAAATATAATTGGTGATTATATCATAATAGAAAAGAGGTTATAAGGTAGTTATCAAACTACCTTATTTTAATTAGATGAAAAAAACAATTAAATTTATATTTATAACTATGTTACTTTTCTATTTTGGAAAAGTAAAAGCAGTTGACAATTATAATTTTCTAGGACTTGGAGATTCCGTTACATCTGGTTTTGGGATAAGTGATAATAAAGATTATATATCAATCGTTAATGAATACCTGAAAGACAATATTATTAATAAAACTGTTATACTAGATAATAAAGCTGTTAATGGATTAACATCAAAAGGGCTATTAAATACAATAAAAAATAATGATAATATAAAAGGTCAAATAAAACAATCTGACTTAATCATTTTGAGTATTGGAGGCAATGATTATTTAAGTGAGTTAATAACTAGTATAGGCTCATTAGAAAATGAACAAAAATTTGTAAATATAGGCAATGATTTATTAATGAATACAAAAGATATATACGATAATATATTTTCTTTAAATAAAGATGTCGTTCTTATTGTTATTCCTCTTTATAACCCATATGTATTACTGTTACAAAATAATCATAATTTGATTGATATTTATAATAAAACAAAGGAAGATTTTGTCAATCAAGTTAATGAATATCGAAATAATTCAAATAGGAATATATATATACCTGTTAATTTAATAAAAGAATTAGAAAGTACTAATAATCTTAATACTGGAATTGATCCCCATCCAAATGCAAATGGTCATAAGTTAATTGCTGAAGAATGTATAAAAATATTAAATGATAAAATCGTAAGAATAAACAATATAGAAGAAGATAATATAGAAAAAGATGTTAATTTTATTTTTAAATATAGATATTATTTAATCATAGTAGTAGTTATCATAATTGCAATTATAGCTAAAAGAAGATATAATTTAAAAAGGAAGTGATAATATGCCCGAATTGCCAGAAGTTGAAACAGTTAAAGAAACATTAAAAAAGCAAATCATAAATAAAAAGATAATTGATGTAAATATATATTATGATAAATTGGTCGAATATCCTGTTTTAGAGGAATTTAGAGACAAAATCAAAGACCAAACAATAGTTGATATTAAAAGACGAGGAAAATGGTTGATGTTTGAATTGAATGATTATTATTTGCTTAGCCATTTAAGGATGGAGGGTAAATATTTCATAAAAAATAGTGATGATATAGTACAAAAACATGAACATATTTCGTTTGTATTTCATACCAATGAACAATTACGATATCAAGATACTCGAAAATTTGGTAGGATGCATTTGATCAAAAAGGATTTGGTTTATTCTAGTAAACCAATTAATGAATTAGGGTTAGAGCCTTGGGATAATAATTTGACAGTTGATTATTTAAAAACAAAATATAAAAATAAAAAATTGCCAATTAAAACAGTTATTTTAGATCAAAGTATTATAGTTGGGATAGGAAATATATATGCTGATGAAATTTTATTTTTAAGTAATATAAATCCTTTAGAAAAATGTAATGAGTTAAACGAAATTCAGCTACAAGCGATAATTGATAATACTAAAAGTGTTTTAGAAAAAGCAATCGAAGCAGGCGGTACAACAATAAGAAGTTATACATCTAGTGAGGGTGTGCATGGGAGATTTCAAAATGAATTATTAGTACATGGAAAAAACAAGGAAAATTGTCCCACTTGTAATAATGAAATTAATAAAATTAAAGTAGGTGGGCGAGGCACTTATTATTGCCCTAATTGTCAAAAAAAAGCATAGGATGCTTTTTTTATTGATTAAAAACACGTATAAATTAACCATAATTGTAAAAAATAAGTAAAGTTTAAAAAAATATGCTTTAACCCTTTACTTTACTTATTTAAATATGGTAAAATTACCTTTGTTTTGATTTTGACAAAAAGGAAGTGTAACATGAAAAAAACAAAAATAATATGTAGTATAGGTCCAGCTAGTCGTAATTATGAGACTATGAAAAAAATGATTGAATCGGGAATGAATGTAGCTAGAATTAATTTTTCACATGCTGATGAAATTGAAAAAAGTGAGACAATTGAATTAGTAAATAGAATAAATAGTGATATAAATTCAAGTGTTGCTATTTTATTTGATACCAAAGGTCCAGATTTTAGAACAGGTTTGTTAGAAAATAACGAAATTATTCTAGAAGAGGGTAAAGAAATAAAAATAGTTAAAGAAGATGTTTTAGGAAACATAGATAGAATTACCGTTAACTACAAAGAAGCACTAGATGATATTAATGTGGGCAACACAATATTATTAGAAGATGGATTAATGAAGTTATCAGTTATAGAAAAAGACGAAAAAGGATTAACTTGTAAAATCATTAACGGTGGTGTTTTAGGTAATCGTAAGGGAGTTAATGTTCCAGGGGTAGAATTAAATGTACCTTTCATAAGTGAGCAAGATTACAATGATATTGTATATGCTTGTGAGCACAATGGAGACTATTTAGCTTTATCATTTGTTGATTCTAAAGATGATATTATAGAGGCTAAAAAGATATTAAAAGAGCATAATGGTGAAGGTATGCAAATAATATCTAAAGTAGAAAGTAATACAGCTATTAAAAATATTGATGAAATTATAGAGTATAGTGATGGTATTATGGTTGCTCGTGGTGATTTAGGTGTTGAGGTTCCTATGCAACAACTACCAATATTACAAAAAATGATTATTGATAAATGTCGTATGCAAGGTAAATTTTGTATAGTGGCTACTGAAATGTTGTCATCTATGCAAAAAAATGCTCGTCCTACTCGTGCTGAAGTTTCAGACATAGCTAATGCTGTTTTAGATGGAACAGATGCTGTTATGTTAAGTGGTGAAACAACTGTTGGTAAGTATCCGATAGAAGCAGTTAAATATATGGCTGATATTTGCGAAAATACGGAAATGCATATTGATTACAAAAATCAAACTGATTGTATAAAAAAACCAGATATAACAGCAACTATTGCTCGTAGTGTAGTTGATAGTGCTAATGTATTAAACGCTAAAGTTATAGCAGCTGCTACTATGAGTGGATATACTGCTAGAAAAATTAGTACATTAAGACCAGAATCAATTATTTTAGCTGGTTGTCCAACTAAGAAAGTAGCGCTTTCGTTAGCTCTTAACTGGGGAGTTTATCCAACAAATGTACCAATTTATAATAGTACAGATGAAATAGTTAATGATGCGTTAAAAAAAGCAAAAGAATTTATGCCTTTAAAAGAAAAAGATATTGTTATTATAACTGGTGGTTTTCCAAATAACACAGAGGTAAAAGCAACTAATTTCTTAAAAATCGCAGAAATATAAAAAAGATAAAATTATTTTATAAGAGGTTTATTTATATACTCACTCTTAATAAAATTAATTTTATCTTTTTCTTTTAATATAGAAGCATACACACTTGTTGCTCTAAAATCTAATTCTAACATTTTGCTATCACATTTTGAGTAATTTGTTACTATAGGGATTTCAATATCTTTTTTAATTTTATTTAAATAATTTTTTCCAAGTTCACTAAATCCTAAAACTCTAACATATTCAATATGCTGCATTTTAGCCGCTTCTTCTTTAGTGAAATTACACATAATATGTGTTAACATTCTTCTTATTTTATTATATGTATAGCGTTTTGTTTTTATATTCATAATCAGTTCATTTAAATCTTTTGAATCTATTATATGTTTTTTTATTCTATTTTCAATTCCTTCATCAACGGTTTGATATATATTTAGATTATCTAATTCATTTAGTATTTTATATTTTAAAAATGGGTAGTAATCGTCTATAAAATGTAAATTATTTTGTAAATATTTATTTGTTACAGTTGGGACATATAATGCAACATTTTTATTTTCTTTTAAAGCCTTTCTAATGCTGCTAGCACTAACAACATTAGAATCTAATTCTAAAGAATGATAGTTATTAGTTCTTTTTATACAATAAGGAACAATTTTACTTTCTAATTTTTGTATTTCTCTAATATAACTAATACCTAAAATATCATTAGGAGTATTCACTTTTTCCCCAACTATATCGTGTAGAGCATTAGATAATGCTGTTGGATAATTAGCACCACTATCAATGTGCTTTTTAACATTTTCATTGTATTGCTCATGATTTATTTGAATATTTGCTAATTTTTTCAATAGTTCAATATCGGCAGTTTCACTTCCGAAAATAAGTTTATCTACTTTTAAATGTTCTAATAATTCAATACTACCTCTTGCAAAAATATCCGCACTTTGAGTAGCAAAAACAAAAGGAAGTTCAATAACCAAATCAATGCCGCTTTCTAAAGCTATTTTTGCTTTATCCCATTTATTAATAATACTGGTTTCCCCTCGTTGCATAAAATTACCACTCATTATTAAAACTATAGTATGATCAGGACACATTTCTTTTACTTTGTTTAAGTGATATAAGTGCCCATTATGAAAGGGATTATATTCACAAATAATACCAACGCTTTTCATTAAAATCACCATATATATAATAACATATTTTATTTTAAAATAAAAATTATTTATACTTAAAATAATTTGACAAAAAGTAAGTTAAGTGATAGAATACCTAAATTATAAACGGAGGGAAAGTATGCTGAGTATTTTATTTTTGCCAAAAGATTACGTAGAGAATTATTATGTAGCTGATATTATTGTAATAGAAAAGGGTAAGTTAGAAAATCATCAGATTCTTGAACATGATAAATTAATAAGAAAACAAAAAGATAGCGATTATTTATACAAGGATTTAACTACCGGTTATTATCACCAGGGTTTTTTGGATCTTAAAAAGGCTAGGTTAGGTACTGGTTCGAACGTGTGTTTTAAAATAAAAAATTCTCTTGTAACATATTATCCTTTCTTGGCATTTAAAAAAATAACTGAACAAGAGGCCTTAGAACTATATCAAAAACTTCCAGAAATAAAAAAACTGATAGATAAAAAAGTTGATATTAGTGAACTTATTAAAGAATCTAGAACTGGTTACTCAACTTCTAATAATAAAAAACATAAAATAAAGAAATTAAAATTTTAATATATTCAATAATGGAAATATTAACTATAAAAATTATATTAATATATTGTTGCTTTTTTATTTAATCTTATGTATAATGTTAATGCTGGTGGTGATGCAATGAATATTGATTTAGTAAAACTTAATAATGGTTTAATAAATAGAGTTGATATAGAGCAATCATATCTTTTCTCTGATGAAAAATTAGTCGGTACTGATATACAATCATTGAGCGAAATTAAGTTAAAAGGATATATTGATAAAGATAATTTAGAAAACTATAGAATATACTTAAATGTTAATGGAGTAATGACAATACCTTGTTCACTTACTTTAAAACCTGTAGATTATCCTTTTGATATCGAAATTGATGGTTGTTTACAAGAAATACTTGATGAAATTGACAAAAAGATTAAAAAAGTTGAAAATACTATTGATATTTTACCGATAATATGGGAAAATATATTAATGGAAATTCCCATGAAGGTTGTAAGTAAAGATGCGAAAGACCTGAAGCTAGAAGGCAACGGTTGGAAGCTTATAACTGAAAAAGAAGAATCAAAAGAGATAAATCCAGAATTAGAAAAATTAAAAGATTTATTATAAGAAAGAGGTGTTAATATGGCTGTACCATTTAGAAAAACAAGTAAAACTAGAAAAAGAATGCGTCGTACACACTATAAAATTAGTGAAAATGGAACAACAAAATGTCCTAAATGTGGTGCTGATATAAGACCACACCGTGTATGTGCTGCTTGTGGAACATACAAAGGTAAAGAAGTAATTAAAACTACTGAAGAAGCAACTAAATAGTTGTTTCTTTTTTTATTTACAAATTACTAAAAAGACGTTATAATTATATAAGAGGATAGGTGTTTTTGATGAATAAAAGAAATGGATTTACTTTAGCTGAACTTTTGGGAGTAATAGTAATATTAGCTGTTATTGTTTTAATAGCATTTCCACCGATAGTTAATCAGATAAAAAATACACAAGGAAAGTTAAGTCAGGCTACATTAGATTTGATTTATAGTGCCACTGAAATATATGCACACAACAATCAAAATACTTACCCAATTTACAATGGAAATAATTATTGTATTTCTTTACAAACTTTAGTTAATAGTGGAGATTTAAAGTATCCAGTTAAGGATGCTAAAACTGGTCAAAACATTAGTTTAGATAAAATTGTAAAAATGAATATAACTAATGCAGCTAATATAGATTACAGTATAGTTGACACTGAACAATGTGTCGTGATCGATAATAGACCTATTGTTAACGCTGATAAAACGGGAGTTAATGCCCCTATGTTATCTGATAATATGATACCGATTAAATGGAATGGAATAGAGTGGGTTAAAGCTGATAAAAGAAATCCTGCTGGCGAAAATAGATGGTATAATTATGCCGAGCAAGAATGGGCTAATGTGGTTTTAGTAACATCAGCTACTAGGAGTAATTATATGAATATGGCAATAGGGGAACCTATTAATGAAGCAGATGTTCTTGCATATTTTGTATGGATCCCAAGATATAAATATAGATTATTCAATGTAGAGGCTTTATCTGTTTCAATTCAAAAGATAGATGTTATATTTGAAAGTAAGTCTACTCCTAAATCCAATGGAACTGAAAATGGTCAATTTTTAACACATCCAGCGTTTACGTTTGGAACAAAAGAATTAAGTGGTTTTTGGGCCGGAAAATTTGAAACGACAGGAAATGCTACAACTCCGACTATAAAACCTAATGTAGTGGCATTAACAAACCAAAATATAAAGACTCAATTTGATACAGCGCAAAAATTTAACAATGCATTAACATATGGACTTTCTGCCACAAACGATGCTCATATGATGAAAAGTATGGAGTGGGGGGCAGTTGCCTACTTATCTCAATCTACTTATGGTAAATATGATAATCCTTTATATACAGATGAAAGTGGTCTTGAAAAAGAAATTTATATAAATAATATAAATACAGATACCGGAAGTGGCAATGGGTCTACAGTGACGGGATGTGCTGGAGATAGTGTTAACGCTGCAATGTTACGTAGTACTACTTGTCCAGCACTTAATCAATACGATACAACACAAGGTGTAAAAGCAAGTACAACCGGGAATGTCTATGGTATATATGATATGTCTGGTGGAACATGGGATAGAACTATGGGAGCGATGTATAATATAGATAACACTACTATAATGATATCAAGTTCTGGATTCGCACAGGCAGTTATAGACAGTTCAGATATGGATAAGTATATAAATAAATATACTTATGGTACGACAATGACAGATCAAGCAGCATATAATAGAAGACAATTGGGAGATTCAACTGGAGAAGTTCGCGGGTGGAATTCTGATGGAGCTGATTTTGTATATTCCGGTGGTCCGTGGTTATATAATGGCGGAGCTCATAGTTATGGAATGTCAGCTGGAATATTCTATTTTGATAATGGATCGGGAGCAGCCGGTGGTAACTACTCATTTAGAGTTACATTACTTGGAGAATAATAATAACTTAATAAAATCTCAATTATTTTAAGTGATTGGGATTTTATATTCTGCTAATAACATATAATTTTATAGGACAGTTGGAGGTATTATGAAAAGAAGTCACATTTTAATAATATTATTAGTTTTTTTAATAGTAATAACATTTAATTTTAATAAATATATTCCTAGTAATTATAATACTTTAATTTTTTTATTAGCCGATATAATATCAGTTATCATAGCCGTTTCTATTTTATTAGGTAATAAAAAAATGGAGTCAAAAATAGCATGGACAATGTTCGTATTATTTGTTCCAATAATTGGTTTCTTATTCTATATGATCTTAGGAATTGAATACAATAGATTTAGTAAATTTGATAGGAAAATTGAATTTGATAAAGATATCGATAAACTAACAGCAAAACAAATGGATGATATCGGTATAATAATTAATAAACTTGGAAATAAAAAGGATATTGTTGATCTTATATATAAATTTAATAAAAGTCCTGTCTCACTAAATAATAAGACGGAGGTTCTTACAAATGGAGATGTTAAATTTAAACGTTTATTTGAAGAATTAAGGAATGCTAAAAGTTTTATAAATATTGAATACTTTATTATCAAAGAAGGAAAAATTTTTGATGAACTTAAACAAATTCTAATTGAAAAAGCCAAAGAAGGTATAGAAATAAGAATATTATATGATGACTTTGGTTGTTTAGATTTGCCAAATAAAGTGTTAAAAGAAATGCAATGTTACGGAATAAAAACATCATGTTTTAATAAAATAAATTTTAAACTATTTAGACCAAGTATTAACTATAGAAATCATCGGAAAATTGTTATTATAGATGATAAGGTAGCATTTATAGGTGGATTGAATATTGGTGATGAGTATGCCCATTTAGATAAGTATTATGGTTTCTGGAGAGATACACATTTGTTAATAAGTGGAAGCGCTGTTAGGGACTTAAATATGATATTTGTTAAAGATTGGTATCATACAACTAATGAGTTACTTATTGAAAAAAAATACTTGACTGATTATAAAATTGAGAATGAAAAAAGTGCTATTCAGATAGTTTCTGATGGACCTGATAGTGATTTAGGAATTATGCGAGGAACCTTCTTTAAAATGATTAATAGGGCAACTAAAAGAATTTGGATAACAACACCATATTTAATTTTAGATAATGAATTAATAAGTGCTTTAAAAGTAGCTGCTTTATCTGGAATAGATGTTAGAATTATTGTCCCTGGAATTCCTGACAAAGGAAAAAAGGTTATTTACAAAGCAACCGAAGCATATTTTAGTGAATTATTAGAATACGGTGTTAAAATATATAAATATACAGACCGTTTTATCCACAGTAAAATTCTAATAATTGACGATGATGTTGCAAGTATTGGAACTGTTAACTTTGATTATCGCAGCTTTGATTTACATTTTGAAGTAACAGCAATTCTTTATTGTGATCCAAATATTGCTAAATTAGTAGCTGATTATGAACAAGATTTAACTGATAGCAAAGAAATACTATGGAGAGAATGGAAAAACCGTAAACCATATCAAAAAATGATAGAGTCATTAGTACGAGTGTTCTCGCCTTTATTATAATAAAAACAGCCTACTAGGCTGCTTTTTTGTCATTATATAAACTAATTTTTTTATCTTTATAATTAAGTCTGTCTATATTCATTGTTATAATAGGTTTGTTTTTATTTGTAGCATACTTAATTTCATTTTTAATTTCTTTTCCTGTTGGCTCATCTAATTGCATTTGCTCGCTTTTTACAACTAAGCAAATATCGGCTTCAGCTATTTGTTGTTTACTATATTCAAATTTATCCTTTAGCCAATCTTTATAACCGCGTTTCATTGCTTCTTCGTTTCTTAAGTTTTCAATTTCGTCACGATCTAATAACTCAACACCAGGCAGTGTCATAACATAATCATGACTTTTTATTAAATGTTTGTTTGAGTTATTTATTATTATTCCATCAATATAATTATAGTATTTAAAATCATATGGTAATAAAGGAGAAACATCGTTAAAATCAAGAACTTGGTTCAAGTTTTCAGATATAACCCAGTATAATTCTTTGGAAGTAATAATAAAAATCTTTCTTTTAGTACTATTTTGTTCCATGATTATTCCTCCTTTAAAAGGTTTTTTTATATTAGCACTAAATCTTTATTTTGTCAAGTCAGTTTGTATATCTAAGAGTTTCGTTAGAAATATTGAAAAATACACCTGCCATTATCATATAACTGAGAAGACTAGAACCACCATAACTAATGAAAGGAAGGGTAATTCCGGTAATAGGCATTAACCCAAAAGTCATTCCGATATTTTGAAGTTGCTGATATATGAGCATTCCTACTATTCCGGCTATTATATATTTATTAATATTAGAACGATTGTTAACGGCAATCATAATTAATCTAATATCAAAAAATAGTAACAAACCGAGTAACAAAACAACGCCTGCAAATCCAAAGTTACTTGCATATACTGCAAAAATGAAATCTGTTTGAGGTTCGGGAAAATAAATAGGTGTATTATTAAATCCGTTTCCAAACATCCCTCCAGAACCAATTGCGCTTAATCCGTTTTCTAATTGAAATCCACTCTTACTAGACCAATCTAATAAACGATCTACTCGCAAGAAGAAATTAGTTCCGAATATTTTTACAAATAAATTAGTATCTATGAAATAAAACGTCAATACAACCCCAACAGCAAATAATAACATTCCAAAGAGTATAAGGAACCAACGATATCTAATTCCTGCAATAAACAGCATTACAACAGTGATTAAAAGGTATATTAATACGACTCCTGTATCAGGCTGTAAGAAAGTAAGGAATGATGGAATAAGAACAACAATGCCAATCTTCATTAGAAATTTAAATTCTTCTGCAACTGTGGGATTAGTGTAATCTTCATTAAATTTATTAATCATAGTGCCTAGTGTTATAATCAATATTATTTTCATAAATTCACTTGGCTGAATGGTTCCAATCCCAGGGATATTAAACCAACATTTAGCATCATTTATAGGTATTCCAAAAATCAAAAGAGCAACTAATGATAAAACCCCGATTCCATATAATATCCAGATATTTCTATATATAAATTCATTTCCTATTGTCATAATAGCATATATGAGACAGAATCCTAAACCAAACCATAATAGTTGCTTAATAACTAAGTTATTCAAATAACTAGGCAATAAACTCTGAGCACTATAAATTGTCAAAAGGCTAATTGCGATTAGACAAAAAAGGGAAACTAGAATATATTTATCAACTTTGTATTTAGAAATGTTTTTCATAGATATCACCTTACTATTATCTTACACTAAAAAAAATAATTATTCAATTAAAGAATATAAATTATTTATAAATGAAAACCAAAATATATAATATTAAAATAAATAAAGAATATTGTGTATAAAAAACTTTGTAAAAAATAAAAAATTATAGTATAATTATAGTGGTGATTTTATGGAATATACACAGTATCTAATAATAATAGTAGTTTTAGTAGTTATTGCTTTGGCGATTGCTAAATCAAAGAAGAAAGACTTCAAGATTGAAGTAAATAAATTAGTTGATTATCTAGGCGGAAAAGACAACCTTATTAACTATGAAGTAAACAAATCGCGATTTGTTGTCACTCTAAAAAATGTTGAAATTGTTAATAAAGAAGCAATTCAAAGAATGGGTGCTCAAGGGATTGTTGAAATTGACAATCAATTAAAAATAATATTAGGTACAGAAGCTAAGCAATTAAAAAAGTATATTGATGACTTAAAGTGATAAATTTCATCACTTTTTTTCATTTTTCGACAAACTTTGACAATCATTAATTGTAAACTGATTGTGGGGTGAAAAAATGAATTGTTTTGAAATAATCGTTATAAATATGATAGCACTAACGTTCCCGGTCCTTGTATGGTTGTTTTATGTGACATATAATAAAAATATAGGTAAAAAGGAAAATGAATTATTCTTAGACTTTACAATATTTACAATCCTTTATCTTATAGTAAAATTCTCACCAACAATTTTAACCAGCCATCCATTATTGATAGTTAATGTTCCATTATTTTTAGCATATATGAAAAAAAGGCATATTAGTATAATTGTAATATCTTCTTTTATAGTTGTATATTATAATTATTATTTTGATATTAATTTATTATGGTTAATAGTTGAATACGCTATATATTACTTAATTTTCTTAGGATGGTCAAAAACAAAATATAATAGATATCATTCTTTACTTCTAATGGGAATTATAAAATCTATTATTTTTCTATCATGGGTTTTAACTAGTAGTTATTTTAAAGGAGTTAATGAAATACTATTAACAAAAGCATTATTTTTAGTATTTTTATTGTATATTAGTAGTTATTTTATTTTAAAGCTTTGTAATAAAGGTGAAGAGATCTTAAAATTTCATATGACTTTAAAAGAATTAGAACAAGAAAAACAAATAAGAACATCATTATTTAAAATAACGCACGAAATAAAAAACCCAATAGCAGTGTGCAAGGGTTATCTTGATAT
Source organism: uncultured Muribaculaceae bacterium (assembly GCA_964397485.1). Lineage (GTDB taxonomy): Bacteria > Bacillota_I > Bacilli_A > RF39 > UBA660 > CAYNHT01. The sequence goes on from CAYNHT010000003.1 coordinate 146,039, forward strand.
GTTTGATGTTAATAATATTGATCACAGTAAGAAATATATACCAATATTAAGAGAAGAAATAGAAAGAACATTGATTTTATTGCAAGATTTCTTGTGTATGACTAAAATTAAGATGACGAAAGACATAATAGATATAAACATGGTTTTAGAAGATGTGACAGATAATTTTATACCTATTTTAAAAGAAAATAATATTATAGGTGAATTTTCAATATCAGAAGATAGTATTTACATGTATGGTGATTATAATAGATTATCCCAAACATTTATAAATATTATAAAAAACAGCATTGAAGCTGCTGATCAAAGTAAGAAGAGTATTATAAAAATATATACTAAATTACTCGATAATCACATAAAAATATATGTTGTAGATAATGGGGTTGGTATTAGTAAAGAAAATATGGAAAGAATTTGTGAACCTTTTTTCACAACTAAATGTAGAGGAACTGGGCTGGGTGTTTCCTTATCTCATGAAATAATTTCAGGTCATAATGGTAAAATTGTATATGATTCTGAAGAAGGAGTAGGAACATCAGTAGAAATAACTTTGCCAGTAATCAAAGAAAAACGATTGTAATATTACAATCGTTTTATCTTGCTTCACTATATACATCTTTTGAATAAATATGTTGATCATTTGGTTCTTTTTCTAATTCTTTAGTTGTAATCAAAAAGTAGTTGTGTACTAAAATTGGTTCATTAGTATCAACAATAGGATCATCCCAAGTCAAATCTAAGTGGTACCAATTGTTATCTAAATAAACTAAATTCCATACGTGATCTTTACTAGCAACTTTATAATTAGGAATACCCATTTTATTTAAGAAAACTGCCATGGCATCACTGTACCCACTACATATAGCCATCCCTTGAAGTAATGTACCAAAAGCTTTATGTGATTCGTATGTATAAGGATAATTGCTAATATTTTTTGTTATTATTTCAGCACGTTCATTATCATAATCGGTAGTATTAATTATATGATCATGAATAGCTAATATTTTATCTCTAGTAGACATATTATCTTTTATTATTGAACTATATATTTCATTAACCTTATTATTAACAGCCGATATTTCTGCTGAAGTATAAAGTTTTTCAATTTGAATAGATATTTTGCCTAAATTATTATAGTTTATTGATAATCTATTATAACTGTTATACGGATGAACAAAATTATTCACATTTGAAAAGATATATTCATCATGAGAAATTCTTTGAATATCATCTAAACATGACTCATATTCAGTGTCACAGTAAAATGTGAACTCATCCCAGCCATTATTTAATACAGTATAAAATATATTCAAAATATCTTCTTCACTTTTAGGAAAAAAGTTATCAGTTCGTTTGACATAATTGAAATCAAGATCTCTTTTATATTCATTTATTTCCTGTATTACAATTTCTTTTTTATAAACATAATTAATCATAATATGATTTACTATTTCTTGTTGGTAAGTTACCGTAAATCCTAATACGATCAAAAGTAGAATCGACATCATCAGTTTTTTCATAGCATCACCTATCTAAATTATATCATGGATACAAAAAAAAGAAGTAAAAATTACTCCATTTCATTAACTTTTTTTGTCAGACGTGATTTATCACGTGCAGATTTGTTTTTATGTACAACACCTTTTGATGCTGCTTTATCAATCTTTTTAATTGCAACTTTTAAAGTGTCATTAGCTTTATCTTTGTCGTTAGCACCCACTGCTTTGTCAACATTTTTAATAGCTGTACGCATGCTAGATTTATATTCATTATTATTTTCTTTCTTTTTAGCAATTACTTTAACTTTTTTTATCGCATTCTTCATATTTGGCATAATTTCACCTCCAAGTCATTTAATACATTAATTTTAACAAAAAAAACAGAAAAAAGCAATAAAAACTAACTTTTTTGGAAAAAATATAAAAAGAGGTGAAAAAAATGAGTCATGAAATTGATTTGAAAAATTATAAAATAAGAACAGATTTAGCTATTGAAGCAATAGAACAGGTAAAAGAAGTAAAAGGAATAAAATCTAAGACTATTGATTTTGAAAATATTAAGGTGACTGATGTATATATTGATAGCGATGGAAGTGTTAAGATTGGAAAAAAAGTCGGTAATTATATAACAATTGAATTTGAAGATGTAACTGATTACGACAATAAAGAGAAACTAAAAAATATTTTTAGTGAACAATTACAAAAAATGATAAGTAAGTTTAATCTTACAGATAATGCACTAGTTTTAGTAATTGGACTTGGGAATGATAAATCAACACCTGATGCATTAGGGCCATTAACAATTAATAATATAATTGTCACAAATCATTTATTTTTAATGGGTGGTTTGGAATCAGGATTTAAAAGAGTTTGTGCAATGTCACCAGGTGTTATGGGACAAACCGGAATAGAAACAAGTGATTTAATTTTAAATGCGGTAAATTCTTTGAAACCTGATTTGGTACTTGTTGTAGATGCGTTAGCAAGTCAGTCTGTTGAGAGAGTTAATAAAACTATTCAAATGACAGATACTGGCATACATCCAGGAAGTGGCATTGGTAACCACCGAAAAGAAATAAGCAAAGAAATGTTAGGTATACCAGTTATTGCGATTGGAGTTCCTACAGTTGTAGATGCAGTTACAATAGTAAGCGATACATTTAATTATATGCATCGCCATTTTTCCTATACAAAGAAAAATATCAATAATCCTTTTAATAAATTAGTACCATTTAGTAATATTAATTATTTAGATAAAGAAGTAACAATTGAGCCAAATGATAAAAAAGAATTGTTAGGCATGATTGGTAGTTTAGATGATCATGAAATCAAACAATTAATATTTGAGGTTCTAACTCCGATTGGCTATAATTTGATGGTAACACCAAAGGAAGTAGACTTTATTATGATAAAATTAAGTGAAGTAATAGGTAATGGTATTAATAGAGCATTGCATGATAAGGTAAAAAATTTATAATCTTATTACAATGTGACATATTGTGCATTCATAATAATTTATAATATGAATAAATTAAAGTGGGTGATAATATGAGAAAAAAATTTAACAGTAAGAAACGCAAAAAAAGTAAAATAAAATATTTACTATATTTAGTAGTTATCTATATTATTTATCAAATGATAATAGGGGTAATTACTACAGTTAAGCTAACAAACAATAATGAAGAATTTTTAAAAGCTTTAATTAAGGATTCTAATCATCACACAATATATGAAACAAACACTAAAAATATAGTTAATAGGATTGCTAACTTTTTGGCAAACGTTGATTTTAATAACCCACTTAGCATAATAGAAAAAAGTTTTGGTTTAGATGCAAGTGCCAAAACGGATAAAGCTAGTCTTGTTTATAATGATGATTATTATGATATATCTGAATTAGAGAAAATTAGTCAGCACATAAGCGATCCATATCCAGTTGATATAAAAAATCCTAGGGTATATATATATAATTCGCATCAACTGGAAACATATAGTTCAAAGAATTTAGAAATATATAACATCAAACCAAATGTTATGATGGCGTCTTACTTATTAAAAGATAAACTTAATAAACTTGGAATACCATCTGTTGCAGAAGAGGCTAATTTGATTGAATTTATGAGAGTGAATGGATGGGCCCACAAGGATAGTTATAAAGCTAGTAGATTTTATATAATCGATACAATTAATAAATATTCTAGTTTAGATTTACTTATTGATATACATAGAGATGCATTAACTAAAGAGGCTTCAACTGTCACAATAGGTGGGAAGAAATATGCTAAAACATTGTTTGTAGTCGGACTTGAAAATAAAAATCATAAAGAAAATTTAACTTTAACTAATAAAATAAATGATATCATTAATAAAAAATATCCAGGGCTAAGTAGGGGGGTGTTGAAAAAACAAGGTGCAGGAGTTGATGGTATTTACAATCAAGATATAAGTCCTAAGATGATTTTATTAGAAATAGGTGGTCAAGAAAATTCTATTGATGAAGTTTTAAATACAGTAGAAGCTATATCTATAGTATTGAAAGAATATCTAGGTGAATAATATGAAAAAAGAGGATAGAATTAAGTTATATAATAATAGTTTTAAAATCTTTTTTTGGATAATGTTAATTACTTTCGTAACTCTTTATATATCACAAGCAACTGGTTATTATGAATATGAATTGCATAAAAAAGTGATTTTAACTGAAGAAAAAATAAAACAATTTGAAAAAGATGTTGCCGATGGTAAAAATGTAAGTATTGAAAATTATTTAGAAAACACAAGTAAAAATTATAATAATAAAACTTCTAATGCTGGATATATTCTATCTAGTACAATTGGTAAATATGTAAGAATTGGAATAGAGGAGACTTTTAAGGTATTAAATAAATTGATAGAGGGATAAAACAAGAGACTTTGTTTCTTGTTTTTTTATGTAAATTCACAAGAATATTGACCTAAAAAACAAAAAAGTGATATACTCTTATCATAGAATATAGGAGTGTGTTTATGAAAAAAAGTGGCTTTACCTTGATTGAATTATTAGCCGTAATAGTAATATTGGCGCTAATAGCCTTAATTACTGTTCCCTTAGTTTTAGGAATAATAGATAGTGTACAGAAGTCTTCTTATAAAGAGAGTTTAAGAAGTATATTTGACGCTACTGATCTTTACCTTGCAAGCAATGAATTTATTGAATTTCCACAAGACGGAATAAATGTGATGGATGAAAGAATTCAAATAAAAAATAAAAACTTTACAAGCGGGAAAATAGTAAAGAATGCAAGTGGTGCATTAGAATTAGACAAAGTAAGTAATGGAAAATACTGTGCTGGTGGAACATACAAAGAAATTATAATAATAGAAGGAAGTTGTGATCAGTTAGACACAACCCCACCTACATTAGAAATAACATATAGTCTAATAACTAGTAGTTCTATTACTATTTTAGCAACTGCTGAAGATTTGGAAAGTGGAATAAATGGTTATCAATTTAGTAAAGATAATGGAGAAACATGGACAAATAAACAAATGAGTAATGTTTACAAATTTGAAAATCTTACTAATAATACAAATTACACATTTAAAGTAAGAGTGTATAACAATAATGAATTATCGACTATTTCAGATGGAATGACTATAGCAACAAATGATTTGATCTTACCTACCTATATTATCAGTTCAACCGATTGGACTGATAGTGTTGTCGTAACGATTAATTTTCCAGAAAGGCAAACGGGATATATATATGAGTATAGTTTGGATAATGCAGTAACTTGGCAATTATTGGAGTCACCATTAACTAAAGTGGATATTCCATTTGTACAAAACGGTAATATCATTAGTAAAATATCTGATGGTGTAAATGAAGTTGTAGGTACTACTTATTCAGTAACTAACATAGATACTGGAGTTCCCGGTGGATATGTTGTTCCAAGTAGTATCGTATCTGTAAATCAAGATATAAATCTGACTTTATATGGCAATAACAACCTAATTCCAGATGGTAGTTTCGAAATGGGGATAAAATACAACCCTTATAGCATGGTATCAAGGGGGATTACAGAAATCGTATCTAGCGAATCTTATGATGGAAATTACAGTTTAAGGCATGAATCAACGGCAAATGATAGTTATCTGTATTACTATACTTCAAGTAAAGCGGTTTTATCGGAAGTTAATGGTGGAGAAAAAATAAAGTTAACTGTATGGGCAAAAGCAGAACAAGAGAACGTAGCAGGTCAACTATATTTGTTTTATCTTGATGAAAACTATAATTACACTACATATGGGTTAACTAGTAAAGTTATATCAATAGGAACTGAATGGCAACAGTATGAACTTGTTGGTACAGTGCCAGCAGGTGCACTTTATTTGAGTGCAAGGCTTGACAATGACACTCCAGGTAGTGTCGTGTATTGGGATTCATGGAATGTATATGAAGATACTGGAATGTCAAATATAAAGCGCGTTCAAAAACCAGATGGTACATGGGTTAATGGCTCAACTACTAATTACACAGTAACGGATAATGGCGTATATAGTTTTGTAGTTGAAGACGAAGCAGGAAATCAAAATACCATCTCCTACGAGGTTACTAATATAGATAGAACACTGGCTGCTGCTCCAAGTATAAGTGATGGTATGATTCCGATAACTTGGAATGGAACAAAATGGGTTAAAGCAAATACGATGAAAGAATGGTACAATTATAATAACCAACAATGGGCTAACATGGCACTAGTAACAAGTTCTAGTAGAAATACCTATAAAAATGCTAATCCGGGAGTAGAGGTTGAAGAAAATGATATCCTAGCTTACTTTGTATGGATACCTAGATATAAATACCAACTATTTAATGTAGAGTCTTCGCTGATTCCTGTTCAAAAAATCAATATTGCATTTGAAAATAATAGTGCAGAAAAATCAACTGGGACAACAAACGGGCAATGGTTAACACACCCAGCATTTACATTTGATGGTAAAGAATTAAATGGATTATGGGTTGGTAAATTTGAAACAACAGGTGATGCCGTCACTCCAACAATCAAACCAAATATTAGATCTTTGACTAATCAAGATATGAGTGCACAGTTCACTACTGTCAAGTTATTTAGCACAAGCACGTATGGTGGATCTATTTCTCTAGATAGTCACATGATAAAGAACACTGAATGGGGAGCTATTGCTTATTTATCACAATCAGATTATGGTAAGTATGGTAATCCAATATATACAGGTGTTGCAGGATTAGAAAAAGAGATTTACATCAATAATGTAAACAGTGATATAAATACAGGTAATGGACCTGGTGTAACAGGCTGTGCTGGTGATACTGTTAATGCTGCCATGATTAGAAGTGTTACATGTCCTACTTTAAACCAATATCATACAAGCCAAGGTGTAAAAGCTAGTACAACCGGAAATATTTATGGAATATATGATATGAATGGTGGTTCTTGGGAAAAATCAATGAGTGTTATGTATAATCCTGATACAATTACACTTAATGTTTCTAATTCCGGTTTCGAACAAGTTGTTATTGATTCATCAAACATGAATAAATATTTAAATAAGTATACGTATGGTGAAACTTATAACGATCAAGAGGCTTACGATAGAAGAATATTAGGAGATGCAACCGGAGAGATTAGAGGCTGGAATGGTGATGAAGCTAGTTTTGTCGGTTCTGCGAGTTCGTGGTTTACCCGTAGTGGAAACTACAACAATGGCGAAGGGGCTGGAATATTCCTCTTTAACAGGGGCAACGGTGCTGCATATACTTACACCACTTTTAGAACTGTTATTTCAGTTGAATAGAGATAAAAAATAAAAAGATATTTTATCAAAATATCTTTTTTTATATGGTATAATAAATATAGAAAAGAGGTATATAATGAAAGAATTAATTATAGGATCGCATGTTTCTTTTAAGAAGAATGATCAATTAATAGGAAGTGTTAAAGAAGCACTTAAATATAATTCAAATACTTTTATGTTTTATACTGGAGCACCACAAAATACTAACCGTGCAATTATAGATAATAAAATATGCCAGGAAGCTTGGGATATGATGAAGGAAAATGGTATAGACATTAATAATGTAGTGGTTCATGCTCCATATATTATTAATTTAGCCAACAATGGAATTAATTATGAATTTGCTATTAACTTCTTAAAAGAAGAAATTAGAAGAACAGAACAATTGGGTATAAAAAACTTAGTATTACATCCTGGTAGTCATGTTAGCTTAGGAACTGAAAAAGGCATTGAAAATATAATCAATGGCCTTAATATGATAATAGATGGTAAAACTAATGTAAACATATGTCTAGAAACTATGGCTGGTAAGGGTAGTGAGATAGGTTCTTCATTTGAAGAAATAAGAACTATTATTGATGGTGTTAAATATAACGATAAAATTAAGGTTTGTTTAGATACGTGTCATATTAATGATGCAGGGTATGATATAAGCGATTTTGATGCCATATTAGATGAGTTTGATAATATAATAGGGTTAGACAAATTGGCCTGTATCCACGTCAACGACAGTAAAAATGATAAAGGCGCTCATAAAGACCGACACGAAAATTTTGGTTTTGGAACATTGGGATTTGATAATTTAATAAATATAGTATATAATCCTCGAATTGCAAATATACCTAAAATATTAGAAACTCCTTATGTTAGTGCAGACGAAAATAGTAAAGAAAGATTATACCCACCTTACAAATTAGAAATAGAAATGATTAGAAATAAAAAAATTAATCATAATTTAATAGATGATATTAGAAATTACTATAAATAATCTTTATACTTATCTTTAAAATAAATATATAACTGTTCTATCTTGCTATACGTAAGTGGATCTATCTCATTTCGTACATTGTCCAAAATTCCCCGTGGATTTCCGTATAAGATAGTACGCCAATCGCTTTTTATGTGATTATAAAGTATTTCAATTTCGTTATTTTTTAATACTATACCATACTGTCTAGCAAAATCATCAATATCTTTAAAAGTCATTCTACTTATATACTGCTTTATTAACATCTCTGTCATGTTATCACCTCTAGAAAATTATATGTGACTTTTTAAGAATAATGTTTAGTAATAAAAATAAAATATAAAAGAGAGGATGATGTTATGTATAAAGTCCCACCATTAAATTATAGTTATGATGCCCTAGAGCCTTATATCGACGAGAGAACAGTTGATATTCACTATAATAAGCATCACTTGGGATATTTAAATAAATTAAATAATATTTTAAATAGTATTAATTATAATTATAACGATTCTCTAGAACAATTAGTACAAAACATAGATCAATTTCCAATAAAATTACGTGGTGACATTCTATTTAATGCAGGGGGTGTACTAAATCATAATTTATATTGGTATAATATGAGCCCTAATAAGAACAATAAACCTGTTGGATTATTGAAACAGGAAATTGAAAAAAAATATGGAAGTTATGAAAACTTTAAAGAAACATTTATAGAGCAAGCTACATCAGTGGTTGGGTCTGGCTGGACATTTTTAGTAATCAATCACAAGGGTGAATTAGAAATAATTAATACAACAAATCAAGAAACTCCTTATTTGTATGGACTAGAACCTATAATGGGAATTGACTTGTGGGAACATTCTTATTATTTAAAATATCAAAATAGGCGTGATGAATATATATTAAATTTTTTTGAAATTGTTGACTTTAATAATATAAATAGATTGTATGAACAAAAGATTAAAAAAGCGTCATCAAACTAATATAAAATATAATTATTATAGAAAATATAAAAATATTAAAGAAACAATTGAAAAAAGATATAGTATATTAATCGGAGTTATTACTTTTATAGTTTTTATTTTATTTGCTAATCTTTTCTTTATTCAAATTATTCAAAAAGACTATTATGTTAATAAAGTAAAAACATTAAGTCAAAATATAATAAATGGAAATAGCGCACCTCGTGGGCGCATATACGATAGGAATCATAAATTAATAGTTGACAATAAACCTGTAAAAATAATTTATTATAAAAAACAACCAGGTGTTACAACTAAGCAAGAGATAGAATTGGCATACCAAATAAGTGAAATGTTAGAATTAAAATACAGTTCTATAAGTCAAAGTGTGTTGAAGGATTTTTGGTTGAAAAATTATCCTGATTTGGGCAAGAGTAAAATTACTTCTGAAGAATGGCAACAGTTAGACGAACGTAAATTAACACGTAATGATATAGAAAGACTAAAATTAGAAAGAATTACGGAAGAGGAACTAGACGAATTTTCTTTGGATGATAAAGAGGCTGCTTACATTTATTCTTTAATGAATAAAGGTTATTCTTATTCTGAAAAAATTATAAAAAAAGACAATATTTCTGATCAAGAATATGCACTTATATCGGAAAATGCACATTTATTAAATGGTTTTAATACTAGATTGGATTGGGAAAGAGTATATCCCTACGGTAATGTTTTTAAAACGATCTTAGGAAGCGTAAGTACTAGTGAAAGTGGTTTGCCATCAGAACTTAAAGATTATTATGTTTCTAAGGGGTATAGTCTTAATGATCGTGTTGGTATTAGCTATTTAGAATATCAATATGAAGAATACCTAAAAGGTGAGAAGAATCAATATGAAGTTTTAAGTAATGGTGATTATAAGTTACTAAAAGAAGGAAAAAGAGGTAATGATATTGTTATTACTATCGATATTGAACTTCAAAAAGAAGTAGAAAGAATTATTACAGAAGAATTAATAAAGGCAAAAGAAGAACCAAATACAGAATATTATAATCGTTCTTTTGTTGTCATTACTGATCCTAACACAGGAGAAGTTTTAGCAATGGCTGGAAAACAAATTGTTAAAACTGGTGATAAATACGAGATATATGATTATACTCCAGGAGTAACTACGTCCCCAGTTGTGGTAGGGTCAGTTGTAAAAGGAGCTTCACATATTGTTGGTTATAATACCGGTAGTTTAAAAATTGGCGAAATAAGAGATGATAATTGTATAAAGATTGCTCAAACTCCATTAAAATGTTCTTGGAAATATCTTGGTAAAATTGATGATATAAAAGCACTAAAATCTTCATCAAATACGTATCAGTTTAATACGGCAATTAAGGTAGGTAAGGGAACATATATATATGATAAACCTTTACGAATTAATGAAGAGGCATTTGATACTTATCGTAGTACTTTTGCCGAATTTGGATTAGGAATAAAAACGGGAATAGATTTACCGGTTGAAAGTTTAGGTTATAAAGGTAGTAGCAAACTACCAGGTCATTTAATGGATTTTTCAATAGGACAATATGACACATACACTCCTATTCAATTAGCCCAATATATAGGGGCAATTGCTAATGGTGGATATCGAATGCAACCATTTCTATTAAAAAGTGTGTATGACTCAAAAAGTGTTGATTTAAAGAATATCATTTTAACTAACGAACCGGTAGTGTTAAATAAAGTTGATACTGATGATAAATATATGAGCCGTGTACAGGAAGGTTTTAAAGAAGTCTTAATGCCTGGTGGAACCGGATATAATTTTATGCCGCCTAGTATTAAACCAGCAGGAAAAACAGGGACTAGTCAAAGCTTTATTGATAGCACGCTAGATGGTATAATTGATAAAGAAACCATAAGTAATGCTTTTGTGGGTTATGCACCTTATGATAATCCTATGGTAACTTTTACCGTTATTTCCCCTGACATTTCACACTATGATAATAAAAGTACATATCAAACAAACGTAAATAGTAGGATAACTAATCAAGTTTCAAAAAAATTCTTTGAAATTTATAAATAATTTGTTATAATAATACCGTATGCATTTAGAAGGAGGGAAAATCATGGCAAAAAAAGGTGAAGCTCGCGAAAGAATAACACTTCAATGTACAGTTTGTAAAGAAGAAAATTATCGTACTGAAAAAAATAAAAAAAATACAACGGACCGTTTAGAACTAAATAAATTCTGTCCAAGATGTAAAAAAACTACAGCTCATAAAGAAAAAAAATAAAATAAGGTGAATATTCCTTATTTTTTGGTGAGAGGAGGATATTATGGTTAATGTTAATGATTTGAAAAATGGAATGACAATTAAGGTTGATAACAATATATATCAAGTTATCGAATTCTTACATGTTAAACCTGGTAAAGGGCCTGCTTTTGTTCGTACAAGACTAAAAAATTTACGTACAGGAGCAACCATTGAAAATACATTCAATGCAGGTATAAAAGTTGAAAAAGCAATTATTGAGAAAAATAGTATGCAATTTTTATATGCTAATGGAGATGTATATAATTTCATGAACATGGAGACATATGAACAAATTGAACTTAATAAAAATCAAATTAGTGAAGATGCGCTTTATTTGAAAGATGGATTAAACGTTGAAATTACTTTTTACGAAGGGGAAATGTTAGGACTTGTTTTACCTGAAAAGGTTGAATATAAAGTTGTTAGAACAGAGCCAGCTGTTAAAGGTAATACTACAAATAATGCAACCAAAGAAGCCGAATTAGAAACTGGTTTGACTGTTAAGGTTCCGTTATTTATAGAAAATGATGAAGTTATAATTGTTTCTACCAGAGATGGTAAATATGACTCGAGGGCTTAATTAAGCCTAATACATTCAATTAATATAGATTTTATTAATTAAATGAATAATTATTGTTGACAAACATATAATTAAAATGTATAATCAAATAGAAATTAAAAAAAAGGAAAGAAGAAGTGTCCACTTCTCACCCGATTACTTCTAGTTTTGGGTTAAAAAGCCATTGTAATTAATAATATATAAATATATATAAATTACGGTTTTAAGGTGGATACTACTTAGTATCCATTTTTTTGTGGAGGTGTCAAATATCGCAAGTAGAGAAAAAGATTTGTATATTAACGAACAGATTCGTGCGAAAGAGGTAATGGTAATTGGTCCAAATGGAGAACAATTAGGAATGAAGGGAATTAAAGACGCATTAACTTTAGCAAATTATGCTGGGTTTGATCTTGTACTCATGAATCCTAACGCTACTCCCCAAGTTTGTAAGATTATGGACTATAATAAGTTCAAATACGAAAACAAGAAAAAGACTAAGGAAAATATGAAAAAACAACGTGAAACTAATTTGGAATTAAAAGAGTATCGTTTATCAGTTACTATAGATAAACATGATTTCGATACAAGAGTGAAAAACTCATCTAAGTATTTGGAAAAGGGGCATAAAGTTAAAGCTTCAATCCGATTCAAAGGTAGAGAAATGGCTCATCCTGAATTAGGGAAAGCAGTGTTATTACGTTTTGCAGAAACTTTATCTGATTTTGCAACTATCGAACAAAAACCTGTTATGGACGGACGTTTTATGTCGTTAATTCTTGCACCAAAAAAAGAAAAATAGGAGGAATATTATGCCAAAAATGAAAACACATAAGGGAACTGCTAAAGTATGTAAAGTGCGCCCAGGTGGAACTGTTAAAATAGGAAAACCAGGTACAAGACATAATACTGGTAAAAAGAATGCCGCTTCTAATAGAAGAGGAAGACAAGGTTCGCTTTTAAGTAAAGCAGATATGAATAGAATAAAAGATTTAATTAAGTAATAAAGGAGGAATATTATGCCAAGAGTTAAAGGTGGTACGATTCACCGCGCTCGTCGTAAAAAAGTTTTAGATCAAGCTAAAGGATATTTTGGAAGTAAACATAGATTATATAGAACAGCTAAAGAACAAGTTATGCATTCATTAAGTTATGCATATCGTGATAGAAGACAAAAGAAAAGAGATTTTAGAAAGTTATGGATTACAAGAATTAATGCTGGTTGTCGTGAAAATAACATCAGTTATTCAAAATTCATCAATGGTTTAACAAAAGCTGGTGTTGGTGTTAACCGTAAAATGTTAGCAGAAATTGCTATTGATAATCCAGCAAGTTTTGCTGACTTAGTTAAAGTTGCTAATGAAGCTTTAAGTGGAAAAGAATTTGAAACTTCAAAAGTTGCTAAAAAAGAAACTAAAGTAGAATCTACAAAAACAGTTAAAGAAGAAAAAACTAATACAGATTTATCTAAATTAACTGTTGCTGAACTTCGTGAATTAGCTAAAGAAAAAAATGTTTCAGGATATTCAACAATGAAAAAAGCTGAACTAGTTGATGCTTTAAAATAACCAAAATATTTGGTTATTTTTTTTTAATGTGTTATAATTGAGGTAGGTGATAGAATGAAGAGTTTATACATCGATTTTGATGGAGTTATCTTAGACACAATAAATACGTCATATAAAATGCTAGAAGAGGCAAAGATAGATCCTAAAGATTCAAAGAAGACAACAGCATTTTATAAAAAAATGGATTGGAAACATATATTAGAAATTACCCCAGTTATTAACGATGGAATAAGTTGTATTGAAAGAATAATTGAAAGCAATTTGTTTGATGTTTCGATATTAACGCATGTAAATTCATTAGAAGAGGCAATCGAAAAAGTAAAATATATTCGTAAATATTTTAAAGATATAACGATTATACCTGTACCAAAAGAAATATCAAAAACTAAAATGGTACACACAAAAGGTTCAATTTTAGTAGATGATTATAGTGGTAATTTAACAGAATGGGCTAGTGAAGGAGGAATACCAATTAGGTTTTCACCAACACTTGATAGCAAGGGATTTACAGTTATTAATAAATTAGATCAAATAATTGATATGGAATTTGCTGATTAACAAGAAGGAGAAGTAGTATGGAAGTAGTAGGATTAATAAATAAAGAAGGTGAGCTAATGGATGAAGCGAAGTTAGATTTATTAGAGTTTATTTCACAAGAAAATGCTGACATCGCGACTCTTATTAAATTATTGTTTGTTAGGTATGAAGAGAAGAAAAAAGAAAATACGTTGTATTCTAAGGATGATTATATACCTCAAAATTTAATTAAAATTTATTATAAAACTGATGGACATTTAGATTTTTCGGAAATAGTTGATAATTTTAAAAATAGGTATATCCGTAACGAAAATGAAATAGAAGGTGTACATAATAGATTAGAAATGAAAGGTCTAGAAGTTGTTTATGATTATATTCAAAGCAACAAGGGTGAAAATTTCAAGAATATTTATATAATTGTTTTATTGCACCAACTTCTATATTCTAAGATGCCGCATACTGACTTTGGAGGAAGTTTTAGAAATACTCCAACTTATATATCTAATAGTGATGTACCCACTTCAGATCCTGAATCTATATCACGTGAAATTTCAGAATTATATCCGGTTTTCACAGATTTAATAAAGTTTGGAGATGAAATAAACAGCTCTAAGGATATGGGAAGGCTACTGGAATATATTGATAAATGTATAGATTTAAAAGTCACATTAATTAGGATTCATCCTTTTCCAGATGGTAATGGTAGAACATGTCGAGCATTATTAAATATCTTATTTAAAAGGGTAAATTTACCACCTACATATGTAAAAAAATGTGAAAAAAAGGAATATGTCAATGCCATGGATAAAGCAATTCGTGAAAACGATCTTTCATCTATAAGAAAATTTTATTATTATAAGATTTGTGATTCAATTGTGGAACTTGATATAAATGAACGTTTAAAAAGAGATAAACAGGAACAAAAAAACATACCAAAATCAAAATAGCACTCCCGCTTGACGAGTGCTATTTTTCGTGATATAATTAAATTATGGATAAAAATTTTTAATATAAATAAACTAATAAAGGAGGAATGCTTATGAATAACAATCAAAATCCGTATCAAGAAAATTTAGAGAATGCATTACAAAAATATGGCCGTGATATCGTTAAAAGTGTAAAAGATGGTAAAATTGATCCAGTAATTGGTCGTGATGATGAAATTCGTAGTATTACTCGAATTTTATCTAGAAAAACTAAAAATAATCCAGTTTTAATAGGTGAACCGGGTGTCGGAAAAACCGCTATAGTAGAGGGACTTGCTGGAAGAATTGTAAAAGGTGATGTACCTAATAGTTTGAAAGATAAGACAATATGGGAACTAGATATGGGGGCGCTAATAGCAGGTGCTAAATATCGTGGAGAATTTGAAGAACGATTGAAAGCTGTTTTAAAAGAAATAAAAGATTCTAATGGTGAGATTATCATGTTTATTGATGAGATACATATGATTGTTGGGGCCGGAGCTTTAGAGGGCGCTATGGACGCTGGAAATATGTTAAAACCAATGTTAGCCCGTGGTGAAATACATTGTATTGGTGCTACAACTTTAAATGAATACCGAAAATATATCGAGAAAGATGGAGCGCTTGAAAGAAGATTTCAAAAAGTACAGGTTAAACAACCATCTGTAATTGATACAATAACAATTTTAAGAGGTCTTAAGGAAAGATTTGAAGTTTATCATGGAGTAAACATTAAAGATAAGGCCCTTGTTACAGCTGCAACTTTATCTAATCGTTACATAACAGACCGATTTTTGCCAGATAAAGCAATAGATTTGGTTGATGAGGCATGTGCAACAATTAAGGTTCAAATGGATTCCGTTCCTATGGAATTAGATAGCTTAACTAGAGAGATAATGCAACTTGAAATAGAAAAAGAAGCATTAAAAAAAGATAACGATGAATTATCTAAAAAACGTGTGTTAGAATTAAAGGATAAAATAATAAATTTAAAGAAGGATGAATCAAAATTACGTACTGATTGGGAAGAAGAAAAAAACATTAATGACAAAATCAATAAGAAAAAAGAGGAAATAGAGTCATTAAAATTTAAACTCGAACAAGCCGAAAATCGATATGATTTAGAAACAGCTGCAAAATTAAGACATGGTGAAATACCGAAGTTGGAAAAAGAACTAGAATTATTAAGAAAAGAAGATAAGTCTAAAATATTAAGCGATACTGTTGATGAAGAAGATATTGCAGCTGTAATATCTAAATGGACACATATACCAGTAAACAAATTAGTAGGCGGTGAAAAAGAAAAATTACTCAATCTAGAAAAGAATATGAAAAATAGGATAAAAGGACAAGATGAGGCTGTTAAACTCGTTAGTGAAGCCATTATAAGAGCAAGAGCTGGTATAAAAGATCCAAATAGACCAATAGGTTCATTTATCTTTTTAGGACCAACGGGTGTAGGTAAAACAGAGGTAGCTAAAACCTTAGCATATGAGCTTTTTGATGATGAAAAACATATGATTAGAATTGATATGAGTGAATATATGGAAAGCTTTTCTGTTTCACGTTTAATAGGATCTCCTCCTGGTTATGTAGGATATGATGAAGGTGGTCAATTAACAGAAGCGGTTAGAAGAAATCCTTATAGTATTGTACTTTTTGATGAAATAGAAAAAGCCCATAAAGATGTATTTAATATTTTGTTACAAATATTAGATGACGGTAGAATCACCGACTCTCAAGGACGTACAATTGATTTTAAAAATACTATTATTATTATGACGTCTAATTTAGGTAGTGAGTATATATTAGAAAATTTAGACAATAGTAATCAATTGGTAATGAATGAATTAAAACGAACATTCAGGCCAGAATTTATTAACCGAATAGATGAAATAATAATATTTAAATCACTATCTAAAGATATCATTTATAATATTTTAGATAAAATAATTAAAGAAATAGAATTTAGATTAAGTGATAAAAAAATCAATATAGATTTAACTGAAAGTGCAAAAAAATATATTATTGAATCATCATATGATGAAAAATATGGTGCAAGACCGATAAGAAGGTTTGTTAGTCGTAATGTAGAAACTTTATTAGCTAATGCTATTATAAGTGATGAAATAAAACATAATTCAAAAGTCATTATTGATTATGAAGATGAGCAATTAGTTTTAAAAAATATATAAAAGAAACCAAAATAAAATTTGGTTTTTTTTTATTGGTTACATCAGATAAATGTGCTATAATTTAATTATAAAATACTAGGAGTGAAAAAATGAAGAAAAAAGGTTTTACATTAATTGAATTACTTGCAGTAATAGTGATTCTTGCCCTAATCGCCCTAATTGCTGTCCCTTTAATTCTAAATTCGATCGAAAGAACAAAATGGGGGGCATATAAATCTAATCTTGATATGGTAGTTAAGGCTACAGAGTTATATTTAATAAGTAATACAGATTATTTGTCAGATGAAATAGGGGAAACAAAAGAGTTATCTATAAAAGAATTACAAAATACAAATTTTTTAAAGGAAATAAAGAATCCTTATGGCCGTGGAATGTGTTCCGGTTATGTATCAATAACAAGATTAAATAAATCAGAATATGATTTTACACCACATTTAAATTGTGAGAATAATGTTAGTAATTCAAATGAAGATGGTTTAATTGCATATTATAAGTTTGATGATTTTCAAGAACCAACGGAAAACTTATACAACAAACATGATTTATTAAGTGGAGGAGAAATACCTTATACTATTACCTATTACACGGGAAGTAGTAGTACTTCGGGACACACAGATCCGTTTGGCGGAAAGCATGCAATAAAATTTACTGGAGGGACAAATCCTGTTCTTCGTTATGGGAGAATCGATGGAACAAATACTGATATTGTTGCTGGTGAAATTTATACTTTCAGTGTATATGCAAAACTAGCTGAAGATAGTGAGGCTCCAAGTAATTTTTATTTGGATGTGGTAGATAGAAATTCAATTGATTTAGCACCACAATTAACTAATACATGGCAAAGATTTGAAGTGACGGTTTTGCATGACAATAATCCAAGCTACGGTTTTGCAGATATTACTATTAATAATGGTGCCTCAATAATGTTATCTAATCCACAAATTGAAAGAAAACCATATAGCACTCCTTATGTTCAACAATCAAGACTTGGTAATGTGAAAGATCATTCTATGAATAACAATGTAATTCCGTTATCAAATTCAACCACTCCTACATGGACTACAAATAGTAAAGTAGGTAAAGGTGCCTATATATTTAATGGAGTTAATACATACATGGATTTAGGAGAAAACGCTGAATTTGATTTAACTAATTCAGGTACAATAAGTCTATGGGCTAAGACGTCACTAGATTATCCTAGTGAGGATGCAACTACTAGATACAAAGGGTTAATATCAAAAACAATTAGTGGTGGTGAAAATGGTCTTAGTTATTGGTTAGATTGGCGTGGAACAAATACAACTAGATTTTTAAGGTTTGGAATAGGAGACGGAACAAAAAATGAACAAATAAATATAAGTAATTACGATTTTAATGACGAATGGAGACACTTAGTAATAACATGGGATGGTAGTAAAATGAAAATTTACTCAAATGGCGATAAAATCGGTGAACGAAATCAAACGGTTGACCCTCAAGTTATTAGTAAAAGTTTTGAAATTGGTAGAGCCTTTAATTATGGTAATGTTCACGTATGGGATGGTTCAATTGATAATGTAAGAGTTTATAATAGGACACTGTCAGAGACAGAAGTTAAAAGCATATTTTTTTCAGAAAAATAAAAAATTATGTAGTGGAGGAATTTAATCTATGAAAAATAATAAAGGATTTACTTTAATTGAGTTATTATCTATTTTAATTATCTTGGCTGTAGTAGCACTAATAACGATTCCAATAATTATTGATTCTGTAAAAGAAGCAAGATGGGGTGCTTATAGAAATAATCTTAGTTCAGTCGTCAAAGCTACAGAATTATACTTAATAAACAATACTGAGTATTTGCCAAGTCAGATTGGAGATACTATTGAAATTTCAATTAATGATTTACAAAATAATGATTTATTAAAAAAGATAACGACACCATTAACTCCTAACAATGAATGTACAGGATATGTTTTAGTGAGTATGATTGGTTTAAATGAATATGATTATAGACCATATTTAAATTGTGAAAATGGAATAACAAATTCAATTGATGATAAATTAGTCGCGCTATATAAATTTGACGATTTTCAAGAATCAACGGAAAATGGTATTATTTCACCAAATTTTTCTGGTAATATAGGTGGATATAATGGAATTGCATATGAAAGGATTGAAGATAGTCAATCTTTGACAGGATATGCTTTAAAAATAGAGCATTATGGAGTTGAAAATCATGCTGCAAGAGTTCGCTTTAATGTTAAAGAAGGTTATGATTCAGGCGTAAAAGTATTATCAGTGTATGCAAAGGCAGAAGGGGATTTCATTGGGAGAAATTTGCAAACTTACACAGGTGAAAATTGGTATACCTTTGAAGGAGGTAGCCTTACAAATTATTATAAAAGATTTTGGCTTGTAGCTCCTGTGGGTACGGAAAGTGGAGGTCCACTTACTGTTTCAACAAGAACTGTGAATAATGGAGTTTACTATGTTCACAGCCCACAAATTGAAAAAAAGACAATCGCCACACCATTTGTTGAATCAACTAGACAAGGTATTGTAAAAGATTATTCATTGAATAATAATAATTCAGTAATGGGACTAGAGAACTCACCTAAATGGGTTAATGAAGGAAAACTGGGAACTGGTGCATATCAATTTAACGGTACTACTTATATTGAGACACCGTTAACAGTTAATCAAAAAGAAAATTACTCAATATCGCTATGGTTATATGTTGATGAAAGTTTTCCCAATAATAAATATAATCGTTTCATTGGGACACAGGACTGGGGACCTGGTCGGTTCGGAATCATGACAGTTAATGGTACTTTATCACTAAATACATATTTTGGTAGCGGTTATGATTATTGGATGCACAGTACCGTAGTCGTACCTAGAAACAAGTGGGTTCATGTTGCTGCTACTTTTGATCGTCAAGGTGAACAGAAATTATACTATAATGGTAAATTAGTGGTAAGTAAAGACATGTCACCTGCTCAGAATATAAATTGGTCTGGAGATAATATTCGTATTGCATGTGGAACTTCTGGTAGTTATTACTATGAACCTCACTATGGAAAGATTGATAATGTTGCCATATACAATAGAGTTTTAACAAATCAAGAAATAGAACAAATATATAATTCTGAAAAATAATATAAAACATTTAATTACAATAGAATAAGAGATACTTATTTTATTGTTTTTTTTTAAGAATTATAGTAAAATGATATTAAACTAGAAGAGGTGAACTATGATTAATATTAAAGTAGATTCAAGAAAAGTTGTTCCTGGTGACACTTTCATTGCATTAAGAGGTGTTAGTAGTGATGGACACGATTATATAGATAAAGCAATTAAAAATGGAGCAATAAAGATTGTTGCAGAAGAAGGTAACTATAGTGTGGATACGATTATAGTTTCTAACACCCGAGAATATCTAATAAACTATCTAAAGGATAATTATAATAAATTTATAGATAAGATGACTATTATTGGTATAACAGGGACTAATGGGAAGACAACAAGTGCATTTTTAACTTCTAATGCTTTAAATATGTTAGGTAAAAAAAGTGCGTACATAGGCACCTTGGGTTTTTATATAACAGAAAAAATATATGGTTTAGATAATACAACTCCAGACATATTAGAATTATATAATATGTTTATGGAAGCTTATGAGCAAAATTGTAAATGTGTTGTTTTAGAAGTAAGTAGTCAAGGCCTAGGTTATAATAGAGTAGAAGGCTTTTTGTTTGATTATGCAGTATTTACTAATTTAACCCAAGATCACTTAGATTACCATAAAACTATGGAAAACTATGCTTTAGCAAAACAAAAATTATTTAAAAAATTAAAGACTAATGGTAAAGCAATTATTAACTATGATGATGAATACAAAAATTATTATATTTTAAATGAGAATAACAATATAACATATGGTTTTGAAGGAGGCGATTATCAGGTTCAAGATTTTAATATGACTAATCTAGGAACCACTTTTCAGTATAATCACAACAACAAAATCCATCATGTAGTAACTCCTTTAATAGGAAGATATAATGTCTATAATTTACTAGTAACAATCATTATATTAAAAGAATTGCAATTTAAAGATAATTTAATCAATGATTTATTGCCAAAATTAAAAGCTCCAGCTGGGAGAATGGATACAATAAAATATGGTACTAATAGTATAATAATTGACTACGCACATACACCAGATGCTATAATTAAAATAGTAAACACAATGGCCGATGTTACTATAGGTAATATATATGTTGTATTTGGATGTACTGGTGATAGGGATCGTACAAAAAGACCGTTAATGACTGAAATTGTAACATCTAAGGCAAAATTAGCAATTTTGACTAATGATGATCCACATAATGAAGATCCATATCAGATAATTGATGATATGACAAAAAATTTAATAGCTAAAAATTATGAAGTTATTTTGGACAGAAGACAAGCTATAATAAGAGGAATAAAATTATTAGAAGAAAACGATGTGTTACTAATTTTAGGAAAAGGCCATGAAGAAGTTATGATTGTAAAGGATCAAAAGATACCTTTTAACGATCGTAAAGAAGCAACTGATTATATTAAGCAAATAAATAGTGTATTGAAAAATTAGGCTTAACACCTTTTATACGTATTTTCATAAAATATGTGTGAGAGGTGTTTTTTTTATGAATATAAAAGTAGATTCAAGGAAAGTTAAAAGTGGCGATATTTTTGTAGCATTAAAAACTTTAAATAATGATGGACATAATTATATCGATGATGCAATTAAAAATGGAGCTAAACAAGTTGTTGTACAAAGAGGCCTATATAGTGTTGATACTTTAGTTGTTAATAATACTAAAGAATATTTAATTAATTATCTAAAAGATAATTTTTATTCAAAAATAAAGGATATAAAATTAATAGGCATGACGGGAACCAATGGGAAGACTACAACTTGCTTTTTATTACATAAATGTTTGAATAAATTAGATAAAAAATGTGGGTATATTGGGACAATAGGATTTTATATAGATGAAAAGGTTAGGGATTTGAACAATACAACTCCTGATATTTTAGAAGTATATGAAATGTTAATCGAGTGTCAAGAAAACGGTTGTGAGTACGTGGTTATGGAAGTGAGTAGTCATGCTCTTGATATGAATAGAGTAGAAGGTCTATTATATGATTATGCGATATTTAGTAATCTTACAAAAGATCATCTAGACTATCATGTAGATATGAAAACTTATGCTCTAGCAAAACAAAAATTGTTTCAAAAATTAAAAGAAGATGGTAAAGCAATTGTTAATAGTGATGATGACTATAAAAATTTTTATCTGTTAGAGAAAAACAAAAATATAACTTATGGATTTAAAGATAGTGATTATCAAATTATTGAGTATAATATTAATACAATGATTAGTAAATTTAAGGTTAAAAGTATTGATAATATAGTTGAGTATCAGTCAAAACTAGTAGGGAAACATAATTTATATAATCTACTTGTAATTATAGTCGTTTTAGATCAAATCCAAGTAAGTGTTGATGAAGTTAAAAAATTAATCAATGAAGTAGATGCTCCAGCTGGAAGAATGGATACAATTAATTATGAAACTAACCGTATAATAATTGATTATGCACATACACCAGATGCAGTTAAAAATGTAATTAGTGCAGTAAAGGAAATTGGTCCCAACAATATTTATACAATAGTAGGTTGTGGAGGAAATCGCGATAAAACAAAAAGACCAGAAATGGCTAGAATAGCAACTGAACTATCAGATAAAGTCATATTAACAAGCGATAATCCGAGGTTTGAAAACCCTACTGAAATAATAAATGATATGATACAGGGACTTGACAATTCTAATTATGAAATTGAGGAAAATCGTGTGGAAGCGATAAAAAAGGGTATACAAATGCTCGATAAAAATGATATACTATTGGTGCTCGGAAAAGGGCATGAAACTTATCAAATTATAGGAGATAAAAAAATAGATTTTGATGATAAACAAAAAGTTTTAGACATAATTAGGAGATGATGATGTGTTAATTTTAACAAAAGCTGTACTAGCAATGATGATAGGATTTATACTATCGGTTATACTTGGATTAGTTTTAATCCCACTGCTAAAAAAATTAAAAGTTAAACAAAGAGTGAGTATTTTTTTAGAAGGAAAACATAAGAAAAAAGATGGAACTCCAACTATGGGAGGATTAATATTTATTATTCCTACAATATTGACAATTATTATATTGTTATTGATGGGTAAAATAGATTTTTCGGAAAATTTATTTATAGTAATGTTTGTATTTGTCGCATATGCAGTTTTAGGATTTATTGATGATTATTTAATTATAAAAAGAAAGAATAATGAAGGATTAACTGAAATTCAAAAATTGTTTGGACAATTATTAATTGCATTAGTATTTTTCTTTATTTTTATGAAAAGTGGTAATGATCCAGTTGTTAATATTCATATTTTAAATATTAAAATAAATATGGGATGGTTTTATGGAATATTCTTATTATTTGTTTTAGTAGCAAGTAGTAATGCAGTAAATATAACAGATGGATTAGATGGTCTAGCAGGTGGTTTATCTGCAATTGCTTTCTTAGCTTTTGGACTTATTAGCTGGAATGCAACATGGACACCTGGTAGTGAAGATATTGCCGTATTTTGTTTCGTATTAGTTGGTTCGTTATTTGGATTCTTAGTTTATAATACACACCCAGCTAAAGTCTTCATGGGAGATACTGGTTCTTTATGTTTAGGTGCGACATTGGCAAGTGTTGCTATACTAACTAATCATGAAATAACTTTAATTATTGTAGCTGGAGTTTTCGTTGTTGAAACTTTAGTGTGTATAATTCAAATGATATCAATTAGATATGCAAAGAAAAAAGTATTTTTGATGACACCACTTCACCACCATTTCGAAAAATTAGGATGGCAGGAAAGTGACATAGTAAAAATGTTTTGGGTCATTGGTTTGATATTAACAATGATGGCAATAGCGTTCGGTGTATGGATATAAAAAGGAACATGTGAAATGATGACTTAAAAGCAGGCACAAAATAAAACGTGCTTGCTTTTTTTGATACAATAAAACCGTAATGAATGACGCTGCAGACATACGTAAATGTTATACATAGTCATTTAATTTGACGAGCAGTAACACATATAGATGATCTCATCATAGAATCTGTAAACATACGAATTAAAGAAGAGGTGAGAGGTGCTTTTCCTTATAGAAATTTTGACAAAAAATTACAAAATATTCCGGCAAATATATACAGAATATGTTTTTAGTGATATAATGAAAACAAAATATATCTAGGCAGTATTTGGTATATTTAATGAATTTTAACGTTATCTTTTAGCTGAAGTGGTGGGAGGTGAAATTAACTTTAACAATTCATTTGTATGATAAGTACTGTTTTTTTATTAGTTATAAATGAGAGAACGATAATGTTATTTTCAAAAAAATGATAATTGAATGAATTCAAATATAAAAGCAATAAAACTGATTTTGGGTATATTCATAATCACTGGATTATTATCAGTGTTTGGTGTAAGCGCTTATGACCAAGTGACATTTACAAACATTACTATTCCATCTTTTTCTGTATCATATACATCACCTCAAGTAACAAAAGAAGATGAAGACTGTCAAGCGCTTTATACTAGTATGATAAAAGATAGCATAACAGGAGGAAACAGAGCTGTTCAAGCACGTGTTATTCAGCAAGTAGAGCCAACATATGGAACCCTTTGGGCAGATATGAATGTTGGGGTTACATTTAATTGGGCAAGTTCAATGGCTTGTACTATAGGGTATCCAAGAATCGAATTAAGAGCAAAGAAATCAACATTGGCATCGATTAAGTACTCAGGCATTTGGTTTTATTAATAATAAAATATTAATTATTTGCAAAGAATTGTGAAAGGAGCAACCAATGAAAAAATTTATAAAAAAAAATTATGTGTTACTATCGGTATTAAGTATTTTAGTAGTGTGGGGATGTATATCGGCTAATCAATATAAGCAATGGTATGATAGTAATCAAAAATTTTATCAACAAGCGTTAGAGATCTGTCAGCATGAAGAGCGTGCCTATTGTAAATATATCGGCGAAAAACTTCCAGAAGCTCCTGACACAATATCTGTATATTTTGATATTACTGCTAATTCAAGTTTAAGGAATTTACAACTATTTGCCCCTATATTAATAATAATAGTGGCGATTTGGTCTTTCCATAAAGAATTACGGAGTGGTTATTACAAAAATGTACTAACAAGAAAATCATATAAGGAATATTTTAAAGACCATTATATCAATTCATTAAAAAGTGTTATGATATTACCTGTGTTTATTATATTTGTATTTATAATGTCATACTTTTTGTCAGGTAACTTTAACTTTGAAGAATCAATGAAAAATTACCCAGGTTATTTATTTATAGACGATAAGTACTTAAAAATATTGCCGTGGTTTTCATTCGTATACGTTCTGAATATAATATTGCATAGTATGTTTTGGATAAATTTGGGTTATATTGCGATGAAAAAAAGTAATCACATTTTTGTGACATTACTTTCGTCTTTCTTGTTGTATATGATGATATTTATAATTTCAGAAATTTTTATAGGTGCATTTCTGTTCAGCAACATTAATGCACAAGATTATTTTAGTTTAGCTAATATATGGGCTTATGATAATGTAGATAATTTATGGGGAATGGTTGTGTTTTCTATAACATTAGTAATTGGTTCGACTTTAATAGTGTTAAGAATTTACAAAGATAAAGAGAATGTAGTGATTGAAAATGAAAAATAGTTTAATTTTATTGAAAGAGAATCTAAAATATGTAATTGAGAGTCAGAGATTTAGATTTATAATTTTATCACTTATATGTATTAATTTATTTGGAACAGCTTATTTAGCATATAATACAAATTATATTGATGGTATACTGACTGTTGTGACTAATAACTACTATGTCGCATTACTAATTTCGCTAATTCTAACTAATGCAATTAGTACATATGAAATGTTTGAAAAAAATAGTTTTTATTTAATACGGTTTAATAATCGAAGTGAGTATTTGAAAAAATTAATACAAAACATTGTTGCCATTAATATAGTGGTAATGATTTTGAACTTGTTGCTTTTATTAATTGGATTAAACATTTTTAATGGTAATGGTTTAATCATAGAGACGGTAGATCACTATAATTTATCCAATGCTGCATATGTCTCATTTTACTTGATTAGATTTGTTATACTGGTTCAAATTATTTGTGTTCTTAGTATATTGATATTAAAATTAGTTAATTTTAAGTTAGTATTAATTTTAGATATTATATTAATTTTATTCATAATGGTTTATCCTAATCCTTCACCTTCCCCTGTTGAAAAAATACCCGATATGTTCATTTTTGTTGGAGAATATTTTAGATTTCATCCTTATAGTAATTTTGCTTTTGAAGTACTATGCTCTACTATTTATATATCAGCTTTAGTGACTGTTACATGGGTATTATTTAAACTAAGTGAGCGTTTTATGAAGAGAGTTGGTATATAATGAAATTTTTGATTTATAATGATATTAGATTTGTTATTAGAAATCATAAAAATATTTATTTTTGGTATGGCATTAGTATAATTTTATATTTTACATTAAAAATTAGTATTAAAGATTCTTTGGTTTTTGATGCTGCAAAAGATTCATTGGGAGTGCAATGTAGTCTAGATAATGCTGATATAATGCAAATTATAATGTATATACTTAATGTTGGTATTTATGCATACATCGCATTGAACATATTTATAAAAGATATAAAAAATGGCGTAGATAACATTTTTTTGAGAGTAGGAACACTAAGATGGGTAACCATTAAAGTGATTTCGATTTTATTAATTTCTACCGTATTGCATGTTATGACAATTATATTAATAGTTTTGATGTTTTATCCTAAAAATTTTGACTTGCATCTAATATATAATATTTTTACAAAAAAAATATTATACATTAGTATAGTTCAAAATATTAGTTTAATTTTTTTAATGTTTTCTATTGTTAATAAATATATAATAATAATTTTTCCCTTATTATTAATGTTATTTTGTCAATTCATTCCAACTAATATGTTGAGTATTGGGTATACAAATTATGGAATCATCATTATAGTTTTATATGTGCTAATATTAGCAATTTTTAGTAGTTTATATGTTACGATTTTCGAGAGAATTAATGGAGGATAATAATGAAAATAGAAGTTAAAAGTGTTGTTAAAGAATTTGAAAAAACAAAAATTTTAAATAATCTAAATGTCGAATTTAATAGCGGAAAAATATATGGTTTAGTGGGACGCAATGGCACTGGAAAAAGTGTTTTTTTAAAAATGTTATGCGGATTTTATAATACTTCAAGTGGTGAAATATTATATAATGGTAAAAATATAATTAAGGATAGATTGTTTCCACCAAATACTAGAGCATTAATTGAAAAGCCAAGTTTTATTCCGGATCTTACTGGGTATGAGAATTTAAAATTATTGGCTTCTGTTCAAGATAGGATTGGTAAACAGGAAATAATTGATAGTTTGGAAAAGGTCAACCTGAAATCTGATATGAATAAAAAGTATTACAAATATTCCCTCGGAATGAAACAAAAGTTAGGAATTGCTCAAGTTTTGATGGAAAACCCTGATATTTTAATATTTGACGAGCCATTTAATGGGATAGAGGAAAAAACTGTAATTAAATTGCGTGAGATATTAGCTGATGAAAAGAAAAAGGGAAAACTTATAATTATTGCTTCTCATATTAAAGAGGATATTGATAACTTATGTGATGAAATATATGAATTTGATGATGGCGAAATAAAAAGAATAGAAAAAAATATAACTAAAATATAATTTAACTTTTCTTATAAGTTGAAACGCATGATAAAATAAAAATAATTAGCTACATAAATTTTATTATAGAAGGTGATTTAGTTGAAAATATATAAAAATATTAAGGATATGAAGCAGGATTATGAAAAATTAAAAAATCACTCAGTAAAAGAGATCATTGAGCAGGATAAACGAAACGCAGCAAAAAGAAAGAAAATAATGTTTTTTATTACTGCATTTATTATATTTATATTTATTTCAATTAAGTTATCTATTGGAATTATTAATATCGCTTTACCAATCTCATATTCTAAGAATAGGTCATATGACGTCACTATAAATAATATTTCAGTATTAACTGGTTTTATAGGAGAAAAAACAATTTCAATTATTCCATCTTTAGTCAACGTACAACTATTTAGTAATAATATTTCTTATGTTGGTGATTATAGTGTAACTCATAATTTCAATCAAGGGGTTAATATTTCAATAGGCATAAATTCATATGAGTGTTTTGTTGATGTTGGAAAAACTGAGACACAAATAGATTGTGCAAATGAGAATTCTAAAACTGTTAAAAATAACGTTGATGATACAATATATTATCTTTACATAAAAGACGCTGATAGCAAAGACAAAATTATTTATGATGGTTTGTTGATTAGTGATATTACAAATTATTTAATGGATCCTGGCTTGTATTATATAGAAATTTTGGGTAAATATAAAAATGTTAATAATAGAATATATTTCTGGATAAAAGTAAATAAATAAAGATTACTTATTTTATCGGATTGTGGATAGTTCAAATTAGGATTTTGCAGCTTTAATTATACATACCATTGAGCGATATTACTGGATATTTAAATGATAGGTATCGGTTTATAGAAAAACAGACTTTTCTAAAGTCTGTTTTATCGTATCAATAAATATTGACTACATATTATAGACTTGGTATACTAAAAACATAAAATAATAGAAGGGATAGAAGTATGAAGAAAAAAGGATTTACATTAATAGAATTATTAGCTGTAATAGTAATTCTAGCAATCATAGCTTTAATAGCAATGCCATTAATATTAAATGTTATTGATGAGGCAAAAAAAGGAGCGTTTAAAAATACAGCATATGGAATAGTAGAAGCAGGACAACTAGTGTATGCTAAAGATATGTTACAAGGAATTGAAGGAGAAGTAACATTTACATATGTAGATGGAGTAGAAACGGCTAGTGTAGATGGAAAAAAATTAGATTATAAAGGAACCAAACCTAAGAATGGTACAATTACACTAAATAGTGAAGGTAAAATTGCTATTGCTATACATGATGGTAAGTATTGCGCACAAAAAGGGTATGAGGAGAATGTTGTTACATTAACTGAAAAAATACAATCAGAATGTGCTCTTAACGGAGAAGTTTCATATAGTGATTACAATTATAGTAAAGGGGTTAATAAGCCAAAATTAACTGCTGGAATGACTCCAATAAAATGGAACGGAACTGACTGGGTTAGTACAAATGAAAATGATATTGACTGGTATAATTACGATGAAAACAAATGGGCAAATGTAAAAACGGCAGATGGGTCATTTTGGGTATGGATACCAAGGTACATATATAAAATAACAAGTTGCTGGCATGAAAATTGTGATGGAAGTGCCGGAAACATCGATGTTCAATTTAGTATAGGAATAGATGATACTAAAAATGGAACAATTGAATTAGATACTAGTAGTGGCGCAGAGGCCTCTAATAATAAGTGGACTAATCATTCTGCGTTTACATTTGGAAGCAAACAAATAAGTGGAATATGGGTAGCAAAATTTGAGCCAACAGCAGTGGAAGGTGTTGAATCAAATGATTTAATTTGTGATGAACTAGACAATGTAACTAATAAAACTGTTAAAATTGTACCTAATGAAACTGCGTGGAGATGTATAGATATTGGAAAGGCATTTGAAGTATCTAGAAGCATGGAGACTAACCCAATATATGGATGGAATAGCGATGGTATTGACACACACATGATGAAAAATACTGAATGGGGTGCAGTTGCATATCTTTCTAAATCTGTATACGGGAAATATGATGAAGAAATATGGATAAATCCAGACAATAATTTTACGACTGGTTGTGCAGGTAGTAGTGTATCTACCGATGTGTTTGAGTGTAACGCTTATGAGACTGTTAATGGTCAGAAAGCTAGTACAACCGGAAATATTTATGGAGTATACGGATTTAGTGGTGGAGCTTGGGATTTTGTTGCCGCATATGTTGATAATGCTCATCCCAATCTAGCTCTTTATGGAGAAAGTATAGTGAGTGCCGACAACAAATATAAAGATGTATATTTATTGGGAGATATAGATGGTAGACCTGAAAATTATAATGAGGCATTAAACAAAAAAGGTGATGCAGTATATGAAACGAGTTCATTAGGGATAGATTATAATTCATGGAATGAAGATCGTTCTAATATGCCTGTTCTTACTACGCCTTTCTTTAATAGGGGGGGAGCATATAGTCAAACGACTAGTACAGGTGCGTTTAATTTCCTAAGTACTAGAGGGCATGCTAGTAGAGCTGATTCTTTTAGACCAGTCTTAATAGTAGGACAAGGACTATAAAAAGATTATGAAAATAATCTTTTTTTGATTGAAGAAATTATGTTAACATTGACTATACACCCTATACTTGGTATACTAAAAACATAAAATAATAGAAGGGATAGAAGTATGAAGAAAAAAGGATTTACATTAATAGAATTATTAGCTGTAATAGTAATTCTAGCAATCATAGCTTTAATAGCAATGCCATTAATATTAAATGTTATTGATGAGGCAAAAAAAGGAGCGTTTAAAAATACAGCATATGGAATAGTAGAAGCAGGACAACTAGTGTATGCTAAAGATATGTTACAAGGAATTGAAGGAGAAGTAAC
Source organism: uncultured Muribaculaceae bacterium (assembly GCA_964397485.1). Lineage (GTDB taxonomy): Bacteria > Bacillota_I > Bacilli_A > RF39 > UBA660 > CAYNHT01. The sequence goes on from CAYNHT010000003.1 coordinate 177,260, forward strand.
ATTTACATATGTAGATGGAGTAGAAACGGCTAGTGTAGATGGAAAAAAGTTAGATTATAAAGGAACTAAACCTAAGAATGGTACAATTACACTAAATAGCGAAGGTAAAATTGCAATTGCTATACATGATGGTAAGTATTGTGCAGAAAAAGGATATGAAGAAAGTGTAATAACATTATCAACAAAATCGATTGAAGAATGTGTTGGGGATATAGAAATAACTTATAGCGATTATGACGTTATCAAAGGTGTTAACGCACCTAAACTAACAACAGGAATGACTCCAATAAAATGGAACGGAACTGACTGGGTTAGTACAAATGAAAATGATATTGACTGGTATAATTACGATGAAAACAAATGGGCAAATGTAAAAACGGCAGATGGGTCATTTTGGGTATGGATACCAAGATATGCTTACTCTATTGCGAGTGGCTATCATACAAGTACAGAGGGAACAATAAATATAAAGTTTCTAATTGATAAAACAAATGGTAGTAGTGATGGTACAATGATTTCTACTACACCTACATATAGTGGGGATAGCCAAACAAATTATGTGTTACATCCAGCGTTTACATTTGGTACTGATGAAATCACAGGGATTTGGGTAGCAAAATTTGAACCAAGTGTGTCTGATATAGATGATGATTGTTATACGAATCCTAGTACATTAAATTGTAATAATAATACTTTAACCCCCAAAATAGTGCCAAACGTTTCTTCTTGGAGAAACATAAGTATAAAAAATGCGTATGAGGTTTCACGTATTATGGAAACTAACCCAATATATGGTTGGGGAAGTAGTGGGGATAATATAGATACACATCTAATGAAAAATATTGAATGGGGAGTAGTCGCTTACTTGTCTAAATCCAATAAGGGTCAAAACGAAAATGAAATTCGAATAAATAATAGTCGAGATTATATAACAGGATGTGCTGCAACTAATCAACCAACAGAAATATATCCCAACTATTTAGAATATGTATTTGGATGTGATAACACATATGAATCCGTAATTGGTCAACTAGCAAGTACAACTGGAAATATTTATGGAATATACGATTTAACTGGCGGAGCTCGTGAAAGAGTAATGGGAAATTACGATAATTATGGAGAGGGCGGAGGCTGGACAAATGAAGAGGTAGCCGCAATCCCCAACAAGTATATTGATCGATATAGTGGAAGTAATTACGGTTTTAATTCTAACACTTTTGGTGATGCAGTATATGAAACTAGAGAAGGTTCAGTATGGGACGGTAGTGTATGGATAGGAGACATATCAAATTCTTGGTTTGGTGATTATTCATACTTTCCTCATATGACAGCTCCTTGGTTTGCTCGTGGTGGATCATATTCTTATGGTACAGGAACTGGATCTTTTTCTTCACATCACACTTTTGGTGGTGGTCAAAGTATTGATTCTTTTAGACCAGTCTTGATAGTGGGAGAAGGACTATAAAATATTAATTGAATTGACACAAATTTGTAGTATTTGTGTCATTTTAATATATTTTGAAAAAAACACTTTTTAATATCAGAAAAACTTGATATAATTATACTGGTGATAGTATGAATAAAACTAAAATAATAGCGACAATAGGTCCAGCTAGTTCGGACAAAGAGATTTTAAAAAAATTGATAATCAGTGGTATGGATGTAGTTAGGATTAACTTAAGCCATGCTGATTATTCTTTTTGTAAAGATGTGACAAAAAAGATTAATCAATTAAATGAAGAACTTTCGACTAATATAGCAATAATGGTAGATACTCAGGGTCCAGGAGTGAGGATTGGTCGTTTTGCAGGTGGAAGTGCTTACTTGAAAAAAAACGATAAAATCAGAATTTACATGGATGACGTGTTAGGAGACTGTACTAAGTTTTCGGTTAATTATAAAAATTTAATAGATGATGTAAAATTTAATACAATCCTTAAGTTAGATGATGGTAGGATTGAACTTGAGGTAATAGATAAAGGAGATGATTATCTATTATGTGAAGTTAAAAACGATGGTATTATCGAAGATAATAAAGGTTTAAATGTTCCATCAATTAGATTAAATATGCCATTTTTAAGTGATAAAGATAAAGAAGATATTTTATTTGCTCACAAAATAGGTGTTGATTTTATTGCTTTATCATTTGTATCATGTAGTGATGATATCTTAGAGGTAAACGACATGTTGATTGGTTTAGACAATGATCATATAGGAATAATTGCTAAAGTAGAAAATGAGTGTGCAGTAGGAGAAATTGATGAAATAATTCGTGTGAGTGATGGTATTATGATTGCAAGGGGAGACCTTGGAGTAGAAATACCTATGGAAAGAGTTCCTGGAATTCAAAAGTCAATCATCAGTAAATGCCACAATATGGGTAAAATCAGTATTGTAGCAACTGAACTTTTATCTTCTATGGAATGCGCTAATCGTCCTACTCGAGCAGAAGTAAGTGATGTTGCTAATGCCGTTTTAGATGGAGCTGATGTTGTAATGTTAAGTGGTGAAACGACCATTGGAAAATATCCAGCTGAAACATTACAAATGATGGAAAAAATAATTAAATCGGCCGAAGAAGATATTAATTATATCGAACTTCTAAGTAAAGCTATGAGAACAGAAAAACAAGATACAACAGGTTCAATTGCTTATAGCGTAGCTGATTGTGCTAATAGATTAAAATGTAAAGCAATAGTAGCTCCAACAATGACAGGATATACGGCACGTAAAATGAGTCGTTTTCGTCCATCTTGTCCGATAATAGCTGTTAGCCCTGATATACAAACAGTTAAAAGTTTATCGTTATATTTTGGAGTTCATCCTATATTAACTGATGAGTTAAACTCTTTTGATAAGATTATAAAAAAATCGAAAGATGTAACTGTAAAATTATTAGATATACAAAGTGGTGATAAAATTATAATCACCGGAGGATATCCATTTAAAGAAGTAAAACATACAAATTTTATGAAAATAGAAGAATTATAAAAGAAAAAGGGGTGGTATTGTGTACAACCTAGGTGAACAATTCAAAGTTGATTATGAAAAAGCTAAGCCTAATGAATTAAGTGTAATACAAGGTAAGAAATATCGTATTACAATTATGACTGAAAGATTAATCAGATTTGAATATAATGAAGATGGTATTTTTGAAGATAGACCTACGGAATTGATTTGGAATAGATACTTTGAAAAACCAGAATTTGAAGTTAAGCAAGATGAAAAATATTTGGAAATAACAACTAAATATTTTAAAATTTATTATGTGAATGAAAAAAGATTTTATGGTGGAAAAATAAATCCTACATCTAATTTAAAAGTTGAACTATTAAATAGTGATCGTTATTGGTATTATAAGCATCCAGAAGTTAGAAATTTTGGTGCCCCAGTTAATAGTTTGGTTGGCAAGAAGGGAAAAGTTAAATTTAAAAAAGCCTTATTTTCATCAGATGGTTTTGTTAGCATTGATGATTCTGATAACAGCATAATGAGTGAAACTGGCGTTTTATTAGAACGAGAAAATAAAGGAATAGATACGTATTTGTTTATGTATTTAAATGACTATGCATTATGTTTAAAAGACTATTTTACTATGACTGGATATCCAGCATTGTTACCTAGATATGCACTAGGTAACTGGTGGAGTAGGAATGAAGACTATAATGACATGCAACTTAAGGAGTTAATTGATGAATTTGATAATAACGAAGTACCGTTATCTGTTTTATTATTAAATAAAGACTGGCATATAAATAAGTATGAAAATAAAGATAATTTAAATACTGGATTTACATTTAATAAAGATTACTTTAAAGCCCCTTATGAAATGATTGAATATCTTCATAGTAAAGGAATCAGAGTAGGTTTAAATATAGATCCTACTGAAGGGATATATCCTTATGATGAGTATTATAGTAAGGCTAAACAATATTTAGGTAGTGATGATAAGGGAATTATTCCTTTTAATGCGTATGATCCTAAATTTTTAGATGTTTATTTGAAGCTGCTTATTCATCCGTTAGACGCATTAGGAGTAGATTTCTTTTGGCTAGATTTACTGAAAGATAAAGACAGAGATTTATGGATTTTAAAACATTATCATTTTTATGATATGATGCGAAATTATAAGCGTAGACCGATGGTGTTATCAAAGCACGCTGGAATTGCTCCCCATAGATATCCCGTATTATATTCTGGTAGAACTGTTGTTAGCTGGGATACTTTAAAACATATTCCTTTTCACAATTCAAGCGCTGCCAATATAGGTGTAAGTTGGTGGAGTCACGATATTGGTGGTTACCATAAAGGGGTAGAAGATAATGAACTATATACTCGATTTGTTCAATTAGGAGTATTTAGTCCAATTCTTAAATTTGGTGCTGAAAAAGGTAAATACTATAAAAGAGAACCATGGCGTTGGAGTATTAAAACGTATCAAATTGTAAAAGATTATTTACTGTTACGTCATCGACTAATACCGTATTTGTATACTGAAGCATACAAATACCATACAACAGGATTTCCTATAGTTCAACCAATTTATTATAAGTATCCTGAAATGTACGATGATATAAAATACCGTAATGAATATTACTTAGGAACAGAATTATTTATAGCTCCTATCATTACAAAAAAAGATTATGTCATGAATAGGGTTATTCATAAATTCTTTATTCCAGATGGTGTGTGGTATGATTTTGTTACTGGTAAAAAGTTTCCTGGTGGACGTGGATATGTTTCATTTTTTAAAGATCAAGATTATCCAGTATTTGCTAAAGCTGGTTCTATAATTCCACTAGGTGAAAATGATAATATGAACGATACGACTCCACCGAAAAATATGGAAATTCATATTTTCCCTGGGCGTAGTAATTTATATAAATTATATGAAGATGATGGAACTAGTGATTTGCATCGTAAAGGATTTTATCTTTTAACATCTATTGATTATAATTATTTGCCAAATAATTACACAGTCATAATAAGAGCTTTAGAGGGAAAAAGTGGGATTGCTCCTGCTAAACGTAATTATAAGATTCGTTTTAGAAATACAAAAAAAGCTAATGAAGTTATAACATATTTCAATGATTATCCAATTGATCATATATCTTATAATGAAGGACCAGATTTTATAGTCGAAGTAAAAGATGTATCTACCATTGGACAATTAACTTTAAATTGTAAAGGTAAAGATATTGAAATAGACGCAGTTAGATTAATTAATGATGACATAGAGGGAATCATTTCAGATTTGCAAATCGAAACAGAAATGAAAGAAAAAATAGATGATGTTATCTTTAGCGATTTACCTATCAAAAAGAAAAGAATTGCGATTAGAAAGTTAAGAAACAAAGGTTTAGAACGTAAATTTGTTAAATTATTCTTAAAATTACTTGAATATATTGAACAAGTATAATATAATAGTAATAACTTTTAAAAACAGGGAAGAAGAGTAGTAATAATTAAAATATTTTATAGAGAAAAAGTGGTTGGTGAAAACTTTTAAATATTTGATTATGAACTTGCTTTGGAGTTTCATATATGAAAATATATGACGTAATTTTGCGTTAAAAATTTAAGTGCATAAAATATTATGAATTAAGGTGGTACCACGGTTATTTCGTCCTTAAATTATAATATTTTTTTGTTATAGGAGGTATTTTATGGAAGATTTATTATTTTATTTACTAACATTTGTAGCTGTATATTTAATTTATTTATTTTTTGTTATTCTAAAAGGTAAAAGTCGTGAAAGGTATAAAAACAGCACAGAGATTAGATTTTTAGAAAGAAGATATAAAATAGATGTTGATAAAATTGGTTTTAATAAATTAGCACACATCAGTGCTCTATGTAATGCTTTTATTATTGCAAATACAGTTTTAATAATCAGTTTGATTAATAACTTAGTCTTGAAAATGATAGCTGGGTTTATAATTTTAATTCCCATGATTCTATGTATTTATCATTTAATAGGTAAATACTATCAAAACAAACAAAGAAAGAAGTGATTATAATGTATAATTTTAAAGAAATAGAAAAGAAATGGCAAGATTATTGGAATAAAAATAATACTTTTATGGCGAGTAATAAAAGCAAAAAAGACAAATATTATATCTTAGTTGAATTTCCTTATCCGTCTGGATCAGGACTACATGTTGGACACGTACGTAGTTATACAGCATTAGATGTTTTGGCTCGAAAAAAAAGGATGGAAGGATATAATGTCTTATTCCCAATGGGATGGGATGCTTTTGGTTCTCCAGCTGAACAATATGCTATAAAAAATCAAATTCATCCTAAGGATGCTGTTAAAGAAAATATTAAAACATTCAAATCTCAAATACAATCTCTAGGGATATCATACGATTGGAGTCGTGAATTTTCAACAACTGATGAAAATTATTATAAATGGACGCAATGGCAATTTTTAAAATTTTATGAGCACGGATTAGCATATAAAGATAAAAAACCAATTAACTGGTGTCCTACTTGTAAAGTTGGATTATCAAATGAAGATTCAGCAGGTGGAGTCTGTGAAAGATGTAACACTAAGGTTGTTCAAAAAGAAAAAGAACAATGGATGCTTAAGATGAGTGATTACGCCGATCAACTATTAGATGGTTTAAATGACAATCATTTTCAAGATAAAATAAAAACTGCACAAATTAATTGGATTGGTAAAAGTACAGGTGCAGTTGTTGATTTTAAAATTGAAAATACAGATGAAAAATTAACTGTTTTCACAACAAGACCTGATACTCTATATGGAGTAACATTCATGGTAGTTGCTCCAGAGCATCCGCTTATTGATAAATTAAAAGACAAAATAACTAATATAGATGAAATAAAAGCTTATCAAGATGAAGCGAAAAGTAAAAGTGAATTTGAACGTTCAGAATTATCAAAAGAAAAAACAGGGGTTAAATTAGAAGGTATATTTGCTGTTAATCCCGTTAATTCTGAAAAAATTCAAATTTGGACTGGTGATTACGTAATGATGAATTATGGAACAGGTGCAATAATGGCGGTTCCAGCTCATGACGAAAGAGATTATGATTTTGCTAAAAAATTTAATATACCTATTATTGAAGTTATAAAAGGCGGAGACATTTCAAAAGAAGCATATACTGGTGACGGAATTATGATTAATTCAGATATTTTAAACGGTATTGATAATAAAAAAGAATCAATTGAAAAAATAATTAACTATCTTGAACAAAATAATATAGGTACAAGAAAGACAAATTATCGTTTACAAGATTGGGTTTTCTCACGTCAAAGATTTTGGGGTGAACCAATTCCAATGATATATTGTAATGATTGTGGTTGGGTACCAGTTGATGAAAGCGAACTGCCTGTAACCTTACCGGATGTTGCTCAATATGAGCCAACAGACAATGGTGAAAGTCCCCTTGCTACTATCGATGAGTGGTGTAATGTAAAGTGTCCTAAATGTGGTAAAATGGCTCGCCGTGAAACCGATACAATGCCAAACTGGGCAGGTTCTTCATGGTACTGGTTAAGATATATGGATCCTACTAATGAAAATGAGTTTGTATCACAAGATGCCTTAAAATACTGGGGAAAAGTCGACTGGTATAATGGTGGAATGGAACATGCTACTAGACATTTATTATATGCACGTTTTTGGAATCAATTTTTGTATAACATAGGTCTAGTTCCAAATAAAGAACCATTTGAAATAAGAACAGCTCACGGTATGATTTTAGGTGACAACGGTGAGAAAATGAGTAAAAGTAAAGGCAACGTTGTTAACCCGAATGATATTGTTGATGAAATGGGAGCTGATGCTTTAAGAACATATGAAATGTTTATAGGCGATTATGAAAAAGAAGCAGCATGGAACACAAATGGTTTAAAAGGTTGTAAAAGATTTTTGGATCGTGTATGGAGATTACAAGAGAAGATTTCTAATAACGAAGGATATTCTAACGAAGTATTAATTCATAAAACAATAAAAAAAGTATCGAGTGATATTGAAAATATGAAATATAATACAGCGGTATCGGCATTAATGATTATGGTTAATGAATTAGAAGCTATGGAAAGTATTTCAAAAGATGATATGTATATATTATTACTGCTTTTAAGTCCAATTGCGCCACATATTTCTGAGGAGATAAATAGAATAAATAATTTAGGAAAACCACTATGCGAAACAAATTGGCCTTTATATGATGAGTCAAAAACAATAGATGATAATTATGAAATGATTGTCCAAGTAAACGGAAAAGTTAGAGGGAAAATAACTGTATCCATTGATACTAGTAAAGAAGAAATGGAAAAATTATCAAAGGAAATAGACAATGTAAAAAAACATATTGAAGGAAAAGAAATTATTAAAATAGTTACAGTTCCTAAAAAGTTAGTAAACATTGTTGTTAAAATGTAATATATGAGTATTGATTTATATATGTATGAAAATGAACTTTATGCTAATGGAATAAAATTTATTGGTGGCGTAGATGAAGTTGGACGTGGACCGCTAATTGGTCCAGTTGTATCTGCTTGTGTCGTGTTACCAAGTGAATTTAAATTAGAAGGTCTTAATGATTCCAAAAAATTAACTGAAAAAAAGCGTGATCAATTTTATCATTATATTATTGAAAACTGTTTATGTTATGCTGTTGGTATAGTTAGTCCTGAAGAAATAGATGAGATAAATATTTACCAAGCTAGTAAAAAAGCAATGATTTTAGCTATAAAAGAAGTTCAAAAAAAAATTAATTTACAACATGTACTAGTTGATGCTATGCCATTGGAACTTGATATTCCGTCGACTTCTATTATAAAAGGTGATGCCAAAAGTATAACTATAGCTGCTGCTAGTGTTATTGCCAAAGTTACAAGAGATAGATTAATGTATGAGTTAGATGAAAAATATCCTAATTATGGATTTGGTAAACATAAAGGATATCCAACGAAACAACATTTATCAGCAATTAAAGAATTTGGACTTATAGACGGATATAGGAAAAGTTATGGTCCCGTAAAGGAGATAATAGATGAATATCAAAATAGTTAAAGTAGGTAGTTTAGAAACAAATTGTTATATTTTAACAAAAGAAAATAATTGCTTAATTATTGACCCTGGTGCTGATTATGAAAAAATTAAAAATCATTTAAAAAATTATAATGTTAGTGCAATTTTAATCACTCATAATCATTTTGATCATATTGGTGCTTTAAATGAAATAAAAAACAACTATAATGTTCCTGTTTATGATAAAAATAATTTAGAAGAAAAAAATTATAAAATAGACAATTTTGATTTTGATGTTATTTATACTAAAGGTCACACTGAAGATTCAATAACTTTCTATTTTAAGAATGATAAAGTAATGTTTACTGGGGATTTCTTATTTAGAAATACAATCGGAAGAACAGATTTACCAACAGGTGACTATAATGAAATGATGTCAAGTCTAGGAAAAATAAAAAAATATGATTCTAGTATAATAATATACCCAGGTCATGGTGAGGAAAGCACACTAGAATATGAATTTAAATATAACAATTATCTAAATAATTGAATGAGGGTAAAAGAAGATGATAAATAGTCACCTTCTTTTCTTTTTGGTTGCAAGCCTTTTTTTATTGACTACAAAGATAGACAATGTTATAATTTTTATGAGAGTAGGAGAGATAGTTATGAGAACAAAAAAAGGATTTACAATGATAGAATTACTAGCTGTAATTGTTATAATAGCAATCATCGCAATTATAATTGCTCCTAGCATTTTGCATATCATAGATGAAGCAAAAAAAGGAGTTATGGAGAGAAATGCTGAGTTAATGGCACATGCGGCAACATTTTATACTTTTAATAACATGGAGGATTTGCCAAAAGAAGGTCAAAATCAATATATATTTCTTAGTCAATTATATGACGCTGGATATATGAAGAAAATATACAATTCATATGATCCTAGAGAGGAATGTTCAGGTTTTGTAAGAGTATCAAAGAAAAACGGGGAATTTGAGTACACACCTTATTTAGATTGTGGAGGAAATCAACAATTAGAAGTAAGTTCATCATATATCAGATATGGTGGTATCTATAATGATACTTTTACCGAAATGAAGGCAACAACCGATGGAGGGTTTATAGTAGTTGGGCATAGTAATTCGCCAAAGTATAGTCGCCTTACACAAAAAAATGCTGATACTATAGATAATGATGCTTTAATCGTTAAATATTCTTCTGAAGGAAAAATAGAGCATGAAAAAAATTTCGGTGGGGACAATGATGATTTTTTCAATAATGTAATCGAGGTAGCAGATGGGTATATAGCAGTTGGGTTTTCAATTTCATCTGATAATGATCTTTCAAATAGAAGCAAATATGATACTTATGGAATGAGTCAAGCCCAAATAGATAATTTGGAAAGTAACATTGGATCTTTTCAATTTTTACTAGTCAAGTACGATAAAAATTTAAATGTCGTAGATTTTAGAAAATATTATACAACCAATGCATGGTCAAATGGGATAAATGATATAAAGGAAAAAGATGGTAATTTTTATATAGTAGGATCATCTGATTCTCAAAGAGCGCTAATTATGAAATTAGATTCTAATCTCAATATGATTGATAAAAGTGATGCTATATTTGATAGAAACACACATGCCTATAGGATTCATTTTAATCAAGAAGGGAATGTTGTTTTAGGTGGTTACAGATACAGTGACGGGACTGTATTATTTGAAGATATTAATCCTGGATATGGCGGAGCTTACATTATTGAAATGGATATTAATAATTTTGAAATATTAAAAAGAGCTGCTTTACCTGCAAGTGAGACTCGTGGTGATACTAAGATTCATGATTATATAGAATTTGATGATTTTTATATTGCACTAGGAAGAACTAGTGGGAATAGTTTTGAATTCGAAGGTTTAAATAAAGGTGGAGACAATTTAACTACCGATTCATTCTTTATGAAATTTTATAAAAATGATACTTATTTAGCACCAGATACGAATTCAAATGGAGTGACAAGTAATGTTCCTGTTATGCAAAAAGAACTTATCTATATGTTTGGGGGAAGTTCTGATGATGTTATATATGACATTGAAAAAATTAGTGAAACGGAATTTATTGCTGTTGGTTATTCAAAATCACGTGATTTTGATATGCAAGGTATGAATGTATCTAATGAAAACTATAAAGATGCTATTTTAATTAAATTTGATATAAATGGCAATATTTTAGATAAAAAGGTTTATGGTGGAACAAATACTGATATAGTAAAATCAGTAGTGAAGCTAGATAACGGAGACTATTTAATTGTTGGTGATTCATTTTCAATGGATAAGGATTTGGCACCATTTGACTATGGTTATAGTGATGCCATTGTTTACCGTGTTGATAGTAATTTTAATCTAGTTGAAAACTTTAGTATACCAACACACTTAAAAATGCCAAGAGCTCAATTTGTTCAAAATTATGGAACGGAGATTCCGAGTGTTGAAAATAGAGATTCATTAAAACTATATACAACTAATAACCCAGCAATTGATATGGGAAGATGGTGTACAACCGCTACTTTCCTTGATCCATATTCTAATTATAATAATGTTAATTGTATTACTCCTATGAATAGTGATGATGCTGTTAGAATAAATCCTAATGTGAAAGTTGAACTTTCTAATTCATTTGATGTAAATACCGTAAATGATAATAGTTGGATAAGTCTTAATTACAGTTTTGGTAATTTTGGAGCGGCAATTAGTATTTCTAATAATATATTAACATTTGAAGATGGATTTTCGGGATCAGTTGAGCAAGCAGTTAATGAAGGGTATCTTGAACCTTTAGTTATATCTGGGGGAGTAAGGTCTGGAGCCCATTTTTTTGAAAATAGTTTTAATATTGTTAAAGGATTAGAATCAGGAAGTGGTAGTACATATCCTTCTTCTCAAATTTTCATAAAACAAAAAGGAGTAAAATTAACTAATGTATCTTTCGATTCTACCCATTCAGTTATCCTTAATGGTGGGAGATTTAATGTAGTAGAATATAATAACTTTGATGTATCAATCGAAAAAGGAATTTAAAGATAGCTATGCTATCTTTTTTTATGCCATAATTTCCCACATTCTTTCTAAAATGCAACCATAATTTTTTTGTAAAATTATATTAGTGGAGGTGATAATAGAGAAAAAAGAGATCATTTTAAATAACAAAACAATAAATACACTCCTAAATATATAGTTAAAAAGAATGGAGGTGGTAAGAAGTAGAAAAAAAGGGTAAAAAATGTTATACTATTGACGAGGTGTAATTATGTATAAAATATGTTTGGTAGAAGATGAAATCAATCTTAATAATTTAATAAAGTCTTATTTGGAACGCGAGAACTATGAAGTAGTAAACTTCTATAATGGCGAAGACGCGATTGATCATATAGGACAAGAAGTGCATCTATGGATATTAGACATTATGTTAGGTGACAGCATTAGTGGGTATGATATTATAAAAAAAATAAGGAGTATTAATAAGGATGTTCCTGTTATATTTACATCTGCCCGCGATCAGGACTTAGATAAAATTATTGGTTTAGAATTAGGAAGTGATGACTATGTTACAAAACCATATTCACCTAAAGAATTGATCCTTAGAGTCAACAATATTATTAAGAGAGTATACATTCACAATACTGAAAAAATACATTATGAAACATATGATATTGATATAGATAGAAGAATGGTATATGAAAAAGAGAAAGAAATTAATCTAACGACACTAGAATTTGATTTATTAGTTCTATTGTTAAACAACAAAAATAAGTCATTCAGTCGTGAAGAAATTTTGAAGTCAGTTTGGGGAGAAGATTATTTTGGTAGTGATCGAGTTGTTGATGATTTAGTAAGAAGAGTTCGTAAAAAAATGCCTAATATTCATATAAATACTTTATATGGATTTGGATATAGGTTAATATAATTTTATGAAACAAAAATTATTTCGTCAATTAGTATCAATTGCTGTAGTAATGTGTGGTATTGTATTCTTTAGTTTAGGAATACTGCTACCTCAAGTCTTATTACCAGTTTACGAAAAAAATATCTATCAATATTTAAAACAGCCGTTAGAATTAATCAATAATGATATAAAAGATAATGAGATTGCTAATAATGTTGCATATTTATATGTGACGGCTGATAATGAAATTATTGTTTCCGATAATTTAAGTAAAATTATCACGGCAACACCTGGTCAAATTTTATCAAGAATAAAATCACATTGCGGTAAGTTTAAGCATTTAGGGAAAACATATTACTATAATACATCCTATAGTACATATGTCACCAAAATATCACTTACTGATGATGAATATATAAATCAAATAAAAAGAGATGTCTTAGACACAATATTTCCTATTTTAATGATGACTCTTTTATTAATACTGGCACTTATTCTTTGGTGGTCAAGAAGGTTAGTTTTGAAAATTGAACATTTAAAAGAAAAAGTCGATAATCTAGATAATGATGAGTATGTTGATGATTTTAAATATGATGTTGATGATGAATTGCATGCTTTATCAAAAGCAATAGATGATATGCGTTTTACTTTACGCGAACAAGATGAATATAAAAACCAGATGTATCAAAATATATCACATGATTTTAAAACTCCTCTTACAGTGATAAAATCGTACATCGAGGCTATGGAAGACGGTGTTCAAGACAAAGAAAAAGGTGTAAAAATTATTAAAGGGCAAGTCGAAAGATTAGAATTAAAAGTCCACTCCCTTCTATATTTAAATAAAATAAATTATATTAAAGATTCTAAAAATTACAAGGAAGAAAAAATCGACGTTTCTGAAATAATTAAATCGTCTGTTGATAAATTCAAAATCCAAAAACCAGGTATCAATTGGGAAGTCATAATAGGTGACAAAAAAACTATTTTCAATGGTACTTCCGACATGTGGGAGGCTATAATTGATAATATCTTAAGTAATTTTCTTAGATATGCAGAAAAAGAGATCAAAGTCACAATAAAAAATAACCGTATTATTTTCTACAATGATGGGCCCAATATTGATGATACTATATTAGATAATATCTTCACCCCTTATAAAAAAGGAATTAAAGGTCAATTTGGATTAGGGTTAGCGATTGTTAAAAAAACAATATCTCTATTCGGTTATGAAGTAACTGTTAGAAATGAAAAAAAAGGTGTCAGTTTTATAATAAAATAAGAGTTTGATTCATAGAATCAAACTCTTTTTATGTTGAAACATTCTTTAAAATAAAGAAAAAACAAATGTCAATAAATCTAATATATATTGTAAATTTGACATTATTCTCTTTTTTTTTATCTATAAACAAGGTATAATTGATATAAGAATGGAGTGGTCTTATGGCGATTGGCATAAAGATACCTAAATTTAAAGAATTATCAGTTAAAAATAAAATTAGTATATATAACAAACCAAAGTACATTTATATTCCTTTAATTAGTCAAAATGATACAAATATAACAGTCATGGTAAAAAAAGATGATTATGTTTTTAAGGGAAGCATTATTGGAAAAAGAAAAGGTAATTTAAGGATTCCAATTCATTCAAGTGTGAGTGGTACTGTAGTTGATTTTGAAGAAAAACTATACATGAATGGTGAAAAAGTAAAATGTGTAGTCATCCAAAATGATTTTAAAGAGAAAATAGAAACACGAAAAAGCGTTAGAAAAACAATCAATAATTTCACTAAAGAAGAGTTTGTTGAAATCATTAAAGATCGTGGTGTTATTGGATTGGGTGGGGCTGGTTTCCCAACTTATGTGAAATATGATACTACTAAAAAAATCAACACGTTGATAGTTAATGCTGTTGAATGTGAACCATATATAACTTCTGATTATATGCTTGTAAATGAAAAATGTGAGGAAATATTAGAAACTATTGATGCCATACTTGAAATAAATAATATCAAAGAAGCTATTATAGCAATTAAAAAAGGCAATAGCGATTTAAAGAAGATTTTTAATAATTTCATAGGAACATATTTAAAAATAAAGTTAGTAGAAGTTCCTAATTTATATCCAATGGGATGGGAGAGGTCTTTAATTAGACAAGTAAAACATGTTAATTATAAGAAATTGCCTATTGAAAAAGGAATTGTAGTAAATAATATTTCAACAATTTATGCAATATATGAGGCTTTAAAAATTGGCAAACCACTTATTGAAAGAGTTGTAACCTTTACTGGTGATATGTTAAAAGGTCCTCAAAATGTTCTTGTTAAAATTGGTACTCCAGCTAGTGAAGTTGTAGAATTTATAGGTGGGTATAAACGTAATAAAGATATTAAGTTTATTGCTGGGGGACCTATGATGGGAATAAGTATGCCTGGTGATGAATTGATAATAAGTGGGAATTTAAATTGTGTATTAGTTCTAAAAGACAACGAGGGAACTTTACCTATTGAGTGTTTACGTTGTGGAAAATGTGTTTATGCATGTCCTGCAAAAATGTCGCCTGTGTTAATAAAGGACAATGTTGATAATATAGAGAAACTAAAAGAGCTAGAAGCTAATCGATGTATTGAATGTGGTCTTTGTTCATATGTATGTCCTTCAAAAATCAATGTTAGAGAATATGTGAAAAAAGCAAAAAAAAATATTAGTAAAGAGGGTAATTAATTATGAAAGAATTTCATTTAGAACCAGGTCCATATGTAAAAAATAATAATTCGACTAATAAGATGATGTTTCATTTATTAATTGCTTTATTGCCTATTATTGCTTTTAGTTTTATTAAAAATGGAGTTATTCCTTTTACCAACGATAAAACAGGTATTATTGGACTATTTTATCCTTTAATTTTTATAGGGGTTTCAACTTTAACTACTTTCTTATGTGAAATGTTATATGTTAAATTTTTCTTAAGAAAGGAAAAACAAGAACTAAAAGATTATTTGAGGCACTCATTTAGTATATTTCCTGGTCTTTTTTTAGCTCTTGTGTTACCAATAAATACACCCTTATCAATCTTAATATTTGGTGGAATTGTTGCAACATTAATAGGAAAAATGTTATTTGGTGGCTTTGGTAATAATATTTTCAATCCAGCATTAATAGGTTGTCTATTTGTTGTTGCTATGTATTCTGCTACAATAGCAACCAATGGTGGTTATTTGAATAGTCATGAAATAGATGCTGTTACAAGTGCAACTCCTTTATCTAATGTGAGTTTGGTTGAGGGGATTGGTTCTTATGATACATTGGTTAAACCTTATGGGAATCTTTGGAATTTCTTTATAGGTACTATTCCAGGAGCAGTAGGAGAGACAAGTGCACTTCTTTGTTTACTAGGATTTATATATCTAAGCATCAATAAAGTTATCAAGTGGAGAATACCTTTAATATACATATTAACAGTATTCGGAATGACTTATATGATTGGTTCATTCAATGGGCTAGGTGTATGGTATCCATTATTTCAAATTATGAGTGGTGGATTAATGTTAGGAGCTATTTTTATGGCAACTGATCCAGTTACTAGTCCAACAACTCCAATAGGTCAAGTTTTATATGGATTATTTCTGGGAATACTAACTGTAGTATTTAGATATTTAACTCCCTATCCTGAGGGTGTTTTAACAGCCATACTTACTATGAATATGTTTGTATTCATAATTGATCGTATTGGATATAAATCAAGATTTAACTTTAATAAATCAGTTATACCATTTGTAATAAGTTGGATTCTAATTTTAGGTTTAGGATCATATATTGGTAATCGCTATCTAAACGTTCCAGATACAAAGGATCCTAACTATGAAATAATTGATGTCAAAACGGATAACCAACTTGCTACATATACAGTAACTCAAAAAGGATTTTCTGGAAAAATAAAAGCTAAAATTGTTATTGATAATGGAATTATCAAAACATTTGAAATATTGGAACAACATGATTCCTATTTTCAAAAATTAATTGATGCTAACTACATGAACAAAATAATTAATGAACAAAATAATCTAAAAGATGTAGATACAGTTAGTGGTGCCACTATATCTTCTAATGCTATTAAAAAAATGGCAATTAACACAATGGAAGATTACGAGGAAAAGATATATGAAAAATAAGAGATTACAAGGAATTTTAGTGTTAACGATAACAGCGTTAATTTGTTCAACTATTTTATACTTAGTTGTAATGATTGCTAAATAAGGAGGAAAGTTATGAAAACAATAATAAATGGAATTGTTCATGAAAATCCAACATTCGTATTGTTACTCGGCCTATGTCCTGCTTTGGCGGTTACAAATAAATTTGAGAGTGCATATATAATGGGGTTATGTGTTTTAATAATTTTGTTATTCTCAAATTTTGTTATTTCACTTATTAAGAAGTTGGTTCCCGATAGTGTTAAAATACCAGTGTATATATTAATAATTGGTACTTTTGTTACAATTGTTGAATTACTATTGAAGTCTTATGTTCCATCATTATATAGTATTTTAGGAATATATTTGCCATTGATAGTTGTAAATTGTATTGTATTGGGAAGAGCATTAGTTGTGGCTTCTAAAGAAAAAGTTGGTAAGAGTATGCTTGATGCCATTGGAATTGGAACTGGGTTTGCCATATCATTAATGATTATCGCACTTTTTAGAGAAGTGCTTGGAACTAACACAATAACTTTATTGGATGGATTAAGTTCTATCACGGGATATAAAGCAATTTATCAAGTATTACCTACAACTAATTTATTACCAATAACAATATTTAAAGATCCAGCTGGCGCCTTTTTAACATTAGGAATATTACTAGGGGTATTTAATGCTATAAGAGATAAGAAAGGACGTGGGGAACTTGAGTCTAATTAATATATTTATAACAAGTATTTTAACTGGGAATATCGTCCTAACCAAATTTTTGGGTATCTGTCCTTTTGTTGGTACTTCCGATAAAGAGAAAAATGCTTTAGGAATGGGACTTTCTGTAATAATGGTTGTAACAATTTCAAGCATACTTACATATTTCATATATCATTATCTTCTTGTGCCAACCGATACTACTTATTTAAGGACAGTATTATTTATACTTGTAATAGCATCCATGGTCCAGATTACAGAAATGTTATTGAAAAAATATTTTCCGATTTTACATAAGTCACTAGGACTATATTTACCGCTAATTACAACAAATTGTGCTGTTTTAGGTATAACACTATTAAACATTAATAATGAATATACTTTTACGCAAGTCTTAGCTTTTAGTATAGGTAGTAGTATAGGGTTTACTTTAGTAATATATGTATTTTCTACAATCCGTGAGAGAATTGAAACCGCAAATGCCCCAAAAAGTTTTAAAGGATACCCAATAGCACTTATAACTGCCGCTATCATGGCATTGTTATTTAGCCGTTATGGTGGAAACTAATGGCATATTTATTATTATTAAGTCTTTTTATTCTTAATATTTTCTTGTTTAGTAAGAATGATAATAAGTGTAAGGGTTGCGATAAATGTGGGGGGTGTCACAAATGATAGGGATTATTATAATGACGAGTTTAGGACTTATTTTAAGCCTATTACTTGTTAATCTTGATGCATATTTAAATAAAGATTTACCATTAGAAAAGGAATATGAAAATTTATTACCTGGCTATAACTGCGGTGCTTGTGGATTTTCTAGTTGTCCAGGTATGGCAAAAGCTATGTTAGAAGACCCACTTAACTATAAAAAATGTAGACCATTACGAGGTGATGCATTAAGAGAAATGGAAACATATTTGAGAAAAATAAAAAAAGTGAAGTAATTCTTTGCTTTTTTTGTTATAGTAAACATCGATTTGACAAAAGCTAATAGAAAATGCATACTCAAACTGTAATAATAGGTGAGGTGTAGAAGCATGTTCAAGAAACAAGGTTTTACTCTACTAGGACTATTAATATTTATTACAACATTGTCTATTCTTGGGTTAATTGCCATATTTAACATTTTGAAGGTAATTAACGATGCACAACAGGATTTCTTTAAAAATAGTGTTTATGGAATAGTAGAAGCAGCGGAACTAGGTTATACTAAGGATATTTTAGCTGGTGTTGACGGGGAAGTTACATTTACGTATATTAATGGAGTTGAAAATCCAAGTGTAAGCAATAAGGTATTGGATTATAGAGGCGACAAGCCCAAAAACGGAATTATTTCAATTGATGACAAAGGGCGTATTGCCTTAGCATTTTATGAAAAGGGATATTGCGCTGTTAAAGACTACAGTAATAGTGTGATTACTCTAATCAAAAAAGAAAAACAAGAATGTAAATTGCCGTAATTGGATAAAGTGTAATTTATAACCGGTAGGTGGAAATAACTATGAATATATAGTTATTTTTATTGTATATTTTTAATGTATATGTTATAATAACCTGCATTAAAGGACTGATATATATGCTAAAAAACAACCAATTTCAAAGACTTAACTTACCTTTAAAACTAGAGGATAACCGTAATTTATTTGTTAATATCAATAAATTAACAATTTTAAAAGAAGAACTAGATTCCTTTTTGCAAAACAATAAATATATGATTACTAAAGAGTTCTCAGAAAAAATTCTATTTTCACAAGAAATAAAATTTAATAATTCAATTGAAGGTTATAATGATGATGTCGCAATTATAAATGAACTTGTTGCCAATGAAAACAATAAGGAAATTACTTCAGCAGAAAAAAGAAGAAGAATAATAAATTTATACAGAGGCTATAAATATATACTAACTACCCCTGATATTGATAAAGATAATTTAAAACAATTATACACTATGTTATCAAAATGTTTGTTGACGAAACAAGAAATTGATGAAATGGATAAATACTACAGAAAAAATCAGGTTTATATTTATTATTCATCAAATTTAGAAACGCCACCAGACGAGGGAATAAACGCATATGAAATTGATAATTATATGAACGAATTATTCAAATACCTTAAAGATAATAGCAATACCAACACGATGACTGATCATTATATAAAATCACAAGTTGCGCACTTTTATTTTGTATATATAC
Organism: uncultured Muribaculaceae bacterium; assembly: GCA_964397485.1. GTDB lineage: Bacteria > Bacillota_I > Bacilli_A > RF39 > UBA660 > CAYNHT01. The sequence goes on from CAYNHT010000003.1 coordinate 197,314, forward strand.
ATCCTTATTATGATGTTAATGGCAGAACTAGTAGAACAATGAGCATGTGGTATTTACTCAACAACAAAGCTTATCCATATCTTATTTTTAATAGAGCAATAACTTTGAATAAACCTAGATATTATACAATAATTAGAGACGTTAAGAAGTTTGCTAATATAAGTTATTTCCTTTATTACATGCTTGAAAATGTAAAGATAGAGTTAGAAAAAGAATATATTATGAAATCGATTGAAGATAGTTGTAATTTTAATTTGACATTTTCAGAACGTCAAACGTTACACTACATTTTGTCAAGTAAATCATTGAATACAATTATTGATTTTGCATGTTTCTATAATCGATTTAATGATAAAAAACGAGTAAAACAAATCTATGATGAAATGCTTATACCACTATTAGATAAGAATATAATTACTAAGGTTCGAAGTACTAATTCTAAGATATGCCAAGATCAAATGAATTTTGTTTATGAACTTAATAAAAATTATGTTGATAATGACCCACAAAAAATAACTCGTTTGAAGTTATAAAAAAAATATCTTGTGTAAACAAGATATTTTTTATTCAACTATTGTTGATGCCTTTTTATCAACTTTTTTTAATGTTCTTAACTCTCTAACACTCATCATAACAGCTTGACCGTTATCTAATGTTACTTTTTGTAAATTAGGTTTTTGTGCATGTCTAGTAGCATTAAGAGCGTGAGATCTTCTATTACCAAATAAAGGTTTTTTACTTGTTATTTTCTTTGCCATAATAATTCTCCTTCCGATTTGTTTTGTCTATGCCTTATAACTTTACCATAATATCACTTATAAGTCAAATATTTTATAAAAAAATCACTAAAAAAATGGTATAATTATAGTAGGTTAAATTTTATATATAAAATGGAAAAGGGGGTATATATATGGGATATGTTCCACTTCATATTAAAAGTCATAATTCTTTATTAAGTAGCTTAATTAAAATTGATGAATTGATAAGTTTTGCTAAAAAGAATAAACTAGATGCCTTAACAATAACAGATAATAATATGTATGGTGCAATGGAGTTTTATAAAAAATGTTTGGATAGCAATATAAAACCTATTATCGGTTTGGAATTAACTATTCAAAACAATATCGTTATTTTATATTCCCAAGATTATAATGGATATAAGAATCTATTAAAGCTTACAACACTTGCATCACAACAAGAAATACGAATACCGGATTTACAAGAATATAGTCAAAATCTCATATGTATTGTTCCGTACCATTCAATAGAATTATATGATGATTTAAGCAAAATATATCGTTATATTTTCAAGAGTTATCAAACTTCGAGCGAGAGAGTTAAGTTAAAGGGTGATAACCTAGTTTACATGAATGAAGTTTTGTATTTAGATAAGGCAGATAGACAATACATAAATTATTTGAAGGCTATAAAACAAGGTGTGACAGTTGATAATATAAACATAAATGATAGTGATAACTATTTAAAAACACTAGAAGAGGTTAAAAAAAATTTCAAAGATGATCTAGATAATAATTATAAGATAAATGATTTGTGCAATTTGAAAATAGAGAGATGCGATAATCTCTTACCTGTATATAAATGCCCCGATAATATTGATAGTTTCACATACTTAAAAGACTTATGTAAGCAAGGTTTGAAAAGATTATTTGGCAATACTGTAAACAGAGCTTATATAGATAGACTTAGATATGAGTTAGATATTATTAACAAAATGGGATTTTGTAATTACTTTTTGGTTGTTTGGGATTACGTTAGTTATGCTAAAAGTCAAGGAATTTTAGTTGGTCCAGGAAGAGGTAGTGCAGCAGGTTCATTGGTTTCATATTGTTTAAATATAACAGATATAGATCCTTTAAAATATAATCTTTTTTTTGAAAGATTTTTGAATCCTGAACGTATTAGTATGCCGGACATAGATATCGATTTTGAATATAATCGCCGTGAAGAGGTAATTAACTATTGTATAAAGAAGTATGGTATTAAGAGAGTTGCGCCAATCATAACATTTGGAACTTTAGGCTCTAAACAAGCAATAAGGGATGTTGGAAGGGCAATGGATTTGGATTTGAAGATTGTTGATTATATTTGCAAAATGTTAGATTCAAGAATATCTCTATTAACTAATTATAATCAAAACCCTAAACTGAAAAAATATTTGAATAATGATGAAGAATTGATGAAATTATATAAAGTCGCTTTAAAATTTGAAGGACTAAAAAGACATACATCTATTCATGCTGCTGGAATTGTCATGGCTAACAAGGATTTAGATGAAATCATTCCATTAGATAAAACTCATGATGACTTTTATGTAACCGGATATTCTATGGAATATCTAGAAGAACTTGGACTTTTGAAAATGGATTTTTTAGCCTTACGTAATTTGACTTTAATAAATGATGTTATACATGATATTAACGAGAATGAAAGCATTAATTTAAACTTTGATCATATCCCTATAGATGATGAAAAAAGCATAAGTATTTTCACACAAGTTAAGACAGTTGGAATATTCCAATTTGAATCAGTTGGGATGATGAATTTTCTAAGAAAATTTAGACCAAGTAATTTTGAAGATATTTTTGCGGCTATAGCTTTATTTAGGCCAGGGCCAATGAAAAATATAGACTCTTATATAAAAAGAAAACAAGGAAAAGAACATATTGATTACATTCATAGTGATTTAGAAAAAATATTGAAACCAACATATGGAATTATCGTATATCAAGAACAGATTATGCAAATTGCTAGTATACTTGCTGGTTATTCCCTTGGAGAAGCTGATGTATTAAGAAGAGCAATGAGCAAGAAAAAAGAGAGTTTACTTCTTGAAGAAAAAAATAAATTTGTCTTAAGGAGTGAAAAAAAGGGATACGATAAAAAAATGGCAACAGAAGTATATGATTTGATCTTAAAATTTGCTTCATACGGTTTTAACCGTGCTCATTCAGTTGCCTATGCAATGATTGCATACAAAATGGCTTATTTAAAAGCTAACTATACTAAATATTTTATGAAGGGATTATTGTCAATGGTAATTGGCAGTGATATCAAAACTAAGGAGTACATATATGAGTGTAAATTAGAAAATATTAATATATTAAAACCAGATATTAATTTAAGTAGTAACGAGTATATTGTTGAAGAATTTGGGATAAGGTATCCTTTAAATAATATCAAAAATATTGGTATGAGTGCTGTTAAGACTATTTTGGATGAAAGAAAAAAAGGAAAGTTTTTAAATATTTATGACTTTATAAAAAGAACATATGGGAAGAGCATAAATAGAAAAACAATAGAAAGTTTGATTGATGCTGGTTGTTTTACATCTTTAGGTTTAAATAAACAAACTCTTTATCATAATATAGATTTGATAATAAATTATGGGGAATTAATAAAAGACTTAGACGAGGAATATGCATTGAAACCAGAACTTACAATGATGCCAGAATATCCAAAAAAAGAATTGATGCAAAAAGAATTGGAAGTATTTGGATTTTATTTAAGTAATCACCCTGTAACTGAATATAAATTACGATATGAAAATACCGTTGACCTTAAAGAGTTAAATAATTTCTTTGATAAGGTAGTTAATTTGATTATATATGTTGATCGTATCAAGGTGATAGATACTAAGAAAAATGATAAAATGTGTTTCATAACGGGTAGTGATGAGATAAATACCGTTGATGTTGTTTTGTTTCCTTCTATCTATGAAAAATATAATAATATCAACACAGGAGATATATTATATGTGAGTGGAAGGGTAGAGAAACGATTTGATAAATTGCAGATAATTGTTACTGAAATTAACACAATACTTGAAAATTAGAAAAAAATTCACACAAATCAAAGTGTGAATTTTTGTTTTCATTATATTATAAATGTATTATAGTTAAATCGGCTTGAACAGCAGTTGAACCAATAAAAGTATCATTTCCTGTTGTATTGATTAATTGCAATGTTACTGGAGTTATTAAACTTGCAGTAATGCTTAACAACGCATTGCCTGACATGTTCTCTGACAATATTGGTGAGCTCGCAGTGACACTGTCACCAGCAGAAGTTATAATAGTATAGGATATCGTTGGTGATACTGTAGAACCATCTATTGCTAACCACCAATTCACATAATAAACACCTGATTCAGTTATTGTTATTTCTCCTGTTATAGGATCATAAGTTAATGCGGTAGAAGTATTATTTATGACTGTGTCAAACAAAATAGGAGCGTTATCAGCTATAGTTGTTTCCCCACCTTCAATCAATTGAATTTGTAATCCGGAAAGAACAGCTTCAGGCCCAGTCGGTCCAGTCGGTCCAGTCGGCCCAGTTGGTCCAGTCGGCCCAGTTGGTCCAGTCGGTCCAGTCGGCCCAGTTGGTCCAGTCGGTCCAGTCGGTCCAGTCGGTCCAGTCGGTCCCGGGATAGGAATAACACAACAACGACGTGCTGGTCTACAATTACTGTTGAGATCTAAATTTTTAAAAGAACTCATAAATTCCTCCTTTCATAGTATGGTATGCACCAAACATGCTGTTGAACAAGAGGTTTATATCGATAATTTTTTTATTATTACTAAACTAACAAAAAAATACCAATTATCCTGCTAATTAGTATTTTAAACGTCTAATAAATTTCATTGTAATCCTTTTTTTATTGTATTTAATATATATTCTTTCCCATCATCATCACTATTAATCCATAGTAATTCAAAAAATACACCCAAGCCTGGTAAAGTTATTTCTTCTTTTGATTCAATCCCTGACATAACTGAAGTTTTTATTTCATTGGTATCAGCATCCTTAAAATTCTCAATAATATTTTGTCTTATATCAACATTCATAAAATCATCCTTTCAGTTATATGTTGACTAATTTAGCGAAAATTATACAAAAATATTTATTTTTTCCTTAAAATGGTATATAATGAATATATAGTGAATAGGAGGAAAAAATATGCAAGGATGGATGATTGCTTTAATTATTATAGGTTTTATTACTGTCTTAATTATTTTCTTTGTTATTGGAACATATAATACTTTAGTAAGATTAAGAAATATGGTCAAAGACCAATGGTCACAAATTGAAGTGCTTTTAAAAAGAAGAGCCGATTTAATTCCAAATTTAGTTGAAACCGTTAAAGGATATGCAGCTCATGAAAGTGGAACGCTTGAGGCTGTTATAAGTGCAAGAAACAAAGCTGTGAGTGCTAATAATCCACATGATGAAATGCAAGCTAATGGAGAGTTAACACAAGCTTTAGGTCGCTTATTTGCATTGGCAGAAGCGTACCCAGATTTAAAAGCTAACACTAACTTTATGCAATTACAAGATAATTTAAAAGAAACAGAAGATAAAATATCTTTTGCAAGACAATTTTATAATGATGCTGTGTTGGGATATAAGAATAAACTTGAGATGTTTCCTTCAAATATTGTTGCATCAATGTTTAATTTTAAACCAGCAGAATTTTTTGAAGCAGATGTGGCAGATAAAGAAGTCCCACAAGTTAAATTTTAGGCTTACATTTGTAAGTCTTTTTTTAAAAAAAGGAGTGTATACATGAAAAAGATGTATGTAATTTTGATATTACTTTTATTTACAATATTGCCGTATAAAGTTGATGCCTTAAGAGAAGGAATTACTAATTATTATATAGAAGCTACAGTTTTAGAAAATGGAGATTTGCATGTAAAAGAACTTTTTATATTAAATGGTAATTTTAATGGATTTGAGCGAACTATTGATTTTTATAATCCAAATGCTCCAACATTTGATGGAAGTGTTTCTTCCTTTGGTGGTAGTGATATATATAATGGAGATGGAATAATTTTAAAATCTATCAAAAATATAGCAGTAAATAGTGATGTTACTTTTAATTATTTGTATAATGACGGTGATGAATTTACAAATGTATCTTATGCATCACCAGGCGAATATGGAAAATATACAGTAGAGGAGAACTCAACAGGAGTTGCTTATAGAATTTACAATCCTAGTAATGGAAGCGAAAAGGGATTTTACGTGGAATATATATTGAAAAATATGGGGATACTACATGATGACGTTGCAGAAATTGGCTGGAATATATTTTCCAATCAGTTAAATGAATATGTTAATAATTTAGAAATGATCGTAAATATACCTAACAACCAAAATGAGTTACGTGCTTGGGGACATGGTCCTTTAAATGGTAACACAGACTTAATTAATAAAGATAAAATAAAGTTAACTATTACTGATTTAAACGCAAATACAGCAATGGATATTCGTTTCGTATTTGATAAAAGTGTTATTTCTGAGTCCTCTAAAATAACAAATGTCTCAGCTTTGGATAAAATTTTGCAAGTAGAAACAAAATGGGCTGATGAAGCAAATGAAATCAGGGAAAAAGCTAGAAAACAGATTGAAAAAGAAAAGATGATCGGTAAATTCTTTGATGTTATTAATGTATTATGGATTTTAGGATTAATCGTTGTTGTAGTTAGGGTATATAACAAATATGACAAAGAATATTCTAGTACTTTTAAAACTAGGTATTTTAGAGATTTTCCCGCAACCTATGGACCAGAAATTGTTGGATACTTATTTAAAAAGAGAATAAGCAATAATGATTTATCAGCGTCTATTCTTAATTTGATTGCTAGAAAAGTAATAACTTTTGAAGAGGGGAAAGGTAAAGATTATGTTTTAAAATTGAATGAGAAGGTTAATTCTAATGAAAAATTATCTTTAGCTGAGGTGCGCCTTACAAAATGGTTATTTGAGGAAATTGGTAGTAATGGCATTGTATCAATGAAAGCTATTCAAAAGGATGCTAAAAGTAATTATGAGAGTTTCTTGGGTTCATATAATATATGGAAAGAATTAGCAACCGACGAGGCTATAAAAGAAGATTTTTATGAAAATCACGGTTCTGTAAAAGGACTAGGTTCTTTATATAGTATTTCTGGTTCAATTTTAGCATTCATTGCAATGGGATATCCTTCTTCTGGTATTCTTATTGCACTTGTAATTATAGCGGCAGTAGTATCATTTGTTTACTTTGTCACATTAACCAAAAGAACTAAAAAAGGTAATGAGGATTTTACTAGATGGAATGGATTGAAAAATTTTCTGAAGGATTTTGGGAAATTCGAGAGCAGGGATTTACCACAAATTCATTTGTGGGAAAAATATTTAGTATATGCCGTTACGTTTGGCTGTGCAAATAAACTTGCTAAAACTATGCAAATTAAATTTAATGAATTAAGCAAAGGCAATTATACAGCAACAGATGCTATGTTTGATATATATTATATAAATATGTTAACAGGATTTAATAGGACCCTTAATAGTAGTGTAAATAGCGCTGTAACTACAGCTTTATCTACTAAAGCAGTCGCAGAATCACGTTCATCTTCCTCTGGAGGATTTGGAGGAGGATTCTCCGGTGGTGGTGGTTCATTCGGAGGTGGAGGCGGCGGCGGTCGTTTCTAGACAAATAAAAAGAATAATTTATTAACTTAATAATAAATTATTCTTTTTTTTACATCATATGATAACTAGAATCGCTATATTTATTTCCGCTTGCGTATGGTATTGGTTTAACGTTGTTTACTGCTGACTTTAATTGACTAACACGGCGATCTAGCATATCAATTTGTTGTTGCATTCTACTAAAGTTTTGTTCTATATAATTAGCACCTTGATTATTACCGACTAAACCTGGTTGTTGCATTCCATAACCAGGTCCTGGTTGCGTTCCAGCAGTACTCGGTACAGTTGTAGTAGGACCAACTGTTGTTGGCATACCAGCGGCACCGGGCATCATCCCAGGCATTCCAGCGGCACCGGGCATCATCCCAGGCATACCAGCAGCACCGGGCATCATCCCAGGCATTCCAGCAGCACCGGGCATCATCCCAGGCATACCAGTAGCCCCAGGCATCATCCCAGGCATACCGGCAGCGCCGGGCATCATCCCAGGCATGGTTGGATACGTCGGATAAGGTGGGACCCCACATTGACGATCTTTTTTCAAGTTCAACACACTCCTTTTTCTTCTAATTAATTATATGCTTTTGTTTATTTTTTGTGCTTGCTATGATATAATTATTTATAGGTGATAAAATGAGACTAAAAAATGTGAAGGGCGCAAAAGATAAAATAGAGGCTTCAAAGTATATTATTACTGACCCCTTAAAACATAAAGGAAATTACAGTAAAGTTTTCAATAATAACAATCCAATAAGATTAGAAATTGGTATGGGCAAAGGGCAATTTATTCTTGATAATGCTATAAAATACCCTGGAATTAATTTTATAGGGATAGAAAAATTTGATAGTGTAATAGTCCGTGCAATAGAAAAAATAGAACAGTATGATCTGCCTAATTTAAGATTAATTAAGGCAGATGCATTGAACATCGAAAACTTTTTTTCAAAAGAAATAGATTTAGTATATTTAAATTTTTCTGATCCATGGCCAAAGAAACGTCATGCAGATCGAAGATTGACAAGTTTTGTTTTTTTAAATAAATATGATATTATTTTTAAAAATAAGTCTCATATTATAATGAAAACTGATAACCGTCATCTATTTGAATATTCAATCAAATCTTTGACAGATTTTGGATATAAAATAGAAAATATATCACTTAATTTATATTGTGATGATGTAACAGATAATATAAAAACAGAATATGAAGAAAAATTTCATGCTAAAGGATATCCTATATATAAAATTGAAGTAATAAAAGAATAATAGACAATTCCTTTACATCCATAATATGGAAAAATCTTTTTAAAATCAAAATAATTTGATATAATATAGTGAGAGTGGTGGAAGATGAAAAGAGTTACTATTCTAGTATTAAGCGTACTGCTTTTAACTGGATGTACTGTTGTTCGGATAGATACTAATAGTATAGATAATACTATTGGTGTTGTCTTATCAAAAGAAAATAAGTTGTATAATCAAGTTGGAAAAGGATATAAGTATTATATTCCCAGAGGTGTTAATTATATTGATACTAATGAATTAAATGATAAATTATATTCAAAAGGTAATTATTATTATCTATATATAGATGTTATAAGTTATTATCATAAAAAAACACTTGATTATAAGATTAATGAATATGCTTATTATTCAACAAATTTAGATATAAATGATCGTTTAGGGTACGTTGAAATAAATAAAATGGGTGATAAGTATTTTGTTGAATTCATGTACAATTATGCTAAAATCGAGGCGATGGTAGATAAGAAAGATATAAATGATGTAATATTAAATGCTTCATATATATTATCTACTATTAAGTTTAATAATAATGTTATAAAGCTAATGCTTAATGATGACTTCCTTATTAATAAAGAAGAAAAATATGATATCTTCACATCAAAGAAACAGACAAATAGCTTCTTAGAGTATTCTGAAGAAGAGAATAATGAATGAGGTGGATTATATGGGATTAATGGACAAGTTTAAAAATTTATTCAGTGATGAAATTGAAGAAGATGCAAAGCCTATTAAAAAAGAAGTTATTCAAGTTGAAATAGCATCACCAACAAAAGAAGAGGGAAAAAAAGATCCTGATATTACAGAAAGTGATGTTATAAAAAAGGATGAAAAATTTGTTTTTCCTGTTTACTTTGATGATAAAGATTTTGATACATTAGATTATTCTAAGCCAAAAGAAGTTGTAGAAACAAAACCAAAAAGTTCTTATGCGCTTAACAAACCGGTTGTTAAAGAGGAAAAAAAATTTTTTAAACCTTCTCCGATTATTTCTCCGGTTTATGGTGTTTTAGATAAAAATTATAGTAAAGAAGATATCACACCTAAAGCTAGTAAGAAAGTAGATTACTATCAGTCTTCCAAAGAAGTAACAATAGATGATGTACGAAAAAAAGCATTTGGTACATTAGAGGAGGAATTGGAATCTGAATTATTTAGTAAGAATTCAATTTTATTCAACGATGAGTTAGATAGTGAAGAAGTAGAGAAAGACATTTTCGAAGAACTGGAAGAAAAAGAAGCAGTTAAAGAAGTAGAAAGTATTACGATTGAAGAAGAAATTGCATTTGAAGTATTTGATGAAACCGAGGAAGAAGAAGTTGTTACTGACGATTCTAACAACATGGTAGAAAACGAACTTAATAAAATGTTTGAAGATGATGATACTTTGACCGAGGGGGATTTATTTAATCTAATTGATTCGATGTATGAAAAAGGAGAAGATAAATAATGAATAATTGTGCAGATGCTGTATTTCCAATCATATTATATTTTTTAGCGTCTATACTATTAGTAGCACTAATAGTATTAGTAGTTAGATTGATTAGGACATTAGGTAAAGTAGATAGAGTGGTTGAGGATGTTAGTTATAAGGCCAGTAAACTAAATGGAGTATTTCATTTGATTGATAATGCTACCGATACTTTGTCAATTGTTAGTGATAAGGTTGTTAATGTGGTTGCTAATGGAATAACTAACTTTTTCAATAAAAAAGAGAAAAAAAAGGAGGATGAATAGTATGGGTAAGAGTGAAAAGAAAAAAGGTGGCTTTGGTAAGTTTTTAGCAGGTGCTGCAATTGGTGCTGGATTAGGAGTTCTATTTGCTCCTAAAAAGGGTAGTGAAACAAGAGCAGAATTAAAAGAAATGATTGATGAAATGTTATTAAAAATCAAGGATATCGATGTAGAGGAAGTTAAAGAAACAATCGAAACTAAGATTTTTGAAATTAAAGAAGAATTAGAAGAACTAGATAAAGAAAAAGTATTGAAAATTGCTAAGAAAAAAGCAAGAGATATTCAAGATATGGCTGAAGAGTTAGTAGAATATGCAGTAGAAAAAGGAACTCCAGTGTTAGAAAAAACAGCTAATTCAATTCGTGAAAAAGCTATTACTGTTACAAAAGAAGTATTAGTTAAATTAGAAAAAACAGATGTAAAATAAATTGTATTTAAAAATACAATTTTTTTTATAAAAAATTATTTGAATCATCTTTAGGCATTTTTTTATATAATTTTTTTAATATTTTAGATTGTTTTCTACTAATAGATGATCTTGCCAATCCTAAATTTTCGCCAACTTCTTTTTGAGTTAACCTTTCGTCATTAATAAAACCGTATCTCATTAATACAATTTTTTGTTCTTGGCTAGGTAATTCAAATATCATTTGTTTAATCATTACGCGTCTTTCTTTTTCAAAGTATTCTTCAAAAGGCTCGTCAAAACAGTTAACATATAACTTATCTAGTATAGTAAGTTTAGGCTCATCATCAGACTTATAAATAGGTTCATCTAAACTTACTTCATTACAATTTTTCCTTGTATGTTTTCGCAGAAACATTCGTATTTCATTCTCTATACACTTCCAAAGATAACCAGCTAAAGGTGTCCCTCTTTCAGTATCGTAAGAATCAATTCCTTTAATAAGTCCAATAACTCCTATATTTACTAGCTCTTGAATTTCAATTCCAACATTATGATACTTATTTGCCATAAACATTGCCATTCTTATGTTTGATTCAATCAAAATTCTCCTAGCATCATAATCTCCTTCTTTTTTCTTTTCATATAATTCTTTGATTTCATATGCCGAAAGTGTCTTTGGATCTTTTTGCATTATTCATCTCCCCTTAAATTAATATATTATTAAATTTTATAAATAGTTCTAGTAAATATATATAATTATATTTATTGACTACGTGATTAATATTTTGGTATACTTTACGTATAAAGATATGGTTGTGAAAGGGAATTTGGATGTATGAAAAAAAAGGGATTTACATTAATAGAGTTACTAGCAGTAATAGTTATATTAGCCTTAGTCGCACTAATAACTATACCACTAGTATTAGGCGTGATAGACAGGGTACAAATAGCTTCTTATAAAGAAAGTTTAAGAAGTGTTTTTGGTGCAGCAGACATATATATAGCATCAAGTGAATTCAGTGTTTTTCCAGAAGAAGGAATAAATGTAGTTGACACTAAGATTCAAATGAAAAATAAAAACTTTACAAGCGGTAAGATACTAAAAAATGAACAAGGTGTTTTAGAACTAGATAAAGTAAGTAACGGGAAATACTGTGCCGGTGGAACATATG
>CAYNHT010000004.1:0-185783 GCA_964397485.1 uncultured Muribaculaceae bacterium
ATTCTTCTGATATTGTTGATAACCCGTTATTATTATAGACTCTTACTTTAAATGTATAATTTGTATCATTTGTAAGTCCTGTGAAATTATAGACGTTACTTATTTGTTTTGAGGTCCAAGTATTCCCGTTATCTTTACTAAATTGATATCCATTTATTCCACTTTCTAAATCTTCAGCACTAGCTACTATTGTTATTGAACTACTTGTTACTAGATTTGATGCTATTGTTATTGTTGGTGGTGTTATATCTAGTGCATCACAACTACCTGTTACAATGACTATATTATTTATAGTTCCACCAGCACAGTATTTCCCGTTACTTACTTTATCTAGTTCTAAAATACCTTGTTCATTTTTTATTATCTTACCGCTTGTAAAGTTTTTATTTTTCATTTGAATCTTAGTATCAACTACATTTATTCCTTCTTCTGGAAAGACTTCAAATTCACTTGATGCTATATATAAATCTGCAGCACCAAAAACACTTCTTAAACTTTCTTTATAAGAAGATTTTTGAACTTTATCTATTACTCCTAATACTAATGGTATAGTTATTAGAGCTACTATTGCTAATATTACTATTACAGCTAACAATTCTATTAATGTAAATCCTTTTTTCATACTTCATTTATATCCTTCCAAATTTTACTATAATATCAAGTTTAGTATATCAAAATGTTGCACATTTAGTCAATGCCGTAAATAATTAAATTAAAAAACCATTTCAGTCTATAGTCATGATTCCATAATCATTATCTATAGTGTTAATGTTATATAAAATAAGGATATCTTTTATTAATTTATTTTCCTTTATATACATAGATATACTCTCTTTATAAAATCTTGGATCAATAACATGAACCTTTTGATAATGACTCACTAAGAACGGAATAAAACTATTCGCATAACTATCTTTAATAACAGCTACTTCTGTATTATTTGTTAAGTTATTATTAGTTATGGTAATTAAAGGATGATTGTTATCTAAAAATACTGCATATTTATCTTTTTTTTCTAGATGATTTTTCTCATAAACTGAATTAGTGGTTTTATTTGTCATAACGTATTGAACAGTAACATCTAAGCTATTCAAATTAAATAGATGAATTTTATCTGCCTCAATAGAATTATCTAATACCTTAGAATAAATAGTACCTCTAAAATTATCAGTTACTTCTTCTATTTCAAAATCACTAATATTAATTGGCTGAATTTGTCTATTATAGCAATATTCCAAATATGCAAAGTATGCACCAAACGTAGTCCAATGATGATCTAAACGATAAAACATCTGATAGTTACTATTCTCTTTTTTCAAAACATCATATATATTAATTGTATTAAAATTAATATTGCTGTATATATAATTTATACTATCTATTTGACTAATTACTGGGGTATATTTATGAAGTTTCTCTCTATTAATAGACAAACTAGTAGGAACTAGCATCAGTGACAGTTCAACATGATCAATATTTGTATGAAAATTATTTAATTTTGAAATTAACGCATCTTTGTTATTGGGTTTTGCATATTTTTCTATTAAATATCCATCAGCAGCTATATATACGTTGTTTATTTCTTTTTTGCCGATAATCTTTTCAAAAGATGTTTTTATACGAATAAATCTGCTTCTTAAAGGAAAATGATCAACTAAGTAATCTTTAAGTTTATCCATATAGGTTCCATCTTTTAATCTTTCAAATTGAAAACGAGGAAAATTAGATAAATATCTGTTTTCATTTTCTGAAAAATATTCACGGTCAGTAAAAATAAATACCAATGGTAACAATATAATTAATACAGTAATAAAAATAGCTAATATTTTTTTATGATTTATCATTATTTCACCTCAAAATCTAAAGTATAAAAATGGATTATAAGTGTCACTTACTAAATAAGAAATTGTTACAAGTAGTAAAAATAAGTATATTATCAATAAAATACCTAAAATAAAATAATTATATTTTTTTATTTTACTTTTTTTAAATAAACTTAGGATATATGGATAAGTTGGTAATGAAAATATAATTGCTACTGTAAGAATAGTGATATTATTGATAATAAAATAAACACTTGAACCGTCAATAAATTTAGTACCGCTCAGCCCAAACATAACACTTGCATAATTAGCCAGACTATTAATATCATCAAACGCAAATATCAACCACCCCGTTATAATAAAAAATAAGGAATATATGTGTTTAAAATAAAGAGGCCATTTCTTTATAAAATTTTGGAATATAAATTTTTCCAATATCAAAATGAATCCATAATATAAACCCCATAAAATAAAATTCCATGCAGCACCATGCCATATTCCCGTTAACAACCACACAATCATAAGATTTCTAATTATTATAATTTTTCTTACTCTACTACCACCTAGTGGTATGTAAACATAATCTTTAAACCAAGTAAATAAAGAAATATGCCATCTACGCCAAAAATCTGTTATGGATGAGGCTACATATGGATAATTAAAGTTTTCAGGATAACTAAATCCAAGCATTCGTCCCATACCTATTGCCATATCACTGTAACCGCTAAAATCAAAATAAATTTGGAAGGTAAAAGCTATAATTCCAATCCAAGCGGTTAAAAAGGATATTTCATTGGCAGGAGTAGTACTTATAACGCTCCATAAATAACCAACATTGTTTGCAATTAAAACTTTTTTAAATAACCCATGGGTAAATCTTATTAATCCAGATGAAAAAGAATTAAAATTTATATCTCTTTTATGTAATTGCACACCTACTTCTTCATAGCGTACAATTGGTCCGGCTATTAGCTGAGGAAACATTGACACATATGTCATAAAATTAATAAATTTATGTTCAGCTTTAACAGTTCCTCTATATACATCAATACTATAGCTCATTGTTTGGAAGGTAAAAAAACTAATTCCAATAGGTAGTCCGAGTTTTAAAAGTGGAATAGATAAATTAAATATGTTGTTTATATTGATAATTATGAAATCACTATACTTAAAAAAACCTAACAGCAATACATTTATAATAATTGAAGCTATCATAAATATTTGTTTTCTTTTTCTATTAGTAAAATTTTTTTCTATTAAAAGTCCATTAGTATAATCTACAACTGATGAAAAAATCATCAAAACTATATAAACTGGTTCACCCCATGCATAGAAGATTAAACTAAAAATTAAGAGTATTATATTTTTAAATTTAAAAGGTACAATATAGTAGATTAATAGAAAAAGAGGCAAAAAATAAAAAAGAAAAGGAATGCTACTAAAAACCATAATATTGCCTCCTTTTTTAATTAATTATTTTCTTTAATGTAATTTAAAACCTTGTTGTTATCATTAGAAACAATGTAGATTAAATATTGTCCATAACTTGTTTGTAATCGATTTTTTATCAGCGCCTCTTCTTTTGGAAAATATAAAGCCCATTCTTGTTCGTATTTTATAAAAAAATTTTCAATTTCATTATTGACTTCATCTTTCTTATTTTCCTTTGGCAATACAATTATATACATACTTGCCTGATCCATTTCTTTAGGTATAGAGAAAAGAATTTTATCTATATTACTTATATCTAAATCATATTTAGATTGTAATTTTTCATTGTCAATTATCTCATTATTAAATAAAGGTCTAATTTGATTATTACTATCCTTATAATTTAAAGATTCTATTCCAGAGTATAGTTTAATTAAATCCAATTCAACTTCTTTTTGATTACAACCAACTAATAATACCATTACGATAAATACAACAATTTTTTTCATATTATCACCCTTTTTATTAGTATTTAAAAAAGAAAAGAGGTTTGAAATCAAACCTCTTTATATATTATATTATTTCTGTACTTAAATTTGGATTAAGCAAAACTTCTACCAAACGATCTATTTCTTCTTTTGTATTATAAAAGTATAAACTAATACGACATGTATTTTTTATTCCTAAATCATCTTGTAATATTTTAGCACAATGATTGCCAGCTCTTACACAAATATGATATTTATTTAAGTATATTGCTAAATCTTGTGCGAAAATACCATCGACATTAAAAGTAATTATTCCACTTTCACCAGTTTCGTTATATATAATAATGTTAGAAACCTCTTTTAATTTCTCGACCGCGTATTTCCTTAAAGAAATCTCATAATCGTGTATCTTATCCATTCCAATATTTTTAAGATACCCAATTACATCACTAAAGGCAATAACGCCAGCAATATTTGGAGTTCCTGCTTCTAACATATGTGGTAAATCCATATATTCACGATAACCTGAATTATTGAAAGAAGCATTCATTCCTCCACCAAACATAATAGGTCTAATATTATTTAATAATCTTTCTTTCCCATATAAAACTCCAACTCCGGTTGGACCACACATTTTATGAGCAGAAAACACAAGAAAATCTATATCTAAATCTACAACATCTATAGGCATATGGGCTACACTTTGGGCACCATCAACAACTACTAGTATACCATGTTCATGAGCAAATTCAGTAATTTCTTTTATCGGTCTAACATCACCTGCCACATTTGTTATATGAGCTAGACTAATAACTTTTGTTTGTGGTGTCATAGCTTTTTTTACATTTTCAATTGTAACTTTTAAATCTTTGGTAAGTTCAATATATTTAATTTTAAAGCCAATTTCCTCTGATAATTCAAACCAAGGTAATACATTTGATGCATGCTCACTTTTAGTTAATAAAATTTCGTCATCTTTCTTTAAATAAAATTTAAAATAACCAAATATTATTTTATTCAAAGAATCAGTAGAACCACTTGTAAATACTATTTCTCTGCTTTTTAAAGCACCTATAAAATCACGTACCATATCCCTAGCGTTCTCATACTTAGTATCTACTATTAAACTATTATCATAATCACCACGATGAGCATTAGCAGTATATTTACTATAGTAATCATTAGTGCTTTCTAGTAAAATTTTTGGTTTTAAAGTCGTTGCACCATTGTCTAAATAGATTAATTCCTTATTTAACATTAAAAAATCGTCACGATTCATTTTTCACCTCCAATAATTATCAATTATTTGATTTACTCTACTTTTTTGGTCATCATCTATTGTTAATCCATCAATTAAAAATCCCTTTATCAACAAGTTAAGAGCTAATGTTTCAGATATTCCCCTACTTTGTAAGTAAAACATTTCTTCATCACTAAATCGACCAATTAATGCAGAGTGATTAGCTTCAACATCATTTTCCTCAACTAGTAAATTAGGATTAACTTCACATTTATTATTATTTAGATTGACAATACGATTATTTTGATTTAAAAGGCACCCTTTCTTATCATTTAATACTATGCTTGTAATATTAAAAACTAAACTACCATCTTTTATATTAACACCATTATTATTGATGTTACTAACTGTATTACGATAATTATGATAAATCATTAAATCATATTTTTCACAACCAGTACTGATAGTTTTAAAATTATAATCAATTTGTGCCCCCACCCCATTCAAATTAATAATATCTAATTCTTGAACACTATCACTAGTATAAAATTTATTAATTTTGGAATAACTGTTTTCTTCCAAATAATATTTATATTGGACCTTCGTTTTATGTCCACTACGATGTTCAAAAAGATTGAAATTAACATTTTCAAAAACATTAATAAATATATCAATTTTTACATCATCATCACTATTATATTCTATTTCTAAATTTGTATCTTTAATTATCTTCAATTTAATACTGTTAACACTGAAAAAATCATTTTTCTCAAGGACAGTTACTTCTATACTATCGTCTATAGATGAATCAATTATAATATCATTAACTATTTTTATTTTATTCATCCTTTAACATTTCCTTCACGATACAAGTCCCAATAGAAATACTTTTTTTATCTTGACTTAAATTATTATAACCAGACTTTTCAATTTCATTAACTAAACTACTGTCACCACTTTTTACAATTTTTCCATCCATCATTATATGTACATAATCAGGCTTTATGTAATCTAGCAATCTTTGGTAATGTGTAATTAACAAAATACCTGGTTTTTCATCTTTATGATACTTTGTAATAGAATCACCAACAATTTTTAAACTATCAACGTCTAAACCAGAATCTATTTCATCTAATAATACCATATTAGGTTTTAACAAAAACATTTGAAGAATTTCATTTTTCTTACGTTCACCACCTGAAAAACCTTT
Source organism: uncultured Muribaculaceae bacterium (assembly GCA_964397485.1). Taxonomy (GTDB): domain Bacteria; phylum Bacillota_I; class Bacilli_A; order RF39; family UBA660; genus CAYNHT01. Next base: position 6,193 of record CAYNHT010000004.1, read on the forward strand.
ATTAACAACACGATGGACCATATCTTTATTCATTCCTAAATCTTCAATAGTTTGATCCATTTTTTTTACAAAGTTAAACAGTTTAAATTGATCTCCCTCTTTTATATGTAAAGCTGTTCTTAGAAAATCAGCATTTGTAACACCATCTAATTCTAGAGGCATTTGCATTCCTAAAAATATTCCAAGTCTTGCTCTTTCATCTACTGATAACTTATTTAAAAGTTTATCATCAAAGTAAATATTACCATTAGTAATCTTATAATTAGGATCTCCCATTATAACTTTCGATAATGTTGATTTACCAGTACCATTAGGACCCATTATCGCATGTATTTCTCCACTTTTTATTTCAAGTGAAAAATCATTTAAAATTAATTTATTTTCAATTGTAACACTTAAGTGTTCAATTTTTAAACTATGCATACTATCATCTCCATTATTAACATTTTATCATTAAAACTAATTTTTAACAATAAAATTACTTAAATAACCTTAAAAAATATAGATTTTTCTTATTATTTTTATTTTAAATAATTATCAAACTATTGAATAAATTTTACCTATGTTTACCATTATATAATAGGATATTCGCAGATATTCACTAAAAAGAGTTTAACTCTTTTTTTATTTTTGTTATAATAAAAATAGGAGATGATAAAATGAATTGCATATTTTGTGAAATTATAAAAAATAATATTCCTTCTTATACTATATTCGAAGATGAAATTGTTAAGGTTTTTTTGGATATTAATCCTGATAGTAATGGTCATACTTTAATTATTCCCAAGAAACACTATTTGGATATAAGTGATATTGATACTGATGTATTAAATCACATTATGACTACAGCTAAAAAAATTAAAACGTTACTTGAAGAAAAACTAAATATAGATGGTTTAACACTTATTCAAAATAATGGTGATGTGCAGGAAATTAAACACTATCACCTTCACTTAAAACCATATTACAAAAATAAACAAGGTATTACAGACGTCAAAGAAATATATAATTTAATAACAAAAGAAAGTTAATAATTAACTTTCTTTTATTTTTTGTAAGTATATTTGGTTGTCCATGAATTAATTTCAGCGACTTCTTTTCGTATTCTGCCTTCGACATATAAAGGTAAATTAATTGTTATTGTTTGATTATGTAATAAGTTTACTGTATTAGTACTACTAATATATGGTTGAAAAGTAGTTGCTGTATTACTCTTTTCCAATTGTAAACTCAAATTATTTAATGCCGATGTTCTAGTCGCAGTAGAACCAAACAAATCGTGAACTACTCTTATATATTTTGTAGTTGATGAAGTGGTAAAACTTAATATAGAACGGTTAGTATGACCACTTCTAACAATAAAATTGAAATTTTCATCATATTCGAAATGCCATGATTTTGCATTAGAATCGAGTCCACTAAACGTATAAGCAGTATTCGGTTCTACAACGATATATTCACTTCTAAAACCATACGAAAATGATCCACCATCAGTTATGTTTTGTCCATAAACATCTACACTACCATTTTCTGCTTTCGCCTTATTAAATAGATTTTTTCCTTCACTTATAAAAGTAACACTGGTATTTTTGGTATTATCAAAGTATTTTGGGAAAATAATATCCGATTCGGCCTTTGTCGGTTCATTATTAATTCCAAAATCAGAGGTTAAATCTATAATTCGCCATTTTCTTGTTTGGATAGTAATTCCCGGATTAGCATTGTATAATATTACTGAATTAACTGTATTGGTCGGAATATATATATTAGCTAAAGTTTCAAATAAATCGCTTCCTGTATGGGTTGCCCAAGAACCTGTTGCGGATTCAGTCGTTAAATATGTTCCAGACACTGGTGATTTAACTTCAGCTACAGTGTAATACTTGTTTCCAACTACAACAGGTTGAACATATTTTGATTTAGCATAATAAATTCCATACGATGTTGTAAAACTCTGAACATTATTAGATAAAATAGGATTGGTAGCTTGATATAAAGCAAAATTATCAGCTACCCCATTACCACTTGTATCAGTAGAAAAATCACCATATGATCCTATTACATTAGTAGCAGTAACTCCTTTTATTTCTATATCAACTGATTTATAATAATTATTACTTGTATATATGTTAGGTAAGATTTTATTATCTGAAATCGGATCAATCGTTACAATTACTGTTCTTGTTTTTGTTGTTGCTTCATTCCCGGCTAAATCAGAGACATTATAAGTCACCGTATATTCACCAGGATTATTTAAATCAAGATTACTTGTAACTTCTATTTCACTTGTTATATCACCTAACATATCATCAAGTGCGGTTACCCCATTATTTGTATAAGCACTTCCAACTTTTACATTTACAGTTGTCGGATTAACAGTTATAACTGGCGGTGTTGTATCAATATTTGTTACTTCAAATAAAATTCCACTTATTTCATTTGTTCCATCCGTTATTCTTGCGATTACACTTCCATTATCGGTAAATGTTATTTCTTTAGTTGCTGATGGTGTTTCTACTAATAGCCACGTTATGGCTCCGTCTAAACTATACTCATATACATATCCAGCTTTTCTTTCTGGATAGTTAATTAGAACGATAGCACTTGTCGTCCACCCTGTAGGGTTTATACTATAAGTAGGTATTTCTATATCAGTTGTTGTTATTGATAATTCCTCTGATACAGTCGATAATTCATTATTGTTATATACTCTTACTTTAAACGAATAACTTGTATCATTTGTAAGTCCTGTAAAATTATAAACATTGCTTATTTGCTTTGTTGTCCAAGTACTCCCGTTATCTTTACTAAATTGATATCCATTTATTCCGCTTTCTGAATCTTCAGCGGTAGCTACTATTGTTATTGAACTACTTGTTACTAGATTTGATGTTATTGATAATATTGGTGGGGTTGTGTCTAAAGCATCACAACTTCCTTCTATTATTATAATTTCTTTATATGTTCCACCGGCACAATATTTTCCATTACTGACTTTATCTAATTCTAAAATTCCGTCTTCATTTTTTAGAATTTTCCCACTCGTAAAATTCTTATTTTTAATTTGAATTCGATCATCTATTATATTTATTCCTTCTTCAGGAAATACATCAAATTCATTTGATGCTATAAATAAATCTGCTGCACCAAAAACACTTCTTAAACTAGCTTCATATGAAGATTTTTGAAATTTACCTATTATCCCTAATACAAGAGGGATTGTTATTAATGCAACAATAGAAAGAATTACTATTACTGCAAGTAATTCAATTAATGTAAAACCTCTTTTTTTCATGATTTCCTCCTACACTTGTGTAATAGTGATTATTTTTGTGTCTCATATATAGCTTTAATTTCTCCGTCACTTAAGTTTCTATTAAACACTAAAGCTTCATCAATTATTCCATCATATACATAGTTATTCAAATATGATGTAGACCATTGACCTACAAGAATTTTATTGTTTGTAAATTTTATAGGCTTAGTTACTAAATGTTCAGAATCTAAAGCACCATTTATGTATATTTTTATTTTGTTATTAGCGGAATCATATACCATTGCTACATGACTCCAAACATTTAATGGAATACTTTGATTACTAATCTTTGTAGAATATTCTCTTGTTTCATCAGTATAACCTATTGACAAGGATAATTTATTCCCAGTTAAGTTCAAACCCAAGTTAGAATTAATCGAATGATTATGAACAGAAATAATTCCTTTTAATCCGGATAGAGTTGTAGGTTTTATCCATGCAGCAAAGGTTTGGCTACCGTTTAAAGTAATATTGTTGTTAGATAAAATATAATCATTTACTCCATCAAACGAATATGCACCTGCTCCAACTTTACTATCTGTAATCCATCTAGGAGTATTTGAAAGTGACAAAGAAGCAATATAGTTATTGTTAGAATAATCTTGTACTGTTCCAGTTCTAGTGTTAGCTGTAAATGGTGTATCATATGGTTTTAATTCAATTTGTGGTTGTGTCATATAAATATATGACCCAGCTGGATTAGCTCCATTTGCATAGCAAAATATTCTTAAATTATATCCGCTAGTTACATTATCATCATTATGAGTTTTTAGCACTACTTCTCTTTTTACCCATGTTCCTTTTGGGGTAGTATTATTCCAATCTTTATTAGTATAGTTAACTTCAGAATAATGATGGCAACTTCCACCAAGACAAGCTCCATCAGGTAAAGCATGACGGTGTATTTCCCAATTTGATGTCAAAGTAACATCATTAGGAATATAAATCCACATACTCATTGTAGCAACCGTATTGGCAGGAACTCTTATTGATGTTGTAGCTGCTATACCACCTGTTCCATCTGGATTAGCCATCAACTTAATTACCGGTTTATTATTAAATTTAATTTCATCAGTTATTTCATACGTTACTGTACTATATGGAGACCACCCTGATAATGAAAAACTTTCAAAAGTAGTATCAATTACGTTTGATAATAAATTTTCAGTTGGTTCTTGAAAATCATCAAATTTATAATATGCTGATGAGGTTGCTAAATTCAAATTATTCATTTTTATTACGTCACTTGTTTTTACTGATTCATTACCAATATCATCTATTGCTTTGATATGTAAATAATATTCTCCAGTGACACCACTTTGTGTAATAGTATTACCAGTATAAGCCGTCCATCCACTACTTGGGGTTTCGTTTGAGGTATTAAAAACATAGTATTTTTTAGCTTGAGAAAAATTCGGTTCTACTATATTAATAGTCATTGTATGACTTGTATTATAATTGTTATTATCTAATGTTATTGTTATAACTGGTGCAGTTGTATCTACATTCATTACTGAATATGTAGCACCACTAACTATATTGGTACCATCCTTTATTCTGGCGATTACATTTCCATTTTCTTCAAATAAGAGGTCTTTTGATGTCAGAGGTTGTTCAACTTCCTCCCAAGTTAAAGCGTTATCTAAACTATATTCATATACATATCCTGTTTGTCTTTCAGGATAATTAATAGTTACAACAGCACTAAGAGTTGGAGTTGATGGATTTATACTGTAAGTTGGAATTGGTATATCATTTGTTGTTACGACTAACTCTTCTGATATTGTTGACAATTCATTATTGTTATAAACTCTAACTTTAAATGTATAACTTGTATCATTTGTAAGCCCAGTAAAATTATAAACATTACTTATTTGTTTTACTGTCCAAGTACTCCCGTTATCTTTACTAAACTGATATCCATTTATTCCGCTTTCCAAATCTTCGGCATTAGCTACTATTGTTATTGAACTACTTGTTACTAAATTAGATGTAATAGATATTGTGGGAGGCGTTGTATCTAAAAGATCACAACTTCCTTCTATTACTATAATGTCCTCCATTGTACCACCAGCACAATATTTTCCATTACTCACTTTATCTAATTCTAATATTCCATCTTCATTTTTTATTATTTTTCCGCTTGTAAAGTTTTTATTTTTTATTTGGATTTTATCATCCATTACATTTATTCCCTCATCCGGAAATATTATAAACTCATTACTAGCAATATATAAATCAGCAGCTGCAAAAACACTTCTCATGCTTGCTTCATAAGATGACTTTTGAACTTTACCTATTATTCCTAGTACTAAGGGTACTGATATTAGTGCAACTAACGCTAGTATAACGATTACCGCTAATAATTCGATTAATGTGAAACCACTTTTCTTCATAGTCTTACTCCTTTAATATAGTCTCTATCTTCATGTACATTATAATATATTTCTACCTTTTTAGCAAGAAAAAAGAAAACTATTTATTTATAGTTTTCTAAATGTTTCACTTATTTTTTATAGTTATATGTTGTCGTCCAAGAGTTAATACTATTAACTACTTTTCTTATTCTGCCATCTAAATAAAGTGGTAAATTTATTGTTGTAGTTTGATTGTGATTTAAATTAACAGTATTTGTAGTACTTATATAAGGCTCATACGTTGTAGCCTCAGCTCCCTTTTCTAACTGAATCTGTGAAAAATATTTTATTGCAGAATCAGGAACTGATAAAGGTTGTGCCTGTATTGCTATTTGATTAAAATCTGCAGGGGTCGTAAACGTTAGTTTAGATATCCCAGATGAACCAGCTTCAATATGATTTCCAAAGTAGTATTGTGTCCCATTATCAATATTTATTCTTATACGGTTTTGACCAGCTGATGAGGCTGTTGCATCTATAAAAGCCGATAAAGTATAAGTTGTATTTGGTTCTAATTCAACTAATGTTACAGTCGAAGGTGAATTAGTAACCGTTTTATTATTTATAACAGATAAATTTTTACCCTCACTTACGAATGTAACATTTGTATTTGCAGTATTATCAAAATATTTTGGAAAAATTGTATTGTAATCAAATAAATTTATATCATTGTCAACTCCAAAAATTTCCGTTGTATTGATAAAAGTCATTCCATCAAAATACATTACATCATCTTCAACATTAGTGGTGCTATACTGTCTTCTTGGGTAAAATGAAACTGATGTTGGATTATTCACTGTAAAAGTTACAGATTGTTTTTGCCATATATTAGTCGTATTATTCATATTACTATCTATTGTATTTATAGAACCTGAATAAAAACTATTTGACGTACTATGAATGTTGGTATTTGGAAACAATGTGTAATAACTAATGTAATACTTATCAGTAGAATTAGGAATATTATATGCAAATCTCAAACCATGTCCGTTTAATGTTGTGTTAAATGTTACTTTTTGTGAATAATTACCACTTACCTTATAAAGGGAATTTAATTCACCATGTTTTCCATTATAAATATAAAAGTTATCAGCAATACCATCTAAATCACTATCAATTTCAAAATCACCATAAGTTCCAAATAAATTAGTTGCAGTAACACCTTTAACTTCTATATCAACTGATTTATAATAATTATTATTTGTATATACATTAGGAAAAATCGAATTAGATGCCAATAAGTTTAGAGTAACAATTACTGTTCTTGTTTTTGCCTCAGCAACATTTCCTGCTTGATCGCTCACATTATAAGTAATTGTATATTCACCAGGATTATTAATATCTAGATTACTTGTAATCACTATATCATCAGTGATATCACCTAACATATCATCAATAGCAATAACACCTATATCATTATAAACACTTCCTGCTGTTATATTAACAATAGTTGGAGTTACTGTTATTACTGGCGAAATTGTATCTATATTGGTAACTTCGTACGATGTTCCACTTACCTCGTTTGTACCATCTAATATTCTAGCTATAATATTACCATTTTCATTAAAAGTTACTTCTGTTGTTATTGAAGGTTCTTCTAATTCTTGCCAACTAATTGCACCATCTAAACTATATTCATATATATATCCTGTTTGTCTTTGTGGATAATTAATAGTAACAACAGCACTTTGTGTCCATCCTGATGGATCTATACTATAAGTTGGAATTGGTATGTCACTTGTTGTTACAACCAATTGTTCTGATACCGTTTTTAAATCATTATTGTTATAAACTCTAACCTTGAATGTATAATCGGTATTATTGGTTAAGCCCGTAAAATTATAAACATTACTTATTTGTTTAGAAGTCCAAGTAATCCCGTTATCTTTACTGAATTGATACCCATTTATTCCGCTTTCCAAATCTTCAGCTGTTGCTACAATAGTTATTGAACTACTTGTTACTAAATTAGAGGTAATAGATATTGTTGGTGGAGTTGTATCTAATTGATCACAGCTTCCTTCAACAATTAAAAGATTGTCAATTGTTCCACCAGCACAGTATTTTCCATTACTTACTTTATCTAATACTAATTGACCTTCTAAATCTTCAAATATTTTACCGCTAGTGAAATTCTTGTTTTTAATTTCTATCTCAGCATCCATTACATTTATTCCTTCTTCTGGAAAATCAATGAAATTTTTACCAGCTATATATATATCTGTAGCTGTAAAAAGACTTCTCAAACTTTCCTTGTAAGCAGATTTTTCAACACTACTTATTATTCCTAATACAAGGGGAAATGTGATTAAAGCAACAATCGATAAAATTACAATTACAGCTAATAATTCTATTAATGTAAATCCCTTTTTTTTCATACATCCTCCTTTATATATCCTTTGTCATATGTTAATTATAATATATTTATAGTTAATTAGCAAGAAATCCAATAAAAAAAGAGGTAATTAATAAATCCTCTTTTTGTTTTTATTTAATTGCTTCTTTTCGTGATAAATTAAGTCTTCCTCTTTTATCATATCCTAAAGATTTAACAATTATTTCATCTCCGACTTTAACAACATCACTAGGTTTTTCAACTCTTTCCTCAGCTAAGTGTGACACATGGACTAAACCATCACATCCCGGCCATAATTCAACAAAGCATCCAAAGTCTTCTACTTTAACAACTTTACCAGTATATATTTGTCCAGTTTCAACTTCACGGATTGTATCTTTAATTAACTCCATTGCTTTATCTATAATACTATAATCTGAATGGTATATAATTACTCTACCATCATCTTCTATATCTATTTTGACAGCATCTTTATCATTTACATTAACAACGTTACTAGCTTCTTGAATAATTTTTGTAATCGTTTCTCCACCTCGACCAATAACATCTTTAATTTTTTCAGGATTAATTTTAAATTGTCTTATTTTTGGAGCATATTTACTTAATTCTTTTCTAGGTTCACTAATAACTGATTCCATTAAATCTAAAATTTGCATTCTTGCTTTTTTAGCTTGAGTTAACGCTTCTTCTAATATTTCTTTAGTTACACCTTTAATTTTGATATCCATTTGTAAAGCACAAATACCATTACGAGTACCAGCTACTTTAAAGTCCATATCACCCATATGATCTTCTAGTCCTTGAATATCTGTTAAAATTGTATACTTATCATCTTTAGTTATTAATCCCATTGCAATTCCAGCAACAGGAGCCTTTATTGGTACACCAGCAGCCATTAATGATAAACATCCTGAACATATACTTGCTTGACTACTTGATCCATTACTTTCTAAAATTTCCGAAACAACACGAATTGTATATGGAAATTCTTCTTCACTAGGTATTACTTGCAATAAAGCTCTCTCACCTAGCGCGCCATGACCAACTTCACGACGTCCTGGTGAACCATACCTACCAGTTTCTCCAACACTAAATTGAGGAAAATTATAATGAAGCATAAATCTTTTTTCTTCTTCAATTCCTAAACCATCTAGTATTTGATGTTCACCAAGTGCTCCTAATGTAGTTACTGCTAAAGCTTGTGTTTGTCCTCTTGTAAACAATGCAGAACCGTGTGTTCTAGCAAGTAAATCGATAGAAGCAGATAACGGCCTAATCTCATCCATTGCTCTTCCATCAGGACGTATATGTTCTTCAGTAATTAATCTTCTAACTTCATAAGATTCAATCTCATCAACTACCTTAGAAACTTGTTTTAATATATTAGTCAATTTTTCGTTGCCTTCATAAACGCTAGTAAAATGTTCAATCGCATCTTCCTTAACTTTATCAATAGCCGCATATTTTTCTAATTTTTCTTTAATTTGAATTGCATGTATCATTTTATCGGTTGCAAATTCTTTTACAGCAGCTTCAACTTCAGGATCAATTGTGTCTAAGCTAACAACAATTTTTTCCTTTCCTATTTCTTTCATAATCTCTGTTTGGAATTCAACTAATTCTTTAATAGCATCGTGTCCAAACATTATAGCATTAATCATATCTTCTTCAGATACTTCCTCACTTCCAGCCTCAACCATGTTAACAGCATCTTTAGTACCTGCAACAGTTAAGTTAATATCACTTTCTTCTAATTGGTCAGCTGTTGGATTTATAACAAATTGTCCATTAACCCTTCCGACAATAACTCCAGCAACAGGGCCAGAAAATGGAATATCACTTATTGATAAAGCTAATGAAGACCCAAATAAAGCAGTCATTTCAGGAGTGTTATCTTGATCAACACTCAAAACAGTATTAATAACTTGTACTTCGTTTCTAAAACCTTCTTCAAATAAAGGTCTAATTGGTCTATCTATCAATCTTGATGTTAAAGTTGCATTTTCAGTAGGTCGTCCCTCCCTTTTAATAAATCCACCAGGAATTTTACCAACTGAGTACAGTTTTTCTTGATATAAAACCATTAATGGAAAGAAATCAGCAGTAATCGCATTCTTACTCATTACAGCCGCAGTTAAAACAGCAGTATCACCATACCTAACTAATACCGATCCATTTGTTTGTTTTGCTAATTCACCAGTCTCAACTATAATTGTTCTTCCTCTAAAATCTAATTCGTAAACTTTCTTCATATTTACCTCCCTTATTTTTGCAAAATAAAGACACTCGAAAAAGAGTGCCTACTATTTTATATTTAATTATTTTCTTAAACCTAAACTTTTAATAATTTCACGGTATCTAGTAACGTCTTTCTTTAATAAGTAATTAAGTAAACTACGTCTTTGACCTACTTTTTTAAGTAAACCTCTTCTAGAGTGGAAATCATGTTTATGTTCTTTCAAATGTTCTGTTAAAGTACTGATTTCTTCTGTAAGAATAGCGATTTGAACTTCAGCAGATCCTGTGTCCTTTTCGTTTCTTGCATACTTTTTAACAATACTCTCTTTAATTTCTTTTGATAAAGCCATAAATATTCTCCTTTCAAATCATATTCACTTAGACCGAGACTAAATCGGAGACGTTTAATCCAAGAATAAGTACAATAATAATATACACCATATTGGTAAATTATGCAAGTATTTGGATACATATTTATCTTTTTATTTAACTATAATAGACTTTATATAAACATTTTCCAAGGTTTTATCTTATTAGTATCTTTTTCGTATTCATGATAAAGAGCTAAAATGTTACCACTTTTATCAATAAATAACATTTCTTTAACACCATAAACATTATTGAATATTTTGCCGTTTCTTATGTCGCTCTCTAACTTTTCATCAACTACTATTTGTTTAATATTAGGTATACAGGCACGTATATCAATTAAGTGATAATTGTTATTAATAATATCATCTATTTTAAAACAATCATCTAAATTTATTATACCCTGCTTTGTTCTAATCAATTCAGACATTACACCAATTGTATTTAATTTTTGGGCAATGTCATTTATCAAACTTCTAATATATGTACCTTTACTTACTAAACATTTTATTTTAAAAATAGTCTTATCGTCTTTGTACTCAACATCATCAATTAGTTCTAACTTTTTTATATTAACTATTCTTTTAGGTAGTTCTACTTTTTCGTTATTACGTACATATTCATAAAGCTTTTTCCCATTTATTTTAACAGCTGAATATATGGGAACTTCTTGTTCATATTCTCCATTAAAAGAATCTATTACTTTTAATATATTCTCTTTTTTAATATTAGCTACCTCTTCTTTTATAACTTTACCAGTTATATCTAAAGTATCAGTTAATAACCCCAAAGTAACTTCTGCAATGTATTCTTTATCTTTATTAGTTATGATATCAACTAATTTAGTTGCTTTCCCAACACAGATTACTAAAACACCTGTAGCCATTGGATCAAGAGTTCCTGTATGTCCAACTTTTCTAGTTTTTAAATGTTTACCAACAATGTTAACTACATCTCTACTAGTATATCCTTTTTCTTTATGTACCAATAATATTCCATCCATTTTATCACCTTACTTATTTTATTATAACCACTATCTAATTAAAACGCAACAAAAAAGACACAAAATTAATCGCGTCCTCTTGCCATTATTATAAGTCTTAATAAGTTTATAATAGTTGCGACTACACTTGCTACATATGTCATTGCTGCAGCATCTAACATTCTTTTTGTTTGTGTAGATTCACTACTACTAATAATTCCTAACCCTATTAATTCTTTATTTGCTCTTTTTGATGCATCAAATTCTACAGGTAGCGTTACTAGTTGAAAAACAAGTGCTGCTAAAATTATTAATATACCAAACATTAAATAGGTTGTTATTCCTGCAAATAAAGAGATAAACATAACAAAATAACCTATGTGAGTTACTATGTTAACAACGGGTGCTAACATACTACGAATGCTCATATAAATATATTTTTGTTTATGTTGAATAGCATGCCCAACTTCATGAGCTGCTACTGCAACAGATGCAATAGAATCACCATGAAAAATTTCTTTTGATAGCCTAATTACCTTTCGGCTTGGATCATAATGGTCTGTTAAATTACCTTTAGTTTCTACTACATGAATATTTTCAAGACCATTTTTATCTAATATAAGTCGAGCTACTTCAAAACCACTCATTCCTTTTGTTGTCTTTACTCTTTTGTATTTGTTGAAAGCACCATTAACCTTAGATTGTGCTACTAAAACAATAGCTAAACCAATTATAAATAAAGATATTGTAAACACATTTTCATAACCTAATAACATTAAATCCATTATACCACCTCAATTATTTTATTATCTCGAATGTCGTTCCCTCACGAGTATCGTTAATAATAATTCCTTCTTCTTTTAATTTATTACGAATAGCATCAGCTTCTTCAAATTTTTTTTCTGACTTTGCCTGATTCCTTTTTTCAATCATATCATTAATATATTTTACCAATTCATCATCAATTTCTAATTCATTTTCTTTTAAAAGACTTAGTGACAATACACCATCAAAATCAGTAATCAAATATAATTTTGTAGCATTGTTTATATTATCATCCTTTATAACATCATATAAAGTTGTTAACGCACTAGATGTATTTAAATCATTTTCTAAAGCTTCTTTAAATTGTTTTTGATATTTTAAAACAACTTCTTCATCAATGTCGCCATGTACATTTTCCTTAATAGTATTAACTTTATTCAATAATTTATTATACGCATTTGTTGAACCATCTAAGCCTTCATAACTGAATACTAGTTGATTTCTATAATGTGATTGCAAACAAAATAAACGATATACTAAAGGATTATATCCTTTTTCTTCTAATAAAGATAAAGTTAAAAATTCTCCTTTAGATTTACTCATCTTACCAGTATTATCATTCAAGTGTTCACCGTGACACCAATAATTACACCACTTATGACCTAAATAACTCTCACTTTGTGCGATTTCATTAGTATGGTGAGGAAAAATATTGTCAACACCACCACAATGTATATCTAATTTATCGCCTAAATAATTAAGAGCGATTCCCGAACATTCAATGTGCCAACCAGGATATCCTTCACCCCATGGACTATCCCACTTCATTGCTTGATTTTCAAATTTTGAAGTTGTAAACCATAAACCAAAATCATATGGGTTTCGCTTATGTTCATCTTCTTGAACATCCTCACGAGCACCAATTATTAATTCTTCACTCTTTTTACCAGATAATTCATAATATTCATTTGTCTTAGTAATATCAAAATAAACATTACCGTTTGAGATATATGCATAACCATCGGCTAATAATTTAGTAATAATTTCAATATACTTATCAATATGATCAGATGCTTTCTCAACTATTAGTGGCTTTCTAATATTAAGTTTTTCAGTATCTGTAAAAAATGCTTGAGTATAAAAATCCGCAATCTCCCAAACCGTTTTACGTTCACGAATTGCACCTTTAAGCATTTTATCTTCACCAGTATCACCATCGCTAGTCATATGACCAACATCAGTTATATTCATTACTCTTTTTACTTCATAACCTAAATATTCAAAAGTCTTTTCCATTATATCTTCAAAAATATAAGTTCGAAGATTCCCAATATGAGCATAATGATAAACCGTTGGACCACAAGTGTATATTGACACTTCATTGTCAACGTTTGGAACAAATTGCTCGACTTTCTTTGTTAAAGTATTATACAGTTTCATAAATCACCTTTTCTTTCATTATTATAGCATATTCATTATTTAACTTCAATAAACTAAAGTTAAAAAACATAATATCTCATAATCGTATTTTTAAACATTAATAACACTATAATTTAATAGCTTTATTTGATTTGAAATAAAATTAGAATTTAAGTCTATCTCTTTTAATAAATCAGTTGATAAATATTTTTTATTATCATCAGGAAAAATAGTTACAACATTTTTATTTATTTCTTCCTGCAATATTACAGCACCTAACATATTAGCTCCACTGGATATTCCAACACCTATTCCAAGATATTTGGATATGCATCTTGCCATATTGACTGCATCATCGTCATTTATTAGAATTATTTTATCAATAAAATTTCGGTCAACTAGATCGGGAATGAAATCATCTCCAATTCCCTCTATTTTATGATTTTGATATTTTGTACCTTGTGATAATATTGGAAGTTTATCTGGTTCAAGTGCCGCAATTATAATACTATTGTCAACCTCTTTTAATCTTTTACCAACACCCATTAATGTCCCACCTGTTCCAATTCCCGAAATAAAACCACCAACAGATATATCTTTTAATTGATCAATTATTTCTTTTGAAGTTTTTTCATAATGGACATTTATATTATCAATATTAGAAAACTGATTAGGTCTAAACCCATTTAATTTTTCAGAAAGTAAATCAGCCTTATTAATACATTCTATAAATCCTCCTTCTTCTTGCGAAACAAGAAATACCTTAGCTCCATAAGATTCCATTATTTTTATTCTCTCCTGACTAGCCCAAATCGGCATATATATATACACAGGATGTTTATAATATGAGCCCAAAGCAGCAAATGATATACCAGTGTTGCCACTAGTAGCCTCAATAATAGGCATATTTTCTTTTAATAATCCACCTTGTTTTGATTTATCTAATATGTAATAAGCCATTCTATCTTTTATACTTCCAGTCAGATTATAATATTCCAATTTGACATAAATACTCTTTAATTTTTCTTTATACATATAATCAATTTTTATCAAAGGGGTATTCCCAATTAAACCATTCATAGCACATCTCCTTTACTAAAAATATATTTAAAATTAGGAATAATATTATCATGATGGCGATTTTTGTTATGAATTAACAAAAAAATATTGCATAAAATTAATTAATATGTTATTATATAAAAGCAATGACATAGACGGACCCTTAGCTCAGCTGGTTAGAGCATCCGGCTCATAACCGGACGGTCGTAGGTTCGAGTCCTACAGGGTCCACCATTGTAAAAATAATAGATTACAGAAATGTAATCTTTTTTCATGTAAAAAAGAAATGTCTCATTTCTTTTTATTTACGAATAGCTCCATTTTCGCATTTATTCCCCCATGCATCAATTAATTCTTTATCTCTATGTATACAAATTATTTCACAGTTATTAGCACATTTCTTACACTCTACTCCCCTTGTTTCGAAATGCATATCAGTTAGAGCAAAATCAAAATCATTTTCTTTTTTTGAATTTTTAGCTAATATTGCAACGCCTAATGCTCCCATTAAATGTGCATATTTATCAACATGGATTTTTTCATTAGTTGCTTCTTCAAAAGCTTTAATGACTCCAATGTTTTTACTAACGCCCCCTTGAAATACAATAGGTGGTTTTATATTTTTTCCTTTTCCTACGTTATTTAAATAATTAGTAACAACCGCTTTACATAAACCAGCAATTATATCTTCTTTTTTATGCCCAATTTGAGCCTTATGAACTAAATCACTTTCAGCGAAAACGGTACACCTTGCAGCTATTTTGGTGGGATTTTTTGATTTTAATGCCCAATGTCCAAAATCTTCTACCTGTAATCCCAAACGTTTTGCTTGAGATGATAAAAATGAACCTGTACCAGCTGCACATAATGTATTCATCGCATAATCTACTACTATTCCATCATCAATTAAAATTATTTTAGAATCTTGACCACCTATTTCAAAAATAGTTTTAACATCAGGATAAACAGATATCGTTCCAATGGCGTGAGCCGTAATTTCATTTTTAACAATACAGGCATTTAGCATAGTTCCAACTAATTTTCTAGCAGAACCCGTTGTGCCAACTGCTTTTACTATTATATTAGTATTTTTTACTTGTTGTTTTAAATCATTGATTAAATTTTTTACTGCATTAATAGGACTTCCTTCGGTCCATATATATTTTTCAGCAATAATCTTATTATTTTCATCAATTATTACACCTTTAGTAGATATTGAACCTATATCTACACCTAAATAAGCCTTTTTCATCATCTTTTTTCCTTTCTCATGCTAAGCATATCATGGAATGCTTCTAATCTTGTTTTAATACCTGTCTCACTTGTTTGTGAATCAAAACTAAAATATAATACAGGTATTTTATAGTCATTACTTATTTTTTGTAGTGCCGGCATAGCATTTATTTCAGGTATGCAACCGAAGGGTTTTACATGAACAACACCATCATAACCTTGTTCAGCCAATAACTTTGTTCTTACTACACTATCAGTTCCATCAGCACCAATTTCATATTTCAAATATTTACCTGCATTTTTCATCAAATATTTTTTTATTTTACTATGATTAAATAATAGATATGTAACCGTTATAAACCGACTTACTACCATTCCTTTTTTTGCTAATTCTTTTTCAATATAGTAATTACTAAAAGGCTCCATCACTACATATAATTCTCCTACTACTCCTACTTTTAATGGATTCTCTGGTTTTTCAACTTCAATATTACGAAACATTTTATTATATTTTTTTGATATTTTAAAAAGATGTATAAAGCCTTTTACTTTTTTTAGTTCATTCAAAAACTCTTTCTTCAATTTTTCAAAACTACCTTCTTCAACTTCAAAACCAATATTTGATCTTATATATTCATCTATTTTATCCATAAGTACTATCATTCGTGCGGATAACAAAAAATAATAAGTAAATTTTATAAATGAAAGCCTATTATTTAACCTTTTAAAAGTTTTATAAAGTGAATGAGGTGTAATATCATCAGCATTAAGTAAACTAATAAACTCAAATTCATATCCTAAATCTCTTAAAATTTGTTCTTGAATTTCTCCATAGTATCCAAATCTACAACCCCCACCCGCTTGAACCAACACATTTGCTTTCTTTTCTAACGCTTCGATATAGTTACCTAAATTATATTTAAAAGGTACACAGACAAAATCAGGACTATATTTAGAACCTAATTCTAATGTCTTTTTAGTTATTGGCGGTGGTTTTAAAATCTTCAAATCAGTCGTATGTTTTAACAGATATTCAATTACGACATGATAATCTCCCATGTGTGGGAAGCTAATTATTTTTTCTTTATTTCCCAATTATCTTTCCACCACCTTTTTCTTTTCTGTTATAATATCAATAAAACTTTCTATTCTAGTTTGCAATCCAGCTTCCGCTTGTAATTCATCAAGTATTATATTTGCAATCGGAATTTTTTTTATCTTTCGCTGACATAATTCAGTAACAAGCGAATCAGGCCCACATGGGAAAGTTGTAATAAAAATAATACCATCTATTCTTTCTTGGTAATATTCAATAGCTCCTATTAATTCCTTATTATAAGTCCAATATAATCCTTTTGATATATTTATAGACCTTTTTATTGTCTCATGTCTGTCAGCTATATCAGCAAATACAGGAAGAACTCCTAATTGTTCTAAATGCTTTATTATTGGATAACCAAGCAATTTATCATATGTATTATATGGATGAGATACAATCAATATTTTAAGTTTGTCAGTACAATTTAAAATATCTTCTTGCCTTGTTGACATACGAATTTCCTCTTCTATTTCCTTTTTTTTAGCACAATCATAAGCTTCTAATGTTGTTTCTAGATCCTTATTTAATATTTTGCCCATGTTTATAAATGCATCTAATTCACTTTGATTTTTATTAACATCAACATTATAGTCTAGGATTTTAACGTTTGAAAATGTGTTATTAACAATATCATATAAAGCATTAAATTTTGTACAAACAACTTCGTTTTTTCCAAAACTGACAATCCTTGGGATTAAAATATAATCAACTTTATTAATTAAATAATGAACATGTCCCATATAAATTTTTGAAGATAAACAACTTTCATCAATTGAAAAATTTATACCGTTTTTTAATATTTCTCTATTTGTTTCTGGGCTTAATATAATTTCACAACCAATTTGTTCGAAAAAAGTTTTCCATAGATATTGATACTTATAATATAAAAAAGCTCTTGGCAAGCCTATCTTTATTTTGTTTTGCATAATATTTTCCTTTCGTGTAATATTAAAATTAACTCATAATCTCAATTCCCATTTTATGCTTCTTATAATTCATTTATTACGAATCATCACTATAAAAAATATTTTTTTATTTTTGATAAATTATCTATTGTCAATAAACATATAATAGTGTATAATTAATGTTGCAGTGGATATTTCTACTATTTGCGGGTGTGGCGAAATTGGCAGACGCACTAGACTTAGGATCTAGCGCCTTACGGCATGGGGGTTCAAGTCCCTTCACCCGCACCAAATAATTGATAATTAACCATTTATTCAAAATATAGATGGTTTTTTTGTGCTATAATTAGGTTATAAAAAATGTTTGGAGATGGTTTTAGTGGAAAATAGTACTGTTAACATTATTGCTAATAAAATTATGACTTTAATGAATGATATTCAATATGGTTATCTTGATAAGGATAATATTAAGCATTTATACATTGATGATTTTTTTTCTTCAATGTATAAATTGCAATCACCGTTTGAAATATTGGAAAATAAAATTGGAGTTTGTTGGGACCAAGTAGAACTGCAAAGATATTATTTCGAAAAGGAAAATATTCTATGTAAAACATATTTTATTGTCTACTATGATAATGATAAATGCCCTACCCATACTTTCTTAGTTTACAAAAATAATGATTTTTACTATTGGTTTGAACATTCTTGGGAAAAATACCGAGGTATTCATAAATATAGTTCATTAGATGAACTATTAACTAATGTGAGAAAAAGATTTATTAAAGAAGAATTACCCTCAAATTTCAATAATAAAAATTTATGTTTATATGATTATAAGAAACCAAATTATGGCATATCTTGTATGGAATTTTATAAGCATTGTGAAATGAGCACTAATATTAATGTGGAATAATAAAAGAGCTTGTTATTTTTCTATACCAATTTAAAAAGATTAGTTAAACTAATCTTTCTTTTATCTTCTTTTTGTCTTTATTTTAGCTTTCATTTGACCAATAGTTTCAGCCTTTGTTTCCTCTTGTAAAATGGATAATACTTCATAAAGATAATTGTTTCTATTTTTTGTCTTTTTTGAGACTTGTTCAATAAATTTTGAACGATTGTGAATTAAAAAAGCTATCATTTCTGCATACCAATCTTGTGATATTAAACCACAAATAATACTTTCATTTATTCTACCTATATTATGTTTATATATTGTTTCAGGATCCAATTTTTCACTATATATATATCCATACGTGTCAACAAAAACATACTGTTCATTAATGTTGTCCCATATAATATTATCAATGTTTAAATCAACTGGAACTAATTTATGATTACTTAATAATTTAACATTATTACAAACAGTATTTGAAGCCTCTATAATTGAAGTAACTTTTTTGTCATCGCAATAGTGAATATTTTTGCCATTTACAAAGTCCATTGTGTATCCGATTGGTTTTTCATCTGTATATACTACATCATTTGGAAAAACAAAATTAGATAAATTTAATGATTGGAAGAAACTAATTTTTGACTGATTATATTTAAATTGCTTAAAATATATTTTATATACTACATCTTCAATTAAATATAATCTTGCTTCTTTTCCTTGATTAAATTGGGTATAATTATTAAAAAAATCGTTATTTATAAAAATGCTCATATTATCACCAGAAAACTATTCTAACACATTTTACTGTAAATTAAAATAAATAGTCCTTCTTTTTTATAATATTTCTTTTTTTGCTATTTTAGTTTATAATATTATTATTTAAAGGATGTGATTATTATAAAGCTTATACAAAACGGTAAAATTATCATAGAAGATAATTTTGGGAAATTATTTAAGATTGAACCAAACGAAAAATTTAACTTCGGATATATCTTGTTCATTCCAAAAAATATAAATAAAGAACCAACTTTAATAGTTGAAGGTCTTAATACAGGAACTTGTAGTGAATATGAAAAAGCAGTTATTGAAATATATGAAACGGCCGTTAAAGATTTGAAACCTGGAAGATTTCCGTTTTTTTTATCACAAGATTTAGGGTATCCAATTATGATACCATTGTTTCCAAGAACATATGTAGATAATAAAGCTATATATACTCATGCTTTATCTAGTGATACTTTAAAAATTACTGATCACATATTACAAGGAATTGATTTACAATTAATAGAAATGATTGAAAGTGCTAAGCAATTTTTACTAAAGATAGATATAAAGGTTAAAGAAAAGATAATAATTGATGGGTTTTCAGCATCCGGAAAGTTTGCAAATAGGTTTACATTGCTGCATCCACACATCGTAAAAATTTGCATTGCTGGTGGAGTTGGTGGTGCTCCTACTTTACCAATAAGGGAATATGATAATAAGGAAATTATATATCCAATTGGAATGTATGATATTCTAGATTTTGATTTTCATGAATTTAGTAAAGTTGCAGTATTTTATTATATGGGCCAGTTAGATGAAAACGACAGTTCTTTATATGAAACGGCTTATAAACCTAATGAAAAAAATCTTTTAGATAATATATTGGGTGAAAATATGATGCCAGACAAGTGGGAAAAAAGCAAACTAATCCATAAGGAACTAAATCTTAAAAATATAAGATTTAAAACTTATACAAATTATGGTCACACTAGAAGACCAGTGTTAGGTGACGTAATTAAATTCATTAAAGAATCAGAGAACATAATTAAATAAACTATATACGTAGTTTATTTTTATAAAAATTTCCATAAATTTAATATATTTGTTATAATATATTTGGTGGTAATATGGGGAAACTAAATAAATATTTTTTATTGATATTAACCTTATTTTCTATATCTTTATATAAAGACGTAGAAGCGATGAATTTTAAGGCAGCAATTGATATAACTACTTTAAATGTATATGAAATACAAGATGCAATTGATAAAGGTTATTTAACTTATGAACTATTAACTAGATTATATTTAGATAGAATAAATGAATATGATAAAAAATATAATGCTCTTATATCAATAAATGAAAAGGCTATTGAACAAGCAAAACAACTTGATCAAGAATACAAAAAAAATGGCAGAAGAAGTTTACTTCACGGTATTCCTGTTATTGTAAAGGACAATATCGATTATAAAGATTTACCTACGACTGCCGGCACTATAGCATTAAAAGATTCATATCCTTTTAACAATGCGGCAATTGTAGATAATTTAATAAATGCTGGTTGCATTATTCTTGGAAAGTCTAATATGAGTGAATTTGCTTTTTCGGCATATAGCTCATATAGTAGTTATGGGAATGTCAGAAATGCTTACAACTTAGCATACACGCCTTATGGTTCTTCTGGTGGGAGTGCTGTTAGTGTTGCTGCTAGCTTTGCAACCTTAGCAATCGGAACAGATACTAATTCATCAGTTAGACTTCCATCAGGTGCTAATAATATAGTTGGACTTAGACCAACCTATGGATTACTTAATAATGACGGTATAATTACTTACGATGCCGAAAGAGACACAGCAGGTCCAATGACAAAAACGGTTAGTGATAATGCTATTCTTTTATCTATCTTAGCTGATAATGGAATTGATTACACTACATACCTAAAAGAAGATGGATTAAAAAACAAAAAAATCGGAATACTCACACAATTTATTAATGAGAACATTAATTCATCACTACCTGTTTTCTATTCATATTACAACGAAATTGATAACATGATGAAAGATGCTATAGCAATAATGGAACAAAAAGGAGCGACTATAGTATATATAGATGACTTCTACTCAAATTATTATCAGTCAATTAATAATAATACTAGTTTAATCCTATTATTGTGTTATGATTTTAATCAATATATAAAAAATACTTCTAGTAGCACTAAAAGTTTTGAACAACTATTAAAAAATGGCGGATTTATTCAGCCTTTAAATCAATACGATGTTAATTGCAATAATGATTTAAGAAAATCAAAATTAACTAGTGTTAATAAAGAAAAAAATATATATAGATCATATGTAGAAAATACAATGAAAAAACATGATGTTGATATTTTAGTATATCCGCAAACTAAAAACAAATTAATAAAATTGAGCGACATATACAAAACTACACTCGCTAATAACACTCGAACTATTGCACCTACGACTGGCTTCCCTGCCATTTCTATACCGCTTGGTTTTGATAGTGATGATTTACCATACGGAATAGAATTTCTAGCCCTTGCCAATCAGGAGAACATTTTATATGAAATATCTTACTCATTTGAACAAGCTACGAATTATAGAAAAAATCCTTCCATCTCACCTAGTTTATATACATACCAAGAATCAGTAGTTAAACTAAAAGATTACTATGAAAAAAATATAATAAATAGATTCGATTATGAACAAGAAGCATATAATGATTATGTTGTTATTTTTCAAAAAGTGAAACACTTATTATTAAATTATAATAGCTATGACGATGATATAATAAATGATTATTCAAATGAATTATTAAAAGATTATGAAGAACAACTTGATATTTTAGCAAATAATAAAATACAACCTACTGATAATGGTCAAGATGAAAATAATAATACATTATTAATAATTATATCTTCAATATGTACATTATTAGTAATAATATCCGGTTATTATATGTTTATAAAAAGAAAAAATAATATTAAGTTAGTGTTATATAATTTTATATAAAAGGAGAAATATGGACAATAATGAAATAAAGCAGTTAATCACGCAGTTCTCGCATTCTAAACCAGATACAATAGGGATATTTGGATATGGATCTGGAGTAAATAAACAAGCTGGTTATACAAATAAAGATAGACCACAAATCGATTTAATTATGGTAGTAAATAATACGGAAAAATGGCATCTTGAAAATATTAAGATTAATCCTGATAATTATTCTCTTACTTCTAAATTATTCTTTTCTAAGATAGATTCAAAATGGCAACATTTTGCAACTGACATATGCTATTTACCATATATTAAGGAATTAGGGCACACTTTTAAAATTGGTATTATAAGTAAAGATGATTTATTGAATGATTTATACAACTGGGAATCTTTTTATTTAGCAGGAAGATTTCAAAAGATTATTTTACCAATTAAGAGTACTGCAGAGTTAGATGTAGCAATTTCTAAAAATAGAGAAAAAGCTATAACTATAGCTTTACTATTAATGAGAAAAAAAGAGTTGAATTTATATAATCTATTTAAAAAAATATGTTCGTTATCATATCTTGGGGATATAAGAATGGGAATAGCAGAAAATCCAAAGAAACTAGATAATCTAGTTAAAGGTGGTTATGAAGAATTTAAAAAAATCTATTCTAACAGTAACTTATTTCAAATAGATTCAAATGAAAAAATAATCATTAATCACGATTCATTATATTCATCTATGGAACAATTGCCTAAGAGTTTAATAACTCATTTAGAAACTAATAACTACTCATTAGAACAATTAATAACATTAAGAAAATTGTTAATAGATTTTTTTACAGAGAAAAATAAACATGTTAGTAGAGACCAGGCTATAAAAGGTTTTTTTACTGCTGGTCCAGTTAATTCTATATCATATTTAACAGAAAAAATATTAAAGAAAATCAAAAAATAAAGACGAAATGTCTTTATTTTTGTATCATATTTAATAAATTTATTTTAAACATGTCCTTATCAGAATTTTGTTTTGAAACCATAACTCCCTTATAAGTAACAAGTTCAGATTGATGACCTTCACTTAATATATCGTGTGGCGTCAATTTATCTAACATAACTATTGAATCATTTTCATAAACAACGTAATGTAGTTTTATATTTCCATGAACTTTAGCAAACATCACATCTGTTGGTAATTTTAATTCATAAGTTTTTGTACCATTAGTTTTATTTGTTGAAACTAATTCACCTAAGAAATTACCCTCTTTTAATGATGGATAAAATTCAAAATACAATTTTTTGTATGCCAACATATTATACTTTTTTAATGAACGTTCTAATTTTTTAAATTCATTTTCGTTAACATAATCAAAAACGTAAGTTCCTTTCATAGTGTACCCCCTTTTATTGTTCGACCGTTTATATATCTAAAGCCTAATAATGATAACATATTTTTTTTATTTTGTCAAATTAAGTATAAAAAAAAGAAGATTAAATTAAATCTTCTTTCCACCTTCACTGATTGTTATATCAGTGTTTTTTATACTTACCGCAACAACACGTAAATTCTTTAATTCTTCAATAGTTTTTTCTCTGCTAGAAGTTGTCTTAACTTCTAAACCAGTACTATCATCAATAAGTCTACCTTTATCATCATAGTGATATCCAGGAGCAGCCTCATATCTTTCATTAATTCCATCATTTTGATTTTGAATTGAAGTATTTGAATTATAATTTGTATTATAATTTGTATTGTTATTTAGTTCACGATTAAGTTGTTTCTTCCCGTCATAATAACCTGTACTATAGTTTTCAGTGTAACTTTTAGTAAATGCATCCCTATAAACTTTATCACCAGAAATAGCACCAAAATTATCATTATATCTAGCACCGTTATACCCATCTGCATATCCATCTGCATATCCAGATTTTTTTCCATCTCTAATTCCATCAAGTCTTAATTGTTCATTTGTCTTGCTAGATGATTTTTCATTTTCAAGTTTCTTTTGACCTTCAGCATATCCAATTTTATATTGAGCTTTAAATCCTTCAATATATGCATCTCTATACTTTTTCTCACCAGATACTGAACCATAATTATCGTTATAAGTATATCCCTTATAACCATCAGTTAACCCTTTATCATAACCTTTTTGTCCACCATCTTTTAAACCTTCTGCTCTTAAATCAACAACTTTATTTTCATTTTGACGTTTCTTTTGACCTTCAGCATATCCAACTTTATATTGAGCTTTAAATCCTTCAATATATGCATCTCTATACTTCTTCTCACCAGATACTGAACCAAAACTATCACTATAAGAATATCCTTTATAACCATCTGTAAAACCTTTATCGTATCCTTTTTGTCCACCGTCTTTTAAACCTTCTGCTCTCAAGTCAACAACTTTGGTTCCTTTTTCACGTTCAAGTTTCTTTTCCCCATCGCTATACCCTACTTTATATTGTGTTGTATAACTTTGTTTGAAAGCGTCAACAAATATCTTATCTCCAGTTACAGTTCTATATCCTTTATCATTATATGAATAACCTTTATAACCATCATTTAAACCGTTATCATAACCCATTTGACTACCCGCTAAAACACCAGCTACTCTTAATTCCTCATTTTGGTTTTCTTTTTTTAATTGCTCTTCTATTTTCTTTTGTTGTTCTTGTTTTTCTTTTTCTGTTGGATCTACAGCAATAAATTTTTCACCAGTATTTTTATCAGTAACAATCTTATCTGTTGATTGAACTTTTTTGTCATTTGAAGTTCCTGTTTTAGGTTTATTATCAATAATTGCTTGTTCTAAACTTGGATTTGGTACATATTTAGCATTTAATAAATCAATTTTCTCTTGAATCTTCATTTCAATTTCTAATCCAGTTAATAACTCAATTGCAGAAACCCCATCGTTATTACTTTTAATGTTTTTTGCTTCTTCAAGTTTAGCTGTTAACATTTCTTTAACATTGGTTTTTTCACCATTATATTTAGTGTTAGCAGTTGATTTACTTTCTAAATTACAATTTTCACCTG
The DNA here is from genome assembly GCA_964397485.1 of uncultured Muribaculaceae bacterium. Taxonomy (GTDB): domain Bacteria; phylum Bacillota_I; class Bacilli_A; order RF39; family UBA660; genus CAYNHT01. The sequence goes on from CAYNHT010000004.1 coordinate 32,056, forward strand.
TACCAAAAATAATTTTACTCATACTAGCAGTAGGTACACGATAATTATTATTAATCGTCATTCTTTCCATAGCTAAAAGTAATTTGAATCTAACAAGGTTAGAAGCTGCATCTGTTGATTTATAATTTTCAGTTGCAAATTCATTTTCAACAAATTTATTTAATTCTCCTGCTACAGTTGATTTACTATTAGATGTATTAAAAATAGCAATTTTTTCTTGTAACTTCTCAACAGCACTAGCTGAATCTTTATCAGCAACAAGACTTGCAATATCAACTATTGTAGAAGGTGTTGATGTAATTGTATCATCTAGTAATGTGTTTGCTACAAAATCAAAATTACGAATAATTGATTCTTTTGTCTTAGTAGCAAATTGCAATCTTGCGTAATCACTTGGTTCAATATCATTTATATTAAGCACTGTATAAAAATCTACCCATTGCTCTATAGAAATATTATTAATCCCTTTTGTTAAAGCATCAACATAAACATCTGATATTCTATTAATCATTTCTTGATTACTATTAGGATCAAATGCCATATTTGGCGCTAAATTTTTTTGATTTTCTTTATCAATAGTAATACTGTTTGGCACAGCAGATCTAAAATTTGCTTTTTGAATTGCATATGAACCAAACACTACTGCTGCTGCAGTAGTAAGTGCAATCCAAGTAACTTGTGATTTTGTAAAAGTTTTTTCTTTTTTTAATTCTTGTTCTGTAATTTTTTTCTTATTATCCATAAATAAGACCCCCTTCTTTAGTACCATTATTTCTTAACAATTTTATTACCTGTTAATTGATACCCTTGTTTCAATAAACTAGTATCATTATTATGACTCCATTTAACTGTTTTACTTCCGTTTACAATATTTCTAGTTCTATAACTATAATAAGTTGTTGTTATTGGTGTTTTGACAATTCCATATACCGGATCTTTTTTAGTTTTGGTAACATAACCTGTAAATACTTCTCTAGTCATATAAATTGGTGTCTCTTTATTTTGATAAACTGCACATTGTTGTTGACCATTTTTAACTTCATATTTAGTTCTTGTATAAACTTTATAAGTTGCATACGTTCCAGAACTACAATTTCCACAATCATAATCACCGCTTGACCCTGAAACATAAACATATTGTTTTAATTCAGTATCTTTAGGTGTTGTTGAGAAAACCTGAACACCTTGGTAAACCCAATCTGTGTATTTATATGTTCCTGTTCCTACATAAACAGTCTCATACTTTGTACAAACTTTTTCTGTTTTAGTTCCAACTTGAACTTGTTGATTTTCATATGTAGCTTCTTGATAAGATGTTGTCTTGTAAGCAACAATTTTTTCTTCTTCTTTATAGTAAGTAGAAGTTGTTGTTTTAACATCAGTTAAACTATTTGAGTATAATCTGTTTGTTGTCCAATTTGACCAACTACTCCAATCCGTATACGAACTTCCAACAATCTTTACATATTCATATAGATATTCCGTTGTTGGTTTTGTCGGTGTCGGTTTTGTTGGTGTTGGTTTTGTCGGCGTTGGTTTTGGTTTCGTTGGAGTTGGTGTTGTTACGACTGGCTTTGTATCTTCTTCTTTTTCACATATATCAGTCTCACAATAGTTATAGCACCCCATGTGAACTATAATATAATCTTCTTTATCAGAGCATTTTAAATTAATTTTCATCCTGTATTCATCATCCATTTTTGTTATATCAACAAATGAATTATTTGAATCACATTGTCTACCTTCGCTATCAACAAATGGTAATACTATTTTTTTCTCTAACATTTCTGATAAAGTTATAGAAACTTTATCGCCAACATTTTTTGGCAATCTTGTTGTAGTAAAGTAATCTTTAGCAGCTTCACGCATACTCATAACATTTTCATTATAAATACTAACATATAATGGCTCAACTGCCTTTTTTACTGCTCCCTTAGTTGGAAAAAGCCAAATCAGTATAAAAATGAATAATGCAACAAATAATATTTGCAAAACTACATCCCTTATAGAAAAGGTTTCTCTTCTTTCATTATACATATTAATTCCCCCTTAAATTTGCCCATATATTACCATAAAGCAATATATTTGTCAATCAAATTTCCTAGTATAATTGTTTATATAATTTTTTGTTACACTGTGTTTTAAAAAAACACAGAAAAAACCTAAATATTCAGTAATATTTTACCACCAGTGTAAAGTTTTGTCAAATTTTCACCTTGGCAATTGTACAACCATTATTATAATAATATGTCTTGAATTCTAACACATTACGATTATGTTTTAAACAGTCATGAGTTGCTTGCCTGAGTATTCCAGAACCAATGCCATGAACAATCACAATAAATTCATTTTTCATTTTGATATTGTCATTAACAAAATCATTAACTGCCACTCTCGCACTATCCCGATCATATCCATGCAAATCCAATTTTGGTAGATTATCTATAAAAATGAGATTATTCAAATTCACTGTAAAATTCTTTCATTTCTTCTTTACTAAATATAGAATAACGTCCACCAATTCTAGTAACTGATAATGCTCCTGCAATATTAGACATTTTCAATATTTTTTCGTATGCCATGTTTTTAGCAATACCATAAGTAAATGCTCCATGAAAAATATCCCCGGCTCCTGTTGAGTCAATTGGTTTAACTTTGATAGAAGGCATTACTTTTATATTATTATCATATTCATATAAACATCCTTTTGATTCCAATGTAACTACAATATTGGTTTTAAAAATTTCTTTCATCTTATTATATAACCCAATAATAGTATCATTATTTTCAAGATCGATATCTATACTAGTAACAGTCTCAGCAAAAACCTTAGAACAAACAACATAATCAACCATTTTTGATAATTCTATTATTTCTTCTGTTGGTCTTCCTGCATCAATAATACTAATTGCATTAGGATATTTATTTAATATATCTTTAGACAACTCATATTCTTGTCCATCTATTAAAATAATATCAGGTTCAAAATCAAGAACAATTGGATCCATCTTCATTTCGCTAGGTCGATATGTCATAATTGTTCTACTACCACTTTCTTTGTTAGCAATAATAAAACTAGTAGTAGTCTTACATTCATCACTAATTTGTAAATATCTAGTATCTACTTTAACATTAGCAAATTCATCTTTTATTTTTTTTCCAAATTCGTCATTGCCAACTATTCCAGCAAATGTTGTATCCATTCCCCATTTTCCAAGTAAATATGCTGCATTTGAGGCTGGCCCCCCACCACATTCAAGTCTCATATCTACTCTATTTTTTGTATTTTCTTCTGGAAATGTTTCAACTGGAAATGTCACATCATACGCGGCATGACCAATACATAATATTTTCATCTAATCACCTATTCTATTATCTCAAAAAAATAGGATATAAGCAATTATTTTTTCATAATTTTAACAATTGTATTATGTTTATCTTTAGTTATTTCTTCTTCATTTAATAAAGCAAAAAATTGATTTATAAAACCTACTGGATTTTCTTTTTTTAGTATTGTTGCATATACAAACTTTTTTATTTCTTTGTCAATATTTAATTTTTCTATTATAGTTTTAAATTTTTCTTTACCGTATTTATAAATGAAATGTTCAAAATCTGTTCCGTATAAATATGAAAACACTAATATTATACTATTACATTTAATTAAGTGTTTGGCATGCTTATATTCTGATTTGCTTGAAATTCCCTCAATTGCACTACCATCCATATCTACTATTTGTAAGTCATCGTTATAAATCAAAAGATTGTATAAATTAATATCATCATAACAAATTCCCATTTCTTCTAATTTTTTGACGGCTTGAATAAGCTTATTGCATATTAATAATCTAGTATTATAACTGACACTTTCATCGTGCAAAGTGGAATATAATTGTTTATAACGAGCATAAAAATCCATTCTCATACCAGCAAAAATATTATTAATATAAATTTTGCTGTTAGGCATTACGCAATTTTCAACATAACCAATATTCATTAAAAAGTCAGTAATTTTTTCTTTTTCATCCCTATCTTCTTTGTTAAATATTTTATATAAATATTTATCGTTTTGATAAAGTTTTCCCTCACTACACATTTTCGATTTGCTGTATATTTTCAAATTTTTTAGTGATTTGTTAGATAAAAGTATTTTTTCCATAAATACCTCCTGGACCTATAGAATACCATGTTTTGCCAATTTGTCAAACAAAAAAAGAAATAATTTATATTTCTTTTAATTAATATTTGATTTTACTTTAGCTTGTGCAGCAGCAAGTCTAGCAAGTGGCACTCTATATGGAGAACAAGATACATAGTCTAGCCCTATATGATGGCAGAATTCTACACTTGATGGTTCTCCACCATGTTCACCACATATACCAAGTTTAATATCAGGTCTTCCCATTCTTCCTTTTGTTACAGCCATTTCGATTAATTTTCCTACACCGGTTTGATCAAGTTTAGCAAATGGATCAGTTTCAAATATATTTTTTTCATAATAATCATTTAAAAATTTAGAAGCATCATCTCTTGAAAATCCATACGCTAATTGTGTCAAATCATTCGTTCCAAAACTAAAGAATTCTGCTTCCGTAGCTATTTCGTCAGCTATAAAAGAAGCTCTTGGTACTTCAATCATTGTACCAATATGATACTTAACTTTAGTGTTAAATTCATTCATTACATCTTCTGCTGTATCAATCACTATTTTTTTGATATATTTTAATTCTTTAACATCACCAATAAGAGGAATCATAATTTCAGGCACAACATTCATCCCCTCATTATTAACGTTGATAGCTGCCTCAATTACTGCTCTAGTTTGCATTAATGCAATTTCTGGATAAGTAACTGCTAAACGACATCCACGATGCCCCATCATTGGATTAAACTCTTTTAATGAATCAATACGATTTTTTAATTGCTCAAAAGTCATTCCTAATGCAACCGCTAAAGGTTTGATATCTTCATCACTATGTGGCAAAAATTCATGTAGTGGTGGATCTAAATAGCGAATTGTAACAGGAAATCCCTTCATTTCTCTAAATAGTTTTTCAAAATCTCCTCTTTGCATTGGCAGTAGTTGTTCTAATGCTTTTTTTCTTTGTTCAACAGTTTCTGAAGTAATCATCTCACGCATTGCGAAAATACGATCTTCTTCAAAAAACATGTGCTCTGTTCTACATAAACCTATTCCCTCTGCTCCAAACTTCATTGCCTGAATAGCGTCTTTTGGAGTGTCTGCATTAGCCCTTACTCCTAAATCACGAACATTATCAGCCCAATTCATAAAAGTTTCAAAATCTCCGCTTATTTTAGGTTCAGAAGTTAGTATTTTTTCACCATAAACCATCCCTGTTGATCCGTCTAATGATAAGTAATCTCCTTCTTTAAACACTATCCCTTCTTTTGTAGTTAATGTTTTGTTTTCCTCATCGATAATAAGATCCCCACAACCACTAACACAACATCTCCCCATTCCACGGGCAACAACCGCAGCGTGTGAAGTCATTCCTCCACGGATAGTTAAAATTCCACGAGCATCATTCATTCCTTGAATATCTTCCGGTGAAGTTTCTAAACGCACTAGAATAGTATCTTCACCATCATTAGAAGCTTCAGTTACATCCTCAGCCGTAAAATAAATTTTACCAGTTGCAGCGCCAGGTGAGGCAGCAAGTCCTGTTGCTATTACCTTAGCATTTTTTAGTGCTTCAATATCAAAAGTTGGATGCAGTAATTGGTCTAGTTGTTTTGGTTCTACTTTTAACAAGGCTTCTTCCTTTGTAAGCATTCCTTCATTTACCATATCAACAGCTATTTTTAAAGCAGCATGTGCTGTTCTTTTTCCATTTCGTGTCTGCAACATGAATAATTTACCATTTTCAATTGTAAACTCCATATCTTGCATATCTTTATAATGATTCTCTAACGTTTTAGCAAATTTCTCAAATTGTTTATAAACATCAGGCATGACATCTGCTAGAGTACTGATTGGTTGAGGTGTACGAATTCCGGCAACAACATCTTCCCCTTGTGCATTTATCAAATATTCACCATATAATTTATTTTCACCTGTTGCGGGATTTCTTGTAAAAGCAACTCCCGTCCCACAGTCATTACCACGATTCCCATATACCATCTCTTGAACATTAACGGCTGTTCCCCATGAACTTGGAATATCATTCATTCTACGATATATTATCGCTCGTTCATTATTCCATGATCTAAATACTGCGGTAACCGCTTCTATTAATTGAACTTTAGGATCCTGTGGAAATTCACTATTTGAGAGATTCTTATATACCTCTTTAAATTTCATAGCAACTTCATACATATCTTCATCATTTAAGTCAGTATCATACTCTACTCCTTTTTCTTCTTTTATTTTATCTAATAAACGTTCAAAAGAAGATTTCGGATATCCTTTTACAACATCTGCAAACATCTGAATAAAACGACGATATGAATCATATGCAAATCTTTTATTATTTGTTGCTTTGGCAAACCCAGATGCTACTTCATCATTTAACCCAAGATTAAGGACTGTATCCATCATTCCCGGCATACTAGCACGAGAACCACTCCTAACAGAAACTAATAACGGATTGTCAAAATCCCCCATTTTTTTACCAGTTAGTTTTTCTAACTCTGATATTTTTTCAAATATCTCATTTTCTACATCAGAACTTATAACTTTTTTATCTTCATAGTACTTATTACAAGCTTCAGTAGTTATTGTAAACCCACTTGGTACTGGTAAACCTATCGAGGTCATTTCAGCTAGATTAGCACCCTTACCACCTAATAAATTTTTCATTTCTTTATTACCTTCACTAAAGGCATATACATATTTAGACATATTAATCTTTCCTCCCGTATTATGACATAACAATTATACCAAATATACCTATACAAAACAAGAAAAATGCCAATTGTTGACATTTATTTACTTTATTTATTAACGACTTTTTCTAAATAACATTTGCCACATAAAGATTCATATGTAACATTATTTGTTTCATCAATAGCGACTTGATCTCCGTCACTCACAAATTCACCATTAACCTTACGGGCATTAAACTTTGCTCTTTTTCCACAACGACATATAGTAATTAATTCTTCTAGTTCATCGGCTAGTTCCATTAATCTTGCACTACCTAAAAAGGCGTTAGTCTTAAAGTCACTTCTAAGACCATAACATATAACTGGGATATCATGTATTTTAGTTATTTTCCATAGATCAACCACTTGTTCGCCTGTTAAAAATTGTGCTTCATCAACTAAAATACAATTAATAATATCCATTTTTTCATTCAATTCATTAATAACACTTGCATTTTGTTCTAGTAACAAATCAACTTTTCTTGTTAAACCAATCCTTGAAACTAAACAATCGCCACCTTTTGTATCAATAATTGATTTAATAACAACCACTTCTTTTTCCCTTTCTTTGTAATTGTGTGCAACTTGCATTAATGCACTTGTTTTGCCACAATTCATTGCTCCATATCTAAAATATAATTTAGCCATCAATCATTACCTCCTTTTTTTGCCCGTGGATGACTATTCAAATAAACACTTCTTAAGCGTTCATTTGAAACATGTGTATATACTTGGGTAGTAGCCAAATTGGCGTGACCCAAAAGTTCTTGAACCGTTTTTAAATCAGCACCTTCATTTAACATATGGGTAGCAAAAGTGTGCCTTAATACATGGGGACTGATATGTTTTTTTATCGCTCCTTTTTGAATAATCTTATCTATAATTAATCTTATTCCTCTATCTGTTAGTGAGGTACCATTTTTATTTAACAATAAATAATCACTATTATTTTTGTTTAAAAGCTTAATACGTCCATCATTTAAATAGATTTCTAATGCTTGTTTACATACTTCGCCATATAAAACATACCTTTCTTTATTACCTTTACCTAAAATTTTTATAGTTTCATTATATATATTTATATCATTTATTTTAATATTTACTAATTCACTTACCCGGATTCCCGTTGAGTAAAGTAGTTCTAAAATAAGGAAATCCCTTTGACCAAAACTTGTATTTTTATCAGGTATATTTAAAAGTTGTTCTACTTCAGGATAATACAAAAAATTGGGTAATTTTTTGTCTTCTTTAGGATTAGTAATCAAACTAGTCGGATTTACTTTAATTTTATTTTCTTTAAGAAGATACTTAAAAAAACTTCTTAAACTACTAATATGTCGACTGATTGTCTTTTTAGAATATCTTTTATTATAAAGTTCTTGAAGATACAATCGAATTACCTTATAATCAATATCTTTTACTTTTTTTATTTCTTCTCTCTTTAAAAAAAATATAAATGTATCCAAATCTTTCTCATAATTAGCTACGGTATGAAACGAATAATTTTTCTCGTTTTTTATATAATCTATAAAATCATTTATTAATACCGTCATATTATCACCATTATTATTGTAGCACAAAAAAAGAACAAAATCTATCGTTCTAATTTTTTTACCTTATCTTTATCTTCATACAACCCATCAAATATAGGTTTACCTTCTATTTCTCTATTTTGTAAATCTTCAATATCAAACATAGCTCTTACTTCTTCTATTGTAAGTCCATTTAATTCCTCATCATCAGTATTAATATATTCTGGTCTAATATTGTCTGATTCGATTTTAAAATCAATATTTTCTTTTGGAATATTATAATCTAAATTATTAAATTTATCTTTCCCTAAAATATATCCTCTTATTACCTTATAGCGAGAAAATTCTGTTATTAAACTACTCTCCCTAAATAATAAATTATCATAAACATATTCATCTACCAATGTTTTTAATCTCTTATTGATATATCCATTTTCAACCATATAACGATAAAAACGTCCTTTTTGCATATCTGATATAAAACCACGGTAAACATTCAAAAATTCTCTATCATTTGTATTTACATATGTTGTATATTTGGAAGCAAAGTATTTAAGTTGCGGTTGATCAGCATAAATAACATCTAGCATTTTGGTTTCTTTACTTTCTTTATAAGTAATATATATTTCACCGTGTTTAAAATTAATGTGCCCCTTACTTTCGAGATAAGCTAATAAATGATCTTCATCATCAAAATCAGTTGTTCTTGCATCAATCGTCGATAAAAAAGCTTTTTCTTTAAAAGCAATTTCATTACTTTCTTCATCAATTTCTTTAAACTTTATTAGATATTCTTGAAATGATACAAAATCATTTACAACTAGACTATAGCGGCGACGCCCTTTTGTACTACTCATAATATCACTCCTAATGACTAATTTCATCACTTTGGTTGATTAACTATTTAAATTATATCAGACTTTATCTTTTTTAGCAAACAAAAAAAGTAGATAACTTCTACTTTTCATATTCACAACTACTACATTTTATCTTGTCTTTTTTCTCGACTAACATATTTTTACATTCAGGACATGACTCTCCAGTTGGTTTATCCCAATATGCTGTTTTACACTTTGGAAAATTATTACATCCATAAAAAACTTTTCCTTTTTTGCTACGTCGCTCTACTATTTTACCATCACAATTAGGGCAATCAGCTACAGCAACAACTTCTTTAGGTTCACTTTTTATATACTTGCATTCAGGATAATTGCTACAAGCGACAAATTCACCATATCGTCCTTTTCTTATAACTAAATCGCTACTGCAATTAGGACAAGCCTCGCCCGTTTTTTCAGGTTCTTTCTTTTCCATATTATCAAAAGCTTTTTTTAAATATGGTTCAAATTCTTTATAAAAATCATCTAAAGTTTTTGTCCATACAATAGTTCCTAAAGCTATTTTGTCTAAGTCATCTTCCATGTTAGCTGTATACTTGACATTAATTAAATGACTAAAGAATTCTTGGAGTTTATCAGTAATTTCGATTCCAATTTCAGTAGGAACAAACTTTTTATCAACGATATTAACATAACCTCTTGTTTTCAAAGTATCCATCGTTTTAGCATATGTACTAGGTCTACCTATACCTAATTCTTCCATTTCTTTAATCAATTTAGCTTCAGTATATCTTGCTGGTGGCTTAGTAAAATGTTGTTCTTTAGTTATATCGTTAGAAACGATTACATTTGATTTATATGTATCAAAAGGTGGTAATGTTTTTTCAGTTGTATCTTCATAATCACTGTACACTTTCAAGTAACCATCGAAAATCAATACTTGACCAGTTGTTTTAAATTGATAATTATTATTATCTAAAATAACTGTTGTATTTTCTGTTTTAGCATCTACCATTAATGAAGCTAATGCACGATAGTAAATCATACGATATAATTTATATTCATCATTTGATAAAAACTGTTTTACACTTAAAGGAGTACGTCTAATACTAGTTGGTCTAATTGCTTCATGAGCATCTTGTACATTATCAGTTTTCTTTTTTTGTTTTACACTACCTAAATATTCTTTACCAAAATTACCTTCAATATATTTGTAAGTTTCACTAATAAATTCAGTAGAAAGACGAGTTGAATCAGTACGCATGTAAGTAATCAACCCTACTGTTTCATCAGAAAGTTCAATTCCCTCATATAGTTTTTGCGCAATGCTCATTGTCTTTTTGGCACCCATACCTAATTTGTTTGATGCATCCTGTTGCAAAGTACTCGTGATAAATGGCATCTTTGATTTCTTACTTTTAGTTTTCTTATCAACGCTTTCAATCTTAAAAGCATTACTTAATTTATCCAAAATCTCATTTGCTTCAACTTCATTGTTTATTTTGATATCCTTATGGTTATAATTAAACAGTTCCGCATCAAAATCTTTAAAAACAGCACTGATAGTCCAATACTCTTCTTCGTTAAATGCCTCAATTTCTCTTTCTTTATCGACAACCAATTTCAATGCAACACTTTGAACACGACCAGCACTACTACCATCTGTTTTGGCTTGCATTAACTTACTTAATCTAAAACCTATAATACGATCTAATATACGTCTTGTCTCTTGAGAATTAACTAGGTGCTGATCAATTTTACGAGCATGTTTAAAAGACTCAGTAACAGCTCCTTTGGTTATTTCATTAAAAACTATACGCTGATAGTTATCCTCAGTTAGTCCTAAAGCATCATATAAATGCCAACTAATTGCCTCACCCTCACGGTCAGGATCGGTTGCTAGATAGACTTTATCTACTTTTTTAACCTCTTTTTTTAGTTCATCAACAACTTTCTTTTTACCTTTTATTGTTGTATAGTTAGGTTTGAAATTATCTTCTAAATCAACACCCAATCCATATTTACCTTTTGTTGATAAATCTCTAACATGACCCTTACTAGATACTACTTTGTAATCCTTACCTAGATATTTTTCAATTGTCTTTGACTTACTAGGTGATTCCACTATAACTAAATTTTTCGGCATAGTTCACTTCCTTTTTTTTATCAATATAATTTATACACTATTATTTTAATGTTGTCAACATCTATTATATATATACTATAATTATTTATCTGTTCCTTGTTTCATGTGCCATATGTCTAGAACTAGTTTTTGAAACATTACTATTTTTTTTCTTCATCTCTATCATATCATAAAAAGCTTCAATTCTAGTTTTAATTCCAACTTCAGACGTATTTGAATCAAATGAAAAGAATATTATAGGCATATTATAATCACCACATATCTTATTTAAAACAGGCATTGCGCCTATTTCAGGTGTACAAAATGAAGATTTTATATGAATAATACCATCGTACCCATTTTCACACAAATACTTAGTACGTGCTATATTATCAGTTGCATCAGCCCCCATTTTATACTTTACATATTCATAGGCATATTTGATTAATTTTTTTAATTCCTTTTTCTTTTCAAAGACTAAATAATGTACATTTGTATATCTTTTAATTTCCATTCCATAACTTGCTAATTCTGTTTCTAAATAGTAATTAGCATATGGTTCCATTAATGTATATAACTCCCCTATTAGACCTATTTTTAAACAGTTATCTGGTTTGTTTATTTTTAGAGACTCAAATTTCTTTTTATATCTTTTATAACATAATCGTAGTCCTATATATGTTTTTACTTTACTAAAATCTTTATACATTTGCCTTTGAAGTTTTATAAAACTATTCTTTTCTACCTCAAATCCTATATTTTGTCTAATATAATCATCAATTATATCCATATATTTTATCATCTTAGATGTTATAAAAAGATAATACATTGCTTTAATTGGGTTAAATTTTTCATCTATATTCTTTATTTTTTTATAGATTTTTTTCAAATCTGTCTTTCCACAACTAACTAAATTTATAAAAGTAAAATCGTAACCAAGGTCCTTCAAAATCTGTTCTTGCAATTCACTATAATAACCATATCGACAACCACCACCAGCTTGAATTAATATAGTAGCTCCTTTTTCTAAACTTTCTATCAATGTACCTATTGTATATTTAAAAGGAGTACAAACAAAATCCGGACTGTATTTAGTTCCTAATTCAATTGTTTTCGCACTTATTTTAGGCGAAGACATTATTTCACAACTCACTATTTTTTTCATTAAAAATTTAACAGGAATATCATAATGACCCATGTGAGGAAAAGCAATAATTTGTTTAGTTGATGCTTTGTTTTTTTTGTCCAAGTATATCAACAAAACTTTCTAATCTAGTTTCTATTCCTGTTATTGAATTGATATCATCTATGATTAAATTGACATATGGCAAAGAGATTCTCCTCATTACTAATTCGTTTACTAATGAATCTGGTCCACACGGAAATGATGAAACAAATACTATACCATCTATTTGACGTTCTACTAATTTAATTGCACCAATCAATTCTTTGTTATACTTCCAATATAATGTTTTGGACAATGATTTAGATAATTTATTGGTGACAACTGCATCAAAGCGATCTGCATATATTATTTCAACATCTAATTTTTTTAAAAAATTGGTAATTGGCATCCCCACATAATTGTCATAAATATTATATGGATGTCCAACTACTAGTACCTTAAGTTTATTACTACTTAACTTACTATAGTTAGTTAAAATTTGTTTTTTTCGTATTTTGTTTTGCTTTATTAAAGCTATTTGGTATGCTCTAATAACCTCAAATCTACTCTTTTTTAACTCTTTACCAATTTTTATCAACCCGTGTAACTCACTATTACCACCATTAGTATCTATATTATAGTTGATAATTTTCACTTTGAAAGTATTGTTAACAATATCATAAAGACTTAAGAAATTAGTGCACGTTTGATTAGTAATACCATAATTATCTATTCTAGGTATTAATAAAAAATCACATTTATCTTTTAAATAACTAACATGTCCCATATATATTTTTAAAGATAAACACATCTCATCATTTGTATATTTGATTCCCTCATCTATTATATATTTAGTGGTATTGGGACTTTCTACTATTTCACAATCGAGTTCTTCAAAAAAATAGCGCCACATATCGATAAAATAATAATAATATATACTCCTAGGAATTCCGATTCTTATCTTGTCCATTTTATCACCTATATAAATATATTAACAAACATATTATTTATGAATAATTTAAAATAAATCGATAAAGATAATACTAGGTGATAAAATGCATAAGGACTCCAAAATAGGACACCAATCAATTTTATGTTCAGTTTATGATTGCATACATTGTAATCGTGAAGATGAATATTGCCAACTAGAGAAAATTAAGATATGTGATCATGAAGGACATGAATCAAAAGAAGCTACAATGTGTGATAGTTATGACAAAAGATAAGTCAATATGATTTATCTTTTAAATTTGGCTTTTTCCTTAAAATATGGTATAATATAATAATTTCTAGAGGTGATAATATGCAAATAAAACAATTAACCAATGAAGAATTTAATAAGTTTTCTAGTCAGTACAACTTATATTCAATTTATCAAACAATTGAGTATGCTTTTGTTATGAATAATCAAAATTTTGATAGTTTATTTTTAGGTCTAATCGATGAAGATAGTAATATAATTGGTGCATCATTAGTATTAATTGAAAAAAGATATGGATTTAAATATGCATACGCCCCAAGAGGCTTTTTAATTGATTATAATAACTTTGCTTTACTACAAACATTTACTTATGAGATGAAAAAATATTTAGGACGCTTAGATGTAATAGCTATTAAAATTAGTCCATTAATAACTAAAGATGTATATGATCCAAATTATAAAATAAACGAGGATAATAATTATTATAATTCTATTTTTAAAAATTTAATCGATGTTGGTTATTATCACCTAGGTTATAATAACTACTTTGAAGCGTTGAAGCCTCGTCATGAAGCCATTATTGATATAGACATGCCCTACTATTTATTGTTTAAGAATATCAAAAAAGAATTTAGAACTAAAATTAGGGGTGCTGAAAGAAATGGTATAAAAATATATAAAGGCAATGAGGATAATCTTGATTATTTATACCTACAAACTAAGAAAAAATATCCTAGGGATTTAAAATATTTCAAGGATATATATTTCTTCTTTTCTAAAAGAAACATGATTGATTTTTATTTTGCTAAACTAGATACTGAAAAGTTTTTGAAAATAACACAAAAAGAATATGAGAAAAATGAAGAAAATAGTGCCTTTATCAATAATTTAGTTATGACAAATCTAAGTAAAAATAATAATAAAATGATTAATAGGAAAATTAGTGCTGACTTTGCTTTAGAAAGATATAAAAAGCAACTTGTTAGTGCTACTAATCTATTAAGGGATTATCCAACTGGTGTTGTCATGGCTTCTGTCTTAGTAATAAAATATAGGGATACTGTTCACCTATTGATGGATGGTTATGACCCTAATTATAAGAATTTTAATGCAAAACATTTATTGTTTTGGAAACTTATTGAAAGATACTCTAAGATGGGCTACAAAAAATTTAATTTAGGCGGTATCAGCAGTTTAAATATTGAAGATAACAAGTATCAAGGATTAAATGAGTTTAAATTAAATTTTGGTGCTAAGGCATACGAATATATTGGAGATTTAGAATTAGTTACAAATAGTCCACTTTATTTTATGTATCGTAATGCAGCGCCAATTAGAAACATATTAAAAAAGTAGAATATACATTCTACTTTTTTTGTTTGTTATTCAACGATTTCTGAAACGTTACCAGCACCAACTGTTCTACCACCTTCACGAATTGAGAACTTAGTTCCATTTTCGATAGCGATAGGAGAAATTAATTCAACAGTCATAGTGATGTTATCTCCTGGCATAACCATTTCCACACCTTCTGGTAATTCAATAACACCAGTTACATCCGTAGTACGGAAGTAGAATTGTGGACGGTAGTTTGAGAAGAATGGAGTATGACGTCCGCCTTCTTCTTTGCTAAGTACATAAACTTGTGCCTTAAACTTTTTGTGAGGAGTAACTGAACCCGGTTTAGCTAAAACTTGACCACGTTCAACATCTTCACGAGAAATACCACGTAATAATACACCAGCATTATCTCCTGCTTCAGCATAGTCTAATTGTTTACGGAACATTTCGATTCCTGTAACAACAGCTTTTGCTGTATCTTTAATACCAATGATTTCGATTTCATCATTTAATTTTAAATGACCACGTTCAACACGTCCTGTAACAACAGTTCCACGACCTGTGATTGTGAAAACGTCTTCAATAGGCATTAAGAATGGTTTTTCAGTATCACGAGCTGGAGTTTCGATCCAAGCATCAACTGAATCCATCAATCCAAGGATTGCTTGTTCGTATTTTTCTTCTCCCTCAAGAGCTTTTAAAGCAGATCCACGGATAACTGGAGTATTGTCTCCATCAAATCCATATTCGCTTAATAATTCACGAATTTCCATTTCTACTAAATCTAATAACTCTTCATCATCAACCATATCACATTTGTTCATGAATACAACCATACGAGGTACTCCAACTTGACGCGATAATAAGATGTGCTCACGAGTTTGAGCCATAGGCCCATCAGTAGCAGCAATAACTAAGATTGCTCCATCCATTTGTGCTGCACCAGTAATCATATTTTTTACGTAGTCAGCATGCCCAGGACAGTCAACGTGTGCATAATGTCTAGCATCTGTTTGATATTCAACGTGTGCAGTATTAATTGTAATACCACGTTCTCTTTCTTCTGGGGCTTTATCAATTTGGTCATAAGCTTGGAATTCAGCTTTACCAGATTTTGCTAATACGTTAGTAATAGCAGCTGTTAATGTAGTTTTACCATGATCGACGTGTCCAATTGTACCAATATTAACATGTGGTTTTGAACGATCGAATTTTTGTTTTGCCATATTAATTTTCCTCCTTTTAATTATCTACATATTATATTTTATATCAACTAAGTAAAAATATCAAGTATTTTTACTTAGTTTCCACCATTTTTCTTAATAATATCTTCAGCGATATTTCTAGGAACTTCTTCATAATGATCAAATACCATAGTAAATGTTCCACGACCTTGTGTATTAGAACGTAATGAAGTTGCATATCCAAACATCTCTGAAAGTGGTACCATAGCATCTATTGCTAAAGCATTACCACGTGATTCTTGACCTAATGGTCTACCACGACGAGATGTAACATCACCCATAACATTTCCTAAATATTCATCAGGAACTACTACTTGAACTTTCATAATTGGTTCAAGTAAAATTGGTTTACATTTACTTTTAGCTTCTTTTAAAGCCATACTAGCAGCTATTTTGAAAGCCATTTCTGATGAATCTACATCATGGTATGAACCATCAAATAAAGTTGCTTTAACATCAACCATTGGGTAACCTGATAAAACACCTGTTTTTAAAGCATCTTGTAATCCTTTATCTGTTACTGGAATATATTCACGAGGAACAACTCCACCAACAACTGCATCAACGAACTCATAACCCTTATCAGGATTTGGTTCAAATTTGATCCAAACGTGTCCGTATTGTCCACGACCACCAGATTGTTTAATGTACTTACCTTCACATTCAGCCGCTACTGTTAATGTTTCACGATAAGAAACTTGTGGTTTACCAATGTTAGCCTCAACACCAAATTCACGACGCATTCTATCAACAATGATATCAAGGTGAAGTTCACCCATACCAGCAATGATAGTTTGCCCTGTTTCATGATTAGTGCTTGCTCTAAATGTAGGATCTTCTTCTGATAACTTTTGTAAAGCCGTCCCCATTTTATCTTGATCAGCTTTTGATTTTGGTTCAACTGCTAATTCAATAACCGGTTCAGGGAAAACCATTGATTCAAGAATACAAGCTTTCTTTTCATCACATAAAGTATCTCCTGTTGTAGTATTTTTAAGACCTACTGCTGCTGCAATATCTCCAGCATACACTTCACTGATTTCTGTACGAGTATTAGCATGCATTTGTAATAAACGACCAATTCTTTCTTTAGTATTCTTAGTTGCATTTAAAACATAAGAACCACTAGTCATATGACCAGAGTAAACTCTGAAGAATGTTAATTTTCCAACAAATGGGTCAGTCATTACCTTAAACGCTAATGCACTAAACGGTTCATTATCTGAAGGATGTCTTTCGATTTCATTGTCATTTAAATCAATACCTTTAATTGATTCAATATCACTAGGTGCCGGTAAGTAATCAACAACAGCATCTAATAATAATTTAACACCTACATTACCTAAAGCAGTTCCACATAATACTGGGAAAAACTCAACTGCAAGCGTTCCTTTACGAATTGCTTTTTTAATTAATTCAACAGAAATTTCCTCGTCAGCCAAGTATTTTTCCATTAATTCATCATCAAATTCAGCTACTGCCTCTATTAGTTCATTTCGTTTTTCTTCAACTAAATCAACTAAATCAGCGGGAATATCGATAATAGTTGGTTCTTCTTCTTGTTTACGATCATATTGATATGCTGTTTTTGTAACTAGGTCAATAACACCATTGAATTCATTTTCTGCCCCAATTGGCCATTCAATTGGTTTAGCATTTACGCCTAAACGGCTATCAATAGTACTTAAACTGTATTCAAAGTTCGCACCCATTTTATCCATTTTATTAGCAAAAATCATTCTTGGAACTTTGAATTCAGTAGCTTGACGCCAAACTGTTTCTGTTTGTGGTTCAACACCAGCTTGAGCATCTAAAAGAGCAACTGCTCCATCTAATACTCTAAGTGATCTTGATACTTCAACTGTAAAATCTACGTGGCCCGGAGTATCAATGATATTAAATCGGTGATTTTTCCAAAAAGCTGTAGTAGCTGCTGAAGTAATAGTTATACCACGTTCTTGTTCTTGTTCCATCCAGTCCATTTGAGAAGCTCCATCATGAGTTTCCCCAATTTTATGGATTTTTTTAGTATGGAATAATATACGCTCAGTACAAGTTGTTTTACCTGCATCTATATGCGCCATAATTCCAAAGTTACGTGTTTTTTCTAAACTATATTCACGAGCCATACTATATTTCCTTTCTTATTTATAAAATTACCAACGGTAATGAGCAAATGCCTTGTTAGCTTCTGCCATTCTATGGGTATCTTCACGTTTTTTAACTGCTGCACCTACACCATTAGAAGCATCAATAATTTCATTAGCTAAATTCTCAGCCATACTATGTCCACCTCTAAGTCTTGCATATTGCACTAACCAACGTAATCCTAAAGCTTGACTACGGTCAGCTCTAACTTCAATTGGTACTTGATAATTTGCACCACCAACACGACGAGATTTAACCTCTAATGCTGGTTTAATGTTAGTAATTGCTTTATTAAATACTTCCATAGGATCTTGGTCTGTTTTTTCCTTAATCATATCAAAAGCATCATATAAAATAGTTTGAGCTACACCCTTTTTACCGTCTAACATCAAACGATTAATTAACTTAGTAACTAATTTTGAGTTATACATAGGATCTGCTAAAACATCTCTTTTAACTGCACGTCTTTTACGCATAATAATCCTCCCTTCGTTTATACATGTAAACTATATTTTTTATTTTTTATCTTTTGGTCTTTTCGCACCGTATTTAGAACGGCCTTGACGACGTTTTTCAACACCAGCAGTATCTAATGTACCGCGAATTATATGATAACGAACACCAATTAAGTCCTTAACACGTCCACCACGAATTAACACAACACTATGTTCTTGTAAATTGTGACCTTCACCACCAATATAAGCAGTAACTTCATATCCATTACTTAATCTTACACGGGCATATTTACGAAGAGCCGAGTTTGGTTTTTTCGGTGTCATTGTTCCAACACGAGTACAAACACCACGTTTTTGAGGGGAATTTAATTCAGTTTCTTTCTTTTCTTTACTGTTAAATCCTATACTTAAAACTGGAGATTTACTTTTCTTAGTTTTTGCATTTCTTCTTTTTCTAACTAATTGATTAATTGTTGGCATAAATATTGTCCTCCTTCCATTACACACATCCAGGTGTTTCAAATTTATACTTAATTAAAGATTTACCAAAGTAAACCTTAATTAAATGCAGTAATACTATAACACTTTTAGTGTATGCTTGTCAATTATTTTTATTCATATTTTAATTTTTTCTAATTATTATTATCTAGTCTTTCTAAATAACCACTTGTTTGATACCTCTCCCCACATTTTAAATAGGGTTCATAATTTTCTATGCTAGAATCTCTTAGGACGTTAACATAACCACTACAAATAATATTATTATTTATTGGATCATTGATTACACCAATAAAATTATCTTTTTGCAAAGACTTTACTGTTATGGTTAATCTTGTGCCGACAGGTACTCCTAAAGCATAATATTTATTAATATATTCTTGAGTAGCTTTGATCATCGTTCCCTCTACCTTACGATAACTGCTAATATTTTCATTATTAATATAATTATTTCCAGGTTTATTATTATTGTTGTTACGAGCAGTAATTGGATTAGTAATTGGTAACTTATTAAAATTTTTATTAATTGTAACTGCCACAATAATTATACAAAGAGCCAAGATTCCACAAAATCCCAACATTGCTCTTAATCCCCATCCGTGGTTATTCATAAGAACCTCCCTAAAATAAATTTCTTTCTTTTATTTCCTCTTTGAATTGATATAATTTAGCAGGTCTACCATTAGCCCCTTCATTCTTATATCCAGTGTCTTCAATTAGACCCAAATTAATGAATTTTTTACGGAAATTTCTTCGGTCCAATTCCTGACCAAGTATTTGCTCATATACCCTTTGCAATTCTGGTAAAGTAAAATCACTTGGGAATAGACTCTTTAACACATTACTATTAACTATTTTCTTTCTTAAATGTTCAATTGCATTTTCAATTATAATTTCATGATCATATCCCATCTTAGGTATGGCATCAATCGTAAACCATGAACTTTCAATGTTAGACCTTTCTTCTCTTTTTATTTCAATACTTTTACTATCAATTAATCCAATAAATGAACATGCAATAATTCGTTCATCCGGATTACGATTGATTTCACTAAATACATGAGCTTGTTCTATAAATAAATTAGGTATTCCACATTTGTCAAATACAACATCACTAATATTATCTTCCAAAGTTTCTGTATCAGTCAAAAATCCTCCTGGTAAAGTCCAGTATCCTTTGTAAGGTTCAGTTTTTTTACGTAATAATAAAACCTTTAACTTTCCTTTATCGATCGTAAAAATACTTATTAATGTTTCTACAATATTACTATATTCCTTACTAGAATCATTCATTTTCTATCTCTCCTTTTGTGTTTTAACTACACAGCTATATTATAATATTTTTAGAGGATAATGTCAATTATGATTTTACATATACACTTATTATGAGGCAATTATCTATAAATATTATATATAATTAAGAAAAAAAAGTTAAATAAATGTTTAACCTTCATTTCTTAATTTGTTGGGGTTATCGACATATCAAAATTACGTAACTCATATATTGCAAAACCTGCTTGAGTTCCTGTTATATCTTTATTAGTAGTAAAAATTATACTTTGAATTTTATGCTGCTTTGGTTTTACCGTAATATAGAATACAGGATAAGTTGAATCAGCTAAAATTCCATTAGTCTTAATAATATCAATTGGATTAGAATAATGATTAGCTGGTGTATAAAGAGAGTTTGATACAATTACTAACGGTTCTAAATATCCACTATCAACGCAATCTTCAATACTAGCGACATATCCATCTTCAAATTTTATTTTAAAATTACTAACAGTTACACTTCCACTATTATATAATCTAAAAAACATTTGATTCCAATTTAATTTGTTATCAGGCTCATTGTCAACTAAATATTCGCGTTCTCCAGCAAATACCTGTTTAACATTACCAACTTTTTCAATGTTAGTTAACATTTTACTATCATCACTATTAAACGGTCTTAAACATTGACCATAATCATAATTATTATTACCAATTGTTTCAAATGAACTACACCAACCTTTTAAATCTTTGGTTGGATCATTGCTTGTATATATATTATCGTAGTTCATACTTATATCACTTCCATAATTAGGTTGTATATTTTTTAATTTTTCAATTAATACTACAGGTTCTTGGAAAATTTTAGATAAATTTAAATTACTATCATAACTAACCAACATAGCATCACTATGTCCTTTGTTAAAGTTTTTTAAATCCATATTAGAAGAATAAGTACTTCCTGATACTATATATTGACCATTACCTGCTTTTATCATATTTCTAAATTTTTCACTGTTATCTCCACCAAATACTTTTTTAGAAATTACATTTCCATTAGTTATATTATACTTTACAATAATTGCATTACTATATCCTTCATTGGATTTAGATATTCCAGTCATATCTAAATCGGATGATTTGCTATACCCTATTACTACAACTTCGTTATTGTCGCTTTTTTCTATTGCATAAAATACGTCATCATTACTTCCTCCAAATGAATTTTTCCACAAAACCGTATCTAAATTTTTATTATATTTTATTATTACAGCATCTACATAACCATTACTTGCCTTACTTAATCCGGACATATCCATATTATTAGCGGCACTTTGACCAACTACTATGTAACCGTCTGATACTTCAATAACATCATAAAAATAAGTGTGTCCATCACCACAAAAAGTATTCTTTGTTAATATATCTAAACTACTATTGTATTTTACAATTATACCAATGTAATTAAAATTGCTTGGACATGTTGTTCCAGCCATATCACCATTTACTGAAGCTGAATTACCTACAACAATATAATTAGAGTCAGCTGAAGCTAACAGACTTTGATATGCATCAGCGGACGCCCCACTAAATATATGATGATCTATTATATTTAAATTTAAATCATATGACATTATTATTGCATCCAAACTACCAGGAACAGCTGGTCTTACTAATGAAGCTACATCTCCATCAAATGTAGAAGACAGTATATGGCCAACTACTACAATCTTATTTTCTTGATTAATTACTTTTATAAATGTTTCATAATTATTGTTTGATGAACCAAAAACTTTATTAATAATTACTTCACCTTGCTTATTGTATTTAACAATAACCGCATCACTCGGACCACCTTTATAATCAACTATGTCACCGTCACTACTTGCCGTTGTACCTACAGCAATATAACCGTCCACCGTTTCTACAACTGAATTAAACGAATCCTCATTGCTTCCACCATAGTTTTTACTCCATAGGACATTGCCTTGATTATCAAACTTTACTATAATGGCGTCAAAACCACCATTATTACCGGTCCCATATTTTGTTATTACTTCAGAATTACTTTTACCAACTGCTATATATCCGCCATCACTTGTTTCTTTAACATCATTAAATTCATCAAGATATTTACCACCATAACTTACATAATGACTCGCAAATGTTGAGGCATCAAGTAGACAATCTACATAAGCATTATAACCATAACTATCAGCACCAACTTTCTCAATCTCTACATAACCTACACAACGATTTGTTAAATCAGTTGGGATTCTTATCTCAGCAACTTTTTCTTCATCAATTAATAAGTTAAGATCAAGCATTGTTGTTTCACCAATCTCAGTTGGCAAAGTAACATTCATACTTTTGGCACTTGCAACCATTTTCTGTTGGTACCATTTAAATGAATCATTATCATAAAGTTGTAACGAATAATTAACTATCCCATTTTCCTTATAAATTAATACTTTTGTTTCATCTGGTATTTCTTGATTATTTAAAGGGTTTAAAATTTTTCCCCTTAAATATCCCGTTTCTTTTAATCTTCCTACTTCAACATAAGTTGTATCTCCTTCCCATACTAACTCATCATTATATTTAAAATAATATAATTCGGCTGATTTGGCAACCATGTCTCTTTGTCTGTCATAGACTCCACCTTTACTTCTATCAATAATATTCATTATTATTGGGGTTGCTATTAGGGCTATGATTGCAAGAATCACTATTACTGCAAGTAACTCTATTAAAGTAAATCCTCTTTTCTTTTTCATACACTTTACTACCTTTCTATTATACATATAAATAATAACACACCTGCTGTTTTTCGTCAATTAAATGTATATACATATATATTGATTGAAAGAAAAAAAGAGTTAAACTCTTTTTAATTGGTCGGTGTTATTGACATATCAAAATTACGCAATTCATATATTTGTAACCCGTCAGTGTTATTAATAATTTGACGATTAGAAGTAAAAATTACACTGCTTAATTTTGATTTTTTAGGCTTTATTTTTATATCTATATTTGGATAATTTCCGACTCCTGTAGTTCCTCCCGTATTAATAATATCCAATGAGTTAGGAAAGAAATATGTAGTTGAGTTTAATAATAAAGAGGATACAACAACCATTGGCTCAATATAATTATTAGCTAATGCATCGCTAATACTAGCTACATAACCGTCTTCAAATTTAAGTTTCAAATTTGAAATCTCAATTGTATTTCCACCACCGCTTAAAAAATACAAATATATTCTATACCAATTATAATTGTTGTCTGGTTGTTTTTCTATTTCATATTCGTGTTCTCCTGCATATACAACTTTAAAATTAGAAGTATTTTCACCATTAGTTAAAAGTCTAATATCATCATTATTAAATGGGAATAAACAATAACCATAATTATGATTAATATTAGGAGCATAATTAGTTCCAGAACTACACCAGTTGCCAATATCAACACTAGGATTATTAGATGTATATACATTGTCATAATATGAAGAAATTTCAGTACCGTAATTTGGAACAATCGTTTTTAATTTATCAATTATCACAACTGGTTCTTCGAACGTTTTAATTAGGTTCAAGTTACTATCATAACTGACTAAGATTGCATCTCTATGTCCTTTATTAAAGTTTTGCAAGTTATAATTATTTGAATATGTTCCACCTGCTATAACATATCTATTATTATCATTTCTTATAATAGCATTAAAAGCATCACTATTACTTCCACCGAAAACTTTCTTTTGCAATACATTTCCACTTCCATTATATGTAACTAAAAATGCATTACTATATCCACTTCCTGATACAGTTATACCATTCATATCCATATCTTCTGATTTACTATATCCAACAACAGCAAATTCCTCATTACTAATTTTTAATATATCTCTGACATAATCTTCATCCGAACCACCAAAACTCTTTTTCCAAACAATATTTGATAAGTTTTTATCATATTTAACTATGATACCATCATATATTTCAGAATCTGTTTTACTCAAGTCAGTCATATCTCCATTAATAGAAGCGCTATATCCCACTGTAATATATCCATTATCAACTTCAATTGCACCATTAAATAGTTCTGACTTACTTCCCTTGAAAGAATTTTTATATTCTAGATTACCATTACTATCATATTTTATGATTATCGCATCGCTATCTGCATAGGTAGTATCATATGCTAATCCAAGCATATCGTGGTCAAATGAACTCGAACCACCAGTAACAAGATATCCATTATCACTTGTTTGCATTACGGTGTTAAAGTTTTCATAATATGTTCCTGAGAAAAAACTTCTCCATACGGTATTAAAATTATTATCAAATTTAATAATTATACCGGCACTTCTCGTTCCTGGAGCAGTAACACCTGTCATATCTCCGTCTTTCACTAAGATACATGAACTTCCTACAACAATAAAACCATCATTAACTTTAATAATATCTCTAAATGCATCAGTTCCATTTGTACCAGATGAACCATAACTTATTTTATTAACAACATTACCACTTAGATCATATTTAACTAAAATAGCATCATCAGTTCCACCTTTATATATACCTTCTAAATCTACATCATTTGAATTAGTATATCCAACTGCAACATATCCGTCAGTAGTTACAGCAACTGCACGAAAATAATCATGACTAGTACCACCAAAATTTTTGCTCCATTCAACATTACCTTGACTATCAAATTTAACAATTATTGCATCATATTTTCCTTTAGTAGTATTTCCATATTTTGTTATGACTTCAGAATTACTCTCTCCTACTGCTATATATCCGCCATCAGCAGTTTGTTTAACATCATTAAACACATCTAAGTATTTTCCACCATAACTGACATAGTGACTTGCAAATGTTGATGCATCAATTAAACAGTCTACAAATGCATTATACTCATAATTGTTATTACCAATTTTTTCTATTTCTACATATCCTACACAACGATTTGTTATATCGGTTGGTATTCTTATCTCGGCTGATTTTCCCTGATTAATTAACGTATTTAAATCAATAGTTGTTGTTTCTCCAACTTCGGTTGGTAGAGTGATATTCATGCTTTTCACACTTTCTACCATTTTTTGTTGATACCACTTAAATGAATCATTATCATATAACTGTAACGAGTAATTTACTAGCCCGTTTTCCTTATAGATTAATACCTTTGCATCATCTGGGATTTCTTGATTATTTAATGGGTTTAAGATTTTCCCCCTTAAATATCCTGTTTCTTTTAATCTTCCAACTTCAACATAAGTTGTATTCCCTTCCCATACCAACTCATCATTATATTTAAAATAATATAATTCGGCTGATTTGGCAACCATGTCTCTTTGTCTATCATAAACTCCGCCCTTACTTCTATCAATAATATTCATTATTATTGGGGTTGCTATTAGAGCTATGATTGCTAGAATTACTATTACTGCGAGTAATTCTATTAATGTAAATCCTCTTTTTTTCATATGTCAACTACCTTCCTTATCATTACATATAAATAATAACATAACCATATTGTTTCGTCAATTATTAGTATACAGATAAATGAAAAAAGAGTTTGAAACTCTCTTTAATTTGTTGGTGTTATTGACATATCAAAATTACGTAATTCGTAAATTGATATTCCCCTATCAGTTCCCGTTACATCTCTATTAGATGTAAAAATAAAACTATCTATTTTCTTTTGTCTAGATTTTAAATTCATATAGAAAACAGGGTAAGAAGAGCCATCTATTTTTCCATCTGTAAATAAAATATTATTTAGATTGTTGTAAGTTCTATCACTGTATGGAGGATATGTAAGAATATTCGAAACCACAACTAGAGGTTCAATATACCCGTCACTAACACTTTGTTCTATACTACCTATATACCCATCTTCAAATTTTATCTTAAAACTACTTAATTCTGTATTGTCATTTTGCATCCTAAAATATAGTTGATACCAATTAGTTTTAACATTTGGTTCATTGATTATAGGATATTCATTTTCACCTTGATAAATTATTTTAAAATTCGGATTGTTTTCGATGTTATTTAATAACTTCATATCATCAGAGTTAAATGGTCTTAAACACTGACCATAAGGATAATTACTTTCTCCATTTGGCAAGTAATTGCTACACCAACCGCTTAGATCAACTTCTGGATTATTGCTAGTAAAAATATTTGAATAATTTAAACTAGTATCAGTTCCATAGTTAGAAACTATTGTTTTTAATTTTTCAATTATAACAACAGGTTCCTGAAATATTTTTGACAAATTAAAATTCATATCATAACCTACTAGAATTGCATCACTATGCCCTTTATTAAAGTTTTTTAAATATCCGTCACTAGAGAACGTTTGCCCAGCTAATATAAATCTATTACTACTAGTCTTGATAATACTTCTAAATATATCACTGTTGTTTCCGCCGAAGATTTTTTTAGAAACAATACTTCCATCAGTAATGCTATATTTTACAATAACAGCATTACTGTAACCATCTTTCGATATAGCTAGTCCACTCATATCCATATCTTCAGACTTACTATACCCTACCGCTACTACCTCATTCGCATTAACAGAAGTAACAGCATAAAATACATCATCATTACTCCCACCAAATGACTTTTTCCATATTATATTTTGTAAATTTTTATCATATTTAACAATTACTGCATCATTGTAACCATTACTGGCTTTACTTAAATCTGTCATGTCTAAATCAAACCCATTTGAATGACCTACAACTATATAGCCATCTGATACCTCAACTATATCATTAAAAGCACCACGACTATTATTACCACCATAAAATTCCATACTTGATACCATTTCCATATCGTTATCTAATTTAAATATATATGATGTATATCCACCTTTATATGTTGCTACTCCGATATACCCATTATCTGTAGCAATAAATTCTTTAAAATCTCTATAACTGTGAGCATTATGAAATTTAGTTGTCAATATATTAAAGTCAAAATCCATTGTCATAATAATAAATTGAAAACGCCCACCTTCATATATAGCATTTAGATAATCTCCGTCCTTGGTATATATATCAGCATTTCCTGATATTATAAACTTATTGTCTTTTATCATTATGTGGTTAAAACTTTCACCACCATCTAGGTTTGTTCCACCATAAGTTCTTTTGTATACTACATTTCCTTGTTTATTAAACTTGACAATTATAGCGTCTGTCGGACCTCCTTTGTAATCATCTATATCGATGTCTTCACTAGATGTAGAACCTACTGCTACATAACCATCAGCTGTTTCTAAAACTGAATTAAAAATGTCATTATTGCTTCCACCAAAATTTTTGCTCCAAAGAACATTACCGTTTGAATCAAATTTTACGATTATCGCATCATACATTCCATTATTACCAATTCCATATTTTGTAATAACTTCCGAGTTACTTCTTCCAACCGCTACATAACCACCATCAGTTGTTTCTTTTACATCATTAAATTCATCAAGATATTTACCACCATAACTAACATAGTGACTTGCAAATGTTGATGCATCTAGTAAACAATCTACATATGCTTCATATGCATAATTATCATTACCTATCTTTTCTACTTCAACATATCCTACACAACGATTTGTTATATCGGTTGGTATTCTTATTTCTGCTGCTTTACCTTCGTTTATAAGAGTATCCAAATCAACTGTTGTTTTTTCTCCTATTTCAGTTGGTAATTCTATATTCATGCTTTTGACGCTTTCTACCATTTTTTGTTGATACCACTTAAATGAATCATTATCATATAATTGAAGTGAATACTTTACTATACCGTCTTCTTTATAAATTAGTACTTTTGTTTCATCTGGTATTTCTTGATTATTCAAAGGATTTAATATTTTTTCTCTTAAATATCCTGTTTCTTTTAATCTTCCTATTTCAACATAACTTATATCATCTTCCCATACTAACTCATCATTATATTTAAAATAATATAATTCAGCTGATTTGGCAACCATATCTCTTTGTCTATCATAGACTCCACCTTTACTTCTATCAATAATATTCATTATTATTGGCACAGCTATTAGGGCTATGATTGCAAGAATCACTATTACTGCTAAAAGTTCTATTAACGTAAATCCTCTTTTTTTCATATGTCAACTACCTTCCTTATCATTACATATAAATAATAACATACCGATATTGTTTCGTCAATTATTACTATATAGATAAATGAAAAAAGAGTTTGAAACTCTTTTTAATTTGTTGGTGTTATTGACATATCAAAATTACGTAATTCGTAAATTGATAAACCGTCTCATAAATTATTATAATTTTTAGAACTTGTTAAATATATTGAATTCAACTTTGATAATTTAGGTTTAAAAATTAAGTAAAGTGATGGTGAAGATCCAACACCAGTTCTTCCACCTTCATTTATTAAATCTATAACATTTGGATAAAGTGCAGGTGGATAAGTTGTAGTTACATACGAATTTACAATTACAAGTGGCTCTATGTAACCTTTTTCTATTGCGTCTGTTATATGACCAATATAACCATCTTCAAATTTTAACTTTAAATTAGATAATTCTAAATTACCAGTACCAAAGCTATTATAGGCACGTAACAAATGCCAATTATTATTATTTGTTTGTTGATTTATTACCTCATATTCATATTCACCCTGATACATTTTAGCTCCATAACCTAGTTCTGAAACTGTCAATAATTTTTGATCATCCATATTAAATGGTCTTAGACAAAACGCATGATAATAATTACTTGTATTGCCGGTAGTATAAGGGACATTGCTATTGCACCATCCTAGTAAATCTTTTGTGGGATCATTACTAGTGTATATATTATCATACTTTAAACTAATATTAGAACCATAATTGCTTTGGATAGGCTTGATTTGATCTATTAGTACAACTGGTTCTTGGAATATTTTAGATAAATTAAAATTATTATCATAACTAACTAAGATTGCATCCTGATGACCTTTGTTAAAATTTTTCAAATCCAAGTTGTTCGAATATGTAGATCCGGACAATACATAAGCACCACTACTAGTTTTTACGATACTATGGAATTTATCGCTATTCGTTCCACCAAATGTTTTTTTAGAAATAACATTTCCTGTAGCTATGTCATATTTTACTAAAATAGCATTGCCATACCCATCTGTTGATTTAGTTATTCCGCTCATATCCATATCTTCAGATTTACTATATCCAACAATTACAACCTCATTATTATTCACTTTTTCGGCTGAATAAAAATAATCGTCATTACTCCCGCCAAATGTTTTTTTCCATAATACTGCTTCTAAATTTTTATCATATTTCACGATTACAGCATCGAAATAACCATTGTCAGTTTTACTAAGACCTAACATATCTTGATCAGATGATTTACTATATCCGACAGCTATATAACCATCTAATACTTCTACTACATCATAAAAATAATCCTGTTTACTTCCACGCAAGGAATTTTTTCCAACTAAATTTCCTTCATCATCAACCTTTATAATAATGGCTTCCTCTTGATAAGTATCAGTTGTATAACCAATACCATCCATATCATAATCTTTTGACGTAGAAAAACCAGTTATGACATAGTTATTATCACTAGTCTTGATTCCTTTATTGAATTCTTCATTATAATGGCCAGTAAAAATATTCATCCATTCAACCTCTAAATTTAAATCAAACTTTATTGTTAACCCCTCTAAAGATCTAACTAGTCCTTGAACATCTGTCATATCTCCGTCATTATTACTGCCTATTCTAGCGAAAACAACAACCGAATTACCAGATGATACAACTCCCATAAAGTGTTCCCAACTTTGACTTGTTCCAAAATTTCTTTTAGCCAAAACTTCACCTTGGCTACTATATTTTACTATTAAACCGTCACTTGTTCCACCCCAATAAGAATCAATATCTAAATCATTACTAGATGTTGAGCCAACTGCAATATATCCACCCGGAATTTCAACTACACTTCTGAATATATCATTATTACTTCCACCAAAATTTTTACTCCAAAGGACATTACCATTAACATCAAATTTTACTATAATAGCATCATATTTGCCATTATTTCCAATTCCATATTTAGTTATTACATTCGAATTGCTTCTTCCAACAGCT
Source organism: uncultured Muribaculaceae bacterium (assembly GCA_964397485.1). GTDB lineage: Bacteria > Bacillota_I > Bacilli_A > RF39 > UBA660 > CAYNHT01. The sequence goes on from CAYNHT010000004.1 coordinate 62,916, forward strand.
AGATATCCTCCATCACTTGTTTCAATTACATCATTAAATTCATCTAAATATTTGCCGCCATAACTAAGATAGTGGCTTGCAAATGTTGATGCATCAAGTAGACAATCTACATATGCTTCATATGTATAATTATCATTACCTACTTTTTCTATATCTACATATCCTACACAACGATTCGCTAGATCAGTTGGTATTCTTATCTCTGCTGCTTTACCTTGATCAATTAATGTGTTTAAATCAACTGTGGTTTTAGTACCAATTTCAGTTGGAAGTTCTATATCCATACCTTGGACACTGGCTACCATTTTTTGTTGGTACCACTTAAATGAATCATTGTCATATAATTGCAAAGAATAATTTATTTTACCATCTTCTTTGTATATTAATACTTTTGCTTCATCTGGGATTTCTTGGTTATTTAAAGGGTTCAATATTTTTTCTCTTAAATATCCCGTTTCTTTTAATCTTCCTATTTCAACATAACTTATATCATCTTCCCATACTAACTCATCATTATATTTAAAATAATATAATTCAGCTGATTTGGCAACCATATCTCTTTGTCTATCATAGACTCCACCTTTACTTCTATCAATAATATTCATTATTATTGGGGTTGCGATAAGAGCTATGATTGCTAAAATTACTATTACTGCTAGTAATTCTATTAATGTAAATCCTCTTTTTTTCATCTACTACACTACCTTTCTTACAATATATAAATGATATCATATTTATATAATAACCGTCAATGTTAGAACAATACTATTTCATTCAAAATAAAAAGAGTTGAATCTTGAGTTCAACTCTTTTTGGTTAATCCATTAATTCTTGTTCTAATGCTTCTAATGGTTCTTCCTTTAGTAAATCTAGTTCTAAATCATAATCAAACTTTTGATATTTTTTAGCACCTGTTCCTGCTGGAATTAATTTACCAATAATAACATTTTCTTTTAACCCGTTTAAGTGATCCACTTTACCATGAATTGCTGCATCTGTAAGTATTCTAGTTGTTTCTTGGAATGATGCTGCAGATAAGAATGAATCAGTTTCAAGTGAGGCTTTAGTAATACCTAACAATACTGGACGACCAGTTGCTGGATTTTTACCTTCAAGAATTAATCCTTTATTAATATCTGTAAATTTATTTATGTTTACCATTGTTCCTGGTAATGATAATGAATCACCTGTATTAATTATCTTTATTCTAGAAATCATTCTTCTAGCTATAACTTCAACGTGTTTATCACTAATATCAACACCTTGAGAACGATAAACTTTTTGAATTTCTAATAAAATGTATTGTTGTACAGTAATTGGATCTGTTACGATTAAAAGTTCTTTAGGACTAATTGCACCATGTGTAAGTCTTTGCCCCGCTTTAACTTCTTCGTTTAGCTCAACAGCTAATTTAGAACCATAATTTGATGTATGCTCTTTTGTTTCAACATCGTTTGTTACTGAAATAACAAATTTACCATTTTCTTCTTCGATCTTAGATACTCTACCGTTAATATCTGAAATAGTAGCTTTACCTTTAGGATTACGAGCTTCAAACAACTCTTGAACACGAGGTAAACCTTGTGTAATATCATCCCCGGCAACTCCACCTGTATTAAATGTACGCATCGTTAACTGTGTACCCGGCTCACCAATTGATTGGGCTGCCATAATACCAACTGCTTCTCCAATTTCAACAACTGATCCAGTTGCTAAATTACGACCATAACATTTTTGACATACACCATGGTCTGTTTTACATGTAAGAACAGTTCTGATAGGTACTTTTGTAATTCCTGCTTTAATAATCTTGTCGGCAAGTTGTTCATTAATATAAGTATTTCTCTCAGCAATGACTTCTTTTGTTTCTGGATGAATAACTTTTTTATTAGTATATCTTCCGATAATACGATCAGAAAGTGATTCAATTATTGTTCCATCTTTTTCATTAGTAAAAGCTGCAACTAACACACCTTGTTCAGTACCACAATCTTCTTCTTTGACAATTATATCTTGTGATACGTCAACTAAACGACGAGTTAAGTAACCAGCATCCGCTGTTTTTAACGCTGTATCAACGGCTCCCTTACGAGCACCATGTGTTGATAAGAAGAATTCAGATATTGTTACCCCTTCACTAAATGAAGATTTAACAGGAATCTCTACATATTCTCCACCCGGCTTAAAGAATAATCCACGCATACCAACTAATTGAGTATGACTTCCAATATCCCCACGAGCTTTACTCATCATCATGATAGAAATTGGATTTTCTTTATCTTCTTTAACCATTGTTTCTAATTCCTTAGAAATTTTTGTTTTAGCGTTTGACCATATATTAATAACTTTTTCATATCTTTCTTGATCAGTAATTAAACCTCTCTTAAATTGCTTATTAATAGTGTCTACCATATCTTGACTCTCTTTTAAGACTTCAGGTTTAATAGTACTTTCTTTGATATCTGTAATAGCAATCGATATTCCAGATAAAGTAGAATATTTAAATCCTAAATCCTTTAGTTTATCAAGCATAACTGATGTTTCAGTTGTTTGATATCTTTTATATATTTGAGCAATTATCTTACTTAAAGCCCCTTTATTTAAAGCATCAATCAGTGGCATATTTTCAATTTCTTCTTTAATGTTTTTACCACTATCAATAAAGAATTTGCTAGGAGTAATTTTTTCAATATTCTCAGAACTTCCTTCGTTAATATATTGGAAAGTATCTGGGAAAATTTCATTAAATAATAATTTACCAGGAGTTGTTGCTAAATACTTATTCATATAAGCATCAGGGAAAATTTTGTATTTAAATGATCTTACTGGTAACGCAATACGTGTATGAAGAGTTATTTCTCTTCTTTCATATGCCATAATTGCTTCGTTAGCATTTTTAAATACTCTTCCTTCACCAGGTAATCCCGCTTTTTCAATTGTTAAGTAGTAATTACCTAAAACCATATCTTGTGACGGTGTAACAATTGGTTTACCATCTTTGGGACTTAGGATGTTATTAGCACCTAACATCAAAATACGAGCTTCTGCCTGTGCTTCTTCACCAAGTGGTACGTGAACTGCCATTTGATCTCCATCAAAGTCGGCGTTGAATGCCGCACAAACTAATGGATGCAATCTTATAGAACGACCACTAATTAATTTAGGTTCAAATGCTTGAATACCTAATCTATGTAATGTAGGAGCACGGTTTAATAACACTGGATGCTCTTTGATCTTTTCTTCAACAATATCCCAAACTCTAGGATCTTGATTTTCAATCATTCTTTTCGCAGCTTTAATATTAGAAGCTATTTCCTTAGTTACTAATCCATTAATAACATGTGGTTTAAATAACTCTAATGCCATTTCTTTAGGTATTCCACACTCATACATTTTTAAGTTTGGACCTACTACGATAACTGAACGTCCTGAATAATCAACACGTTTACCTAATAAGTTTTGGCGGAATCGACCTTGTTTACCTTTAAGCATACTACTTAATGATTTTAACGGACGATTTCCAGCCCCTGTGATATTTCTACCGCGACGACCATTATCAAATAAAGCATCAACAGCTTCTTGAAGCATACGTTTTTCATTTTGAATAATGATAGACGGAGCTCCTAAATCCATTAATTTCTTTAAACGGTTATTTCTGTTAATAACACGACGATATAAATCATTTAAATCACTAGTAGCGAAACGTCCACCATCCAATTGAATCATAGGACGTAACTCTGGTGGTATAACTGGTAGTGCATCTAAAATCATCCATTCAGGACGATTTCCTGATTCCATGAATGCACTTAATACGTCTAATCTTTTTATTAAACGAATTCTTTTTTGTGAAGTAGAATCTTTAATTTCTTCAATATCTTTTTTTATTTGTTCTACTTCTGGTTCAAGTACTACTTGTTCCAATAATTCTTTAATTGCTTCCGCACCCATTCCTACTCTAAAAGTATTACCATATTTTTCATAATAAGCACGGTATTCTTTATCAGAAATAGTTTGTTTTTTCTCTAATGGGGCTGCTCCTGGATCTAAAACAACATACGATACAAAGTATAATACTTCTTCTAAATCACGTGGAGACATATCTAGAACTAATCCCATTCTTGATGGAATTCCTTTAAAGAACCAAATGTGAGATACAGGAGTTGCAAGTTCAATATGTCCCATACGCTCACGACGTACCTTAGAACGAGTTACTTCAACTCCACATCTATCACAAACAATATTTTTATATCTTAAACGTTTATATTTACCACAAGAACATTCAAAATCCTTTGTTGGACCAAATATTTTTTCACAAAATAGTCCGTCACGCTCTGGTTTTAAAGTTCTGTAGTTAATAGTTTCAGCTTTTTTTACTTCACCAAATGACCAAGATCTTATTTTATCAGGTGAGGCAATTGCGATTTTTAAACCTTCAAAGTTGTTAACATCCATTAGTCCTCATCCCCTTCCACTAAGTCATCAGATAAATCTGGTTGATCATCATCAGATTCATCTAAAACATCATCAAATTCATTTTCAGCATCATCAGCCTCTTCATTGTCAGGCTCATCAGTTTGTTTACTTTTTTCACCTGCTAACAAATTAACATCTATGCTTTTTTCAAATTCATCAGTTGTTAGGAAACTATCTTTTTCAGCTTCTTCTAATTCTCTTAGTTCAACATAATTTCCTTCTTGATTCAATACTGTAATATCAAGACCTAATGCTTGGAATTCTTTAATTAAAACTCTAAACGATTCAGGAACACCAGATTGAGGTATTGGTTGACCTTTTACTAATGCTTCATAAACTTTAACACGTCCAATAACATCATCAGATTTGATAGTAATCATTTCTTGTAAAACGTTAGCTGCTCCATATGCATAAAGAGCCCAAACTTCCATTTCTCCAAATCTTTGTCCACCAAATTGTGCTTTACCACCCAATGGTTGCTGTGTAACTAGTGAGTAAGGACCAGTAGAACGTGCATGTAATTTATCATCAACCATGTGATGAAGTTTTATCATATACATAATACCTACGCTGACACGATTATCAAATGCTTCCCCTGTACGACCATCATATAATAAAGCTTTTCCATCTTCGTCTAAATTAGCTTCTTTCAAAGCATCTATAATTTCTTCACGATCAGCTCCTGAGAATACTGGTGTAGCTACATGAATATTAAGTTGTTTAGCTGCCATACCTAAATGCATTTCTAGAATTTGTCCAATATTCATACGGCTTGGAACCCCTAGTGGATTAAGTAAAATATCCACAGGTTCACCATTTTCCATATATGGCATATCCTCTTCTGGTAAGATTAAAGAAATAACACCTTTATTACCATGACGACCAGCCATCTTATCTCCAACTGTAATCTTACGTTTTTGAGCTATATATACTCGAACTATTTTTGATACACCTGCAGGAAGTTCATCAGAATCTTCTTTAGTAAATATTTTAACATCATGGACGATACCTTCTCCACCGTGTGGTACACGAAGAGATGTATCTCTTACTTCCCTTGTTTTTTCTCCAAAAATAGCATGTAATAATTTTTCTTCACTTGTAAGTTCTGCCATCCCTTTAGGTGTAACCTTACCTACTAAAATATCATCATCTTTAACTTCAGTACCAATACGAATGATACCATTCTCATCTAAGTTTTTACGAGCTTCTTCACCTACGTTAGGAATATCTCTTGTAAACTCTTCAGGTCCTAGTTTAGTATCACGGCACTCAATTTGATAATCTTCAATGTGAATTGATGTATAAACATCATCTTTAACTAAACGTTCACTTAAAATAACAGCATCCTCATAGTTATAACCATTGTAATTCATAAATGCTACAGTAATGTTTTTTCCAATAGCCATTTCACCTAAATCAGTACTTGGCCCATCAGCAATTACCATATCTTTTTTTACAATATCACCATTTTTAACTATAGGAATTTGATGATAACATGTACCATTATTACTTTTTTCAAATCCGTTTAGATAATATGTATCTGATCCACCAACTGTTTTTACAACAATCTTACGAGAATCAACATAATCAACAACACCATCAGCATTAGCAATAATAACTGCACCAGAATCTTTAGCTGCTACAGCTTCAATTCCTGTTCCTACTAACGGAGCCTCTGTTTTTAATAATGGAATGGCTTGACGTTGCATGTTAGCACCCATCAATGCTCTTTTTCCATCATCATGTTCCAAGAATGGAATACCACTTGTTGTTATTGAAACAACTTGTTGTGGTGAAACATCGATGTAATCTACTTGCTCTTTATCAACGATAACATTTTCACCGCGATAACGAACAGGTACACGTTCTTCGATAATTTCGTCATTTTCATTTATTTCAACTGTTGCTTGTGAAATGTTATAATCTAACTCTTCATCAGCAGTCATATATTCGATTTCATCTGTCAATTTACAATTATTTACACGACGATATGGCGTCATAATGAAACCATAGTCATTAACTCTTGCATAACTTGCTAAAGCTGTAATAAGTCCGATGTTTTGACCTTCTGGTGATTCGATTGGACATAATCTACCATAATGTGATGGATTAACGTCACGAACTTCCATACCAGCACGATCACGAGATAATCCCCCTGGCCCTAATGAAGATAAACGACGTTTATTTCCAAGCTCGGCCATCGGATTTGTTTGATCCATGAATTGTGATAATTGACTACTACCAAAGAATTCTTTAACAGCTGCAGTCAAAGGTCGAATATTAATTAATGATTTAGGAGTAACATCTGCCATTTCTTGAGTTGACATACGATCTCTAATTACTCTTTCAATACGACTAACACCAATTCTAAATTGGTTTTGTAATAATTCCCCAACTTGACGAACTCGTCTATTTGATAAATGATCTATTTCATCAAAATTACCAATACCTTCTAATAAATTTAAATAGTAAGATACTGATGCATAAATATCAGAAATAGTTAATCTCTTAATATCAATTTCACGATCATTTCCAATAATATTAACTATTTTTTCTGGGTTTAACTTAGAATACACTTTAATAACTTGAACTTTATTATAAGTATCTAAATCAGGATTAATAGAAACTTCTTTAACCCCATAACCATCAGCTAAAATATTTTTTAATTCTCTTAAAATATCTTTTGTAATTAATGTGCCAGCTGGATATAAAACTTCTTTATTAACTTTTATATCTTCTGCTAGAACACAGTTTAATAAACGATCCGCTACATCTAATTTTTTGTTAAATTTATAACGTCCAACTTTAGCTAAATCATAACGGAATGAATCAAAAAATCTTGTAATTAATTGATTTTTAGCACTATCTAAAGTTGATGGTTCTCCTGGACGTAGTTTTGAATGAATATCGATTAAAGCTTCATCGGTATTCTTATTTGCATCTTTGTCAAGTGTTCTTCCGATATAATCATCTTCTCCGTATAAGCTAATAATATCTTCATCGTTTGATAAACCAATAGCACGAAGTAATGTAGTAACTGGAACTTTTCTTGTTCTATCAATACGAACATAGATGACATCTCTTGCATCTGTTTCATATTCTAGCCAAGTTCCTCTAGTTGGAATAACTTGTGCTGCTACGACTAAACGACCATTTTTATCTATTTCTTTAACAAAATATACACTTGGAGAACGAACTAATTGTGAAACAATTACTCTTTCTGCCCCGTTGATAATAAATGTGCCAGATTCAGTCATGATGGGCATGTCTCCAAGATAAATATCTTGTTCCTTAACTTCCCCTGTCTCTTGATTAAAAAGTCTAGCTGCGACCTTTAAAGGTGCTGCATAAGTTGCATATCTCTCCTTGCACCCTTTAATTGAATATCTTGGTTCTTCAAAAGAATAGTCACCAAATTCTAACGACAAATTTCCAGTGAAACTTTCCACTGGAAAAATATCATCAAATACTTCCTTGATTCCATCAGTCATAAACCAATTATATGACTTTTTTTGGATTTCTAGTAAATTACCTAGTTCAATAGCATTTTTTGTTTTTGCATAACTTCTTCTTTCACGGTGATCACCAAATTTTTTAATTGTATAAGCCACTCTTTCACCCCTATAAACTATATTTACCAAAGAACATAAACTCGATTATAAAGTATATGCCGCCAATTTATAATTTTATCAGTATATATACAAATTGTCAATTGTTTCGGGCACAAATTATGTAAAATCCCTTGATTTTATCAATAATCTGTACACTATATTCTTGTTCTAAATCTTTAACTAATGACTTGGCTCCCTGATCCTTATTGATAACAAGCCATAACTCGCCGCCACTAACCAAATGATTTTTAGCCTCAAATAGAATTTGATACAATATCTTTTTGCCAATTCTAATCGGTGGATTAGTAACAATAAAATTATATTTTTCATTAATATTACTGTAAATATCACTCGCAAAAACATTTACATCCACTTTATTTAATAAAGCATTTTTTTTTGCTAAAGCAATACTTCTTTCATTCACATCAATCATATCAACTCTAATCTTGGTATTTTTACCCAAATAAATACCGATTGGTCCATAACCACAACCAAAATCTAAAATTTTTCCTTCTAACCTTTCTAAAGGAATACTTTCTAAAAGTGATCTAGTTCCAAAATCTAGACCCTTTTTAGAAAAAACACCATTATCAGTTAAAAATGAGTAAGATTGGTTATTAATGTCTACTTTCACTTCTTTCGGTTCACTTGGAAGATTGGAATTGTTTGTAAAATAATGTGCCATTTCTACTCCCCTTTTATAGACGGTTAAAGCCCATACTAAATTTTTAGTACAGGCTCAAACACATATTATTAATTATTTTAATTCAATAGAAGCTCCAGCTTCTTCAAATTTAGCTTTTAATTCATTAGCTTCGTCAGTTGAAACGTTTTCTTTAACAACTCCACCGTTATCAGCGATGTCTTTAGCTTCTTTTAATCCTAAACCAGTAACTTCACGAACGATTTTGATAACCGCTAGTTTGTTAGCACCAGCACTTGCTAATACAACATTAACAGTTGAAGGTCCTTCTTCTGTAGCTGCACCAGCTGCAGGAGCAGCTACTGCTACCGCACTTGGATCAACACCAAATTCCTCTTTCATTGCATCAACTAATTCTTTAACTTCAAGAATAGTCATTTCTTTTAATCCACTAATAAATTCTTCTTTTGTAAATTTTGCCATTATTAAATTCCTCCTTATTTTTATTTATTTTTTATTTTTCTAATTCTTGACTATATAAATCTAAACTAATAGATAAGTCACGTACAACACCAATTAAACCACCTGCAAGCATTGTTAATAATCCTTCTCTTGATGGGATTGTTGCTAGTTCGTTTAAAGTTTCAATTCTTGCGATTTCTCCATCAACGATACCCACTTTAATTTCTAAAGCTGGATGTTTTTTAGCAAATTCGCTTATCACCTTAATAGGAGCTATTGCATCTTTACCATAAGCTAAAGCTTTTGGTCCAGTTAATTCTTCATCTAAATTAATATCTAAAGTATTTAAAGCACGTCTAGTTAAAGTGTTCTTATAAACTTTTAAATCTGAGTCATTTTCTCTTAAAGTACGTCTTAATTCAGTCATTTCACCAACTGATAAACCACGATATTCAAAAAATACTACTGATGATGATTCCTTAACGCAATCTGCGATTTCGTTAACGACATTTTGTTTTTGTTCTAAAATCTTTTGATTAGCCATATCACACACCTCCTCCTTTTGTGTAATACCGTTAAAAAAGTCCCTACAAAACTAACTTCCGTAGGGACTTTTGAGAATACTTAAAATAATTTAAGTTCCTCGGTAGGAAATATTAAGCTTAAAGCTCCTACTGTCTACGGCACTTGATTAATTTTCAAAACGTATTTATTATAACATACTAATTCTTAGTTGTCAAAACTATTTTCATCAATTTTAATTCCAGGACCCATTGTTGAAGAAATAGCGATATTTTTAATATACTTTCCTTTAACAACTGATGGTTTAGTCTTAATAATTAATGAAATGAAGGCTTGCATGTTTTCAATCAATTTTGCTTCATCGAATGAAACCTTACCAATGATAACATGAACGTTACCATAACTATCAGTACGATATTCAACTCGACCTTTTTTAACATCATTTACTGCTTTAACTACATCTGTAGTAACAGTTCCAGTCTTAGGATTTGGCATTAAACCTTTAGGTCCTAAAATTTTACCAATTTTACCTAATGCTGGCATCATATCTGGAGTAGCAATCATAACATCAAATTCGAACCAATTTTCTTTTTCGATTTTTGTTAAGATATCCATATCACCAACGTAATCAGCTCCAGCTTCCTTAGCAGCTTTAGCTTGATCTCCTTTAGCAATAACTAATACTCTTTTAACTTTTCCAGTACCATTAGGAAGAACTGTTGCTCCTCTTAATTGTTGGTCAGCTTTTTTTGTATCAAGATTTAATCTAAGTGCTAATTCAACTGATGCATCAAATTTTGATACTGATGTTTGTTTTACTAATTTAGCAGCTTCTTCTTTAGTATAAAGTTTATTCTTTTCTACTAATTTAGCAGCTTCAACATATTTTTTACCTTTTTTCATTTTTTTACCTCCTTATGTGGTATATGCGGACTTTTCCTCCCACATAGGTCTAACCTATATGAATTTAATTATTTTCTATTATTGTTCTACTTTTACGCCCATGTTACGAGCAGTTCCTTCAACTATTTTAACAGCTTCATCAATTGCATATGCATTTAAATCTGGTAATTTAATTTCTGCAATTTCACGAACTTGTTCTTTAGTTAAAGTAGCAACAGTTTCTTTAGATCCTTTAGCAGATCCTGATTTTAACTTTGCAGTTTTCTTTATCAAGAATGCTGTTGGTGGAGTTTTAATTACGAAATCAAAGCTTCTATCATCATAAATAGAAATTTCAACTGGTAAAATATCTCCCATTTTATCTCTAGTTGCATCATTGTATTTTGTACAGAATTCTTGTAAGTTAATTCCGGCTGGTCCTAACACCGTTCCAACTGGTGGAGCTGGTGTTGCTTTTCCGGCAGGAACTTGTAGCTTAATTTTTTTAGTAACTTTCTTTGCCACGAAAAACACCTCCTATATTTTTTTTCGCGAGTGGTTCAAATGCTTTAATCCGCGCTCCCACTTGTTTTAATCTATATAAAATAATATAGCCAATTAATAATAACACATTTTACATACTTTGTAAACTATGCTTTTTCGATTTCTGTTAAATCTAATTCAACAATCGTTTCTTGCCCAAATAAGTCAAGCGCAACTTCAAGTTTTGCATTTTCCTTATCAAGACTTTTAACTTTACCATACATTGATGCAAATGGCCCATTAACAACTTTAACCATATCATCAACATTAAGTTCATTTCCAATTTCTAAACGGCTTAATCCCATGCTTCCTAAAATACGATCTACTTCAACTGGCGTTAATGGAAATGGTTTTGCCCCCTTACCAGAAGAACCTATAAATCCGGTTACCCCAGGTGTATTACGAACAATGAACCAAGCTTCATCAGTCATAATCATTTCTACTAGAATATAACCAGGAAACATCTTTTTAAGTTTCTCTTTTTTTACACCATCTTTAATTTCAACTTCCGTTTGTTCTGGAACAACTACTCTAAAAATGTAGTCTTCCATTCCCATGGAATTTGCACGCATCTCTAACTTCTCTTTTACTTTATTCTCGTGTCCTGAATATGTGTTAACTACATACCATTCTTTTTGCATTAACCCACCAATGTCTTAATTCCAGCTAGGACAAAGTCCATCACAGAATAAAAAACAGCAAAAAAGATAATAAACGAGATTGTTGCGATTGAATATGTAAGCATTTCTTTTTTCTTTGGCCATCTTACCTTAGCCATTTCCTTTTTGACACCAATGAAAAACTTAGTAACTTTTTTCATATATTCACCTACTTTTAATAATATGTTTTTTTTCAAATAAAAAACACTATTTCGTGTCTAATAAAAGAATACCATACTCTCTTATTAAAGTCAATATCTATTAGTAATTTTAAAAACAAAGTTTTTTATTAATTTTTGCTTAACTTAATATATATTTATTTACTTTCTAATTTCCAATTCTTCCTTAGCTTTTAATTTGATTCTTTGCAAAGCATTATCAATAGCCTTAGGAGTCTTATCAAGTATTTCAGCAATTTCTCTATAATTGAAATCACTGATTTTAAGTTCGAAAACTTGTCCCTCAAAATCAGTTAATCTTTTTTTTATATTTTCAATAAGTTCTATTTCCTGTTCGTTATTAATAATTAATAATTCAGGATCAGCTTTACTATCACTAATAAATGCTTCTAACCCAACTGATTTACCATCACCATCAGATCCTTCTAATGATAATGACTCGTTTAATATTTTATGTTTTAGTCTTTTAGTTCCCATAATAACACTAATCATTTTTCTTTCTATACATTTTTTAGCAAACGTATAAAAAGTTGTATCTTTTTGTTCGTCGTAATGAGTTATAGCTAAATTGAGTCCAAGCATACCTTCTTGAATCAAATCATTCAACTCAAGTCCACCATGTCTACAATACTTATACATCTTTTTAGCAGTGCCCATAATTAACGGCTCATACTTTTTAAATAAAATTGTATTAGCTTCTTCATTACTTTCACTTATATAAGATATTAATTCATTATCATTAAAATTTCTGTAGTTCATAATTACCTCCGTACTTTTATTGCCTCATAAATAACGATTGCAGTAGCGACTGATGCATTTAAGCTATTTATCTTTCCTCTCATTGGAATACTAGCAATAAAGTCACATGATTCTTTTACCAAACGACTCATGCCACTTCCCTCATTACCTATTACTATACCTATTTTACCTTTATAATCTATCTTATCGTAACTTGTTCCATCCATATCAGTTCCAACAATCCAAAAACCTTGTTTTTTTAAATCCTTGATTATATTAGATAAATTAGTTACCATCGATATTTTTATATTTTCTAAAGCCCCTGCACTAACTTTCATAACAGTTGAATTAACTTCTACACTACGATCTTTAGGGATTATAATCCCATCTACACCAGCAGCTTCGCAGGTTCTAATGATAGCTCCTAAATTATGTGGATCTTCTAAATGATCTAATATTACTAACAACGCATCTTCGTTAGTTATTAATTCATCTACATCGTAATATTTATAATCAGGCACTTTCAATATTACACCTTGATGATTTCCATTTGCAAGTTTGTCTAATTCAAATTTTTCTACATATTTTATATCAATATTCTTTTTTTGTAAGGCTGAAATAATTTCTTCATCTTTAAATTGTTTATAAAGATATACTTTTTGAATTATTTTATTATTTTTTAAAATTTCATTTGCGACATTTTTACCATATACATACATATTTATTCTCCTATTATATATTTCATTATTTCATCTATTCTTGTGTTTTTATTTTCTAAATATAAATAACCGATTAAAGCCTCAATTCCTGTTGCATATTTATATGTAACAATATCCGTATTTTTTGGATGAGAACTACCTTTATGATTACGAGCACGCATAATAATTGAAACTTCCTCTTCGTTAAAAAAATCAATGTCTATCATCTTTTTTAAAAATTCACATTGTTTTCTAGCACTCACATAGTTAACAGCTTCTGCTTGTAAATCTTTAACTTTCACAAGCCCTTTTTTCACCAAATAATCTCTTATATATATTTCATATACACTATCACCTAAATAAGCCAAGGTTAAGACATTCATATCTTTATTGTTCATAATCACCATTATAGCGATCAAATGTAATATTTTTAATATGTGCATCTTTTATGTCATTAATAATAACTGATATTACCTTATCGTAATCAATTTCTCCACCTTTAATTAAGCAACCTCTTCTTTTGCCTATTATGTCTAAGGTTGGAAGAATATCTTCAAAATCAACTTCGGTTATTCCATAACGTTCCTCTAGTTTATACGGGTAATATTCATATAATGTTTTAATAATATACATTGCAACATCATCAATTGGTAAAATTTCTTCTTTTATAGCAGTTAAACTAGCTAAGTTAAGTGCGACTTTATCTTCATCAAGTTTTGGCCATAAAATACCCGGAGTATCTAATAATTCTAAATCATCATTTATTCTAATCCAATCTAAATTTTTAGTAACACCTGGTCTATTTCCGACATTAACAGCTTTTTTACCAACTAATCGATTAATTAAAGTTGACTTTCCAGCATTAGGAATTCCAACAATCAAAACTCTTGTTTTACGCTTTGTCATTCCTTTATCTAATCTTTTTTGATTACGCTCTTGCATAATTTCTTCCGTTGCACTTATAATTTTATTCATATTAAAATTATTTTCTAAATCAACAGGAACTACTTTATATCCTTGTTTTTCATAGTGCTTAATCCATTTATTGGTTTCACTCATATCACATAAATCTGTTTTAGTCATGATTAATATGCGTGGTTTGTCTTTTATATATTTATCTAAATCTTTGATTTTTGAAGAATAAGGCATTCTTGCATCAATTATTTCATACACAACATCAATTAGGCTAATTTTTTCACTAATTAAACGCTTAGTTTTGGCCATATGACCAGGATACCAATTAATATTTGCCATTATTATACACATCCATTCTCTTTATTTTAACTTTGTTCTTTTTAACTTGTTTTTCTATTGCTTCTTCGGTTCTTTTTATTTCTTCATCTTTTTCCCTTAATTGCTCTATAACCATATCAAGTTTTTTAAATACATAATTGTATTCAGGTAAAACATCTTGATATTTTTGAAACTTATATTTAAATTCCTCTTTCAATTTTTCAGTTTGGTTTAATGAGTCATTTAATAATGAACCAATATATTCAAGATCATCTTTTTGGTTATACAAATTTTCATTTAATTCCTTATATTTTAAATAAGTGCTTTGCATTTGTCTTTCAATAAAATTATTGTTCATTATCTTAATAGTATTATCTAATACTATTCCACCTATTAATAAACCAATTCGTTTGTTTTTTATAGCATATATCAAAAACGACATTTTAAAAAGATTATAACTCATTATTTTCAAACCTTTTAACTTAAACTCATCTTGATATTTATCTTCCATTTTACTTAATTTATACTGTAAATTTCTTATAAACTCATTTTGAGCTTCGAAGTTACTTCTTATTTGCTCATTAACATCACCTATTTTTTTAGTCTTTTGTTTATGATTTTCAAACTCTTCATCCCTTTTTTCCAATTCTTGTTTCTTTAATTGAAGTTTTTTATTAACATTTTTCTTTTGCTCATAAACATCAATGATAGTTGCCATTTTATCTATCTCTTTTTTACAAGTTTTAGCTAAATCACTAACCATTTCGCTTTCATCAACAATGAATTTATAATTGCTGATTTCATCTAATAATGCCTCATCACTAAGTTCATCAAAATTAGTAAAGTCGGTATTTTCAAGAATAATACTATATTTTCTTTTTAAATCAGTTACTTTTTTTTCAATTTTTATTAATTTTTGCTCATATTCACTTACTTTTTCAGTACTACCTTCTTTTTGAATATCATCCTCAATTTTAATAACTTCTTTTGAAACTTCACTTATTTCTTCCTTAGCCTTTTTAATAATTACATTTACTTTATTTGAAATAGCTATTTCTGTTTCTGTTTGATCAATCCCCTTTTTGATACTAGCTTTTACCTTTTTTACTTCACTTTTGTTTATTGTAATTATAGGCTCTGCTTCTGGTTCATATACAACATCAGTGTCCTCTATATTATTAATTACTACAGCATCTTTTAAAACTGAAATATCAGTATCCACACCTTTTTTTGAAGTAGTTAAATCAATAATTTTATTTGCTCTTAGTAAAATAGGATTATCATTATTTTTTATTTCAATTAATTCATTAATTTTTTTAAGTCTACTACTTTCATCTTTTTTACTTTTAATTTCATCTTCTTCAATCTTTTTTTTCTTTTTTATATTAAAGTTAATTATTTTTTTTGTTATCAAAAAATCCCTTAGTCCACCCTTTTGCCCTCGCATAAAATCACCCAATTAATTGTATCATAAAAAAGGAATAAACAAAAGTTTATCCTATAAAACCAAATCTATTAAATGGAAAAAGAGAAAATGTGGTTGTTCCTAATATATCATCAATACTGACTAATCCAATTACACGGCTATCTGTTGAATTATTTCTGTTATCACCCATAACAAAATAATAACCATTTGGTATAGTTGTATACCCTAATGTAGATATATCAAAATCATTAGTTGTAGCAACAATAAAATCTTCGTCTATTTTTTTGTCATTAACATATAGGGCGCTATCAACGTATTTTATTTTTTCTCCAGGCAAACCAATTACTCTTTTTATTAATCTTGAATTATCATAGTTTAAAACAATGATATCAAAACGTTCTAGTTTTTTATCATATTTTTTTAATAACAAAATCTGGTTATCGCGTAAAGTAGGATCCATTGAAGTACCATTTACCTTTACTGGAGTAACTATATAGGATCTAATCAATATAACCATTAAGATAATAATTACATAAGGAACAATTTCTTTAATTATTTTCATATTTCACCTATACAAAAAATAAGGCTTGACACGCCTTATTAATTTCTTTCTTTGATTTTTGCTTGTTTTACTAAGCTTCTTATGTAGTTCAATTTAGCACGTCTAACTTTACCTTTACGAACAACAGTAATGTTTTCAACGACTGGTGAATTCATAGGGAAAGTTCTTTCCACTCCAACTCCACTAGACATTTTTCTAACGATAAAATTTCTACCTATACCACTACCTTTAATAGCCATAACGATACCTTCAAAAGCTTGAATTCTTTCACGTTTTCCTTCAACGATACGAACATCAACTTTTACAGTATCCCCAACACGAAATTCAGGTAGATCTGGTCTAATTTGACTTTTAGTTATTTTTTCAACTAAATTCACAATGTCACTCTCCTTTTTTAATACTATAATCATAAGTATAAAGACCCAGCGGATTACGTCAACATTTAAGATTTTAACATATTTAAAATAAATTTGCAACTCTTATCTTGATTTTCTTGATTTTTCTTCTTGCTCTAAATATTCATAGTTATTATAACTAGCCGCAAGCACTTTTGATTTCAACTCTTGTTCTAATAAAGCAATTTTTTTCAATAATAATTCAAAATATTTATCATCTAAATATCTTCTATATTTATTTCTAAGTAAGCGTCGATATCTTTCAACATCATTTAAAACGATTGCTAAATTAGATGCATCTGTATCATCGCTACTTTCAATAACACTAATAATATATTGCAAATAAGTGTCTAACTTTTTTTTAATTTTTCTTTTTAATGTTTTTTCGATAAATGACGGTTTAATAATAATCATTTTATTAACCAATATTCCATCATATTTAACATTATTTTGCGGTTTTATTTTAAAGCCATCCAACTTATTATAATCAATATAGACTATTTCTTTATTATTATTGTTTTTGACTAACAAATAGTTTTTTTGTTTCATCTAATCAACTCTTTTCTAATAAATCTGGACGACGTTCTTTTGTTTTTTCCAAGCTCTTTTCTAATCGCCATTCGGCAATTTTTTTATGATGTCCTGATAATAAAATTTCAGGAACTTCTAACCCTCTAAAATTTTGAGGTTTAGTGTAAACCGGATAATCTAATAAGTTATTATTAAAAGAATCATTTATATGAGAGTTCTCATCAATAACACCATCAAGCAATCTAACAATGCTATCTGTGATAACCATACTTGGTATTTCTCCACCTGTTAAAACATAATCACCAATACTTATTTCCATATCAACAATAGTTCTAATTCTCTCATCAAAACCTTCATAATGTCCACATATAATAAGAATATGTTTTTCATTTGTTAAAGTGTATGCTAACGGTTGTTTATACGGAACACCTTGTGGAGTCATCATTACAACCAAGGTATTATCACCTTTCAAATCTTCAACCGCATCAAATATTGGTTGTGGCATTAAAACCATTCCATTTCCACCACCAAAACCATAATCATCTACTTTTTTATGTGGATCTTTAGAATAATCTCTAATATTATGAACTTTAATAATTACCCTATTATCATTGATTGCTCTTTTTATAATTGAAGTATTTAAAAAACCTTCAAACATTTCTGGAAATAAAGTTAAAATATCAATCTTCATTAATTAAACCCTCTATGTTATTGATGTATAATCGTTTTTCTTTTAAATCTACTTTTTTAATAAATTCTTCAACATTAGGAACCAAATGTTTTTTATCTCCATCAGTAACGACCAATATTTCATGGGCTTTACTTTCCATAATGTATTCAACTTTACCTATTTTTTTATCATCTATGTAAGCATCCAAACCAATAATATCTTCATTAAAGTAACCTTCAACAGCTAAATCATCACGATTAATATAAACTTTATCTCCCTTATATATAATTACATCATTTATATTATTAAGGTCAACAAAAGTAACCATATCATATATTTTATGCTGTCTATAACTATTAATAACTAGTTCATCTTTAAATCTTCCTACATAAACTTTAAAGTTCTTTTTGAATACTAAATCTTTATATCTAAATTCAGATATAATTCTTACTTCTCCCTTAATACCATGTGTGTTAACAATCTCTCCAATATAAATATAATCCATAGTCCACCTACTTATCTAATTCATATAAAATAATGCTTGTTGCCACCCCAACATTCAAACTTTCACATACTGCATTCATGTCAATATAAATAAATTCTTCACAAAGGTCACTAACCTCTTCAGTTAAGCCATTTCCTTCATTACCCATTATTATAACAAATTTTTCTAATTTTTCAATCTTTTTTATACTTTTTCCATGAGTTACTTTCGTTCCCATTATTTTATAATCGTTTTCCTTTAATTTTGGAATCAAGTTTAATAAATCCTCATTTATAATATTTATATGAAAAATCATTCCTTGACTTGCTCTAATAACCTTGGAATTATATAAGTCTACAGAATTGTTACTTAATACGATTGTATCAATATTAAAAGCAACGGCACTTCTTATTATTGTTCCTAGATTACCAGGATCTTGAATATTATCTAACATTAATATTTTATTACCAATATCCGTATTCTTTTCTTTTTTAGTACATAGCCCCATAATATTTTGAGGAGCTTCTACATCGCTTATATAATTAATAATATTATTAGTAACATAAGTTGTTTCAACATCTAATGGAAATATTTCATCTTGTTCAATTATAAGTTCTTTTAAATATCCTTTTTTATAGGCTTCTAAAACAAGATGTCTTCCTTCTACTAAAAACATACCCATCTTATCACGATATTTCTTATTGTGGAGTTTTTTAATATCCTTTATTTTTTTATTATCTATTGAAGTATATAACATAATATCACCTAAGTAGTATTGTATCAAAAAATATGAGACAAGTCTATTTATTTGTAATATAAGATATAAACTTAGGGTACATTCATAAATTTATAGACTTATAAAAAAAATAAGGTTTCCCTTATTAATTTATATGTTTATCAACTATATCTATAATTGTTTGCTCATCTGCTAAACCTATCATTCCATCTACTGACTTTCCATCTTTAAACACTATCATAGTAGGAATTGATTGAACTCCATATTGCATCGCTAAATTTTGATTTTTATCGATATCTAATTTAGCTATATCAAAATCATTTCGATCACTTCCCATTTTTTCTAAAATTGGTGCTAGCATACGACATGGACCACACCAATCAGCATAAAAATCAACTAAAATTAATTTTTCATTTTTCAAAACTTCTTGTTCAAAGTTTTGTTCATTAACAATCTTTAACATTTCTTTCCTCCTATTGTACTATTTTACTATGTTCCCATTATAATCGATTATTCCCCCAACATCATAAACATTAGTATATCCCATTTCTAATATCTTATTAGTAGCGGTTTTACTTCTATTTCCGGATCTACAATAGACATATATAGTTTTATTTTTATCCGGTTCAATGTCGTTTATTCTTTCAATTTCATAATCGGGTATTAGAACACTATTTTCTATATGTCCTTCATTGTATTCAACTAAAGTTCTAACATCTACTATTAAGTAATTATCATTCTCTTTAATTTTGTCATCCATTTCATCAAAACTAATCTTTTTATACGTGTTACAACAATCGGCTTTATTAATATTACTTAAAAACACAACAGCAATTACAGCTAAAAAGGATAAAATTATCGTCATCTTTTTATTCATTACATTCCCCTATCTCTAATTTTTTAATAATAGCCTTCATCTTTTCATTCGAAATAGAATAATAAACCTCATTGCCAACTTTTCTAGAAGTTATAATACCTAATGCTTTCATTTTAGATAGTTGTTGTGAAACACTCGATTGTGAACTTTTCGCGCAGGCTTGTAAATCACTTACGTTTTTTTCTTTATTTTTATATAGGTTAATTAGTATGCATAATCTTACTTCATTTGATAATATATCAAATGTAGAAGATAATTCTTTTATACTTTTTACCATAAAATCACCTCATTAATACAACATATTACGATTTATCTTTATTATTTCTTAAAACCGTACTTATTTCTTTACTAGCAATAATACCATCTGCTACTGCCTTACCTATTTGCAATACTCCACCAATAACATCACCTATTGCATATAATCCTTCGATATTAGTCATGAATTTTTCATCAACTTTAATAAACTGATTATTCATAGCAATACCCATTGTTTTACTAAATGATGAAGCTCCAGCAACACCTAATGCTATAAATATTCCATCTAACTTGATTTCCTCCATATTATCTAAAATTAATCCTTCAACTTTAGTATCACCTTTTATGTTTTTTATCTTGCTTGTTATAATCGGAATATTTAGATCACTAAAATCCCTTTTTAATTCTTCACCATTAGTAAATAGTGTCACATTTGAAGATAAATGCATTAAATGCTTTGCCTCTTCATAAGCAAGATTCCCATTACCTATAACACCTATTTTTTTTTCCCTAAAGAAAAAACCATCACATGTTGCACAATAACTAAGTCCAACGCCTTCATATTTAGATATATCAGGAATTTTTGATGCTACACGTCCTATTCCGGTTGCGATAACAACGATTTTGGACTCATATTCACTCTTATTAGTATAAACTTTAAAAGTTTCTAGTTTCTCCATCCTAACAACTTCTTCATCAATAACTTCAACACCTACATTTTTTAATTGTTCTATTCCTAAATGATATAATTCATCCCCAGCAATTGATCTAAAACCATAATAATTTTCAATGGCTCCTGCTTTTTTAAGAATACTATTATTATTTGATATAACAACAACTTTGTGATTACTTCTTTTTAAATAAAGAGCTAATGAAACACCAGCGGGTCCTGCTCCTACAACTATAACATCATTCATTTTATTCCACCTCATCTAATTGTATTTTTACTTACAAACCTATCACTACATTATAATATTATAATATACTAATATGCTTTGTCAATAGAAATGTTCCTAATAACTTCACATAATATAAAATTAATTATCTTTATTATAATTTTATACATAAAAAGCGATTATAACCATGTATAATCGCTTTTATTTTCTAAATTTACTTTAATTAATCCATTTTCGATATTTTTAAATTCATCATTGATAAGAATCATAATTATTATATTTTTTTAACTAATTTTTTCTGATATAAATATTCCTCAATGTGAACTTGATGATTTTCATAATCATAATTTATAAGTTTATTGTATATTCTCATGAATATTTGATTAAAAGGTTCATACCTACTTCCACTATTCCTAAATCTAATCGAATAAGTTAAATATAGATCATTATTCTTGCTTTTTTCAAATATAACAACAAAAGTTTCTTCCTCTTTTTTTATTTTTACAACACTAGAATCTTCGTAAGAAAAGTCATCACAATGCCATTCAATAATTCCATTACGAAAAAGTCGCTCTCTATTATATTTTTCCGCTTCTCTTAAATCATTATTTCTTTTTTCCTTTTCCAACTTTTTAACTTCTATTTCTTCTTCACTTTCACAAAAATTAATATCTAATTCATCTAAAGTAAAAACATTGCAATTTTTTACATTTTCATATAATTCATGAAACAATGAATATAAATAATAATTTTCTTTAGTTATAGTAAAAACCTTAGAATCAGATTCTTCTAATAAATTCCCACAATATATATTTCTCCAGTATAAGTCAAGATTGCCCGCAAAACTTATTTCAAATTCACCCTCATCAGTTGAAATAATAAAGTAATAACCATGGTCAGTTTTCTTCCTCGTAATTTCTTGCATAGCTAACCCTCCACATAAATATTGAATATTATATCACATATAAAATTTAATTTAAACAATTTTTATTTCCCCTGAAATAGACGCTATGCTCTATTTTTGTTGTAAATTAATGCAATGTTAAAAAAAATACATTTAACAGTATTCTTCATAGTGTATAATTGTATTAGAAAAAACAATTTATGTGAGGTGAGACATGAAATCAATAGAAGAATTATATAACAGGTTAAAAAAACATGATAGCGATAATCAATTATCTATCTCTAATGATAATAACAGATTAGAATTAAAGGTAAACATTCATGATAAAGTTATTGCATTTGATGACTATGTATCAATTGAATCAAAGGGGGAGCCTACAACTCATTTTCATCCAGATTATAATGAAATGTATTGTTATTTTTATAATATTATGAAAGGGAAAGATGAAATTCCAACAAAAAAAGAAGTTAAAAGAACACAAATACAACATACACTAATCGCCATTACTTCAGCAATGATGTCTATTGTTTTTTGGGGTTCTGTTGGTGGGTTTTTAGGTGGATTTTTTATTATTCCTATGATAGTTGTTTCTGTAATCATTTGTATATTACTAATTTCTTTACCAAAAAAGCTAGTAACATTTATTAGATTAACACAAGTAGAAAAAAAGGATGTTCAATTGATGGAAAAATATATTTCTTTCCAATATCCTCACTCTATTTGTGCCAGTGATTTTTATTTAACATTTGATTATCTAAGAATGATTAGTATTAAGTTTTTAAAACAACCAAATAAAATACATCTCCCGGAGCTATTACAATTTAGTGAACAAGAAGATAGTGAAATTAAAGAAATAACTAAAAATAGAAAAAAAGATAAAGATGCAGAAAAATTATATGAATATTATTATATTTCATTAGATGCAATTAAAATTATATATAAATATTATAATGAGAATGGCATTCGTAAGAAATAGCATACTAAAATTACCCCTTAATTACCCCTTGAAAAATTTAAAATAAGTAAAGGTAATAATTAACATTAAGAAACGAATGCTTATACAATAATATAAAAGTGAAAATTAAAAATTATGTAATAATCATTCACTTATTTTTCGACAAAAAATAGGGTCATCTTTTTGGATTTTTTTATTATGACCAAAGAAAAAAGAGCATCCTTGCCCATTCATAATTAATCATTCCAATCAATGACTTTTAATTTAGGCCACTTTTCAACCCATTTTTCGGCTCTTATAACATAGTTTTCTTCCTTAAACTCCTCTTTAATAGGCCTAACTATCATATTAAAAATATCATTTAAACCATAAGGTGCAAATACAATTAATTCATCTCTTTCTAGTCTTACACCGACACATGTAATAGTAGCACCCCATCTACTGATAGCTTCTTCAGTATTTCTATAAGGCTCTATTTCAAAGCCAAATTTTTCTTTATACCATAAATGAACTCTTGCTTCATTTTTAATATCCACTTCAACTTCAACATCTTTGATTAATTTTTTTATTTCTTTAATTATTTTATCTTCCTTTTCATAGCTGGTATCTTCATCATAATACACAATATCAAAATCTTTTATCCCATATTCTAAATCAAAACCATGATAATAATTAAACACAGTTTGATTTACTGCCCCAGCGCCAATATAATAATTTCTTAAATTAGAATTTTGTAG
This sequence comes from uncultured Muribaculaceae bacterium, assembly GCA_964397485.1. Classification (GTDB taxonomy): domain Bacteria; phylum Bacillota_I; class Bacilli_A; order RF39; family UBA660; genus CAYNHT01. Next base: position 86,987 of record CAYNHT010000004.1, read on the forward strand.
TAATTCTAAAACTAGTTTTAACTTTTTATTTTGAAGAAGAATTTGTTTTAATATTTTAATTTGCTCATTTATAGGTTTGTTTTGTCCAATTATACTCATTTTCATCACCATTAAAATTATACCACAATTTAACTTTAAAATTTTATTTTTAAATTAATACTGTCATCAAATTATATCCCCAGCATATAGCAACTGCCATTTTTCCCTTATAACAAAAATGGAGCCTTCTCTCGAAAGCTCCTTCAGGGGGTTTTGGTCGAGCACTCTCACACTTTATACCGTAAGAGTGTTCTCGCGTGAACTAGTCACGCTATAATAATTATAAAGATTTATAGATTAAAAGTCAACTGAATTTATCTTATTTTTATCATTAATTTTTTTTAATCTAAATTAGTTGCACTTTCAATCAAGTTTCTTATATAATCATAATTTTTATTATTGACATATTCTTGACTATTTAAAAATTCCAGACTATCTTCTTTGGCTTTTAATAAAATATTGAAATCTCTTTTTATATCAGCAATTCCAAATGACATATCACCACTTTGTTTATTACCGAAAAGATCTCCGCTACCACGCAATTTAAAATCTTCTTCACTAATAAGGAATCCATCATTAGTTTCAGTGAGAACATTTAATCTTTCTGTTTCTTTATTACTAATCAAAATACAATAAGATTGAAGATCATTACGACCTACTCTTCCTCTTAATTGATGCAGGGTTGATAATCCAAAACGATAACTATCAAATATAACCATCATTGTTGCATTTGGCACATCTACCCCTACTTCAATAACAGTTGTGCTTATTAAAATTTGGATGTCGCCATTTTTAAATTTAGCCATTACTTCTTCTTTTTCATTTGCTTTCATCTTACCATGTAGTACTCCTATGTTATAAAGTTTTCCAAAAGCTTTATTCATTTTCTTTTCTAGTTCATCAGTATTTTCTAGATCTATTTTATCACTTTCTTCTATTAATGGTGATATTACATAAACTTGATGTCCTTTTTTCAGTTCAGTAAACATCATTTGCAAAACTTCTTTTATTTCTTTTTCACTTTTCAATAAAGTTATTATTTCTTTTCTACCATTTGGCATTGTTTTTATGCTAGATATATCCATATCACCATATAAAGTAAGCGCATAAGTTCTTGGAATTGGTGTTGCACTCATATATAAAATATCCGGTTTTAACCCTTTATTTTTCAGATTGCCTCTTTGGTTAACTCCAAAACGATGTTGTTCATCTGTGATTACTAATCCAAGATTATTATAACTTACTTCTTCAGTTATTAAAGCATGGGTTCCAATTATTATATCTATGTTTCCATTATTAAGATTATTATATATTTCTTTTTTTTCTTTTGCTTTTAATTTTCCAGTTAATAAAGCAACATTAATTCCATATTTAGTAAAAAGTTTCGTTATATTAATGAAGTGTTGGGAAGCTAAAACTTCAGTTGGCGCCATTAATGCACTTTGATATCCACTTAAATAATTAATATACATACTTATAACAGCAACTATAGTCTTCCCACTACCAACATCACCTTGAAGTAATCTATTCATTCTTTTTTCATCAATTAAATCTTTATAAATCTGTATTACACTTTCATTTTGATCTATTGTTAATTTAAAAGGTAAACCATCAATAAATTTTTCTACTTCTTTATATTCAACATTTCTTTTTAATCCTAATTGTTTGTCTTTATTTAATTTTAAATAATTCATCTTTAACATAAATAAGAATAGTTCTTCATATTTAAGTCTTGTTCTTGCTTTTTTTAAATTATCTAGACTATATGGATTGTGGACAGTTCTAATACAATGTTCATAATCTAAAAAATTATATTTATCAACTAAATACTCTGGTAAATAACTTTTTAATTCAATAGGATCTTCTAAAATCTCATCAATAAATGTTTTTATTTTTTTTGAGGTTAGTCCATATGTAGAATGATATACACCTTCTATTTGTTCTTCTTGTGTTATCATTGAAAATCTAAGATCACTTGCCACAATAATATTATGTTTTTTATCATATTTTCCTATAACTGTTATACCAATACCAGGAATTAATTTATTTTTTAAAAATCCTCTATTAAATATTACTATATTAACTAAATTAGTGCCAACATTTAATCTAAAATTCATTTTATTCATTTTGCGATTAAAATGAAAAACACTAGGTATATTTTCTATTATTCCGTCTATTATAATTTTATCATCCTGATTTAGACTATTAATATCACTTCTTTTTATAATATCATATCTAAATGGATAGTAAGTTAATAAGTCATGTGAATTGGTTATTCCTAACTTAGATAATAACCCTAAATTTCTATTGCCAATACCCTTAATTTCCATGATATTCTTCATTTTATCACCTACTTTATTAGATTATAGCACATTTTGTTAAAAAAAGTATTGACAAATAAGGATTTTTCTATTAGTATATACATTACCAATTCGGAATTAGGCGAATTGGAGCTAGTATCACACTAGCCAACCCCTTTTTATTCTTTTATGGAACTGTTCTCAGGGGGACAGTTCTTTTTTTGTTATATACATAATTTATTTAATGTGCTATTATAATTGATAGGAGGCATATATGATAAAAAGATTATATAAACAAGTAGTAATTGCTTTATCTGTATTAAAAAGTATACCTGGTCTAATCAAAATAAAAAAAATGAATAGTGACAATACAACTAAGAAAAAATTACTGGTTATGGAGGCTACTAAAAAAATTAGTAGCAGAATAATGAATGCTACGAGTGCTGATATTGTTGTAAATGGGCTTGATAATATTCCCAATAATGAAACCGCTTTATATATTTCTAATCATTTAGCAGTCTATGATATTCCATTATTAGTTAAAATCATCCCCGATCAAATTGGTTTTATAGCTAAAATTGAATTGAAAAAGGTTCCCATTATAAATTCATGGATAACTGAAATGAATGGTTTATTTTTGGATAGAGAAAATAAAAAGCAATCATTGATTACTATTAAAGAAGCAATTGAAAAATTAAAAAACGGTCATAGTCTAGTAATATTTCCTCAAGGAACTAGGGAAAAGGAAGAAATTATTCCTTTTAAAGGTGGTAGTTTTTCAATAGCAAGAAATGCTAATGTTCCAATTGTACCAGTAGCAATCAGTGGAACTAATAATATTTTTAAACAGAATAGCAAATCTAATATAACAGTAACATTCTTAAATAAAAAATATATTTCTAAAGCTGATAATATTAATGATGTTGCACATACGGTTGAAAATGAAATTAGACAGGAAATAGAAAGACAAAAAGTTTTAATAAAAAAATAAAGATTCTTTGGAATTAACCAAAGAATCTTTTTATTTCTATTTCCGCATTTTCTACAGAATCAGAACCATGAATTAAATTACAAGTTGTACTAAATGCAAAATCTCCTCTTATAGTTCCAGGCATAGCCTCAAACCATTTAGTAGGTCCCATTAAAGTTCTCATTCCTTCAACAACACCATCACCTTCAATAATCATTCCAACTACTGGACCAGATGTCATAAAATCTACTATTTCTGGGAAGAAAGGTTTATCTGCTAAATGAGAATAATGATCTTTTAATATTTCTTCATTTAAATTTAACATTTTCATATCCTTAATAGCAAATCCTTTTTCTTCAATACGGCTAATAATCTTACCTACTAATCTTCTTTCATAAGCGTCTGGTTTTAACATTATATAAGTTCTTTCCATTGTTTTCCTCCTTCATGTATATATAAAATTATACATTATATTTTTTTTAAGTACAATATAATTTTATTTATAAATCACTTTTACTAAGTGATTTATAGTATTTATATTTTCTTATTGCATCTTCTTTATTTAATTTAAATAATTCTTCTGCTTTATCTGGATTAATTGCTTTTAACATTGAATATCTAGTTTGACTATTTAAAAATTCTTCATATAAGTCAAAATCTACATCTTTACTATCAAGTGTTAATTTACCATCAATCGGGTTATAACGGAATGTTGGGAAGTATCCACTTTTAGTAGCTAATTTCTCATTTTCTAAGCAATTTTCTAAACCACCCTTTATTCCATGAGCAATACATGGAGTGTATGCTATTAAAATTGATGGACCATTATAACTTTCGGCCTCATTCATAGCTTTTATTAATTGCATTGGATTTGATCCTAAATTAACTTGAGCAACATAAACATGAGGATATGACATTGCTATACGAGCTAAATCCTTACGATGATTTGTTTTACCACTAGCAGTAAACGCTGCAATGCTCCCTATTGGACTTGCTTTTGATGATTGACCACCAGTATTAGAATACACTTGGCTATCAAGAACTAGAATATTGACATTGTTATTACTTGCAAGCACATGATCAATTCCACCAAAGCCAATATCATAAGCCCAACCATCTCCACCAATTGTCCATATTGAACGTTTAGCAATATATTCTTTTAATTCATTTAATTCTTTTGGTGCATTATCATAATCTATATTTTCATACACTTCTTTTGTGATTTGATAATCATCGTAGTTTTCCAACCATTTATTAAATAATTCTTTATTTTTATTTTCTATATTCTCTTCCATAATTTTTTTAACACGATTTCGCATTAAATCACTAGCGATTAACATACCATAACCATATTCAGCATTATCTTCAAATAATGAACTAGCCCAAGGTATTGTATACGGCATGCTTGGTGCACTAGCACCATAGATTGAAGAACATCCAGTGGCATTAGCAATTACCATTCTATCGCCAAATAATTGAGTTAGTAATTTTATATAAGCAGTTTCACCACAACCAGCACAGGCTCCATGGAAGCAGAATTTAGGTTCTTTAAATTGACTACCTTTAATGGTATTAACATTAAGCTTTTCTTTATAACTAACATTTTCAAATAAATAATCAGCAATTTCTTGTTCTTTATTCTTTAATTCTAGATCTAATTGTTTAGGAATTAAGGCCTTTTCGCCACCTCTACCAGGACATGTTTTGATACATAGACCACACCCTGTACAATCTTTTACAGATACACCAATAATAAAGTAATGATCTGCTAGGTTCTTTTCAAGCGGTTTAATACATCTGTTTTTTACATAATCAGGTGCATTATCATATTCTTCTTGGTTAAGTAAAAATGGTCTTATAACAGCATGTGGACAAACAAATGAACATTGATTACATTGAATGCAATTTGAACTGATCCAACTTGGAACTATATCAGTTATAGCTCGTTTTTCTAATTTTGTAGTTCCTCCTATGAATGTTCCATCTGGTAATTTTTCAAAAGCAGAAGTAGGAAGCTCATCTCCCATCCTTCTTCTCATCATTTCAAAAACATCATTTTTATCAACTTTATTTGGTTTTTCTTTTCCATATTCAGTAATAATAACTTCTTCTAAATATTGGATAGAATTATCGATTGCATCATAATTTGCCTTAACTATTTCTTCTCCTTTTTTAAAGAATTTTTCTTTTACTATTTCTTTCATATGGCTTTTAGCCATATCATAATCAACAATATCAGATAGTTTAACAATAACACTTTCCATAATAGTACTAATTTTATTTTTAAGTCCAACTTTACGAGCTAGTTCATAAGCATTAATAATATAAAATTTAATATTTCTTTCAACAATAATTTTTTTAATATCATCATTTAAAACATCAATTATTTCTTCTTTTGTTTTTATGGTATTTAATATAAATATACCATTTTTAACTATTTTGTCTAAACAATCAAAATCATCTAAATAGCTATCTTTTGTTACTACTACTAACTTAGGAGTTTCTACATAATAAGTAGATCTAATTGGATTATCACAAAATCTTAATTGACCTAACGTAACCCCTCCTGATTTTTTAGAATCATATTGAAAATACCCTTGTACGTATTTATCCGTATTATCACCAACTAAAGTAATAATTGATTTAGCAGCACTAATCATACCGTCACTACCATAACCATATATTAAAAATTCTAATGCTTTACTTGTTTTATAACAACTGTCTACAACTAAACTTAAATTAGTAATATCATCATTTATACCAATTGTAAAATTATTTACAGGTTCATTTTCTAACATATCATATACAGCTTTAATTTGACAAGGAGTGGTGTTTTTACTTGATAAGCCGTATCTACCACCTACTATAGTAATATCTCTTCCTTTTAAAGCACTAACTACATCTAAGTATAATGGTTCACCAATACTACCTGGTTCTTTAGTTCTATCTAATACAGCGATTTTTTTAACAGTCTTAGGTAAAACTTCTTCTAAATATTTTATACTAAATGGTCTATATAAGTGAACTTCTATTAAACCAACTTTATATCCATTGTCGTTTAAGTTATCAATTGTCTCTTTAATTGTCTCATTAACAGATCCCATAGCAACAATGATGTTACTAGCAGTCTTATCACCATAATAATTAAAAGGTGCATAATTAGTACCCGCTAACTTATTAATTTTTTGCATATAATCATTAACAATATCCGCAGTTTGATTATAATATTTATTTCTAACTTCCATTGATTGGAAATATATATCATCATTTTGGGCTGTTCCTCTAGTTATATTAGCTTTCGGTTTTAATGATTTATTTCTAAAATTAGATAAAGCTTCATAATCAATCAAGTCTTTGAAATCTTCTTTTTCTAAAACATTTATTTTTTGAAGTTCATGACTTGTTCTAAAACCATCGAAAAAATGCATAAATGGCAATGATGCCTTAATAGCTGATAAGTGTGCAACTCCTGATAATAAAGCAGCATCTTGAACAGATGAAGATGCGAGCATTACAAATCCTGTTTGCCTTGCAGCATATATATCTTGATGATCCCCAAAAATACTTAAAGCATGAGTTGATATTGATCTAGCTGCTACGTGAATAACCGCTGGCAACATTTCTCCCGCCATTTTATACATGTTAGGAATCATTAATAGTAATCCTTGGCTTGCTGTAAAGGTGCTTGTTAAAAGTCCAGTTTGTAAAGAACCATGGACCATTCCTGCAGCACCTGCTTCACTTTGCATTTCCACTACTTTAACAGTATCATTAAACAAATTAAGCCTACCTTGTCTTGCCCATTCATCCAAATGCTCAGCCATCGGACTAGATGGAGTAATTGGATAAATTCCTGCTACTTCTGTAAACATATAAGCTGTATTACTGCAAGCTTCATTTCCATCAATCGTCATTATTTTTTTCATCATATTCCCCGTTTCTATTATTTTTATTGTTTTACTATTTTAATTATATCAAATATTTTAAGAATATTCCATAATGTAACCCCTTAAATATAAATTATAATTTATCCAAAAGAAAACAAATCATATTGAAATATGATTTGTTTGAAAACTAATTTATTAATTTGTTGGATTTATTGACATATCAAAATTACGTAGTTCATGTATACTAAATCCTCTATCAATATTAGTCGTCATAGTTCGACTAGACGTAAAAATAAAATTCTTTATTTTTGCTTTAGGTTTAATAACCATAGAGAAATCAGGATATGTTGAGCCTTCTAATATTCCCCCAGTATATAAAATATTAGTAACATTTAAATATGTTCTTTCATTATATGGAGAATATATTAAAACATTAGAAACTGCTACTAATGGCTCTAAATAACCATCATTTATAGATTCTTCTATACTTCCAATATAATTATTTTCAAACTCTATTTTAAAATTACTTATAGCTGTACTTCCATCAATGACTCTAAAACGAAGTTGAAGCCAATTTCTATAATCATCAGGTTCAACATCAATACTATATTCTTGTTCTCCTAAAATTACCTTCTTATAAACATTTGGAGTTTCTATATTATTTAATAATTTCATATCATCTGCATTAAATGGACGTAAGCATGGTACATAATCATAATTGTTAATCCCACTAGGAGGATTAGTACTACACCATCCTTTTAAATCTATAGATGGATTATTAGTTGTATATATATTATTATACTCTAAGCTTAATTCTGTTCCATAATCAGGTTGGATAGTTTTCAATATATCAATTAAAATAACCGGTTCTTGGAATATTTTTGCTAGATTTAAATTTAAATCATGACCAACTAAGATTGCATCTTGATGTCCTTTATTAAAGTTCTTTAAATCCCTATCAATTGAAAATGAACTACCTGCGGTTATATATCGACTACCATCAGTTTTTATAATTTTAGTAAATGATTCACTATTAGATCCACCAAATATCCTTTTAGTCATTATATTACCGTCGCTATTATATTTTATAATAATACCGTTTTTATAGCCATTTAATGATTTTGCTATCCCATTCATATCCATATCATCTGACTTAGAATAACCGGCAACAACTACTGAATTATCATCCATTTTACTTATACTATAGAATCTATCTTCTTCAGTTCCACCAAACGATTTTTTCCATATTATGTTTTCAAAATTTTTATCATATTTGACTATTATTGCATCCTGTTTTCCATTAGTTGTTTTATTAAGCCCTTCCATATCCATATCTACTGCGACACTATAACCAACTGCTATATATCCATCACTTACTTCAACTATATCTTGGAAATATGAATGTCCTGTTCCACAGAAGAGTTTAAGTTTTTCAATATTAAATTCATTATCAAATTTGTATATTGTTGCGGCATAATTAAATCCTTCTGTAACACATTTTAACCCAGTTATATGACCAGTCGTAGAATTAGTATATCCAACAGATATATATCCACCATCACTTGTTTTTTTAGTTGTATAAAATGTTTCATACGAATTTCCACCAAACCATTTAATATCAAGCATATTTAAATTGAAATCAAAAACTACATTGACTGCCATAAAGGAACCACCATTAGGTGTTGTTAAACCTTGTAAATCACCATTCATAACAACTTGCAAATCACCAGTTGCTATTATCTTGTTGTCATTTATAATTACATCACTAAAGTTATCGTTATGACCGCTACTTCCAAAACTCTTTTTAATTACAACTTCACCATTATAATCATACTTTACTATTAGAGCATCTGATTGTCCGCCCTTATAATCAACTATATCACCATCATCACTTGATGTTGATCCAACAACAATATATCCATTGGCTCCCTCAACAACAGATTTAAATGCATCGTTCTTACTTCCACCAAAATTTTTGCTCCAAACAACATTACCGTTTGAATCAAACTTTACTATTATGGCATCATACATTCCGTTATTACCGGTTCCATATTTTGTGATAACTTCTGAATTACTTCTACCAACTGCGATATAACCACCGTCACTAGTTTGTTTGACATCATTAAATTCATCTAAATATTTACCACCATAACTGACATAATGACTTGCAAACGTTGATGCATCAAGTAAACAATCTACATATGCATCATATGTATAATTATCATTTCCTATTTTCTCAATATCTACATACCCTACACATCTATTAGATATATCAGTTGGAATTCTTATTTCAGCTGCTTTACCTTGATCTATCAATGTATTTAAATCAACTGTTGTTTTAGAACCAATTTCTGTTGGTAGATCAACATCCATGCTTTTGACGCTCTCTACCATTTTTTGTTGATACCACTTAAATGAATCATTATCATATAATTGAAGAGAATACTTTACTATACCGTCTTCTTTATAAATTAGTACTTTTGTTTCATCTGGTATTTCTTGATTATTCAAAGGATTTAATATTTTTTCTCTTAAATATCCTGTTTCTTTTAATCTTCCTATTTCAACATAACTTATATCATCTTCCCATACTAACTCATCATTATATTTAAAATAATATAATTCAGCTGCATCGGCCACCATGTCTCTTTGTCTATCATAGACTCCGCCTTTACTTCTATCAATAATATTCATTATTATTGGGGTTGCTATTAAAGCTATGATTGCAAGAATCACTATTACTGCTAAAAGTTCTATTAATGTAAATCCTCTTTTTTTCATCAAATCCAACTACCTTCCTTATTATTACATATAAATAATAACATAACCATAATGGTTTGTCAATAAAATACTATAAACTTGGCCAAACAAAAAAGAGTTAAAGACTCTTTTAATTTGTTGGAGTTATTGACATATCAAAATCTCTTAATTCAATTATACTAAATCCGTCATATCCTAAAGAATTTTTGTTACTAGTAAAATAAACACTAGCTAATTCGGATTTTTTCACCTTGATATTAATAATTAATCTAGAAGATGATGAGACAACTCCAGTGCTACCATTTTCCTCTATTATATCCATAACAGTAGGAAAAAGATATGAACTATTATTATAACGTGACCACGCTGTAACAGGAACTAAAGGTTCTATGTAACCTTGTTCAATAGCGTCTCTTATATGTCCTATATAACCATCTTTAAATTTTAGTTTCAAGTTGCTATATTCTAAACCAGCAGTATATCCTGAACAATTAAAATATAATTGATACTAACTTTTTGTATCTTCAGAAGGTGTCGTTATAACGTACTCATGCTCTCCTGCATTTATTTTTAGTCCCCTTGGAACTTCTAAATCAACCAACAATCTACTATCATCAGCATTAAATGGTCTTAAACATTTGCCATAATAGTAATTACTTGGATTTTCATCAATATGCGGAACATCTAAACTACACCAATTTAATAAATCGACTGTGGGATCGTTGCTAGTATAAATGTTTTCATATTTCATACTTATATCTGTTCCATAATTTGGAACAATCGTTTTTAATTTATCAATTATAACAACAGGTTCTTGAAATATTTTTGCCAAATTCGTATTAATATCGTATCCTATTAAGGCTGCATCACTATGTCCTTTATTAAAATTTTTCAAGTTTCCATCATTTGAAAAAGTTGCTCCAGCGACTATAAATTTACTACCACTATCTTTGATAACAGTATTGAAAACTTCACTATTCGTTCCACCAAATGATTTCTTACTTACTAGTGAACCATCACTTATATTATATCTAACTAAAACAGCTGTCTTATATCCATTACCAGATAAAGTTAATCCATTCATATCCATATCAGTAGAAATACTATAACCAACCACTAGAACTTCTGTTTCATTAGCTTTTACTAATGAGTTAAATACATCTTCATTACTTCCACCAAATGATTTTTTCCATATTATATTTTCTAGATTTTTATCAAATTTTACTATTATTGCATCATTATATCCATTATCAGCTTTACTAATATCTTCCATATCCAAGTCATTAGCTCTAGCTGAACCAACCGCTATATATCCATCACTTACTTCAACAACTTTAACAAATTGGTTGACTCCACTTCCATTAAAACTAAATTTCCCTAGTACATTAAAATCACTATCATACTTTACTATAATTGCACACTGATTTTCAAGACCACCTAAAGGACAGTCAAACTCTAAAACATCAATATTATTTGAAGCATATCGTCCTACATTTATATAATTTGCTTCACTGTCAATAATAATATCTGAAAAATGTTCTTCACTTGTTCCCCCAAAGTAACTCGTATCAACAACATTTAATTCCTGATCAAAGACAACATTTACTGCCATTCTACTTCTATACTCGTTAGGGTTTGAAAATTCTTCTAAATCGCCCGTGTATGATAATAAAATATTACCAGTAACCACTAATTTATTATTATCATTAACTATTGCACTAAATGCTTCGTTACCATTTCCAGCAGTACCATAACTTCTTTTAAATAAAACTTCACCCGTTTTACTAAACTTCACTATCAATGCATCAGATTGTCCACCTCTATAGGTTTCAATATCACCATCATTACTACTCGTTTGCCCAACTGCCGCATATCCATCAGCTAGTTCTACTACACTGTAAAAGTAATCATTATTACTTCCACCGAAATTTTTACTCCAAAGGACATTGCCATTAATATCAAATTTAACAATGATTGCATCGTAGCTTCCTTTTCCTTCAGTTCCATATTTTGTGATAACTTCTGAATTACTAGAACCTACAGCTATATAACCACCATCACTAGTTTCTTTAACATCATTAAATTCATCTAAATATTTACCGCCATAACTTACGTAGTGACTTGCAAACGTTGATGCATCTAATAAACAATCGACATAAGCTTCATATATATAATTGTCTGGACCTATTTTTTCTATATCAACATATCCTACACAGCGATTTGTTATATCAGTTGGAATTCTTATTTCTGCTGCCTTTCCTTGATCAATTAATGTGTTTAAATCAACCGTTGTTTTTTCACCAATTTCAGTTGGTAATTCTATATCCATGCTTTTTACGCTTGCTATCATTTTTTGTTGGTACCACTTGAATGAATCATTGTCATATAATTGAAGAGAATATTTTATTATTCCATCTTCTTTATAAATCAGTACTTTTGTTTCATCTGGTATTTCTTGATTGTTTAAAGGATTTAAGATTTTCTCTCTTAAATATCCTGTTTCTTTTAATCTCCCTACTTCAACATAAGCTATATCATCTTCCCATACTAACTCATCACTATATTTAAAATAATATAATTCAGCTGCATCGGCCACCATATCTCTTTGTCTATCATAGACTCCACCTTTACTTCTATCAATAATATTCATTATTATTGGTACTGCTATTAGGGCTATGATTGCTAAAATTACTATTACTGCGAGTAATTCAATTAATGTAAATCCCTTTTTTTTCAATTTTATCACTACCTTTCAAGACTATTATAAATAAATGATACCATAGATTATCATAATGGGCAAACAATCTATGTAAAAAATTGTCAAAAAAAGAAAAAATGATTACAATAAATAAAAAAAGAGAACTTTATTCTCCTTTTTGCAATCTATTTATTTGCTCTTGATAATCATTAGCACCAGTTATATAACTGCCAACTACTAATATATCAGCCTTTTTACAGTAACTAATTGTTTCATCGTTTATACCACCATCTACTTCAATTAAATAGTTATATTTATTTAATTCACGTAATTGATATAACTCTTCTATTTTATTAGTAGAATTAGGAATAAATTGTTGCCCTCCCATACCTGGTTCAACACTCATAACTAAAACTAAATCTAGATATTTTAAATATGGTTCAATTTCACTAATTTTAGTATTAGGTTTGACTGATATTCCAACTTTTATGTTACTATCCTTTAAATATTTAATTACTTTTAAAGGTTCACCAGCTGCTTCTAAATGAAAGGTAATAAACGCTGGATTTAAAGTTTTATACTCATCAATATATTTAAAAATATCTTCAACCATTAAATGAACATCTAGTGGTTTTTTTGTATCTTTAGTAAATTGCTTGATTTCTTCTATGTTCCACGTTTTATTTGAAACAAAATTACCATCCATAATATCTAAATGTAGATAATCAATTGATGTATTATCTAATTTTAAAATATTATCAAGCATATTCTCTTTTATCGAAAGAAACGAAGCTGATATTTTCATATAATCACCTCTTAGTTATGAATTTTAAATAATTTTCGTAACGTGTTTTTAAAATAGTATTATCATCAACCATATTTTTTATCTTGCAATCATCTTCATTTTGATGCATACAATCTTTGTATTTACAGTGGTGTCGATATTGATTAAATTCAATAAAATTATCTCTTATATCACTATTAGTCATATCGTGAAAAGATATAGCTGAAAAACCAGGAGTGTCTGCTACCAATCCATCAAAGAGTGGAATTAATTCAACATGTCTTGTTGTATGTTTTCCTCTACCTAAGGCAAGAGAAATATCATTTGTTTTAATGTTTAAATTTTCATCTAAAGAATTTAATAAAGTTGATTTACCAGCTCCGCTTTGTCCAGTAAAAACGGTTATTTTGTCTTTAAATAAATTCTTGATTTTTTCAATCTCTGTATTGAAATAAACTTCATACCCGATTTTACGATAATAATCAATTTGTTCTGTAATACTATCTATTTCATTTTCTTCTAACAAATCCATTTTTGTTATACAAATAATAGGTTTAATATTATTAAACTCAATTATAACTAACAATTTATCTAATAAATTAGTAGAAAAATCAGGTTGCTTAACACTAGTAATTATTACGGCTTGATCAACATTACATATGGGAGGTCTAACTAAGGAATTTTTCCTTGGTTTAACCTCCATAATATAATTATTTTCAAAATCAAATAATACCAAGTCACCGACTAACGGACTTATATTCATATTCCTGAATTTCCCTCTTGATTTGCACACATATAACTTATTATTAGCTAAAACGGTATAGTCATTGCTAATAAGTTTAACTATTCTACCCTGCATATTTCACCTATTGATTTGGCAACAAATCATCAAGTGGATCTGTTTCTACTGGAGCTGTTGCAACTACAATTTTTAAACTTGTGTTGCTCATTACCCTAGTACCAGCCGCTCTACTTTGCGACATAATTGCTCCCTCATTATAATCAGTTGTTTCTTTATACTCAATTGATAGGTTAATATTATATTCTGTACAAAAAGCCTTAATATCATTTACAGTCCATGTTTCTAAAACAAAATCAGGATATTCAGTTATGATATCTGGAATAACTAATGTAACGGTATCGCCTTCTACTACCTTAGTACCTACTCCTGGTTTTTGCTCTATAATTTCATTTTCTTTAACTTTATCCTTATCATCCACTTCTTTTTTTTCAGTTAAAACATAAATGTTTTTTTCTTCAAGCATAGCCTTAATCTCATAATAGTTTTTACCAACATAGTTTTCCAAAACCAATCCAGTTGAACCAATCGATACTACTAATGTAATAGATGTCCCTTTTTTAACACTTCTATTAGCAATCGGTTTTGTTCCAATTACATTTCCTTCTTCAATATCACTATCATTTTTTTCTTCTACTGCCGAATTCACTTTGAAACCAAGATCTTTAAGTTTTTGTTCAGCTTCAATGACCGACATATTAGAAACATCAGGTATTTTTATTTCTGGAACTTCTGTAAATTTCGGAAAAAGAATTGCGATTACTCCAATTAATACAGCTAAACCTATACAAATTGATCCAACAATAATAAGAATAATATTTGTTTTCTTATCTGCTGAATCTTCCTTTTGTCGCTTATTGTCATTTTCTTTGACACTTGCTTTACTTAAGTCAGGCATCTTCTTTGTTTCTTCCAATTCTTGTTCTGGATATTTATAAACTATCCTTTTATCATTTAAATGTTCTTCTTTTAATGCTTTTTCTAACTCATCATGCATTTGCCCAACATTATCATATCTATTTTTAGGATTTTTAGCACACGCTTTTAAAATGATATTTTCTATACTTTGTGGAATATCAGGATTTATTTTACATACACTAGGTATTTGCTCTTTCATTTGCTTAATAGCAATCTCAACAGCATTATCTCCTTTAAATGGAATTTTACCAGTTAATAATTCATACATTAGAATTCCTAGTGAATATATATCACTTTTAATTGTTGCACCAGACCCATTTGCTTGCTCTGGTGGTAAATAATGAACTGAACCCATTACTGAGTTAGTTTGTGTTAATTCATTACTATTTAAAGCCATAGCAATACCAAAATCAGTTATTTTAACACGACCATCGTCTAGTATCATAACATTTTGTGGTTTTATATCGCGATGGATTATATAACTATCATGAGCACTTGCTATTCCACTAGTAAGTTGCATCATAATATCAACTATTTCATGAAGCGTTAATGCTCCTCTTTTTTTAATTAAGCTTTTTAATGTCTTTCCATCTACATATTCCATGACAATAAAATATTTGCCGTCATCCTCACCAACATCATACATTTCAACGATATTAGGATGACTTAGTGAACTAGCTGAAATTGCCTCACGTTGAAATCTTCTAACAAATTTTTCATCATCTGCAAGATCCCCACGCAAAATTTTAACAGCCACATATCTATCTAAAATAGTATCTTGGGCTAAATAAACATTAGCCATACCACCTTCACCAATCATTCTAATTATTTGATAACGATCATTTATTTTTTGTCCTTTTATAATCACACTAATCACCAACCTTTACTAAATAAGCAATTGATATATTATCATTACCTCCACGGTTATTACTTTTAATAATCAATTTATTAATCTTCTCTTCACATGTTAAATCTTCATTTAACACTTTGTTAATTTGTTCTTCTTCTAACATATTAGTTAAACCATCACTGCATAACATAATACCCTCTATATCAGTTTCGACATCAAAAATATCCATTTCAACTGATGATGTGGCCCCTAACGCCTTCATTAATACATTTTTTCTAGGATGCTCTTTTGCTTCTTCTTCTGTTAATTCACCCGACTTTACTAGCAAATTAACAAGTGTATGATCAGTTGTTATTTTATGCAACTTTTTATTTTTGATAACGTATCCTGAACTATCTCCGATGTTACCAAATAACAAATAATCTTCAGTAAGGACAGAAAGAACAATTGTTGTACCCATTCCTATACTTTCTGGATTGCTTTCAGTATATTTATATATTAAGACATTTGCTTCACTAACAGTATCCTTTAACCAGTTAATAGCATCTTCCTTGCTACCTAAACTTCCAAGTTCCTTAAACCTTTTTCCGAGATGCGAAATAGCGATACTAGAAGCGATTTCACCACCTCTATGTCCACCCATTCCATCAGCAACGGCCATAAGGTATTCATCGTTAAAGTTTTTAACTATTATTACGCTGTCTTCATTATGATCTCGTACCTTTCCAGGGTCCGTCAAATAATAATATTCCATTATTCTTCCTCCTCATAGTTTGATCTAAGTTGTCCGCATGCTGCCATAACTTCCTTACCAAACTCTCTTCTTACTGTTACATTAATTTTATTTTTCTTTAAAATATCATAAAATTTCATTACTGATTCATTTGAACTTTTCTTATATTCTATATGACTAGTTTCATTATAAGGAATCAAGTTTACATAACAATTTATTCCTCTTAATAATAAACTAAGTTCTAAAGCTAGGTCCTCACTATCATTTATATCTTTAAGCATTATATATTCAAAAGTTACCCTGCGGTTAGTTTTAGCAATATACTTTTTTATAACACTTATTAACTGTTTTAAATTATATGCTTTATTAATAGGCATTAGTTTATTACGTAAATCATCATTTGGTGCATGAAGCGATATTGCCAAGTTTACTTGTTTACCCTCTTCAATAAATTGTTCTATTTTTGGTACTACCCCACTAGTTGATAAAGTAATATGACGGGCACCAATATCTATACCTTTCGAATCATTGATAACATTAATAAAAGAAATAACATTATCATAATTATCAAATGGTTCTCCAATTCCCATAAGAACAACATGGGATATTCTAATATTTAAATCGGCCTCAATCTGAAGAATTTGTAACACCATCTCGTGTACTTGTAAATTACGAACTTTCTTTAGCCTACCACTTTCACAGAATGTACAACTCATATTACATCCTACTTGTGTAGAAACACAAAGACTATTTCCATAATCATGTTTCATAAGTACTGCTTCTACTTTATTATTGTCTTCTAATTTAAATAGGTATTTATAAACATCTTTTCCAGATAGTTTACTAATAATTTCAATTTTGGATATAGAAAAATCACTCTTTAATAATTCTATAACATCTTTTTTTATATTTCTCATATCATCAAAACTATTGATTCTTTTTTTATACAACCACTCAAATACTTGAGTAGCTCTAAATTTTTTATCATCTTTTTTTACAAAATAATCTTCTAAATTACTTAATGTATATCCATATATATTCTCCATATTCACACCCTATAACATATTATAACAAAAAAAAGAAAAAAATAATAGAAAATATTCTATTATTTAAAAGCAGAGCTCGTTTTAGTACTAATGAAATGTACAGTCAAAGTAAACTTATATATCACTTGAATTTAATAAACAAAAAAAGTCTAAACATAGTTTAAACTTCTTAGAATCCCATAAATAAACATATTAGGAAAAATGCAACACCAAGTCCTAGAGTTAAACGACTAATAAATAGTTCGCCACCCCTTTCTTTTCTGTTTGCAAATAAATCACTATTTCCTCCAGCAATTACGCTAGAAGCACTTTCCGCTTTACCACTTTGTAAAAGAACAATCGCAATTAACAAAAGAGATATAATTAATAATAATACTGTCATGTTAACCTCCTTAACTAGTTAATAATTTACCATATATTTGACATAAATGCAAGTGTTTAATTAGTTTTAGGGTTGATGATAACATAATTATTATTATCGAAAGAAATATTTTTTATAATATCATTTAATTCTTCAAGATTATAGTTACTTATTTCATGATAAGTATCAGTTAAAACCTTGTTTTCTTTAATAATATTATTCATAATTTTATTATTTATTTGATATATGTTATCACTCATAAAAATATGTGAACTTAATAACATTTTTTTCTTACGATTAAATTCTTCTTCTGTTATAGATAAATCTTTTAATTCTTCTTTTATATATTCAATTAGTTTTTGTGGTTCTTTTGTATCAGCCATTAACATAAGTAACAAATGATTATCTGCTTCTATATAAGTTAAATCCAATCCTTCAGTTAAAATATTTAATTTTTTCATTTTATCATTAAACTCTGAAGTCATGCCTAACTTAACATCTAAAAATATACACATGTAATTAATTATATTTCTTTTTAAAATATTTTTAATCTTTGAAATATTGAATTTATAATTTAAAGCTAATTTAGGAATAGTTACATTCATTGAAATATAATCTTCTTCCTTATAAACCTTATCTGGTTCAGTATATTTTTTTGTTTTAATACTAAATTCTTGTTCGAATTCCTTTTTACTTTGATTGTTTTTTATAATTTCATAAACTTCATTCGGATCAACATTTCCAGTTACTACAACAAACATATTTGAAGGATGATAAAAAGTATTATAACATTTATATAAATCATCTTTCGTAATTTTGTTTATACTTTTAACTGTTCCAGCAATTGGTATTCTGTTGGGACTATTAACAAAACTGTTAAATAAACTTCTTTCAAACAATCTAGAAAATGGATTATCTTGATACATTTGTATTTCTTGTTCAATTATTCCTTTTTCTTTTTCAACGTTCTCATCAGTAAAATATGGACTTTGTACATAATCTAATAAATAATTTAAATTTTCCTCAAAAAAAGATGTTCCAGAGAATAAATAAGTTGTTTTCAAATTAGAAGTGTTAGCATTAGCATCAGCTCCCCTTTCACTATAAAAAGTAAAAGGATCAACACCATCTTTCTGTTCAAAAACTTTATGCTCTAAAAAATGGGCTATGCCTTCTGGAACTGTAATCATTTTTCTTTCTCCTAATGGAACAAAAGAATTGTGAATTGAACCATACTTTGTTGAAAAAGTAACATATATATTGTTAACAGTATTCTTAGGTACTACATAAATTTCTAGTCCATTATCTAATTTTACTTGATAAAGATCTAAATCTAAATTAATTAGAGGTGTTTTTATCATCTAAACTACCTCCTTCTAATAAAAATATTGTATCTAAATGTATTTTTTTAGCAAATTTAACTATCATATCCTTTGTAATTAAGTTGATTTGCTCCATTCTATTCTCTAATAAATCAGTTTTTAAGTATTCATGAGATACATAAGTATTTATTATATCTCCAGGTGAATCTAAAATTTCTTTACAACTATTGTAATAAGTAGCTTTTGCTTTATCTATATCACTATCATCTAACATTCCTTTTTCTATATCTTTAAGTTCTTTTTTTATTAATTTAACAGCCTTATCATAGGCTTTCTTATCAATACCTGCATCAACTATTAATATATTTGATACAACTCTTACACCAGATGATATAGAATAACATAGTGAATTTTTTTCTCTCACCGCTTTAAATAGTTTTGAATCTGGCCCACCACCTAAAATAAATGAATAAATAATACTTACATATTTTCGTTCAAATTCATCTAAGTTATCTAACTTACATCCTAGTACTAATCGACTCTGATTGATGTCTTTAATCTCTTTAGCAATTTTAGGATTTTTGCGGAATTTATCGTGCTCGATAAAATGTGAAATACCAGGTTTTTTCAATGTATTTACTTTTACTCTTTCAGTAATTATTTTCTTTATAAAGTCATTATCTACATTACCTATAATAAAAATATCTAATAAATCACTTCTCATTACAGTTTCATAATAGTCGTATAATTTCTTTTCATCAATCTGTTCTAAATCTTTTAAATATCCACACGGCTGATATGATATAGAAGACTTTTCATCCATCGCTTCTAACATTTTAACTAAGCTATAGTTCTTTGGATTGTCTTTATAGCTTTCAATCTCATCGCGAAGGGCATTTTTAGCAACTTCAAAACTTTCTTTATCAAATTGGTTATTTTCAATTTTAGGATCAAAAATCAAATCACATAAAAAACTAATTGATTTATCAATCATTCCTTTTTCAGTATGTTCTTCATGTAAGAAATTACTACCAAATGATATTATAGAGTAATTCCCAGATATATGAGATCTCCCACTTACTCTTAAATCATATAACTCTTCAGTTTGAATTTCTAGTAATCTTCTAGTTGGATATTTCTTAGATGACTCTACTAGTAAATCATTTAATAAATTACGATAAGTTATTTCCTCTTTCACCAACTTACGTTTAAAATTAACTTTAACCGTTATTGTTTTAAACTTGTCCGTCTTTATAACATGTAAATTATATGGCCCCATCTCATATTTAGTATATTTCATAAAGTCACCTCTTTTTTAGTATATGCCATTATCTTATTTTTATAATACCGATTCTAAAGCCAATTCAATCATATCTTTTAAAGCTTTTTCTCTTTGTTCAACAGTAGCCTGTATTTCTTCATCATGTTTATCAACAATCGTAGCCAAACAAGCTGCCTTTTTATTTAACTTATGAGCTGTATAAAAAAGAGCAAATGCTTCCATTTCAGCGCCTATAACATTAATATTAGAAGGTATTCTTTTTAGCATTCCATCTAAATTAATGTAAAAATCAAATCCTTCACTTGTTAGAATTGTTCCCTTATGTAATTTTATATTCATATTTTCAGAACTTTTAACTATTTTTTCATTAAGATCTGTAGACGATTCAACAAGATGACAATCTGTGCTGTCAAAAGTAAGGGCAAAATTTCCTTCTGTGTATGCGCTGTCAGCTAAAATTATATCAAATAATTTTGAGTCTTTTGCATAACCTCCGCATGAACCAATTCTTATTATACTTTCTACATCATAAAATTTATATAGTTCATAACAATAAATTCCCATACTTGGCATTCCCATTCCAGAACCCATTACAGTAACTTTTTTATCTTTATAAAATCCCGTATAAGCAAACATATTTCTAACTTTATTAACTAATTTGTAATCAGTTAAATAATTTTCTGCTATAAATTTTGCTCTTAAAGGATCTCCAGGCATAATAACAATACTTGCTATTTCTTCTTTCTTCGCTTCAATATGTGGTGTCATAATTACCTCCTTTTATTATTACAATAATAGTATACCATATATGTCTATTTATATAAACAAGTTACGGAGAAAAATAAAAAAGGAATTATTAATTAACTCCTTTTTTCTCTATATGCTTTGATCTATTTTGCTTGACTAATTCAACTAATTTATCGTATTGTTCAAAACTTTCAAATAAATCTTTTCTAAATACTAAAATTGATTTACTATTTTTTGAAAAAAGCATAATATATTTTTTAGTTTGTTTAATTTTTTTTACATCATTCCAATTTAATACATACTCTTTTTCATTAATTTTTTGAATAAATGCTTCATCATTTATTTCACATAAATACTCTCCATATGGATAATCCATTACTTTATCATTCAACTTTAAAATTATATAAGTAAAGACTCTGTTTATAAGATAAAGAATTATAACCATCGCTAAAAGATAAAGAGTATATGATATTAATATTAACCAAAAATTATATCTTATTATATTAAAACTTATTATTAAATAAAATAATGAGAAAAAACAAAGATAAAAAATACTAGTTTTAAAATATCCTTCTTCCAAATGTTTCTGATAATCCTTACGGGACATTACATAAGTAAATTGCATGTTATTCCCCTTTCAACAAAGGTTTTAAATATTTTCCAGTATAACTTTCTTTTACTTTAATAACTTCTTCTGGTGTACCGGTAGCTACAATATTACCACCTAAATCTCCACCTTCTGGCCCTAAATCAATAATATAATCAGCAACTTTTATAACATCTAAATTATGTTCAATTACAACTACTGTATCTCCATTTTCAACTATTCGTTGTAAAATTATTAGTAGTTTTTTTATATCTTCACTATGTAATCCAGTTGTTGGCTCATCTAAAATAAATAAACTTTTTCCAGTAGGTCTACGTTGTAATTCTTTAGCTAATTTAATTCGTCCTGCCTCTCCTCCACTTAATGTAGGAGCGCTTTGACCTAACTTGATATATGAAAGACCAACATCCATAAGCATTTGCAACTTGTCTTTTACTTTAGGAATGTTTTCAAAAAATTCTAAAGCCTCTTCAACTCGCATCTCTAATACATTATGAATATTCTTTCCTTTATATTTTATTTCTAACGTTTCACGATTATACCTAGTTCCGTCACAAACTTCACAAGGTACATATACATCTGGTAAAAAATGCATTTCTATTTTTTTAACTCCGTCACCTTGACAAGCTTCGCATCTACCACCTTTAACATTAAATGAGAAACGCCCTTTTTCATAACCACGAATTTTGGCTTCTTTAGTAGCTGTAAAAACATCTCTTATGTCATCAAAAACACCAGTATAAGTAGCAGGATTACTTCTTGGAGTTCTACCAATTGGAGTTTGTGATATATCAACTACTTTATCTATATTTTCAAGACCCTTTATTGTTTTAAATTGACCAGGTTTATCTTTTGTTTTATATATATTACTTGCAACTGCTTTATAAAGAATCTCATTAACTAAACTACTTTTCCCACTTCCACTTACTCCTGTTACGCAAGTAAATGTACCAAGTGGAAATTTAATATTAACTTTTTTAAGATTATTTTCAGATGCACCTTTAATTTCTAAGAAATTTTTATTACCTTTTCTTCTAGTTTTTGGGACCGGTATTTTTTCTTTGCCACTTAAATAACGTCCAGTTAAACTATTTGGATCTTTCATAACCTCAATTGGTGTTCCTTTTGAAACTACATTACCACCATGTAATCCAGCACCGGGTCCTATATCAACTAAATAATCACTTGCTAGCATAGTATCAGTATCATGTTCTACTACAATTAAGGTATTACCTAAATCACGCATTTCTAATAGTGAGTTTATCAACCTTTGATTATCTCTTTGATGTAACCCAATACTAGGTTCATCAAGAACATATAATACGCCTGTTAATCTGGAACCAATTTGGGTTGCAAGACGAATTCTTTGTGCTTCCCCGCCACTTAATGTACCAGCTGTTCTATTTAATGTTAAATACTCTAACCCAACATTAATTAAGAAACTCAACCTTGAATTAATTTCTTTAATGATTAACTTTGAAATTTCTGCTTGTTCTTTATTTAATTTTAAATTAGTAAAAAATTCATATAAATCACGTATACTCATTTGTGTTAATTCATATATGTTTTTTTTATTAATTAGTACAGCTAAAACTGAACTATCTAATCTTGCTCCACTACATGTTGGACATGTAAGTTCAGTCATATACTGTTCAATCCATTCTCTTATCCAACCACTTTTTGTTTCAACATAACGTCTTTCTAAATTAGTAACAATTCCCTCATAGTAATCTTTACTATAACGAGTGTTTCCGCTTTTAGAAACATATTTAAAATCGATCATATCCTTAGATCCATATAAAACAATTGCCATTTCTGCTTTGGTTAAATTTTTTACTGGTTTATTCATATCTATTTTATAAAAATTACACGCAGCTTCTAAATTAGTGAAGAAAATATTAGAATCAGTGTTATTAAGTGGTAATATTGCTCCTTCATTTATACTTAGCGTACGGTCAGGAATGATTAAATCCTCATCTACTTTTAGTTTTACACCTAAACCTTTACACTCTCCACAAGCTCCATACGGTGCGTTAAAAGAAAACATTCTAGGTTCTAATTCAGGTAGGGAAAAATCACATTCAGGACAAGCATAAGTCTCACTCATTAGTATCTCATCACTACCTATAACATCTATTATAACTTTACCCTTAGCTAGTTTTGCGGCTATTTCGATAGACTCATATAAACGACTCCTTATATCTGGTTTCATGATTAATCGATCAATAACAACATCTATATTGTGTTTTTTATTTTTGTCTAATTCTATAGTATCCATTAAATCATGTTCGTTATCATCTATTTTAACACGTGCATAACCATCTTTTCTTAATTGCTCTATTAAATCCTTATGTGTTCCCTTTTCTCCACGAACAATTGGGCTTAAAACTCTTATTTTAGTATTATCTTCTAATCTCAAAATTTGATTAGTCATTTCTTCAACACTTTGACTACTAATAGGTTTATGATGAACCGGACAGTAAGGAATACCTATTCTGGCATATAATAAGCGCAAATAATCGTATATTTCAGTTACTGTTCCAACTGTACTTCGTGGATTTTTATTAGTGGTTTTTTGATCTATACTAATAGATGGGCTAAGTCCTTCTATACTATCAACATCAGGTTTTTCACTTCCACCCAAAAACTGTCTAGCATACGCACTTAGACTTTCCACATAACGTCTTTGACCTTCTGCATAAATAGTGTCAAAAGCTAAACTACTTTTACCACTTCCACTTACACCGGTCATAACTATTAATTTATTTTTAGGTAAATCGATATTTATATCTTTTAAATTATTTTCTCGAGCACCTTTTATTATTATTTTATCCATAACGTCACCTCAAACATAAGTATTATATCATATCTGTCAAAATTTATCTTACTAATTAACTGTTAATTTTTAACATCAATACTTTACAAGTTTATCAAACAAACGTTCGTTTGTCAATATTCTTTTACACCAAAAAATAATGAATAATAGTATTCCCATTATCCATTACTTATATTCAAATTATTTTTATCTTCTTTTTAATAAAATTAAATAACTACCTGTAGCCCCAAGTAAAATTCCAGCACTACCAGATAATAAACCTATAAGAAAATTATTATCTTTCTTTTCTTCTACTGACGTTGTTGTTAATGCATCTTCTTCTACACCAGTAGTTCTATATGCTTCATCAGTATTTTGAGTTGTTAAGTAAACTTCACCTTCATATGGTTCTTTTCCGCTTGGTTCTACATCCCTAGTATTAATATCTCTAGGTAAGTCATAATTAGGCTCAACACTTTTTCCATCACTGCTAGCGTTACCTCTTGTTTCATCACTAGATACAGT
Organism: uncultured Muribaculaceae bacterium; assembly: GCA_964397485.1. GTDB lineage: Bacteria > Bacillota_I > Bacilli_A > RF39 > UBA660 > CAYNHT01. Next base: position 112,430 of record CAYNHT010000004.1, read on the forward strand.
ATCATCAGGTGAAGTCATTATAATAAATTCTCCATCTTTGATTTCTCTATCGATTGGTTTACCATTTTCATCAAGCATTAATACAGCATTAGGTTTAGATGGAAACAACGTGAAAGCCAAAAATAACGTTCCAACAAATAATATTTTTTTCATATATACCTCTTTCTTCTTTTTTTATCGGTTTTATTGTACGATTCTTCTATATACTAACATTTTATTATTAGTTTCAACAATTAATACCATGTTATCTTCATTAGCCCTTACAGTTGATATAGTAATATCTTCACAACTATAAACAAAAGCCCCATCATTTTCATATGAATCAAAATCATTTTTTAATTTTTCAGTTGTGTTAATTTTTTTTAGTGTACCAATTTTTTTTCCTAGTTTAAATAAAGAGGCATCAGCGTCATTCACTAAATAATAAGTATGACCACCGTACAGAAATTTATCATTAGTACTTTCAAAAACTGTAAAACTATCAACTCTAACACTTAAATCATTAGGGTATTCTGATTGATTGTCAGTAACTAATACAATTATAAAAATAGTTGCAAAAGCAAAGGTGAGCGCTCCATATTGCATAAATTTATTAACATAAACTTTTTTAGTTTTTCTTTGTTTTAATTTTTGATAAGCTACTTCTTTTAACTTATCATCAATTTTAATATTATCAAATGCATCATATATTTTTTTCATTGCAGTCACCCCCTATTAAATCCTTCAATCTTTCTCTTGCCCTTTTTAACCAAGTTCTAATTGTTGCATCTCTTTTTTTTAAAATCCCCGCTATTTCTTTAGAAGAATAGCCCTCATAGTAATATAGATATAAAACCGATCGATATTGTAAGGGAAGTTTTAATATTTGCTTGATTGTATCATCTTCATTAATTGTTTCTGATGCTGTTATACTTTCATCAATCAAAACATGTTTTTTTATAGCATTATATCTTAAAATATTTTTACAATGATTAGATGTTACTTTAATAATCCATGCTTTTTCATGTTCATCATTAAGAAATTCTGGTGCACGCTCGAATATCTTAACAAATATATCTTGATAAGCATCTTCAGCATCAAACTTATTTTTTAGATATACAAAACAAAGCCTATATATCATATTGCTATGCTTGTCGATAATTTTTAAAATGTCTTTTTCTTCACAATTTTGCAACATGATATATTCCTCCTTACATTATTAATACAAAATAGATCCTCAAAATGTTTCACTATTTTAAAAAATAGTTAAATTAATTACTATTATAAAAAAAAGTTGCCAAAAAGGCAACTTAATCTTTAGGTTTAAATATAAGAGATAAGAAAAAGGAAATTACGATTGCTGCAATTATACCAGATGATGTTAAATCAAACATTCCTACAGCCAATCCCATATAGCCTGTGTTATATGCTTCTGCTAAGGCTCCATGAATTAGTAAATGCCCAAAGCTGGTAATAGGAACCAATGCTCCACCACCAGCCCAAAGGACAAGTTTATCGTATAAATCGAATGTATCTAGAAAGGTCCCAAAAACAACAAATAATGTTGTTACATGACCAGGTGTAAGTTTAGTATTATCTAAAATAATTTGGCCAATTACACATACAAAACCGCAAAATAGAAAAGCATTTACATAATTCATTGTACAACCTCCAAACTAACAGCATGGGCTATTGAAGGAATTGTCAACTTCTGATTTACCATCGTTGTTGAAAGCAATGCCCCAGTTGCTACTAATAAAACCCTATTTAATTCTTTCTTATGCATTTTTTTAAATACATAACCATAAGTAACTAATGGAGCACATGCAGGTCCACTACCACCGGCATAAACAGGTTGATTATTAATATCATATATCATAGTAGCAGTATCATCATAATTTTTCAATGTAATTCCATATTCAGTTTGCATATAATCAACTAATATTTTTTTACCATATACACCTAAATCTCCTGTTAGTATTAAATCGTAGTAATCGATTTCTCTTTTGGTATCATTTAAGTGTTGGTAAATAGTATCACCTGCGGCTGGGGCCATTACAGCACCCATATGAAATGCATCTTTTATTCCTAAATCCTGGACTATTCCAATTGTTCCACTATCTATTTTTATACCCTTTTTATTGTAGGATAAATAGGCACTTGCCCCACCTGTTGTTGTAAAAGTCGCCGTTTTTGGTTTGGGTCCACCATATTCAACGGGATATCTAAATTGTTTTTCAGCTGCACTATTATGCGATGAAACGCTACAAATACAATTTTTAATTTGCTTAGCTTCAACCATATTAGCGCCTATTATTAATCCTTCAACACTAGTGGCACAAGCACTATAAATGCCTAATAAAGGAATTCCAAGACGCGCTGCTGCATAGTTTGATGCAACAATTTGATTTAATAAATCACCTGATATATGAAGTTCAATATCAAATCTAGTTTTACCTATTTTTTTTAATAGCAAGTCAACACTTTCTTCAATTAGTTTAGTTTCAGCTTGCTCCCAAGTTTTTAATCCTATATATAAATCATCATAACTTTTATCAAAAGTATTACTAAGCGGTCCTTTTTTTTCATAGGGTCCAGTTACAGTACTAGTATCATTAATGTATACATTATTATATTTAATTGTCATATATTAACCTCCAAATAATATTAGCCTTAATAAACCTACTATATATGCGCTAACAACTCCAAATATAATTACTGAACCAGCCAATTTAAACATGTTAGCACCAATTCCGGTTACTAAACCTTCTTTTCTATATTCTAAAGCAGCACTCATCATAGCATGAGCAAACCCTGTTATTGGAACAATCAAACCTGCTTTGGCAAAATGTACCCACTTATCGAAAAAGCCAAGACCAGTTAGTAAACATCCAAGGAAAATCAAAGTTATAATCATAAAAATGGTTGCCTCTTTAGTTGGAATATTAAAATAATAAGAATATACCTGTAATAAAAATTCACCTAGCGCTCCCATAAAACCACCAATAATAAAAGCTATCATAGCATTATATAAACGATTTTCTTTAGGAGTATTTTTTGTAATTAAATCTTTATATCTATTTTTCTCCATAATATCACCTATCTTTATTATGAAAAGGAATTTCCAATATATACAAAAAAACAAACTAATTTAATAGTTTGCTTCTTAATTTAGTTAAAACTTTTTGTTCTTTTCTTGATATTTGAACTTGGCTCATTCCCAATGCTTTAGCAGCTTCACTTTGAGTCATATCACGCATATAACGTGTATTTATAATACTTTTTTCAAATGGAGTTAGCGTATTTAACTCTTCTTTCAATTGAATTAAACTATTTAAATCCATCTCATTTATATTACACACAGTATCATGCAAACTCATTTGTTTTCCATCGTTACTATTAATAGGTTCATCAATACTTTGTAAAACATTAATAGCTTTTAACGATTCAACTAAATATGATTCAGGTATTTCTAAATAATGAGATAACTCATTAATAGTTGGTTCACGCATTAATTTTTGGGATAACAAAATAGTTGCTTTTTCTATTCGTAAATTAAGTTTTGTAATATCTCTACTTATTTTTATTCCCTTGTCTTCCCTAACATATTTTCGCATCTCACCTAATATATACGGATAAGCATATGTAGTAAATTTCACACCCAACTCAGGGTTATATTTTTTATATGCATTGATTAAACCAATTGCTCCAACTTGAAATAAATCTTCTTTGCTGTTATAGCCATCAAAATAGTGTGTTATTGAATGTATTAAGTTTTGATTATCCATTATCAGATTCGTAAGTTCTTCAGTCATATATTATCTCCTTTATAAATTCATGATATTAAAAGCACCCAACTCATCACTAGTCTCATACATATATTTTAATAATCGGCTATTTTTAATTCGATGACTTACCAAGGTATTATCAATTCCACATACACAACTTTTGCCATTATTATTTCTTGATAGTTCATAATTATATAATAAAGCGTTAATTCCCTTCATATCAATTGTTTTAAGACCTTTGATGTTAAAAACAACATTTCTAATACCATTATCTTTTATTAATGTAGTTACATCCTCATTTAACTTAGAAACAGTATTTTTAGTTAATTCACCAGTAAGTCTAATAAATAAAATCCCTTTTCTAAATTCCGTACTAATATCCAGCATATGATCACCTCGTCTACTATAATTTAGCACACAATTATTCTCTTTTATACACATTCGACAAAACTAGAATTTATTTTAATTCGACCTTTTTTTGTTTATTTTAATTAGCCCAAAAAAGACAAAAATTAAAATAGAAAAAAGGCTTGTTATAAAAGGATAATCGGTAATAAAAGTAGACATTTTTTTTATACTCATTTCTTTTTGATTATTAACTTCAGGAAGAAAATCATTTTCAAAACTAACTTCATTTAATGATTCTATAGTTGCCCTTTGTTCTTGTAATTGATTATATAAAGATTTAATCTCGTTATCATACATTAACATAAGATCATTAATCTTTTTTAAGTTATTATTTATCTTAGATATATCCAGTTCTTTAACTATAACTTTTAAATCTTTATTTTCTTCTTTTAGTTTCATTATTTTATTATCTTTAATTTTTATCTCCTCAACTAAACTGGATATTTCTTTAGTGTAATCAATTATATTATTTTCAGGTATATCTACTGTAACTTGTTTTATTATAGTATCAAAAGGCAAAATAAATTTAATTTCATAAATACCATTATTGTTAATATCAATATCACTATGAATTTCAAAATCTGTTGTACAATCAATTATAAAATCTTCTAGATTTATATTTTTATCTTTTATAATTAAATCACTTTGGATAACAACTTTATCTCTTTGTTGGTATCGGTAATAATCTTTAAACTGATTCTCATCTTTTATATTACACTCAACGGGTTGTTCCTTATAATAATTTTCACAATAGATTTTTTCAGTTTTATAATACCTATATAAAAAATCTTTATATTGAAATTCTTGTTTTTCCAAAACAAATCTAGTTATATTACTGTCAACATGATTAAAAGTTATTTTTTTATCATACCACTCAGGACTAATAACATTCATATCAAAGGCACTATAAGTAAAGGGTACAATTTCATTTAGATAATTATAACTAAAATTTTTAGATATATTCAAAGAAGTATATACGGGACTACTAGAATACATATCTCTTGTCATTTTTATTGTATACTTTTTTGTTTCTGTTCCAACATCAAAAAGATAAAGTTTGATTTTCACACTATCTAATGGGTAATAGTTATTTAAATCAATTCTTAAATAACCACCATTATTAATGTTAGACATATTTTCAATTGTTATCCCATTATTAATATAATTTGAAAAATTACTATTACATCCTTGGCAATAAAAATTGTAATTAACTTTATTATTACCAGCAAATATTTCAATCTCACTTATTCTTAATGCTCCATAACTTCCTTGGATGTCACTTATATGTATATACCTAATTTCTTTCATATCTTGGTATTCAAAAAAATATCGGTCGTTAATAATTCTATTTGGTTTATCTTCTGGCCTTGTTAAATTCCAATCACTATAATCAGTTTCTATATAATCATTATAATCGATCAATGGATATTCATTATCATTAGCACCTTCAATATAATAGTCACCCAAAATATTTTCTTCTTGATACCACATATGTCTTCTTTCTGTTTCAACCAGTTTAGTATCACTTTCAAAAATTTCACTTTCAGACCAGGCAGTAGATGGAAAATATTTAGAATAATAAATTTCATTATCAGCAATCACATGACTAGCACAAAGAAAAAAGAATAAAAAAAAGAAAACAATTTTTTTCAATATATCACCTCCTACTAACAACATACAACAATACAAATTGTTATCCTTTTAATATAAAAAAAAGATTTAAAAATTAATTTTAAATCTCTTACATAGGCTCTGGATAATCTGAGAATCCAAATGCCTTAACCTCATTATTTGATACAATAACCATTCTATTAGCTCTAGGACGGATATTATACGCTCTTTCAAATGATATAAGTTTGACATCGGTAATTTCTAAAACTTGCGTTAAGGTGAAAATGGTTTCTGAATTTTCTATAACTAATTCACCTTTACTATTTTCACCAGCAACAAACAGATTACCATTAGTATCTACTATAGCTGTATGTCTATTGTTACCCGCAATCGCTATTGCATTTATGCCTGGGATCGAAACCGGAGTTGTAATCTCTTCCCAATCTTCATGTTCTGTTCCAAAGACTCCTGATATATTTGTTCCAACAACTTTCACTGTTCCATTATTGGATAAAACTAATGCATGTTGTTCTCCTAAAACAATATCCTTAACATCAGTAAAATTTGGATTTATAGTTGGAGTTGTTATATTATTGGTATGTCCCAATCCTAATTGACCAGAACCGTTAAATCCCCAAACGCTAACTGAGTTATCATTATGTAGAGCATAACTAAATCTTCCATCCCAAGCATCATGATATATCGCCTTTACATTTGATAATCCAGCAATTGTTGTTGGTATTGAGACAAAATCACCTGCACCTTCTATTGGTACCATTCCCCAATCTGTCCATCCCCAACCTTTTACTGTTCCATCATTCATTAAGGCAAATCTAGTTTGTTCTGTTAAAATTAGTTCTTTTACATTGGATAACGTATTTATTCTTGTAGGAGTATATAATTTACCTTCGGTTCCATTTCCTAAAAATTCGTTAAAATTATATCCCCAACCATAGACATCACCATTTTCTAATAAAACGTAAGTATCATCCATAGTAGAAAATACATTTTTAACATTAGATAATCCTGGTACTTCTGTTATTGTTTGTGCAGTAATAGGAAAATCTATTCCATCACCCCAAGGATCATGAGAACCAAGGCCCGGGTTTTCACCGATTGCTAATAATTTACCACTATTCATTATGAAAAATGTAGTATCATTATAAGTAATGTGAATATCTTTTACGCCTTCTATATTAACCTTTTTCAGGTTTGATCCATTTTCACTTGATTGAGAAAATATAAGATTGTGTAGTTCATCTATTGTGCCTTGATGAAGTGACATGAATGCTTCATTATCATATAAACTTGGGACAAATTCTGGGTCTTGAAATTGCTGTATAATATCATCCATAAATTCATCATCATTATTCATAAATGCATCAAACCACTCATCAGGATATGCATATACCATATATACAATCGTGAGAATTTCCATGTTATCGGTTACAAACTGTTCAAATTCAATTTCACTCATTCCATCCAGACCCCACGGTGAAAAATTATATATAAAACCGGCTATATCAGTAGCACCATTTCCACTAGGTCTCATATCACTAACTAAAATATATGAACCATATCCACCACCATATGATTCCATATATACATCACCATTATCAGTTAAAAGCAATGAAAAATTATGTCCTGGTATAATTTTGACAAAGTCGATATCTTCCTCATCACCTATGATGCAATCTTCCTCATTTGTTCTTGTTAATATTACTACGCTTTCCTCATAATCCTTTTTAGCGCACCATTTACCATTGTATATAGCGATTGCTACTTGTCCACTGTTGTTTATAAGTACCTTTCCACTTTGTGGTCTTGTTCCCTTATATTCTAGATTTTTTCCACCAACACTTACTTGTTCTATACCATCACTATATGTAAAAGTAAGTTCACGATTTTCACCACTAAAAACATCTTGGGCATATCTAAATTCCCCTGCTTTTATTATTCCGTAAGCTGTGTTTTTAAATGCCCCTTTTTGAGCCGAGTCTATGATGTTCATAACTATTGGTGTTGCGATTAAAGAAACTACTGCTAAAATAACTATTACTGCTAATAATTCAATTAAGGTAAAACCCTTACGTTGCATATTATTACCAACCTTTCCTATCATAGTTACATATTATCACACCATTAAGATAATTGTCAATTTTTGGCATTGATTTTATATGACAAACTTAAATATATTGTAAATAAATGTCAATAACTTTACATATATATCTTTTAATAAAAAAAATAGTTTTAAACTATTTTTATTTTATTAAATCAATTGTATTATCATTTGCATATATAACAATATTTCCTTGAAATAATTTAGTATAGTTATAGACTCTATCTTTTTTTAATTCATTAATAACTAAATCTACTAAATTTCTCTTATTTAACCTTATTGGTTCAACTGAAATATTTATTGTGCTGTTACTATTATAAGAATAAGTTTTTTTATTTACTTTTACTAATTCATTATGGTATGTAACCTCTATACGAATTTCACCATCTTCTAAGTCATTGTTTACAACAACTTCTTTTGTCCCAGTATCATTTAAAATATATGTTTTAGTATTTATTTTTTCATTATAAGTAACTGTCTTTTGTTCAAAATTATTATTTGGTAATGAATCATAATATGTTAAATTTACAACTGTATCAACTGCTAAAACACTTCCAAACACTAATAGTATCATACCAATTACAAAAGGGAAAAAGAAAATTCTCTTTTGACAAAATAAGAAATTAAATATAATTGAGCTAAAATGACCAATTATAGTTATTAAACCTATTATGACTATAATAAAACCTAATACATTTAAACCTTTGATTAATAGGAATAACGCTACTGCTAAAGCTGATACTAATCCTAAATTAATAAAAAACATTGGAATCAAAATTGATATTGTAACAAATATTTTTATGATGGTTAATAAAACAGACGTTGAAGTATCTGATGACGTTTTTTTATTAGTTATAATCTCCTCTTTAACTTTTTTTTCTTCTTTAAACTGATTTATATCCTCTTTTTTTTTCTTATTATTATCAGTTGCTTTGTATTTCATATTTTTATTTTCATAGTTAAAATATTTTTTAAATACAATAATAGCTATTAAAACGCATGTCACAAAATAAAGAATACTAATTAAAGCTGACCACATAAATATTAAAACATGATTAACAGGAACAAACGCTACATCTAATATGCTTATTCCTAATTCCTTAATAAGCCAAAAAGGTAATCTTAATATTGCAAAACCAAATAACATTATTATAGCTTTAATCATAATTTCAAATATTAATTCAATTGTAATATTGTTGTCTGATTTTTTTACATCATCAATAACGTTTTTAGTAAAATCAGATAATTTTTTGGCTCCTTCTTTAATTAAATCTTCTCCGTTATTAACCATTTCTTTGGCTTTTTCACCACTTGTTTTTTCATTACTCTTATTGTAATTAGGATTGATTTTATATGCACTTAAAATTTCTTTCGATAATTCTTCAATACTTCCAAAATCAGCTATTGCTTCTTTTTCTGTTTTACCATGCTTAATTTTTTCAGCAATCATATCTTTATATTCGTTAAGAATATCTTGCTTTTCTGATTCATCTAAAACATTTAGACGTTTTTCTAGTTCTTCTAAAAATTTTCTTTTAGTCATTTTTTCCACTCTCCTCAATAAACTTATTAACCGCTGAAGCAAAAGAAGTCCAAATCTCGGTTAACTCTTCCATTCTTTCAGTACCAAGTCTAGTAATCTTATAGTACTTTCTAGATGGCCCTTCATTTGATTCAACTAAATAGGTATCAAAATATTTTTCATTTGTTAGTCTTTTTAGTAAAGGATAAATTGTCCCGTCATTAACATCAACAACTTTAGATACTTCTACAATAAGTTCATAACCATACATATCTTTTTTACTAACTGAGACTAATACAATAAGTTCTAATACCCCTTTCTTAAACTGTGTGTTCATAAACCACCTCACGATATAATTCTATACCAACTACTATGCATTGTCAAGTACTAATTAATAAAATATAATAAAAAAATAGAATTTTATTCCTATTTTTCATAATATGATGCCACTGCATCAGCAATAGTATATCCAATTTGCATTTGATTTTTAACAATCCATAAAGCATCATCCATGTGATCGTGAAAGGCTATCTCAACTAATACCCCATTAGTAACATTTTTAGGATTAGTCTCTCTCATTCCACCTAGTGATGTACTATATCGAACACCACGATCACCTTTTTTATCATAATAAATATTCATCAATTCCGATTGAATAATGTTAGCAATATCAATAGCTGTTTTCTGATTTTCATCGTGAACCCAAGTTTCTACTCCTTTATTTTTACCGTCAAATAAATTTGAATGGATAGCCAAATGCATATCAACATCATGTTTTGATGAATCAACAACAATTTGCGATAATGTCATATTAGGGTTATTGCGGTACACAACTATTCCCTTTTCTTTTAGCCTTGCTTCTATATAATTACCTACTTTATTCATCATATCCATTTCATTAGTATACCCCGATAATGCAATTCCCTTATTTTCTGTTTGAACAGAAGGACTAAGGTAAATAGCAATCGGTTTTTCTTCAACCTGATAATTAAATTCTACAATATCACTAGGATTCATTTCTTCTTTTATAGCAATAGCTTTTATTGTCATATTTTTATCAATATATATAGAACCATTATATAAGTTACTATTGTTATTTGGCTCTGTACCATCAGTAGTATAGTATATATCAGCATCTATGGTATTTGTAGATAGTCTAATTGCTCTATTAACACCAATTACACCGCTATCTTTTGTACTAATTGGCCTACTTACTTTGTTTAAACTAGTTACAGAAAAATTAATCTTTGTCTCTTTTTTTATAGATGCATCAGATTGGTGGATTCCACCTACAATTAAAGTATACTCGGTATTGGGGTTTAAATTGTCTACACTTAAATTAATTTCTCCCTTAGTAGAAATATTATCAGTAACAATTATATTATCATTATATAGCAAAGTAAAATAATAGTCTTTAGCATTTTTTCCACCGGTGAACTCAATTAATAAATCATCAAAAGGAACCTCACTACTATTTATAGGTTTATTAATAGTTATTTCGGTTATTGGTTCTAATAATATATTTAGTGTTGTCTTACTAATTATTACACGTTCGTTTTGATAATCAGTACAAAGTAGAATATCATATTTTCCTAGTGAACTATCAAGTTGTTTTAGAAAACTAGAATCTATTACGATGAAATCATCATCTACACTATTAGAAAATATATCTTTGTTATCTTTGTTAATAACGTAATAATATCCTTTAGTATCAATATTGTTATCAAGTATATTTATATTAATATTGGTAACATCATTATCATTTAAAATATACATATTTGGTTCCGATATTTTGACAATTGGCAATTCCCAGTTATAACTTATTGATGAATTAGCTTTTCTTTTATTTCCCTTTTTATTATGAGCAATAACATCTATTATTACAGTATCATCAAAAGTTATATCAAGATCATTTATAACAAGGAAATTTTTATTTGTTGTTATTGCTTTTATAACTTCGTTATTATTTTTATATATTATAACATCATATTTTACAGCACTCTTACTTTCAGACCAAGTCAGTAAATTAACAGTTCCTGCTTTAATATCTTGATTAAAATTTAATATATCAAATTTTCCTGGTTTAATGTTTAAAATTAAAAAAACTACAACTACAATAATAATTCCTATTAAAGTACCAATAATAATATTCTTCTTATTTATTAAATGCATTTTTAACACCTTCTTATAATAAATCTTATCAAAAAGAAAATTTAATGTCAATTAAAATAAAAACTAGCAATTTTCTTGCTAGTAATATTATATGTTAATTTTTTGTATTTATAGCCCCGTTATCACATTTGTTACCCCAAGCATCAATTAACTTTTTATCTTTATGAATACAAATTATTTCACAGTTATTAGCACATCTTTGGCATTCTACTCCTTTTGTTTCAAATACTATATCAGCAATATTAAAATCAAATTCAATTTCTATTCCTGATTTTTTGGCTAAAATGGCAACACCTAAAGCTCCCATTAAATGTGAGCTTGGATCAACAATAATTTTTTCACCAGTTGCATCTTCAAAAGCTTTTATAACACCAACATTTTTACTAACTCCACCTTGAAAAACAATTGGAGCAATTACTTTTTTACCTTTACCAACATTATTTAAATAGTTAGTAACAACTGCCTTACAAAGTCCAGCTACAATATCCTCTTTTTTATGTCCGATTTGCGCTTTATGAACTAAATCACTTTCCGCAAAAACAGTACATCTAGCTGCTATATTAGTTGGCTTCTTGCTTTTTAATGCAAGTGGCCCAAATTCTTCTACCTCAAGGCCTAACCTTCTAGATTGACTTGATAAAAAGGATCCTGTACCTGCTGCGCATAATGTGTTCATTGCATAATCAACAACGATTCCATCTTCTATTAAGATTATTTTGGAATCTTGTCCACCAATTTCAAAAATAGTACGAACATCTGGGTATAAACTTGTTGTTCCAATTGCATGTGCAGTAATTTCATTTTTTACAACACTTGCATTTAACACAACACCAATTAACTTACGAGCACTACCAGTAGTTCCAACTGAAACTACTTGAACTCTTTTGTTTTCTACTTGTTTTTGTAATTCAGCAATCAAATTTTTAACAGCTTGAATAGGATTACCTTCGGTCCATATATATTTTTCAGCAATAATATTTTCATTTTCATCTATTATAATTCCTTTAGTAGATATTGAACCAATATCTACACCTAAATAAGCCTTCTTCATTACTTCTTCTCCTTCCGCATAACTATCATGTCATAAAATGCCTCTAACCTTGTTTTTATTCCTGTTTCACTAGTTTGAGAATCAAAACTAAAATATAAAATTGGTATTTTATAATCATTACTAACATTTTGTAAAATAGGCATAGCATCTATTTCAGGTGTACACCCAAATGCTTTTACATGAATAAGTCCATCATATCCATCTTTAGCTAAAACAATCGCTTCTTTTACAGTATCAGTTCCTGTTGCGCCAATATCATATTTTAAATAACCCTTTATTTTTGTAACAATTTCTTTTGGTTCCCTAAAAAAGAAACTATTTGATATATTCATACGTCTTGTTATAACAATACCTTTTTTGGCTAGTTCTTTTTCTATATAGTGATTACTAAAAGGTTCCATAATAGTATAGTATTCGCCTATTACTCCAACTCTTAATGGTTTTTTTGGTTTATCAACTTTAATTGCTTTAAACTTTTTAAAATAATCATGAGATAAATGCTTAAGTTGTTTTTTTGTTCTAACCTTACGTAATTCTTCCAAAAATTCATTATGTAAGTTATCAAAAGAACCATTTTCCACTTCAAAACCAACATTCTCTCTAATATAATCCTCTATTTTATCCATAACCTTTACCATTTCAATAACAAGCATAAGCGTTTGAGTTATCTTTTTTAATGATAGTTTAGGGTTAATCTTCTTGAATTCATTATAAAACGTATATGGTTTAGCATAATCAGCTTCAGCCATATTTATAAAATCAACCTTATAACCTAGATCTTTTAATATCTGAGAATGTAATTCACCATAATAGCCAAGTCTACATGCTCCACCCGTTTGGATTAATGTATCTGCTCCCTTTTCAATTGCTTCAATATAGTTTCCTAAATTATACTTAAATGGCGAACAAACAAAATCTGGACTATACATACTACCAATTTCCAAAGTTCTTTTAGTTATCGGTGGTGGTGTAACATAATCAACATCAAGTGCTTGAGTAAATAACACCTCAATTGGGATACAATAATTTCCTAAATGCGGAAAACTAACTTTCCTTCTTTTCTTCATTTAATCCCCCCCTCTTAATTCTGATAATATCAATGAAACTCTCTAATCTTGTTTCAACTCCAGCTGTACCTTCCTGACCATCTAAAATTAGATTAATAATTGGTTTATCTTTAGTTCTTCTAATTATAACTTCATTAACTAAAGAATCAGGTCCACACGGAAAAGATGTCATTAAAATTATTCCATCAACTTTATCTTTATATAATTCAATCGCACCATATAATTCCTTATTATAAGTCCATGGTAATGTCGGACTAGCTTGCTTAGCTTTAACTTTAGCCTCAGCCCTAGGTAATACATTAGCGATTATAGGAATACAATCTAACTCCTCTAAATAGTTCAAAATTGGTTCACCTATTAACTTATCATAAATATTATAAGAATGTGATACTAATAATATTTTTAATTTTTCTTTATTTTTTAGAAGTTCTTCTTGTTTTTTTAGTTCAATTTGATCATATGTTTTTTCAGCTTGTTTTGCCATGAAATATGCTCTTAAAACATCAAATTTTTTCTTTTTCAAATCTTTTCCCATTTGCATAAAAGCCTGAAATTCGGTTTTCTTCTTTTTAACATCAATATTATAATCAAGTATTTTAATTTTTTCTTCTTTGAATGTATTGGATACTACATCGTAAATAGCTTGAAATTTAGAACATACTATTTCCTTATCTCCAAAATTAGCTATTCTAGGTATTAATATATAGTCACATTCTCCTATTAATGAGTAAACATGTCCCATGTATATTTTAGATGATAAACAACTTTCATCAATTGCATAACTAATACCATCTTTTAAAATTTGCTTATTAGTTTCAGGACTAAGTACAATTTCACATCCAAGTTCTGTGAAAAAAGTTTCCCATAAATGTCTATAAGTATAATATAAAAAAGCTCTTGGAATTCCTATTTTCATTTTCACACCTCTACTCCTTATAAAATTCTAACATAAAATTACTATTTGTTCAACAAAAAACGCCATTAAATGACTTATCTATCCTTATATTCAATGAAAAAGATGTGAATTATCACATCTGTTTTTTATTTTTTCTTAAAACTTTTGTTTCATTATAATTAAATGAAATTTTTTCCATATCACTATCAACAGTTAGTACACCTTTTTTCAAGTTACTTGCAATTGATAAATTTATAATTTCACTTAAGATAAATCTTTCAAGTACTCTTCTTACTTCTCTTGCACCATATTTATTAAACTCCATTTTAGTAAGTAAATAATCAAGCGCACTAGGTGTAATTTCTATTTTTATTTCCATTTGTTTTGTGTCTGTGATTTTCTTTTCAATATTTTTTATCTGTTTATCAATAATAACAGCTATTTCCTCTTTTTTTAGTTCATTAAAAACTAATATCTCATCAATTCTATTTATGAATTCTGGTCTTAAATATTTTTCAAGTGATTTTTTATATGTTTGACTTTTTTCTTGACTTCTATCACTTTTATTATCAAAGCCCATTGGATTTTTCTTGACTTCAAAAGATCCAATATTACTTGTCATAAAAATCATATTTTTACTAAAATCTACTTTCTTTTGCTTATTAGTAGTTGCTTGCCCTTCATCAAAAATGTGCAGAAATACATCTAAAACTTCAGGATGAGCTTTTTCTATTTCATCTAGTAAAATGACAGCATTTGGTTTAGCTTTAATTTTATCAAATACAGTGTTGTCTTCTCTATCATCAAACCCAACATATCCAGGAGGAGCTCCTAGCAATTTACTTACTGTGTGCTCTTCTTTATATTCACTCATGTCAATTCTTATTAAATTATTTGGATTATTACTATTATCACCAATATTTTTACTAATTAATTTAACTACCTCAGTTTTTCCAACACCAGTTGGTCCTACTAGCAAAAATACAGCTTTAGCTCCAGCATCTTTTGAAACACCAAAGTCAGCTACTTTAATCCTTTTAATAATTTCTTCTATCACGACATCTTGACCAATTATTTTATCTTTTAATAACTTTTCTAAATTTATATATGATAAATTAATATTCTTTGTTTGTTTATTAGTTTCTCCTTTTGTTTCCTTTTTCACAGGTTGACTTGTACTATCTGTATCTTTTTTTTCAACAAAATTTGTAGAAAAACTATCATCTCTTTCAAATACAAAATAATTCATTAATTCTAATATTTCATCATAATGAACGTCATGATTAGTTAAAACCATTTCAACAATCTTATCAAACACTACCTGTTCATATAGTTCTAAATCCTCAAAAAATGGAATTTTTTTCTCATGTATACCTTGAACTAGGTTTAACTCAGAATATTTTAATAATTGATATTGTTCCTTATTTGCCTTAGCTATTTCTAAAAATATTTTATTAAGACATATATTTATTACTTTTCTATTATAATCAACAGAACAAGTATATTGTGTTTCAATATCAGAACTTGCTTTAAATTTTAATGTATTTATAAGCCTCTTATTAATTAATGCAAGATTATCTAAATTACCCTTATAAGCATCATCAATATAAGAATTCAAATTTTCATCGAATCTTTGAAGTAATTCCTTTAATATAGGTAGCAACATTTCCTTATCTTCATTTATAAGGTTTGCAACTCCAAAATATATAGTAAGAATTTCACCTTTCAAATTATATAAATCCAAGTGTTTAAAAACTTTATTCATATTCTTAGTTGAATCTTTTAATTCCGTAACCAAAAATAAGAATGGATTAAATAAACTTGTATGATCTAAGTTGAAAAGTTCTGCAACATCCTCCTTTGAAAAATCAGTATCTTCAAGTGCTTTAATTATGATATCAACATCTAGGTTGTTTTCTTCAATGTAGTTTAAAAAAGTTTTTGGATCGATTTCAAACTCTTTAGAAAGAAATTCGATCTTATCTTCATATTTCTCTAACATACCAAAACCTCCTACTTCTAATAATTTTATTATATCATAACCAACTAATAATTTCATAATAAAAAAAGATCAGTCGACCTTTTTCGCTGATTATCTTTTAAAACTTTCTATATTATCCAAATAATATTGCTCTTCTCTAATCATATGATCTGGTATGATTGGTTTTAATACTCCAAGTAATTTGCATTGACTAACAAGATTTTTAATTCTACCTAAGTAATCAATAAATTCAGTTATTTTATTAAATGCTTGCTCATTTAGATAATCTAACACTCCATTAGTAAGTTCAGTTCTTTCTAACATCTTACCAAGTTCATCTGCTTTGATAAATAAGCAATTAAAATCTTTTTCAAATTCTTCTGCTTCTTTGATGTGTTCTTTTTCAACTGGATCTAAATCAGCCGCTATTGATGCAGCATGACCGGCAGCATCTGGTAACCAAATTTTGTGCAAATTAATATTTTCTCTAATCGGATCTATAGTAACAGGTCGTTTAATCTTATTTAGGTCAGTAAAAAATTCCATAGCTTCATTAATCATATGGTTTATAAAGCTAGACGGCAAACTTATTTCAATACTACATGTTAATAGTCTTCTTAAAATAAATTGTTTAAATTGGATAAACTCTCCTAATAAATTCATCACTCTATCAATAAATTGATCATTTATTGGGTTCCTAGAAGCATCTTGAATTTCTGTAAACTGCAATTTGAAATATTCAGCAGTATTTATAAACTCTTCTTCTCTAGATGATAAATTCATTAAAAAAAATTCTGCATGGTCTTTCATTATTCCTGACCAAAAATAAAGTTTTTCATTTTCATTAAGCATATATTCTCCTCCATATTTGTGTGCTAATATAATATATGTTATTTTAAATATAAAGTTAAATTATTTCATTATTATTAATTATGGATAAGTATACCTCATATCATTAAGTAGGAAGTGATTTTATAATGTGGAATTTGCTTAAAAAAATATTTAAGGATTTTTATATTTTTACGGCTGCTTATTCAAATAATGTTTTTCCCGATCCTTTATCTAAAGAAGAAGAAGAAGAATGTGTTACGAAGGCCAAATTAGGCGATAAAAATGCCCGTAACAAGCTTATAGAGCATAACTTGAGATTAGTTGCTCATATTGTTAAAAAATATGATCATAGGCGTGAAGATGTTGATGATTTAATTAGTATTGGAACTATTGGACTTATTAAAGGAATTGATTCTTATTCGCATAAGCATGGTACTAGAATAACTACATATTGTGCTAGATGTATTGAAAATGAAATCCTTATGTACTTTAGAAGTGATAAAAAAAATAATAAAAATATAAGTATAAGTGAATCAGTTGGATTTGATAAAGATGGTAATGAAATAACTTTTCTAAATATTTTAAAAACACCTAAACCCGATTTTGCAATGGATATTCATCAACAAAATAATATATCATTACTAAAAGAATATTTTAATATCCTAACAGATAGGGAAAAAGAAATTATATGTAAAAGATATGGATTAAATGGTGGCGATGAAATAACTCAAAAAGAGATCGCTGAGCAATTAGGTATTTCTAGAAGTTATGTATCTAGAATAGAAAAAAGAGCATTAACTAAAATATTAAGAGAATTTATTAAGAATAAAAATAATTGTTAAAAAAAAAGACGCAAATTTTGCGTCTATTTTATGTTACTTACAACATCATGACAACGATTACATACATCACCATTCATGTTGCTTTCTTCAAAGTAGTTCCAGCATCTTTCACATTTATGTCCGTTAAATGCTTCGACCTTAACTTCAATAACATCATATTTTGTTAATTTTTCTTCTGTTAAAACAACATCAGAAACTATTAATAATTGTTTTAAATTTTCACCTAAATCATTAATAACATCTAGATATTCACCCTCAGCATGAATATAAACTCTAGCTTCTAATCCTTTACCAATTAATTTTTCGTTTCTAGCTTCTTCTAAAGCTTTAAAAACATCATCTTTAATCATAAAGAATTTATCGAAGTAAGCTAATACTTCTTTACTATTTTCATAGTCAATTGCTTGTGGATTTTTTTCTAAATGAACACTATCTAACTTTTTACCAGGTAATAATTTATATACTTCTTCACTGGTGTAAGGTAAGATAGGGGCTAATAATTTAATTAATGAAGTAAGTGTTTCATAAAGTACTGTTTGAACACTTCTTCTATTAATCGAATCAGCACCTTCAATATATAAAATATCTTTAGTGAAATCTAAATAAAAATTAGATAAAGTAAATGCAATAAAGTTATTTACTGTTTTATAAATTTCTTGATAGTTATAATTAGCATAACTGTTTTTAACATCCTTTATTACTTCATTTAACTTAACCATCATATATTGGTTGTAAGAACTCATTTTATCATATGCAATCTTATCAGTTCCCGGATTAAAATCAAATAAGTTACCTAACATAAAACGGTATGTATTTCTTATTTTTCTATAACTTTCTTTTACTTGCGCGATTAATTCATCACTTATACGTACATCTTCTTTATAATCAACACTAGCAACCCATAGCCTTAATACATCAGCACCATGTAATTTGATTGTTTTAAGTGGATCAACAGTATTACCTAAACTTTTACTCATCTTTAGACCTTTACCATCTAATACGAACCCATGTGAAACGATTTGTTTATATGGACTAGTACCATGAACTGCAACTCCACAAATAAGTGATGAGT
This sequence comes from uncultured Muribaculaceae bacterium, assembly GCA_964397485.1. Lineage (GTDB taxonomy): Bacteria > Bacillota_I > Bacilli_A > RF39 > UBA660 > CAYNHT01. The sequence continues at coordinate 131,768 of CAYNHT010000004.1, forward strand.
TAAACCATCCACGATATTGATCAGATCCTTCTAAATAAATATCTGCAGGATAATCCAATCCACGTTCTTTTAAAACTCCGGTATGACTAGATCCTGAATCAAACCATACGTCCATAATATCTTCTTCTTTTGTGAAATTTCCATTTGGACTAGCTGGGTTTGTATATCCTTCTGGTAATAAATCTTTAGCATCACGCTCAAACCATACATTTGAACCATGTTCTCTTATTAAATTTGAAACATGCATCATTACATCATAATCAATAATTTCACTACCATCTTCATTGTAGAAAATTGGGATCGGTAATCCCCATACTCTTTGACGAGAAATACACCAGTCTCCTCTTTCTTTAATCATATTAAATAGTCTTGTTTTTCCCCATTCAGGTAACCATTTAATATTATTTTCGATTTGATCTAATAATTCACTACGAATCTTTTCAATACTACAAAACCATTGAGCAGTAGCTCTAAATATAACTGGTTTTTTAGTTCTCCAATCATGTGGATAAGAGTGATTAATAAATTTAAGTTTTAATAGTACTCCAAGTTCATCTAATTTTGTAGTTACTGCTTTATTAGCATCTTCGAAGAATAGGCCGGCAAATTCTCCTGATTCTTCATTTAAGACACCTTGGTCATTAACTCCATTAATCATGCCTAAGTTATATTCTTTACCAATAATAAAGTCATCAGCACCGTATCCTGGCGCAATATGAACTAAACCAGTTCCAGCATCTAAAGTTACGTGATACCCAATAATTACAGGTGATGTTCTATTCATAAATACATGTTGATATTTAACATTAGCAAGTTTAGTTCCATTAAAAGTTGCGACAACTTCATAATTTTCCCACTCAAATTCTTTAGCTAAATCTTCTACCAAATCATTAGCAATAATATAGTTTTTACCATTAACTAATACTTTTGCATAATCGTATTGTTCACCAACTGCAATACCTAAGTTTCCAGGTAAAGTCCATGGAGTTGTCGTCCAGATAACTAAGTTATCACCATTGTTAACAACATCATTTCCTTCAACAACAGGAAATGCAACATAAATTGACGGATCTTTACGATCTTTATATTCAATTTCTGCTTCTGCTAAAGCTGATTCACTACTTGGGCTCCAATATACTGGTTTTAATCCCTTAAAAATCAAACCTTTTTTAGCCATCTCAGCAAATACTTCGATTTGTTTTGCTTCAAATCCTTTATTCATTGTAATATAAGGATTTTCCCAATCACCAATTACATTTAACGTCTTGAATTGCTCTTTTTGTTTGCCTATCTGTTCAATAGCATATTCTTCACATAATGCTCTAAAAGCACTTTTACTCATTTCCTTACGATTGATCCCACTATTAGTAACAGCTGTCTCGATTGGTAATCCATGAACATCCCATCCGGGAATGTAAATAACCTTATACCCTTCTAACATCTTGTAACGATTGATAAAATCTTTTAAAATTTTATTTAGAGCATGACCAATGTGAATATTACCATTAGCATATGGAGGACCATCATGTAAAATAAATGGTTTCCCATCTTTATTGTTTTCTAATATTTTATTGTATAAATCCATCTCATCCCATGTTTGTCTTTGTGTTGCTTCATTTTCAGCTAAATTGCCACGCATTTGAAACTCTGTTTTTGGCATTAATAACGTATCTTTATAATCCATAAATATCTCTCCTATCTATAATTTAAATTTTTGTACAAAAAAACGTCCTAATATTAAGGACGAGGATTCCCGCGGTACCACCTTAGTTTATAAAATATACACTTGATACTATAACGCGTAACCGTTCTTTTCTTATCCAAAAGAAACATCAAGAGTGATCTATATATTACATATCTATTAGCTTCCACCACCCGCTAACTCTCTATAAAATATTATAATATACCGTCTCTATCATTTGTTATAATTCGACTTTCTCAATATCATTAACAACCTCTAATTGTGACTCAATGATATCTTTAAGACGACGTTTGAAAACATTAATATTTCTTCTAAGCATATTAGCTTCGAATTCTGTTTTTTCAGCTCTAAGTAAAGCTTCATTAACTATACGACTTGCATTCTTTTTAGCATCATCAATAATAATTTCACTTTCTTGTTGAGCAGAACTTTTGATTTGTTCAGATGTTTTTTGGGCCATTAAAATAGCCTTATTTAAGGTCCCTTCCATCCTCTCATATTGCTCTAACTTTTCTTTTAAATGATTGTTTTCTTGCTCTAATCCTTCTAATTCGATTATTCTTGCATCCTTGCCTTTTATTTCTGTAACCATATCCTCTACTTGTTTGATTACCTGATCTAAAAAGCTATTAACTTCTGCAGGATCATAGCCACGAAGTGTTCTGTTAAACTTTTCCATACTCTCACCCCTTGGCGCTACCGCTTATTGTAGCACACTTTTTCCTATATTTCAACTATCTTACCATTCAATATTTATATCATCATTATCGTGAATGTCTTTACCTTCTTTTTCATCAGTAATTTTTCCTTGAATATTAACATTGTTTGGCGTACATAAAAATATGCCACCACCTATTTTTTGTAAATCTCCACCAAGTGAATAAATAGTTCCACTTAGAAAATCAACTATTCTTTTTGCCTGATCAGATGTTACTCTTTTTAGATTAACAACTACAGTATTTCTATTTCTTAAATAATCAGCTATTTGTTGTGACTCAGAATATGCTCTAGGTTCTAGTAAAATCATTTTACTACCACCTTCTTGTAAAGCTTCTTCTGGTTTCAAACTATAGTATTCATCACCTGTTCCACTATTACTTGAAAACACATCAACTTCATCATTAGATAACCATTTTTTTATACTAAATCCCATCTCTATTCCTCCCAGTCTGCATTATTATACACTTTACTATAATTAATTCTACCATAATTTTATTAAAAAAGAAACGTTTTTTTACTTTTTTAATACTTTTTTTATTATTTATATGACATATTTTGACTATATTTTTCTATATTTTGTTTTTTACCTATATACCATTTGTGATAATATTAATATCTTTATATTGCATTAGACAGAATTTGAACTTATTAAATAAAAGACACATAGTGTCTTTTTTATCTATTTTCCTTTTTAAAACACATAAACCAATCTAAACAATAGGTATTAGCATCTGGATATTGAAGTCTTTGCTTAGCAGCATTATAGGTTACTGCTGGTGGAATAATAGCATCTTCTCCAGGCATCCAATTAGCTGGAGTTACGACTCCTTCTCTATCAGATTTTTGTAATGCCATTATTATTCTTAATATCTCATTAATATTTCTTCCAGTTGTAAGAGGATAATATAAAATTGTCCTAATTATTCCGTTTGGGTCTATTATAAATACGGCTCTAACTGTTTTAGTACTTGATTGACCTGGCTGAATCATTCCATATTTTTTGGCAATATCCATTGTAATATCTTCAACTATTGGAAAATTTATTTCAACATTGCCCATTCCTTTATAGTTCATATCTTTTATATCTAACATCCAGGCTATGTGTGAATGAATAGATCCTACTGACAAACCTAATAATTTAGTATTTAATCTATCAAAATCATTTTTCATTGAAGCAAATGTTATAAACTCAGTTGTACAAACTGGTGTAAAATCACCAGGATGTGAAAAAAAGACAACCCAATTTCCTTTATAATCCTCTGGAAAATTTATTTCGCCATCTGTCGTTAGCGCATTAAACGAAGGAGCTTTATCACCAACTAAAGGCATTTGATAAAATCCATTTACATTGTTTTCCATTTTATCTCCTTTCAAACTTATAGTCTATTATATATATACGTAAGATCTAAAAATTAGTTAAAAAAAAAAGAAGAAATTTTTCTTCTTAAAATTTTATTTTTTCGTTTACATAATTAATAACTTCGTCCAATGGTAAAGTAATTTGTTCCATGGTATCCCTATCTCTTATTGTAACTGTATTATTGTTTAAAGTTTCATCATCAATTGTTATACACATAGGAGTTCCAATAACATCTTGTCTTCTATATCTTTTACCAATATTACCAGCTTCATCATAAGAAGTCATGAAATTAGCACTTAACAGTTGATAAACTTCCATTGCTTTTTCACTATGATACTTTTTTACAAGTGGTAAAACAGAAACTTTATAAGGTGATAAAGCCGGATGAAATTTCATGACTTCTCTTTCTTCACCATTTTCTAATGTTTCCACGAAATAAGAATCACATAGGAACGCTAATACAACACGATCAGCTCCTAGACTTGGTTCAATAACGTATGGCACATATTTTTCATTTGTTTCAGGATCTAAATATTCCATATTTTGTTTAGAAAATTTTTGGTGTTGCTTTAAATCATAATCAGTACGACTAGCAACTCCCCATAATTCTCCCCAACCAAATGGAAATTTGTATTCAAAATCAGTAGTAGCATTAGAGTAATGGCTTAACTCATCTTTATCATGATCACGAAGACGTAAATTATCTTCTTTCATCCCTAAATCTAATAACCACTTATGGCAATATTCTTTCCAATATTTAAACCATTCTAACTCCGTACCTGGTTTACAGAAAAATTCTAGTTCCATTTGTTCAAACTCACGAGTTCTAAATGTAAAGTTACCTGGTGTTATTTCATTTCTAAAACTCTTCCCTACTTGGGCAATTCCAAATGGCACTTTTAAACGCATGCTTCTTTGAACATTTAAGAAATTCACAAATATTCCTTGTGCTGTTTCTGGACGCAAATAAATTGTACTAGAACTATCTTCAGTAACCCCTTGAAATGTTTTAAACATCATATTAAACTGACGAATATCAGTATAATTTAATTTACCACACTTAGGGCATCCAATATTTTTTTCTTTAATATACTCTAGCATTTTTTCATTTGACCAACCATCAGCTAAAACATCACCTTTTGTAAATTCTTCAATCAATTTATCAGCTCGATGTCTAGTTTTACATTCTTTACAATCTATCAAAGGATCATTAAAATTACTTATATGTCCACTTGCTTCCCATGCTTTAGGATTCATTAAGATTGCACTATCCATACCAACATTATAAATATTTTCTTGGACAAACTTTTTTAACCAAGCTCTTTTCACATTATTTTTAAGTTCAACTCCAAGTGGTCCATAATCCCATGTGTTTGCTAAACCTCCATAGATTTCACTTCCTTGAAAAACAAATCCATATTGTTTTGATAAATTAACTATTTTTTCTAAATTCATATTATTCCTCCTCCAAACTTTTTAAAGTTTCATTTAATATTTTTATACTATCAAGATAAACATATATGTTTTCTTTTAAATTTTCCGTATTAAATTCAATTGAATATACACCTTTATAATCACTTTTAATTAAGTATTCCAACTCTTTTTTCTGATAATTCATATTAGTAAATGGCAAATGATCTACATAATACTTTTTGTCCTTATCTAAGTGAATATTGTGAATATGAGTAAATTTAACTTTATTCATTATTTTTTCAGGTAAATATAATAGTGCATTATTTTCTATACTATTTAATCTTGTATGGCCCATATCCCAACAAATACCAAAATTATCATTATCAATACTATTGATAAACAGATTAAGTTCACTCAAATCATCTCCGATATGATTTCCATATGGATGATTATTAGATAAGGTTTCTATTAAAATTTCAAAATTAAGAATCGTTGAATAATCTGATAGTTGTTTAAAAACATCTATTAAATTTTTTTGATGATTGTATTTAGCACTATCTTTAAAATAATCTAGTCCATGGAAAACAATTGTCGTTTTATATTTAATATTCATCTTTTCTAAGTTATTTCTAACAGTCATTAATTCTTGTTTATAGATTGATAATAACTTTTCATAGTCATCGTTATCATTAATCTTTATTGTATTGCTACTATGATAATGAAATGTAATTGTAATATCGTTATCATTCAAAAACATAACTAATTGTTTTAATTTCTCATCACAATTTAAAAATAATGAAGTATAAAAATCAAAACTAGTAACTCCTGCTTCTTTGAACTTCAAAATATATTTTTTAAATTCATCGATTGGCATTTTTTCAAAATCACTACCAGGAAAACAAATACCTATTTTATGCATACATCACCACCTATAATAAAAAAACTTTTAGAATTATTGTAAGGACGGGCTTACCCGCGGTTCCACCTTACTTATTCTAAAAGAATCAGCTTTAAATATATTACTCCGGGGTTCCAAACCCATCATCGCATTTATAAACAAATATATTTATATTTTATTGTATTATTCAAATTTTGTCAACCATATAATCTATTCTTTAATAAAAGTCTTGTTTTTTAAATCTACTTTATATGTTATGTGTCTTTTTTTAAACATTGAAACCGATGTTTCATCATCAACTTTTTGATATTCATCATAGTATATTTCTATAAACTCATCACCAATATGTTTATAATTATATCTCATATCAAATATAACGTTTGAATCTAATTCATTCAAATATTGGTTATACTCACTTATATCTTGGCTAATGATAAAGTCTTTGGCATATATATACATTATTTTTTGCAATAATTCCTCACTATCACAATATATACCCGATAATGAGGCTACAAAACAAGTTGTTTTAAAATCTTTACTTACATAATATATATCATAGTTCATATCATCTTTATATACTTTTACAATGTAATATGATTTTTTTTCCATTGTATCGTAAAACTCATCTTTTTTAGAACCACTACTTATCTTATAATCAGTGTAAGTAGGTTTTTGTTCGGCTGTATATTTATATATGTAATCATTGAAACTAATTATAGATTCTCTTGTTTTTGTCTTGTTATAAAAAACAAATACATATCCACCAACAACAATAACTAAAGTTATTAAAGTAATCCACATAAGATTTTTTTTATTTTCCATATCCACCACTCTACTATACATGGATAATAACATAGTAACCTTTAAAAGTCAATTTTAACTATTAACATACTATCTAAAAAATATAAAAGTAAAGCTAATGCTAGTTACTATAGCTAAGACCATTCCCATTAATACTTCAATTGGGTTGTGACCAAGTTCCTCTTTTAAATGTTTAATACCCAATTTATATTCTTTATTAATAAGTTCTTCGGCTATTTTGTTTATTGATTCAGCTTGTCTACCACTTTCCATTCTAAGTCCCATAGCATCATATGCCACAACAAATGAAAGCACTAATGCGATTGCGAATAGTGGCGTATGAAAGCCTTCGTTAAGTCCTAACATCATAGCTAGAGAAAAAGTAAATGAACTATGAGAACTTGGCATACCACCACTTCCGTTAAACAATCTCCCCCATTTTAGTCTGTTTTCTCTTTTTGATTCTATAGTAAATTTTATTATTTGAGCTAAAAATAATGTTGCAAAAGCAACAATTAAATATTTATAGTCTGACATAATTACCACCTAACTTATTTTATTTAAATTTTTTAAAAAAGTCTTACTTTTTAAATATAAACCTGTGTACTGATCATAATACTCATCTAAAAAATCATTAATCTCACGTTTTACCTGATCACTAATATCTAATTTTGATATTTTAGAAATATCAACATAACAAAACATTCTTATCATCTTAATTGTTTTAGAACTAACTATTTTTTCGTTCTTGTAGCACCTATTACATATGTAACCGCCCTTATTACTAGATAAAGTAGCAATAGAGTTAGTTGAGCCACATATAGAACAAGCATCTATAATTGGCATTACGCCTAAGTGATCCAAATATTTCAATTCTAATATATTAGAAATAACCATTGGGTCAAATCCTTCATTTATTTTTATTAAACTATTAACAAACAGTTCATATATTTCTGTTTGATAACTTTGTTTCATAACCTGTTCTGTTAAATCTAAAAGAAAACTAGCATAGCTAATTCTTTTAATATCAGTCTTAATATTTCTAAAACTATCAATTACATCAACACTAATTAAAGAAGATAATTTTCCTGGTTTATAATAAAGATTGAAATACCCATAAGTAAGTTTTCCTGTAACACTACGAAGTTCACTTTTCATTGATTTACAACCTTTTGCGATAACACCAATAACACCATAATTTCTAGTAACAACATTTAATATCTTACTGGTCTCGCTATAGTCTTTTTCACTTATAACTATTCCTTCAATCTTTTCTATCATATTACCACGACCTTCTAGTCAATTAGTTCAAAACGATATTTTTGAGAAACCTCTGGATATTTTTCTTTATCTACTTCTGATAAAAACATATCATAATCCCTGACCCATATTTTATTATCTCCGTATTGGGCTTGATATACTACTACCTTTTTAGGTTCATCATCATTATTAGTCTCACTATCATTAGCTATCATTAAAATGCGATATTCTCTTCCTTTAAAATGTCTATAAAGTCCTCCAACTACAATTTCTCTTAGTTTTGTATCCACTAACACTACTCCCTTTCTAAATCTTTTATTTTCATATAATACTCTATCTTACCTGTATTTTTAAATAATTGCCATAAAATTTCTTTATTCATAGTAACCACCTTTCAATAATATAGTGGTTTCTTTTTTTATTCTTTATGCGAATTATTCAAAATTACTATAGCCAAATTCTGTCAAATATTTTTCCTTATCACGCCATTTTTTTATTGTCTTAACGAATAAGTCTAAATATACCTTTTGACCTAACAATTGTTCTATTTCTTTTCTAGATAAAATACCTATTTCTTTTATCTTACTACCTTGTCTTCCTATTATAATCTTTTTTAACGAATCCCTATCTACTATAATAGCTACATTAATTGTATAATTATTTTTACCTTTTTCAATCCATTCTACTACACAAGTCATAGAATGTGGTACTTCTTCCTCAGTTAGATTAAAAACTTTTTCTCTAACTATTTCAGCTATTAAAAATTCAATAGATTTATTTGTAAACTGGTTATCATCAAAATATTTTATACTATCTGGAAGATACTTTTTTATAACTTTTACTAATGTATCTGTATTATTATTTTTCAAAGCTGATAGTGGCACTATCTCTTTAAAATTATATAAATCTTTATACTCATCAATTTTCAATAAAATTTGATCTTTAGATAACTTATCAATTTTATTAATTACTAAAATAACTGGTTTTGTTACTTCCTTTAATTTTTCGATAACGTATTTATCGCCACCACCTAATTTTTCACTTCCATCAACTAAAAAAACAATAACATCAACATCATCTATACTATAGTATGCTTGTCTATTTAAATATTTACCTAATTTATGGGTTGGCTTATGAATACCAGGGGTATCAACAAATACAATTTGTGTTTCTTCTTCATTATATATTCCTTGAATTATATTGCGCGTTGTTTGAGGTTTATTTGAGGTTATAGCAACCTTTTTACCAACAATACCATTAAGTAAAGTTGATTTACCTACATTAGGTCTTCCTATAAAACTAACAAATCCTGATTTCAATTTAAATCCTCAACTGAAAATGGATGAACTATAATATCGCGCATTTTATAGTTTTTAGTTTCTTCTTTATTCATAAGTATTAAATCAGCATCCATATCAAAAAATTCCGCAATAACTTGTCTACATATAAAACAAGGAAAAGCTAGTTTATCACTTGCTACCATAACATATAAAGTCTTAAAATCTCCTTTTTTATATCCTTCTTTTACAGCAGTATTAATAGCGTTTCTCTCAGCACATATAGTAGCACCATAAGAGGCATTTTCGACGTTTACACCACCAAATACTTGTCCATCATTAGTAACAACTATTGCCGCAACATGATAATTAGAATAAGGTGCATACGCATTTTTTAATAATTCACTTAATTTTTCTTTCATAATTACCTCCTTAAATACTACACTAACATTTCAATAATTTTTGGCATAAATATAATTAATCCACTAGCAAAAGCGACTGTTGAAAATACAAACACAGCAGCAGATGCTGTATCTTTTGCTATTTTAGCTAACGGATGGATCTTAGGGCACGCTAGGTCAACTACTGCTTCTAATGACGTATTTATCAATTCTGTTGCTAGAACAAGCCCCATTAATATTAAGCATAAAAGCCATTCTGTTAAACTTATTTTAACCCATAATCCCACTACAATAACAAAGACAGTTATAAATAAGTGGATTGTCATACTTTGCTCGTATTTATAAGCGTACTTTAGTCCATCTATTGAATATCCAAAACTATTATAAAATCGTTTAAACCCTCTTCTTTTTTGTTTATCTCTTGATTCCATATCCATTTAATATCAACTCCTGTTTTTCAAACATTTCTAATTCTTCTTTTTCATTCATATGATCATATCCTAGTAAGTGGAGAAAGCCATGTATTGATAAAAAGGCTACTTCTCGTAAAAAACTATGACCATAGTCATTAGCCTGTTGTTTAGCTTTATCGATTGATATATAAATATCACCAAGCAATCTAATATTTTCCAAGCTAACATCCATATTGTCTTCTAGTGCAAATGATATTACATCGGTAGGACGATCAACATTACGATATTGTTTGTTTAAATCATGAATAGTATCATTATCAACTATAATAATATTAAATTCAATATTATCTAACTTTTCATAACTTATTGCATAATCAATAAGTTTTTTTATTTCTTCTAATTCTTTAATCTCTTCTTTTGTTTCATTAAAAAAACCAATATTATTCATAATCTATACTCCTACATTTATAATTTCTAGCAAATACAATATAATTCCTAAAAGAACCAATATTATTATTATATTATAAATTAGGCTATTTTTCAACAACTTAGGCAAATGTTCTTTTATGTTGTTAAGTCCAAGATAAAGATAAAACCCTACTACACCACCAGTTAAATTAAGCAAAATATCGTCTATATCAAACACGCGCCCAATTATAGATTGCGTTGTTTCAATAGTAGCCGAAGTAAATAAAGTTAGTACTAAAATAAGATAAGGTTTTTTAAGTTTTAAAAAATATGAGACGAAAAAACCATAAGGTACAAACATAATCATATTACCAACAACATTTTTAAAAAACAATTTAGTTCCAAAGTTATATCGGAACATCTCTTTAAATGGAATATAATTAGAAGTTGACCAACTAACGTCTTGAAAAGTTACGACATAAAACAGACATAAAATATATATTACAAAACCAAGAGACAATATTTCTTTATATAAAACTATTTTCTTGTTGTTTTTAACAAGATAAGCAAGTCTGATAGATGCAAGAACAACACAAAAAATTAAAATCATTGGCCAAATCTTTTCAAATATACTTACTAATGTAGCTCTAAGCATCTTACCACCTCTACTCTAACGATTCTTCTGGAATTATTTCTTCTATTTTTTGATAACTTGTTATATTTTCATGAATAGCAAAAAACATCTCTACTTCTATTGTACTATTTCTGATATTAACTTTCAAACAATTTTGATTAATTATGTACTCTTTGTCATTTAATTTACTTTCCATCTTCTTTCGTGCTAATAAAGTAGCTTTATTTATAGCTTCATCTTCTGTGTTAAATTCCTCGATTAACTTAACCTCTTTTTGATTGTCCCATATAAGTTTAATCGGCAACCAACTATTTTCTAATAACACTACTTCTTCACTTTTTTTGTATTTAAAAGACTTAAAATTAAATAATTCTATTTTTCTATTTAAAAATTGCAATACTAAAACCTTTTTCTTTTTACCAGTTATTTTTTCTTCTTTATATACTAATGGATATTCAACTTTAGTCTCATACCACACTTCACCAAAAACAACACCTTCTGCTTTAGTAACTTGTTTTGTCGCATCATTTAGTTTTATTTCACCACTAATTATAACATCACCAGGTCTTACATAATCATTTATTTGTTTTAATATCATACCACTTTGTGCTTCTACACTTCTTATTATAGCACTCCTACTAGCGACAACATGGCGATTCACATCATCATCTTCTATTATGGGCAGTTTTCTTTCTTGAACTCTTATTACATATTTTGTACCAACTATTTCTATTTCTAGCCACTCTATTTTATCTTTATGTTTAGTAATAATACTTTCTTTTATTTCTTGCAATTTACTAAAATTCTTTTTAAAACTATTCTTTTTAATTCCATTGACTTCTAACTCCTTAGAAATCAGTGTTCTTAAATCTTTATTAGTATGGACAATTTCTATTTTAAATATAATATTCGATAAAAAAATCAAAAATGATATACCTAATATTAAAAATAATATAAGGATTCTATTTATGTCTATAACCTTTTTTATTTTTATCATTCCATATGTATCTACTACATATATATCATATATAGTTTTTATTTCCTTTATTTTTTCATAATCATCTTTATATATTTTTATATTCACTTCATTACGACTAGGATAAGTAATATTTAATAATTCTATTTTTTTATTAATGATTTTCCTTATAAACCGTTCAATATTTTTACCCTTTATATTTAACTTTATAACACTTTTAAACTTATATATAAAATCATTTTTCAAGTCTCTCACCTTAATTCTATATTCTTAATTACTCCGGTTATCAACACCTCATCATGCAGTAACTTAGATACAACCAAATTACTCCCGGATATTAAAACTTCACCTTCACTATAAATAATTGATACCTTATTAGAATCAAAGTGACCTATACTTATATAATTAACGATATTAACTTTATTTTTATAAATATTGATTGTAAATTCTTCTTCTAAAATATAATTACGGATTTTACTGATTATCTTCATACGATCACCTATATAAGTCTATTAAAAAAGCAATTTATTTATGAGTTATGAAGGTAAATAATAAATAGAATTGTTTAGGGCATAAAAAAACTAGTTATTATTTTCGATAACAACTAGATTTCCTCCATATTTTATATCATAATCATCAAGGAAACTATAAAATGCATCTGTTTCTATATATGAACTATTCTTAACATCAATTACAATATCATAAATACTATACTCATCAATTATATAATACATCTTTTTTCGAAGCTTTTTTAGATTGTCTTTATTAATAACGCCTTCAATATTTATATATAAGGTGTTTTTACTAAACTCAATATTTGTCTTGAACACATTATCACCTTCCGAGATAAATAATAACACATCTAATTTACAATTATAATGGTTTCGACAAAACTAGAAAAAAAATGTTTTTTCCATATTTTTTACCTACTCCTTTATGTCGAAATGTGTTATAATTTATTAAGAGGTGTTAATATGAGACCATTAATAATGATAATATGTAAAACAATCGGATTTGTATTAAAAAAATTAGGAAGAGGATCTGTTTATCCGGGGACTTTAGCCCTGAAAATGGACGATAGAATTTTAAATTATTTTAAAATGCCTGAGATAACTATTTGCGTAACTGGCACTACCGGAAAAACGAGTATTTCAGGAACTTTAACTGAAATATATAAGAATGCCGGATATAAAGTTGGACACAATTCTAAAGGGTCAAACCTTAGACTAGGGGTTCTAACTTGTCTAATTGAAAATTCTAACATATTCGGTAAAATTAAAAGTGATGTCCTAGTTTTAGAAGTCGATGAAAGATACATAAAACATGTTTTTAAAACTATCAAACCAAATTATTTTATTATCAATAATCTATCTCGTGATCAATTAGCTCGTAATGGACATTTCGATATTGTATGGGATGATATAAATGCTAATATAAATAAAAATGTTCATCTTATTTTAAATGCTGATGACCCTATGATAACTAAATTTAGTATTAATCACAAAGGTAAAACAACTTTTTATGGTCTTAGTAAAACAAAGTATTCTAAGAAGAACAATGATATGAATAATTTAGATTTGCTATATTGCCCGAAATGTAATAAAAAATTAAAATTTGATTATTTCCATTATGGTAATTTAGGATCTTATGAGTGTCCTAGTTGTGATTTTAAAAGAACAACTCCGAATTATGAAGCAAAACTTATTGATGATAATAAATTTATTGTTGATAATGTTGAGATAAAAATGAGTAATAATGCTTTATATAATGTTTATAATTTACTTGCTTGTTATGTAACCGCTGTTACATCTGGGGTATCTAAAGAAAAAATAGTTGATACTCTTAATAACTTATCTTTAAAAATCAAACGCTTAGATGTTGTAAAATTAGATGATAAAGATTGTGTCCTTTTACTAAGTAAAAACGAAACTCCTATTTCATATAATCAATCTTTGGAATATGTAAAAAAGCAATTAGGAAAAAAAACAGTTGTCGTTGGGTTTGATCGCGTGAGTGGAAGATATAATTTAAAAGACTTATCTTGGTTATGGGATATAAATTTTGAACTATTAAATGATGATTCGATTAACAAAATTATATGTGTTGGTAATTTTGCAAATGATATAGCTGTTAGATTAAAATATGCTGATATTGATTCTAAAAAAATTGTTGTTTGTATCTCATCTTCTGAAATGTTAGAAACGGTTAGAAAATATGCACTTGATACAACTTATTGTATGTTATATTTCGATGTTGAAAAAACATTCAAAAAATTATTAAAGCAGGAGGGTTAATATGAAATTTACGATTGGATATTTATATTATGATTTATTAAATTTATATGGCGAAAATGGTAATATTAAGGTTTTGAAAAAACAGTTAGAAAATCAAGGAATTAGTGTCTCTATTAATTTTGTTACTGTAGATGATGAATTAAATTTTGAAAAATATGATTTGGTATATATTGGGGCTGGAACAGAAAACAACCAAAAAATTGCTCTTCGTCATTTATTAAAATATAAACAAGAAATTAAACTTGCTATTGAGAATAATAAGTTTTTCCTTGTTACTGGTAATTCTATTGAACTTTTCGGCAAACATATTCTAGATAAGAAAAAAAGAAAATATCGAGCTTTGGAAGTATTTAAATATAGTGCTAAAGAAGAAGAATTTAGAATGATCGATGAATCGCTATTTAAAAGTGATTTAATTGAACAAGAAATAGTGGGATTCCAGAACCAAGGGAGTGTTATAAAGGATTTAAAAAATCCGTTATTTAAAGTAATAAAGGGTATTGGTAGTTACCCTAATAGTAAAAATGAAGGACTTCATTACAATAATTTTTATGGAACTTATTTAGTTGGACCTATTTTAGTTAGAAATCCAGATTTATTAAAATATTTTATTAAAGAATTAGTATGTAGTAAGAATTCGAATTTTAAATTTAAAAAATTTAATTTAAAACTTGAATATGATGCATATAATACATTCATAAACAATTTTTATAAAGAAGAAGTAAAAACAACTATTTAATAATAGTTGTCTTTTTCCCAAAAATTGTATATAATGTTATATATATATTAAGTAGAATGCATCCGATCTAGAAAGAAGGAAATTTATGTTGAAACTAAGCGATATTGCAAATAATCTTGATGACTTGATTGTAGTAAAAGATAGTAATGGTGAAGTTATTTATAATAATAAACCATATGATAGTTTTGTTGATGCAGTAAAAAATAGCTATAACGGAGAAATAAAGATTGAAAATAAGAATACTTGGTACTCTATTGTTACTAAAAATTTTAATATAGAAGGTAAAAAATATACAATATCAATAATAAAAGATATAACTAGTTTTAAAGAAAAAGAAAGATTGTTATTACAACAAGGAATATCAAATGAGTTAACAGGACTATATAATAGACAAGGAATCATCTGTAATTTAAATCAATTAACCAAAAACTTTAAAGAGTCTCAAAAACCATTCACTGTTATTATGGGAGATATTGATTTCTTTAAAAAAATTAATGATGAATATGGTCATTTAGCTGGTGATGAAATATTAAGTACAATAGGATTTATGTTAAAAACTAGTCTGCGTAAAGATGATTTTGTCGGAAGATATGGCGGAGAAGAATTTATTATTGTTTTATCTAATCAAGATATAAGTCAGATTTTACCTAGAATTGAAGATATTAGAAGTGAAATTGAAAACCATACTTTCTTATATAAAGACACCCCAATAAAATTAACTATGACTTTTGGAATTCAAACATACGATGGAACTAAATGTATGATGGATGTTATCGAAGAAGCTGATAAGGCATTATATTACGGTAAGGAAAATGGTCGTAATCAAATTGTCTTTTATAAAGATATTGAGAATAAATTAGAATAAAAAAAAGATCTAAGATCTTTTTTATTTTGTTCTTAATTTTGCTCCTACTTGCTTTTCTACCTCAGTAATGATTTTACTAAATACAGTTGTAACTTCCTCATCATTCAATGTTTTCATCGGATCTTGGAAAGTCAATGAATAAGCAATAGATTTTTCATCCTCTGCTACATTAATTCCTTCGTATACATCAAAAACATCAACATTTGTAAGTAGTCTACCGCCTACTTTTTTTATTACTTTCATTATATCTAAAGACATGATGTCTTTTTTCACTATAAATGCTACATCTTTATTTACTGACGGATATTTAGTTAATTCTTTAAATTTAATATTACGAACCTTTATTTCCATTAATTTATCAAGACTTAGTTCAAAAACATACAATTCTTTTTTACTTACATTTGGATGTACTTGACCAAAATATCCAATAACATCATTATTTATCATAATAGAACAACTACGATGTGGGTGCATATCTTTAAGCGAATTAGTTATTTCAAAACTATAGCGATTATTTAATCCCATATAATTAAGTAGATTTTCAATAACTCCTTTTAAAACATAAAAATCAACTTTTATATTTTTATTTTGCCATGTATTAGCAGTAAAATTACCACTCATTAAACCGCTAATTTTAGTTTCTTCTAAATAAGTATCTTCTTTTTTAGAATAACATGAACCAATTTCAAATATATTAATATCTTTAATATTTCTAGCACTATTGTAATTATATACTTCAATTAGTGATGACACTAAACTATTACGCATTACACTTTTATCTTCACTCATTGGATCTAATAATCTTACAACTTCATATTCATTATCAATAAATTTATAACTATCTTTTTCATTAATCAAAGAATATGTTATAACTTGATTTAACCCTAATGCTTCTAATCTTAAACGAAGTTTTTTCATTATTGCTGTTTTAGGCAAATATTTTCCTGTTTTAATCGCTGTTTTAGGTAATATTCCAACTACATTATCATAACCGATAATTCTTCCAACTTCTTCAATTAAATCTTCTTTAATATTAACATCCATTCTTCTTGTTGGAACAAATACATTAAATATATCTTTTTCAACTACATAATTAAATTGTAGTTTATCAAATACCTTAGCAATATCTTCTTCGTTTAAATCCATTCCTAATACTGTATTTATCTTTTCAATAGAAATACTGATTTGTTTATCTTCTTTTTCGGTTGTATCATAAGATAATAGACCCCCACTAATTTCACCATTGGCATATATGCTAAGTAAATAGCAAGCCCTTTTTAGCGCTAATAAAGTTCTATTAGGATCAACACCTTTTTCATATCGCATACTAGCTTCACTACGTAAAATACGTTTTGAAGTTTGACGAATATTAAGTGGATTAAAAATAGCGCTTTCTATAACAATATTTTTAGTCTCATTAGTAACTTCAGTTGATAATCCACCCATAACACCAGCTAGCGCAACAGCTTCATTATCATTACTAATTACAATATCATCTGGATTTAAATTTCTTAGATTTCCATCTAATGTTATAATTTTTTCATCTTCTTTTGCCATTCTGACCTTGATAGTATTTCCAAGTTTATCAGCATCAAAGAAATGTAATGGTTGCCCCATTTCTAACATGACATAATTACTTATATCAACTACATTATTGATTGGTCTAATACCACTTGCTATTAATCTTGTTTGTATAAAATAAGGACTTTCCTTAATAACAACATTCTTTACAAGTTTAGCTAAATATATAGAGCAATTTAAAGTTTCTACATCTAACTTATAGTTATCGTTTATATCTTCATTTAACTCTGATACTTCCATTTGTGGGTATTTGACTTTCCTATCATATAAAGCCGCAACTTCATATGCCATACCTAAAATATTAAGTAAGTCACTTCTATCAGCAGTTAACTCAAAATCAATGATTTCATCATCATAACCCAAATATTTAATAGCATCATCACCAACAGGTGCATCATCATTTAAAATATGAATTCCTTTTTTATCTTCTTCACTAAGATATTTAGAATCAATTCCTAATTCATCTAATGCACATATCATTCCCTCTGATTCCATACCAGCTAATTTAGCTTTTGTTATAGTTATCCCACCAGGTAAAGTAGCTCCAATTTTAGCAACTATTACTTTTTGGCCTTCTTTAACATTAGCAGCTCCACATAGTATTTGTTTTAATTCACCATCGTTAATGTCAACTTTACAAATACTTAACTTAGAAGAATCCGGATGTTTTTCACATTCTACTATATGACCAATTACTAAGTTATTAGCATCACTAATTTTTTCAATACTTTCATATTCATTACCAGCAAATACCATCTTATTAGCAAGTTCACTATAATTTATATCTGATACATCTACATAATCATTTAAAAAACTTTTACTTATACGCATTATTCTTCACTCCCCTCTACTCGATTAAAATCATTTAAAAAGCGAATATCATTCGTATAAAAATGTCTTACATCATTTATTCCATATTTTAACATAGCAATTCTCTCAGGTCCCATACCAAATGCAAATCCTGTATATTTTTCAGGATCATATCCACAATTTCTTAAAACATTTGGATGTACCATACCAGATCCTAATATTTCGATCCATCCTGTATGTTTACACAAAGGACAGCCTTTACCACCACATTTAAAACATGAAACATCAACTTCTAAACTTGGTTCAGTAAATGGGAAGAAACTAGGACGAAAGCGAATTGTACGATCCGTTCCAAACATCTTTTTAGCAAACAATTCAAGTGTTCCCTTTAAATGAGCAATACTAATTCCCTCATCTATAACTAAACCTTCGATTTGAGTAAATTGATGTGAATGAGTAGCATCATCATTATCTCTTCTATATACTTTTCCTGGACAAATAATTCTAATTGGTCCTTTTTCGACATTAGCATCCATAGTTCTTGCTTGAACAGGTGATGTTTGTGTTCTTAGTAAAATCTCATCTGTTATATAAAAACTATCTTGAGTATCTCTAGCTGGATGCCCTTTAGGTAAGTTTAACTTTTCGAAATTAAATAAATCAAGTTCTATTTCAGGTCCTTCAACAACATCATAACCCATAGAAATAAATAATTCTTCTATTTCATCAATAACTTTTGTTAAAGGATGCGAAGTTCCAACAACCATTTTAGTTGATGGCAATGTAACATCAATTTTTTCTTCCACTAATTTTTTATTCAATGCAATCTCTTCTAATATGCATTTTTTCTCATCAATCAATAAACTAATTTCATTTTTAAAAGTATTTAATAAACTTCCAAGTTCCTTTTTTTCTTCAATTGATAATGAAGACATCATACTGCTTAATTCTTGAACAGGTCCTTTTTTACCAAGATATAATACACGTACTTCATTTAAATCTGATAAACAATCAACTAAGTTAAGTCTATCATTTATTTCTTTTTTTAAGTTTAATATTTTTTCTTTCATTCTATCCCTCCATTTTTTTAATAAAAAAATCACATCCTAACATAAGGACGTGATTACGCGGTACCACCTTAATTTATAGACTATGTCTATACACTTAATAACTAAAACGCGTTACCGTTATACTTTTAATATAAAGCTAAAAGATGAATTCATAAAAGATTATTGTTAGTTTACACCTTCCACTAACTCTCTATTAATAATTACTTTTACTACTACTTCTTCATTATTGCCCTTAATTAATTATATTCATTATACCACACTTTTTAAAGTTTTCAAGTCTTTTTTATTCTTTCAAGTATTACTTATTTTCAACTTTAAATCGTAATACTGTTTTAAGTTTAGTACTTTTTGTTTTTCTTGGATCCGATATATAAATTTCTTTATGTACTTTTGATAATCTAATTAGATTGTTATTATCGCAATATTTTTCCATTATGTCAAACGTTATATTTTCATTATCATATGACCCAACATGAAGCATTTGCAAACATAACCCCTCAGTAATAGTTTCGAATTTAACTTTATCAAGCATAGGATTATTTTTCTTTTCTTTTACTATATTTATTACCTCATTAGCTAATTTATCAGTAACAAAGTCTGGTTGTCTTATCATAATAGTATATACTAATTCATCCTTATTTAAAACTTTACTTAATCTTCCCTTTTCAGTAAGATCCCATACTCCTTCCAAAGGGAAAACCGTATATTCATAGTAATCATCAATTAAGACACCTTTTTTAGGCAACATCTTAAGAGTATAAGAAAGCGCGTATAATGCTTCTATTGCTAGATTAAATTCTTGCCCATTTGGATTTCCTTGTCCCATTATTGTAAAATATTTAAATGCTGGTACATCAATTAATTCAGGTTTCTCTTTTGGTAAATATATTTTTTTATCATTTTTTTTCCATTCATATTTCATATCTTTCTCCCCTTTTTTTCTTATCCACCATAATTATTATTATAAATATTATAAATCCAACCGTACTAATGTATAAACCAACTTTTGATAATGGAGCCTCATACCTTATTTCAATACTGTAGGTACCTTTTTTTATTGGTAATCCAATAAATGAATCATTAACTTTTCCATAATCATAATTTTTCCCGTTAAGTAAAATATTAAATCCCTTATCGTATGGAATGGTAGTTACTAAATAACCATCTTCACTTACCTCTATATTTCCAACAATCTTATCGCCTTTTGTTTTTTTCATATCAAATGTCATTGCATCAATCTTAGTAACTGCTTGTTTTATATAATCATAATCCATTAAGAATGTCTCTAAATTTATAATATTAAACTCACCTTTTGTAAATTTTATTTCTAATTGTTTTATATTTAATGGTGACGATATACTATATTCAAAACGATAATTACCATTATGATACATCCAACTCTTACAAGTCAATTTATTAATAACTCCATTAATAGAAATACTTATATCTCCATCTTTACAACTAGGGGCTTCTAAAATATCGAATTTTATAAATAATATTTGATTACTAATTTCTTCTTTTAAATCTAAATATATATAATCAGTTTCTTTTGCTATAATAACATATTTTTCATCATACTTTTCAATTTCTAAATTAGATCCAACTGTAGCTTCATATTGCAAATTTACTTTATCAATTGGATTAATAATTTCCTTATTACTATTATTATATACTACTGCATTACTTAGTAAAGCATCTATTTTGTATGGATATTTAAGTTTAGCAAATTCTTCATAATTCATTAGATTACTAGTCGCATAAACTATTGGAAACACATCATTGTTTTTATAAATACCAACATTATTATCTTTTGAAACTAAGTCATATCCAATTGGAACATTACTATCTGATAATATATATTTTACTCCCATCAATGTTTGAAACATTATATTATTAGTTTGGGGTGTAATAATACGATTTCGATATGGTACAGCATTGTTAAATGTATCAAAGAAAAATTGATTGTAGTAATTATTATATGTTGATGAATATAAAGATGTTTGATAATAATTAGAATGGTATATTTTATTTACGGTTGCTAAAGTCTCTGTTAAATTATTAAATCGATATAAATCTTTATCATTGTTAATAGTTTGCTTTATTAATTGTTCATTATTTGAATCAAATTGTTGGTTATATAAATCTTTACTAACTAATTCATCTGTTTTATTAACTGTTAAACATGAAATAAAAGCGATAATAATTATTGGGATATAAAATATATAATCTCTTTTAAATAGTTTGTGAGCAATAATAATTATTGACGTAATTATTATATCTATATAATATATATTTTCACTATATCCTGTTAAATAAAGAATTATATTAAATATTATTAAGACGATAAATAAATTTTTATAGTTTATTTCTCTGTCTAATATCTTTTGTATAAAATTAGCAAGCAATAATCCAATAATTGGAAGAAAAGGAATTAATACTTTAGCCCTTATATATAAAGTTCCGTTTAATATATACATTAAAACTGGGATGAATAAAAATATTGAAACAACAATTCCTAAAAATAATTTCTCCTTTTTTTTACTAAAGAAAATAAATAGTAGTGCGATTATAGTTATTGCTGTAAATCCTAAGGAATAAGAACTATAAAGTAATGGATTTAAGTCAAATTTAGGAAATAACAAACTCCACGTAAATGCTGTATGTTGAATACCCGATCTCCCGTTTAAGATTACACCAATTGTAGGTAAAAGTAATAACGATGCCATTAAGACACCTATAATTATAGGGATACAAAATTTTATACCATCTATAATAAAAAGTGGTAATGTAATTTTTTTATTTGTTTTTAAATACTTATAAATACCATAAATAACAAAAACTAATATTCCGCCTACACTATAATAATAGCTTGTCATAATCATTAAAAACACACTAAGTATATAAACCCATCTTTTTCCACTACTAAAATATTTATCAATCCCTATCAATCCAAGTATTAAAAAAGGGATATAATCAACAAACATTATATGTCTATGACTGTGAAAAATAAGTGGTCCTGACATCAAAAATAATGATGATGAAATCATTGCTGTTTTCGAACTAAAGCTATTATTACGTAACCATTTATAAAATAAAAAGGTACTAGCAAACACTGAAATTATGCTAACAACCATTATGTAGTCAACCATTTTTATAAAAGGAAGTAAATAGGAAATCATTACAATAGGATTTAATAAACCATAATAAACGAAATTATAAATATTCTGTCCTGCTCCTATGTTAAAAGCAAAATTAGGGAAAATATTACCTGTATTATAAAATTCAGTTCTAAAATATTCCGCAAAAGCCCAATGTTGACTAATCCAATCAGTTTTTGAACCATATATATTTTCAAATCCTAATATGATTAAAATAATTGATAAACCTAAAAAAACAAGTCCTACTACATTAATATAATCTTTTTTATTCATAAGGACACCTCTTATAAATTATATCAAAAAAAGAATGACATGTCATTCTTTGTAAATAATTATTAGGATAATTTTGGATATTGTTTAAATCTATCATATTTTTTTATATATTGATTATAATCTAACGAATATTTAGCTTGTTTTACTAAACAACCATTTCTTTTTTTTAACTCATCATCACTTATTAATTCAAAGTCAAAACTTTCAATCATCTTTCTTGAAAATATATTATCTATACTTGCTGATAAATTAATTGATAGGCACTCAAACTCTGCAAAACAAGTATTTATTGCTCTTCCTAATAATTCTGTACCAATGCCCATATTACGATATTTATTAGCTACCACATAAGCAATCGACATTATTGTCTTATCAGGATATGGCTTACCTATTAATAATCCCGCCACTAAAGATAATTCCTTTTTGGCAACATAAAGATTATAATACCCTATTGTCTTATCAATTAAGTATGAAAAATCAATGTCAGCAAAACAATCTCTATTTTTGTCATATTTAATCAGTTTTTCTATTAATTTTCGTAGTTGATAATACTTCATTATATTTAAATTAGAACCCTGATTATGAATTTTTTTGATATAAATATTATCTAAATTCATATAATTGTTCCTTTCTTAAATAATTTATAGCCACTATTATATACAATTTGTACAAAAAAAGAAACTATTTTTTTAATAGTTTTCTTTTAATCTTTTAATTACTAGATCTTTACCTAATAAATGAATTGTATTTGGTAACTCTGGTCCATGCATTTGTCCAGATACTTTTATTCTAATTGGCATAAATAACATCTTGCCTTTAGCTCCACTTTTTTCTTTAGTTAAGTTAATAGCACTAACTATTGAATCAATACTCCATTGTTCAATACTCTCTATTTCAGCAGCAAAGATATCAATCGTTTCTTTAATGCCATCTTGCATCATAAATTCTTTACATTCATCATCTAGAGTAATTGTTTCTTTAAAGAATAAATCAGTTACTTCAACAATTTCTTGTCCATATGATATATGATTTTGATAAATACTGATTAATTCCCTTACCCATTCATCATTTTTATCTGATAAATCATATGCCTCTTGTAAATGACAAACAGTAATTTCTAATAATTCTTCTAAGCTAAGTTTCTTAATATAATGACTATTTATCCAATTAAGTTTTTTCACATCATAAACAGCCGGAGATTTATTTATACGTTTAGGATCAAATATTTTAATTAACTCTTCTAAACTAAATATTTCATCCGTTGTTTCAGGACTCCACCCTAATAAGGCTAAATAATTAACTACTGCCCCTGGAATGTAACCTTTATTATATAAATCCATAAAAGATGAAGCTCCGTGTCTTTTACTTAGTTTTTTCATATCTGAATCAACTACCATTGGTAAATGAATATATACTGGTTTTTCCCATCCAAAGGCCTCATACAAAAGGTTATACTTAGGAGTAGACATTAGATATTCATTTCCTCTAATAACGTGAGAAATATCCATTAAATGATCATCTATAACATTAGCGAAATTATAAGTAGGATAACCATCAGATTTAATTAAAATTTGATCTTCCAATAACTTATTTTCAACTTTTATTTCTCCGTATACAATATCTTGATAAACACTAACACCTTCTTTAGGCATCATCTGTCTAATAACATATTTTTCACCATTATTTATTTTTTCTTTAATTTCTTCTTTAGATAATTTTTTACAACATCCATCATAAAGAAAAGGAATCTTATTTTCTTCGGCTTCTTTACGTTTTGCTTCTAATCTATCCTCAGTACAAAAACAATAGTAAGCTTTCTCTAATTCAACTAACTTAATAGCATATTCTTTATATAAATCAAGTCTTTCACTTTGAATATATGGACCATAATTTCCACCATTATTGGGCCCTTCATCAGGAATAAGACCACATATATTACATGTATTATATATAAAATCTATAGCTCCATCTACTTTTCTTGTTTGATCTGTATCTTCAATTCTTAAAATAAAATCACCATTATCATGTTTAGCAACTAAATAACCAAAAATAGCACTTCTTAAATTACCAACATGCATATACCCAGTTGGGGATGGTGCAAATCTTGTTCTCACTCTTTCCATATATATCACCTTCTTCTATTTTATCATATTTTTTTATAAATTCAATAAAAAAGGTTATAACACGTATAACCTTCTACATACTTTTATTTGAAATCACAGGAGAGACTAAAGTTAAATTAGTTGTTAAATTATCATAATATTGATAAATTCCATCAACTTGTAGATATTTACTTTTGTCATTACCAAATATGGCACTATTACCACATAACTGATTTCTAAAATCTTCAACATTTTCACTTGTTAAATTAGGCTTTTTTAAGAATAGTGCAATTAATCTTTTTTGAATATCAGCTAGCATACTAGTTCTATTAGCTAAATGACGTGTTTCAAAATTATATTTAGCTATATCCATCAACTGCTTTATTTCTTTTGGATCATTATGAATAGTTATAAGGTTACTAACTAATGGTGCAGTATTATTACTAAAATAAGCTGCCTCAATTTCTTTATTAGTTACTATTTGAGATAAAAGATTAACAAATATTTCTTCATCCATATAAGGATTATATTCTCCGTTATTCCCAACCAAATTATTAGCAACTATCGCCGCATAACCTTCATGTATAGCTGTATATACAGAACTTTTAATATATTTTGTTTGTGCATTTTTAGAACTAATAATATTTAATAATTGATGCATTAATATATTTTTACCATCAATATCTTTTGATAATTCTAATGCATTAACTTGTAATACATTATTATTAATATCATATTTAGCAAGATCCTTAATAACATATTTATTAGCTTTAACAATATTTAAACTACCGATTCTATTGTTTAAGTTAGTTAAATCTGCATTAGGAAAATGACCATTAAAAATAACTATTAACTCTTTTAAATTTTCTTTAACTTCAGAACTTAAATTAGTATTACTAGATAAACTTTTAATTACTTCATCAACCGTAATCATATCATCACCATATTAATTATAACATAAAAAAAGAATAAAATAATATCTTTTATTCATTTTCCATTATTTTTTTGCACACATCTACCCATTTTAAACTATTAGAATAAGTAAATAGTTCATCCATTGTTAGTTCTATTGCAGAATTACTACTGCCACATGCTGGAAATACAGTATCAAACCGTTTCAAAGAAACATCCATAAATACTTCTATTGTATTATCAGCAAGGGCAAAAGGACAAACACCACCTACTTCATGCCCCGTTATTTCAAATACATCGTTATAAGCTAACATACTAGGTTTAACACCAAACTCTTCTTTAAATTTTTTGTTATCAACTTTAGTATCCCCAGCTGTTACTACTAAAATGCAAGTATCATTATATTTAAATGCTAATGTTTTAGCAATCCTAGCCCCTTCTATATTTAGAGCTTTTGCAGCTAGTTCAACTGTAGCACTTGATATAGAAAATTCTAAAATATCTTTATCTCGATTATATTTTTTTAGGTATTTTCTTACTGCATCTATTGCCATAAAATCCTCCTATTTTTTTAATATAACATATCATCAAAATTTATTATAAAGATTCTTCATCTTCTTTTGCATACTCTAATAAATCACCAGGCTGACACTCTAAAACCTCACATATTTTGTTTAAAGTCGAAAACCTAACAGCATTTATTTTTCCTGTTTTAATATTGGATAAATTAACATTAGAAATTCCAACTTTTAAAGCAAGTTCATTAAGAGATATTTTTCTATCCGCCATAACTCGGTCCAATCTTAAAATAATCATAATATCCCCCCTATAATGTTGTATCTTGTTCTAGTTGTAATTTATAGCCATATTCAAACACATAGGCTAGTGCAAATATAACAAGTACATATACTATTTCAACAAGGTCTATATACGCAACTGACTCTGATTGGAAATTAAATAGTGGTCCAAAAATACCATCAGATATTTTTGAAAAGATCAATAATATTATCATCATTTTAGCAATCTGTTTTATGTAAGTAACATTTTCTTCAATAAATGGTGTATCACCTTTATGAATATTGTCAAATAATTTATAAACCTTCCTTACTACCATATAAGTAAATAAAAGTGAAATAATTAGGCATATAAACATAATTTCTGCAATAATAGTTATTTCTATATTAGATTTTTTTTGAAACATATCGATTACATTATTAATTCTATTAACTGATATATCATTATTTATTTCCTTATAATCATCAATAATTAATATAGTATCATTTAATGAATAATTATATGTCTTTCCATTAAATATAATTGTATCATCAGTAACTTCCTCAACTTTATTAATAATAAATGGTAAAATTATCATTGCTAATATTGTACATCCCATTGCTATTTTAATAAGAATACCACCTATTTTAGAAATATTACATATTAATTTACTTATTCCCTTCATTTTTTTTATAGATTCATTGTTTTCTTTATTTTTTGTCATAAATTAACTCCTTCCAACAATATAATATTATATTTTTTATTTATTGTCAATATATTTTTAACGTTTAGCATTAAAAATATATTTTTTATTATTAACAAACAAAAAAACATAGTCAAACTATGCTTTTTTCTTTAATTGTTTTAATATTTACATTATCATTACCATTCATAACATTTTCGATAATAATGCTTTCCAATTTTTGTCTTATCAACTTATCTATTTTTCTTGCTCCAAACTCTAGGTAATTTGATAATTCAACTAATTCTTTAATAACAATATTATTAATCTTAAGTTTTACTTTTTTTACATTATACTTTTCTTTTAACTTATCTAATTTATTTTTAATTAAATACTCTATATCATTTTCACTTAGTTTATTAAAAGTTATAATATTATCAATACGATTTATAAACGGCAAACTGAAACTTTCTTTCAACTTTGAGAATATGACATCATCACTTTTTTTATTAAAACCTATATTTATATCATCAAATCCAATGTTTGAAGTCATTATAATTACAACATTGTCAAATCTGATAATTTTACCTGATGCATCTTTTATTTTACCATCATCAAGGATTTGAAAAAATAAGTTAATAATACTATTATGAGCTTTTTCTATTTCGTCTAAAATGATAACTGAATAAGGTTTATTTCTAACTTCTTCTAAAATATTTTTATTATCAGAATATCCAACATAACCAGGTGGAGCACCTATTATTTTACTGACAGTATGCGCTTCTGTATATTCACTCATATCAAGTTTTATAACATTAGCATCCCCCACTAAATTATTACCAAATATTTTAGCAAGTTCAGTTTTACCAACTCCACTTGGACCTGTAAACATCATTGAATAGCATTTACTTTCATCTTTAAATCCTAATTTAATTCTTTTAGCAATGTTAATAATTTCTAATACCGCTTTATCTTGACCAATTATTTTAGAATTTATATTTTCCTCTATCATTTTTATAATAGTTGGTGAATCATTTAAAAGTTCATATATTGGTATTTTAGTTTTAATACTAACCACTTCTGCCACATCTTCTTTAGTAACTTCTTTAATACTATTTTTATATAAACTTAGTTCAATATTATTTATCTCATCCATGATTTTGTTTTCTTCACTTTTATAAGTTGATGCGGTATCAAAATCATTATTAACGATTGATTCATTTTTACTTTTTATAATAACTTGTAATTGTTTATTTAAATCATTGTATCTTTTAATTTCTTTACTTTCTTTCAAACTAACTTTAGCACATACTTCATCTAATATATCAATAGACTTATCAGGTTGATTTCTATCATATACATATTTTTCTGTTAGTTCTATTATAATATCGATAATTTCATCACTTATTGATACGAAATGATATTTTTCATATATACTTTTTAATTTGTTTAATATTTCTTTAACGGTTTGTTTAGACGGTATTTCTATTGTAACTTTTTGAAAACGGCGTTCTAAAGCTCCATCTTCTTCAATATATTTTTTATATTCATCTATTGTTGTAGCACCTATACATCTTAATTTATTTCTAGATAAAGCAGGTTTAAATATATTAGATGCATCTATTGCCCCTTCAGCTCCGCCTGCTCCTACTAAAGTATGTATTTCATCAATAAAAAGAATAATATCATCATTCTCTTCTATCTCTTTTAAAATTTTATGCATACGTTCTTCAAACTCACCACGATATTTTGTACCTGCAACAGTCGAAGCCATATCGAGGCTAATAATCCTTTTATTACGAAGGGCCAAAGGAACATCACCACTAACTATCATTCGGCTTAATTCTTCTACAATGGCTGTTTTACCAACCCCAGCTTCCCCTATCAATAATGGGTTATTTTTTGTTCTTCTAGATAATATTTCTAAAACTCTTTTTATTTCTTTTTCTCGGCCAACGACAGGATCAATTTCATTGTTAAGAGCTTTTTTATTAAGATCAATTCCTAACTCTTCTAATAATAATTTTTTGTTTTTCTTTCTTTTAGAATTATTTGTTAGTTTGTAGGAAAACTCCCCATACAATTCATCTACATCTATATTCATTCCTATCATTACTCTGATAGCAACTCCTTCACCTTCTTCTAACAAACTAGAAAAGAGATGTTCAACAGTTACCTCGCCATTATTATTTTCCTTACTGTCAATAATAGCATTTTCCATTATTCTTTTAAGTAAGGGTGTATATAAAAACCAATTACTAGGATTACTACCTATTCCAATAATTTTAATTATTTCATCTTTTAATAATTGGTAATCTAAATTATAATCTTTTAATCTTTTAGATATATTATTATCCTCTTTTAGGATTGCTAATAAAAGGTGTTCACTTCCTACATATGGATGTTTTAAGTCATACATTTCTTTTTTTGCATCAACTAATATTTTTCTTGCTTCTTCAGTGAAATTACCAAACACATTATCACGCTCCTCATTTATATTCTATGTTTATAATGTAATTAAATTAGTTTTTTTAATCAACAAAAAAAGATTAAATGTTACTACACTTAATCTACTTTTTTATGTTTCTTATTTATAAATGGAAGTCTTGCTTTTATCCCTGCTAGAAATCTATCTCCTAGAATATCATGAACAAGTCTGCTTTTAAAGGCCACTGTAATGTAAACAAATGCCCCAATAATTGAAAATATAGCAACCTCAAATAGTGCTTGTAATCTAGTAGTAGCATCCATCTTGATGAATATATTAACAATCATTAATACAACTACCATTATAGCTGTACAAAGAATAGTTTTACTTGAATTATATAAAGTTGTTTTATAATTTACATTATATTTTGATTTAAGTTTATATATTAAATATATAATAGCTATTCCTTGCGTTAAAAGAGTTGCGATAACAGGACCATAATAAACACCAATACCTATTCTTTTACAAAAATACATCATAGGTATATTTAAAATTACTTTTCCTAAAAAACTTCCGGCCAAAGTAGCAAGCGTTATTTTGCTATTGTTCATCGTTTGGAAAATATTAATTAATATTGTATAAAATGAGAACGTTAATGCTTGAAATATAAATAATTTAAATATTGTTATACTAACCTCATCATAACCATAAAATATTACCCATGTAGGGGCTGCTAAAAAGCTTAAACCTATTGTCATTGGTAAAATAACAAAAAGTAATGATTGAAGTGATTGATTAATTTTTCTTGATACATCTTGCATATCTTGTTTAACAAAACTACTTGCTATATTAGGTATTAAACTAACAATAATTCCTAAAGCAACCGATATGATGATCATATTTAATTTAGTTGCCCAAGTAGATAAAACACCAATAGTTGTTTCGGCAATTTCTCCAAAGCCTAAATTAGCCATGGTGCTAACAACGGTAAATGTATCTACCATAGAATAAGCTGATTGAATTAAATCAATAATAACAAATGGTAATGCATAAAATACTATTTTCTTTAAAATATCTTTAGTTGTAATTTTAGCCTCAGCCCTAGTAATAACTTCATCTTTTTTTAATTTTTCTTTATTTTTTCTTATCTTATAAAGTAAATATAAATAAGCGGAAATAGCTCCAACAGTGGCTCCAAATACAGCTATACCAACTGCTGTTTCTAAAGATAAGTTAAGTACTTTTAAAGCCATAAAACTACCACCGACAATAACTATTACTCTAATTAATTGTTCTATAACGTTAGATATACTAGATGGAGCAATAAATTTATGTCCTTGTAAATAACCTTTTGTTACACTAAGAGATGGTACAATTAATAAAGCAGTTGCAACAACTCTAATAACCATTGTTACTCCTTCAATTGTATTTCCGCCTTCTAAATCTCCTAATATTAAATGCGCAATTGGTTTAGCAAAAATCATTAAAACTATAAAAAAGAAAAAACCTAAAGCCATTATAATTGTAGTTCCAATTTTATAGGCTTTTTCTTTTGTATTATAATACTCTAATGAATTATATTCGCTTACTACTTTACTCATAGCAATCGGTATTCCACTAGATGATAAACTTAAAAAGATGGCATAAATCGAATAAGCATAGCCATATAAGGCTCCACCTTGACTTCCTATGATACTATAAAAAGGAATTACATATATTAGTCCAATAACTTTGCATATTATAATTCCTATAGTTGCTATCATAGCGCCTTCTAGAAAACTACTTTTTCTCATAACTCACAACCTTCATTTTTGATATATAACCATAGCTGAAAAACAGAATATTTGATCTTCTCCATTAACACTTATGGCAACCTGATATTTTATATCTATTAATTGTCCATCAAAGTCACTAAAGAAAGCATTTATAGATGCTTCCAAATCTTTTTCATGATTTTCATCAAATAATTTCACCTTCATTATATCACCATATTAATGATATAGTAAAATACTGTTTCTTTTTGTCATATTTTATAAATATAATATACCATGTTAAATTTATTATCTGAATTGGTATATTCAACTAAAACTTTAAATTCGCCGGTATAATTTTCAATCGTACCATCATAAGGTAAATACCCTACTAACGCAATACCTTTAACATTATTATTAACCTCATCTACAACGTTTGGAATAAGATTAACTCTTTTATCGAAAACACCAATACTTGGAAACATATTATTTGTTATTTTATCATGTATAATTAGTGCTCTAATATTTTTCATAGGTTCGATTGGATTATCAATTATGGCATTGTACATAATCTCATCATCTGTTATCTTATCTAATGATATTTCAATATCAAAAGGAAAATTTCCTGCACTAACTTGTGCATCTTTTAACTGATCAATTAGAAAATAATAATCATTTTCCTTATCACTACTACAACCTGTAAGTATTAATGCTACTAATAATATCAATATTTTTTTCATAATTTTCTCCTTGTAAAAAGAAGGAATTAATATTCCTACTTTTAATACTTAGTTAAACGGTCACTCCAATATCCATTTCCACTTGGTAAATTAACAATGGCTCTTGGATCAAAAATATGTGCCATCAAATCATTCCAATAGTGATAATCTTTATAATAAAGTCCATTAGCAATCGTAAAGTGAAGATGTTGTCCAGTTGTACATTTATCCCAATATTCTCTTGATGGATCTCCACCCATAATACCAATTTGAGTATTACGATCAACTATGTCCCCTTTATTGACTGATACACTTCTCATGTGCATATACACCGTTGTATAGTTTTTACCTTTAACATTATGATGGATGAATATCATAGTTCCACCACAATTTGTTTTATAATTAATAGCAATTACCATCCCTTTTCCTGCAGCATATACAGGTATTTCTCCAGCACCATTAACCATATCAACACCAGAATGGAAATCACAAGTCCATTTACCATTTAGATAAAAGCATCTATTACCAAAATTACTACTAACCCTACCACTAAGAAGCGGACGGTAAAATGCTGTTTCTGGTGGTAATTTGTCGCGACCACAAGTTTTAATATCTTCATGATCCTTACAACCTAGTTCATCTTGATATAACTTAATTGCTTCTCTTTGCATTTTAATATCATCTTCTAATGAGACTGTTATATCTAAAATGTCGTTTAATTTAGTACCTAAATTAGATAATTGTTTTTGTAATTCTTTTTGTTTATTATTTAACTCAATATCTTTTTTTCTTAAATTTTCTTTTTTGGTATTATTATCTTCAATCATATCGTTATATGTTTGAATTAAATTTTTATTGTACTTTGCTAATTGCTCTGATATTGCCATTCTATAAATAAAATCAGTAAAACTTTTAGCGCCAAATGTATACTCTAAGTATGCTGATTCTCCATTAGCAGTTTGAACAAAATTAAGCAAATTTTTTATTTCTTTATCCTTATTTTCAATATCCAGATTTAACTGTTCTATTTCTTCATTTAAGTTTTTAACATCTATTTGAATTTGATTTATATTAACAGTAATATTATCAATTGTTTTATATGTATTATTTATTTGTTGCTCTGTAAGTTTTTGTTCTTCTTTATTATTTCTCATCTCTTCTTCTAATGCGGTAAGTTCTCTTTTTAAATCTCCTACCGTTTTAGCATCCACTTCCATAGGAATAATAAAATATGGAACAACCATAACTAAGGCAAAAAAAGTATTAATAACTCTTTTCATACAAATCACTACTCCTTCATACTCTTACGAATTCTTTTATAATTAGGACTATATTTAGAAACCACTTCCCAAAAATAAGTTGAATGGTTAAAGTGGACTAAATGAGCTAATTCATGAATTATTACATAATCAATTTTTTCTAAGTCCATCTTAATCAATTCAGAATTAAGTGTAATCGATTCACTTTTACGATTACAAACTCCCCACCTTGTTTTCATTTTCCTTATTTTCAATTTGGGATAAGGTATTTTTTCTTCAAATAAACTATAATTTATTTCCAATCTTTCATTAAATATTTTTTTTATTTGTTTACGATACCACTTGTCCAAAATATCTAAACTACCAACAAAAATTCTATTTTTATCTATGTCAACTATTGTCATTGTAGGCACAATAATTATATCATATTTTTGACCTAAATAATAAAACGAAAGTTCTTTTTCTTTTTCTTTAAGTCTTTTTTCAATCATTTTACGTAAATAAGATTCATTTTTTATAAGCAACTCATTAATTTGCTTTTTACTAACCAAATAATGAGTAGTTACTAAAATTGTTAAGTCGGACTTTACTCTGATATAAGTGTTTTTATTAGCCTTCTTTTCAACTATTACATTGTAATCTTTATTATCAATATTAAATTTCAAAATATCTTATACTCCTCTTTTTATAAGTTAATAGAATAACATAAAAAGGTATATAATAAAAATATTTATCACCTTATCATGCTATCAATATTTTATCACAAATTGTCATATTTTTAAAGGCTAAATATTTCCAATTTTGATGCTTTACACAAAACAAAAAGGACTATTAAGTCCTTTTTTAGAATTTCTTTTAAACAAACATAAACATTATTACAACAATAATAGCAGCGATTGCTAAAACTTGTAATAAAAATTTCCAAATATATTTAAACCATTCTTTATAAGATACATTTAAATATGATAACCCACCAACTAATAATAAACTAGTTGGAGCAACAAACATTACTAATCCATACATTGTTTTTACAATCATTCCAATTATTGGATATAGTGTTGCATCTGGATATATTATTGAAATGTTGCTTCCCATTGCATTAAATAAATTCGTAAAATCATTATAGAAGAAACTTCCGATTGCTGAGACAATCGTCATTGTCACAATATTAAGATTTTCTGTCATATTAAAGAAGAAATGAGCAATTGGGAAGAAAATATTTTCACCCGTTGAGCTACTCGCTAATACAACAAAAACTACATTAGCAATTGTTACATAAAACGCAGTTGGTAACATTTCTTTTGCGCCTTTTACAAAACTATCAATTAATTCATTTAATTTAACATTATAAATCCATCCAATTAATAACATTACCATAACTAAGATAATTGACATCTCATAAATAGACCAATTACCCATTGGGTTAATACCACCAATTAAATTTTGAACTAATGGATATCCTGAAATTTCTAATCCCATAAGTGATGTATAAGTATCACCAAAGAATGTTATACCAAAAGAATATTGCCAATTATACATTCCAACTAATAATAATATAATTGTACCAATCATTATTATTACTAATGGCCAAAAACTTTTTTTGCTTTTACTCCCTTTTTCAAATAAAGGAATAACTACTTTTTCTTCATCTTTGCTTTCTTCTTTTTTATTACCTTTTTTAACTTCTACACTACTTACCTTTTTAGTTGAATTTAAAACATAAATAACTGATAAGAAAGTTATGATACCTAAGAAAATAACTTTTGTAAGCATTTCATTATGTACATCTAATGAGAAATAGTAATTAATGTAACCATTTATACTAAAACCATATGTACTTCCTATTATACCTACTAGCATTGATCCTATAGTAGCCATTAAAGCCACTTTCTTATTGTAGTGCATTGATAATAACACTGCAATAAAGAATGGAACTAATATAAATATAACAAATGATAATCCTGTTAAAGATGAAAGAAGTGTAAATAATACCATTGTTGATATTAAAAACGTTTTTTCTTTTCCTTTGAATTTTTTGACTATACTGTCAACTAAACTAGAATAAACACCTGTTTTATTTAAAACTCCATATAACCCACCGATCAATAAAAAGATCATTGCATACTGTATTAGATTAGCAACCGTACTAAGTGGCGTTCTAATTAAATCGAATAATCCTATTGGAAGTGTTTTTCCGGCCGTAAATGTGCCATCATAATAACTACCAGCAGGAATTATCCAAGATAATGTCGCTACTACTAAAAAAGAAATTCCTATAACTTTTAATAAACCATACTTTTTCATATTTTACCTCCATAGTAATTATATCACTTTTAGTCTAGTATATAAAGATTTTTTTTTGTTTTTTATAATTTTCATTATTTTTTCACACTAAAATATAAATCTCTTTTTATAATATATGAAAAAATAATGATATAATATTCCAAGGAAGTGATAATATGAACCTATTTAAATATACAAATAACAATAAAAGATATTATACATTGGATTACTTTTATCAAAATCATTTTAAATCAAAAGTTTTTAAAGTAAGTTTAAACGCAGGATTTTCATGTCCTAATTTAGATGGTAAAGTTGGTTATGGCGGATGTATATATTGCTCAAAAATGGGTAGTGGTGATTTTGCTGGTAATAAAAATAGTGATTTAATCACACA
Source organism: uncultured Muribaculaceae bacterium (assembly GCA_964397485.1). Lineage (GTDB taxonomy): Bacteria > Bacillota_I > Bacilli_A > RF39 > UBA660 > CAYNHT01. The sequence goes on from CAYNHT010000004.1 coordinate 168,125, forward strand.
ATTTGATGAAATTAAAAACGTTCTACATAAAAAATGGCCACAAGCTAAATATATAGGTTATTTTCAAGCACATACAAATACTTATGCTCCACTAGAAACTTTAAAAGAAAAATATGAAACTATATTAAAACTAGATAATGTTGTTGGTTTATCGATAGCAACTAGACCAGATTCAATTACAGATGAATGCTTAGACTATTTAGAAGATTTATCTAAAAAAACCTTTTTAACAGTTGAATTAGGTTTACAAACAATTCATGAAGAAACTTCAAAACTAATAAATCGTTGTCATACCTTAGAGTGTTTTAATGATATGGTATATAAATTACATAAAAGAAAAATCAATGTGGTTGTTCATATCATAAATGGCTTACCTTATGAAACAAAGGAAATGATGATTGATACAATAAAACATTTAAATACCTTACCTATTCAAGGAATTAAAATACACATGCTCCATATTTTGAAAAATACTAAATTAGGTTTTATGTATGAAAAAGAACCTTTTAAGGTTTTAACAAAAGAAGAATATGTTGATATTGTATGTGATCAGTTAGAAAATATAAGACCTAATATTGTCATTAATAGAATAACTGGCGACCCTAATGCCGATGAATTAATAGAACCAAATTGGCTGACTAAAAAATTTGGTGTTTTAAATGAAATTGATAAAGAGCTTGCTAGAAGAAATACTTACCAAGGATTTAATCTAAATATTTTAAATAAAGCAAAACAACTAATGATTGATAATTTAAAAGATAATGATATTGTTGTAGATGCTACTATTGGAAATGGATATGATACTTTGTTTTTAGGAAATATCATAACTAAGGGGAAAATATATGGATTTGATATTCAAGATAAAGCTATTAGCAATACTAATCAATTACTAATAGAAAACAATATAACTAATTATACTTTATTTAAAGAAAGCCACCAAAATATTAACCATATTTTAAATGATTATATTGGAAAAATAAGTCTTATTATATTTAATTTAGGCTACTTACCAAGTGGAGATAAAAAAATTACAACTAAATATGAATCAACTATTAAAGCAATTGATAATTCATTACTTCTACTTAATGAAAAAGGGAAAATAGTTATAACCGTCTACCCTGGTCATAAAGAGGGATTAGAAGAAAGCGAACAATTAAAAAAACATTTAATCAATTATAAAGAATATCAAATTAATTATTATCATAATAATACAAAAAATGATAGTCCATATTTAATAGAAATAAAAAAATAGATGTAAATTCATCTATCTTTTTTATTTAATAAAATATGCTCTTTTTATTTACATCATATTGCGGTGATATAGTATGTACAATAAACTCTTCTAATGCTGATAAAATAGCTATAATTATAATAAACCAAAAATAATTAATATTGTTTGTGATAAACATAATAGGAAAAAGTATAAATATTAATAACCCTGTTAATTTATTTAAATATGTATGTAACATTACAAATGACTTATATTTACAAGCCGCATATATCAAGCTACTAATACGAATAATAGTTATTAGTAACACAAACGGTAAAAACAACATTATTTTTTCACCTAATACCAAAAATATAGTAAATAGGATAACACTAAACATAACAAAGTCTGCAATAGAATCTAACTTAGCTCCTAATGTAGTTTGATTATTTGTTTTTCTAGCCAAGAAACCATCTAACACATCACTTATTCCACACAATAAATACAATGTAATAAATATTACTTGATTATTTAGAAAATACAATAAAGCAACTGACATAACAATTCTACTTAAGGTGATACCATTAACAACATACTTCACTAATTTTCTCCTTTCTTAAAAACAAAATAGTATTTGCTAACAAATACTATTTCAATAATTATCAAAAAACTAATAATCTATAATTTATTGTCTATTTATAAACCAAATTCTACTAACATCACAACTGTTACTATCAGGTGCTGGGTCTGGCATGTCTAATTTAACAATAACTGGTACTTTAAAAGCAGAACCAAATGCAATACAAGTTCCCGGTTGTAAGATTCTAAGGCGTTTCACAATTTCATTAGTAATATTAGGAACCATTTCTCTAATATATTCAACATCACGTGGATGTAACATTTTAAATATTAAGAAATTACTACATTGCGATAATGTTGTTTCAGACATCTCAGATGGACGTTGTGATATAAGTCCTAATAAAACTCCATATTTACGTCCTTCTTTGGTAATACGTTCGAAGATATTATATCCCAATAAATCAATATCTATATCATTTTGAACATATCTATGTGCTTCTTCTAAAACAATATGAAATGGTAATGAAGATCTTTTTTCCAACTCTTTAGCATAATCAAATAACAATTTAGAATATATTTTTGTTATTGTTTTAGCTAATCTATCATCAACATAATTGATATTAAAGTTAATGATTTGAGCCTTTTTACCATTTGGGGCTGTTAATAAATTTCTAATATATTGTTCTTTAGTAATAAATTCTGGATAATCAAAATAAACATTATAATTACTATTAACCAAAGAATGTAATCTAACTTTTAAAACATTAGCTTGATCATATACACGGTCACTTTTTAATACCCCTTCAGATATCATAGCAAAATCAAATGCATCTCTTAAATCTTTTAACACATATCTAAAAGATCCATCAGGTAATGATAATTCTAAATCATCAGCTAAAAAGCTTTCAATAAATGTCGTTAATAGTTCCATTTCTCTAATTTTTCCTGATGCATCAATTAGTAAACATTGTTTTAATGGTCTAGTATACCCTGGTTGAAAAATTGGTGTTTCTAGGTTTAATTCTTTAGTATTATAATACGATAATACAGAGAAAACCTGGTCACGAATTTGTCCAGGAGGACGCCCACTAGCTAAAACATCTAAAATTGCTCTAGCAATAATATCATTTTTATGTTTTATAACAAGTTCTTCTTCCTGAGCAAAAATTGTTACTAGTTTCAATGCTTTTTCAATAATAGGCAATTGTGAATGACGATCAGCTCCAAGTAAAATAGCTATATCATCAACACTTAATAACCATAATGGTATTTTTAAAACTTCAGTTTCACTGAAATGTAAGTTTGTAGTATAAGTTTTAAAGTTGATTTCTGGTGTTTTCTTATTTAAAGCGCCAAATGCATTATGATATTCTCCATATGCATCAAAAATCAAGATACTAGCACGATAAGCTATCGAATCTTTCTTTTCAAATAAGTTTTGGAAAATACGTGCTACACTACATGATTTACCACTACCAGTTGATCCAAAAATAGCAAAATGGTTACTAAAATAATCATTAATATTTACACCTATTTTAACACCTTCATATATAGGACTTTCACCTAAATATAAATCTTTATCATCTCTATAATCAGAAACCCCAATAATAAATGGTATGCGCTCTTTAGATATAAGTCTAACATTAGCACCAAATGATGGCTTTCTTATTACACCAAAAACAAACTTTTCGTTTTTTATTTCTCCTAACAAATTTATATAAGCAATATCATCTTTTATATCAACAATCTCACCTACAAATTTTTTATTTGGTTCTTCCATAACAACATGTAGATTAATTAAGTTTTGAAATTTATCAAGTTCAACATTTAATCTAAGTAATACAGTGTTTTCCTGAACCCCAATAATAGTTCCCAACATAATATCACTCCTATTCTTCTTTATTATTATACCTTTTTTTAAATAAAAAAAAAAGGGATTTATCCTTTTTTTAAAATAAATATTAATTTAGTCACTATTTTCGTAATAATTAATATATAAAATATTTATTTTTGAAGAAATAAAAGATATTATATTAAAGCTTTTCTAACAAAGACTTCTACATTATCCAAAGTATAGATAATGATTGTAGTTGCTTTTTGAACTTTGATAAATCCTAAATCAGTAATAACTATATCACTATTTTCAGGAACTTTCAGTGTATGTTTTTTTAAATTATTAAGTATGTTTTTTTCTTCATAAATACGTTTAAATTCTAATTCGTTAGACATATAAAACGTAATGTTATTGTTTTTTTTACAATCAACTCTTAATATATCTTCCACAAAAATAGATTGATCAACTTTTATTTGATAAACAATTGGTCTTATTTCTTTTTTAGGAGAAATTTTCTTTAAAGTTTTAAAATCAATATAGTTAATGATACTTCCTTCTTTTAATATACCAGGAGTATCAATAATTGTTAATTCATCATTTATCTTAATGTGAATATTATCAATAGTTGTTGAAGGTAACATACTTGTCGTAATCATACCCTCTTTATTAGAATAATTATAAATAAACTTATTAATCATAGTTGATTTACCAGCATTTGTATATCCTACAACATATACATTATTACTTTTTTTATAACGCATTATGTTTTCTAACAATAAATCAAATTGATAATTTTTATTGCTACTTATTATTAATTTATCAACACACTTAATTTTATAGTCATTAACATAATTAAGTAAATTAACATCCATTACTGATCTTGGTAAAAGATCACGTTTTGTTAAGACAAGCAATATATCATTAGATAAATGTTTTTTTATGACTTCCAAATCTTTTGGCATATTAAAAAGATCTAAAACTAAAACAACTAAATCACCTGATTTATTAATTACCTTTAAAATATTCAAAAATTCTTCATTCTCTTTTACAACTGTTTTATATTCATTATAGTTTTTTATTCTAAAGCATCTTTCACATATACTACTTTCTTCATAAATATTAGAACTTACATATCCAATATCTGAAGAATTAGTACTTTGTAAAACAACACCACAACCAATACATTTTTTAGTCATAATATTTTCCTCTAGCAAATAGATTTTTACTTCTAAGTTTACGGATTATTCTTTTTTCATAAAAACGCATTATCTTGGTTGAAAAAGAATCTTTTGGACTAACTTGATTAATTAAAATCGTCGTTATACCAACTTTGTTTCCACCTAAAACATCAGTTAATAACTGATCACCAATGATAGCTACTTCACTAACATTATAATCATAGTTATCTAATACTGCTAGAAACTTTTTAGAAAATGGTTTGCATGCAGAAGCACAACAATCTACTTCTAATTCATCCTTAAATGGTTTTAACCTTTTTTTAGGACTATTTGAAAATAAAATTATTTTAAAACCTTTTTCTTTTAACTCATTAAATAAATCTTTAATCTTTTTATTTGGGACTTTTATACTAGCAGGTACTAAAGTATTATCTAGATCAAATAATAAGCATTTAATACCTCTATTTTGTAATTTTTGATAGTCAATTGTATAGATACTCTTTTGATAGATATCCGGAATAAATTTTTCCATCGTTACCTCCTACTTATGTAAATATACATTCATTATAGCAAATTAATACATATATGACAATCTTTTTAAAATAAAAACAAGTGATTCCACATTTATGAAACTAAACAAGATTTTTCACGTTGACAAAAATATACATAATTTGACATTTGTTATACCAATGAAAAAAACTTCCAATGAAGTTTTTTTATTGATTATTACCTCTATTAATATTTTTTTTAATTTGTTCTTTTCTTTCTTTTAATAATTCCTCTATTACTTTTTGGCGATCGGATGCTGGAACATCTTTAATACGATCTTCATTTTCATTAGAAACTTCCTCAATTATCTCATTTAATCTAAAAGATGTTTCTTGTAATCTAATATCTTTTTGCTCTAAAGCAAATTGTTTAAAAGCTTCTTTTCCCATCTCTTTTTCATCATATCTTCTATTGACAGATTCTTTTACTTTCTGTTGAATTTCTTTAACAGTTAATTTAGATAATTGTTCTTTATCTAAAGAGTTATTTAAATAATAAGCTCTTTCAATTAGTAACATCTTACCATTAGAAACATTATAATTATCTGCTTCTTCCTTTAATTCAGTTGTCATTATTTTAGAAACTACTTGTCCATATATATTTCTTTGTTCTAAAAATAATCTGGTTTTTTCTAAAACCTTATTTTCGACTTTAGTTCGAAGTTCCTCACCATTTGAATATGCCGTAACTGTTACATAATTATTTTCACCAAATTCATCGATATACCCAATTTCAGTAATTCTTTTTAAATACTTTTCGGTTGCTTCATCAATGTTTAATCCGACTAGTTCTAAATCACTTAAAGCAATATCAGCCTCATCATTTAAAGCATTTACCTCTACTAACACATCTTTATTGTCAATTACAAATTGAACACTTGGATTAATATCAATTGTTACATATGTTAATAAATCCTTTTCTTTATTATTAAATAAATATAATCCTAAAGTTAATACTAAAACACTGATTACGATTACCCCTAATATTTTTTTCATAAACTCACTCCTTATAGTTATGTTCCATAATTATATTATACCATAAATAGGACCAAAAATCAAAATGACGCATCATAAAAAAACATTTTAAAAACCAAGAATATTGTATTCTTGGTTTTATTTACTCTTTAATTTAAATTCATTATATTTATCCAATACGTCATTATTAAATTTAAAAAAGTTATTTAAAATATCTATATTTTTAACCGTTTCATCAGCAATAATATGTTCGATTAACTCCGTTTGTAAAAGTACATCATCATTCGGATTTAAAAACAGTAAAAATTCTTCAATTATATTATGTCTTTTTAATAAAAAAATCCCTAGTTTCTTACCCTTTTCAGTTAAAGTAATTATACCGTATTTTTCATAGTCAATTAAATTAAAAGAGCTTAGTTTTTGAACCATTTTAGAAGCAGAAGAATTGGAAACATTAAGTAACTTAGATAACTGATTTATTCTAATATAATCTTCTTTCAAACTATGACGATAAATCATTTCAACATAATCTTCCATAGCTGGTGTAATTATTTTTTCGTTATAATTTCTTAACTCATACCCTCTTACTGTATAAAATTCATTATCCATTTTCTTCACCGCCATATTTCTTTATATATTTTATGTATTAGATGGAACCGTTATGAAGTGTTTATCATATTTTAGTATAGAGAAAGTTTTTTACCCTAGACTTAATTTGAAAGGAGATAAATATAAATGAATAATGATGATATAACACTTTGTTCTTTAGATATAGGTAAAAAAGGCAAAGTAAAATCTATTATGATAGATGGGTTAATGAAAAGACGTTTATTAGATTTAGGTTTAATAGATAACACATTAATAGAAGCTTTATATAAAAGTCCCTTTGGTGATCCTGTTGCCTATTTTATAAGAGGAACAGTTATTGCTTTAAGGGAAGATATTGCTTCTAAAATATTAATTGAAAAAATTTAATGAAGGAGAATTTTCAAATGGGTTTGACAAATAATTCAACTGGTAAAACGTGCTTTACAACTGATCTTAAAATAGAAAAAAAAAGGAATGATGATTTAATTATAGCTCTAGCTGGTAACCCTAATGTAGGAAAAAGCACTGTTTTTAATAACCTAACAGGTCTTAATCAACATACTGGTAATTGGCCAGGAAAAACGGTTACTAACGCATCAGGTAGCTATATTCATAATGATAAACGTTTTATCTTGATTGATATACCTGGAACATATTCTTTAATGGCTAATTCTGCCGAAGAAGAAGTTGCTAGAGATTTTATATGTTTTGGTAATCCTGATGTAACAGTAGTTGTTGTAGATGCAACATGCTTAGAAAGAAATTTAAATCTTGTTTTACAAACACTTGAAATAACATCTAATGTTGTTTTATGTGTTAATTTAATGGATGAAGCCAAAAGAAAGAATATTAAAATTGATTTAATAAAGTTAGAAAATACTCTTGGTATTCCAGTAGTTGGTTGTAGTGCGAATAAGAGAAAAGGTCTAAAAGAATTAATGGATAAGGTATATGAAGTATCACAAAATGATAGTACTAAAAAAACTATTGACATTAAATATGAAGATAAAATAGAAGAAGCAATATCAGCATTAGAAGAAGAACTAAAAAAATATAATGATTTAAAAATAAATTATCGATGGATGTCTTTAAAATTACTTGATGATGATAATAGTTTTAAAGATGGCATAAAAAAATACCTTGATTTTGATTTAGAAACTTATAGTGATTTAAAAAAAGTAATACAAAGTACAAAAGAAAATTTAAAAGCTAGTGGAATAGATGATAAAGTATATCGCAATATAATTGTATCAAGGTTAGTAAATATTTCAGAAGAAATCTCAAAAAAAGTAGTTATTTTTAAAGATGATAACTATAATGATAAAACTAGAAAAATAGATAAATATCTAACTTCTAAAATATATGGCATTCCTGTTATGATTGGTTTATTAGCTCTTATTTTTTATCTTACTATAATAGGTTCTAATATACCTTCACAAATATTAGCTGATATTTTGTTTTGGTTTCAAGATCGATTAACTGATTTTTTTATGTTTCTAAAAACACCTTTATGGATTCATGATATTTTAGTCCTTGGTATATATAGAACATTAGCATGGGTAGTATCTGTAATGTTACCACCTATGGCTATTTTCTTTCCGTTATTTACTTTATTAGAAGATTTAGGATATTTACCAAGAATAGCTTTTAATCTTGATAAGTTATTTAAAAAATGTTGTACATGTGGTAAACAAGCATTAACAATGTGTATGGGTTTTGGTTGTAATGCAGCTGGTGTTATTGGTTGTAGGATAATTGATTCACCAAGAGAACGTTTAATAGCGATAATAACTAATAACTTTGTTCCATGTAATGGGAGATTTCCTATTTTAATAGCTATTATTACAATGTTTTTTACAGGGGTTATAGTTTCTCCTTTACAACCTATTATTTCCACCCTTATTTTAACAAGCGTTATAATATTAGGGGTTGTAATGACATTACTTGTTTCTAAACTACTTTCTAAAACTATTTTAAAAGGAATTCCTTCAACCTTTACATTAGAACTTCCTCCATATAGGAAACCACAAATAACAAAGGTTATCATTAGATCAATTTTTGATAGAACTTTATTTGTATTAGGAAGAGCTATAGCTGTTGCTGCACCGGCTGGTTTAGTTATATGGATAATGGCTAATATTACAATAGGTGATTTTAGTATATTGTGGCATTGTGCTAATATATTAGATCCTTTTGCATCAATAATTGGTTTAGATGGATATATATTAATGGCATTTATATTAGGGTTTCCTGCTAATGAGATTGTAATACCAATTATTATAATGAGTTATATGTCAACTGGTAGTATGGTTGAATTAAATAGTTTAACCGAATTAAAAGATTTATTAGTTAATAATGGCTGGACTTGGGTAACTGCTATATGTGTAATGTTATTTTCACTTATGCACTGGCCATGTGGTACTACTTGTTTAACTATAAAAAAAGAAACTCAAAGTCTAAAGTGGACATTAGTTTCAATTTTAATTCCAACTATTCTTGGAATAACACTTTGTTTTATAGTAGCAACAACAGCTAGGTTATTCGGATTCATTTAAGGGTTCTTCTTTTTGCTTTACATATACTCTTCTTAATTTATTGATCGCTATATGAGTTCCAACTTCTAATAAGTTCCCAATTATAGCCCCATACATTACACCATAGACAATATTTTTCATTAAATAAACAAATCCAACAATAATTCCAACACTAACTAAAGGAATTAATTTTCCTATAAATAAATCGTAGATATTACGTAATAAAACTATTATACTTCCAATATACATCATTGTTAGATTACCAAAAAGCAATCCGATCAACCCAATTAATACACCTGTTTTTTGCATTACATCTCCAAAATCTCTTATTTCCATTGTATCATCCTCTATATTATCATATCCACCATCTCTTAAAATATAGCCTTTTATTAAAAAGAAAAAAACATTTTATTTTCATAAAATGTTTTTATATTATACTCTAGCTTTATTTAATTCTTCTTTTATCTTAGTAGTTGAGATTCCTTCAGTTCTAGGTAAGAAAACCACTTCAGCATATTCTTTTAAGTAATCAAATTTGTCACTATCTTTCCAGTCATCTCCCATAACAACAACATCTATATCATATGTTTTGATATCACTTGGTTTTTGTTCCCAATTTTCTTCTGGAATAACTAAATCAACATATTTAATTGCTTCAACAATTAATTTTCTTTGTTCATATGTAAAATATGATTTTTTACCCTTTATAGCATTAAATTCATCAGTAGATACAGCTACTACTAAATAATCTCCTAATGCTTTAGCTCTTCTTAAAATATTAATGTGTCCTTCATGTAATAAATCAAATGTTCCATAAGTCAAAATTCTTTTCATCTAACCGTCTCCTCAATAGTCTAATTATAGCACATTTTAGTATCATTTTAAATATTATTTAATATGATTTAGCGAAAATTGCTCTTTTTTTGGTTTTCTTACCAGTTAATATACATTCACTTTCTTCATCCATCTCATCAAGTAAAATACATCTTATTGTAACTTTCATTTCTTTTAAACGTTCATCTTCTCCTATAGAATCATAATATGGTGCTTCTACAAAGAAAACATCTTTTTCATTAGAAAAATATTTTTCTAATTCTTCAAATGAATCTATTTTTGTAACATTAGATTGTAATCTTTCTTCTGCTTCTTTAAGATAAGTATTTTGTATATCACTTAAATAAGATTCAACATTATTAACAAAATCTTCTTCTAATAAAGTATGTTTAATAGAAGGATCTTCTGATCTTAATCGGTACATAACACTATTATTTTCAAGTTCATTTTTACCAATTTCAATTAAAATAGGAACACCTTTTTTAATCCATGACCATTTCTTATCACTTGAAGCAATATTTCTACTATCTACTTTTACTTTTATTTGTCTACCTTCAAAAGTTTTACTTGAACTTATTTTTTTCGATAATTCTTCTGCATACCTATTAATTTTTTCATTTAACTCTTCATCTTTACTATTTAAAAGAGTATTTATTACTATTTGATATGTCGCAATCTTAGGTGGTACTCTCATACCATCATCATCAGCATGAGTCATAATCAATCCACCTATTAATCTTGTAGATACTCCCCAAGAAGTAGTATGCACATATTCTAAAGTTCCATTTTCACTAGTAAATTTAATATCTGCAGCTCGAGCAAAATTATCACCTAAATAATGAGAAGTTCCAGCCTGTAATGATTTTCCATCTTGCATCATAGCTTCAATACAATAGGTTTCAACTGCTCCTGGAAATCTATCATAAATAGGTTTAGTTCCTACTATAACTGGTATAGCTAAAAACTCCCTTACAAAATCGCGATAAACTAAAAGCATTTCAAAAGTAAAATCACGAGCTTCTTTAATACTAGCATGAGCAGTATGACCTTCTTGCCATAAAAATTCAACAGTTCTTAAAAAAACTCTTGGTCGCATTTCCCATCTTACAACATTACACCATTGATTTAATTTTAATGGTAGATCTTTATAAGATTTAATCCATTGTGACATCGATTCACCAATAATAGTTTCAGATGTTGGACGAACTACTACTGGTTCTGATAATTCACTAGAAGGAATTAATTGACCACTTTCTAAATCTTTTTCTAATCTATGATGTGTAACAACAGCCATCTCTTTAGCAAAACCATCAACATGCTTTGCTTCTTTAGAAATATAGCTAAGAGGAATAAATAAAGGGAAATATACATTTTCAGATCCTCTTTCTTTTATTTTATCACCAAGAATATTTTGAATATTTTCCCATATTCCATATCCCCATGGTTTAATAACCATACATCCTCTAACGTGGGCTAATTCAGCTAATTCAGATTCTTTAACAACCTCCTGATACCACATGGAAAAATCTTCATTTCTAGTAACTTTCATTGCTTTTTTATTATTCATAAATAACTCCTTTCAAATACATATTTATATAAAAAAAAGAATAGTACATAAGGGGTGCGAAAAGCACGGTACCATCCTTCATTTTTCTTAATTTTGATAACGGTTTTACCCGAAAATAGTTTTCTATTTTACTCAAAGGTAGGAATTAATAAAGATTATACATGGGTTCTCACTATCCCCACTTCACTTAATATAAGAGCTTTACTAATTATGTCCTCATCAAAGATTTAAAACATAAATATTACTACGAGAATATCACAAGTAGCAAGTAATGTCAATAAAATTTAAAAATTACAACTAAATTTATTCTATAATTAATATTATGCGGTTATCTTATGATTGTTAATTTATTTACTGTTGGGATTATTATTGGGGGTTGTTAATGGACTAATGTAATTTTAAGAGTTCATTAGATATACACTAAATTAGTATTAGAAAAAGATGTGGTTTTGGTTGTTTTCTTTTTATATGTCTAATCTTTATGAATTCCTATTTCTTTGTTATTTAACTTCATGAATATTTCATAATCATTTTTAGATATATCATCTAGACTTTTATAACTACGTGTCTGTCCATTAATATAATCAATTTCAGTAAATCCACTAGTGCCAATTGTATATAGATTTGATGAAGTATGAAAATATGAGTAAACGTTCTCATCTATAACCATTACTCTGTTTCTATCGTACAGCGTCCACTCTACTTTATTATCCCGTTTTCCACTTAATATAGCATATCTACATTCATCACCAAATTCTATAACTGTATCTCGTCCACCATGGCATGCCTTTTGGGCCTCATAGTATGTAAAAATTTTTAACATTGTGAAAGCTAAAATTGGTAAACACAAAATTAAAATTACTTTAGAAAGTGTTTTTCTCATAATTCTTCTCCTCTAATATATAGTTTCAAAACTTACACCCCATTTATATGATGATATTATATTTCCTTTTTCCAATCTATAGCCAAAATTATTCATGAAATTAGAAAAGCCTCCGCCGTATCTGTATTCATCAAAATTATAGTCATCTTCCATATAAACAGTCAAGTGCCAACTATTTCCCTTTTTCGCACCGTATACTCGAATATCTGCTTTCTGAATAGAATAATGTAAATCGCCTGTTGTAAATTCAATTGATGTCAATCCAGTATCAAAATTTTTACCATCTGAACTTACTACTGAATTGTTAACCAAAGTCTTAAACTCGCTTGATTTAGGAACTTTATCTGCAATCTTCTTTTGTTGTGATTTTGAAAGATTATTAACAGGTATCGGGGAAAACGAATTAGCAAAAAGCTCACCAGATAAAGTTTTTCCAGAAATCGCTGATGCGTATTTAACTCCTATATAAGTTAATATTTTAGTATATTGTTCAGTAATCCATTTGTTAATAGGAAATAAATTAGGCATCCCTAAATATCCACTTGGGTCACTCATATTAACTGGATTATTTTCTACATACGAATATAAATTATTCCCTACAAGGTTATTAGTTTGAGCTAATATACTATCTATATTTATAAATCTTCTTATATCTGCATCATAATATCTACTATTTAAATAATAATAGTTGCTATCATTATCATAATAATAACCTCTATATCTAAATGAGTTAATATTTCCAATATGACTCATATCACTAGAAACGTCATTACCTTGATCATCGGTTATGCTTGTTATTACTCCCCAACTATCATATTCATAACTTACTACCCTATTACCAGATTCATCTATTAACCCTATTATATCACCACTTATGTTTTTTTCATAGTAATATATTTCATCATTATATGTTAATGCTACTAAACTATCTTCTGCATCATATGTATAATGAATCTTATTTGAATCAGTTATTTCTTGAATTATTTTATTTCCTGATAATTTATATGTTGTTATTACTTCTTCTAATGTTACTTTATCTACTATCTTTTTTTCTACTCTTATTCCATTATCATTATACTTATAATATATATCTATATCATTTAATTGTTGATTACTTCTATTAACATATTGACTTGCTAGTTGTCTTCCTTTTTCCCATGTAAACGTTCTATATGTTATTCCATCTTTTTCTATTTTTATTGGATTTCCTATTTCATCATAAGTATATTCATATCCATTATATTCTTTTAATTGATCTTTCCAATTAGTATCATAAATATAATTATCTTCTTCTATTATAATAGCATCTTTTATTACTTCTGTTTCTCTAAACTCTATAAATTTATATACTACTTCTGTATTATTTTTGCTTAATACTTCTTCTACATCAGTTGTACTAGTTATACTTATAGCTTCCTCTTCACTTATAGAATTTGATGATAATCTTACATCACTTATATCACCATAGTAAAAGTATCCATTATCTTGCATCCAATAACCTATTATTACTTCAGTCGCATTAATTATTGATGGGGTACCACTTACTATATATGAATCATATTTTATTCCGTCTATATAAAATTCATAGTTTGTTCCATTCCATATAATGGCTAATTTAAGGGATCGTGGACAGATTACTAACTGAGTAGATAGATTTTATTGAGATGGTGCTTGGAAATGGGCAAGGTAATAGAAAATTGTTTTGTATTTATCAAATATTAAAAAGAGACATGAAGTTTTTCATATCCCAATTCATAGTATTATAATTAAGTTTATTTAATTTACTTAACTTTACGAAATGTTAATTATTAATTTCAACAATTTTTGTGTTGCAAATGATATCCCCAATTCTTTTTTTTCTCATTAAAATCAATAAACATTCTAATGGCCATATGATTACAGTTATATTCCGTAATATAATGATAGATATAGGAGGAATTTTATTATCGTCTTTCCTTATTTCTATTTTCATAATTTTTTTACCTATACTTGCATTTTTAAATACTGCATCTTTAAAAATAGTTAATATCATAACTGTTGCTATAACTGAGTTTGTGGCTTCGAAAATATTAAAATCTTTTAACATTGCATAAATATGTAACGGTATTTGACAAATTAAAAGTATTATAATAAAGTCTATTATCATCGCAATTATTCTTTTTTTCATTTTATATCCCATCCTATCTTAATATGACCACCTATTCCAAAATGTAACTCCAATTCTATTCCAACAAATATTCCTTTTTTACTAAAATTTGTGAAAGGAACATCAAAAATATAAGATGTTTTTGCATACGGACTACGTAATAAAGTTTGAGTATGATACGGATCATTTTCCCAATATGTTACATCTTCTGGTAAAGGAAGTGGGTGTTCAAACTGATAGGAAGGACCTATCCCTACAGCTTGAGCGCTAGCATTACTAACAATACTAGTATATGTTTTTCCATTTGCTATTCCCCACGTTTTATCTTTATATGATGTTAAGCTGGTTGGAATTCCTAATGGTGATAAAGTAGCGCCAGAACCTGTTCCGAAACCAACTTCAGCTACAAAATTGTTAATTATTGATTTGGTAATATTCGTAGTCGTATTGACAACCATATTGACAACAACTTTGGTAGTTTTTACAACAGCGCTTGCTGCTTTGTTAATTGTATTACTAATTCCATTTCCGATATTTTTTAAACACTTGTGCCATGTTCCTTCATTATCCACCATGTTAATTTGATTGGTGAAAGCATATTATGCATGGTGTGCCGTAACTGCTAAATTCCAATTTTACAAAATGTACTGTCAGCATTTAAAAAGTGTTTGCACTCAAAGTTATAGTATCTGCTGTTCAAATAGTAATAGTTTCTATCATTGTTATAATAAAACCTCTGTACTTAAATGAATTTATATCTCACTACAATTATTTTAAAATCTCGTATTTTATATCGAAAACATCTTTTAGTTCTGATGAAACAGCAGCAGTTAATTCTCTTGTTTCCTTTGCTTCAATATCCCCTAAAAATCCGGTTACACTAGTTATTTCTTTTTTTGCTTTATCCAAAAAAGTTATTTTTAATTTAATATCTTCTTTATTTGCTTTTGAAGAATTTTTAACATTAACTGATAAAAAAGAAATGGAAATAGAACTATCAAAAGTTATATTAGCATCTGTAATAACCAATCCTTCTACCTTTTTAGTACTATCTAATTTATTTTTCTGAGACATAAGAAAAAACACTAATATACCGATTAATAATATCGATACTAAACCTATTCCTACAATAATTCTTTTTTTATTCATTTTTATAAACCTCCATTGTTATTGCGTATTTAACGTTTAATCTACTATAATTATACCACTTTTTATAGTTATAAGTAAATTACCATTTAAAACAGAAAAAAGTGCAGAGGCACTTAATGGAAAAATTTATTATTTATTTTCTTTCATTTTTATTTCTATCTTGCAATGTATAACGCATATTATTTAAATACTCAATAAGATGATAGAGCTCTAATCCATATTTATTTGGTTCATCATTTTCATCTAAACCATCATTAGAAAATAAATTTGAAATACACTCCACACATATCTCTATTAGATTTTCATCATTGATGAGTTGGTCGTATTCAACTTGTACATATGTATTAAATTCCTTATTCTTTTTTAAACATTCATTTATTAATTTTATATTACTTATATCTTTCTCTTTCATTTTGCTCCCCTCCAATAATCAGAATTTTTAGCCCATGCAGTTACAACTTTGCCAAATTTGTTTAATATTACTGTACCATTTTTACCAACATATTTAAGCCTTCCGCCTGATTGTGGTACTGTTTTTGTTGGATTTTTAATTGTATCTAAAATTCCTTGTTGACTTATTCCGACTCCGTCATGGCTAATCGCTGAGTTAATACCATGTTTTGTGTAACCATTAAATGGTAAAGTATTTTTAATACTTCCATTAATATCTCCAAATTTTTGTATATTAAATCTATGCTCGGCAGTTAATCCTTGTTTTACATCATCCCAATATTGATTATATCTTGCTGCATCTGTTTTACTCATTGCTCCAAATGATGAAGGACTTGTTATTTTATTATAAACTGATTTACCTAACTTATATCCACCATAAATTGTTAATCCTGTTTGAACAGCTGATTTCGAATAATTTTTTATTTCATTATAATTATCCGTTGTTAGATAATTTACAAAATTGTCTACATTAAATGTGTTTTTAAAATTATCCATTACACCAGTTACTAGATTACCAAGTAAATTTATTAAAGTATTACCAGTTCGTGAGAAAGTTTTCATATATTCATCATTAAGATAATTATATGTATCTTTATTTGTAATTCCTAATTGATAAGCATAATAATTTCCTGCTACGCCTATACTTGAACCTATAAATTCGCCAGTGTTATAAGTAAGTGTTCCAATTCCTACCACTGCTTCTACTGCAAGTTCCCCAATTCCATGAACTAAACCTGCTGCTCTTTTTCCTAACCATTCTAATGATTCGATTAAGAAATAACCATTTGGGTCGTAATATATTAATGGGTTGTTGTGAACATAAACATATCTATTTAAAGATAATGGATCACTTAGTTGACCACAATATGTATCTTCACTTATAAATCTTGCTATTTCAGGATTGTAGTATCTACTTAATAAGTAATAATTACCTGTTTCTGTATCATAGTAATAACCTGCATATTTATATGGATTATTTAAGCTTTCTGTTTCACTAATAATTACTCCCCATACATCATATTCATAAGTATTCAATACTTCATTATCAGAGTTGATTATTACAACCGTATCTCCATGACCATTATAAAGATAGTAACCAACTTCATTATTAACTTCTCTACTAACTAAGGCTAGTCCATAGGTATTTCTAGCAATTTCGTTGTTTAAATCGTCGAGTTCAAGAA
>CAYNHT010000005.1:0-58300 GCA_964397485.1 uncultured Muribaculaceae bacterium
AACTACACCATTATCTTTTTCTGTTATTTTAGATAACTTATTTTTAGAGTCATATGTGTAATCTTTGGTAATAGTTCCTGTTACTTCTTTTAATCTATTACCTGATTTATCGTATGTATATGTAGTTACAATACCATCTAATGAAACTGTTTTTAATCTGTTTAATGCATCATAGGTATTTACTATCGTTTGATTTGGATTTACTTCTTCTATGATATTTTTATTATTGTCATATGTATATATATATTCTTCTATAGTGCTATCATATGTGTTTACTAGTTTATTTAATGTTTTATCTTCATTATAGAAATATTCTTCTGTTGCACCATTTATATATATTACTTTTTGTAATGTACCATCTATATTGTATATATATTCTGCTTCATTATTAACTTTGATTAATCTTCCTGATTTATCATATTCTTTAATTGTTTCATTTAATAATGGATCAATTGTTTTTTCTTTATATCCATCTATATCATATATAAATGTAGAAGTTAGTCCATTTTCTGTTTTTGATGTTACTCTATTTAATGAATCATATACACGTACTGTTTGATTATTAAAATCTAATATTTCTAATAAATTATTATTATCATCATAAGAATATGTAATATCATTTTCTATTACTAATCTTCCGTGAATATCATAGGTATAATTTATTATATCTTGGTTTCTAGTTATTTTCTTCTTTAGTAAACCATTACTATAATATTCCTTATATTCAATTTTTCCTAATCCATCTTTTTCTGTTAATTCATTATTTAGACTATCATATGTATATTCTATTATTTTTCCTCTAGCATCTGTAACTTTTGTTAAATTATTATTGTTATCATAAAGATATTCTGTAACTTCATTTAACGCATTTGTTACTTTTATTAAATTTTGATTTATATCATATTCATATGTTGTAACATTTCCATTTTTATCAGTTTTTGATGTAATATTACCCAGTTGGTCATATGATGTTTCTTCACTATGATTTAATTGATCTATTGTTTCAATAATATTATCATTTTTATCATATACATAAGTAATAGTTTTTCCAAGGGCATCTATACTTTTTATTTGTCTACTATTTAAATCATACTCTAAAATTTCAATAGTTTGATCTAATTCGTTTTTAGTTTCAATTAAACGATCATATTCATCATAAATATATGTTTTAGAATCTTCTAAATAATTTGTTTCACCAACTAAATTACTATTATTATCATATGTATAAGTTGTTTCTTGATTTAAAGGATTAATGGTTTTAACAAGATTATTTAAACTATCATATTGATAAGTAGTAATATTTCGATTACCATCTATATTCTTAATTAAATTGTTATTAAGATCATATTCATTTGAAATTTCAATTCTTTCTGTTCCATCTATTTTCTGAACAATTTCGTTTATGATGTTTCCATTATTATCATATGAATAAATAGTTTCTTTATCTAAATTATCAAATATTCTTACTAGTTGGCCATCATCATTATATTCATATTCCTCAGTATATCCAAGTGGATTTATTTTTTTAATTAGCTGACCAATATTATTATATTCATAATTTATTTCATTTAAGTTACCATCAATTGTTTTAATTAAGTTATTTAATAAATCATATTCATTTTGTTCAACTACAATATCATTAATAGTTTTACTAATAATATTATTTCTTTCATCATATGCATAATATGTATATTGACCTTTTTTATTTTTTTCAGAAATTATATTCAATTGTGTATCATATTCATATTCAATTGTATAATTTAATTTATCCGTTACTTGATTAAGTTTATTAGTCTTATCGTATGTATATAAAGTTATATATCCAAGTGGATCTTTTTCTTTAGTAAGATTATTATTGTTATCATATTCATATTCATAAATGATTTCATCTTGAATTGTTTTTTTAATAACATTATCAAATTTATCATACATATAAGTTGTTACTGTATTATTGGGATTAATAAACTCTACTAATCTATTATTTAAGTCATATGAATAATAGGTTGATAATAATTTTGGATTTTTTTCTTCAATTAAATTATTTTGTTTATCATAAATATATTCGTAAATATTATTATTACCATCTATTTTTTTAATAATATTATTCATACTATCATAATAAAATTGTTCATGAACTAAAGTATCAATTATAGTTTTAGTAACTTTAGAATTTTTATTATAAACATATTCTGTTACTTTATTTTCACCTGTTGTTACTTCTATAAGATTACCAACATTATCATAATCATATTGTGTTATAATATTGTCATTTTTTTCTTCTATTACTTTATTTAAATAATTATATTTATATTCTTTAGTTTGATAATTGTCACTATCTATTTTAGTAATTTCCGATATGATATTACCAAATTCATCGTAAGTATAATTTATTTCCTCTAAAGAAGAAGTGGTTTTCTTTATAACTTGTCCATTATCATTATATTCATAATAAGTTGATATAAATGTAATTGGTAATTCCGTAGTTGAAGTTACCTTTTCTTTTCCTACTTTTTCTTCAATTACTCTACCATAATTATCATACACATAAATAGAAACAATATATTGATTAGCATCAGTCATTACATACTTCTTCTCTAAATGGTTTGTTTTAGTATAGAAATAATAAGTATATCCAGCATTACCATCCATCTCATATGAGATTAGACCATTTTTAAGATAAGTATTTGACTTAGTAACATTTTCATTTTTTTCACTTATTAATTTGTTTTGATAATTATATGTCTCAATTTTTGTTTTAAATAAAGTAGGTGCTGTATATGTTTTAGTAGTAATTGTATAGTTACTAACATTTGTATAAGTTTTTTCTTCTAATAATATAGAAGCACTAGATTGATCTTCTTTAAAATATGTTTTAGTTAATCTATTTAATTTATCATACTGATATGTATATATAGAATTATTAGGATTAATTTTTTTAATTAGATTACCATATAAATCATATTCATAATTAGTAATATTTCCTTCTCTATCTGTTTTTTTGATGATATTTAAAGCTTTATCATACTCAATTAATTCAAAATTATTATTACCATCTATAATTTTAGAAGATTTATTTTGATAATTATATTCTGTAATTGATATTGTGTTTAAATCTTTTACTAATTTAGTTAAATTACCTGAATTATTATATTGATAATTAGTAATATAATTATCATTTTTTTGTTCTGTTAAAATCCAACCTAACTTATTACTTGTATATTTTGTTTCATTTAAATTACCATCTATAACTTTTGATATATTACCATATAAATCATATTCATACGTTGTTAGACCTTTTTCATCTGTTTTAGTTTCTAATAATCCTTTTATGCCATTTACTTCACTTGGATTATAGTATGTGTAAGATTTCATCTCAAATATAATTGGATTAATCTCACTATCATATAAAGTAAAGCCATCTATAGGTTTAACAACATGTAATAATGTTACTTCATCACTATCATAAATGTATTCAGTAATATTACCTAATTCATCAAGTTCCATAATAATGTTATTTTTAGAATTATATGTATATTGTTTATAACTTAAATCAGGATTAGTGATTTTAGTAACTCTTCCTAATGGATCTCTTGTATATGTTGTTTTATGTGAATAAATATTTGTGTTTGTTAACACTTCACCATACTTATTAGTACCATCTACAGTATTATAGGTTGTTAGAATTTGAGTATTATCTGGATTAACTATTTTATAAACGTAACCTTCTCTATCATAATAATTTTGGGTTACATATCCATTTAAATCAGTCTCTGTTGTAATATTAGCTGTTTGATCATATGAATATGTAATTTCATTACCATATTGATTGGTATATTTAAATACTTTTCCACCAAATATTCCAGATTCCAGATATTCGATTTTCTCTATTTCAACATTATTTTCTTTAACACTTATTAATAAATTATTTGAATCATATATATAGGTTGTTACTACTCCGTCTTCATTTGTAACAGTTTCTAATAGATTATTATCATTATAAGTATAAGTTACAATTCTTCCTATTGGGTCAGTTATTTTTGTTAATAAATTATTACTATTATATTCTAATAAATATTCTCTATTAACATAATCAACAATACTAGTTATATTACCACTTGAATTAACTATTATTTGCGTAATATTTCCATATTTATCAGTAATAGATTCTAGTATTCCATTATTATTATAGGTATATATTGTTTGGTCTACTTTAGTAAATATATATTTTTCATTAACTATTTCAAATGTATTTCGACTATTTATTCCAATATAAGTATTATCACTTTGTTTATTAAATATATTAATAGAACCATTAGGTAAATAAACAAGATATGAGTTTGGATCATGTGGATTTTCTTTTACCGAAGAAGAAAGACTAGATGTCCAACCTGACCCTAATATACCTGATTGTTCACTTCTTGAATTATATGTTCTTTCAAAACCTAAAATTGTATTTTGATTATTAAAATCTGTAAATTGCTTGCTATAATTTCCACTAGATGAATTAACGCCTGGGATTCCAAAATGACGGGTTTCATTTATTTTTATAAATTCAAAATTTTCTTGTTCTGTTTTTATAAATGAAGTATGAAATGGTTCAACTACAATGTTATCACTTACTGTAAATCCACTTCCTATATAAATACCTGTCTCAGGATTACGTCTTCTAGGCCCAGATTCATGTCCCCAAAAGTTATAATGGGCTTGAACTTCAATATTAGAAGTTACATTACCAAGTATAGAATTATTTGATAAAAATTGTTCAGGATTAGTTGTATTATATCTTATTGCTCTACTGAGATAACCATTTGCGATAATAGAATTCCACATAACTAATTGTCCTTGATTTTCAATAGGATAAGAAGAATAACCAGCTTGTCTTATATCTACATTACTTGCGAAAACTACACCAGTTGGATTTATTTTTATACTTCCCCAATAAATGTATGTTCTATCATCTAAATTTGTGATTTTAATTGGTTCATCTAAAGTACCTGATAAATTTAAAATCCCATTAACAGTAATGTTTTTATCAGTGTTAACTCTTAGCGTTGTTCCCTCTTCTACTTCGAAAACTATATTTTCTGGTATTGTTAAATTATCAGGAAAGAAATAATTTTGTTTAAATAATTTTACATGATCAACTGGATTACCTGTTAATTTAATTGGTTTAGGATTATTGTTTATATCCTTATTATTATTGATATTAGTAAATGTTGTTACATCACATATACTAAGTGGAATTGTAATATCTCCTTTTACTATATTATCTTTTAATATTACATAACCACTATTTTCATTTATAATAATTTGTCTTGGTATTTGACTATTAATTATTTCAATATTTCCACTATTTATAACATCATGAAAGATATTATTAGCTGAAGTTATTTCCGTATTATCTAGTTTAGCAGTTCCATTGTTTTTTATAGCAATAGTAGTACAAGCTTCATATGAAAGCGTTCCACTGTTTTTCATATTAGTATAGGTTGACTCTAGTGTTCCTGTTTCACCTATTTCTATAAAAGCTACACCGTTTGAAATAAGAAAATGAGCTATATTTATATTTTCTGTTTCATTTCCATTTAATAAAAGTGTTCCATTAACAATAATCTTTCTATATGTATTAAAAGTTAGGTTTGCTCCCGCCTCTACTTCAAATGTTGTGTTAACGGGTACTATCAAATCATTAGGAAACACATATTTTTCTTTAGGTAATTTCACATTAGTTACTGGATTACCTGTTAATATTATTGTTTTGGGATTACTGCTTGCATCAGTATTATTTTTTATATTATCAAATGTCGTTATATCACATATGCTAAGCGGTATCGTAATATCCCCTTTTACAATATTATCTTTTATTACAACATTACTACTACCCTCATTTATATTTATTTGTCTTGGTATTTGACTATTAATTATTTCAATATTTCCATTACTAGCAATATCATAAAAAATATTAACAGCTGAAGTTATTTTCGTATTGTTTAGGTTGACTATCCCATTATTATTTATAGACAGAGTATTACGAACTTCATATGAGATTGTTGCAGTATTCATTATATTAGTATAAGTGGATTCTGTAACTCCGGTTTCACTTACTGTAATGAATGCTGTATCATTAGTTCTAAGAAAATGATTTATATTTATTTCTTCATCTAAAGTTCCATTTAATTTCAAGGTTCCATCAACAATTATTCTTTTATCGTTACTAAAAGTTATATTTGACCCTGCTTCTACTTCAAATACCATATCTTCAAGTATTGTTAAATTATCCACTAAGTTATAATTTTGTTTAGATAATTTAATACTATTTACTGGACTACCGGTTAATATTATTGTTTTTGGATTACTGCTTGCATCCGTATTATTTTTTACATTATCAAATGTTGTTATATCACATATACCAAATGGGATAGTTATATCTCCTTTTATAATATTATCTTTTATTATGAAATTACTACTACCCTCATTTATATTTATTTTCCTTGGTATTTCACTATTTATCATTTCTATATTGCCGTTACTAGTAATATCATGAAAAATATTAATAGCTGAAGTTATTTTAGAATTACTTAATTTTAATGTTCCATTATTATTTATTGCCAAAGTATTACGAACTTCATATGAAATTGTAGCAGTATTTTTTATGTTAGTATAAGTTGAATCTAAAGTTCCTCCTTCACCTATTGTAATAAATGCTCCATCATTTAAAAGAAAGTAATGATCTATGTTTATATTTTCCTCTATAGTTCCATTTAATTTCAAAGTTCCATCAATGGTCATATTTTTATAAAAACTAAAAGTAATAGTTGTCCCTGCTTCTACTTCTAGAGTTACACCGGCCTCGATTGTTAAATCACTATTTACTGTATATGTTCCTTTTGTTAAATAAGTGTCTTCTGTTATAACAGAAGGTAGATTACCGTCTGATAATATAACAGTAGAGTATTGATTATTTTCTACTACATGACCTTGTTCTTTTAAATCAAACGCCTTAGTTATCTTTTGATTTAAATAATAATTACCACAAAAAAGAATAATTACGGTTATTATAGTCCCTATAATTATTCTTTTTAATTCTTTTCTCATTGATATTGTTTTACTATTAAAATTATTTTGTTTCATAAATACATACCTCTTTTACTATAAAAAATGAGTAGAAAAAACCCTTGGCTCAATACTACTCCATATAAACAATATAACATATTACATGACAAAATTCAACATTTTTTACAAATTTTACCAATGATATTTTATTCGATTACAATAGAAGTACGATCTTTTAGTATATAACTTGTAATTGAACAATAAGACTTAGTTATTTCTTGATTTGTTTATTATCATCGTGTCTAGTAATAGCATTTATAAAAGCCATCTTTTCGATATTGCTTTATGTATATATGATGAACTATCAGGTGCTGGTAATATTTATTTGCTACAAATTAACTATATTTAAAAATCGAACAAATTTGTTCGACTTATTTCTTAAACTTATATTTTGTTGGTTCAGCATCCTCTATCAAATCCAAGTCTAATAACTTTGAAATTATTTCTGAAGCTCTTGATTTTTTTACAGCGAATATCTTTTCAACATCTTCACGATTGAAACTATATTTATATTTAAAACTTTCAAATAGTTTTTTCACTTTTTCAATGGTGGTGTTATTAACTACACCAGCTAAGTTTTTATACATTTTTATCATAAAATAATCATCGTCATTAACAAAATTTCCACCCTGAACCGGACTTTTTTGATCAGAGACCGGACTTTTTTCAACTTTATATCCTTTATTAGGAAGTACAACTTTGAATGATGAAACATCTGAACAAAATTGGGGTTTATTTAAATAATCATTATAAGATTCTAATATTCTGGTCAATCCACTACCTCTTCTATCCATAAATCTAAGTCTATTAAATATATCTGAAATGATTCTATTTCTTCTCATTGAAGAAATTTTTTTAATATCTAAATCTTGGATAAAACTGCCATCTATCATCCCGCCAGGTGATACTATTTCTAATCGATCATCAAACATATCAATATGAATTTCCGAACCAACGATTTGATAATCTCGATGAATAATAGCATTTACTATTGCTTCACGAACAGCCTTAACTGGGTAATCCTCTTTTTCAATCCTTTTCATCCCTTGAATTTCCCAACTTATTTTGGAATTGTTTCTTATAAATGTTTCTGAATTATCTAATAATGATATTATACTCCCGGTATACTCTTTATCGTCAATAGCATCACCTAAAACCGAGCCTTTTACTAAACCATTCCATCTTGTACAAAATATCCTAGATTGTTATAATAAACCTTGATCACTAAGCAGCAATCCAGCATTAGTTACTTGATTGTCACTAGTAATTAATTCTAAAGAAATATGATCTTTATTTTTATCTATTTCTTTTAATGTCTCTTTTTTTAAAGTAGCATTTAATAATGTAAAACTTACATCTTCTAATTTATATTTACTTGGCAATTCATCATACGTAACGTTTTGACCTTTTAGTATCAAATTATCTAATATATGTTTAGGAGCTGGAATACTCTCGTTACCCGCTCTGATAAAAGCTTCTTTTCTGCCATCAGAATCATAATAATAAGGTGTTCTAGGTCCATCCCCTATTTTTAATTCTATAAAATCTTTTTTATCTTCAATAAATGTGTTAAGTTCGTATCTAGGTAAAGGCGTTATTTTACTGTTAATTAGTTGAGATACTTTTTCTGAATCCCCTACAATATCGTTCAATCCAACAGCAAATCTATCATTATCTCTTACTCCAAATAGTATAACACCACCATTTGTATTAGCGAAAGCAGATACCGACTTTAACCAACTTTTCGGTTTACTTGTTTCCACTTTTTCTTTAAAGTCTATATTAGAGTTTTCCGCCTTGTCATAATCTTTTAATTTCATAAAATTAAACCTCCTATTAAATATATTATACATTGATAATATCAATATTCTGTCATTTATTGATATTTTTTAATAATTTCCGTTAAAAACCGGACTTTTTTTAAAAAATACAAAAAAAGTCCACTCTGAACCGGACTTTTTTGATACTGTAACCGGACTTAATTTATAAAAATCTTAGTTTAATATTAAGATATAAGATATTTTCCAGAGATTAAATATCACAATGCTCTAACTTAATAATGCGCAAAAAAAGTATAATCTAATCCTCTATAATAATTAAATTATACTTTAATCCTACTTAGTTGGTATGATTTTCACTATTGCAACTTTTAAAAATCTTTACTAATCTTTTTTGAATTTCTTTTCTTGCAAATCTTTCCTCTAAAATTAATATACTATTTCTATACGTTTTATAAGCTAATTCATAATCTTTTTTTTCTATTGCTAATATGCATATTTTAACCACATTTTGATAAATATCGTTATATATAACATTATTTTCAGGGATATTATCAATAGCCTCAACTATAATGGGTGCTGTTTGATAATAATGTTCGATGTCTTCTTGAGATACAAATTTATCTCTAAACCATCTTAAAACTTTTAGTTCATAACAATTGTCATCAAAATTACCTAGGTAATGTTTCATACACGCTGAAGTTAAGTAGCAACTAGTATCCGTTGATGATTTTTCTGATTTATCTGCATTATGAGAATCTATTCTTCCACTCCCAGTATTACTATCATAATGGATTGAATCTCTACTATGATTAGAAGTTCTTTCATCTCCATCATAAACATCTATTCTAACTTTATCCCCACTACCATTTACTCTAATTAAACCACCGTCTTTAGTTTCAAAACCTTTTCGATCTGAATTATATGCCATCTTTATAATTCCCCCCTTTATTTGATTTTTCTAAGAGCACTTGAAGTTGTATTGCCCATTCGTAAGCTTCTTCAGCATAACAGCCATCTAAAGGTAAATATTTACTATCTAAATCAAAAAGCCTCTGTCTTATATTAATGAATTCATCCCAATTTATTTTACTTAAATCATTAGTGTTAGCGTAAAGAATAATCCAATCCGTAACAGTATCTAATATTTGTTTAAAATCTTGTTGTGATTCTTGATATGGTTTATATCCTGTAGCAGCTATTATTGGTGTAACTAATTTTTGAAATGCATAGTTGATATTTTCTTTTGTCGGAAATGCCTCATAAGTAATTGTTAATACATCTCCTCTATCATTTTTTTCCATACTATTTCTTCCTTTCATTTTCTATTTCTAATTTTCTTAATTCCATTACTTCCCACATCCAAATAACCACCTCATCAGATAATTCACTTTCTTCGCCAAGATTAGCATCAAATAACCATTTTCCTTTTAAGTTATCTAATTTATTATAAACACCCAACAGGTCTTCATGATTTATCAAAGACAATTTTCTTGTATTCATATAATCTGCTGACCACTTAATTATAATTGACAATATTTTTTCATATTCTTTGTGTGCTTCTTTATATGATTCCAAAGCTGTTATTGTAGCAAGTGGTCCTATTAAACGAGTAAATGCAATTTCTATCTCTCTGTTTGATCTTTTTGCTCCCATAATTAATCTCCTTTCATTAATAAAGCATTGAAAAAATGGCAAACTATTATCGCCATTTCTAATTTGCTAATTACTCAACATGTATATAGCGATATTCTTTTACTTCGCACTTCATACCTATATATTATCAAATATTAACAAAATACGCAACCGCTCTTATAATTATTTTAATAAATAAATTTCATAGATTTTACCAATGATATTTTTCAATAATAATTACAAATTTATATAAAAAAACTACATCAAAATGATGTAGTTAATATTATAACTTTATATCTCCTTTAAAAATATCTTTTAAATATCTCCAATATAATTCAAATAGATTTGCTTTTTTGACATCTTCTTTAACTGTTATATCAATAGTTCTAGTTACTTTATCATTTTCTTTTACTTTTAATTCTCCTACTATATCACCTTTTTTTAATGGCGCTTTTAAATTATCTATTTTAATCTCATAAGTAGCATTTTTCTTTCCATCAATTTTTTTATTTAAAACCGTTACATCATTTACTGGAACTAATTCTACATACTTATCCTTACCTTTTTCAACTTCTCTTTTACCTAATATACTATTTTTAGATAGTAGTTGTTCTACTTCATATTGAGCAAATGCATAATCTAACATTTCTGTTACTTCTTTGTTTCTAGTATTGCTATCTGGTTCTCCCATTACAACTGCGATAATACGCATATTATTTTTTTTAGCTGTTGCGGTTAAGCAATATCCTGCAGCACTAGTATAACCTGTTTTAAGACCATCTACTCCTTCATAGAAACGTACTAGTTTAGTCGTGTATTAAAAAAGCATAATTCAAGTCCATTTGATACCTGAATTATACCATGCTTCGTTTTTCTAAAACAATAAGCTACAATTAGTTACTATTTTATATAGATCCTATAAAATTTCATCTCTATTTGATATAATATTGTTTTTATATTTAGTCGCAATTGATAATACTTCATCAAATTTTAGAGCAGGGTTAAATAACAATTATTATTGGTTAATGATTTTTATGATTTATACGCTATCTTTATAATTCCCTTCTTTGTTTGATTTTTCTAAGAGCACCTGAAGTTGTATTGCCCACTCGTAAGCTTCTTCAGCATAACAGCCATCTAAGGGTAAATATTTACTATCTAAATCAAAAAGTTGCTGTCTTATATTAATGAATTCATCCCAATCTATCTTAGTTAAATCATTAGTGTTAGCATAAAGAATAATCCAATCCGTAGCAGTATCTAATATCTACTTAAACTCTTGATGTGATTCTTGATATGCTTTATATCCTGTAGCTGCAATTATTGGTGTAACTAATTTTTGAAATGCATAGTTGATGTTTTCTTTTGTTGGGTTCGCCTCATAGGTAATTATTGATACATCTTCTGTATTATTTTTTTTCATATAATATTTCCTTTCTTTTATACAATATTAAAAAGTGGCGAAAACTTGTAATCGCCACTTAAATATTGATAAATTCACTATTGTATTTTTTGCGATGTCGCTATTAATACTTCAATTTTTATATTACCAAATATTGCTGATCTTAGCAATTCTTTTTTATAAGTCAGTTAGTCCATAAATCTAACAAACTTATTTTCCAAATATATTTATGTAATCTGTTTTCTATTCCAAATTTTTCTTGTTTTAATTCCGTTACTCATAATCAAAACTGAAGCATATAAGAATATTAGAACACAAATAATCGAAATAAATATTACAGCAAATGGTATATCAAATATAAATATTGAGTCTTTGAAAAACAACTTTAATGCCATATATATTAAGTAACCAAATGATATTCCAACTAAGAATCCCATTATAATTCCCTTAATGAGATAATAAGCGGTCTCCAGGAATATAATTTTTGTTATATGTTTTCTTTTCATGCCTAAAATTCTTAAAGTCAAAAACTCCTTTTTTCTATATACAACGATATTTAAAATAATATTTAATATGTTAATTATTATAGAGATAGAAATTAATATATTAATCATTCCAACAACTACTAATATAGCAAGTTTACTATTACGTAAATTTTCTTTCATTTCATTTAAATCCTCGAATAATATATTTAATCCTAAATTATTAAAACTATCAATCATTGCAATGGTTTTAGTAACATCACTGGTTTTAATATATACATCACTATACTTTGCATCATCAATATAATCAATGTTTGTTTCACCAAAATAATTATAATTTAAATGTAATTGGTCAAATAACTGATCACTAACTATTATGGTTAGATTATCATCAAGCCAATTATAATTGTATCTCTCATCATCAGTTATCAGAATATTTCTATAAGTTGAACACTTAGATTCATCAATTAAACTATTTTTATAATCACTACCGTAATCGGCACACAGGATTACTTCACTTAATCTTTTTTCTAAAATAGACTTACCATTATAATTATCAATAATAATAACATCCTTATTATTAGAAATTTCCTTAAATTTTTTATCTCCTATACTTAAAACATTTAATGATATAATTATTTTATTATTTTCCTGTTTAATATTAGTCGTGCTTTTCAAATCATTAGGAGAAAGAATCATACCAAGAAGAATTTGGTTCATTCTAAAACTAACAATATCATCTACCTCAGAGATTCCAGCAATATCACTTATGAATTCTAAGCGTTGATTATTTGTAACATTATTATTTTTTTTATTTTCAATTTTCACTAACAAATTATTATTTGCTGTTAAAGTTTCGATATTTTTTGTAGAATATTTGATAATATTAAAAAATACTAAACTACTTATTAAGATAGAAAACAATAAAGTTATAGCTAATGTAATTAATAATGCATCTTTTCTTCTTTTTTTTATGTTCATATATATATATTGGTTTATTATATTTTTTCCATCTAATTCTTCTTTAGAATTATTTTTATTTAGAAATTCTTTTTTACTTTTCAATGCTTCCACTATTACAATTGAAGATAAAAATTTTTTCATTTTAAATATAACGAGAAATAATGAAATAACAAATAATGCGCTTGGAATTAAATATACATATATTGAATTAGATAGATACCTAATATTAACGAAATTCAGTACATCTAGACTATTTAAACTTATATCAGTAATATAGTTCATTAGTGCATTAATTATTAAAAATGACAATAATACAGTTATTATAAGCAGTATTATATTTTCTAAAATAATTCCGCAAAAAATTTGCTTTTCTGTTGCGCCTATAACCTTTAATTTTGCATAGTATTTCTCTCTTCTCAAAAAGATAACGGAATAAAGACTATAAATATTTATAAATACAATTAAAAATATGACTAATAAAATAAAAGCGTAAATAATCATTAATCCAAAATTCAAAGGCATTTCAGAATTACTATTGTTTAATGTATTAAAAGTAATAATAGATAAAGTTATTGATAAAGAAAAAGATACTATTAAAGTAAGAATTGTGAAAATAGTTGAGATGACATTATCAAAAATATTATATTTTGCTATTCGAAAGTAGTTAAGCATTTTTTGTATCACTTTCTATTTTGCCATCAGTTATTGTAATTATTCTGTTTGCTTCATTTGCAACAACATCATCATGAGTAACAACTATTATAGTACAACCCAAGTTCTCATTACATTCTTTTAGCAATTTTATAATTTCTAATGTATTTTCCTTATCTAAATTCCCGGTAGGTTCATCTGCTAAAACAATTAATGGTTTTGAGATCAATGCCCTAACAATAGCTACCCTTTGAACTTCACCGCCAGAAATTTCATAAGGATATTTATTTAATATTTTTTCTATACCAGTAACTTTTACCAATTTTTCAAAATAATCTCTATCAACTTTTTGATTGTCTAATAAAACTGGTAAGAAGATATTTTTTTTAACAGTAAGAGTCTCAATTAAATTATAGTCTTGAAATATATAACCTATATTTTTTCTTCTAAATATAGTTAAGTCTTCAAAACGATTTTTTGTAATATTAACTCCATTTATTAATATATCTCCACTCGTTGCGTAATCAATTGTCCCCATTAAATTAAGTAATGTCGTTTTACCACTACCGCTTGCGCCAACAATTGCCACTAATTCTTTACTATCAACATTAAAACTAACGTCGTCAATGGCTTTTACTAGTGTATTATCTTTACCATAATATTTTGATAAATTTTTTATTTCAATTAAGCTCATCTAAATTCTCCTTACTCCATATACTTCATATAAATTATATCATAAAAAAAGGTTTTAAACCCTTTTATTTACTATGCATTAGTACATACTCTATGAGAAGAAAAGGCACCATCATATAAATTTGGCATACTAGATTGACCTAACCCAACATTATGTCCTGAAAGTCCAGATACAAGTAAGTACGCATAATTCATATTACTTTCAACCCAATCTTCATTATGTTTATAACTCATACAGACTTGCGAACCAGCAGTTAATGAACTTAAAGTTAAATTAAATTCGCTATATAAATTTGTCATAATCAACCAATTTGGAATATTGAATGCTGCTGCAGATACTTTCGTTCCTACATTTTGCAAAAAATTAGCTGGAACTCCACCGTTATATCTGTCAGACATAAATTTGTTATATGGTTCAGTAGATCCCGTATAAGAATACCAAGTTTTTGATGTCAAAACATCCTTACCGGTCCCTTTTGCTGAGTAGGCTGATGGATATGCATTCAATGGATATGTAATAGCCATAATATCGATTGATCTATTAGCCGGATTCTTCGACCAAGCACAATCAGTGTATACTTTATAAATACCTGTACTTTGTTGCGTTAAAGTAATTGTTATTGTCTTATAACTACTAGTACTACTATTTGAACTCATTATACTAATTCCAGAGGTTACTTCGTTATCGTACTCCTCTTTTGATACTTCTACAATATGACCAAAGAAATTTTCTTTTAAATATTTAGTGTTACTACTTATAAACGTTTCGTTTTTCAAATTATCTAATTTTTCAAATGTTATATTTTCAATAAATCCATCAGAAAAGCCAAAATCTTTTAGCATATTATGCTCCTTTAACAAAATTTTTGTTCCAACAGAATTTATATAAAACTTTTCACTCTTGTCTAACTCAAGTGCTGAAGCTTGCGTGTTTATAGTAAATAAAACAAATAACGGCAAAATACAAAACAAAATTTTCTTCATAAATTTTCTCCTATCATTTTTTGGTACTACTATATATTTGTAAAAATTGTTTAGTTAATTACCACCTCCGTTTGATGAGGTTGCATAATATAAAAAAAGCAATACAACCTCGATATTCGTCGATTCGATACTGCTTACACCTAATATTAAAATATCATTCAAACATGAAAAAATCAATAATATTTTGATTAATTAGTATATTTTGTAGCATAGTTTACACATTTTATCGCAATAATAGTCTGATTATAAATTTAATGTTTTTATTAATAAAAACATACACTTTATTAATAAAGGTTGTGATAACTTGATAAAAACAAATATTATGAAAACGGCTATTTATATTAGGGTTTCTACTGAAGACCAAGCAACAGAAGGATTTTCAATTAATGCTCAAAAAGAAAAACTAACTAAATATTTAGAAGCTAATGAATGGGAACTATATAATATTTATATCGATGACGGAATAAGTGGTAAGAACTTAAAAGATAGACCACAAATAAAGAAGATGATTGAAGAGATAAAGAAAAAGAATATTAATAATGTTTTAGTGTACAAGTTAGATAGATTAACTCGTTCCCTATCTGATCTAATGGATTTATTAAATGTTTTTGATGAATATGGATGTTCTTTAAACTCTCAAACAGAAAAACTTGATACTAGTAATGCCGTTGGTAGAATGTTTTTAAAAATAATTGGTACGTTTGCTGAATTTGAACGTGAAAACCTATCTGAAAGAGTAAGCTTTGGATATGAGCAGAAAACTCGTGAAGGGGGTTATACCAATGTAAATGGGGTCTATGGGTATAATTACATTAAAGGTGTTGGAACGCTCGAAATTAACCCCTTAGAAAGCGAAATTGTAAGAGATATTTATAGTATGTTTTTAAACGGAAAAGCAATGATTACAATCGCTAAAGAATTCAATCAAAAAAAGGTTCCTACTAAACGAGGAGGTTCTTGGAGTCAGTCAACAATTAAGTCTATTCTATCTAACCCACTCTATATAGGAAAGATTAGATATGGAGTTAATAAGAAGCTTAAAAACAGAGCTTTTGCTGTTGATGGAACACATGAACCAATTATAGATGAAGACACTTTCAACAGAGTTCAAGATCAGATGTCAAAACGAAAGAAATTTAATATTAAAAAATTACCAAGCACTAATGCATATTTTAGTAATTCATTAATATGTGAAAGATGTGGTTCAAGATTCCACCCTAAACAACAAAAACATAAAGGAAAATTATATATTAGTTATTATTGTAATAATAAACAAACAGGCAAATGTGATTGTCCTGGGATATCTCATAATAAGATACTGAAAGCATTTGAGAAATATATTGAAAATATAAAATTAGATGAAGATATAGAAATAAATACAGCTGACGATAATAATCAGGAAGAATTATTACAAAATGAATTAGATACAATCGATAAAAAAAGAAAACGTATACAATCACTATTTATAGATGAAACAATCTCTAGTGATGATTACAAAGATTTTATATTAGATATTTCGCAACAAAAAGAAATTATTGAAGATAAATTAAAATCACTTACAAAAGAAAAAGAAGAACAAATTGATTATTTTTCTATTAAATCTTTAGTCACTAATTTAAAATTAAATTGGGATTACTTAAATGATGAAGAAAGATATTCTTTTATATTACAGTTTGTGTACTGTATTAAAATCAGAGTAAATAAAAATATTTTTTGCATTAGTAATCTAACTTTTAATTAACTTTCAATTTAATATCATCAAATTATCGAATTATTACGTCTAAACCTTCTGATGATATTTTTGTTTAATTATTGTAATATATTATCAGGTTCTTGTCTCTAATTTCACAATTAGCTGTTATAAAATATTCTTTTGTTTTATATATTATAACATCACACTTATAATACTAGAGTCTAAACCACTCTTTATAATTGATATTACGTCTATTTTCCTTATCTCTAAATTTAGCCAAAATATTTGATAGCACATTTTTAAATGTAGAATACCAACTATTAAACATTTTGGCTACAAAAGTAATAGCAATACCCACAACTAAATTAAACGATATATTGGGGTTCAAATAATCATTGTATATTTGATCTATATTAAAGTAGTTAAAAATAATTAAATGACAAATATATCTATAAAGCCCAGTTATAAATATCACAAAAGTCACAAAAGGAATCAATATATTTAATAATACATTAATCAATATATTGGCTTATATATATTATTGGCTGCATACTTTTTTGTTTCATATGGACAGACCATAGACTTAGTTTACTTAACAACATTATTGAATTTATATTTAAAAGGCTTAACGGATTGTAATCAAAAAATCTTGTGGTTTCTAAATAAAACCATAAACCGAAAGTCTTTATGTCCTGCATGTTATTTTCTTCTAAATCTATAGACCTGGAATGTACAATATTTGATGCTAGAATAGACTGATCAATACAATAAGATAAAGATTGCGCTGATCCTACTTTGACTGAAAAGTACTGGTTATCTAGAACCAAATCAGCAATCTCGACTCTATATGTATTTTTTGTAGACTCATTTTCATATTTTACGATAAAATTGTTTCTATCGAGGAGCCTTCCATTATACTTATCACTCAAATATTTATTTATTTTATCTTCACGATATAAACCATCCATTTGTGCTATTTGTGCTTTAGTGAAACTATCATCCCGCTTATAAGTCACAGCTATAGTACTTACTTCTCTATTTACTAATTCTAAATAATCTGCGTTGTACTCATACCAACTACCTTCATAAAAACAAATTTTCTCATCTCTAATTTCATAATTGATATGATTTTTTATGGGGTCAGAATATATACTTTCACTGGAGTCATCCATATAAACTAGTCTACCCTTTTCCACTAATGTTTGAATATCTATTAAATTACGTATTGAAATGTTGAACAAAGTTTTCAAATCTAACTCATTAATTTCATACTTTTGTCTTCCTATCTTTAACACAAAATTATTGTCATTTTCAAAAAAATAATCACATCCAACAACTGTAAATTCATTAATAACAAGATTATTTTGTTGAACATCTATACGGTTTTGTGAAAATTGTTCAAGCGCTAATCTAAAATCATTATAGAACTGTTCATATAGTTGGCATACTTGCTCTTCATTTTTTATTTCAACTAATAACGGAATATGATTAATAACAGGTTTATCCATCTCACTAATAATTTCATCAAACAATTCTGATATGTATGGTAATTCTAGATCTAAATTAAATTTAATTGATTTTCCTATATCTATTCTATTCCCATAAAATTCATTCTCTGGGGTAAAAGATAAACTAGTGACATTTTCTCCTGTATCATAAACAAAGGTTTTAGTGTTTCTATAAGATACTATCGAAGAATTTCTGGTAGAAGCAGCACTATAAGAACTTTTTCTTTTCATTTCAATCAGTGGTACTCTCTTTGCAAAATCAAAACCAAATTCTTTGTCACAAAATTTTTGAACAAGGAAGGAACTATTACCATAAGTTAAAGCAAAGCAATTATTATCATTATGACATAAAATTATACCAGATAAATTAGATTTTTTAGGTATATTTTCTTCTTCAAAAACATCGAAAACTGTCTTCCAACTAATCTTTTGATTATTATCATACCTGCAATATAATTTCAATTTATAGTCATTACTATTAACTTCAGTTCCTTTTCTTTCGTAGCCTTTATTTTCCATTTCAGTAATTAAATTTGTTCTATTTTTCACTTTAAAAACATTGTATTGCATATAAAAACCTCCAAAAACATAAAAAGAGTTAGCAAAACATAAAGTTTATACTAACCCTTTATCTATGACAATTGTACACCATTAAATTATAATTGTCAAAATTTATCGATTAATTTGTAAAAAATGTTATATCTGTTAGCTAGTTATATACTCATTAGTTTTATTACATAACATTCATCAGACCACACTATGTATTTGTACCAAGGCTCTTCATTACATTCCCTAATGAAAGCAAACTCGTCATCATCAGAGTTCCCATAACCCATTAACATAAAAACAACAAATAACTTCATTGCTGTAAACTTAAATTATTGATAAGGTAACCAAAAAAAATGATTGTACATTAATTGTGTTGAAAGATGAATTTTTTAACTAGGGCAGATAATTAAATATACTCATTATATATTTGAGACTTTAGAACTCATTCGCCTACAAACTAACCCAATCCCTTATAAACATGTGTAAAATTTCTGCCCTCACACATCCAATTCCGCATCAAACTTTTAGGTGAAAAAATCACTCAAAGACCCATTTTGTTACTTTTTCGGTCGCAAAATTAAAATTTTCCCCTTATTTCATATGGCTTCCCAAGCGTCTTCCTTAATATATATAAGGGGCAATTCTGAAAAATCAATCATAAACTCGTTTGTGAGCCTTACCGATTCTACCCAACCCCTTTTTCAATTTTTGATTTTTAGAGCCCAAAACTGTAAGGGCTTTTTATTTATTTTGGTGCTATTAATTAGTAGCAGTTAACAATCATTAAGAGTTTGTAAACTCCCCCCCTTGTAATTATGTTAGTGTATATATAAATACTCAATCACATTAGTAAATATTCATCAAGTAACAAGCAAAAATTTCACTAACAGCTTTTTATGCGCTGAATACCCCTTTTTAACAATTATTTTCATTAAATAGTTGCTAAAGAATATAATTTATTAGGTGATTATTTTGAATCAATTGATAAACAAAAAAACTCAGGAAGCAATAATCAGATTCTTTATGACAACGTCTATCCCGAGAATAATTAATAATAAACAATAATAGTTTAAAACTCTTTCTATTATACAAATACAGTATAAAGATAAGAATATAAATTATTATTATATTAGTGTACAGACCTTATTTATCAATGAATAAGGTTATTTTATATACGCTGAAAATAGTACAAATATCCCCTGTTTATGCGCTGATTTTAAAGGGCTAAGTATAAAAAGGAGTTATAAATATGGATAAAAAACAACTAGGTATCACCGGTCTTGAAACTGGTGAAGTAATTAGAGAATTAACAGATAACGAACAATTGAAAATTACGACTAAAAAACAATTAATGAATTACCACCAACAAAAGAAGAGTTTTCTTAAATTATTTAAGATTTCTATAAAAGATATAATCCACTTTAATTTATCAAAGGTAGAATATAATACCCTATTTTTACTATTAGACCTATTACCTTACGGAAGTCAAATAATCCAAATTGACGGAGTACCAGCCAATAGAATGATGCTATCGAAGAAAATATATATCAATTACGATAAATTAGGAAGACATATGAAAAAGTTAGAAAAATGCAATGTTATAAAAAAAGATGGGATTGGTCAAAAATCCCACTTTTATGTAAATCCTAATTTTATTACTTTTGGTAATAAAATCAGCGATAGAGCATTTGAATTGTTTAATTTAGGAAGCAATAACCCAATATGTTAATTAAAAATTTCATTATATTCATTAATTAAAAGTAATTCATATGCATCCAAATTATTACTAGGTTGATTCGTTTTAGATTCTTTATACTTTAATATGGTATTTCTAGGTATTCCAAACTCGTACATATCGGAATATTCATTTTCTAAATCTCCACCTTCGAAAAAATTTGAAATTGATATCGAATCTAATTTTGCTATGTCATCAATAGATATAGTGTTTTTTTCGCAATATAGTTTAAATATAGAAACATAGAACCCCATAAAATATGGAATTTTATATTCAATAACATTTGAAATAAATTTAAAAGTATCATTATACAACTTAAAATCATTAAAATTCCCATTAGGAATAAAAAAATCATATAACCAAAGTTTTTTAGCTCTTCTAAAGTTTTCCTTAATGTCGCTATAATTATTTATGTAATATTTTGTATCATTTAAGATTTCATTATATTGATTAATCAAATATCTTTTCTTATTCAATAAAATCGTTTTTATGTCTCGGCATGCATGAATTGAATAGAATTTACCCCAAATAAATTCTCCTTTTGAATTATAAGGCTGAATCTCACCAAAATCAGTGTATATACATATTCCAGCATTTCTTATATCATCAAATATACACTTCATAACCACTGTCAACGTGGTAGTGGTATCATTAAACAATTCTTTAATGAGTAGTTTTCTATAATCAATATCTTCCTTCTTCAAAGAAGTGAAATATTTATATAATCTTATTTTGTCATAATTTGAAACATTTAAAGACACTTTTAAATCTTCATCACTTAATTTTAACATATTTTGTTCTTCATAAATCATTTGTTTTCTTTGCTTTTCAAAATCATTTAGATGTTTATTATCTATCATTTCTAGTTCATAATCTGACCTTATACCGTTGCTTCCGTTATATACATAATTGGGGTTTTCCAAACAAACACCATTTTTCTTTGCGGATTTTATCGTTTCCGCAATCTCATTTTTCATTGCATAAACATTACCTTTACTATATACCCCAAATCGTCCTGACCTTCCTGCTATATTTAACAAATCTAAATCTGTTAAAGATTTGTTGGCTGCAGATTGGTTAGTAATTATTATATTTTTGGCCTGACTATTTACACCTTCTATAAAAGAAGTCGTTACAATCAAGACATCTAATAAACCACCATTAAATAAAGATAGGATTTCTTTTTTTATATATCTTGGTATAGGAGAAATATATATACCAACCTTTTTCTCCAGAGCATTAATCAAATACCATCTTTCAACTTCTTCAATACAATAATTATCTAGTAGATGGTTATAAAATTTTTTGAATCTTTGGTCATTAAATAAATCACTGTTGTCTACAGGCCCTATACTAGACAACACAACATTTATTTCGGAAATAGTTGCAATGTATATTATTGTGTTATTATTCATTTTATTTAAAACTTGCAGTGCATTTTTTATTTTTGATTTTGTAGAATATTTGATATTAAAATCATTAAAGATTTCTCGAGCTTTCGTTGTGTTGGATATATCATATATCTGATGATTAACATACTCAATTTTCCTATCAATACTTTTAATACTATGTTTTTTTAGGAATTCTCTCATAGATTCAGATAACTTATAAGTATACGGTGATAAAAATATGGCTTTACTATGGGAAGCAGATATCATATCAATACATCTTCTAAATTTAAAAGACCTATTATTAAGTGCA
The DNA here is from genome assembly GCA_964397485.1 of uncultured Muribaculaceae bacterium. GTDB lineage: Bacteria > Bacillota_I > Bacilli_A > RF39 > UBA660 > CAYNHT01. The sequence goes on from CAYNHT010000005.1 coordinate 22,888, forward strand.
TCTATTCCATTTCTATTATTGGTTTCATTTAGAATTTTATAAGCCTCATCCATAATGATCAAATCAATTCTTTTCGTATTATTCTCGCAAAATAACAAATATTTTTCAGGGGTCAATATAAGAATATTCCTATCACCTGCCATTATTGGCGTGTTCTTAACAGCATAGTTAAGTTGATGTTTTTTATTTATAGTCATTATTTTTATATATATTTCTTCAATTAAGGCATTAGTCGGTAACACAAAAATAATATTATTATATATATTTGAATTTCTAATTATATATTCTAATATCATACTTGTTTTGCCAAATGAAGTGGGAGCTGATATAAACACCTTATCGTTATTGTCAATTTCGTCTAATAGTGATAATTGACCATAATTATAATGTATATTATCCTGTACTAACCCTTTGTAGCTCTTTTTTCTTAAATATGCTGAAAAAGTATTAATTTCTTCTGTTTCTTCATTATACATTTCTATATATTTTTCGTAGCCATAAAGTTGACCAATTTCAATAATTACTGAAACTAAATCTTTGTTCTTAGACGCAAAATCTTTATTATCAAGAATTTCGCATAATAATTCTATAAGTTCTTCGTGCCCATTAGATTTATCAATAGTATTTATTTTTTTTATTATATCTATACGATTCAACTCCATTGTGACATACCCCTTTTTATAGTCATAGTCTTATTTTTTATTGGAATAAAAATTACTTCCATATCATAGCTTTTTATCCCTGTCTTGACAATGTTATTTTCAAATTCTGAAATTATCTTTATATAGTTTTCTTTATTACATCTTGGGTCTCGTCCATTTATTTGGCGGAATATTGCAAAATAAACGAATTTAATCTTGATGTTTAAAAAGTTTATAGCATCAATGAATGTAATTTCTTCATTTAGACATAAGTCATTTAATTTATTAATTATCATCTCAATTTCTCTCTCATCATGTAGATTTATTTGTTTTGGAAATGTTGTTTTATTAAGGATATAATTACCATATCTATTTAAATATTGCTCATTTAGATGTCCATCTATAAATACTTGTTCCTTTTTGCCATTATATTTTTTTATTTCCTTATATTTGCCCTTTATATCACCTATTAATTCGTTGGTTGCAGAACTAGCAGTAGAAACAAATTTACTTTCGGAAAAGACCAGTGTTAATTGGTTATTTGAATAACTTGATGCTACAACATCGATGCCTTTTATATTGCCTTTTCCAAATCCTTTCTTTAAAATATAAGAGAGAAATATAGGTTCATCCGTAACAATATTAAAATAGAACTCATTAAAAAGTTCTCCAAATACTCCTAAATCTTGAACTCTTTGCAATGAGAACTCCTCTTCAATCCATGTCTTTTTCCCATATTTCAATAAACTCAAAGATATATCAATATCTAATTTAAACATTCTGATTTGGTCAAAATTTTTTATATAAAATGGGAAATACTCCTGAAATACCTTTTTATAATTATTAATTTCACAATCATTATCTACATCCAACAAAAACATTTTTGCTTTATTATTGTTTTCTAAGTTTTTTTCACCAATAAAAATTAAATCTTTACATTCATTTTTATAATAGTCTAACAATATATCATAATTTTCTCTGCCTGTTTCATCCATAATATTCACCACTCTTAAAAAAAATAGTACATAAAAAAATGTACTACTAAAATCAAACATTATAATACCATAATTTTACAATTTTAGCAATTTTGATATATATTTAAACCACAAAGTTTATTTATCAAAATTCTTATAAACAAAAGAATCCATATTAAAGGATTCTTTTAAGTTCCCTCTATTAACTTAGTAGTTAATACTATTCATTCAAAATCGAAATTAAGTCTTCAATAATATGCATATCACCAGCCTGAATATAGTAGTTTTCGGCATCCATTTTTGTTCGTTCATTTAAAATAGCATTTTTTGGTAATATAAATTCATTTTTGATAATTTTTTTAATTTCTTCCTTAGTTGAAAATCCAACTAAATCTATTTGCCAATTTTTATCCAAAATAATTTCTTTTAATTCTTCTATATCAGCAACATTAGAATAATAAAGACGTTTTTGTTTTAGGAGTGCAGTAGAATCTGGCATTATTCTATTAAGAACAAAAAAATCAACATTATAAGATTCATTATCATAATTAGGTATATAATTAGCTTTTGCATCCCAATCTGCTGTTTCTAAAAGTAATAAATTTCCATATTCCTTTGTGGATTTTACTGCAATATTTTTATCATTACATTTTAAATCTATCGAATCCCATTCACCAAGTTTCATGATACTAAAATCTGGATAATCAACTTTTAAATTGTTGTTGTTTAAATAATTAAATAATGCAATTTCGGCAATTTTACCGTGGAAAGTATTACAAAAAATTTCGCCATTTTTCCTATTATGTTGTCCACCGCTTCTTCGGTTTCTATGTTCACCAGTTGCTCCAAAAGACATATCATAAGAAAAATTCAAGCATTTTTCAACATCTTGAATATCAATTTTTATCAAACAATTAATAGGTCTCTTGCTTGTTATATAATAATTATTACCAAAGTTATCAAGCTTTTCCAAAATAACACTCCCTTATATAACTGTCTTAAATTCGTCCATTAGCCATATTATCAATAATTTTCCAATTTTCTTTGTATTCTTCTAATTCTCTAGTATTTACTGAAATTATAGATTGATCATCCCAAGTATCTATAATATTCATTGGAATAATATAACATATTCCTACCTGCTTATCTACCGCAACATAAATGTCGCAATCTCGACTAGTAATTCTTCGACCTCTATTTCTTTCGTGAGTATGATCTATACCTCTACCACCCCTATCCCTATCTTTGAAACTAACAACATCAGAACTTATCCCTTTTACTTGAACCTTCAATAAAACACCTTTATAATCAATAATAGCATCATAACGACTTGAGCGAACATCTACATTAGAACTATTATAACCAGCAAGTATGGCTCTTGAAAGAAATAAAAATTGAGCAGAATCTCCAGCATTTGCTGTCATAACACCACTTTCAACATTCAAAATATTTGAAGAAAAACCATCCATTGACGCAACAAATAACGATTTAAACAATAATTTTTTAAAATCATTAGCAATAAAATTCAATTTTCTTTCTTCAATATTAACATTATTAAATATAGTGTCCTCAACTTGTCTTATAATATTATTGTCAAATATTTTTTCATTTAATTCATTAAATATATATTGTTTTAGAAAATTAAGTAAATCTGGATAATAATAAATATGTCTATTAGCTAGTTCCTTTACTCTGGATTTAACATAATTCATTTCTGCGAATTCTGTCATAATTATTTCTTGTCTTTCAATGTTAGTTAATAATTCTTCATAAATTTTAGAATTTAAATATTTTTTTATTTCTACAGCACTATATTGGTCATTATTATTAAAATCTGTTATTTTCCGATTTATCTCTTCTATATTTAATTCAACAAATTGACTTATTTCCATCATCAATCCTCCAAAGCTTTAATAATCTCTTTAGCAACATTCTTTATAACACTTACAGTCACTGCATTACCTGCTTGTTTATAAATACTTGAATCACTTAAATTTTCTGGAATCACAAATTGTTTAGGAAACCCTTGAAGTAATAAGCATTCCCTTGGAGTTAATTTTCTTATTCTATTACTATTATCTAATATTAAAGGAACATTATGACCACCCATTCCCATATTAGCTGTCAGGGTTGGACATAAGTTACTTTTATTTTCCCTAACGTATACCCTTCGATATTGATATATAGTAGATTTACTTTTCATATTTTCTCTTAATAGTTCATAACATTTTTTATCATCTTGATAATAATATTTTATGTCACACAATGAATCTCTGTCTATTAACTTATTTAATGTATTTGTTAATTTAATTTTAGATGGCCATTTAAATTTATTAAATTGATCTTTATTCAGAAAAGCTACAATAAATATTCTTTCCCTATTTTGCGGAACATTTCCATATTCAGCACTATTCATTATTCTAGAATCAACCGCGTATCCCATATCTTCTAATTCTGAAGTTATTTTGGCATACGTACGTCCCTTATCATGACGATATAGATTTTTAACATTTTCAAGGAAAACAACTTTGGGTTTATTGTTATTTTTTTCCATTTCATGTATTAATCTAATTATTTCAAAAAACATATTTCCTCTATTATCTTCAAAGCCTTTACGATAACCAGCTACTGAAAATGGTTGGCACGGAAAGCCACCAACTAAAATATCAATTTTAGGAATATCTTTTCCCTTTATATTACAAATATCATCTACAACTAGTTCTGTATCTTTGTGATTTGATTTAAATGTGATTGCACAATTTTTATCAATTTCATTTGCCCAAACTGATTTAGCACCTGCTTGTTCAAACCCCAAATCTATTCCGCCAATTCCACCAAAAAGACTGGCAATTCTATATTCTTTCATTTAAACACCTCACTATTATATATATTATATCATTAATAATTATAAATTTCATTATTTTTGTGTCACTTCTGAATAATTTTTGTCAAAATATGTATCATCTTTTTATTTCTAAATGGTTTTCATTTATTACCAAGATACTTCGTGTTATAATATCCTTAACATGCAACAAAAAAATCCTAATTAAAGGATTTATGAAATTATACTTTAGTCGAGTTTAACATACGACTTTGGTCGTATGCTAATAATGCAATAAAAAAGTATAATTTAAGTCATATTTGATACTTAAATTATACCGCATTTGCCTTTATATTACAATGATTTTAAAATTATTATTTCATATTTTATTATTTTTCGGGAAAATTGTAAATATGACAATTATTAAAGATATAAACATAATAAATGATACGAAATTTCCTAAATCAACATTAATGTTTTTTACATTATCAGAAAAATATGGAATAAAACTAACAAGAAAAGCCAAAGATGCAAGTCTGTATGTTAATGTATCTCTTAACATAGATTCCAAATATAAAATTGTTTCATAATTTATAGAATATGTTTCTTTTTCAATTATTATAAGGTTACGATTTATTAACATCTCTTCTATATTTTGAATAATTTCACTATCTTTTATTTTTTCAATTAAGACATTTTTATCTATTTCTTTGTTATTATTTAAATAATACTGTTCAATAATAAAGTTATATATTTGTTGATATTTAGTTTTATTTGAAATTAATTTTCTTTCTTTCTTTTCATCTTTGCTAAAGAAAGTAAGTTTAATACTTATATATACCAAAAACGCTATAAGAAGAATAGCTCCTAAATTAATCCACCACTCTTTTGGTATACTCATTACAAATTTAATAAAGTTTATTATCCCTGAAACTAAATAGCACAAAGTTACCATAACAAATAATCGAACTGTCCAATGAATTATTGATCCTAATTTTCCTCTAACACCTATTTCGCCAACAAATCTCCACGCTATACCAAAAGCCACAGCGCCAATAATAGAAATTATTACAATATCTAATATTGGATCATCTACAATTGATAATGTTGATGTTAAAATTTCAAATACATCTTTCAAAATATCCCTCCATTCACAAATTAGGCACTATTATACCATAATTTTCCAATTTGTGAATAATATCTTATATCACATCAACAAATGGTTTTGTAAAATTTCTAATGTTTTCTTCTTATTTTTACTCACACTTCCCTGCGAAATATTTAATATATTTGAAATCTCTGTTTGATTCTTCTTTTCACAATTTATTCCAAATAATCTTGTTATAATATATTTTTCTACTTTATTTAATTTTTCATTCAAGTATTGTTTGAGCGATTCTACCATTTCATTTTTAATTAAATTTTCTAATATATCGGTGTCATAAGATTGGATAGTTTCAATTAATTCAATATCATCATAAATATAGTCATTTAAGTAAATATAATAATATTGGTTTTTCCTAAGATAATATAGCATTTCATTTTTAATACAACAAAAGGCATAAGTTGAAAATCTTATACCTTTTTTATCATCAAAACTTTTTATTGATTTCAGTAAGCCTATTGCTCCTTCATGAATTAAATCCTCACGGTCATTTTTGTTGTAATCCAATTTTTGCAAGATATGATACACTAAGTTTAAATTATCAAAAAATAATTTATCACAATCTTTTTTCATCTGAATATAACAATTCCTTTTTTAACATTTTTTTATAGTTTTGAATGATTTTAGAACTTTCCTTAACTATCATTTCTAAAGACTTATCAATTTCTAGAAAATCTTTTTCTTTACTCCAATTATATATATAATTTATCGAATAACTACTAGTATCCAATCCCAAAAATTTACAAACCACATAGGATATTCCTTCAGCTTCAACCTCATATCTATTACGATTTAGTTGATACTCTTTATAATTATTTTCTAAATGATTATGAGAAATAGCATGTGTATATTCATGAACTAATACTTTTAGTTTCATTAAATTATTTAACCCATTTCTTAAAACAATAATTTTGTTCTTATGATCGCAATATCCTTTAGTACTATCTTTTACATCTCTAAAATTAACTTTATAGCCATCCTTATAAATTGCTTTTATAAAAATATCAATAATATCGTCTGCTTGACAATCTTCTAAAATAGTATTTAATTCATCTTGTATTTGATGAATTGGCATATTAGTTTGGTTTATATCAAATACTGTTCCAATTTTAAAATATGCTAGAACATCATCATGCAATACAACACTGTTATCACTTGGATCATTATATTTTTTTAATTCTTCTTTACTTAAATTTCTATAGTTTTTTAATTCTTCTTCTCCGTTTTTTATAACTTTTATTAATTTCAAAAAAGAAGGAATTAGTATCTTAATTCCCTCTTCGCCTTTATTAATTCTATAGCCCATTTCATTAATCTTTTTAAAAGATGTAACATACTTTGCATTGGGTCTTTGTAAGTATATTAATATTTGATTATTGTACGAATAATTATTGAAACTAGTTATATTATCCAAAAATGTTTTAATATTACTTTCTTCTTTAAATTTTAATATTGCTTCTTTTTTAAATTCTATTAATATATTGCTTAGTTCTTGTTTTAAATCTTCATTTTTTATTTTATTCATTTTATAAGATATATCACAATATTCTTTTAACTTTTCTTTCAACATCATTCTCCTTTCGTGTTATCTTTAATATTTAAAGTAGGATCATATACTATATCCATAGTAACATTTTCATTTTTAAATTTCTCTGAATTAATTTTTTCTCGATACTTATCTAAATCAAACAATTTGTATTTTTTCTTTTTTTGATTAATAATAAATTCCGAATCTATTATTTTGAATTGATAATCATCTATTTGAACGAATTTACTTCTGATCGGGTTTAATCTAGTTTGTAAAAATATTCCCTCTCCCAACTTAAATTTCATTAGTTCATCTGGTGTTAGTAATTCTCTTCCGATTAAAGACTTATCATTACTAACATTCAAATCTATTTTATTTAGTCTAGTTGAAGTTGATATTCTAGATGAAGTTATCGTATATTTTCCTAACCTATTACTAATTTCTTTTGCCGTATCGTTATCTGCTGTTAAAAGATATATCCAATTATTACAATTAGATTTTATTGTCCCTGTTTGATCTTTATATTTTTCCTTTAATTGATCAAAATCTTGTATTATTAAATAAAACCTAATATTTCTACTTCTCGATACTGTTATTTTATTGCTAAAACTTTTAATAGCTGGCATATTAGCAAATTCATCTAATACAAAATTAACTCGATAAGGTAATCTACCGTCACTTTGTTCTTGAGCCACTTTTACTAAACTTTGATATGCTTGATCAACAAATAAACTCCCTAAAATATGTCGTGATTCTTTTTCATCAGGTATTACTAAAAAAACTGCTGTTTTTTCTTTACCGATATTTTCTAATTCAAAATCAGTATTACTTGTCATATTAGCAATACCTACGTCATTAAATATTCTAAGCTTCGATGATAATACTGAAAAAATAGTTGCTCTAGTTTCTCCTTTGGCAAATCCTCCTGTCGCATAATAATTTTTAGCTAAATTACCTAGTTCTTTAGAATCAAAATAGTCATCTAATGAATTCTTCTTAGTAATCAATGTTTTAGTTCCATGCTCTACCAATAAGTTATAAATACTATTAAAATGTACTTCATCGATACTTTTCGAATCTTCTATTATCGCTAAACATAAGCCAGATAAAACAGATGCAGATGACTCAGACCAATATGGATCTCTCGCACTAACTTCTTGACATAATGAATAGGAAAAATCATTAATTAATTCAACTGCTTTTTCTATATTTTTTTCCTTATAATATTTATATGGTAAGTATAAAGGATTCCAATAATTGCTATTACCAGGATCCCTTAAATTGATTACTTTAATCTGATAACCTTTTTCGGTTAAATAATTATTTGTTTTTCTTAATAACTCACCTTTTGAATCATTAATAATCATTGATTCCGAAGCATCAGCTAAATTAAAAATAAGTGGCATAATCGTTGATACTGTTTTCCCTGAACCCGTTGAGCCAATTACTAAAGTATGATTAGATGAATCATCATAATATATCTTCCCTTTTCTATGAGTTACTACTATCCCACCACTTGTTATTTTATTTCCAATATTCCATGTCTTAAATCTTTTAATTTCTTTGTCTTTAGCCCAACTAGAACTACCATATTCATTACTGCCACTTTTATCAGGTATATCATCACTTTCTTTTAATCTATTGTTTATATTAAAATCATATTTCATTATAAATAATACAATTATTGCTACTATTAAATATAAACCAGATATTAAAGATTTATTATCATTAAAAGTATCTATTATGTTTAATGGATTTAATATCAAACTAAATTTTAAATTATTACTAATAATGTTATATAAATTGGCGATAAAAAAAGTTGATATAACTACTATACCAACTATTAATGTAAGCCATTTGATTATTTTTTTATTCAACTACAAACCTCCTTATACAGATTCAACAACTACGGGATCAATACTAATTAACTTTAAGTTATATTTATCAATCAATATTTTTTTAGTTTGTTCAAACATTAATTGTTTTTCTGGTTCTGTTATTACTATTTCATCAGTAGTAGATCGATATAACTGTTCTAAAGTTTCAGCACTCTCTTTAAAATACTTATTATATAAATATATTTCATGAGCTAGAGCTTCTGCTCCTTTTGTAATAAAAAACACTTTACTTTCTTTTTCATAACCATTCACTATAATCACCTCTAAATGTATTATATCGGGCTACTTAAAAAAAGTCAGTGCCTAAATAAAAAGAATTGGCAATGAAGGACTACAATTGTCCAACCTAACCAATTCAATAAGTAGTATATCATAAAATTTTAGTTTTGTTATTTTAAATTGTAATTTATTTGTTTCGTTTTCTAAAAATTTTATAAGCAGGTCCTGCTATTGCAGCAACCGCTACTACAACCTCTCCAACACCTTTTACAACGTTTCCAACGTTTTTAACTATTTTAGTTACTTTTTTTGAATTTCTATCGAACTTATTAGAATTAGTTTTAATATTAATTATTTCTTCTGCAATATTTTTAGCTTCGGAAATGTTGGAACAAGATAAATTAATATTCTTACCAATGGTTTGAATCAGCACATTTGCTTTGTTTTGTTTTACTTGAACATCTTCTTTATATACTTTGACATCTGTAAGTGGAATCACATCAACAACTTTTGTTTTTCTTTTAAATATTCCCTTTTTTTTCTCAAATATCATATTTTTAGATGTTAAAGTAAATTTAACTTCTGATTTAAACTCTTTGACTATTACCTGTCCTACAAATAGTATAGCTTCATCATTTTTCAATTGGTAATTATTCATTGTTTTATTCTCCTTTTCATTTTTCTAATGAGTCCTTAAATATCTTATCAATACCCAAATTAACCAAGTTCCACCAGTGAGTATGGTCATAATAAGATCAAATAATATACTAGTTTTTTTCTGTTTTCTCATAATTTATTCTCCTTCAATATAGCAATTGTTCTTTTCGCGAAACAAACTATATAATCTATTAAATAAATTACTATTTTCTCACAAATCATATAAATTGTAATTTATATTACTTCTTATTTACTTTTATTCGCATAATTGTTTTTAGATTTTCAGTTTTAGTTTTTCTGACATCATTTAAGTATATATCGTGTGTATCAATTTCATATTCAAGATTATTTTCTTTTGCAAATGAAATCATATTTTCCAATGTGTTATTCATTTTATTATAATCCCCTAAATGGAATGCTTGAACGCATAAACCTTCTTCATATTCTTCAAACCTTAATCTTTTATACTCAATGTTTTTTCCTTTTTGAATTGATAATTCTACTGCTTCTTGAAACATATCTCCAGTAATAAAAGATGGTTGCATTATCATCATAGTCCAAGTAAATGATATTTTGTTGCCTCTATTTAAATTCCAGATAACTTCCATTGGCATAACTTTATAATCAATATTTTGTTTTTTTCTTGCAATTTCAAATTTTAATAAATATGAAATAGTATAAATTGCTTCGGCTGCTAACTGAAAATCTGATTCATTTGGGTGTCCTTTTCCATCAAACATAATAAATTTCATTTTAGGTACTTCTACAAGTGTAGATGTTTTTTTTGTACTAGCATATAAATGTTTCAAATCTTTTTTTAAATTTAATATTTTCATATAAAATCTCACTTTCAAATTACTATTTTTAGCACAAACCACATAAATTGTAATTTGTATTAGATATGTTCTAAAATATAATTTATATCTTTCTTGATTAAAGATTGCATGCTTTCTTTATATTTAGACAAATCTAAATTTTTTACTTTATTTTCTATAACATCTGTAAGTTCAATTTTATACATCAAAATCAAATTAAGTTTTTCTAAACATTGTCTTACTGATGTTCCTTTTTTATCTTCTAATTCTTTTAATATTACATCAATGTTTTGGTTTATCTTATTTTCATTATCCCATTTTGCTAAACAGCATATTAGTCTAAAACCTCTAACCCTAACAAAAGTTTTATCATTATTTAACATTTTTAAAAATTCATTAAAATAATTATATAACTCATTTGATTCAGTTGTTATAGTTTCTAATCCCAAAAGAGTTTTATATGCAATATTATTATCTTCATTATAAAGATTTTTTATTTTTTCTATCATATCAACTCACTCCTAAATTGTAATTTATCTTTTACATAATTCCTAATAAATGTCCAACTATACCTATTATAGTTCCAAGTACAATAGACATAATAATAACAGGAATACAACCTTTCTTATCTGCTTTTGCTATAAGAATTGTTGTTGGAATAGATAATAAAGGTGTTATAAGTCCACCTTTTAGCCACCATATATTATTTAAAAAATCTAAATTATAAATAATAAAGGGCATAACCAAATAGAAAGTAAATGCAGAAGACAAAGCGTATCTATCAATTTTCATTTTAATCATTGGTGCTACATCTATAACTCCTATAACAATTCCTACTAATAATGTTAATAATAATTCATTCATAACCTTGATTTCCTTTCCTAAACAATATCTTCACCTAGTATGATTTTAGGCATTGTTGTTAAACATCTATTCCACCTTTTATAAAACTTTTCTAAACCCATTTTACCTACTTCTGCATGAACTTCTTTACTTTCTAAAGTCCAATGCAAAATATATGTTACTTTATCAACATATCTAGTTAGTTCAACTGGTGGTATCCCTTCCTTAACTGCATTAAAATCTTTTTGCCTGTGAGTTCTTTTAATATATTTAACATCAATAACACCTTTTTGAGATTTATAAAATTCAGCTACTTCTTTCATAAGTTCTTCAACTTCTTCTTGTTTATTTAGTTTCACTTCATAAATACATATTTCATTAAACATATTTTTCACCTCTACAAATTACTATTTGTCTTACTAAAATAATTATAACATATTTTGACATTTTTTTATTTCAAAATGTTTTTCAACATACAATACATAACATCAACAACAATACTATTGCCCGCTTGATGATATAGATTTGTTTTATTGTTCACTTTACTAGCTTTTTTATAATCTTCTTCATCGAAACCCATTAATATAAATGATTCTTTCGGTGTTAGTGATCTAACTCTTAAAATGCCATCTTCACTGACAACTATTTTTGAACCGTCAACTATTGAGCTTGCTGTTAAAGTATTAATAACTCCATTTTCACTAAACAATCTTCTACATTGATTATATTTAGTAGATGTATCATAACCACAAACTTCTCCTTTTATATACTTGAATTTATCTATTACAAATTTATGTTTTGGATTTTTTTTATTATTTAAAATCGCTTTTTTATCATTTTCATTAACAACAACTTCAGATAAATAATATTTTTTCGAAACATCTTTTTCTAATACATCTTTTAATTTTTTATCTAATTTAAAAGGCGATGGAAACTTATAGTAGTACTCACCTAAAATACAAACAAGAAAAAATCTTTTTCTTGACTGTGGTATACCATAATCTTTTGAATTGAGTATTTTAGCATAATATGTATAACCTAATTTTTCAATATCATTCATAAATAAATGCAAAGTCTTAATAAAGTTTTTATTCATAATACTAGCAACATTTTCAAAAATAATAAATTTAGGTTTATCTTTAACTTCTTTTATTAACCTAATCATTTCCCATCCTAAAGATGATCTAGTAGTACTGTCAAAATCAAATCCTTTCCTGTTGCCAGCATTAGAAATATCTTGACAAGGAAAACCACCAACCCATAAATCACAATATGGTAAATCTCTACCTTTTATTTTATTAATATCAACTTTATTTTTATTGATATCTTCATTATGTATAGCACAATAACTACGTGCTGCTTTAGAATTTATTTCACAAAAAAACATCACTTCATATCCTGAAATAATGTTTTCATCAGTTAATCTTTTTAAAGCCTTTTCTGGTGAACCTATACCACTAAAAAATGTTCCGATTTTTAATATTCCTTCAAATTTTTCTATCGGTTTATACATAAGTTCAAAAAGACTTATAGTTTCATTTTTCGACATTCTTTAACTTTTAAACAAATATTCTTGATTAAGAACACTAATTTTGATACAATTTAATTGTACTAGAAGTTTTAGTACGAAGTATAGAGTTAATTGCTGACCGGCGTTAGCTCTTTTTTTATATTTCAAAATATTCTTCTTTATCAATTTGTTCTTTCCTTTCTTCTTCTAAAGCATAAGATAAATATTGTTTGGCTTGATGGTATAATTTTCGATACCTAACGTTTTGATAAAAATGTTTGTTTTTATATTTAAAATATCTTTGATTATCATATCCAAGTTTTTTTATTATCGAATAAAATTCTTCTTTCGTTAAAGAAAGATATTCTTTGTCTTTATATATATTAATAAAAAATAATGATGGTTTATCATATCCACTTTTTTGAACCCAATTATTAAATAATTTTATCATACCGTAATCATCTAAACCTGCTAATTTACCTAATCTATATAGACCTTCACCTGCATCAATAATAGATTTTTCCTTTTTTGTATAACTTTTAAACTTAATATCAAATACTTTTTCTAATAAAAATTCCCTTTGATTTTCTATAAAAGGAATTGATCTATATATTTTAAATTCATTCAAAATATCATTACCTATTTTAGAATATAGTCTATTAAGTTGGTTATCTAAATAATTATTACTTTTGCTTTCACCATACATTTTTTTTAATTCCTTCCGGTGATTAATTAATGAATTGTAGTATTCCTCATAATCATATTTAATAGAACTGTGTTTTAAAATATATTCTATTACATCATTAAAATCTTGTTTTAAAAATTGCATATTTTTAGAATTATAATGTAATCTTCCTATACCAGGTAATTTATCATAGAGAGCTAGCAATTTGTTATTTAATATTTTTCTTTCTGATTCGGTAAAAAAGGTTTGTTTTACAACATTAGTAAAATTTTCTTCTCTAATTTTTGAAGTTATACCTAAAAAATAATTATCTCTGTCATTATAGAATTTTTTATAGTCCATTAAAAATGATGAAATATTACTTTTCATTTTTTTTATTGCATTTTGATCTAATTTTGAAGTTGTTTTGGTTTGTTTTGTTTGATATATACAAATATGGAGATGAGGATTTTTAGTATTTAAATGTAATGCACCTAACCAATTAGTATTAACAGTAGATAACCCAGCATCATTCAAAAACTTTGGTAATATTGTTTTAGTTAATTCATAAAATTTATGTTTATGAGTAAGTCCACTTTCATAACAAAAATCCGGTTTAAAAGAAATTACCATATCCCAAATATAACCATTACTTTCATCTAAGTTCTTTAAAATTTCATCTAACACTATATCTCCTTTTTTACCCCATAAATAACTAATATCATTATCATAATTGTTTGTTTCTACTTTAAACTGTTTAGATATATAATCATAATAACTAGAATCATCATTTACACTATGACCATCTGCCCCTTCTTTTTTTGAAGCATATTTTCCCCAACTGCTAACACCTTCTTTAACACTTTTACAATTTTGATATCTTACTCTTACAATAACATTACTCATCTAAAAGTCTCTTTTCTAACCTTCGTTGTCTTAATCTTTTTATAACTTCCTCACGAGCGACTTCTGTTATTGGATGTTCATTAATGTGAGATTTAAGTTCTTCTCTTTTTTGTGGAATACCAAAATATTTTAGTGTCATATCATTTTGTAAAAGAATTGTTTCAGTAACTAAATCAATTGCATTTAAACGGGTATGAATCTTATTAATTGGAACTACAATTGCTTCAGCTACTGAATCACCAATTAGTTCTCTTAATGCCATTTCGCCATCGATAACATTGTTAATACCCATATTACGATCAATAAGCATTGTTAAATATTTTGATACACTTAAATCATTTTTTTCAGACATTTGTTTTAACCATTTTCTTTTCCTATCATCAATTCTTATAGTTAAATTTTGATTACTAATATCACTCACCTCCAACTATCAAATCAATATTTTCATATATATAATTTTTTAATAATTCTTCTATTAATGATTGTATGGTTTTATTATTTTTATTTATAATTTTTGCTAAAGCATTGTAGGTTTTAGGTTCTACTTTTACCTTTAAAATTTTTAAATTGTTATTATTCATAGGTACCTCCTTCCTTTAAAATGACAATTATTTCTTTATCGAGTTGAAACAGGATAAGTCCTGCACTCACACAACTAACCAGTGGTTAGTTTGACCTTATTTCATAAGGATTTTTATTTTATCTATTGCAAGGCAAAGAAAAAAACGCACTATTTTTGTAATGCGGCTTTACCTTTACTTTTCATTATTTGTATTGCGTTTTACTTGCGTATTTGGGCATAAATAAAACGAAAATTATATTTTTATTATATGTTTTGAAGTCTTCGTTTCAGGTCTTCCTTACGTTTTTTTTCTTCAATTTTGCTTAGCTTTTCAATTAGAATTTCTTCAATTGCACATTTCAATAAATCAAAATTTTCATTACATTCATCTTCTGTTAAATTATGAACACCATCACTAATTAATGAATATATCTGACAAAAACCTTGTTCAAATATCAATTCAGGTAAATAATTTTTTAATTTTTTCACCTTATCTTCTATTCTCATTTTTTTAAATTCTTCTATACCAGAGTCACTTTCATTTTCATTAAATGTATCTATTAATATCTTTTCAAAGATACGACGTAAATAAGTCATAGCCCCAATGTTAGTATTAAAACTGTGCAAAGAACATGCACTTTTATAATAACTTGCATATTCATTTTCTAACAATTTCAAAAAATCCTTATTATTAATATTTTCATTCAAATCATATATTGATGGATATTGGCCTATTTTCATAACACTATTTTCATCTAAAACTTTAAAATTTATTACAATATGATGACCACAATCAGAAAGTGCATATAAATAAAAATAATCTGTTTCTTTCATGAATTTATCTTTTTTCGACATATTCTTTTGTCTAGGTAAAATATCAATAATACTACCAATTGGTGCAGGCCCACATTCACCAGAAACCAAATTAGGATCTGCAGCTAAAAATTTGAAAACCCTTTTAATTTTACACTTTGCACAATACAATTCTAACTTTGGACACTCTAAACTAGATTTTATTGAATTATAACTATAATACGGAAGTATATTGTTTAACTCAGAAGATGGCAACTCTATTTTTTTATATAAAGGTTCTAAAAATAATTTTTCAGTTAAAAATATATTTTTACCGTCATAAATATTATATTGATGTTGCTTTTGTGAAAAATCTTCATTCTTAAATCTAAAAACTTGCATAATTATTACCTCATTTCGACTATATCAATTATACCACAAATCACTCATCAAATATATTTATAGAATCTATTTTTTTGTCTAAACTACCATCTTTTTTTAACAAATGAACTTCAAAATGTAAGTGTGGTCCAGTGCTTTTACCAGTATTACCAGATAGTGCTATAACTGTATTTTCTGATAAACTATCACCCTCTTTAACCAAAGTACTATCTTTTTTTAAATGCCCATAAACAGTCATATATAGATCATTTTCTATTGTATGTTGTACCTTAATATATTCTCCTAAACCATTATCTTCATAACCAACTTTTATGACTTTTCCAGGATATGCATTAATTACATTAGTACCTTCAGGGATAGCTAAATCTATTCCTGAATGAAAGCTTAATTCATTGGTCATAGGATCTAATCGTTCACCATATTTTGAAGTGATTACATAAGTAGTATCATCTTCAAATGGTATATTAAAGAAGTTAGTTAAAACTAATTCTGGTAAATTTAAAATTGTTCCAGTTGATGCCATAACCAAAAATAAAATAAAAAAAATTATTAACAAGGGCGCTAATAAAATAATAATTAATTTATACTTTAATAACTGTTCCATTATCTACCACCAGCATTACCAAATAATTCTTTTTCCTCATCTCTTACTACAATTGATATTGGTATTCTAGTGTCTTGACTGATTACAAATAACATTTCACCACGTGAAGCAGTTCTTAAAAAATTAGTTTCAGAATCACTTAAATTCATCATTTGTCCTAATGCTTCTAATTCCTTAACCCCTTGTGCCATGACTCCTATATAAGCACTATTATCTACAATAACTTGTCCAAATCTTTTAATTTCATCAGCAGTAAAGTCTATCATATTTTGAGTAGATACTATTAAACTACCATTATATTTTCTAATTCTTTTTGAAGTTCTTTTTAAGAAATCTATTCCATCTTTATTATTAGGATCTATTAATAAATGAGCTTCATCTACAACTAGAATTATTGGTTGCTTTGATTTACTGACCATATTCCAAGCCCAAGATAATATATTAAAAAATTGCGTTCTTAACACTGTTTCATCGCTGTCTACAAGTGTATGAATATCCAACACTATAAAATCACTTTGGGCGTTTACAGTTGATATTCCATTCCATAATATAGAGTCTGCTCCATCTGTCATTCGTTTAGTTATCGACACTAATTTTTCTAATGAATTAGTATATTCTCGACTTGAATTATGTTTAGATTCTTTATATTCATTTAATAGTTCATTATACAAATCACTCATAATAGGATAATCATCTGGTTTTAAATTAGAAATGTTGGTATTAAAATCAATATCTTTTTTTATGTATGTTTTTTTTAATATATCCTCTAATATTGTTCCTTCATACTCAGTTAAATCTCTAAAATAATATTTAATAAATGTTCTGAAGATTTGAAAATGTTTTGCTATATCAATATGATTGTCTACATCATCAGCTCCAATTCTAGCTTCTAGTGGATTAATAATACCTGATTGTCCAGATCCACAATCTATCCAATCACCTTTAACACTTAAACATAAATCTTTATATTCCCTTTCAGGATCAATTACAATTATTTTAACTCCTCTTGCCCAACTACCTCTAATAATCTTTTTTAGCATTGTTGACTTACCACTACCACTTTTCCCTATAACAGTCATGTTTGAATTGTTTCTTTTGCTAGTTCTTTTCCATAAGTCAAAGGTAACTATACTACCGCCTAAATCCTCTCCCAATATAATAGAATCTTTTTCATCTTGTAGTGTTTCATATACAAAAGGAAATGAAGCCGCAAAAGTGGTTATTGGTATAGGTAACCCATAATCTTTAATTAAATTATCAGCTACTAAAGGTAAACACATTTTAAAACCATTCTCTTGTTCAAACATCAAGTCTATTCCATTCAAATTAGCTGAAATAAGGCTGTTTTTAACTTCCTTTTTGAGAGTTTCTAGTTCTTCCCTGCTATTAGCATAAACTAAGAAATTGACACCTATTTTGACTATTTTTTCATTTGACCTGTCTATTTTATTTACTAACTCTTCATAGTCAGACATTTGATTTTGTAATAATATTTGATCATTATGGTCATTAACATTTATCATTTTAGTTTTAACTTCACTAATACTTTTCTTTAATGTTTTAGATACTTCATGGGAATCCATAGGAGTTACAATAATACTCATTCTTGTATTCTCTAAATTAGATAAACCACTTAGCCAAGCTATATTAACAAAAGAAGGATATGTATTTACAGTTATAACTGATGCATATATATCATTAATCAAAATATCTTTTTCATTAAATTTAAAACAAAAAGGACATATCTTGTCCTTAAACGTTTTATTAATTAGTTTATTTTCATTTTGATATAGTTCTAATGATTTAGTAGGATTTAAACTATTATAAATTAACTCTCTTAATTCGTCTGATTTTAATATATCACTTCTTAAATTAATAGCATTGAATTTCAAAACTAAATCATTTAATTTTTGTTTTAAATTATTTTCATTGTTATCAGTTATCAATATATAAAAATCTCTATTTTTAATATTACCCACTTTATTTATTAAAGAAGCATATTCAATATCTTCATTTAATAATTGTTGCTTATTTACATTTTTTTCTATATTTAGTTTTGTTTTTAATTCATTTATATTATCATTTAAATTAACTTTAGAATCCATTGATAATATTTGATATTTATAATTCATACTTAAAAGTATTTTTTTGAATTGTTCAATTTTACTTGTTTGTTCTTCTTCATACATTAAATATAAATTTAAACAATTTATTTTAATACCACTTAATATATTACCATCTTCTAATATACAAACATTATTCCATACTTCCTTATATGGTATATATTCTTTTATTGTTTTGTCTTCTTTTTTCTTTAATTTTTCTTTTAATTTCAAATTTTACCTCCTTATGCAAAAAAACATCCTTTTTTAAGATGTTTTAATTTTAAAATTTTTCGTTAACTTTATCATAATAATTGAGTAAATCATTAATCTGCACATCAATAAGTGGTGTCAAAAATATATTTGCACTATGGGCAAAATCATTAAACAATGGATTTAGATAATTTCCTATATATAACATGTCTTTATATTTTTTTCTTATAATTTCCTCTTTATGCACTTTTGAAATTTTATTTTTAAGCATAGGAAACTTTTTGTTAATTTTATCTAAATCCCAATCATTATTAGCGCTATAGAATTCAATTTTTATAATATCTGCAAATTTAGAATCCATTTTCCCCCTTATGTATATTGAAATTATATTTTTTACAAAGGTAAGATCATAAAAACCCATAGACGTAAAATCATCTCTGTTATTATCTATGTAATTTTTCATAAATTCATATATCCCTATATTATTGGTGACTGGCTCTAAATCAAAATCAATATATTTTATTATGTTCTGATGAACATCTAATATCTTAACGTTTTTATCAAATCCATGAATTAAATTTTTAGAAATATAATTATCAAGTTCCATAACTTTGATACTTTGGTTGTTGTTATATATAACAAATTTGTTTGAATCTTTATTATCTAGTACTTTCGATACTATATCGGATAACTCTCTTGCAATTGGTAGAACTGAGATAAATTTTATTATAGACAAGTCAGTTTCTTTACTAACGGATTTTAAAATATTATAATCTCCTCTTAATATATACAATTTATCATAGTCGATTTTTTCAATAGCATCTTTGTTCATAACAAAATATTGTACCGTATCAATTACTTCAGAAAAACACTCATTAAATAATCTAAAATAATCAAACGAATGTGAAAGAATTATACTATTACATTCATATTGATAGTTAGAAAAAATAGATTTTTTATTAATAAATTCATATATTAATCTAACCATTTTATATTTATTTACCGAATCATAACTATCTATCGGATCATCAAAAATACATAGTATTTTCCCGTTATAGTCATAAAAAAGAACTGATGCAAGCATATATGCCATAGATATTCTTGTTTTTTGACTTTCACTTAACACCCTTTCAAAAAAATCCTCAACAGATATTCCTTCTTTCATTTCTCCATTTATAACTAACTGTATTCCGTAATATTTATATCCTATATTTTGATATTCGTATTTTTTGGCCTCAAAAGAAATATCATCGAAAATATATTTGAGTAATTTATCAAATATTTCAATAAATTTATCACTTTCACCTAACTCACTATTCTTACGGTTTATTTCATCAATGCTTAATAAATCTTGTTGAAATCGGGTATATTCTGTAGATTGGAACTCATATCCTATATATTTTAATAAAATATAATCATAATTTTCAATAAACTTATTAAGTTCTTGATCTAAGTTGTTTACATTACTTATATCAATATTTCCAGAAATCATTTGAATGTACAGATTATAATAACTCTCATAAAAATACGAATCTTTCTCTATTATTTTTGAAATATTAATTGAATAATTCTCTATAATTTCATTTTTTACAATTTCCATTATATCTTTTTCAATATTTTCTATAATTTCTTTTGCATTAAAATCACCCTTTTGACATATTGGACATTCTTCAACGCTCTTGGTTTTTAAGTATTTTACAACTATTTCATAAAATTCTTTATCTTCTATAGTGGTTATATTATATTTTTTATTGCTCTTAAATAATGTAATGATCTTTTCAATTTTATCTTTTAAACCAATATTAATTTTTTGTATTTCTTTAAGACTATTTACATTTTTTTCTAAAAAATCATCTCTTTTTAATTTATCAACTATCGATATGTCGTCACAATTTGGATCATATAAAGAATTTACTGCTTCAATTCTTTCATTTCTTTCTTTGCCTTTATCTTTAGATGTTGACTTCAGTTTCTTGATATTACAAGTTGATAATAAATCAGTTGAATTTAATGATACTTTTTTAGTTTTTGCTTTTTCTACAATTATATCTTTTTGTGTTTCCATAAATTCGTTGGTATCCAATATTTTCTTGTCTCTTGATACTATATCAAATCCTATAGTAACACCATTTTCTAAATTGATATTTGATACATTTTTATTTAAGTAATCTTTACTAAATACAAATACTCTTTTAACAAACTCATCTGGTTTATTGATGTTTATAAGTTCTTTTGGTTTAATATTTCCATTCAAATCATCAAATTTAAAATTCAATAAAAAATCTTCAGAATCATTTTTCAATATTGGTTTATATTCATCATTTGTTACAAACAAATTAATAGCCTTTGAGAACGAACTTTTTCCTATGGCATTGATACCATAAACAAAATTTGTTCTTTTTTCAGAATTAAATTCAATAATATTATTAGTTTTATTAAAACCATACATTTTACTTATTTTTATGTCTATCATCTAATCTTCCTCCATCCTACAAAAAATAGCAGCACCAAATCATAGATCCGATACTGCTAATCTGAATTAAGTATATCACAATTTGTCGTTTTTTGTAAGACGTTTATAAACTTTCTGTTTAAATCTATATTTAAAATACTTTTTCAATATTTTCAAAACCGTTAAACCATTTGGAAGTGGTAATGTTAATAATATAAATGTTATTGGAATTATTGATCCAAATATAAGTTTAAAAGTTATATTTTTTGATATAAATGATAATAAATATCCTATAATTAAACCTATAACTACAAATATTAACTCAAACAATCCATAACCCTTAAATATTTCTTTTTTCACTTTTATATTTTTAGGAATAAGATATATCATTTGTTATCACTTTTCCTTTCAACAAAACCTATTGGATTGATATTTTTACTTATATTTCTTGACAAGGTGGAACTCCTACTATGTGAGTATATATCTTTAAATTGATTCATTTTGCTACCGAAGTTATTTTTTATCGGTGATAAAGTTTGATTTGCACCAACTTTCATTAATGAACTTAGCCTAGATGATCCTGACGATCTAATGTTTCTATATTGTTCAGCCATTCCTTTAATGCCACCAGCACTCTTCGGAACTATATTCATAACACTTGCTCCTTTTGCAAGTCCACCCATAACACCTGACTTAGCAACATTAAGTCCCATCCCAGCACCTGCTCCCATCATAACAGTAGTTTGTATATCATTAAAAGCACTCATCGCTCCAATATTCTCTCCTAGTAAATTAGAAACTATATTAGGTGATGTTATAACAAATAACAATCCTCCAACTAATAACAAAATAGAAGTCATAATATTATTACTTTTATCCACAGTTGAACCAAAAACATTAATTAATAGTCCTAAACAAATAAATTGAATAGCTGTTACTAAAAACAAAGCAATTGCTCCTTTCATCCAAGTGTGAAAGGCCTTGCTTTTAGGATTAGTAAGTGCGGTTGCTACAACAGGACCAATTATTCTATAAAGTGCTAATTCGACTACTCTTTTGGCCATTTGAATGCCAATAAACAATAATAAAAATAATATTAATATGCTTATAACTATTAACATAAATAAATTAAAGTCATACTTATATACATCCTTTTTTAATATCCCTTGATCATAAGTTGCATTGTAATCTGCTGTTTTCCAATTTTTTACGAAATGTTCTTTATCTGCATTTTTCATATTACTATTATTAGACATGGATTCCATTACAGCACTTGATATTTTATTTTCTACTCCACTTGTACTATTAGTAACTTTTATAATTGAATCTGTTAATGCTGTAGAAAATTTATGTCCAAAATCAAAGACCGGCGTTATTAAAAACATTACTGCAATTGCTATCACAATTCCTTTAAAAATTGTTAAAGGATTTTGATCATTATCATTTTTTAAAATATGATTAACTAAAAACTCTATCATTACTTTGAGTACAATCCAAGCACTTGCAAATATAATTGCCCCACCAAATAATGTATTAACATACTCATTATCAAAAAATTTAAATCTCCAAACTTCATTGATTATAGAAAACATTCCATCTAATAGCAATAAACATCCTTTAGCTATCATCCATAAAATAGAACGAATAGCTCCTATAACCCAACCTGATTCAACTTGTTCTATCTTAAGGATTAACATTATAATAAACTCCCCTGCTTATATGATCAACTTTTCTTTCACTATTAAATGGTAGTTTTCTATTATGTTTAATAACAACTTCTATTTCTAACTTTTCAAATTGTTCTAATTTACCATTTTTAGAAACATTGATAATATATTCTTTACTGAAGTCTTTTAAATCTTTATTTAATTGTTCTTTTACTTTATCAGTATAACCACTTTCCATTTCTACTAAATTAATTAATCTATTTCGAATTTGAACTGCTTGTTGTTTAATTAAAATTTCTTCAGAAAAGAATAACATACTAACAAACATAGTCATACTAATAAAAATAATCATGATAACATCAAAAATACTTTTCATTAAAATCTCACCTCACTAAATATATTAGAAAACATATATAATGCAAGTGAGAAAATTAGTACTAACATTGTTACAATCGTCATATTAGGTAGCACCCATAGAAATCTTTTTTTCTTTTCAATTAATTCTTCTATTTCATTATCATATAACCTTGATATCATTTTTTCTAAACTTGTCAAATATTCTTTCTTCATGGAATGCTCACTAAAAGTATAAATAACTATCATTACTTGATAAGCTTCTGAAAATTCCATTCTTTCAGCAAATTTTATATATGGTTTAATTGATTTATCAACATCAATATTATTAATTAACTCTATTAAATATCTTTTAATAGGTTCATCAGTATATTCAATCAATTTATTTAATGCTTGATAAATATTATTAGTTTTTATGAGTATTAATAATTTTTTCATAAACGATGGAAACATTCTTTTTTTAATAATTACTAATTTTTTTCTTTTGTTTTTGATTTCATAGTATTGATATTTATAATATAAAAAAAATGATATTATACTAAAAATTTGAATAGGTATATTGCGTAGAAAGGTTCCTACTAAAAATATTAATATTGTAATTAACAAAGAATCAAATATTCTTCTTCGCATAGCCTTTTTATAGTTTAGTCCTAACCAATGCAATAATTCTTTTAAATCTTTTTCTATAAATATTTTTTTCATTTTACATCACCCATTTTTGCCTTAATGATATCTATTTCACGAAGTCTCTCTTTTGTTTTTGCATTAAATTTTTCAATCTCATCAAATCTAGTATCTATTTTCACTAAACATCTTAAATATTCAGCAATTGAAATATCTAATTTATTGGCTCTTCTTTTTATATCTCGCTTTTGTTTATTAGTCAAAAGAAAACCAAACCTTGAATCATATCTTTTCATTAATAGCCTCCTTCCCCTATATTTTGATCTCTATAAGTTTTTTCTACCTTATTAATAATAAATAGATTAGCTATTACAATACCAATCATTACTGCATTACCAATACTTTTCATAAAATCTAAATAAATAGTTGGTATCATTGCTTTTAATATAATTGGCATACTCATGCATAAAAAAAGAACAACGTAGAAATTTACTCGCCATTCTTTCTTGTATTTCAAATATTTATCTTTTCTAATTTTTAACATATTTAATTCTTCACTTATGTTATGAAGAACTTCTTCTGAATCTCGATCACCGTGATTATCAAAAATTTCTAATGTTTGATTAAATAAGCTAATCGTTCTATTATTATATTTTTCATTAAAATCTTTGAAACTTGTAGTTATACTATTACCGATTTCTATTTGCTTAATTACTTTTATAATATCACTTTTTATAGGTTCACCTAAAAACTTGACAACATCATTAAGTGATTTATATACATTGTTAAATGTTAGTAATAAAGACATTTGACTTGTGTATATCGTTAATTGAGTTAATAAATATTTTTCATAATTTATCTTTTTACTGTTCAAATATATTTGGTTAATATAAAATACAGTTGTTATAAAACCAATAATCACAGTATATATAACTTTTGGAAAAATCAAATACATTGATGCTGATGTAATAATTAATACAATTACAAATTTTATTATATATTCTTTGAATGAAGTTTGTTGTAACATATAATTAAATGTTCTTTTATATTTTTGATAAAACATAATTTTATTTATGTTTTTAACAAAATTTTTAAATTTTCTTTTCAATTAGTTCCTCCTTTTTGCAACAAAAAAGAATGCAACACTCGCTGGTACTTCAGCAAGATTGCATTCAATATATATAATATACTATTATTCAAAATTTATCAATGTTTGAGTATTAAAAATTTTACAAATTGATTATAGTCTTTTTTACTTTGATATCTTCTTCGTGACATAATATCACCTACTTACTAATAATCGTTTAACACAAACATTAATATTACATCGATATTATTTTATGAAAATATTTATATTTTTATCTAAAACTTTTGCTTTAGCTAACTTACTATATAAATTATCACTTACACAGTTGTATTTATAATCAAGTAAATATTCATATTTGTCGTTATTCTTTTTAATTTTTACTTCTCTTTCAAATATATTATTACATTTAACACCTTCTTTATCATAGGATATGTATTCTACTACTTCTACAATAAACCTTTTGACACCTAATTCGTCTATTTCATAATCCAAGTGAATTCCTACATCAAAAATATCTGTTATCATATTACCTAACAATAATTGATCTAATTGATATTTTTCTCTACACATATGAATTAATCTTTCAACATTATTTTTTGCTCCTTTAGAATGAAGTGTTGTGATTATGTTATGCCCTGATAAAGCACTCTTTAACATAGAGTATGCTTCGCTTCCTCTAGTTTCAGATATAATAATCCAGTTGGGATTATTTCTAAGTGCTGCTTTAATAAGTTGATCAAACCCTATTTTGTTTTCTAGTTTTTCATTCGTTTTCCAAGAAAAAATATCCTTTTCAGGATATAGTGTTTTTAGATGACTATCTAAGGTATCTTCTATTAAAACTATTTTATCATTATCGTTTATAAATTTACACAAATATTTTTGTAACTCTGTTTTTCCAGAACCAGTTATACCGGATATTAAAATATTACATTTTGCTTTTACACATGCTTCAAGTAATTTCATTACTTTAATTGGTGCGAATGAGGTGTCATAGTCTTTTATTCTAACACTTGCTTTACTACTTCTTATACTTGCAGTCGTTCCGTAAGTTGATAAAGTTTTATGTACGCTATTGATTCTAAGTTTGGGATATTCACTATCCAAAATAGGTTCTTCATCATTAAACTTCTGATTATTTTCATATACTAATTGCTTGATGTAATTTTCAACCATATCAGAAGATATCACATCTTTATATTTATATCTTCCTTTTAAATTATCCTGAATGTATAAATCTTTACCATTAAAACTAACATCTGTTATAGTCTCTTTATTAAATATTTCATCTAATATGTTTTTGAAATCGTTCATATTTTCTTTTCCTCATTCAAATAATTACTATAATCAACATCTTCTTTAATTTCTTTAAATACCTTATCTGCATTCTGTAAAACTTCATTTAACAAACCAGTTATATGTTCATATTTATGATCATTTAAATAAACATTATATACTGCTTCAAACTTTTTATAATCAACTAAATTTATTGGATATTCTCCATCTCTCAGTTCTAGTTGCATTAAAGCTATGGCTATATCCTTAACATCATATTTTTTTAAATATTCCATAATTTCTATTGCTGGGATTATTTCTTTTTTCGACATGTTACTCTCCTTTCAAAACTCGATATGAAAATGTTTCTACTGAATTACTATCAATTTCAAACATATTTTTGTAACTATATATTTTAACAGTTACAATATCGTTGTTTACTGCTACATCAAAACCTACTTTATCTATACTTAAATTATTATTTTTCAAATAATTATTAATGACTGATTCTAACAATATGTCATCATCAAATGTAACTGTATCATTAGCTCTTAAATCACCAATATTTAATGATTCTTTAGTTACATTTTTAATACCAAAATTATTAGATGATAACATATCATTTTGAACACTAACAAAGGAAATTGAATATATGATTAAAAATATGAATAACGAAATAAATATCATTTTAAATATAAAACTAAAATTCATTAATATCCACCTTCTTTAATTAAGTCATTATAAGAATAAATATTTGAAAATCTAATTATTAAATTTTGTGGTACATCTACTCTTTTTATTATATATATACTATTAATGTCACCAATTAATTTTTTTATAATTTCATAATTACAATTAAATGTAACCGATACTTTATTTACTCCTACATTACTTAGGTTGATTTGATAATCATATTTTCCTATATTTTCACTAATTGGTACATACCACTTACGATCACCGTTTATCGTTTTAATATTTTTGGGTTCATTTCCTTTTTGATAGACAAATCCTTTATTTTTATCTAAAACATACTCTGGTAAATTTAATAACATTTGCGATGAGTTACTATCAACTTTTTCCATTTTTACTTTTATTTTATTATTTTCAAATGGATACATTAAAGTTTTTTCTTGAGTAGGAAAAAGTACTTTAGAATTTACATCTTGATTTATATTCAGTTCATTATTAGTTGTACTATATTCGATAAACGACCATGTTTGAATTGATTTTCCACTAACTAATTTAATAGAGCTATACGGAATTGTTATTTTGATTTTTTCGTATATATTTCTGCTACCAAGTTTATCAGTAATAACAATAATTGGTGTTTCCGGATTAATATTTATTTCTTTTTCTTTCACTTCATGAGTTTCAAAACTTGATACATAAATTGGTGATTTTAATTTCGTTTGATAACCACTAGGTTCTGTAATGACTACCTCTACTTCACCCTTTTTTTCTATATTAAATTTAACTTCTAATTCTTTTGAACCACTATAAGATAAATTTTGATTGTATATTAATTTTCCGTCATTATATACTTTTATATTATTATTTTGATTTGTTTTATTATATAAACCTATCTTTATTTTTGTTTGTCCCCCTTTAGGCGCAGTATAAGTCTTAATTTGATCTATTGAAGCATAATTTTGTGTGGTTATTTTTATCATTGCTGGTGTTCCATCAAAATCAGTATATGATGAAGGCATCCATCCTGAATATGACCATCCCATAAAAGCACGGGATCTTCCACCTTCACACAGACCTTGATCAAATAAAACTCTAAACCATGTTTCAGCATCATAACTAGAACTTGTTTTTGCTACTTCTTGTAATGATGTAAAAGGATGCCACTCTCGCCAATATAGTGTATATCCAGTCAAAGAACAATACTGCCAACTAGTTTGTCTTGCCGTCTCTAAACCAGGACCTGCTTTAACAAACAACATATCAGACAGAACATAAATTTTAGTGGTAGAATAATCACTAGATAATTCATATCTTATTCCGTTTCTTTCTTGATAATCTCTGATTGCAGGTGCAAACATTTCTGTTTGATAACCTATATTTATAGTCTTTGCATGCATTCTTAAAGAAACATTATAACTAACATCTGATCCTAAATCTGATAAAGGTATTTTAAATTCAAAAGCAATATTTTTAACATTCATATAACAATAATCTTCATCTTGATATGTTAAATTAGGAGAACAAACGCGATTGGTTGATACTCTTTTGAAATAATTAGTTTTATCTGTTGGTAAAAGTGTTGCATGATACTCTAAAATAGAACTATCACTAATATTTCTTAACAAAATTGAGTAGGCATGAGTACTATCATTTAAATAATGTTGAGAATTACCCACAATTTTACCCCAACCATTAATTATTAAATAATCACCTGAAATATAAAAGTTATTTATTTCATATTGAAAATCACTTTTTCTTACCTTTCTATATTCTACAGCTTCAACATCGTTGACAAACACAAAATACGAAATTAAACAAGCAATAAACATTAATACTTTTTTTATGATATCACCTCCACAAAAAAACATCCGTTAGGATGCCTTATTCTTATTTCTATTATTTAATATATATCTCAGTATTATAAGTGAGATAACACTTATAAATAAAGTTATAATTATTATTATATATATCTTTAATTGATAGTTATCACTTTTTTTATTACTGATATTCTTATCAGTCACTCCTGTTAAATTATTATCAATTACTAAATCATCTGTAATTGTTTCGTTTTCTTCAGAATTATTATCCACTATATTTTCTTCGCTTTTTGGAGATTCATCTATAATGGTATTACTTTCTTCTGGCTTTTTTATAGACACATTTTGTTTATCAGTTTGATTATTATTCTCATTATTATTTTGATTGTTATTTTCTGTTGAAGGTGTAGTCACTGGTGGATTTGGTTCAGGAACTGGTGTAGGCGTTGGTGATGTTGTTTCTTTTTTCGGCATAGATAATTGAAGATTCTTTATCGTCTTTCCAGCACACTCACTTCCGTCAGCTACATATACTCTAATATCAAATGATTCACCTTGTTGACCATATCCTAAAAAACCATCATCAAAGACAATTCTTCCATGATCTAATGCAATTCCTCCTGTAACATTACTAGCCCAAACAGCATAAGTTCCAGCTTGACCAAGTGGTTCATAAGTTATTTTAAATTTATCTATGTATTGTAAATAACTATCTAATTTTTGTTGAGTACAAACTTCTTCAGCATTTACTACAAACGGAAATATAAATAAAAACATTACTACTATAATTATTTTTTTCATAGCCCACCTCATTAATAATATATCGTAAAAATTATAATATAGCAAGTTAGATGAAACCATCCAACTTGCCAATATACATTACCTTTATATATCCTTATCTTTTTCTAACGAATCATCAATATCCCTTTCTTTTTTATTAGACAAATATGTTACTTTTTCAGCGACTAAAACAATTTCATTTTTGCTTATTCCGTCAATTTCTACGCTTTTTGAAGAAATACGACCTTTCACACCCAATAAATCACCTTTCGTAACAT
The DNA here is from genome assembly GCA_964397485.1 of uncultured Muribaculaceae bacterium. Classification (GTDB taxonomy): domain Bacteria; phylum Bacillota_I; class Bacilli_A; order RF39; family UBA660; genus CAYNHT01. The sequence continues at coordinate 53,228 of CAYNHT010000005.1, forward strand.
ACTCAACTGAATTTTCTGCTATGTTATTCCACAATGTTATATCTAAAAAATCTGTATCATATTCTCCGTCTGAATTTTTATAGCTTCTAGGTACTGCTAATGTGATATTACTTACCTTTTTACCATTTTCTGTTTCTCTTAATTCTGGATCTCTAACTAATCTTCCTACTACTACCATTTGATTTAACATAATTTATTTCCTCCTAATTCTAAATCTATATTTTCTTCTTTTATATAATTTTTTAATTCATAAGATAAATCTTGAATTTCTTTTTTCGTTAACGAAATTCTTCCGTTTTCATTATGTGCAATAATCAAAAATTTTCCAACTATTAAATTATCATTAATGACTCTATTTTCTTCCAGTCGCTTTTCAAAACCATTATCATCGCAATATAAACTATAATTATCTCTATAACTATAAACCGAAACATTACCATTAATTTCTCGTTCAATCGATTCGTAATCATTAATAATCGTTTTATGATAAGGCACTTTATTAGGTTGTAACACTAAAACATCTAAACTATTTCTTTCTTTATAGTCTTGTAAATCATCGATAATTTCTTCTAATTTTTGATACTCTTTTTTATTTTCTTCTTTTGCTGACAAACTAAAATTAGTTAATTGATTTATAATTTGATTTATAGAATCGATGCTAAAAAAAGATGAAGATATTCGATATATTTCATCTTCTTTATCACCTTGCATATTTTCTTTAAAATTATAATGATCAAACTCTTCAAAAAAATCAACCAATTTAGTTGCTAATTGGATTTTTTTCAATCAATCACTTCTCCTTTTTGTAATTCTATGTTTTTTAAAATATTATTTAGTTTTTTATTTGTTTTGATGTACTTTTTATTTTCATTCATTTTATCTTCTATAATTTTAGAAATGGTTTCTAAATAATCTGCTTTTTGTAAATTTATTTCAACTGCATCTATCATTTCAGCATAACAATGTTTATTAACATCAAAAATATTATTGTAATAACAAAATTTAGTTATTTCACGAGCAAGTTCACGTTTGGTCATATTATTTAAAATATCCTAAAACCCAATTTACAAATTCTGCCGTTAATAATACAGATACTCCTGCAATAATTGTTGTTTTTACTTTTCTATCATAACTAGCTTTTTGGTTATCATCACTACTAGCCATTTTCAATGCCATATCTTTTGCCACAAAAAAAGCAGTTGCACCTATTACAAATACTCTTACATATCCCATCGCATCATTAATAAGTCTAAGTACATCAGATAGGATTTCTTCCAACAAAACACCTCCTTAAGTATTAAAACTAATTAATTAAACAAACCATTAAAATGATCAAATATTCCTGATATTGAATCAGTAATATTATTTTGTAACAATCCAAATATAGCAACTACGATAACTGCACCTGTTATTATCCAAAATAACGTATTAGTATTTTCACTCATCAAATCACATCCTTTCCAATAAAAAAAGTTTTTTGATAACGAGATCACTTTAAACTCGTATTTACTTGTGCAAATCATAATCTATTCCAAGTGCTACTACAAACTTTATACACGCACTTTTTTTAATTGTATATATGATATCTTCACAAAAAGGAACATTACTTAATATGTAATCGTCTTTTCGATTTTCATAAAACATCATATTAAACACTTGAAGCTCTTCCTTAGTTAATTTTCGTAACGCTATTGTTATTTTTGATAACAAAATTATTCTTTTTTCATCATCTTTTATTTCTTTCATTAATTTATTTACTACAAAGTTCTCAATTTTAGAATTTTTGGTTGATTGAAACTGATTATACCTGACAGTATAACTTGTCGTTATACTAGGTAATTCTTCATTAGCTATACTTAAATATTCAAGTATAGAAAAAAGTTCTGTTACTCGTCTTTTAACTTTTGTAAAGTTATAAACTTCAATAATTGGCTTACCTAATAATTTCTTCGTTCCCATAATTTCCCCCTTCGTATACAAAAAAAGAGAATAAATAAGTATGAACTCATTAATTCTCTTTTCTCGCAAAAATAAATTAGTTGTATAAGATTCAAAAATTTTTTTCTTATGTTTTCTCATTAATTGCTGCATTTCATCACTCCTTATACAAAAAGAAGCAGCCCAAATAAAGGTACTGCTTCTCACTAATTGCAATATATACTAACATTTTTATTAGCAAAAGGCAATCATTTTTGCTTCAAAACACAAAAAAGCAACAATTATTTTTTTTGTTGCTTCATATAATTTTCTTGTATTTTACTATATTATATCACTTGACTTTGGATAATCATAGGGATAAATTTTCGGATATATTTTCTGATGAAAAATAGGATTGAAGTTTTTCTTTCATATAAAACAATGTATATTGAATTATAATCTTGTATATCCGATTCGTTGTTTATTTTCTCATTTCTAAACTTAATAAAATACTTTTGTTTTTTAGAACTAATTATCTTTCTATCTCATCAAGCAAATTATCTAATTCACTAACAAATGAATCAAGTTTGTCTTCTCTTAGATATTGAAAAAATATTTCATAATCATTTGGGCTTAGGAAATAGAATAAATACTTTTCATCTATACCGTTCTCGTTCAACTTTTTATTCAACAAACTAAAATGTTCTTTTGCAGCTCTATTTTTACCCTTATTTTCTGCTGAAGCATCACCATCTTCTTTAATCTCTATGAAAACAAACACATCTTCAGTCTTATCTAATTTAATAATAAAATCAGGATTAAAAGAACCAACTTTAGTATGAGAATTTAACTTATACGAATATTCTATGCTATAAAATCCTATATTCCTTGATTTAATCCATGCCTGGATTTTTTGTGTATTTTTATTTTTTAGTAAATATTTCTTCAAGAATTTATACTCTGAATCTGCAGTAGCAATTACCGTATTTAAAGGTGTCTTAAAATCATAATGATTTATCTCAGTATATGCTTGCCTAGGAAATGTTTCATCTTCTATAAAGCTATCTATTATTAACTTCTGTTCATCATTTGGCATTTCATTCTTATATTGGTTTGTATAAAATAGCATAGAATCAATTCTAAAAGAAGAAATTCCCCTTGTTTCATCCCTCATATCAACTGTGCTAATATTTTCAATCTCTGTTGATTTAATTGTATTTATTACATTCTTACTTCTAGGTCTAAATAATGTAGAAAAAGCAGTAAATATTTTATTAGCATTTTCTTCTATGAGAATATCTCCACTTATTCCTACACTTTGCATTGATTTTCTAATAATAGCTTCTATTTTATCTCGTGGTGGAAGATTTTCTTTAGAATATACTAAATTATCGCCTAACCCAAGAATATTTGTTTCCCAATCTCTTAATCTAAATTCACGATAAATTTTATCTAAAACTTCATTAACAGTTTTATTTCTAAGTTTAATGTTGTATTCAATATTCCTTCTCTTACCTGTTAAAAGGTTTTCATATTCAGTTTCTTTTGTAGATGATAAAATTTGACTCTTAAGTTTTATTCCATTTTCCCATGACTTTGTGTAATTCAAATTTTTTACCTTTGTATTAACCTCTTTTTCTTCCTTATCATATATTAAGTTTTTTACAGTAAAGTTATATTTGTTTCTATCCCCAATATATTTAACAGTACTTATAATTTTTGTTTCTATTTCAAGCACTTCATTAACCAATGATCTTATATTTTTACTCCAATTATCATGATTAAACACTATAACCGATGGCTGTGGATTTGAATATTCTAGAGGGATTCTAAGTCCTCTACCTAAAACTTGAGCTATTAAAAGTTTAGAATTAAACGCTCTATCTTCCCATGGAACTATTTGAAAAACATTCTTTACATCCCAACCTTCTGTAAGCATACTCACAGAAATAATCCATTCAAAAGAATTATCTTTGCTATCAACAAAATCTAACATACTTATATTAGCTTTATGTTTTGCATCTGAAGTTACTATTAGAACTCTTCTTTCCGCTGTTTCTTTTTCAATTTTTTCAAAATTACATAAAAAGTCTATAAAATCTTCATATAAATTCTTAGCACTTTTTATATCTTTAGTAATTAAAATAGATATGGGTTTAATATTGGGATACTTTCTTTTGTTTGTTTCATGATTTTCTCTTATCTTCTGAAATTTATATTCTATATCTCTAGAAACATCATCTTTTTGAACATAATCAATAGTTTTTACAATTCTATCATCGATAGCATTTCTCAATGAATATCTATAAATAACATCATTGAAATATTCATCATCTGTATATGCTGTTCCCGTAAAACCAAGGATATACTTAAATTTATAATTTTCATTTAAAAGAAATTCCTTCCATTTCTTTATATCTTTTTCATTAGTATTGTTAAAAATATGATGAGATTCGTCATTTAACACAAGTGTATCTTCGCCACCATTTTTAAAACTATCTGTTATTGATGATCCGGTAGTGTCATATACTGCATGGATATTTTCAACACAAATATCTCCATCACGTATAGTAGAATCCGCACTTATAATTCTAGGAAATATTCCTTCCACTTCTTCGGGGATGGCATTTCTTAGATCAGTATTAGATGATAGTTCTTCGAATTTTTTTGTTAATCCCTTTTCAATAGTTAAAGATGGACACAGCACTAAAACTCTATTTACAACCTTTTCAGATAATAAAATTTGAGCTATTCCATAAATTACATATGATTTACCTGTACCAGTTGCTAAGTCGATATTAGCAAAAAGTTTATTTTTCATTTGAAGTTTAGAATTATAATCATAAAGATTTTGATATTTCTTTCTTAACTCTGGGTTATTATCATAATTTTCCTTAACAATATCTTCTACTGAATTATACATGCCAGACGCTAGATAAACTATAGCAGATTTAATTGCATCTTTTTGATAATTTCTATCCCCACACAAAACCTCTAAAAAAACTTCCCACTTATCTAAATTTAGTATAGATTTATCATAATTTTTATTTACTTTAATGACTAAATCCTTTTGGTTAAATACAATTTTATTTTCCATTCTGCTTCTCCTTTGATAAAGATACAGTTACATCATTTCCATATACATCAGTAAATATA
>CAYNHT010000005.1:58400-118993 GCA_964397485.1 uncultured Muribaculaceae bacterium
TGATCAAATCACCTTCATTAGTAGAAGCTTTTATAATCCTTGCAAGCAGTTCCTCCGGCTTCTGTGTTGGGTAACCAACTATTTCACTAGACGTGGCTGCTTGCTGGAAAGACATAACATCATCCCATACATCATTCAAAGCTATACCTTTTAATTCGTCTAAATATTGTCTCTCTCCGCTACTTCTGTCATCCCTGTATTTTCTACCATTTTTATCTACCTTTTTAAATCTATCTAAATATTCTTGTTTATAATCTGAGATATATTGTTTATTAAAAATAAAATTCGAAGATTTTGTATAATATAAAACCACATCGTGTCCTCTTATCCAATTTTCAGCTTTTGTCTTATATCCAGATGATGTTTTTGTAAACCAAATTATTTGCCTTCTATAATTGTTTTTTCCAAAAACTTCATCCATTATACACTTGATATAATCCACCATTTTTTCATCTAAATGTACATAAATAGAGCCATCATCTGACAGTATTTCTCTTGCAATTATCAATCTTCTACGTATAAATTCCAGAAATTCTGCCCCTTTTTTCTTATCAGTATATGCTTTTGCTCCTTCTTTATTCTGAAATTCATCCTGAGTCGCAAAAGGTGGGTCTATGTATATTAACTTCACTTTTCCTTTAATCTTATCTTTAATTAAAGGATCTCTATTTTCATTGATTGTTTTTAATAATTGAAGGTTGTCTCCAAATACAATCATATTTTTCCATCCATCTTCAAATTCCGGATGTTCAGTTCCATTAAATACGCGTTCCAATTGTAGCGGAACAGGAAGAGTACCATCTTCACCAGCAAGCACATCTTCTTTTCTCATTTTACCTGCATAAGTTAGTTCATACTCCTCTTGAAGATTTGGAAATAATAAATACTTATAATCTTCCGGAATTTGTTCGCCTGATTCTATTAAACTAATTAAGTATTTTTTATCTATTTCTGACGTCTTCATTATATTCACCTCTATATATTATCTTCGTAAAGTCGCATTTTCACTCCATGATATTATATCAAAAATTTAGGTTTATTTCAATAAAAATTGGTACATTCCTGATAGTGCTTCAACAAATCGTATAATAATGATAAAGTTTATTTTTTTCTTCCAAGTTTTTCATATGTTTTTTTGTTTTTAAGAACTTAGAAAATAAAATTATCACATTGCTACGCTCTTTAACATTAATAGATATTCTACCGTGTCAAAATAACCTTACACAAAATCCTTACTTATTTTTTTAGATATCTCCTTGATACTACAAATTTGAACAATTCGTATAAGCCCGATTACTACTATCCACTTTCTATACAGTCTAGAAATTATATTATTTTTGTAAAAATTTGCTAGTTTTTATGTTAAATATAAAAATGTATATTAAAATCTTCAATACTTTTAAAATTAATTAAAAACCTCAATATTCTTATTATTGAGGTTTTTAATTATTAAATTCTATATCCTTTATTACTATTTTTTTATTAACTTTTTCTACTACTATATATTTAACAAACTGTTCTAAAAAAGTTCTTCTTTCTAAATTAGTTAATTTTATCCAATTCTTTTTAACATTAGTCATTTCTTTTTTAATATCTTCAAGTGAGTATTTATCTTTTTTATCTTCTTCTTTATATTTTCCTAATTCAATATTTAATAAATTTCTTTTTTCTTCTAGTTTTTCTAATACTAAACGATACTCATCAAATTCAATTGATCCTTTAATAAATTGATCTCTAACTTCATCTTTCTTATTATATAATTTTTCAATTTCTTTTTCGATATTGCTAGCTAATTTTTTATTTTCATCTTTCTTAACTTCACTTAATATTATACTTTCATCTGGCATAAAATTTTTTATTTTCTTTAGCAAACCAACAAAGGCATCTTCAATTTTACTATGTGAGAAACCAGGTTCTGTACAAGTTCCATTTAATCTATTATTACAAGCATAAGTTATATAAGTTACACCGTTCTTTTTTTGTTGTCTAGCATGCATGGAACCATCACAGGCACCACATTTCATTACTCGATAATAATAGGTATTTTCACTAGGATATTTTTTAGATTTAAACTGTCCTCTTTTTTTCATTGTTTCCCCGACTAATTCGAATTTTTCTTCATCTACGATTGGTTCAACATCAACACCATCAGTTTCAAAAGCACGATGTCTTATTTTTTTATTAACACCATATCTAACCCTTCCTATATATAAAGGATTAGTTAAGATAGATCGAATGGTTGATTGACTCCATTTTCCACCACGTTTCGTTTGAACATTTTCATCATTCATTATTTTACATATTCCTAACATTGAAGTTCCTTTTATATATTCATCGTATATTCTATTAACTACTACTCTTTCAATTTCATTTACTTTAAGTATTCCTTCTCCTACTATATAATCATATCCGTATACTCCATTAGTATTAGTATAATTGCCTTCTTTTGTTTTTTGCTCATATCCAAATGATACTCTTTCTGCTAGGTTTTCTCTTTCAAATTCAGCGAACGTTCCCAGTATCTTAACAAACATTCTCCCTACTGCATTACTAGTATCTAATTTTTCAGTATGGGAATTAACCGAACAATCATACTTTTCAAACAAATTAATTAATTCCATCAAATTTAGTAATGATCTAGTTAGGCGATCTAACTTATAAACCAATACATTTTCAATCTTTTTTGTTTTAACATCATTAATCAGTCTAGTAATTTCTGGTCTGTCTACAATATTCTTTCCACTTATCCCGTCATCAATATAAAAGTCATAAATATCCCAGTCATGGACTTCAGCATATTTAGTTAGTTTATCTTTTTGAGCATTAATCGAAAATCCTTCCCTAGCTTGTTCTTCAGTAGAAACTCTAATATAAATCCCCGTTGGCATTTTTAACATAAATTTTTCCTCCTATTTAATTTTTCAAATAGGACTCCTTTAAAATTCTAGGAACACTAGTACTAAGAAAAAATTTCATCATCTTAATTTGTAGTTTTCTACTTATCAATTTTTCTATATCCATAATTATCATCCTCACAGTCTAATAAATTATAGATATGAGTCCAAAAATTATTCCAAAATTGATGTTCTTTTCCCACTACTTTTAAGTCGACAAATTTTTCTCAAAATCGTGTTTTCCCTTATTTTACGTTACTTTTTTATTGCATTATTACGGTACGACATTATTAGTATTAACTAGCCAAACCTTTTCATCAGTATCAGCTCTTAAATAATCTTCATAGATTGAAGTATATTTTAAGACTTCATCATATTTAACTAGTTCTTTTGCCATCATAGCCATATCATAAGCACTTGAATAATGATTGGCGGCATCTAACCCATGTGGGTTTTTAAAATTAGTGTTTTTTAATCCTAATTCTTTTGCTCTTTTATTCATCATACTTACAAATTGTTGTTCTGTTCCAGCAATCTTTTCACCCAATGCTACAATAGCATCATTTCCACTTGCTATAGCAACCCCTTTAAAAAGATCTCTAACGCTCATTTTTTCTCCAGTTGATAATAATATTTGACTACCACCCATACCAGATGCATTCGCACTTATAGTAACCATTTCATCCCAACTAATTATTCCTTTTTCAATACTTTCTATTACTAAAAGCATTCCCATTATCTTTGTCATTGAAGCAGGAACTAATTTTTCATGAGGATTTTTTTCAAAAATTATTTCACCAGTACTAGCTTCTATTAAAATCGCACTTTTCGCACTTTCTGCTAAATTAAGTTGTTCTGCTTTAACATAAGATATAGGCATTAACAATAAAACTAACAAACATATTAATATTTTTTTCATGATTCACCTCTACTATTAAATTATGACAAAATTCTTTATTTAATGCTTTTTAATTGATTTTTATTGAAATAATAGTTATAATAAACTTAGGTGATGATATGAAAAAAAGAAAAATAAAAAAGGGAATATTTATTAAATTAGGTCTATTAATTGTTGTTATTGGTATAGGTATTTTTACTACTAAATATCTTCTATATAGAGGAACTATGGAATTTAAATTAATGGAACTTGGTTATTCTAAAGAAGAAGTAAAAGATATTGAAAAATATCTTGAAAATAAAGAAATTACTCCACTATTAGAAAAAGAGTATGATTCTAATATAGTAAAAATTATTGATAAGAAATATTTTATTTATAAAAATTTAGATCGCTATTTAGAATATTTAAAAAACAATGAAGATAAAGATTTAGATGAAGTCATTGCTATTGTTAATACCAATAATGATCGTGAATTTTATACGGGAATTGAAAATGTTGATACTTCTAAAGGTAATTTGATGTTAGTTAATAAATTTTATCAATTACCTGAATCTTATGTACCAGAAAATATTACTCCAATTAGTACTTGGTATGCTTACAGTAATCACAGTATTATTGATGAGGTAAATACTAAATATGTTGATATGTGGAATGGGGCTAAAAAAGAAGGATTAACTTTAATTGTAACTTCTTCTTACCGTGATTATAATTTCCAAGCAACTTTGTATAATGGCTATAAAAATAGTAATGGTCAAGCATGGGCTGATAACTACTCTGCTAGACCAGGTCATTCGGAACATCAATTAGGGCTAGCTTTAGATATTGTTACTCATAATAATACAATGGAAAATTTTGAACAAACAGATGAATTTAAATGGTTAGAGAAAAATTCATATAAATATGGTTTTATCTTAAGATATCCTAAGGGAAAAGAACATATCACAGGATTTAATTATGAGCCTTGGCATTATCGTTATGTTGGAATAGATATTGCTAAAGAGATATATGAACTAGGTATAACTTATGATGAATATTATGCTTATTATGTGAAATAGGATATTATCCTATTTTTTTTATTTAATCTATAGTATAATTATATAGGTGATAATATGAAAAAGATAGTAATGATATTTCTAATATTTATATTAGGTATTAGTGGAATATTAGGATTTAATTATATAAACAATAATAATTTTAAATTAAAAAGACTTGGATATAGTTCTAGTGAAATAAATGTTATAACAACTACTCTAAATAAAAATAATATTGATTATATTTTAAGTAATGAATATAATCAATATTTAGTTAAAATAATTGAAGATGATAGTTTTAATGAAGAAGCTTTTGAAAGTTATATTAATTATTATGAAAAATATAATTTTTTAGATAGTAAAGATGTAGTTATGATTGTTAATTATGATGCTGATAAAATAGATTATAATGATATTTTAATACTTTTAATTAGTAATAATAATTTTAAGGCTGAAAATTTAGAAAGATATGTTAATTATTATGAAAATAATCCTAATATTAGTGAGAATTCAGTTATAAGTATTGTTAATAATAATGTAGATAATTTTATAGATGAATATAATGATTTTATTTTAGATTTAATTGATGGTGATTACTTTATAGTTGAAAATGTAAAAAGATATTTAGATTACTATAATAAAGTTGATAATATATCTTCTAAGGATGTTATAAGTGCTGTTAATAGTAATATTGATTATGATTTTTATACTAATATCAAAGATGTTGATATATCTAAAGGTAATTTAGTTTTAGTAAATAAATATTATATTTTAGATAAGAACTTTGTACCTGACAATCTTGTTAATATAGATCCTAAATATGGACACCCTTATCAATTAAAATCAGATGTTTATGAACAATATAAAAAGATGTGTGAAGATGCAATATTAGAAAATTTATATTTATTTGCTACATCACCATACCGTAGTTATAGTACCCAAGCGTCTCTCTACGCTAATTATACTAATACTAGGGGTAAACAGGCAGCCGACACATTTTCAGCAAGAGCAGGCCATTCTGAACATCAAACTGGGCTTGCTATTGATATAGTTTCAAAAAATAGTAACTTTAATAGTTTTGATGAAACAATGGAATTTAGTTGGATGAAAGAAAATGCCCATAAATATGGTTTTATTTTAAGATATCCTAAAGGTAAAGAATATTTAACTGGATATATGTATGAACCTTGGCATTACCGTTATGTAGGAGAAGAAGTAGCTACTAAGATAGTTGAGTTAGATATTACATATGAAGAATATTATGCTTATTATGTGAAATAGGACACGTCCTATTTCTTTTATATTATCATATAATATAATGGTGATAAAATGAGTGATAAGACATTCAAAAATTGTGTTTATACAGTTATCGTTATTTTGATACTAGTCTTTTTTACAAAAGATATTCCTTTATTTGGAAATAAAGAATATCAAGATATTAAAACTATTAAAAAGCCACATGAATTATTAGTATTAGTTAATAAGAATAATAAGTTACCTGATGGTTTTGTTCCTAATAATTTAGAAATAATTGATTTAAGATTTTCTAATGCTGATAAAAAGTTAGTTAAAGAAGCAAAAGAAAAATTTGAACAACTTAGTAGTGATGCTAGAATACTAGGATATAACATTATTGCAGTATCTGCCTATAGAGACTATGAATATCAAAAAAAACTATATGAAAATTATGTAAAAGAAAAAGGTCAAGTGTATGCTGATAAAAGTTCAGCTAGACCAGGTCACTCTGAACATCAAACTGGTTTAGCAGTAGATGTTATGGGTTCAAACAATGATTATGATGAATTTGAAAGTAGTAATGAATTTGAATGGATGAGAGATAATGCTCATATATATGGCTTTATTATGAGATATCCTAAGGGGAAAGAACATATTACTGGATTTAAGTATGAACCTTGGCATTATCGTTATGTAGGCGTTGGTGTAGCCAAAGTTATATACGAAAATAATTTGACGTTAGAAGAATATTTTGAACAATACGAAAAATAAAAACAGATAATCTGTTTTTATTTTTATATTACTTAACTAATTCTCTTAAGCCTTTTAATATTTCAACCATTGCCCAAGTATCTTGTTTACAATACTCAGTTAAGGCTTTATATTTATTATCAAACTCTTTTTTACTTAAATTAGGAAAAGATGCATAAGTAGTAAGCGCTTCCATTCCATTACCTACTTCCATTCCTTTATATGTTAACTCACTAAATAAAGGTAAAACTTTTTTTATTGAAAAAGATCCATTTAAATCAGTATGGTAATAATTAAATAGTTTAGCTTCTTCTTCTTCAAAACCTAAGTTCTTATATAATTCTGTATTCGTTTTAACTAAATACATTAAATCAAATATCATAGTAATCATCTTATTTAACTTTGATTTATAAAAAGGATAAATTTCTCCTAATTCCTTTAATCTAGTTTTTTCAAATGATTCATTATATACAAGAATAGTTCCCCCACTATCAACATCTATATATTCACACATCTTTTTAACTAATTCTTCTCTTAAATCATCATGATTATAAGCTAAGAATTCATAATGATCATTATTTTTATCACATACACCAGGTTCTTTTTCAATATGTAATGAAAATTGAAATACTGATTGCATATAACATTTTTCATCCTTATATCTCGGTAAAGGGCAAGGGAATGTCTCAAAATCAAGATGATATATAGGATAACTAATTTCTTTTATTCCCTCTTTAATTTTACTTTTATTAATAAATATTTTATTATTTTTAACAACATCCCTTTGTATTTGATTTGTCCTTCTATTAAGTAATGTATCAGGAATATCTAACATATGAACTTTACCATCATTTATTAAATCATATCTCTCATATTTATAACCAGTATCATCTTTAAAACCATGATGATTATCAATATAATTCATAATAGAATTCTTCTCAGGTAATATACTCCAACAAACAGGACAATACTTACACTTAGTCGTTTTCTTTTTTTCACAAAATTCCCCAATTTTATAATCATCAAGTTTTAATTCACTAATATATGCCTCAATCTTTTTCCTATCAATATCAATAATATCCATATAATCTTTAGTAACTGATGTTAAGTCAATAAAATCAACTATATTATTACCTTCGCTATCCTTCCCATATACAGGTTTACCATCTTCATATTTACCATCAAATACATAATCCTTATTTAAAACAGCTAAATAATATCTTATCTTATTTATTTTATCAGTTTGATTGTTTTGTTTTAAATCATTTTCAATTATATATCTTTGAACAGCTAAGTCATATACATAGTGTCCTGCTCCATTATACTTATTATATAATTTAGCCTTATGTTTTTGGTAATCCTTTTCAGGAAGATCATCATCAAAAACATTACCATTTATTTCTTCTCTTAAACGATATATATTATCAATATCCCTTATAAAAATAGAATTAAGTACGCCTTTTGTCTTTTTACCTAAATCCAAAAATTTATTAGTAGTAGTTGCTTTTACCTCTATAATATCAAAACTATCTTCTTTCTCATTATAAATATCAACATAACATATGTATCTTATTCCATTAAATTTAGCATCAAAAGATTCTTGATTTAAAGTATCTTTTGAGTAAACTGCTTTACCACTGAACTTTTCTTCTACTAAACGACCAGCAATTAATTCTATTTCATTATAATATGGCATCATAATTTCTAACTGCTCATTTACTACATCAATTAGATCATTACCTTCATCATCAGTCATTGATGAAAGAACCTCAGATATTACCTGCTCTCTTTCTTCTTCTTTATAATCTTTTAGTGAAACTAAAGCCTCTAAATTTTCTTTTTTAACTTCTTCTAAAGCTACATATCTAGGACATCTTACATAATTTATAAATTTAGTTTTTGTTATTGCCATACTACCACCTCTATAATAATTATATCACACATAAATTTAATTGAAATGTTTTAAATTGACAAAAATATTTGAAGGTGATATAATCATGAACGGTTACAGGGGGATACTATGAAATTAGTAATAAATTATGATTTAATTACAAGAATACAAGATGCCAAAGATAATTTAGGCATATCTACTGCACTTCAAAAAAACTTAAAAAAAGTTTCACCTTGGTTTGGTGTTTACACATTAATTAATGTATCAACAGGACAACCACTTCATAGATCAATAGCGAGTGCTGGTGTTTCTGCTACAATGCTTTTTACTGTATGGACAGCAATGGATATAACTAAAAATAAAATGATAGGAAACATTGATAAAATAAGAGCTTTAAATGACTTAAGAAGGTTATCAATAAAATTAAATGACTTAAAGGTAAAGACAAGTGCTGAATTAATATTAGAGTCTGAAGAATATGCTAGGAAATATAAAGTAAAAGTAAATGAACAAAAATTACCTTATATATTGCAAGAAAAATATATAATGGTTCCTACATATGATAATGGAGATATTAAAGAAACTTCAATTCTTCAGGAACATATTATTGGAAGCAAAGTATATGTACTTTCGCTAGGATCACCTACTAAAGCTTTTAAACCAGTCTTTGCTGGAATATAATTTTAAAGTTTTTTAGAAACTGACATCAGTTTCTTTTTTTATTTAAATAAAAAAACAGAATAAATCTGTTTTCTTAGAATTGTGAACAACTTCCACAATCAATGTTAACTATTTGATTTTCTTCTGAACAAGAATATTGTGGAGCGTAAGTGTGTTTAAAAATGTGTCGATTTACAACATGTGTATGTATTGGGCAAACATGTGGTAGTTTCTAAGGTGATAATAGCTCATAACAACTTTAACTTTACTTCTTGCTTTTCCTTGGTTCAAGTTCGGAAAGGGAAATACCATTTTCATTTTTCCATCTCTTTTTTACACCAGCCGCATCATACCCAACTAATGCACCTGCTAAAGATGGACTGCTTATTTCTATATCATCTTGTAACACATTGTTAATGCAATGCACAGTTATTATTTTATTCCTTAATGGCAACAAATTTTTTGAACTACCATTTTCACCATGTTTATTGATAAAATTTAATTTTGGTTGTTTAGCAAAAATGCTACCCTTTTTTATAAACCATTTATTATTCTTCTTATACAAATATCCTTTGCTATCATTATGACAATATGTGAAAATATTCATAAATATCCCTCCTATTCATATTATACCATAGAACTAAATGATGGTTTTATCTTATAATATATTTCTATATTCTTATTTTCATCTATTGTTATTTTATCTATAATACTAGCAAGCAAATTCCTACTAGTTTTTTTAAATGATACATAATCTTTTACTTTGTTATAATAATCATGATAATTATCATTCTTATTTGACTTTTTTTTCTCTTGTTCAAGTTGCTTTAACAAATCCTGATTGACACTAATCTCACCTAATAATTTATTTTGTATTTCATTATACATTTTTAATGAAATAACTCCATTTAATTTATCTATATACATATCCTGTATATTTTTTTTATTATTACTTATGATGTTTTTAATTCTTATTATCCTATTATCAATTTCATCTAATTTCTTAGATTTATAAAGATTCTTTTTTAAACTATTTTCTAGTTTACACATATTAACACCTACTTCACATGTCTTTTTAATATGATTAAGAATAGTAACTTCTAAATCTTTATAATTCATTGAATGACAAGTACAAAAGGAGTTCTTAGAATACTTTCTATAGTGATTACAAATTGTATAATATCTTTTATTATCACTACTTTTATTTATCCCGATTGTGTGTCCGCACTCTTTACAATAAAGAAAACCTCTTAGTAATAAATTAGTACTTTTAGAATTTCTATTTTTATTTTTGGAATATATTATTTGTACTAAATCATATGTTTCTTGATCTATTATTGCTTCATGAGTATTTTTAACTCTTATCCACTCAGATGGGGATGTACTAATAATCTTTTTTGACTTATGGTTAACCTTTTTTCTTCTACATTGAGTTAAATTACCAGTATAATTAGGATTTTTTAAAATATCATTTATTGTTCTCTCATCCCATATATTTTTAGTTTTAATATTATTATAATTCATCTTTTTATAAATACTTGGTTTAGGTATTTTTTTTAATGTTAAATATCTAGCTATCTTTTTTAAACTGTCACCATTGATAAACATATTATAAATAGTTTTTACTACCTCACTCGCATATGAATCTATTATCAGATGATACTTATCATTGGGATCTTTTAAATAACCATATGGTGCATGGGCTCCTAAAAATTTACCTTGCTTCTTTTTAGTAGTAAGACTACTCTTTATTTTTTTAGATATATCCTTCGCATACCAATCATTAAATACTGCTTTAAAACCAATCATGTCATTTCCTAGACAATCGATATATGTATCTATGCTATCATTTATGGCAATATATCTAACTTTTTTTTCTGGAAAATATTTTTCAATATAATAACATGATTCACTCATTTCACGACCTAATCTAGACATATCTTTAGTAATAACCATATTTATTTTTTTATTTTCAATATCACTTATCATTTTTTTAAAGGATGGTCTATCAAAATCAGTACCAGAATAACCATCATCTATATATTCTTTATATAATATAAAATCATTATTTTTAAGGTAATCTAAAATATAATTTCTTTGATTAGTAATAGATTCACTTTCATTAATTTTATCTTCATCTTCTTTTGATAATCTTATATAAATACCAACTTTATATTCATCACTTTTCATTTAATAAATAGTTTATTATAAACTGTTCCATTATTTGTTGTATCGTTTTTCCTTGATCATTAAAATAACAAGTTATTTTCATATTACACCTCCCTACTATTAAAAGATATGAAAAAATAACTATTTTAATATAAAAAAACCAAATAGTAATAATACTATTTGGTTGACTTTATTTTCCTAAATATTGTTTAACTATATCTATAATTCTATTAGCCTCATTTATTAATTGTTCAAAATTATTATTAATAAACTGAGTATTATTTACTTTACTTTCCATTTCATGTTGATAGGCTAATTCAGCCAAATTAGTAAATCCTAAATATTTAGAATCACTTTTTAATGCATGCACCATTATAGCATAGTTTTCCATATCTGATGATTCTTTATAATTTATTATTTTGGTCATTTTTTCATCAAACTCTGTCAAAAAATCTTCAAGTATTTCATCGTATGTTTCGATGTCACCCAGTAATTCTATACCTTCATCAACATTTACACCATTACTACTTAATAAACTAACTTCTTTCATATTCTCACCTTTTCTTTCAAATAATGAAGAGATTAATCATTCATTAAAAATTTTTTTAAAACATCATTTAATTCTGACTTTTGAATTGGTTTTGATAAATAATCATCAAATCCTTCATCTAGATATTTATTTTTCATTCCTGATATTGCATTAGCTGTAAAGGCAACAGTTGGAATATTATAACCATCTATTTGTTTTAATATCTTAAGAGTTTCAATACCACTCATCTTAGGCATCATATCATCTAATAAAATTAAGTCATATTTTTCACCATTATTAATTTTATCTATACATTCTTGACCACTCAATGCCTGTTCAATTACAACATTATAACTTTGAAATAATCTAGCAGCTACTTTTAAATTGATCTTATTATCATCTACTACTAGTATTTTTTTATCTGAAATATCTATTTCAATTCCATCAGCTTGTTTTTTCTCTTGTTCCATAACAGTAGCTGGATTCTTAACTATTTTTTGATCAATAGCAACTGTGAACTTAGAACCTTTACCATATACACTTTGTACTACAATTTGACCATTCATAAGTTCAACTAATTTCTTAGTAATTGCAAGCCCTAATCCAGTACCTTCAATAGTGATATTTTTTTCAGCATCAAATCTTTCAAATTTAGTAAATAATTTATCAATCTTATCTTTCTTTATACCTATACCGCTATCTTCTACTGAGAAGATTAAACGACATACATCACCTTTTATAACTGAACTAACTTTAAATTCTATATAACCTTCTTTGGTATATTTAACTGAGTTTGTTAAAATATTGATAATAATTTGTTTTAAACGAACATAATCTCCATATAAAACAGGAGGTATAGTTTCATCAAAATCAGTTCTAAATTCTAATGGTTTATCTCCCATTCTACCTTTAGTAAGAGATACTAGATCCTTTAAGACTTTTTCAAAACTATATTCTGTATTTACAATTTCTAATTTATTTGCTTCTATCTTAGAAATATCTAATATACCATTTACTATTTCAAGTAAACTATCTGAAGCCATGATTATATCTTTAACTTCTTCTTTAGCATTATCTGGTATTTCTTCATCTAATAAAGCTTGACTAAATCCTACAATAGCATTTAGAGGAGTTCTAATTTCATGAGACATATTAGATAAGAAATCTGTTTTAGCATTATTAGCTTTTTCAGCTTGGGTTCTTGCTATATTAAGTTCATTAATTAATTTTAAATCGGGATTTTCAATTGTAAAGTACATAAAGAATGTTACAAAAACTGTTACCGATGTTACTAATAATATTTCTGGGTATGAAAATTGAATTATTGCTGCTACTATATTAAGTACTATATAAGCAAACATTGGTAAATATTTATGTGATTTAACATCTTTAAATTTTACAATTATACATAGTATCATAACTACAAATGCAACTGTTGATACACCATATAATAAATCAGCACTTGGTCCATAAGTATAAACAACACCATTTTCACTAAAATTATGTAATGGGAAAATAAAGATGAGCGCTAAAATAATTACAAATATTGATATAGTTATAGGTAATACATATTTTTTAAATATTTCTTTTACTCTTTCTATATTTTTAGAGTTTTTAAAAGATATTACAAAAGTATATATTGTAAATAGAAATACCCATGTTAATAAATATACTAAGTATAACTTGCATAAAAGATTAACAAATGGATTGGTAACATCAACTAGTGCTAAAGCGGTACTAGCATAATCTAATATTAACCCTATAAAGGTTGTAATAATAAGAGCTGAATAAATCTTATTTTCAATATTCATTATTTTTTTCTTACTAAAATAAACAACCATCAAAAGTATCATATAAGTGGTACTACATATTTGAAAATACAAACTACTCATAATTCTCACTTCTTTCAATTCTATAAACATTTTAACATAATATATAATATAATTGCAACTGAAAATATAAATAGAAAAAAGAATAAATTATATTAGTATAACTTATTCTTTTAATATTATCTTTTTAATGTTAATGTCTTATTTATTTCAGCTTCTTTTTCCATGTTTTCCCAAATCATAGTTGAAAGAATTTCTTTTAACTTATCATTTACTTCTTCTAAGTTATCCTCAGGTCTAACTATAAATGGTTCTCCAATACGAGCTAATAAATCATTACTTCTAAAGCGATAGTTATTATTTATAGCAATTGGAACAATTGGAGCTCCTGTTAACTGAGCAATCATAACTGGCCCAGGTAATAAATCTAACATATATTTTTCAGGATCTCTATTTCTTGTTCCTTCTGGGAAAATAAAGATATTACCGTTATTAGCAACTATACTTGTTAATGTTTCTAATGATTCAGCTTTACTTCTCATACTATGTCTATCTACAAATACGCAACCTACATTTTTATATAAAAGTCCACGTTTCATCTCTAATAATTCAGATGCCGCTAAAAAGTGTACAGGTCTATTACCTAATGCAGGTAATAAAACAAATTGATCTTTATAATCTAAATGGTTAGCAACAAATATCATACCATTTTGGTAAGGAATTAATTCTTTATTGATAATTTGTGGATTATAATAACCTTTAAAAGCAGGAATTATAACTCTATATGCCATCTTAAAGTTACGTTGATGTTTTTCCATTTGTTCACGATTAACTTGATCTGCATAATATTGTTTTCTTTGTTTATAATAATCAATTAATTGTTGGCGTGTTAATTTAGCTTCATCTTTTGCTCTTACCCTTTTAAATTTACCATCAACAACATACTGTGTATCACCTAGTTCTTTTTCTTGGGACATTGCAATTTGTTGTATAATTTCATCAGATTCTTTAAACCCACTTACTCTTATCATATTTTCAACATCACAATTTTGATTATATCCAGCGTCAAAACATAATACTTTAGAAATCTTGCTTATTGCCTCAATATTATCTTCTTTATCTTCCAACATAACGTCAATTTGACGTTTACTACAAGCCAAAGTTTTATCTCTAGCACTATTCTTTTCAGAACAATAATCAATACCATCAAACACAATACCTTCTTTTTTATAACGTTTTTCAATCATATATCTAAAAAATGCACCAAGTGGAGTTCGATTATCAACATACACTCTTGATGTGATATTATAAAGTTTATGGCCTTCATCACGCCATTTTTTCATTGATTCAACAGCAGCATCCATAAGTGGACTATACATACAATATTCATAGATATGCTTAATCCAAAATAACTGACGTTTAGTACGACTACAATTAAAAATATCTGCAATATCATACTTATCAATATTTATTTCCTCATCTGTTTTTTTAAAGTGCTTTTTCCCCTTTTCAATTTGAAAACGGAATAAGTCAAATATAACTCCATCTGCATCGATTCCGATATTCAAAGCCCTTTTCATAACATATCCCCCTTTTTGTTGGGATTTATTCTACTACATTATTATTTTTTTGTCAAATTTTTTCCATATATTTGAAAAACTTATGATTTTTAAAGGGTTATAGCACAAAAAAAATATGAATTTTATCATATTTTTTCTTTTCTTAAATAAGTTTTTAATATTTCATTTAACTCATTAACATCAATTGGTTTTGATAAGTAACCATTAAATCCTTCTTCAAGATACTTTTCTTTTACCCCAACTATTGCATCTGCTGTAAGTACTATAACAGGTGTATCAAAACTTTTATTCTTTTTAAGTTCGTGTAATGTTTCAACACCACTTTTTTCAGGCATCATCTGATCTAATAAAATCAAATCATATTTTTTACCTTCTTTTATTAAATCAATACACTGTTGACCACTTTCAACACACTCAATATCCATTTCATATGGTTTTAATAAACGAGCCGCTACCTTTAAGTTCAATTTATTATCATCAACAATTAATATCGAACTACCTTTGGCATTAAAAAATCCCACTTTTTTCTTTTGAATTATATATTCTTCAATATCACCAATAGTTTCCTCATCCATTATTTTCTGAGTAATTGATACAGTAAATTTACTTCCTTCACCTGGTTTACTTTCAGCAATAATCTGACCATGTAATGCATCAATTAGCTTTTTAGTAATAGCCAGTCCCAAATCTAAAGCATAATCTTCATTTACAGAATCATCGAATAGTTTTTCTAATTTATCTTTTTCAATTCCTTGTCCAGTATCTTCTATTGATACAATTAAATTAACCTTTGATTGCTTCTTTTCAGCTTTTGCTGAAATAGTTATTACCCCTTTTTCAGTATATTGAACAGCATTATTCAATATATTCAATAATACCTGACGTATTTTACTGCTATCTCCAAATAATTTTATAGGAATATCTGAATCAATATTTAATTTTAAATTAATATTCTTTTTACCAATATTCTCTTTAGTAATCCCCACTAAATCTTTAAATAGTTTTGGAACATCATATTCTTTTTCTTTTTTTTCTAAAACGCCTGATTCGATTTTAGAAATATCTAATAATCCATCAAGAATATCTAATAGATTCTTACTAGCACTATTAATATTTTCAACATCCTCACGAGCTGCCATTGGAAGACTTTCTGATAAAGCAGATTCACTTAACCCTATAATAGCATTCATTGGTGTTCTAATTTCATGAGACATATGTGTTAAAAATTCTGATTTGGCTTTATTAGCTTTTTTCGCATCATTTAAAGCATTTTGTAACAAATTATTTTGCTTACGCATATATTCGGCATTTTCTGTTACATTCTTAGTTAAAATAGTAACATGAGCTTCACCTCTACTGTGGGTAAAGAAAACAGTACTTTCTAACCAAATTGTATCATTATCACTTATATAACGATATCTTGTAGAAAATGGTTCTAATCGTTTTTCTTCTACAAATTTTGCAAAATTAGCAAGCGATAAATCTTCTAAAACTTGTTCTTGGTCATCTAAATAAACGTATTTTTTAATAATATTCGATATTTCAGTCTCATACTTGCCATTTTTTTCAACTCCAAAATAATGAGTATCTTCTTTTAAATTACGTAAATTAAATTCACCTGATGCTATATTAACATTCATTTCTATATCATAAGAAGCTGAAGTAATTTGATTTAATTTTTTTTCTCTAATTTTTATGTCGCTAGCTTGAATAACTAATAAATGTTGACGATCATATTCTTTGGTTACATCTAAAATAGATATAACTTCATATTTTGCTTTCTTTTCAGCAAATGGATATATTTTAACTTTTATCCATTTAGTTGTTTGTTGATAGGTTGGATGACGATAAGAAATCATTTGGCTAACAAATTCACTGTTTTCATCCCATTTTCTTAATTCATCCTTAATAATAGGAGTTTCAAAAATATCGGAAATTAATTTCATACCCTCTTCTTCAGTATCAACATTTTCAATTCCTAAAACTTCATTTACATTTTTAGTCATATAAATTATTTTGTCATTTACTTTATCATACATAAAATAAACAGTATCTGAATTTTTTACTAACGAGTTAAATAATTTATCTCTATAACGTAGTTCTTTTGCTTTTTTTCGTCCATGAATATAACTATTGACATAAAATGCAAAAATCAATGATAATAATATAATAATACCTTTTATAAAATTATTAGATAGTATACCCTTATTTAACTTTTCAAAATCTACATGATTATAAAATAAGTAAATACATACTCCTACAGCAATTACAAATAGGAACAAAAAGACTTTTTTTATTTGTTGTTTCATAAAAATTCTCCTTTATTATCTCTATAGTGATTATATCATATATATAATTCATGTCAACATTATTTGCCAATCTATCCTTATATATCAACAAAAAAACAGCTTTTTGGCTGTTTAGTGTCAATATATTAATGTTATCACTTATCCAACAAACATGTGGTACTTCATGACAGAAATCTTTTTGTACACATTTTGTTATAGTTGGTTCCATTACTGGTTGATTCATACAAGGATCAGGGCAACAAGGATTTACTCCTCCAGGGCCCATCATTCCTGGATTTTGAAAACCAAAACCACATCTTTTATTAAATAACATATATTAATCCCCCTTATCTAGTTTATAATATGATAAAAGGGATTTTGTGAATATGGAATTAGCCTTAAAAAGGCATTTTAAGATTACCATTTTTCATTTGTTTCATCATTTGCTTCATTTGTTCGAATTGCTTAAGTAAACGATTGACCTCTTCTACACTTCTACCAGAACCTTTTGCGATTCTTATTTTACGGCTAGCTTTTAAAATATCTGGATTTCTTCTTTCATAAGGAGTCATTGATAAAATAATTGCTTCTAAGTGAGCCATATCTTTAGGATTAACTTTCACATCTTTAAGACCCATTTTAGACGCTCCAGGAATCATCTTAATTATATTTTCAATTGGACCTAATTTTTTAATTTGTTTTAATTGACTTAAAAAATCCTCTAAATCAAAGTTACCTTTTTGCATCTTTTTAGCAGCCTTTAATGCTTCATCATGATCAATTACTTCTTCAGCTTTCTCAATCATGGATAAAATATCACCCATACCAAGAATTCTAGTTGCCATACGGTCTGGATGAAATTCTTCTAACCCATCCATTTTCTCACTAACACCTATAAATTTGATTGGAATGTTTGTTAAATGTCTGATTGATAAAGCTGCTCCACCTTTAGTATCACCATCTAGTTTTGTTAAAACAGCACCTGTTAAAGGTAAATTACTATTGAATCCTTCAATAACATTAATAGCATCTTGACCAGTCATACTATCAACAACTAATAATATCTCATTAGGATTTACTGTCTCATTTATATTTTTCAATTCAATCATTAATTGTTCATCTATATGTAATCGCCCTGCTGTATCAATTAAGACATAGTTATAATTATTTTCTTTGGCATAACTAATAGCATTTTTAGCAATTTCAACCGGGTTTCCTGCACCTTCATCATAAACTGGTATATTAAGTTGTTTACCAAGTTGTTTTAATTGATCAATAGCAGCAGGTCTATATACATCACATGCTACTAGTAAAGGTTTACGATTGTGCTTTTTTCTTAAGAAAGAAGCAATTTTTCCAATAGTAGTTGTTTTACCACCACCTTGTAAACCAACAATCATTAATATAGCCGGATTACCATTTATTATTAAATCTTGTTTTTCTCCACCTAATAATGAAACTAATTCATCTTTTACTATTTTTACAAACACTTCACTAGGTTTCAAACTCTTTTGAACTTCTTCTCCTAGTGCTTTTTCTTTTACATTATTTATAAATTCTTTGACTACTTTATAGTTAACATCAGCTTCTAATAAAGCTAATCTTATTTCTCTTGTGACTTCATTAATATTTTCTTCACTTATTTTTCCGTATCCTTTTATTTTATGAATTGCGTTTTGCAATCTATCTCCTAAATTTTCTAACATTCATATCACCTATACAATTATATCATAAATCAAAGAAAAAAAGCCATATAGGCTTTATAATTTATCGACTTCTTTTTTAATAATATTTGCAGAATTAGAAAATTTTTCTTTTTCTTCTTCTGTAAAATTAACCTCAATTAAACTTGTAACACCATTTTTTCCTACTACACTTGGCATACCAATATATATATCATGCTCTTTACTATAAGAAGAAACCGTTAGTATAGTATTTTCATCATCTAAAATAGCATTTGTAATACGTACTAAGACCATTCCAATAGCATAGTAAGTAGCACCTTTTCTATTTATTATTTCATATGCAGCGTTTTTTACCTGTAAACTGATATTATCTAATTCAGATTTTTCTAAAAATTTTTGAACACTGACACTACCTACATAAGCATTAGACCATAAAACAAATTCACTATCCCCATGTTCTCCCATGACATAAGCATGAACATTTTTAGGATTAACACTAAGTTTATCACCAATTAAGTAACGTAGTCTAGCGGTATCTAAAGTAGTACCACTACCAATTACTTTACCAGCTGGGAATTTAGAATGCTTGAATGTAAAATAAGTCATAATGTCAACTGGATTAGTTGCTACTAAAAAAATTCCATCAAAACCAGTCGGTATAATCTTATCAATAATACTTTTAAATATTAAATTATTTTTTGATAATAAATCTAACCTTGTTTCACCTTTTTCTTGATTAGCCCCTGCACATATACAAATTATAGCTGCATCTTTACAATCATCATAACTGCCAGCTCTAATTTTAATTTTAGATGGCGCAAACGGTAATCCATGATTTAAATCCATAGCTTCTCCATCAATTCGTTGTTGATCTAAATCAATTAAGACAATCTCATTAACTTTTGTCCTTTGATTTAATAGAGCATAGGCATAACTCATACCTACATTACCACAACCAATTATCACAACTTTATTTGTCATTGTTGTCTTACCACCCATCTATCTGCTACATCACTGTTACTACTTTGTGGTTCAGGATTAGGCATTTCCATTTTTACAATCATAGGAACTTTAAATGCTTTTCCAAATGCCACGCATGTACCAGGTTGTAAACTCTTTTGTTTTTCTACTATTTCAGCATTTATATTTGGAATCATCTTCTTAATATAATCTATATCTCTTGGATGATTCATTTTAAATATTAAGAAATTTGAACACTGTGAAATAACTGTTTCAGATATTTCAACCGGTCTTTGGGAAATTAAACTAATTAGTAGTCCATATTTTCTACCTTCTTTTGCAACACGATCAAATATATTATAACCTAATAAATATTTATCATTATCGTTTTGAACATATCTATGTGCTTCTTCAATTAGAACATGGAAAGGAATTGAAGCTCTAACTTTTAATCTTTTTGTAAAATCAAAGAATAATTTTGTATATACTTTAGTTACAACTTTAGCGAACCAATCATCAACATCCTCTAAGTTAAAGTTAATAATTTGGGCTTTTTTCCCACTCGTAGAAACTAATCCTGCTACGTAATTTTCCATTGACACATAACTATCAACTTTAAAGTATTGACTATATTTTCCAATAACGATTGAATGAAGTCGTACTTTTAGTGTAACCGCATCATTATAAGATTTTTCATTACGTAAAAGACCTTCTGATATAAGTGTAAATTCAAGTGCTTTTTCTAAATCATCTATTGTATAAAAATTAGTTGATTTAGCCTCATATTTTTCTAATTTTTCATCAATAAATTTAGAAATATACTCTGTTACTAATACACTTTCTGTAAAACTACCACTTGTATCTATTGTAAAACATTCTCTAAACTTACGAACATATCCAACTCCATGAACTGGAGCTTCTATATTAAACTGTTCAGTACTACAGGTTGCTAGAACTGAAAATATATCATTTCTCTTACTTGAAGAAGTTTGATTAGTATAAAGAATTGTCATAATTGCTTTGGCAATTAAGTGATTTTTATACTTTATTGCCATTTCACTATCTTCAGAAAAAATGGATACTAATTTAAGCATTCTTTCTATTATTGGCAATTGTGAATGTTCTGTAGCAGATAGTAAAAGAGCCATATCATCAACATCCATTAACCATAATGGTATACGCAATACAGATTCACTAGAATCATTTAAGTTAGTCGTATAAAATTTAAAGTTAAGATTAGGGTTTATTTTATTTATTGCCATAAAGGCATTATGATATTCACCATATGCATCAAATATAAAGAAATTTGATCTAAGTGGTAAAAGTTTGGGGTTTGCAAGTACATTTTGAATAATTCTAGCTACACCACAAGATTTTCCACTACCACTATTTCCAAATATAGCAAAATGATTACTAAAAAAATCATTTATATCAACATGAATTGGATAATTATCGTATAAAGGCGAAACTCCAAGTAAAAAACTATTAGCGTTATTATCACCGACAAGAAGTCCTACTTCTTCTCTAGTAATTACTCTAATTTTTGCTTCTAATGTCGGTTTACGAATAACCCCACCTACAAAACTATTATTAACTATTTCTCCTAAAAATCTTACTTTAATAATCTCTTCGCCAATATCTTCAACTTCACCTAAAATTTTCTTTTTGTCATCCTCAAACATAATATGTAAATTCATTAGATTGGTAGCTAGTGGTGTACCATCAACAATTTTTATATGCGCTAAATTATCATTAATATATATTATTTTCCCAAACATAGTCTCACCCTTTTTATTCTATAATAATTCTTCTATTTCTTTTTTTAATTTTTCATCTTTAATATTAGATACTAATTTTCTTAATTTTTCTTGTTTTTTTAATAACCCTAATTTATCTTCATAATCATATAATTTATTTTCAACATCTTTTATTTGTTTATGTACAGCATTTCTACTTATTTTAAAATTATCACTAATTTCCGATAAAGTTAAATTATTAAAATAATAATCTTCAAAATATTGTTGTTGTTTCTCTGTTAATAACTTTTGATAATAATCATACAAATTATTTATGTATACAAAATCCATTTATTTTATCAATAACACAATACTTAAAAATACCATCAAAAATCCCATAATGATATAAGCATATGTTAATCCTCTACGTTTAAATGTTCTGTGATTATTATACGCCATAACAAACATCATAAAACTTACTAAAATTTGTGTCAATATTAAAAATGATGATTCAAAAATTGTTAGTACTGTAAAGAATAACAAAAATACTGATAAAATAGTTTGAATTAACAAACCTACTTGATCAAATTCTTTTTCCCTAGTCATTTTTAGTTTTTCTTTCATAAATTCAACACTCCTATTCTATTATAAAAAACTATACCCATTTAAATCAGCAATACCTAAAAATAGTAATAAAACACCTATTAAAACATAAATCCATGTCATAATTGTAGTTCCATATAATTTTTGGTTATTATAAGACATTGCTAATACAGATAAACCCATTAAAAATTCAATGATACCTAGAGTTAAAACAGAAGAAAGTAGTAATATTGCTATTTGAAAAAACATTATTAAATATTTTAATGATATTAAATTTTCATTATTTTTTTTACTCTTTTTTTCCATATTAATCCCCCACTATATCCTTAAAAAGACCATATATATATTTTTCTATATCAAATACTTGTAAATCTTCTTTCTTTTCACCTAGTCCAATATACTTAACGGGAATACCAACACTTTCTTTTATAGCAAGTACAATTCCACCTTTTGCAGTACCATCTAACTTAGTTAAAACAATACCTGTGATATTGGTAATTTCTTTAAAACTTTTTGCTTGACTTATTCCATTTTGTCCCGTTGTAGCATCTATAACTAATAAAGTTTCATGTGGAGCATTAGGTATCAAACTACCAATTACTTTATTCATTTTTCTAAGTTCTTCCATTAAATTTGTTTTATTTTGTAAACGTCCAGCGGTATCAACTAAAACAACATCATAATTTTCTTCCTTAGCTTTAGTAATACCATCATATATTACACTAGAAGGATCGGCATCTTCTTTATAAACAGTTTTAGCCCCTATCCTATTTCCCCATTCAATTAATTGTTCTACTGCTCCAGCTCTAAATGTATCAGCAGCTACTAATAAAACTTTCTTTTCATCTTCAATTAATTTATGAGCAATTTTTCCTATAGTTGTCGTTTTACCAACCCCATTGACACCAACAAATAATATAACGGTTGGACCTTCCTTACTGTAATTTATTTTATTAACAATTATTTGTTCGTTAACATAAATTATAAACATTTCATCAACTATTATCTCTTTTAAATCATTAGAATCAATAATATTTTCTTTTTTAACCCTCTTTTTAAGTCTGTCAATAAATTCCATTACCGTGTTAACACCTATATCTGCCATTATCAATATTTCTTCTAATTCTTCAAAATATTCGTCATTAACCTTTTTATATTTACTGGTTAATATATTTAATTTAGATGATAAACCAGTTCTTGTTTTTTCTAAACCTTTATCATATAAATCAATTTCTTTTTGCATCTCTTTATCTTTATTATTAAAAATATTTTTAAACTTGTCAAAAAACCCCATCAAAAGCCTCCTTAATAATACTGACTCCATAATATTGTTATATATATTATGACCTATTACCATTTTACACTAATTTTTTAAAAATTTCTATAAAAATTTAAAAAGATGAACAATAATTCACTTTTTAAATTTTTGTTACAAAAAAGATTTTTCTTATAAAATTTCAACATTATAAAATCTTTGTTTTCTTATATTTCTGCCGATTCAAAATTTTTAACCTTCCATAATATATTGTAAAGTAAAAGGAGATGAATCAAAATGGGTTGTGATAATTCAAATGATTATATACTTAATATATTCGAAAAAATCAAATTGAAACAAGACTGCAATATTAATCCATGTGAAGAAAAATTAGGAATGAATAGTTATATGTACAACACAATTCCTTTAATGTTTATATGTAAAAATAATTGCGATTGGTACATTGCTAAAGGGGTATTTAACGATCCGGTTACTAACGTTTATAAATGTTTTAAAACACCCGTTTTTCGCTTAATAAAAGTAGATCAGGAAAGAAAAATTGCTACATTAGAATTATTACAACCACAAACTTCTAAGGGACAAATATCTCCTTTTTCTTGTAAGAATGAAGTATGTGATTTTTTCTCTTCAGTTTCAATCAGCAAGTTTATAAGAACTAGTATTTGTATAAAGATCAACATCAATTGTTTTAGTGGTGTAAAATGTTTGGAACCTGTGTGTGCTAAAAAAGGGATTCCAAAAGGAATTATAAATAATCCACATGTAATACCAGTAGAAACTTCTGAATACATAACTGTCTCTGATGGTATTAAGCAAGTTTATCTTAATAGCGATGGTATCAAAGGATTCAATGTGATATGTGATCCTTTTACTATTTCTTATTCAAACTTATTTATTAACGGAATGTTACAACCCCCATCATTTTATACCCTTACAGAAGGTAAGTTGATACTTAACACTGAAGATGTCCCTAGTTCTGGAACAGTTATTATATTACAACTAGTAAAAATCATAAAATAATGTCAAGCACCTAATTTTTATAAAAGAGTTTTAACCTTTAATTATTGGACTTATAATATGCTAAACACATATGAAAGGAGGTGTTAAATTATGGCTATTCAATTAATGAAATTAAACGTTACTGTATCAACGTCAACTGTAACTACTCCTACTGATACCCGTTTTTTTTATGTAACTGATGCACAGACAGATCCGGAAAATACATTAACAATAGATGCAGCTGACTTTTTCGATGACGATGGTGCTGCGGTGGTAACCTTACCAACACTAACTGCTGATAATAGTTACTTTAATGTATATGTAAATGGAGTTCTTCAAATGGAGGGAATTAATACATATACCCCTGGAGCAACTGGAGTTGGTCAGTTAGAAATAGCAGTGCCTGCTGGTGGTGAGCCAATCTTAGCACAGACGCCTGTAGTACTTGAAGTAATGAATTATGCACCCGTATCAACCAACACGGTAACGACATAAAAAACTTATATTGTTTCTTGGACCATTGATTACATATTAATGGTCTTTTAATTGGCTAAGTATAAAATAAAACCCCAGTTTTAAACTAGGGTTTTACTTTCATTCTAAAGATAATATAAATATAATTTTAGTAATTAATTATTCAAATTATATTTTAAAACTCTTATTAATAGTATTTTCTTTTTCGAAAAGGTCATAATATTTCTTAACTAGTAATATTAATAAGCTATTTGTAGTAATCATTTGTTGATACCTAGTATGATACTCTTTAAAACCAATTGGTTTGTTATTTTTATAGTATCTTGTATCATCTTGTTTATCTTTTTCACCTAGAGCTCCTACTAGAATGTTATTATGAATTTCATTTGTAGGATCAAATACTGATATAGAACCAGTCCAGCCTTGAGCGGCAAATGATCTATCCGCATATTCACAAGGTACAAATGTATTTCCTAAACCTAGTGGATGTTTTTGATAGACACCTAAATGTCCTTTATGTGGCTGATTACTATTTGGGAAAGTAACTTGGCCACATTTTGCTAAATTATTTTTACTAATCAAGTTTTTCATATAGTCGTAATTCACATAATTAACTTTATACATTTCATAAGATAATTTGGCTAAATCATCACTATTTGTAAAAAGCCCAGCTGAGCCAACATTGCCACCTAATATTCTAGCTTTTGGATCATGAACTAATCCTGAATCATCACCAGTTGCTGCAATTGAATCTTTCCCAAGAACTGGGTTATATTTGGTATTAGTTAAACCCATTGGTTTTAAAATATATTCAGCCATTATTTCATCATAAGTTACTTCCTTATTTAATTTTTCACCAATTAATCTTTCGCATATTTTACCTAGGACAATTGAACCAAAATCAGTATAAAGGTTACGACTTTTATCATGCGATTTTATATATAATGTTTTTAATAAATCATACGCCTCATTTATATTACTTGCACTTCTTATATTACCATTTGTGTATAATTCGCCAACCATTAAGAGTAAATCGTGTACTGTAAAATCCTCTAATCCTTGAAAATCAGGATGTAAATCGACTACTTTATCTTCTAAACTAAAATAACCATGTTCTTCTAATTTAAAAATTAAAATCAGAGTAAAAAGTTTGGTAATTGATGCTGCATCAAATATTGTATTGTAATCAATATAATCACTATCAATACTTCTTGATACTTTACCACCAATAACTTTTATTTTATATCCTTCATTATTATAATCTGGTAAATAAATACAAGTAGAAATGGCATGAATTAAATTAGTATCGTGCATATTTTTAGCTTCTAAGAATTTTTGGCTTTCCAAACGAATCTCGTCAACTAAATCTTCTATTACTGTAAACGGATCTTTATCGTTAGTTTTATTTAATAAATCCATAGCTTTTTTTCTCAAGGCTTTTAGTTGTTCTTTTTTGGAACCATTCTTTTCTAAATTAGCTAAAAATTGTTCTAAAAATTGCTCTTTATTCATACTTTCCTCCCACTTTTATTTGGGGTATATAGTAGCACAAAAACTAGCCAGTGTCAAACATTTCAAATAATAATAGTGCTACTAGACAAAACTATAAAAAAAAGGTATAATTATATAGTTAAATTTTCAATAAATTTAAAAGAAAGGAGTTTTTATGAAATTTTTTAACAACGAAGATACTAAAGTATTTGCTTTAGGTGGTTTAGGTGAAGTCGGGAAAAATATGTATGCAGTAATGCATAACAATGAAATTATTATTACGGATGCCGGAATAACATTTCCAGAAGACGATTTATTGGGCGTTGACTATGTTATTCCTGATTATACTTTTTTAAAGCAAAATGAATCTAAAATTAAAGCTTTATTTATTACGCACGGACATGAAGATCATATTGGCGGAATACCTTTTTTACTACAAACAGTAAATATTCCAGCTATATATGCTCCTAGTCAGGCAATTGGATTAATAAAGAAAAAATTAGATGAAAGAAAAATTAGTTTTAAGAATTTATATGTTTATTCGGAAAAGACAAAAGTAAAGTTTAAAAATATGGAGGTAGATTTCTTTAGAACTACCCACTCTATACCAGATTCTCATGGAATTTGTATTACTACTCCAAATGGAGTTATAGTAACAACGGGTGATTTTAAATTTGATTTCACACCAATCGGACCTATGTCTAACTTACACAAGATGGCATATATTGGTCAAAAAGGTGTATCACTACTTTTAAGTGATAGTACTAACGCTTTAAATGAAGGTATGTCGATGAGCGAATCTAAAGTAGATGAAGCTTTATCAGAAATTTTTGCAAGACATAATGGTAGAATTATTGTGGCAACTTTTGCTTCTAATATATATCGAGTAAAACATATTATTGATACATGTAAAAGAAACGGAAGAAAAATAGCGACCTTTGGTCGTAGTATGGAAACTAACATTGAAAATTCAATTCAATGCGGCTTTATAAAAAATAAAGAACTTTTCATTTCTCCTGAGGAAGCAAATCGTTTACCTTCTAATAAAGTATGTTTATTATGTACGGGAAGTCAAGGTGAACCGTTGGCAGCTTTAAGTAGAATAGCTAATGGTAATCATAGACAAATAAAGTTACAGGCTGATGATATAGTTATATTCTCATCATCACCAATTCCTGGAAATGCTTTAAGTATTTCTAGAACAATAAATAAACTTTATTTAAAAGGTGTTGAGGTTTATACTAATACTTCTTTAAGTGATATCCATACTTCTGGTCATGGTAGTCAAGAAGAATTAAAATTAATGATTAGACTAATGAAACCTAAATATTTTATGCCCTTTCACGGTGAATATCGTATGCTTAAAAGTCATGCTGATTTAGCTATTGAATGCGGTATACCTAAAGAAAACACATTTATCCTTGGTAATGGTGAAGTATTATCATTATACAAAGGAGAAATCAAACGTGCTGGTCACATTCAAGCTGGAGACATCTACGTCGATGGAAATCGTATTGGTGATGTTGGTAATGCTGTTATGAAAGACAGAAAAGTGATGGCTAATGATGGGATTGTTGTTGTTATTTCAAATATTGATACAAATAATAATAAATTAATTGGTAATCCAAATATTACAACTAGAGGTTTTGTTCTAGTTAATGATAATACTGAGTTACTAAAAAAATTAGAAGAAATTAGCAAATTAGCTATTAATTCTAAAATAAGTAATCGTATTAATTATACAGAAATCAAATTAGAAATAATCAATCAGTTATCATCATATATATATGAAAAAACAGGAAGAAAACCAATTATTCTACCTGTTATTATGGATATTAAGCGAACAGCTTAGTATCTTTTTTTTATTCATTTGTTATGACTGTTCTAAATGTATAATTAGTTGTTTCAATACCTGAAGTGCGGTAAAAAACAAACAATCCACTTCCTTCTCCATCACTGAATCTGCCGCCACGTCTAAACCATGGATAAGTTGAATCTGCAAAACGAATAGGACCGTTATTCCAACCTCTTGTTTCGCCAGTTGCATCACCTAATATTCTTCTATTAAAAGCATCCTGATCATCAAAGGTTGTACCATAAAGATATTTATCTATATATTTTAACATATTCGGATCGTCTATAGTTCCTTGATCAAAGCCAGAATCAGATATCATAATAGTTGTATTGTCCGAATTATACATTGCTCCCATGATATACTCCCAAGAACCACCAACCATATCATATATTCCATAGATGTTTCCTGTAGTACTGGCCTTTACACCTTGATTTGTAGTATATTGATTCGTTATAGGACAGGTTAAACTTTTAACCTCTGCAGCATACAAAGTATCACCGGCACACCCTGTTATAGTAGGTCCGGCCTCAGTATCAGTATAACTATTTATATTATTAATATAAACTTCTTTTTCTAATCCCAATTCACCAGTATAAACCGGATTACCATATTTACCATAATCACTTTGTGATAAGTATGCAACAGCTCCCCACTCTGTATTTTTCATCATTCTAGCCTCACTAGAAGAAGTTAGACCATACGTTGATTGGTTATTAAATAATTGAGATGTTGCAAATTGGTTGTTTACATTTTGATTGGTTAAAGAAAGGCTGTTAGGCTTAATTGTTGGAAAAGAATCAGTTCCTGTTGTTTCAAACTTCCCAACCCATATACCATTTAACTCTCTTGTTCCAAATGTGAATGCAGCATGTGTTAACCACTGTCCATTTTCACTACCGTTTGATTTAGTTGTACCCTTATCTTCAAATTGAATTTCTATTTTTTGTTCTGTTACTGATAAATTATCAACATTAAATAACCTATATCTATATCTTGGTACCCAAACAAAATAAGCAATTATGTCATTTTCTTTAATCTCCGAACCAACAAATGCATTAACATAATTAGCTCTAGTACTATTTGTTACTAGTGCTATATTAGCCCATTTTTGACTACCATAATCATACCATTCATTATCTCCTGATTCATTTGTAATATCTGCTTTTATCCATTTACTACCATCCCATTTAATTGGGATCATGCCTTGTTGTAGTTCTGGACTACTAGCTCCACTTGTATCTGCATAGGAAACAATAATTGTACATTCCTCTTTTGTCTTTTCTGATATTTTTACTACACTTTCTTGAAAATCCTTTTCAGCACAGTATTTTCCATCATAAACGGCAATAGCTACTTCTCCGTCTCTATTTACCATTACAATGCCACTTTCAGGTTTTTCACCTTTATAATCTAGTTTTTTACCTGGTACACTAGAATTTTCTATTCCATCAACATATGTAAATGTTACCTTATCAGCCATTTTATCTAACATATCTTGAGCATAATCAAGCTTAGCTGCTTCTATTATTCCATAAGCAGTATTTTTAAATGCCCCTTTTTTAGCCCCATCGATTACATTCATAATCATAGGAATACTTATAAGTGCTACTATTCCTAGTATTACAACTACAGCTATTAATTCTATTAATGTAAATCCGCGATTTTTTTTCATACTACTTCAAAATCCTTCCCGTACTTTCCCTTTTTAGTATACCAATTTTTAAGATATTTAGTCAATGTTTTCTAAAATAAAAGAAACAGAACAGTTACTTTGAAATAACTTCTATTTCTTTTTTTCTATTAACTCCAACGCTTTTTTTATTGTTATATCAAAATTATCAAAATTAACTTCTATCCAATCAATCTGCATTTGATTATTAAACCAAGTATATTGCCTTTTAGCATACTTCCTACTTCTTTGTTTAATATCAAATATACATTCATCTAACGTTTTACTATTATCAAAATATTCAAATAATTCTTTATAACCAATAGGTGTCATAACTGCTTTGGTTCGTATATTTGATTCGTATATTTTGAAAGCCTCATCAATTAATCCTATCTGTACCATTTTATCAACACGTTTATTAATTATTTCATATAACAAATCACGATTGGTAGTCAATCCAATAAATATAGTGTCGTATAATAATTGATCTGTTTTTTCCTTTGAACTAAAAGGTTTGTTATTAGTATCATAGTAATTAAGCGCTCTTATTACTCTCTTACGATTATTCATATGTATTTCTGTATTAGGATCTACTAGTATTAACTTATTATATAACTCTTCATTAGTTAGATTATCGTAATTATTAATAACTACTTTTGAATTAAATTCATAGTTATACAAACAAGCTTTAATATAAAGACCAGTTCCACCAACTAAGATTGGTGTTTTGCCTTTTTTTAAAATATCTTCGATTAAAGATCTGCTATCTTTTTGATAATCATACACACTATAATCATCAGTTATTTCTTTAATATCTAAAAGGTGGTGAACAACACCTTCTTTTTCTTCATCTGTTACCTTAGCAGTTGCGATATCTAAACCTTTATATACTTGTGTACTATCAGCATTAATTATCTCACCATCTAATATCTTAGCAAGTGCAATACTTAATTTAGTTTTCCCAACTCCAGTTGGACCGACTATAGCTATTACTTTATTCATAAATCACCTACTTAATTATCATACTATCACCAAAAGAAAAAAATCGATACTCTTCTTTAACAGCTACATTATATGCATTTAGTATATACTCTTTATTTGAAAACGCACTTACCAACATAACTAGTGTAGATTTAGGTAAATGGAAATTAGTTATTAATATATCGACAGCTTTAAACTTAAATCCTGGATATATAAAAATATCTGTCCACCCACTACATTCTGCAAAATCTTCTTTTATAGATAATATAGTTTCTAATGTTCTTGTCGTTGTTGTTCCAACACTAATTATTTTATTTCCATTTTTTTTAGCATCATTTAATATATCAGCATTATCTTTAGTAAGGAGGTAAAATTCAGAATGCATTTTATGATTATTAACATCATCAACACTAACAGGTCTAAATGTTCCTAACCCTACATGTAAAGTAATATATGCAATTTTTATTCCCTTTTGCTTAACTTTATCAAGCAATTCTGGTGTAAAATGAAGACCAGCTGTTGGTGCTGCAGCACTACCTATATTTTTAGCATACACAGTTTGGTATCTATCTTTATCCTCTAGTTTCTCGTGTATATAAGGAGGTAGTGGCATTTCTCCTAATTGATCTAGTATTTCATATAAGATACCTTCATAAATAAGTTTAAATACACGGATTCCCTCTTCCTTTATTTCTATACATTGAGCTTTTAATCTATCCTCACCAAAAGAAACAATAGTCCCTATTTTAACTCTTTTAGCAGGTTTAGTTAAACATTCCCATGTGTCTTTTTGTACCTCTTTTAACATCAATAATTCAATTAATGCATTTGTATCTTCTTTAACCCCGTAAAGACGTGCAGGCATAACTTTACTATCATTTAATACTAATACATCACCTTTATTTAAATAATCAATAATATCAGTAAAATGCTTGTGTTCTATTTCTCCTGTTTTCTTATCTAAAACTAATAATCTAGAAGAATCTCTTTTACTAAGTGGTGTTTGGGCAATTAACTTTTCTGGCAGTTCAAAATTAAAATCATCTGTTTTCATCTTGAAACTCCAATAAATTAAGTCCAATTTCTTCATCGAACTTTCGATTTATATTACCATCAACTACATTGATAATAATTTCAGCGGTTGCTGATACATAACATTTATTCAAATGCCCACCATAAGTATTATTGTCCTCATCAGATACATTTATATGTAAATGTAAATAAATTTCACCATCTTTTGTTGTAACGTTACCCATAATAGAAGTTATTTCATAAAGTCCATTTAGTGTGCTTGGATAATATTGTTTGGTTTTTGTATTAAATAAACCAATCTCAAGATTATCAGTAGCACCAATTCCACTTATAAATCCTAAATTTATATTTTCTTTTTCACATAATTCTTT
Source organism: uncultured Muribaculaceae bacterium (assembly GCA_964397485.1). Classification (GTDB taxonomy): domain Bacteria; phylum Bacillota_I; class Bacilli_A; order RF39; family UBA660; genus CAYNHT01. The sequence goes on from CAYNHT010000005.1 coordinate 91,288, forward strand.
TATTTTAGTAACTATTTCTTCACCTTTATCAATTCTAATTATGTAATTATTTTGTATTTTTTTATATTCCACATTGATCTTCCTTGCCTAATTAATTTTATCTGGACACTCGATATTTAAGTGTTCATATGCTTTTTTAGTTACAGCACGCCCCCTTGGCGTCCTTTTTAACAATCCCATTTGTAATAAGTATGGTTCATAAACATCTTCAATAGTAGTTTGTTCTTCACCAATACTAGAAGCTAATGCTTCAATTCCTACCGGACCACCATTAAATTTCTCAATTATTGATTTGATTAGATTATAATCTGTATCATCTAGCCCTAAATTATCAACTTTTAATCGGTCGAGTGCTAATTTACAGATATCTAAGTCAATATTACCATCCCCCATTACAAGAGCATAATCCCTTACACGCTTAAATAATCTGTTAGCAACCCTTGGTGTTCCTCTACTACGTGTAGCAAGTTCAATGGCTGCTTGATCTTCAATCGGACAATCTAAGACACGACTTGTTCTTTTTACAATTTCAGTTAATTCATCAATCGTATAATAATTGAGTTTTGAAATAATTCCAAAACGATCTCTTAACGGACCTGTTAAATCACCTGCTCTAGTAGTTGCACCTACTAACGTAAAAGGTGGCAAATCTATTCTAATATTACGGGTACTAGAATCACTACCCACAATTATATCCAATGAAAAATCCTCCATTGCTGGATATAATATTTCTTCGATAAATCGAGGTATACGATGTATTTCATCAATAAAAAGTACATCACCTGGTTCTAACGTTGATAAAATAGCTGCTAAATCACCACTTTTCTCAATTGAAGGACCACTAGCTGTTTTTATATTCCCCCCCATCTCATTAGCAATTATATAAGCTAAAGTCGTCTTACCTAGTCCTGGAGGGCCATATAAAAGAACGTGATCTAATGGTTCCTCACGCATCCTTGCTGCTTTCATAAAAATATTTAAATTTTCTTTTACTTCTGACTGTCCAATATATTCATCAATACTATCTGGTCTAATTGTTTCTTCAAATTTATCTTCTTCTAATTCATGATTAGTTACAATTCTCTCATCCATAAATGTCACCGCCTTTATACTTGAATGTATCTACATTATATAATCATTACAATTTTTAGTCAATACATTTGTTCGCTTACTTTAATAATAACTTTAATGCTTCTTTTACTTGTTGTTCAATTGTATTTTCACTATTTATATTAGGTAGTATTTTATTTACATCAGCACTCTTATACCCTAATGCTTTTAGTGTATCAATTAATTCATCATATTCTTTTTTATTAACTTTAGTTTCATTAGTACTAACTAATTTACCTTTTAAATCTAAAATAATTTGACGTGCTACTTTATCGCCAATCTTTGGGAATTTCTTTAAATATAAAATATTTTCTCTTTCTATAGCATCAATAACTCCATTAATAGAACCAGTAGCTAAAATAGGTAAAGCCATTTTACAGCCCAATCCTTTAACTTCAATCAAGCTTAAAAACAAATCTTTTTCTTCTTTTAATTTGAAGCCATATAAACTAATTTCATCTTCACGAATATGTTGATATAAATATACTAAGTACTCTTCATCAATATTAAAACTATAAGGGTTAGCTGTATAAATTAAGTATCCTACCCCATTATTGTCAACTACAATATAATTACTCTCAACTATTTTTACTATTCCTTTTATATACGCATACATAATATCACCCATTATAATTATAACATAAAAAAAGGCACGAGGCCTTTTAAAAATTATTTCTTTTTAAAGAAAGTTTTAATTATATAGTATTCAAATATAGCAAAGATAATCACATAAACCCAAATTAAAATTTCATTGAATATCCCTGATGCATGTTTATCAATTATATTAGGAATTGATAAAGGAACATATTTATTTAAAAAAGTATATAATTCAGGCATTGTTATATTTTGTTTTATGAATGTAAGTATTCTAAGAAAAATATCTGTCATAGCAATAAAATAGACTAAACTTTCAAATTTCTTAAAGACAAAAAATACAATAACCATTAAAATTATTAATATTAGTAATTCCATAAATCCTACCACCTTTTATACTAATTAATAATATCATAAACAATACCATTAATCAATAATATTAAAGGCGATTTTATACATTAACCCATAACTATTGTATTAAATAAATATATATAAGCTAATACAATTATAATAGAAGGAATTATATAAGTAATTTTTGAAAATGATTTTCTACGGATTATGTATACAAAGACCAATATACTAATATACAAAGTTATTTTAGTTATCGATAAAGTCTCGTTATCACTAAAAAGGTATATTGAACCATTTCGATATAAAATGTCAGATAGGGCTAAAATAAGTAAGTTAAACATATTACTTCCTATTATATTAGCAAAAGCTAAATTATAGCTATTCATCCTAATTAATGCATAAATACTAACAACCTCTGGTAATGATGTTGTTACCCCTACTAAAAAGGCTCCAATTGAGCTAGAAGAAAAAGCTGGATATTCGAGTGTTAATTTATCTGCGATTAAAGTTAACCCGATACTTACTATTACCATGAAAATAGCAGTAAAAATAAATTTTAGCTTAACATTTTTAACCTCTGTTACTTTTTCAGTATCAGTGTGGTCATTATTTATTTTCCCAAGAAATAATATATATATAATATAAAATATAATAATAACTATAGTTGGCATCCCTATATTAAAAATGATATTTTGTCCTTTATTGATAATAGAATTTATTAATATTACATAAAGATAAACTAATAATGCATTGATATATAAGTAGCGATGAGATATTTTGTTGAAAATCATTTTTTTTATAAAAATAATATCAAAAAAAGCTAAAACAAAAAGATTAAAAATATTACTTCCTATTATATCTCCTATAGCCATATAAGGATTATTAATGAATGTAGCAGTCAAACAAGTTACTAACTCGGGTAAGCTTGTCACTCCTGCTAATAAAATACCACCAATAAAAGAACCGCTAACTTTGGTTTTTTGATCCATAGCATTAGCATAATATGCAACTTTAATACTAGATATAATTGTTAGTAGAGCTAAAAATAAAAATAATATTCCATCCATTATATCACCTACACTATTATATTGATACAACAATGAAAATATTATTTTCTTATTCTAGTTATTTATTCATATATTTGTCTATTCTTCAATATCCTTATTAAATTCCTCTACTTTATCAAAATTACTGTAATTAAATTCTAGTTTATGAAAATCAATAATATATTGGTCAAATTGATCAGCACTAGATAAATCAATTTCTACTTTTATTATTTCATTATCTTTTTCATAAGTGTTGATACTAATAAATTTTTCGTTTTCCTCTACCTCTTCATTAAAATATAACTTAATGAAATCTTTCACAGGTAATAAGTAACTTTTTCTCACAGACTCATCTGTATATATATCCGTTTTAGATTCTAATTGTGAAAGTAAAACTAAATTAACAATATTCTGTGGTCTTAACAATAATAAATCGACTGTTAAAGGTTTTTCTAAAACCTTCTCTTTTAAATTATCTCTAATAATATATATAGTACTATTTTCAGTATAATAGTCATTGATATCATCATTTATAACAAACATTTCTTTATTTTGATAACGCTTTCCATCAACATTGTAGTAAATCACATCACTGCCAATAACTCTTTCAATTTTATAACTATATTCATAATTGTTAAGTTTGCCGAATTTATCCAAAACAACATCTTTTGGTTTTTCTTCTTCTATAGGAACGTAAGCTGAACTAGAAGTGTTAAAGATTGCTATTACAATCATAAAAAATATAGCATACAATCCTAAAATGAATAAAGCACGATATCTTCTATTAGCATATAACTCTTTGGCTTTTTTTATTTTTTCTTTCATTTTCCACCACCTAATCTAAAATCTTACCAACTAATTGTTCTTTATTATTAACACCATTAATAAAATCAATTGCATTCATTTTCTTCTTACCTTCAGGTTGTACAACCGTAAATACAAGTTCTCCATTATTTACTTTTACACCGAATCCATCTTCATATATACCGGTAATTTGGCCATCAAACAGGCTAGGGAAATATCTATCAGAAACATAACATTCCCATACTTTTAATATTTTCCCTTCAAAATAACAATAAGAACCCGGCCATGAGTTTAAACCTCTTACCTTATTATAAATTTCTTTTCTTGATTTTGAAAAATTTATTCTTTCATCTTCTCTTTTTATTACAAATGCATAAGTTGCCTCATTAGAATTTTGTGGAGTTCTAGATGATTTTCCAGCAATTATATCTGGTAGGGTTTCTAAAAGTAGATCACGCCCTGCTATACTAAGTTTATCATGCAATGTCTCAGCAGTATCAGTATTAGTTATTTCAACTTCCGATTGACTAATGATATCGCCTTGATCCATACCCTCATTCATATACATAATTGTAATACCGGTTTTAGCATGACCTAACATTATTGCTCTATGAATAGGCGCACCACCTCTTAATTTAGGAAGCAAAGAAGCATGAACATTAATACAACCTAATCTAGGATAATCTAATATTTGCTTTGGTAAAATCTGACCATAGGCACAAGTAATAATCAAATCTGGTTGTAAGCTTAATATTTCATCGATGGATTCTTTTATTTTTTCCGGTTGTAAAACTAATATCGTATTATCTATTCCAACTTTTTTTATTGGAGGAAATATTACTTTATTATTTTTACCTACTCGATCTGGTTGTGTGACAATTGCTCTAATTTTGTAATTTTTCATTAATCCTTCTAACACAGGAACACTAAAATCTGGTGTTCCCATAAATAAAATTTTTAATTCTCTTTCTATATTGATATTTTCTAATTCCATATCATCACCCTAACTATTATTTTATCATAAATAATTAAAAATAACTATATTTTTATAGGACTTAAATCTATTTCTATTTTTACTTTATTATTATGCTTATATTGCATATCAATTGCACATAAGGAATTTATAACATCTTCTTTTTTCTTGTATTTCAAGACTATTTGAATATTATAAATATTATTAATTTTAGATACAGAGGCACTACTTGGTCCCAAAACCATTACATTTTTATTTAGATTAGATACTAAGTAGTCTTTAATTTTATTGCTTTCTTTCATCGCTAGATCAAAATTGCTACATTCGATTTTAATAACTGAAAGATTATAATATGGTGGATAATTCAAACTTTTTCTAATCTTTAATTCTTCGTTATAAAATCCTTTATAATCATGAATACTTGCTTTTACAATACTATAATGATCTTGATTAAATGATTGAATAATTACAAGACCAGCTTCTTCCCCTCTTCCTGCTCTTCCTGCAACTTGGTTTAAAAGTTGAAAAGTACGCTCAGCGCTTCTAAAATCAGGAATGTTTAAAGAGGCATCCCCATTTAAAACACCAACTAGGGTTACATTTGCAAAATCAAGACCTTTAGCAATCATTTGTGTTCCAATTAAAATATCATACTTTCCTGTTTCAAATTCCGAAATTATTTTCTCGTGGCTTCCTTTTTTACTTGTTGTATCAACATCCATTCTAAGAACCTTAGAATTTGGAAATAACTTTATTATTTCTTCTTCTAGTTTCTGAGTACCCATTCCAAACTGATTTATTTGTTCACTTTTACATGATGGACATTTAATGAGTTTACGATTACCGTATCCACAATAGTGACATCTCATTGTATTAGATGCTTTATGATAAGTAAGTGGAATATCACAATTTGGGCATTTATCAGTATATCCGCAACTATGACAAGTAATAACAGTAGTATACCCCCTACGATTCAAAAGAAGGATTACTTGCTGTTTTTTTGCTAAACGGTCTTCTATCTGTTCTTTTAAAAATCTTGATATTACTTTAGAACCTCTTTTAATTTCATCTTTCATATCAACCAAAATTACTTTAGGCAGCTTGTTATTAATTCGATTATTTAATTCTAATAAAGTATATACTCCTGTTTTAGCTCTAGTATAACTTTCAATAGAAGGAGTTGCACTTCCGAGTACTAATGGACAACTATGTTTTTTAGCCCTATATAAAGCTATATCAATGGCATTATATCTTGGATTACTTTCTTGTTTATAGGTTGCCGAATGCTCTTCATCTATTATTATAATTCCCAAATTGGTAAACGGAGCAAAAACAGCACTTCTAGCACCTATTACAATAGAAACTTCTTTTCTTTCAATCTTACGCCATTCATCATATTTTTCGCCATTATTTAAACGACTATGCAAAATAGCTATTTTACTACCAAATCTATTTTTAAAATTATTAACCATTTGTGGTGTTAAGCTAATTTCAGGTACTAATACAATTGCTTCTTTTTCTAATTTCAAAACCTCTTCTATAATATGCATATAAACTTCTGTTTTGCCACTACCAGTTACACCATGTAATAAAAAAGGATTAAATCTGCCTAGATCATCTTTAACTATATCAATAACTTCCTTTTGATCATTACTTAGAGTAATATTTTTATTTCTTATTAATTGATCGTTATTTAATCTGTATATTTCTTCTTCAAATTTTATTATTATTTTTTTATCAATCAATGTTTTAACGGCTGACTTAGATATATCATCGCATTCTTTTTTTAAGACTATTTCTTTTTCTTTTAATAAATCTATAATTATTTTTTGTTTTTCACTGCTTACCAATTTATCAATATTATTAACTTCATTTAATTTCAAATAACATGCAAACTTTTTATTAACTACAAAACCTTTTTTTGCTTTCAGTGCAGATGGCAACATAGCTTGATATGCACTTATTAATGTCGATAAAGTTTTTTTACTTATGTATTTTCCAAGGTCTAGCATCTCTTCATTTATAACTGGTTCTTCATCTATAACATCAATAATATTTTTCAATTCATAATCATAACTAATAGTATCGGTATTTACATTTAATACAAAACCTTCTAGTTTTTGTCTACCAAAAGGCACTAAAACCCTAATGCCTATTTTTAGACTATTAACCATAGAATTAGGCACACTATAGGTAAAAGTTCTATCAATTCTTTTTGCTTTTATTTCAACCAATACATCTACAGTCATAAGTCTCACCTTCTTTTATATTATAACATAAAAAAAGGACATTTCTATCCTTTTAATATTTCAATTGCCCTACGCATTTGTAAATCATATTTAATCATATCAGTTCCACCAAATAGTTTTAAAAATTCTTCTTTTTCCATTTGGTATTTTTCTGCTAATTTAGTTGCCTCTTCTTCTGCTTCTTCATCACTTATAGTGATGTTTTCTTCCTTAGCAATTTGTTCTAACATTAATCTAAATTTAACTCTTTTATTTGCCTCTTCTGACATTTGAGTTCTTAATGCTTCTTCATTAGAATTTGTAAATTGATAGAATTGTTCTAAATTAATTCCTTGCATTTTTAAATTTTCTTCATATTGACCAATCATACGAGTAACCTCTTCATTGATCATAACTTCAGGAATTTCTACTTCTACTTCCTTAGCTGCTTCTTCTAATAAAGCATCCATATGTTTATTTTCAGCATTAGCCTCTTTACGAGTTAAAATATTTTCTTCCATTTGTTTTTCTAATGATTCTTTTGAATTAATACCTTCCATACCTAAATCAGCGAAAAAATCTTCGTTTAATTCAGGGATAGATGTTGTTTTAATTTCATTAACCTTAATTTTGAAAACAACTGGTTTTCCTTTTAAATCTTCACTATGATATTCTTCTGGGAATGTTAAGTTAATATCTTTTTCATCGCCCTTATTAAGTCCAATAAGTTGTTCTTCAAACCCTGGAATAAAAGTATTACTTCCTATTGTTAAAGAATAATTTTCAGCTTTTCCACCTTCAAATGGAACACCATCTTTGAATCCTTCGAAATCTATTATAGCAGTATCTCCTGATTCAATACTTCCTTCTTTAACAACGCTTTCAGCATAGCGATTAAGTAATTCATTAATTGAATTTTCTATTTCCTCTTTTGTCGCTTCTACTTTTTCTTTTTCTACTTTTAAACCTTTATATTTACCTAATTTAACTTCAGGTTTTAAGGTTAAAGTAAATTCAAATTCAACTCCACTTTCATCAATTGATTTTAAATCAACCGCTGGTTGAGCTACAATTTCTAATCCTTGATTGTCTGTTAACATTTTTGTATATGCATCACTTAGACATACATCAGCAGCTTCCATATATAAAGACTCTTTTCCATATTTCTTTAAAAACACTTCTTTCGGAGCTTTACCTGGTCTAAAACCATCGATTTTAGCTTTACCATTAGCTTTTTCAAAAGCTTTATCTAAAGCATTCTCCCAATCTTTACCTTCCACTTTGATAGAAATTTTTTTTATATTCTTTTCTTCCATAAAATCCTCCTTAAACATACTTATATAGTATATAATATTTTTCCTTATTTTACAACCCTATTTTAAAAAACACTACAAAGTAGTGCTTAAAAAATTTCGACAATCTTTACGTCATATTTGCCATTTGGGCTATCAACAGTAACAACTTCACCAACTGATAATCCCATAATCGCTTTTGCGATTGGCGATTCATTAGAAATTTTATTATTAAATGGATCAGCTTCTTTGCTACCAACTATTGAATAAACTTCAGTGTCGTTGTCCTCAACATATTGTAATTTAACATGCGTTCCTATTGCGACTTTATCAGTTTTTACTTCTTTAATTATAATAGCATTTTCAACCATTGATTCCAATTCTTGAATTTTGCTTTCGACTAAGGCTTGTTCTGTTCTAGCTGCATCATATTCAGCATTTTCACTCAAATCACCCAGTGCTCGAGCATCTTTTAAGGCATTAATTACTTCTGGCCTTCTTTCAAATTTAAGATATTCTAATTCTTTTTTTATCTCTTCTAAACCAGCAAGAGTTAGATAAACTTCTTTTGTATTTGACATATATATTCACCTCAAAATTCCTTTTCGTTTTTGAACTTACAAAATGATACTACACTTTTACCTTTTTGTCAACTTCTTTTTATACGTATTAAATCATTAGGATAAACAGGAGTTTTTACTTTTAGCTTTACAATTTGCTTAGGATGTCTTACAACCTCAATATTATTTTCGTCTTCATCAATAATTTCTTCTATTTTAATAGTAACAGTTTCGATTTCAGGACCAAAAATTTCAACGATATCTCCACGACTAAAATAGTTGCGTTGTTCAACTGTAGCCATACTCGTTTTTTTATCATAAGCAAGTATGACTCCTAAAAAATCCTGATTAGATACTTCTTCTCTTCCATTATAGTATTGACATGTACTATCATAAATTCCGTTAAAAAATTGCGGCGTAGATTCACGATTAGCACAATTGCTTAATATTTTTTCATACTCACTATTATATGTATAAGATTCTGGATTGTTCCAATATTCATCTATAGCTTTACGATATATATTGACAATAGTTGCTATATAATAAATAGAACGCATTCTTCCTTCTATTTTTAAAGAAGCAATTCCCATGTCAATCATTTCAGGAATATGTCTTAGCATAGATAAATCTTTTGTACAAAAAGTGAAGTCTTTTTCACCTTGAATATTATTCTTATCTTTATCCAATAATTTAAAGTCCCATCGGCATATTTGACTGCATCCTCCACGATTAGCATCACGAGCAGTTAGAAAATTAGATAATACACATCGCCCACTATAAGATGCACACATAGCACCATGTATAAAGCACTCAAGTTCAACATCGACTTTTTCAGTTATTTCTATAATTTCTTCTTTAGAAGTTTCTCTTCCTAAAACAATTCTAGTAACACCTTGATTTTTCCAAAATTGAACAGCCTCATAGTTTAGAGTTGATTGTTGGGTTGATAGATGGATTTCTAGATTCGTATTAGAACGAGCCAAGTCAATTACCGTAGGATCACTAACAATAATGGCATCTACTCCAATTTTGTCTAACTCTTTTAAATAATCAACTAAAAGTTTTACTTCTTTATTGTGCAAAACAACATTAACTGTTACATATACTTTCTTTTCACGTTCATGCGCAAATAAAATTGCTTCTTCAATTTGTTCTAAAGTAAAGTTAGTTGCGTTTGCTCTAAGACCAAATAATGAACCACCAATGTAGACGGCATCAGCCCCATACATTATGGCCCATTTTAATCTTTCTAAATCACCAGCTGGCGCCAGCAACTCTGGTTTTTTTATTATATTCGTGTTTCCTTTTAATATTCCTCTATCCATTATTTTTCACCTTATATACCGTTTCTTTATATAAAAACCCTTTATCTATAGGTTTATCCAATAATTTTCCAATATTATTAGAATATTCTTTCTTATTTTCTTCATTTACATTATAGAAAAAAGATACAATTTTATTAAAACTATCTTCATTTATATTAAAACTATTTAGCAGTAAATAATCTATATTAAGATTTCTTAACATTAAACTTTCTTCTAAACCATTTAGTATATTAGCAGAATATACATTAGTTCCATTATTATCATCAATAATAGGATATATATTATTTTCTTTTTCTATATAATTGATATTTGAATTATCTTTTAAATTAAAATAATCCAAATAATTTTTAACTAAATTTCGTTTTGATACAAACATAGTTAAATGTCCAAATATAGGAACAATTAATTTAGATTTTGTATTTTCTTTTATCTCTGCAATTTCATCTAATGTAATTTCTCTAGCTATAAGAGTAAATTTAGCTCCAAAATTATACCAATAATTACATGTATGATAATTAGTAGATAAATGTTCTTGCGCCCATACTAAATCGTATTTCAAATCTAATTTCTTATATATATTGACAACAGCTATGTCATAATAAAAAATACCTTTAATATCATAATCATTTAACATTAACATAACTTCTTTTAAATATGTAAGATCTTTATTGTGCATATTTTTATTTAATGCAACAAAGACCTCTTTATTATTACCATTTAAATAACTAATTATTTCCTTTATTTCATTTATTTTAAAATAAATGGGTAAATTAACACTCATATTCTCTATACCTATTAAAAAAGCATCACTTACATTAATTAGATTATTAATACTTTCTTTACTACTAGGTATTGTCATAATTTTACTCATAAATCACCTTTTTCTTTTTTGTAACGACAATATTATATCATGTTTATATCAATATACAAATTTTATTTGAATAAAAAAAAGAGAGAATTCATTTCATCTCTTTTACTTTATTGATATTTCTACTAAGCAAGCGTCACTATCACCTTTATTAAGATTTTCTAAATCATAATCGTTTGAATAACATCCACCAGTTAAATATATTCTATTTTCAATAATAGCAAAACCAGAATCAGTTCCATCCATTTCACTACCACCAATATTTTGATTCCATATTTTATTACCAAAAGTATCATACATAGCTACGTATAAATCATAGCCACCACGATTAAGATTTTCAAAATCTAAATTATTTGAATTACCATTACCTAACACTAAATAACCACCGTTGATAGCTGATACTGACTTAGCTAATTCGCTATTTGATCCCCCAATAACTCTTGTCCATATTAGGTTACCGTTATAATCATACTTAACTAAAATACCATCAGTTCCACCTTTTTGTAATCCTGCAAGGTCTAAATTATTAGAATCAGAATTACCAACAATTAAAATACTATCATTAGTTACTGTAATATTTCTAAAAACTTCACTATTAGTACCACCAAAGTTTTTATTCCAAACGATATTACCATCAGAATCATATCTAACAACAATACCATCATTAGACCCCTTATTCATATCTTGTAAGTCCCCATTAACGGAATTGCTATAACCAGCTACAACAAAGCCATTTCCAATTGCTTGTACATTGTAAAAGTAATCAGTTGCTGTTCCGCCATATGTTTTACTCCAAATTAAATTGCCTGAAAAATCATATTTAACGACCAGTCCATCTTGGCCACCTTTATTTAAACCTATTAGATCGCCATCATCAGATGCACTATAACCAATAGCTATTATTCCATCTTCTAAAACTGCAACTCCTCTAAAATAATCATTATTACTTCCTCCATAATTTTTTGACCAGACTAGATTACCATTAAAATCATATTTAACTATAATAGCATCTTGGCCACCCTTATTTAATCCAGCCAAATCATTGTCATTTGAATTACTATGGCCTACTGCTATAAAACCATCCTCTACAGCAACAATTCGATAAAATCTATCAAGTAATGAACCACCAAAGTTTTTATTCCATATTATATTGCCTTCTTTGTCATATTTAACTATAATAGCATCACTATCACCTTTGTTTAAACCTGCTAAATCATTGTCACTTGAATAGGAATTTCCAATTGTAATTAAATATTCATCTAAGGAAATTATATCAAGGTGTGTGTCATATAAAGTTCCTCCATAATTTTTAATACTTACTAAAACCATTCCATAGTCATCAGAAACATAATTGTTTGAACATTTAAGGTATGGTTTAAAATCATAATCATTTTTTGATACCATTGTTATATTTACATAACCCTCACAATTATTTCTTTGATTTTTAGGATCTACAACATTTTTTACGTATCCTTCGCTTATTAACTTTTCAAGACTTACAGTTGAAATTTCTCCCTCATTACTTGGAAGAACATCATAGTTTAAAACAACATAATTCCTAGTAGCTGATTCAACCATATCTAGATTAGTAGAAAAAACTCCATCTCTTGCTTTATTAATATAGTCTAATATTAAAGGGATAGCTATTAAGGCTATAATTGCTAATATAACAATTACAGCCAGTAATTCAATTAAAGTAAATCCTTTTTTTAAGTTTTCTTTCTTGTTCATAAGTAATACTCCTATTTTTATCATAGTTTGATTATATCAATAATTAATGATTAGTGTCAATGAAATAAAAAAGAGAAATCAATAATTTCTCTTCAAATTAATTTTATTATGTTATCTACTTCTTGATGTCTCTTGCATTTGTTTTGTTAAATTTTTATATAAAATTCCTTGTCCATATTGTGGATCATTAGCATCACCATCATAATTTTTATAAGCATAATTTTCTAATAAATCAGTTTTTACAACTTCAATATCTTTATCACTTATTAAATCATTTCTTAACATACCAATTCTAACTTCATTTAATTCTATACCTCTAGTTTTTAAGGCTTTTATTTGATCATCTATAGCTCTTTTTAAAGCGCCTATTGCTTGAGATTTATTAATAGTACTTAATGCCTCAACATTGTTAAATAACATATACTGTTTTTCTTTATTATAATAAACCGTTGCCTTACCTACTATATTTTGGTTTTCATCTCTTATTATTAGATTTTGCACTAATGGATTTATCATAGCTTGTACCATAATATCTTCACCAGCACCATCAATTTTAGCACAACAACGCAATTTATAACCTAATGTTAAATTAGATGGATTATCACTTGCAGACCATTGATAAGTATATCCTTCATCGTTACGGTCTTTTGTCTGAACTATTTCTTTTATTAAGCCTTTAGATTTTTCATATAAATCTTGCATTCTATCAAATTTCTCTTGATTTATACCTTTTAAATCATTAACAATTTTTAAAAGTTCTTTATTTTCATCTCTAATTTTAAATAAATTATTTTCAATATAATATTTCACATCTTTTAAGCTAGGTTTATTTATTGATTTTTGATATTTAGTTAACTCATCTTGTAATCTTACTAAATCTAGTTTTTCTTTTTCGGTTAGATTTTCTTTTGCAGTTAACGTTCTTATTAATCCAATTATGTCCCTACCAATTATTTCTTTATACTCTTTTTCAATATATTTTTTTATTTCATCATATTCATTATATATTCTAGCTATATATTCTGGATTATCAGTAAAATAGTAATCATTTAAAGCAGCAATAATTAACATTGCTTTATCTTTATTATAGCCACTTTCTAATTTGAAGGTATCAAATATTCCATGAATATTTTCTTCATTAAGTGTCTTACTACTTAATCTGTTTTTTATATATTCCGTCATATATTTAGACTCATCTTTATTTCCACTTAATACCCCAAGTGAATAACACATCTTAAATAAATCTCTATTTTCTTCATAATTAGAAAAATTAGCTTGCTTTTTTATTTCCTTATATTCGTTTATTCCTTGCCTTAATAAATTGGCATTTTCTCTATTTGCTGGTAATGTTAATAAAATTTCTTGATCAAGTCTTTTTAGCATCACATCATCTACAATCCCACTTTTAGATGTATAAAGCTCTTTCCATTTTAGCAATTCATCTACTTTGAAAAGCTCGATCATTTTATCTATATTACCAAATGTTTTTTTCAAATCATCTGTTGATATATAAACATTATTGCCCGATTTATCAGCTATTATATAATTATTGTTAGATGCAATTAATAGTTTATCATCTAACATCTTTAAATTATCAAAACCTTGTATATTACCAATTACATTATCTCCAAACTTTATAGTACTTAAATCAGGATTTTCAACAAAAGCATCTTGGCCAATACTTTTCAATGACGAAGGCAAAATTACAGTTTGTAGTTTATTATTTTTAAAAGCATTTTTTCCAATTGATACAACAGAATCTGGAATTACAATATTTGAAAGTTGATTATAATCAAAAGCATTATTACCTATGCTAGTTACTTTATCTGGTATTATCACTTCTGTTAAAAGATTACCGGAAAATAAAAGATCGCTTATATAAGTTAGATTACTTGATATTACTACTTTTTCTATCTTATTTAGACAAAACGCAGCTCTCCCTATTTCAGTGACACTATTTGGTATAACCAATTCTTGCAACATTGCTGAATTAAAGGCATAATCACCAATTTTAACAACACTATTTGGTATAAAAATACTTTTTATTCGGCCATACCTAAAAGAGGAATTACCTATACTTACAACACTATCTGGTATTATTAATGCATCCTTATACCATCCACCTTTTGAAGAAAATTCACTATCCTCTATATGAACTTTTCCTTTTAAAATCATTTGTGAGGAATTGAAGTAATAATCAGATTTACATAGTATCAATAAATTCTTTTGGATAGATTCTTTTAACTCTTCAAATTTTTTATATACCATTTTAATCACATACCCTCTTTTATCATTATATTATATAGATTTATACAAGTAAAGTATATCACCTATACTTTACAAAAAAAGTACTAATAAATTATTAGTACTTTTAGATTTGCTTTTCACTACTTTATTAATTGTTTTATTTTTTCTTCTTCTTTTAAATAGTCGTTTAGATTATATTCACTTATTACCTCTCTTTTTAAATCTGTTACTTTAGAGGGCCATGTATCCTCCCCGCAGTAAATCTTATTCATATTCTCTTCTAAAGAGCTATTTGGTTTATAATTTTTACTATTCAATGATTTTTGCTTAATATTTAAAAAAGTTCTAACCATAGCTTCTGCACCTATTTCTGGTGTTTTAAAGCTCATTACATAATATTTGCCTGTTTTTCTATTTCTAGCACGAAGACCCCCAAAATTGTTTTTTTCTATACAAGCAGGTGATGTTCCTTTACCAGTTTCTAAACGGTGTACTGCAAGCATCGTAGCAAGCGTATCAACATCAGATACACCATGTACTTTTGCAAACTGAATAATTAATTTTTCGCGTTCTAAGGGTGTTATATCGGATACAATTGGTGTTTTACTTATGCTAGTATCATCATGAAAGTGACTTGCTAGAACACGTATTATTCCAACTTCTTCATTTACATATTCGTTTTCTACTTCTTCTTTATTTGACTCTATTATTTCCAGTGCTTTTTCCTCATCAATAAAAAACATTTCACTGTACTCTTCAATATTACTTAAATATAACGCTTCCTCTTCACTTAATTGCGGTTCCTCTGGAGTTTCTTCTATATATGAATCCTCTATTACATTAGGCATTAATTCTAACACATCGTTTTGTTCTATAACAACAGATGTTTCCACTTTTGGAATTCTATCATCTATATCACCAACCGTTACGATTGATGATGGTATAACCAACATTGCGACAATGCTAGCACAACAAATTACTCTAGATCCGATTTTTGCCATCTTGTAGTTAGTTTCTTTTTGTAATTTTAAATCCTTAATCATTATTTTCTTGTTAACAGTTTTTCTTATTACTTTATCATTAAAGCTTTTAAAAACCCTATCATGATTTAATTGTGAATAGTTTTCTATAACAACTAAGTCATCATTTGTTTTTACAAACAATAAGTTATCAATATGTTTTAAAGTAGTTATCTCAGCATCTAATATTTTCATTATGCGGCATTCCGCATTTTTAATCATTGAATCAACAACAACCCATTCATTGCCAATTCGCTGTCGAATAGAATAGTGGTAACCATCTACATTCTTTCCGATGATAATTCGTTTTTTCATGTAATCACTCCTCCTTTGAAAAAATTATTATAGAATACCATAAATAAACAGGCGGTGTCAACAGTAAAAAAGAAAAAATAAATTTTTTTTATTTTACATCTTTAAGTTCCCTTTATTTATAAAGGAATAAATCATTCTTCCAGATTCACTTTACAGTTAATTTATATGTATTTTGTCATATTTTGTCAACTAAGAAAGATGAAATATGTAAATAAAAAAGAGAATATAATATATTCTCTTTATTTATTTCTTGTACTAATGGCAACACCATCACCTATATCATAGAAAGTCGTACTAAATTCCTCATTCGTTTTTAAAAAATCAACGTAATCATTCAATTTACGTACTAAAGCTCTTAAAGAACGTCCTTTAATTAATTCTGGATTAATAGCAAGCCCATGGAATTTAAGATTATCAGTTACTATAACTCCATTTTCATTTAAATTAATCTTGAACTTTTCAAAAAATTTTATATATTGACTCTTAGCTGCATCAATAAAAATTAAATCATACTTTTTTTCTATTTTTACATTAAAAGCATCATCTAATATAATGTCAATTCTTTTATTTAATCCAAATTCATTAATATTATTAATTGCCTGATCATAACGATTAATATCACGTTCAATAGTAGTAATAGTTATATCATCACTAACCAATGCCATTTTAATAGCAGAATATCCGATTGCAGAACCAATTTCCAATATACTTTTTATATTGTTTTCTTTAATATAAGTAACCAAAAAGTCAATGCCCTCTTTTTCCATGATTGGGACATTATTTAATTTAGCATACTCCTCTATTTTTGATAATTTATCGATCATCTTTGACAAGTTAGGTATTTTCTTACATATGCATCATGTTGCGCATATGTCTCAGAGAAGTATGTTTTTTTACTAGATGGGTCGCATACATTGGCCATGAAATAATAATATTTATGATTGGTTGGATTTAAAACAGCAACGATACTTTTCTCACTTGGCATACCACCAGGCCCTACAGGTAGACCAGTATAGTAGTATGTATTGTAGGGTGAATCAACATCCAAATAACCACCATAATCTAAAAGCCATTTATTTATCGCATATCCCAAAGTTGCACAACTTTGAAGTTTCATATTTATATTTAATCTGTTATAGAAAACGCCAGCTACAATTGGACGATCACTATCAAGTATCGCCTCATATTCAACTATGCTCGATAACGTTAAAATTTCATGAACTGTTAATTCACTATTAGAAATTTCTGTTTGATATTTATTTAATACTTTTTGTAATTGATCTAACATTTTATAGGCCACATATTCTGGGGTTACATCTTTATTTTGAAGTTCATATGTAGAAGGAAAAAAATAACCTTCTAAAGAATAACGAATAGATTTATTTTTAATTTCGTCTGTTATAAAATCATATTTTTCAATAACAGCATCAATAAACTCGCTACTATTCCATACTGTCATTATATCTTCTTTAGAATTATTTGTTTTTGATGCAACAATATCAGCTATTTGTTCTAAATGTTTTCCTTCCGGAACCGTAATTTTGACAGTATCGGGATTAGTCTTACACCCTTTTTCTAGTTCTTCAACTATCCCTTTTACTCCCATACTTTCACTAAGTTTGTAAGTACAAGCTTCTAGTGGTTTGGGTTCAAAAATCTTAATATAAATTTTATAAAATAATTCTGATTTTATTAAATTATTTTCCTTTAGAATTGAGGTTATTGTTAAATAAGAATTCCCTGATTTAATTTCGATATCCTTTAGTTCCTCATTCTTACTAACAGGAGCAATATTAATATTATACATTGTACAACCTATTGTAATTACAATTGCACTAAAGATTACTAAAAATAGTGCAAAATTACTTAATCTTTTCATATACAGCAAAAACGAGCTTTTTATTGCTCGTCATTTACTCCTTTGTTTTTAACTTCTTCTTGAAGTTCACTTAAAATGGTTTCAATAATTTTCCATTCTTTTTCTGTTTCAATAGGTTGTAATAGCGTTTCTTGTTCTTCCGCATTATAAATTGATGCGTAAACTTTAATATTTCCCTCTTCATCAGTAGTATTATCAGTATATACTATATAGCTTTTTTTAGTTTCATCTGATTCAAAAGTAAATAATGCTTCACAATCTACTTCCTTACCATTATCATCAAACACCTTAAAGGTCATTCTTTCTTCTTTCATATTTTCATCCTTTCATTTTATCTAAATACGTTTGTAATATAATGTTTGCTGCTAGACTATCAACTTTTTGTTTCCTTTTTTTACGAGAAATATCTGCCGCCAACATATAGTTAGTAGCTTCAATTGTTGACCTTCTCTCGTCTTGCATTATTACTTCCATATTTAAATATTGTTCTAATTTTTTTTGAAAATCAAGTGCTGTTAATGCTCTTTCTCCGATAGTATTATTCATATTCTTGGGTAATCCTAAAATAATCTTTTCTATTTCGTATTCTATTACAATTTCTCTAATTTGAGGCAATAGTAATTCATACTCTTCAGACTCAAATCTTATTGTCTTTAACGGACTAGCGATTGTACAAGTAATATCAGAAATAGATATTCCTAAGGTTTTGCTACCTAGATCTAATCCTAAATAACGCATTTATTTAACATAACTCTTTACTAATACTTCTAGAATTTCGGTTCTATTGTATTTAGTAAGTTTACTTCTTGCTTCTTTGTGACTAGATATATATCCCGGATCACCACTCATTAAATAACCAACAATCTGATTAATAGGATTATATCCTCTTTCTTCCAAAATAGAAATTACTTCTCTAATAGTGTCTTCAATTAACACTTCTTGAAACTTATCAGAACTATAGATTTTTGTTTGATCCATTATTTCACCCCTTTACCCCTTTTATGAATATACTTTTATTTTATCATCAATTGATACTTTTGACAATATTTTTAACCTCATTAATAATATTATCAATATTATTTACATCAGTTCCTCCACCTTGGGCAAAGAATGGACTGCCTCCACCATTACCATTTGATTTTAGCGAAGCTTCTTTTACTATATTTCCACAGTGAATTTTATCTTTTAAAGAACTTGATGCTTTAGCAAAGAAATTAACATTACTATTATTAATATTTGCAAAGAAAATAAAACTATTTTGATATTTATTAGATAAAGTATCAATAACTTGTTTTAAAACATCTATTTCATAACCTTCCAAAACGGTTATTATTGTATCTATCTCACCTATTTTTTCCATTTTTTCTTCAAATAAACTTAAATTTGATAAAACTTTATTAGTTTTCTCATTAGAATAATTCTTTTCTAACAATTGCACACTTTGCTTTATCTTTTCCATTTCCTCAAGATTAAAAACTATATCCTTATATGAATGAGGTGCATCATTATTAATATCAAAATTAAATTCTAATACAATTCCTTCTTCTTTTGCTTCTTCAACAATTTTTTTAGCTTTTAAAAGTAATTTAATCATGTCATCATTATAAGGCTTAATTGTTTCAAACAGTTCTTTTTCAATATTATCACCAGTTGTAGCTTCAATTCTATATACATTGCTTCCTTTAGACTCAATACTCTTAATAGCGAACCTTCCGATATTTGAAACATTTTCAACGTGTGTTCCTCCACATAGTTCAATTGAATCAGCAATTGTTACTACACGAACATTATCACCATATTTTTCATCAAATAAAGCAACAGCTCCTTTTTGCTTAGCCTCATCTAAACTCATTATATCAACCTTGGTTAATATATCTTGTTTGACTTTATTATTAACATTTTCTTCCACTTTAATTACTTCATTTTTTGAAATTTTATTTTCATACGTAAAATCGAATCTTAATGTATGTTCATCAACCTTAGATCCAGCTTGTTGAACCCCACTATCTAAAATTTCTCTTAAGGCTTTTTGCAACAAATGAGCAGCACTATGATTTTTAGTAATACTACTACGCATTTCGGTATTTACAGAAGCTTTTACACTATCCCCTGTATTAATTGTTCCATCAAATTTAACATAATGGAAATGTTGACCATTTGGCGCTTTAAAAGAATCAATTACTTCTATTGCAATATCTTTAGAGATAATTGTTCCTGTATCTGATACTTGTCCTCCTGATTCTGCATAAAAAGGTGTTTCCTTTAATACAACATATCCTTCATTCGTTAAACTATCAACAAATGATTGGCCATCAAACAATTTAATGATATTTGTATCTACTTCTAAATTCTCATAACCCACAAATTTACTTTCATCTTTGAAATTTATTAATTGTTCATTTTGAACGTTCATACTACTTATATTGTTGCGACTAGATCTAGCTAATTCTTTTTGTTTTTTCATACTTAAATCAAATTCTTCTTTTGAAACTTCGTAACCCATTTCACTAGCATATTCTAAAGTTAGTTCAAAAGGAAATCCATAAGTATCATATAGTTTAAATACTTCTTCACCACTTATTTTTTTATCCTTGCTACTTTCAAATAATTCATTTAATCTTTTTTCACCAGCTATTAAAGTTTTATGGAACAATTCTTCTTCTTTATTTATTTTAGACATAACTACACTTTGCCTTGGTTCTAAATTGGGATAGTGACTCTTCATAATATCGACTACAACAGGCACTAAAAACGACATAAAAGGTTTTTCTATTCCTAACATTTTACTATATCTAACTGCTCTTCTAAGTAATCTTCTTAAAACATAATCACGTCCTGTATTACCAAAATTAGCTCCATCAGATAATGCGAATGTCAGTGTTCTTACATGATCAGCAATAACTTTAAATGGCATATTGCCAGTATAAGTTTGACCACTAATTTCTTCTATTTTTTTTATTATCGGCATAAAAAGATCGGTATCAAAGTTAGTATCTACTTCTTGTAAAATTGAAACCATTCTTTCAAGTCCCATACCAGTATCAATATTTTTACTAGGAAGTTCAGGATAGTCTTCACGATTCATTCCTTCTTTAGCATTATATTGGCTAAATACATTATTCCATATTTCAATATAACGATCATTATCTATTTCTTCTGATAAAAGTTTTATTCCAAGCCCATCTGGATCATATTTTTCTCCACGATCATAAAAAATTTCACTATCAGGACCGCTTGGACCAGGACCTATTTCCCAATAATTTGTTTCTAATCTGATTATATGATTAGGATCTACCCCTAGATCAATCCATGCATTATATGCTTCTTCATCTGTTGCATATATAGTAATATATAATTTCTCTTTTTCAAAACCAATCCAATCAGGACTGGTTAAAAATTCCCATGCCCATGTGATTGCTTCTTTTTTAAAGTAATCACCAATAGAAAAATTACCCAACATTTCAAAAAATGTTAAATGTCTAGCCGTTTTACCAACATTGTCAATATCATTAGTTCGAATACATTTTTGACTGCTAGCTAATCTTCTATTTGATGGAACGACGCTCCCATCAAAATATTTTTTTAATGGTGTAACACCTGCATTTATCCATAATAAAGTAGGATCATTAATTGGCACTAAAGATGCACTTTCTATAACTTCGTGATTTTTGCTTGACCAAAAATCAAACCACATTTGCCTCATTTCACTTCCTGTTAGTTTTTTCATTTATAACACTTCCTTTTCTAACATTGCTCTTATTTTTATTTCTAAATCGTCTATAGTAGAATCGTTTAATATTTTATAATCATATTTATCATAATCATCTAAATCTACTTCCGTAAAATGTTTTTTCTGTTCTTCAGTTAATCCATTATCAAAATTAGGTCTTAATACGTGTATAGCAACTACATTGTCATATTCTTTTCTTGGAATATCAACTTCTACTTTTGCCCTTGAATCACTAATTGTAATGATATCAAAGAAATATGAATAAACCTTTATATCATTGCAAACATTTTTAACAAAGAATAGACTGTCTATTTTTTCTCTAATTACTTGTGTCCCTAATATTTGTAATAATTCACGAGGTTTAGTATCTTCACTACCATCCCAATTAGATATTTTTTTAGCATATTCTTTTATATAAGAACTATATTGTAAATTTAGGGCTTTTAAACCTTTTTCTTCATATATCTTTCTTATAATTTCAGCAACTGTATCTTTTCCGTGACGAGCCTTTCCACATATAATATAAATTTTTGGATTGCGACTATATATTTCCATTTTATCCCTCTTTCTATATATAAAAACCACGGGTTTTCCTAGGAACGAAAAAACCGTGGTACCATCCTATTTTTTGCTTAATTTTTTTAACGGTTTTACCCGGTAGTTATTACTACACTCTAAAGGAGCTTCAATTAACGATTATATTAGTTTCCACCTACCACTAACTCTCTTTAATAATCAGTTAAAATACTTATCTTTAGTCAACGTTTTAATCATAAAAATTTAATAAATCATATTTTTCATTGAAGAACACAAAGATTGATTTTGATGCTGCAATAATTGGAGTTGCTAAAATCATTCCTATAATTCCCCAATAATATCCAAAAACTAATAACCCTAACATAATTGTAACTGGGTGAAGTTTCATTGTTTTGCTCATTATAATTGGTTGGAAGAAGTTTCCTTCTAAAAATTGTACTATAATAATAACGATCAGAACAAATAATCCTGTAGTGACATCTTGCGAAAATGCTACTACAATTGCTGGTATGCCTCCAATATAAGGTCCAACATATGGGATAATATTAGTTATACCACAAAATAATCCAAATAGCAATGGAGCCTTTATTCCTGACATGCTAAGTCCTAATGATGTTGCTATAAAAACTAATGTTGCTGCCACTAAAGTTCCCTGTACAAATCTTCTTAGCGAAGTATTTACTTCATTCATCAAATCTCTAGCATCTGGTCTAAACTTTTTAGGTAAAAAAGTGACAATAGATTCATTAACGTTATCAAAACTAATAAGTAAATAAAATCCAATTATAAGTCCAACTAAGAATACTCCAATACCAGAGAATAGTGATTTGATAAAGTTTACGATTGTCTCAGGTAATGATTGTGTTAAACCTAAACCAATCTCTTCTATTTTGGTGAACAATTCTGTCTTCATAGATAAGGCATCAAAATTTTTAATGTTACCTAATTTATCAAAAGCACCATCTATCCACACTTTTATAGAATCAAAGATTGATGGAATGCTACTAGCAAATTCATTTATCTGTTCTAATAAAAGGGGAATGATTGCACTAATTAAAATGAAAAGTCCTCCAAGTAAAATGAAATATGTAATTGAGGCACCTACTCCTCTTCTTATTCCTTTTCTTTTTAACCATTTTACAAATGGATCAAAAAGCCAAGCAATAATAATACCTATAAACAATGGAGAAACAATTGTTAAGATTGTTTTTATAAACCCCATTATATTCCACTCTTTAAACAATAATGTTATGGCATATACTCCAATGATTGCGATTAAGACATAAGCAATTTTTAAAATATTCTTGGTAAGACCAATAACATCATTCAATTTTTTTATATCAATTTCTTTTCCAGCGTTCTTCTTACTAAACATTATAACACCTCAGATTTATTATAACATTAACTATTTTCAATGTAAATACTTAATGTTTCTCGTATCTATTATTATACCATACTCCTAATGAAGGAAAATTAATCACTGTCGTTGGATCTAGTGTATATGGTTCTCTAAAATAGAAGAAATCTTGCGAATAAATTCCTTTGGCAATTGCAAAATCTAAATGTGGTCCAGTAGTACATCTATCATAGTTTTCCCCGCCACCTACTAATGCAATCACGGTGTTACTAGTTACTTCTTGATTTTCAACCACTAAAATCTTATTTAAGTGAAAGTATCTAGATGCATAGTAAACATCATTTATTTTATGTTGAATTATGACATAATTACCGCCACAAGAACTATTAGGTATCGAAGGTGTCTGTGCATGCCTTACAAGAACAACCCTACCAGCAGCTGTTGAATAAATTGGTGTTCCAGTACTATTTCCCCCTATATCAATAGCGTAATGCCATACATAATCTCCTTTGCCAGGATTTAAAGGATTATCTCTAATTCCATACGGACTTGTAATATACCCTTGATTAAGAGGCCTTAAAAAATCTGAGTCATCAGGAATCCTAGAACATATCTCTAATATATCATTAGGTCCACAACCTAATCTTTTGTAATTATCAATAGTCTTTCTAGCATCTTCTATATCTTCTTTTAAACTTCTTGCATCTTCATCCAAAAAGTTCATACGTTCTCCTAATTTTTCCTGTTCTACCCCTAAATCCCTTTTCTTTTGTTCTAACTTCTTTTTTTCGATTTGCAAACCCTTACTTTTATCATCTTTGTCTTTAATCATATCATTCATATTGTTTATTAGTGTTTCATTATATTTAGATAATTGTTCAACAATTGAAAAACGATATATAAACTCAGTCAGTGAGGTTGCTCCAAACGCATATTCTAAATATACATTCTGACTACTTGTAAGCTGTAGAAAATTAATCAATTGCTTAACCTCTTTATCTTTGTCTTTTATATCCTCATTTAATTTAAGAATATCGTCTTGTAATTTCAAAATATTTTCTTCTACAGCTTTTATATCGAATCCGAGTTTTATAATATTCTTTTCAATTTGTTTTCTTCTTTCTTCGGTCAATTCCTTATCAAAAGCATTCTCTTCTAATCTTTGTTCTAAATCGTTTAAATTATCAATTAAATCCTGAAGCGTTTCATTTAAAGCATTTATATCTTCTGGAAAAATTACTAATGGTAAAATCAAAACAATAACTAACATAAATCTTATTATCTTTTTTATCATTTCATCACCCTATACTTTTATTATATCAAAGTTACAAAGAAAATACTATTTTCTTTTTAGTATAACTAAAAAGCATGTAATTACTTACACACTCATTAATTCTTGTTCTTTTATTTTTAATTTATCATCAATCAATTTATTAAATTTATTAATTATTTCTTGAACTTCCTCAGTCCCTTGTTTAATATCATCTTCTGGAATTTCTAATTTTTTAATATCAGAATTAGCATCTTGTCTAATATTTCTTAGAGCAATTCTACATTCCTCAGCAATACCTTTAGCTTGTTTGACATATTCTCTTCTACTGTCTTCAGTTAAAGCAGGTATATTTAAAATAACTATTTCTCCATTATTATTAGGCGTTAACCCTATATTTGCTTCAAAAATAGCTTTTTCAATTGCGGGTAAGCAACTACGATCAAAAGGCTTGATACATAATTGGCGTGCCTCAGGAATTGATATAGTAGCAAGTTGTTTCAAAGGAGTATCGACTCCGTAATAAGATACATTAACTCCATCAAGCAAAGATGGATTTGCTCTCCCTGCTCTAATATTATTAAATCTTTTTTCCATATTTTCGATTGATGACGTCATTTTTAATTCAGCTTCTAATAAAATACTATCCATACATTCTTCCTTTCATTATATAATGATTATAATATATTATATAGTTTTTTTCAAGTATTATATAAGAAAAATAAGATGAATGAACAATTCTTCTTATTTTTTTCTTATTATTGAGAAATAAATGTTATTTTAGCATAACCGTCACCTTCATTTGATCCTACCTGTGTAGAAACATTGGTAAATACATGACCCGAATAATGATTAGGTTGTCCAGTATGTATAATGTTATTTACAGTTGAAGATGCTGAAATTGCATCACACCCTGCATATCCGGAAACAAATGAAGAACCATATGTCCCTACACCAGTACAATATCTTTCTCCGTGATAATTAGGATATGGATACCAATCTCTACTCCAGCCGCCTCCACCGCCGTAGTAGCCGCCTCCGCCGCCCATAGATCCGTAGTCATAATAATAACCTTCGCCATTACCGCCAAAACCAAAACCTCCTGCTTGGCCAGAAAAACTATCTGCGCCTGGAGATGCTTTTCCACCTCTAGTTTGGGTTGCACCTAATACATCAAATTTTGGTGATCCATATCTATTACTACTGCATGTTATTGAATCCGAGGTATTAAACACATTTCCTGATGAAGCCGCACCAGCTCCTCCAGCAACCATAATACGAGATTTTAATGAATTAAAGTCGTTCCATGTTCCAGATACTAATCTAACATCGGTTGCTCCTCCGCCTCCACGGCCATATTGATAACCTCCATATGTACCCATTCTACCACTACCACCGCCATTCCAACCAGCGCCCGTATTAGTAGATGATGAAGTTGCCTCAATTCCTTTTCCACCGGAATAAATATAAAGAGTTAATCCTTGGTTTAAATGAATATTTCCCTTCACATAATTACCATTACTTCTCGTCCAAGAACTTGAACTTTCTCGGTAAGCCTCCGAAGCTGCCCCCCATAATTCAATTTGATAAGTACCTGTTGATGGAACGGTCCAAGTCTGATAGTTACCAGTGTATGTAAAATTATACACTAGTTCAATTACATTAACTGTTCGTGTCTTTGTTGCTGCTGTATTTCCAGCTGAGTCACTTACATTATATGTTAATGTGTATGACCCAACTACATTTGTATTTACACTTCCTGTTGTTACTATACTTGCTGTTATATTTCCATTTATGTTATCGCTTGCTGTTACTCCTGTATCTGTATATGTTGTTCCTTTACCAATTGTTACTGTTGTTGGATTTACTGTGATTACTGGAATTGTATTATCTAAGTTAAATACATTACTTCTTGTTATTATTGTATTTCCTGCATTATCTTTTCCTAGTATCCATAAGTAATATCCACCGGTTACTCCAGCAGGGCTACTTATTGTGTTTCCGCTATTAAATGATGTTGTAAAACTTGCTTCACTTGGTGTTGTTGTACTTGTATTCCACAAGTATTTTAAACTTCCACTTAATAAACCACTTAATGCATCGCTTACACTTACTGTTGTACTTCTACTTTTTGCATACGTACTATTACCATTTGTTCCAAACGTTACTGCAGGATTTGTTTTATCTACCTTAACTGTTTGGGTTGCTGTTGATGTTAATCCAGCATTATTAGTCGTTGTTAAAGTTATTGTTACCCCACTTGTGTCAGTTGTTATTGATGTATGTGATAATGTTGTACTTGCATGACCACTTATCGTATCTGAACCATCTGTTTTACTTACTGTCACATTACTTCTATACCAACCATTTGTTCCTAATGTTCCACTCAAACTTATTGTTCCTGCAATAGGAGCTGTTTTATCTACTTTTACTAACTCTGTTCTTGTCGCTGTATTGCCCGCTTGATCTG
>CAYNHT010000006.1:0-50095 GCA_964397485.1 uncultured Muribaculaceae bacterium
TAATAATGCTGGATTAACATCAACAGCAACCCAAACAGTTAAGGTAGATAAAACAGCCCCTATTATAAATCTAATTGGTAGCGACTCAATTACTATTAATTTAGGAACAGTGTATAATGATGCTGGCGCAAATGCTACTGATTTACATAGTGGAATTTCAGCTAGTGTAACTACATCAGGTACGGTAAATACAAATGTTGCAGGAACATATATAATTTCTTATAATGTTAGTGATAATGCAGGAAATGCGGCAGTAACAAAGACAAGAACAGTAAAAGTATTGGCTCCTTATACAATTACAAATATGATTAGAAACGGTGGCTATGAAAACGGATCTAGTTATTGGAGTTTATCAAGAGCTACAGTTGTATCTGATGTAAAATATGAGGGTTCTTATTCATTGAGGTTTGATTCATATGCTGAGCCTAGTGCCGCAATGAGTATGCAAACGTTAACTCATTCAGCCCCTATATATGGTCATAAATACTACGGTTCAGTTATGTTCTTGTCAACAACAGGGTTTACAACATATGATAATCGATATGAATGGTATTATGCAGATACAGCAGGAGCACTTTTAGTGTTTGCTAATAAATCTAATTCAACAACAAATTGGATTAGGCTATCAAACATAACTACCTTGTCTAATAATGATTATGTTGGAAACAATTGGTACATTAGGAACTTCATAAGAAATAGTAATGCCTATTCGTATACCGACAATCTTATTCTTGTTGATTTAACTGCTACTTTTGGAGCAGGAAATGAACCCGATTTAACGTGGTGTAATAATAATATAGGATATTTCGAGGGTAATGCGACAGTTTATAAATAAAGCGATGATAATATATAATTCAAAAAAGTAAATTCTATTTACTTTTTTTTACCAAAATTTGACTTTAATATTGGAGAGAGTATAATATTTTTAGGTGATTATTATGAATCGAATATTTATTGTTAATCCAAAGGCTGGAAAAGGCAAAGCTTTGAAGGCTGCTAAAATTATTGAAAGTATATGTGAACAAGAAAATCTTGAATATATTATTCATTATACAAAGGAAAAAGAGGATGCAACTTGCATTGCTAGACAATATCGAGAAAACGAAAATATAGTTTATAGTGTTGGCGGGGATGGAACTTTAAATGAAGTTGTTAATGGAATAGCATTAAGCAATACTATATTAGGCATTATTCCTGCAGGTACAGGCAATGATTTTGTTAGATCGTTAACACCAAAAAGAGAACTAGTAACCAAAATAGATATAGGAAAAGTTAATCATAAGTATTTTATTAATATTGCTTCGCTTGGTTTAGATGCCAAAATAGCTAAGAATGCAGATATAATGAAAGCTAAGAAAATACCAAATAGTCTGGTATACCTATCTAGTATTGGTTACACAATATTTAATTATGAAAATACTAAAGTAAAAATTAACAATAGCAAGCATGATGATATGGTAACATTGATGGCTTTTTGTAATGGATGTTATTATGGTGGTGGAATAAAATTAGCCCCTAACGCTAGTATAGAAGATGGTTTTATGGATGTATATATGGTAGATGATTTATCTAAGTATAAAATACTGTATTTACTTACAAAGTTATTAACAAGTAGTCATGAAAGACACCCATCTGTTCATAAATATAGAACAGATAAAATTACAGTAGATTCATCTGAAAATCTATTGTTTAATGTGGATGGTGAAATAATGATTGATAATCATTTTGATATTGAAATTATCAATAACGGAATTAACTTGATAAGTAACGATCATCCTAAAATAATGAAGTTATTAAAAAATAGGATTTAAACCTATTTTTTTGTTGAAATTTACCCAACTTACTAGTATAATTGTGATGTATTAATTAAGTTGGGGTGATATGCATGAAATATAATAAAGAAAAACTGTTTATTATATCAAGTTTACTATTTTTGATAAGTTTAACTATATTTTATAGTTTTCGTTTGGTATATTATTATAAAATTGAAAATAGCCCCCTTCCTCCTAATCAAAATTTAATAGGTGTTTTGACTTCTCAAAGTAATATAGTTACAAGTGGTGATGGTTTATATGAAACGGAAGATGAATATATTTTTAGAGGAACCAATGTAAATAACTATTTATATTATTCTTCTCGCATATGGCGTATAATTGGCATAAATGATGATGGCAGTATTAAAATTATTACAGATGAACCGCAAACAACGATTGTGTGGGGATACGATAGTAATGATTATAATAATTCATATATACGTAGCTGGTTAAATCCGATTGATGATGTAGAAAATACAGGCTTTTTCTATAACAGTTTGGACGATGCAGATATATATATTACTACTAGTAATTGGTGCGCTGATATAATAGAAGATGTTAATAATGTAAGTTGCAATAACATAGTTGATAATGATGCAATTGGCTTGTTAAGTATAAATGACTACAAAAAAGCAGGTGCACAAAACAGTTATTTAAAAAAAGAATTTTATGAATGGACAATTAATGGATATACTGATAATCAAGTGTGGTATCGCATGCCTAGTGGTGAACTAAGTAATAATTCTAATAGTGAAAATAGTTATTATGCTCATGCAGTTAGGCCTGTTGTTAATATAAAAGGTGATATTAAAGTTATTTCTGGTGATGGGAAAAAAGAAAGTCCGTTTATCATTAGGAAAAATAACGTTGATTCATTAGAACAAGTAAGTGTTGGTGATTATATAGACTACAGTGGATATAACTGGAGAGTTTCAACGAAAAATGATGAAGCGGTCAAACTTGTAATGAATGGATATATAAAAGATCAAAATGGTGATTTAATTTTAAAATCTTTTTCAACAAAAGGCGATTCCTTCAACCCTAGTAAAATTGATAATATTGGATATTATTTAAATAATAATTTTTATAATAGTTTGTCTAATTATGACTATTTAGTTATGGGTAATTGGAATAGTGGCGATTATAATAGTGAAAATAATTATGATTACAAAAAAGTATATGATAGTAAAATAGAGGCTAAAGTTGGTTTACTTAGTGTTGGAGAACTATTTGTAAATGATTTTGATTCCTATGCTACTATAACAGGTGCAAATAAAAACGAAGAAACAATCTATACAATTCTTGCTGATGGCCGTTTATTTGCTGACTCAGTAGAAACAGAGATGAAGGTAAGACCATCAATATTTATAGACATAACCCTTAATATAGTAAGTGGAAATGGAACTATAAAAAATCCGTATAAAATAAGTAGATAGCAGGTGAAAAAATGAAAGATGAAGACATTGAAATAATAGAAATAAATGAAGAAAATAGCAAGGAAATAAAAACGAGTCAAAAAAAATCAGGTAAGAAATTGTTAATTAGTTTAATTGTCCTAGATTTATTTGCGATTATAGGATTATTTATAACATATGGACCTATAGATTATTTTAGAGATTTTCTTATTACAACTGCTATGAGGACGCAAAGTCACAAATATTTAGCTAGAATTTTCTATGATGATAAAACAATAAATAGAATAATGGCTAATAATTATGTTGGTGATTTTAATGAAGACACTAATAGTTCTGATATAGTTGTTGGGAATGTAATCGATACGGGTTTTTATGAATCTATCTACGAGGAACAAATTTTAAAAAGAGATCCTGATAATAATGATTATAAAATTATACCTGTAAGTGGAACCAATTATATGGGATGGAAATACGAAGGATATTTGGTCGCTATATATGATCCTTCAAGAGTAGAGTTGGCTATTGCTAAAAAGAGTGGCTCAACTGGACAACGATTAAGACAAATAACTAAGGATAATAGCGCAATAGTGGGGATAAATGCTAGTGGCTTTGTTGATCGTAACGAACAAGGAATGGGTGGAGAACCTACTGGTGTTGTTATCAAAGATGGCAAAGTTATATCAAATACAACAAGACAAAACAGATATATATCAGGATTTAACAATGATAATGTTTTAGTTCTAACAAAAGATACACCGCAACAAGCAATACAAAAGGGAATGCGTGATGCTGTTCAGTTTGGACCTTTTTTAATTGTTAATGGGAAACCTGCATTTGTAAAAGGCGATGGTGGCTGGGGGATTCAACCAAGAACTGTTTTGGCTCAACGAAAAGATGGAATTGTATTATTTTTAGTAGTTGATGGTAGGCAAACTCATAGTACGGGAATAGATATTCCAGAAATGATTAAGATTTTATCAAGATATCGTGCTCATAATGCTGTAAATATGGATGGTGGAGCCTCTAGTGCTCTAGTAGTTAATAACGAACTTTACAGCAAACCATGCGCATATAACGAAACTGGGGAAAGATGGATTCCTAATGCTTGGATTTTAAAATAAATATAGAGAATGACCTTAACAGGTTATTTTTTATTGAAAAACAAGCCAAAATATATTATAATGAGTTAGGTGATAATTATGTGGCAGATAGGTAATGTTACAATAAAAAATAAAATAGTTTTAGCTCCTATGGCTGGAATATGTAATAGTGCATATCGCACAATTATTAAAGAAATGGGCTGCGGACTTATATATGCCGAAATGGTTAGTGATAAAGCAATTAGTTATGGTAATGATAAGACTATAGATATGCTTTATATGACTGATTTTGAACGACCGTTAGTTCAACAAATATTTGGTTGTGATGTTGACTCATTTGTTACCGCTGCTAAATACATATACAATACTATGAAACCAGATATTATTGATATTAATATGGGATGTCCAGTTCCTAAGGTTGCGGTTAGAAGTCAAGCAGGAAGTGCGTTATTAAAAAATCCTGATAAGGTATATGCAATAGTGACGGCGGTTGTTGGGGCTGTACCAATTCCTGTAACAGTTAAAATCAGAAGCGGTTGGGATAACAAAAGTATTAATGCTGTTGAAATAGCAAAAATATGTGAAAAAGCTGGAGCAAAAGCAATTACTGTTCATCCTAGAACAAGAAGTCAAGGATATAGTGGAAATGCTGATTGGAAAATAATCAAGGAAGTAAAAGATAATGTAAGTATACCGGTTATTGGAAATGGTGATATAAAATCATGTTATGATGCTAAAAGAATGCTTGATGAAACTAATTGTGATGCTATTATGATTGGTAGAGGAGTATTAGGGAATCCATGGCTTATAAAAGAGTGCGTTGAATATTTAGAATCGGGTATTGAGCCTGTTAAAATAACTCCTAAAAATAAAATAGATATGATAAGAAAGCATCTGGAATATCTACTGAAAATAAAAGATGAAAAAATAGCTTTATTAGAAATGCGTAGTCATGCCGCATGGTATTTAAAAGGGATACCTAATACTAATGAACTAAAGAAGAAGATATTTACTATAGATAAGTTTGAAGAAATGAAATCATTATTAGATAGATATGAAAAGGAGGAGATTTATGAAAGCTAATTATGTGAAAAGATTTTCCGCTTATATTATTGATATTATGTTATTATCAATATTTCTATTGCTTTTTAATTTCTTTATACCTGAAAGTCATAATGTAAATGTTTTAAACCAGGAATTAAACACAATAAATGAATTAGCACTAAAAAGCGAAATAAGTGTTAATAGTTATATAAATCAATTCGCAGATATTATTCATGATTTGGATCAAGAAAGAATAATGATGAGTATTGTTAATGCAATATTAATTATTAGTTACTTTGTGGTCGTACCTTACTTTAAAGAGGGGAAGACGCTTGGAAATTACATAGTTGGCATTAGAATAGTACGTGAAGATAAACATTATTTATCTTTGAATAATTTATTAATTCGTAATATAATAATTAATGGACTGGGATATATGCTTATTTCTCTAGCTTGTATATATTTACTTCCTAGTTTATCTTATTTTATAGTTGTATCTATTTTAGGGTTTATGCAAATTTTACTAGTAATTATTAGTGCTTTTATGGTAATATATAGAAAAGACAAACGAGGATTACATGATATTTTAAGTTATACTAAAGTAATCGTCGATAAAAAAACAGAGGTGAAAGAATGAGAGAATTTACAGAACAAGAATTAGTTCGCAGAAAGAAAGCAGAAGAATTAGCTAAAAAAGGTATAGATCCTTTTGGACATCGTTTTGATATTACTTCTAATTCTAAGGAAATAAAAGAAACGTATGAAGAACATACTCAAGACGATTTGCATGATAAGGAAATACCTGTAAAAATAGCTGGTCGTATAATGACTAAAAGAGGAAAAGGTAAAGCCGGATTTATGCATATTCAAGATAATTTTGGGCAAATTCAAATATATGTTAGATTAGATATTGTAGGAGAAGAACAATACGAGTTATTTGATAATGCTGATTTAGGTGATATTGTTGGTATTGAGGGTAATGTATTTCGAACAAATATGGGAGAATTAAGCGTAAAAGCTACAAAGTATACTCATTTAGCAAAAGCATTAAAACCTCTTCCAGAGAAATATCACGGTATTAGTGATCCTGAAATCAAATTACGTAAGAGATATTTAGATATTATTATGGATCCTGAAATTAAAGAATTGTTTAGACGCAAACAACAATTTTGGGCGACCATACGTAATTACTTAATTGAAAATGGTTTTTTAGAAGTTGAAACGCCAATTTTAGAAAATAGTGCTGGTGGTGCAGCTGCAACTCCATTTAGTACTCATCATAATGCACTTGACTTAGATGTGTTTTTAAGAATTTCAATGGGAGAGTTATGGCAAAAGAAATTATTAGTTGCTGGTTATGAAAAAACTTTTGAAATTGGACGTCAGTTCAGAAACGAAGGTATGAGCCCAGAGCATTTACAAGATTATACTCAAATGGAATTTTATTGGGCATATGCAGATTATAAAGACGGTATGGAATTTGTTAAAGAGATGTATCGAAGAGTTACCAAAAACGTATTAGGTACTTCTAAATTCACATCTAAAGGATATGAAATAGACATGGATGCTGAATGGGAAATTTATGATTTTGAAACGATAATCAAAAAAGGAACTGGTGTAAGTATCTATGAAGCTACAAAAGAGGACGTTATAAATGGTTTAAAAGAGGCCGGAGTTGAATTCGACCCAAGTGCTCCTTATTGGAGATTAGTAGATACTTTGTGGAAAGTTGTTCGTAAAACATTGAGCGGGCCAGGATTTTTAGTTGGACAGCCAGTAGAATTAAATCCACTTCCAAAAAGATTGAAGGATGATCCTCGTAAAGTTGCACAATTCCAAGTTATTTTAGCTGGTTCAGAAATGGGTAATGGTTATACAGAATTAAATGATGCTATTGATTTAGAAGCACGTTTTAAAGAACAAAGAGATATGGCAGAAGCTGGAGATGAAGAAGCTCATGAGCATGATGCTGAATTCATTGAAGCACTTGAATATGGTATGCCACCAGCATTTGGTTTTGGAGTATCAGAAAGATTGTTCTCAACATTAATGGATAGACCGATTAGAGAGTGTGTAATGTTTCCTTTAATGAAACCTATAAATAGTAATGAAAAATAATTGAATTTAATAGACAAGAAAAAAAGGTATTTCTTGTCTTTTTTATTTATATTTACTCTGAAGGGTAAATTTCATCTGATATTTTTTTAGTATCTAAAAATATATTTATGAAATTTGATTGAAAAAGATTTGTATCTTTGCTATAATTAATAGGTAATAAATGAGGAGGTCACAATGAAAATTTTATCAGTAAATGCAGGGAGTTCATCCTTAAAATTCCAACTTATTGAAATGCCAGAAGAATTACAATTAGTAGAAGGACTAATTGAAAGGATTGGTATGGATAAGGGGAAAATAAAATTAAAAATTAATGGAGAAAAATTCGAAAAAGAATTGGAAATAAAAGATCATAAAGAAGGAGTTAAATTATTAGTAGAGGCTTTGCTTGAAAATAATGTTGTATCAAAAGTTGAAGATATTGAAGCAGTAGGACATAGAATGGTTCATGGCGGAGAAAAATTCAATCAATCAGTTATTTTGACTGATGAAGTACTAAGTGTTTTTGAATCACTAATACCACTAGCTCCACTTCACAATCCAGCTAACTTAACAGGAGTAGAAGCATTTAAAGAAATTCTTCCTAATGCTTTAATGGTTGGAGTATTTGATACGGCTTTTCATCAAACAATGGAAAAAGAAGCGTATATGTATGCAACTCCATATGATTGGTATGAAAAATATAGCGTTAGAAAATATGGATTTCATGGAACAAGTCATCGATATGTATCAGAAAAATGTGCAGAAATTTTAGAAAATGAGAATGCTAAAATAATAGTTGCTCACTTAGGAAACGGTGGAAGTCTATGCGCAGTAAATGCAGGAAAATCAATTGATACAACAATGGGATTTACACCACTTGCAGGAATACCTATGGGAACAAGAAGTGGTGATATAGACCCAGCCATTATTGAGTTCATTTGCGAAAAAGAAAATAAATCAGTTAAAGAAGTAACAAATATGCTTAATAAGGAGTCAGGATTTAAAGGAGTTTCTGGAGTGTCGTCAGATTCTAGAGATATTGAAGATGCGATAGCAAATGGGAATGAAAGAGCAATTCTTGCACAAGATATATATACAAGAAAAATCGCAAGTTATATTGCAATTTATGATATGCTTTTAAAAGGTTCAGACGCAATTTGTTTCACTGGTGGAATTGGTGAAAATGCTGCTGATACTAGAAAAGAGATAATTGAAAGATTATCTTCACTTGGTGTAAAAATAGATTTAGAAAAAAATAATGTTAGAGGTAAAGAAACTCTTATTTCAACAGAAGATTCTAAGATTAAAGTTTTTATAATACCGACAAACGAAGAGTTAATGATTGCAAGAGATACATTTGGTTTTACCAAGTAGGAAGTGTGATAAAATGGGTAATAAAATAATAAGAAATATATACAAACAAATAAAGAAATACGATACAATTGTAATTGCTCGTCATGTTGGACCAGATCCAGATGCGCTTGCAAGTCAAATTGCATTGAGAGATATTATATCGAATACCTTTCCTAAAAAGCGAGTATATGCAGTTGGTAGTCCTGCTTCCAAATTTAGATATTTAGGTGTTTTAGATAAGTTTAATGATGACATGTACGAAAAAGCATTATTAATTATAGTTGATGTTCCTGATAAAGGGAGAGTTGACGGAGTAGAACTAAATCGTTTTGCTCATACAATTAAAATAGATCATCATCCACATGTAGAAACTTTTTGTAATGATGAGTGGATCGATGCCTCTGCTAGCAGTGCATCTCAAATGATTGTGGAACTTGTTTTTAATACAAGATTAAAAATGACAAAAGAAGCAGCCGAAAAATTATATATAGGTATAATTGCGGATACAAATAGATTTTTATTTTATTACACCACTCCTAAAACTTTTGATTTGGTTTCGAAATTAATTAAGATAACTAATATTGATTTTACTAGCCTTTATGAAAACTTATATTTAAGACCACTAAAAGAGATAAAGTTTCAAGGTTATATAGCTAATAATTTTACTGTTACTGAAAATGGTCTAGCTTATATTATTTTAACAGAAGATATTTTGAGTGAGTATAATGTTGATGCAGCTACTGCTGGCAATATGGTTAATAATTTTAATTATATTGATGAAGTAATAGCGTGGGCTGTGTTCTCATGGGATAAAGTTAATGACACAATTCGTGGTTCTCTTAGATCTAGAGGGCCAATTATAAATGAAGTTGCTGCTAACTTTGGTGGCGGTGGTCATATATATGCGAGTGGAGTTAGATTGAAAAATAATGAAGAAATAGATGAAATAGTAAAACAATTGGATAAAGTATGTCATACGTATAGTAATAACCAAAAAATAGATTAAAAAACTTTCTTATCAAAGAAAGTTTTTTTATATAGTTGGATTCTCTAGAGAAATGAATCCTGCACCATCATCCTTTGAATTGATAACAACATATAAAATAATTAAGGATGCTACAATTACTAAAGTAGAAGCAAATATTTCTAGTATACCAAAATCTTTTTCTTTTTTATCCTTTGACAATTCATATCCTCTATAATTAATATATAGAAATACTAGTGCAATTGCAAGGATAAAAATACGATCAAATAGAAGAACGTTATATTCTTCTTCATCATTTAATATAGGTTTCAAATTTAATAGCTTTAATTTCTCGTTATAGGAGAGTAGAAGTGAAATAACGAGAGATACTATGCTACATATTATAGCAAATATTTGAATGTCAGTTAATATTATTTTTTCATTTTTCATAAGCCTTCCTTAATTAATTATATTGACACATATATAAAAAATTCGTTTTTTATAGTAAAGCTACGATACTCATTATAGTCTATAAATAAATCTTATGTTATAGTTATTATCAATACACTATTTTATAAAATAAGAATATAACATTATAGATAGTATTGGAGGAATATAAATTGGACTTTATAGTTAATTATTGGGTTGAATTTTTATTTGGCACACTTATTTCTTTTGTTATGTACTTGTTTAAAAAAGTAAATCAGCACTATAAACTTATGATATCCACAAGAAACGGCGTTCAAGCTTTGCTTAAAGCAAAAATAATTGAAATCTACAATCAATATGAGGATGCTGGAAGTATGAGTCTACATACAAAAGAAATGATTGATGAATTATATACGCAGTATAAAAATTTAGGTGGCAATGGTGTTATAGAAAAGATTGTAGATAATATAGAGGAAATACCTATATCAAAATGTCAATAAAAGGAGGTGACTAGGTGGAATTGTTTTTTCCAGATTATTTAATTGATTTATTAATAATAAGTATGTCCGTTAGCGTTGTGCTGATGGCATTAATCCAAAAATTTAAAACACTGACTTTTATAAATAAAATATGGCAAGTATGGCTTTTAAATCTGTTATTATCATTTGCTCTTGGCGTTCCATTTGCAATGAGTTTTTATAATTTGAATTGGATAGATGGTATATGGGTGAGTGTTTTTAGTTTCATAGGCGCACCAACTTTATATGATGCATTAAAAAATCAAAACATTATTAACTATAAACCTATATCATTATCAGACAATATATCAGCTAATATAAATGTGTCAATCGAAAATGAAATAAAAAGAGATGAATAATAAATAATGTAATGAGGAGAGATAAATCTCCTTTTTATATTGAAAAGATAATGTTTTTTAGTTATAATTAGTATCATGAATAGGTGATAAAATGAAAAAAATTGAATTATTGGCCCCAGCCGGAAACATGGAAAGTCTAGTTGCAGCAATTGAAGCTGGATGTGATGCTGTATATTTAGGTGGGTATATGTTTGGTGCAAGAAATTATGCCGGTAATTTTTCTAATGAACAATTAGTTGCTGCTATTAAATATGCGCATTTATATGGAGTTAAGGTTTATGTCACTGTTAATACAATTATATATGAAGACGAAGTAACTATGTTTGTTGACTATATCGATTTTCTTCATCGTAATGATGTGGATGCAGTAATCTTACAAGATATAGGTATGATGGATTTAATAACACAAATGTATCCAAATTTAGAAATTCATGCATCAACGCAGATGCATATTCATAATTTGGAAGGGGTTAAACTAGCTAAAAAAGTAGGAATAAGAAGAACTGTATTAGCTAGAGAAACAAGTATTGATTTAATTAAAGAAATAAAAAAATCAATTGATATGGAGTTGGAAATTTTTGTTCATGGTGCCTTGTGTATTAGTTATTCAGGTCAGTGCTTAATGAGCAGCCTGATTGGTGGACGAAGCGGAAACAGGGGTACTTGCGCACAAAGTTGTAGACAAAAATATGATTTGATAAGTGACGGCAAAAAAATCAACTATGACAAATATTTACTAAGTGCCAAAGATTTAAATGCACTTGAATATATTGGTGATTTAATTGAAACTGGAGTAGATAGCATCAAAATAGAAGGTAGAATGAAGAGACCAGAATATGTATATTTAGTTGTCAGTTTATACCGTAAAGCGATCGATAATTATATAAAAAACAAGTCTGTCAACGTTAGTGATGATGACATAAATGAAATGAAAAAAATATTCAATAGAGGGTTTACAAAAGGGTTTTTATTCAATGAAATCAATAAAAATATTGTTAATCAGTATAGACCGAACCATGTAGGAATTGAAATTGGAAAAGTTATTATGTCAAAGAAGAATAAAGTGAAAATAAAATTGTCAAATAGTGTCAAATTAGGAGATGGAATTAGAATAATTGGTAAAGACTCAGATGTAGGTTGTCTACTAACAAAAATTTTACTAAATAGTAAAACTATTGGTGGAGCTAATGCAGGTGACATTATTGAGATTTATATGAAAGATGATATTGAAATTGATAGTACGGTATTGAAGACAACTGATATTGAACAAATCAAATCAATTAAAGATCAAATTAATTTAAAAAGAAGAAAAGTTGTGATAGATGCTTACTTAGTATTAAAAACAGGACAACCTATTTATCTTAAGTTAACCGATGGAATAAACACAGTTGAAGTGAAAAGTGATGTAGTAGTTGTAGAAGCTATAAATAAACCTCT
Organism: uncultured Muribaculaceae bacterium; assembly: GCA_964397485.1. Taxonomy (GTDB): domain Bacteria; phylum Bacillota_I; class Bacilli_A; order RF39; family UBA660; genus CAYNHT01. The sequence goes on from CAYNHT010000006.1 coordinate 12,531, forward strand.
TAGAAGTTCAGATATTTTAAAACAAATAAAAAAATTAGGTAACACTATTTATGAGTTTAATAATATTAATGTTGATATGTCAGACAATATTTTTGTCAATATAAAAGATTTGAATGAAATAAGAAGAGAAGCTGTTAATTTATTAAATGAAAAAAGGTTATATAAATCGAATTATCTTAAGAAAGATTATTTGAAAAATGTTTTTGATTACTCAGTTTCAAGAAACTTGAATGTGTTGATTAATAATAATCATCAATATGATGAAGTTAAAAAATTCGAAATAAATAATATATATGTGTTTGATGAAACTGTGTTTAACAATATAAATAATGATACAAGAGTAATATTAAAATTACCTAGAGTAATTACAAAGCATCAAGATTATAATAAAAAATTATTAGTAGGTGAAATGGGAAGTTTAAATTATTATTCGAATATCGATACAGATTTTTCTTTAAATGTAACAAATTCATATAGTGTTGCTTTTCTTCATGGATTAGGTGTTAATCAAGTCACATTGTCCTATGAGTTAGATGATAATCAAATGAAAAATATTATTGATAATTATAAAAAGAGATATGGTGTTGCCCCTAATTTAGAGCTTATAATTTATGGCAGGGAAGAAGTTATGATAAATAAATTCAATTTATTGGACTTTTATGAAGTGGATGGTAAACAAAATTTTTTAAAGGATCGCTTCAACAATTTATACCCTGTTAAAATCTATCAGAATTTAATGTACATATACAACTATAAACCTCGTAGACTACACAACGCTAATAAGTACTATGAAATGGGAATCAACAATTTAAGAATTAATTTAGTAGATGAGGAAAATATAACTGATTTAATAAATATGGTATAATAAAAATGGATTGGTGATTATTATGGGGAAAATTTCTAATGTTTTTTCTATGTTAGAACTACTTAGTAACGGAAGAAAATATAGTGTTAAAGAATTAAGTGAACGATTAGAGGTAACTGAACGTATGGTTCGGTTATACAAAGAAGAACTAGAAATGTCCGGAATATATATTGATACTATAAGAGGCCCTTATGGTGGATATATTCTCAATGAAAGTATTCGATTACCAAAAAGGGGTTTTAGTAAATATGATATAGAATTGTTAGAAAATATATATGCATTAATAAATTCTGGTCATGACTTTCGATTAAAAACAGAGTACTTAGATTTACTTGATAAAGTAAAAGGAATATATAAAGGTAGTAAAATAAAAAGTGCTAGAGAATTACTTATATCAAGTGATGAAACAGATAAATATAATATCTTAAATAGAGCAATAAAAGAGAAAAGAAAAATATGGATAAACTTTTTATTGCTAGATGGTGAAACAAGGGATAGAATTATTCACCCTTGTAATATGTTTGTCTATAACGACTCGTGGTATGTAGGCGCCTTTTGTGAGTTGAGAGGCGAAATTAGACATTTTCGACTTGGTAGAATAATGGATTTGAAATTATTGGAAGAAAAATATGATTAAAAATTATATAGACGATATATTTCCTCTTTAAGTGATAATATTACTTAAAGAGGTTTTTTATTTAGAAAAGGAGAAAAAAATATATGGAAAAACAAAATGAATTTCTAAGTTTATTTAAGTCTAATAAACCCATAATTGGAATGCTTCATTTAAAAGGATACGATGAGGCAGATATTTTATTAAGGGCTCTTCGTGAAATAGATATATATATGAGAAATGGGATTGATGCTGTAATTATTGAAAATTATTTTGGCGATATAAAAAGTGTTGATTGTGTTCTTAGTTATTTATCTAATTATCATAAAGATATAATATATGGTATTAATATTTTAGGAAATTATCGTAAAGCTTTTGAATTAGTTGATAAATATAAAGCGAAGTTTATACAAATCGATTCAGTAGCAGGCCATTTGGTGTATGAAGACGATAAAATTTTCGAACATGATTTAAACTTATTAAGAAAACAAAGTCCTGTTAAATTAATTGGTGGAGTTCGATTTAAGTATCAGCCATATTTATCAGATAGACCTTTAAACGAGGATTTAAAAATTGGTATGAGTAGATGTGATGGAATTGTTGTGACTGGTTCTGGCACAGGAAAAGAAACAGATTTAGAAAAAATAATTGCCTTTAGAAATATAATTGGGAACTTTCCATTAATTGTTGGCGCAGGTTTAACAGCTCGAAACTGTGTTAATCAGTTGGCGATTGCTGATGCTGGTATTGTAGGAAGTTATTTGAAAGTTGGTCACATTGATAGTGGTGATGTGTGTAATCAAAATACCAAAGAGTTTATGGAAAAAGTTAAGACTTATAGAAGATAGTATAAACAGGTGAGGTGTATAAAATGCAAAAAAATTTTGATTTATTATTGGCACGTATTATTGATAGCAATAACACTATAACCACAAAAGAATTAATTTCTATATTGCACAAGATAAAGCATAGCTGTATATGTATTGGTACTGGAGGTTCACACGCAGTTAGTCAATATGCAAGTAAAATAATTAGTTTGAAAAATAATATAATTTCTTTAAATAAGGAACCTAGAGATACATTATATGAAAATTTTGAGTTGTATAAAAATATATGTGCATTCACATACGGTGGTAATAATGAAGGAATTAATAAAGCACTTGATATGGCAGGATATTATAAACTAAATAGATATGCATTTACTAGTGATGACAATAAGTTAAAGTATACTTTAATAAATAAAAATAAGGATTTTATTATCAATTATGGTGGTAATATAAAAAAAGAGCATAGTTTTATATCGATTGCATCTACATTAATACCTATTTCAATATTACTTAGATATTATTTAGAATTAAGTGATAAGGATTTTTTTGAATTATTATGTGATACGTATCTTGATAATTATAACAATAAAATAGAAATTGATGCTGATTTAATAAAAAAAAATAATATAACAATTGAAATAATGACAGGTGATAATACTTATACTGCAAGTAAAATACTAGAATCAAACATGGTAGAATCAGGTCTTTTAAATACTATTGTTCATGAAAAATATAGTTATTGCCATGGAAGAAGTACGCTAGCATATAACAATAATAATAAGATACTTATATATCTAATAAATGGTCCTAAGAAGGAACTTGATGTCACGTTGCTAAATGAGTTGAATTCTTTATATGAACAAATAATTATTTTAGAAAGTAACAAAGAAAAACCACTAGTTGGTGAATTTGATTTATCAATTAAGGTGATGTTTTTATCAAAAATTATTGCTGAAATAAAAAATAAAGATCTATCTAATGTTGAATATGCTCCACAGGTTAAAAAATTATATCGTTATAAAGGAGGAATGTAGATGAAAGAAATAGTGTTTGTGACATCTAATAAAGGTAAGGTTGCCTCAGCACATAAGTATTTAGAAAAACACGGTATTAGCGTAATATCCTTTGACTATGACCTTGAAGAACCAAGAAGTGAAAGTTTAGAAGAGATAGCCGGATCAAAAGTTATGCAGGCTTATAAATTGGTTGGCAAACCATGTATTGCTTTAGATGCAGGATTTTTTATCGAGAGTTTGGGTGGTTGGCCATCTACTTTTGTAAATTATAATATGTCGAAGTTGTCGTTAAAAGGAGTTTTGAAATTGATGGAAGGAGTTAATAATAGGGAGTGTTATTTTAAGGAATGTTTGGCATATTACGATGGTAATGAAATCGCCTATTTTTATGGAGAATCTAGGGGGAGTTTATCACTAGAAATAAGAGGGATAGAAGATAACTCTTCTAAGTGGTCAAAACTGTGGCATATATTTGTACCAGAAAATCATGCTAAAACACTCGCTGAAATGAGTGATTATGAAAGAAATAATAGGATTGATAGTCATACTTCTGCATTTGAAGAATATGCCAAATACTGTAGTATAGAGAATAAAGTTCTAAAAAAAAGTCGAAATTAGATTTTTTTTTGATTTAATACTTTTTTTAAAAATATGATATAATTATAGTGTAGGATTTGATAAGGAGATGTCATTATTTATGAAATTGTATCTTAAAAATATTGGTTATATTATTTTTCATCGACTATTTTTTAGGGTAAAAGAGTACAATAAAGAAAGTCTTGAAAATAAATCGTTTATTTTATGTCCCAACCATACAAGTGATTATGATGGTCCAATATTTTGGTCATCAATGGACAACATTAGTATAATGGCTAAGAAAGAGTGTTTTAAAAATAAGATTGTAGGAAATTTTCTAACTAAAATCAATGTTGTTAGTGTTGATAGGGATAGTAAACAAGGAAATGAAGTCCGTCAAGCTATCAAATATTTAAAAGAAGGTAAGAAAGATAAGAAAGTTTATATGCTTTTTCCACAAGGAACAATATCAGATATAAATAAAAATACTATTAATAGAATAAAACCCGGTGCTTTTTATATTGCTAATCTTTCAAAACTGCCAATTGTACCTGTTTTTATCGAACAACCTCGTCCTTTTAGGAGGGTTCGCATTGTCTATGGAAATAAAATTGAAATTGATATACGAAACGAAAACGGTGTTGTAGATAAAGAAAAATTGACTGAGTTTAGAGAGTTATGGAGAAAAGAGATACTTAGATTACAACAAGAAGCCGAAGTTTTAGAAAAAAGACCAGTTAGAAAACTGAAACTAAGTTTGAAACACGCAAATAATAATAATGGTTAAAAAAAGATAATTATTTAATTATCCTTTTTATTTTGGAAATATTCCTCTAAAGTTATATTGTTTTCTTTTAAGAAAATAGCCGTTTTTTTTGTGACATAACGTAGATGCCATGGTTCATAGCTATAACCAGTTATTCGTTCTTTATTTTTGGGATATCTAATTATAAATCCATATAAGTGTGCATTTTGATGAACCCAATGGACTTCCTTATCGTCGTCATTCATTTCTTCTATTAATTTACTATTACGGACCAAGAGAAAATCGATGGCTAAACCAGTTTGATGTTCACTTGTTCCAGGAAGAGCAACATATTTTCTTGTCCATTCTTCTCCCTTGGTAGCTATATAATGTTTTCTTAGTTTCTCTTGGTAATGGTAAGAACGATAACCACTTTCTATTTCTATATGGTGTCCATCTTTTAATCCGGCTTCTTTTAACTGATTAAAAGCAATAAGAACATCTTCAACTATTAGTATTTTCTCATTTGGATCAAGAATAAAGTCGAGATTAGGACTGCTAGAATCCACTAAATTAGTTGGTACGTAATTAGAAGGCAATGGGTATTTTTTATTAACTAGCATACAAAAATCAGTCATATTATCACCTATAAGAAGTATAACAAAATTTTAATTCATATTCAATGTATGTTTAATTTGTATATGTAATTAATGATTATATCTAATACATGGCAATATTTGTATATAATATATTTATCATGATATAGGATTGCTTTTTAATAAATAAAAAAAGATGTTAAAAATAATAGACTTTTATCATCTTTTGTATTATAATAATAACCAATTTCATTAGGAGGTGTTGTTATTGATAAAAACAAACTTACCAGTTATACTGCTTAGAGGAATTGTCTTATTACCTAATAATGATATAAGATTAGAATTTGATAATGATATAAGTAAGAATATTATAGATGTTGCTGAACTATTTCACGACAATAATATTTTAGTAGTTAGCCAAACAGATCCTTTAGAAGAGGTTCCAGAGATAAAAGATTTACCTAGAATAGGGGTTATATCGAAAATAATCCATAAAATGGAATTACCTAATGGTAAAACCAGAGTTGTTATAAGTGGTAAATCACGAGCTAATATATATGAATATTTGAATTTAAATAAAAGCACAGATGTACTAGAGGCAATAGTTATGACTCAAGAGAAAAAAGTGATTGATCCAAAAGAGGAATCAGTTCTAGTACGTAAGTTATATAGGGATATGGAAGATTATATTAAAAGCATACCATATATAAGTAATAGCGTATTGTCTTTGATTAATAATATGAGTGATTTATCTAAAATGACTGATATTATTGCTCCTCATTTGCCAATAGATGCATTGCGTATGCAAGAATATTTAAATAATTGTGATAGTTTAGTAAGAACAAGGATGATTCTAGAAGATATATATAAAGAAAAAGAAATGTATAATATTGAAAAGAATTTAGAATTAAAAGTAAAAAAGGAAATTGATACTAATCAAAAAGAATATCTTTTGAGAGAAAAGATGAAAGTTATAAAAGAAGAATTGGGAGATGTTGCTGTTAAAGATGATGAAGTCAGCAAAATACGAGAAAGAGTTAATCAATTGGATGCTCCAGATAAGATTAAAGAAAGAATAACTTTAGAATTGAAAAGATATGAAAGTTTATCTCAAGCTTCTCCAGAAATTAATGTTATAAGAAATTACATTGATTGGCTGCTTGATTTGCCATGGAATAAATTGACTGAAGACAACAATGATTTAAAAAATGTTAGAGAAAAATTAGATAGTTCACACCATGGATTAGATAAAGTGAAACAAAGAATTGTTGAGTTTTTGGCAGTTAAGCAAATGAGCAATAACCTAAGAAGTCCTATTATATGTTTAGTGGGTCCTCCAGGGGTTGGTAAAACAAGTTTGGCTTTTAGTATTGCCGGTGCGGTTAATCGAAATTTTGTCAAAATGTCAGTTGGTGGAGTCAATGATGAGGCAGAAATAGTTGGACATCGTCGTACTTATCTTGGTTCTAGCCCCGGAAGAATTATTCAATCTTTAAAGAAAGCAAAAAGTTCAAATCCAGTTTTCTTAATAGATGAAATTGATAAAATGACTAAGGATTTCAAAGGGGATCCCGCTAGTTGTTTATTAGAAATACTAGACCCTGAACAAAATAAATACTATAGTGATAATTATATAGAGGAGGAGTATGATTTATCAAATGTAATGTTTATAGCAACTGCTAATTATATTGAGGATATTCCAGAGGCATTGAAAGATCGTTTAGAAATAGTTCAGTTATCGGGTTATACAGAATATGAAAAACTTGACATTACCAAAAGACATTTAATACCAAAAGTTTGTAAAGAACACGGATTTGATATTTCAAAAATAAGTATAAATGATAATACTATTTTAGGTATTATTAGACATTACACAAAAGAATCTGGTGTTCGAGAATTAGAAAGACAAATATCAACTATTGTAAGAAAAATAGTTGCTGAAATTATTGTTGATAAAAAAGATGAACCGAGATATGAGGTTAGTTATAAAAACATAAAAACTTTTTTAGGTAAACCTAAGTTTCATTTTAATGCAATGATGACTTCTAAAGTTGGAGTGGTTAATGGACTTGCATACACTTACTTTGGTGGTGATACTCTTCCGATCGAAGTTAATTACTTTAAAGGTAGCGGAAATCTTGTATTAACAGGATCCCTAGGGGATGTTATGAAAGAAAGTGCTCATATAGCGCTTAGTTACATAAAATCAAATCATAAGTTATTTAATATTGATTATGATAAATTAGTGAAAAATGATATTCATATACATGTTCCTGAAGGAGCTATTCCTAAAGATGGACCTAGTGCTGGAATCACGTTAACAACGGCTTTGATAAGTGCATTTACTGGGAAAAAGATACCATCATATATAGCTATGACAGGAGAAATAACATTAAGAGGTAATATACTACCTATCGGCGGTTTAAAAGAAAAAAGCATAGGGGCTCATCGTAATGGCATTAAAAAAATTATTATCCCATATGATAATATTAATGACTTAGACGATGTTCCAGTTGAAATAAGAGAAACAATTCAGTATATACCTGTAAAAAATTATAAAGAAGTTATAAAAGAATTAGTAACTCAAAATGTAAATTAAAGTACCGTTGGTACTTTTTTTTCTTTTCTTTCATAATTGGATTTTATACTCATATAATTAATTGAAATATGAAAGGGGAGATATTATGAAGAAAATAATTCCTTTTAAAAAAGATATTATTTTTAAAACAAATCTATCAGAAATAACAAGTATTTCTTTAGAACACACATTACATTTAGAAAGCGACAACTTGATTGCCGGTGAATTTATTATCAGTGGGGAATATAAGATGGCTGATAATAGTACTAATACTGATGCATTCTCTTTTAATTTACCATTTGATATAAGCATGGATAACAAATACATTCTTGATAATATACTGCTAGATATTGATGATTTTTACTATGAAATCATAAACAATAATGTTTTAGCCGTTAGCATTGATGTATTGATAGATAAATTAGAAGAAAAGGAAATTATTGAGGAACAAAAAATTGTTATTGATAATTTGACCATTGATGAGGATTTTGAAAATGAACAATTCGATGACAAAAGTAATGATATTGGAGTGGAATTAGAAGATTTAATTGAGAGAAAAGAGGAAATAAAAGTGAATGAAGAACTTCCAAGTATGAATCGAGAATCTCTGGAAGTAGAAGAGATAAAAGAAGAGAAAAATGCTAAAGAATCAGTCAATATTATTAAAGAAGATGCCGAGACAAGATCGTTATTTGATAGTTTTGATAACAGTAGAGAAACCTATACAACATATAAAATATATATAGTAAGAGAAAATGACAGTTTAGAAATTATTCTACAGAAATATGGAGTAAGCAAAGAAGATTTAGAAAAATACAACGATTTAAAAGAAATAAAAATCGGTGATAAATTAATCATTCCTTCTTTAGTGAATGAGAAAAATTAATCATATATTAAAAAAATATGCCCTAAAGCCGCATCAATATAGAAAAGTTGGCAAAACTACTTTTATTGATACAGATAATGGGCGTTTTGTAATTAAAGAGAAAAATAGGAATGAAGATAATAAAATATATAAATACCTAGAATCTCGAAATTTTAATTATTATCCGAAAATTATAAGTAGCATAGATGAAGATTATGAGATAACAAAGTTTATCGACGAAATAGATATGCCAAGAGAACAAAAACTTAGTGATATGGTAGATTTAGTTAGTCTTCTGCACAATAAAACGACTCATTACAAAGAAGTAGATGAATCTGACTATAAGAAAATATATGAAGATGTTGCTAATAACATAGAATATTTATATGGTTATTATAATGATATGGCTACCATAATAGAGACAAAAGTATATATGAGTCCATCTGAGTATCTATTAATAAGAAATATATCAAAAATATATGCATCTTTAACTTATTGTAAGTTTGAATTAGAAAATTGGTATAAAATAGTAAAAGACAAAAGAAAACAACGTTTAGTTGTTTTGCATAATAATTTGGATCTTAGTCACTTTGTAAGAAATAAGAATTCTTATTTGGTAAGTTGGAATAAGTCCAAAATAGATATTCCTGTTTTTGATTTATATAAGTTATATAGAAAACATGCTATAGATTTTGATTTTCATGAAGTGTTAAGACATTATGAAAAAAATTACCCTTTGTTAGAAGAAGAAAGAAAATTATTTTTTATCTTGGCAGCACTACCAGATAAACTAGAATTTGATAAGAGTGAATATGAAATGTGCTCAATTATTAGTGAACACATTGATACTATTTACAAAACAGAGATGCTAGTGTCACCATATTATTCTGAAAATACTAAATAAAATTAATATCATAAAAATAAAAATCAAGAAAAGATTAAATCTAGTAATTATAAAGAAGGTAAAAATAATTTGATAAAAAAGTAGTATTGAAAAAATTAATAGACAAACAAACCATTTACCACGACCATACCACCAATTATTGCACCCATTTGGCATAAACATCACCTACAATAGTGTATTCAATTATTAAAATGGTGAATAGGTAGAATAATTATATAATTTGGACTTTATTAATAATAAAGTCTTTTTTACGTTATACTATTAAAAAGGTTGAATTAATACTAAAAAAATGGTAAATTAGTAATAGATATAATTAGGATAGATATATTGTTTTCTTTATGAAAAAAATGTAGTTAGAAGGGTGATGAAATGAACCAAAAAAACATAATTATATATAGTCTAGTAGTAGTGTTTATTTTATTACTTAGCAGTTTTATTTTCTTTAATTTCCTAAATAAAAGCAAAGAAGTAAATATGATCGATTTAACCGATAAGAAAATTGAAGAGGCTTTGGAATTTGCTAAAAAGAATAAATTGGACTTAGTAATAGAAAAAGAATATAATGATAATGTCGAATATGATCGTATAATCTCACAGAACATAGAAATAGGGACAGTTATCAAAGAAAATGATCGATTATTAGTAATTGTATCGTTAGGAAAGATAAGTAAAGATGAGTATATGAAATATAATGTAAATGAATTAGGTCGAGTACCAATAATGATGTACCATGGTATTCATAATTTAAAAAACTCTGAAACGGGATATACTGGTGGAAATATTGATTCATCTGGATACCAAAGAACTAGTGAAGCGTTTATAAATGACCTAGAATTTTATTATGAAAATGGATACCGGATGATCAGACTTAATGATTATATTAATGGAATAATAGACGTTCAAATAGGAAAAAGTCCAATTGTTCTAACATTTGATGATGGTTTGAAAAATAATATTAATGTTACTGGATTAGATGATAACGGAAACATTATAATTGACCCTAACTGTGCGGTTGGGATAATGGAAAGTTTTAAAACTAAATATCCTGATTTTAATATTACTGCTACTTTTTTTCTAAATGGTGGGCTATTCGAACAACCTAAATATAATGATAAAATTTTGAAATGGCTAATTGATAATGGTTATGATATAGGAAATCATAGCTATAACCATGCTAATTTCGTTAATATTGATAGTGATCAAAGTCAATTAGAAATTGGTAAGATGTATGAAAAACTTGAAAATATAATACCAGGCAAATATGTAAATATAGTAGCTTTACCATTTGGATCTCCATATGATAAAAAACATGATAATTTTTCTTATATCTTAAATGGTAAATTTAATGCTACTAATTACCAAACAGAAGCTACTTTAAGAGTTGGTTGGGAAAGTGAATTTTCTCCTTTCAGCAAGAATTTTGATAAAACATTTTTGAAAAGAATAAGAGCTTATGACAATAATGGAGAAGAATTTGATATTGAAATGAATTTTAAATTATTAGAAAAAACACGATATATATCAGATGGTAATAAAAACAAAATTGTTGTTCGTGATGAAAATTTAAATCTATTAAATGAAAAGATTGATTTAGAAATCATTTCATATTAGATTTAAATAATGAAAGGAGGGTTAATATGAAATTAAATAATAATGGTTTTGCTATATCTGGAATGCTTTATGCATCTTTGATTTTATTTTTAGCCCTTCTTTTAGGTGTTTTAAGTATTATGGCTAGTAGGAAAATAATTTTGGATAAACAAAAAACTGAAATAGTAAATAAATTAAGTGGTGTTGATAATCCTAATTGCGGGGTTCAAATATGTAATGCCGATATTAGTGGAGCTGCTATTCCAGAAATGACAGAAGGAATGATTCCAATAACTTGGGATGGTGCAAGGTGGATTAAAGCGGATAAACACAATCGAGAAGGCGATAATCAATGGTATGATTATGAAAATAAAAAATGGGCTAATGTTGCTTTAGTAAGTGAAGAAACAAGAGCATTTTATCTTAATGCATCAATAGGTGTTGAAATTCTTGATGATGATGTTTCATCATACTTTGTATGGGTTCCAAGGTATAGATATAAATTATTCAATGCCTCAGCATTATCATCAGTACCACAATCAATAGAAATTATTTTTGAAGATAGATATACAAGTAAATCAAGTGGTAAAAATGATAGTCAATATCTTACTCATCCCGCATTTACTTATGGAGAAAGAGAGCTAAACGGATTATGGATTGGTAAATTTGAAACTACTGGCAGTGAACAGTTACCAACTATAAAACCTAACTCAACTTCTTTAAGAAACAATAATATTAAGACGCAAAGCGATATTGCCGATAAATTCAATTCTACAACCTATGGTATAGATGAAGAATATACAGCAAGAATGATGAAGAATACCGAGTGGGGAATGGTTGCCTACTTATCTCATAGTATATATGGAAAGAATGAAGAGATTTGGAATAATCCTAGTGCTACTTTTACAACAGGATGTGCTGGTTCTTCAAAAGATGCATCAAATGTAGCTATGTGTACAAATGCTTATTCTAGTGAAAATGGTGTACAAGCTTCAACTACAGGGAATATATATGGAATATATGATATGGCAGGAGGAGCATCCGAAAATGTCATAGGTGCTATGTACAATAGTGATAATGCTACAATTATGATAGGAAATACAGGCTTTGAACAAGCTAATATAGATAGTCCAGAAATGCGAAAATTAATTAATAAATATTCTTATGGAACAACAGCGAGTGATCAAAATTCGTATAACCGTAGAAAACTTGGGGATGCAACAGGAGAAACAAGAGGGTGGTATGGTGACGCTCGTAACTTTGTAAGTAGTAGTAATTCTTGGTTTGTTAGAGGTGGAAATAGTTTAAATACGACAACCGCAGGAATATTTAATTTTGAGGCATCAAATGGTTACCAGAATAACAACAATGGTTTTAGAGTGGTAATATCAAATAAACATGCTAAAAATATTATTCCAGAAGAAATTAACGATGACATACCTAGCGATACAATTATTATTGATCATGAAAGCGATCCCGCCTTAACATTTGAATTAGTGTCTACTAATAGTTGGGTAGAGGGACAAAATTACCGATACCAATATTCATTAAGGGTATCAAATATTGGGACTGTCGATTTGAATAACTTCAATTTGGAAATAAAGTATGATAATCCTGTTTCTAATCCCACTGTTTGGAATTATGAAGTGGAAACAATAGATTCTACTACAATATTAGTGAAAAATGTATCTACTGTTTTAAAAACAAATAAATCATTAGATGTGGGACTGCAAATTACATCCCCATCTCAAAATCTCAAAATTTCAAAAGTTAAGATGGTATCCATTGTTGATATGCCAGAAGTTACTTTAGAACAGTTTAATGTAAAGTTCAATGTTACAGGTAGTTGGGGTAATTTTACTAATCAATATGATGTTGTAGTTACTAATAAAATGGGTAAAAAAGTTAATGCATGGGAAGTTGAAATAACATTACCAGAGCATACGACATATGTTAGTGGCTGGAATGGTGTTTTTCAAACTAATGGCAATATCTTAACTGTAAAAAATGAAACTTGGAATGGTGTTTTAACAAACAATAAGAGTGCTAATTTTGGCTTGCAATTAAATAGTGCAATTCAAAACTTTATTCCAACCAATATAAAGGTTAGAGTTATTAATTAATTTATGTAAAATTTGATAGTAGTAAATAGGATGGTGGAGTTAATGAAAAATAGGGAAAAAGGATTTGCAATATCAGGTATTCTTCTAGCGTCTTTAATTTTGTTTTTGGCTCTTCTTCTAGGTATTTTAAGTGTAATGGCTAGTCGAAAGATAGTTTTGGATAAAGAGAAAAATGAAATTATAAATGAGTTAGATGATGTTGATAATCCCAATTGCAATATACAAATATGTAATGTTGATACAAGCGGTGCATCAACACCTGAAATTGCAAATGGAATGATTCCTATTAAATGGGATGGTGTAAAATGGATAAAGGCGGACGTTCACAATCGTGAAGGTAATAATCAGTGGTATGATTATAATAAACAACAATGGGCAAATGTGGCTTTAGTAAGTGAACTGACACGCTCTATTTATTCAAATGCATCAGTAGGAATCGAAGTAAATGAAAATGATATAACAGCCTATTTGGTATGGATTCCACGATATAAATATCAATTATTTAATGTCAGTTCCGAGTCTGTTTCCGTACAAAAAATAAATGTTATTTTCGAAAATCGTAATGTTACTAAGTCGTTAGGCTCTACAAATGGTTCGTATTTAACTCATCCCGCATTTACTTTTGGTGATAACGAGTTAAATGGACTATGGGTTGGTAAATTTGAAACAACAGGTACAGATACATTTCCAACTATAAAACCTAATTCATTATCTTTGACCAACCAAAATATAAATAACCAATTTTTAACATCAAGATTATTCAACAATACAGAACTTTATGGTTTAAGTGTAGAAAACGATGCACATATGATGAAAAATATGGAATGGGGTGCAGTTGCGTATTTATCCCAAAGCGACTATGGTAAGTATGGTAATCCTATTTATACGGGTGTTGAAGGTTTAGAAAAAGAGATTTATATCAACAATGTAAATAGTGATATTAATACTGGTAATGGACCTGGTGTAACAGGCTGTGCAGGAGATAGTTTAAATGCTGATATGGTGCGAAGCATAACTTGTCCAGCTGGATATGCTTATTATACTATTAATGGGGTTAAAGCTAGCACGACTGGTAATATATATGGCATCTATGACATGAATGGTGGATCTTGGGAATATACTGTTGGAGGAATGTATAATTCAGACGATACAACAATAATGATAGCTAATTCTGGATTTGATCAAAGTAATATTGATAATGTAGATATGGAAAAATACATAAACAAGTATATCTATGGTACATCATATAATGATCATAATGCTTACAATAGAAGACAATTAGGTGATGCAACTGGTGAAGTTCGTGGCTGGAATGGTGATTCAATGTTGTTTGTTAATACATCTTATCCATGGTTTCCACGTGGAGGATATTATAATGGCGGGACGGCATCTGGAATATTTGGTTTCAATCATAGAACGGGTGCTATGGGAGATAACGGGACGTTCCGTGTAGTTATATTAGGTTAGTAATTCTAAGAAAATGGTTGTTATTTTTTGGAATATGATATATAATATTAAAAAAACCGTGATCAAGAGGAGTAAATTAATGATACTTATAGAGAATTAGTGGTTGGTGGAAACTAATAGTTATATTAATTGAAGGTAGCTTGGGAGTTTAATATCTAAGTAAATAGGATATTACGTATATATGCGTTAAATAATCAAGATTATAATAACTTATTATAATAAATTAAGGTGGTACCACGTGAACTACGTCCTTATTAGGATGTAGTTTTTTTATATATAGGAGGTGTAATAATGATTAACATAAAAAAATGTGAAGAAATATTTGATCAGTATGTTAAGAATTATGATTTTAATAACAGAAAGATATATCTAAAGTATTACCATACATATAGGGTTGCAAATTTTTGTGAGGAAATTGCTAAATCATTAAATTTATCGAGTGATGATATTTTATTAGCTAAACTAATAGGCATGTTACACGACATAGGTAGATTTGAACAAATACGTATTTATAATACTTATAATGATTTAGTATCTGTCGATCACGCTAACCTTGGAGTAGAAGTTTTATTAGAAAATAATTTCATTGATAAATTTATTGAGAATAATGCTGATAAAGAAATTGTTTTAAAAGCAGTTTCCAATCATAATAAATTCGCAATAGAGGATAATTTAGATGAAAGAACAGAGATGTTTTGTAAGATAATTAGAGATGCTGACAAATTAGATATTATTGAAATATTTGTAAACCAAACATTAATAATAGAAGAAAATGCTGGTGAAATTAGTTTAAAAGTTATGAATAGTTTAGAACAAAATGAAACAGTAAAAAATATTGATGTTACTAGCAAGCTTGATGATTATTTACAAAAAGTGGCTTTAATATATGACTTTAATTATGGATATAGCATTAACCATATTTACAGTAAAAAACTAATAACTAATTTAATTGATATAATAATTGAAAGAAATCAGCAAGCAAAAGAAAAATTAATTATAGTTAAAGAAATAGTTAATAGATATCTTATTTTTAGATTGGAGGAAATAAAATGTTAGAGAAAAAGTATAATCATATTGAAGTTGAAAACAATAAATATAGTGAGTGGATGAAAGAAGGTCATTTTGCATCTGGTGATTTAAGTAAAAAACCTTTTTGCATAGTGATTCCCCCACCAAATGTAACCGGAAAATTACATTTAGGCCATGCTTGGGATACTACATTGCAAGATATTATTATCCGTTATAAGAGGATGGATGGTTATGATGCACTATGGTTACCAGGGATGGATCATGCTGGAATAGCTACTCAAGCAAAAGTAGATGCTAAATTAAAATCAATGGGAATTAAACCGCGAGAAATGGATCGTGAAGAGTGGCTTAAACATGCATGGGAGTGGAAAGATGAATATTCTAAAAACATCAGACAACAGTGGGCTAAATTAGGGTTAAGTTTAGATTACTCTAAAGAAAGATTCACATTAGATGATGGTTTAAGTGAAGCTGTTAAGCATGTATTTATAACTTTATATAATAAAGGTTATATATATCGAGGAGAAAGAATAATAAACTGGGATCCTGAGGCAATGACTGCTCTTTCTAATGAAGAAGTTATCTATAAAGATGTTGAAGGAGCTTTTTATCATATTAAATATATGTTAGAAGATAATAGTGGTTATTTAGAAGTTGCTACAACACGTCCTGAAACACTATTTGGAGATACTGCTGTTGCTGTTAATCCAGAAGATGAAAGATATAAAGAATTAATAGGCAAAAGATTAATTTTGCCAATAATAAATAAATCGATTCCAATTATTGGTGATTCATATGCTGATATGGAATTTGGAACAGGTGTAGTAAAAATAACCCCTGCTCATGATCCAAATGATTTTGAAGTTGGAAACCGTCATAATTTAGAACGTATCGTTGTAATGAATCCAGATGCTACTATGAATAATAATGCTGGAGTTTATGAAGGAATGAATCGTTTTGAGTGTCGTAAACAATTGATCGAAGATTTAAAGGATAAAAAATTATTAATTGATATAAAGAAACATAATCATTCAGTGGGACACAGTGAAAGAACAGATGCAATGGTGGAACCATATTTATCAAAACAATGGTTTGTTAAAATGGATGTTTTAGCCAACCAAGTTGTTGATAATCAAAAAACTGAAGATAAAGTTAACTTTGTACCAGGTCGTTTCGAGAAAATTTTGTTACATTGGATGGAAAATGTTCATGATTGGTGCATATCTAGGCAATTATGGTGGGGACATAGAATTCCTGCTTGGTATAAGGAAGATGAAGTATACGTTGGTTATGAAGCTCCAAAAGAAGATGGTTGGATTCAAGATAACGATGTATTGGATACATGGTTTTCAAGCGCATTATGGCCTTTTTCTACATTAGGATGGCCAGAAGATCTTGATAAAAGGTATTTTCCTAATAATGTATTAGTAACTGGATATGATATTATTTTCTTCTGGGTGTGTAGGATGGTATTTCAATCATTGGAGTTTACAGGTGATAAACCATTTAATGAAGTTTTAATTCACGGATTAGTACGGGATAAAATTGGTCGTAAAATGAGTAAATCACTTGGTAACGGTGTTGATCCAATGGAAGTAATAGATGAATACGGTACGGATGCATTAAGATTTTTCTTAACAACATCATCGGCACCAGGACAAGATTTAAGGTATGATGAAGAAAAAGTAAAAGCCACTTGGAATTTCATAAATAAATTATGGAATGCTTCAAGATATGTTCTAATGAATTTAGAGGATTTTAAAGAAGAAGATTATTTATTAGACAATTTAAGTATTAGTGATAAGTGGATTTTAAGCAAACTTAATAAAAAAATAAAAGTAATAAGAAAACACATGGAAAAATACGAATTTAATGTAGTAGGCACAGAACTATATAGTTTTATATGGGATGATTTTTGTGACTGGTATATTGAACTATCAAAAATAAATATGAATAATACAACAAAATCTGTATTATTGCATGTACTTTCTAATATAATCAAAATGTTGCATCCGTTTATGCCTTATGTAACAGAAGAAATTTATCAAAAACTTCCTATAAAAGATAAATCGATTATGATTAGTTCATATCCTGATTATAATAAAAAACACTTATTTGAAGAAGAACAAGAACTAGAGAACATAATTGATTTAATTAAAAAAGTTCGTAAAGCTAAATTGGATAATAATATTGGGAAAGAATATTTACTTGTTCATGATGAGTATATAGTTAGCGCAAATAAAGGGATTTTTATAAAGATGCTAAAACTAGATGATAATAATATTATTAACCAAAATACTTTTAATAATAATGATAACTATACAAAATATGATATTAATTTTAATGGTAGTATAATCAGTTTGTACTATGACAATAGTGAGAATGCAATTTTAGATAAATCGGAACTAGAAAAGGAAGCAAATGTACTTATAAACTCTATTGAAAGAAGAAAAAAATTATTAGCCAACGATAATTATGTTGCAAAAGCACCTGTTCAAGTTGTTGAAAGTGAAAGAAGAAATTTAGAAAAAGAAAAACAAGAATTGGAAATAGTTTTAAACAAAATAAAGACAATAAATTAAGTATAAACTTATAAAATGTGGCAATAATATTATTGAAACTATTAAATATGGTATAGTTTTACATATTTTGCAAAAAAGTGTCGATTATATATTGACTATGATTAGGGATATGTGGTATATTAAGAATGTAAAAAAAATAGAGGAGGTAAACAGAATGAAAATGAACAAAAAAGGGTTCACTTTAATAGAATTATTAGCTGTAATCGTTATTTTAGCTATCATTGCTTTAATAGCTACACCGTTAATTCTAAATGTTATTGAC
The DNA here is from genome assembly GCA_964397485.1 of uncultured Muribaculaceae bacterium. Classification (GTDB taxonomy): domain Bacteria; phylum Bacillota_I; class Bacilli_A; order RF39; family UBA660; genus CAYNHT01. The sequence goes on from CAYNHT010000006.1 coordinate 31,169, forward strand.
CAAGCTAGAGAAGGAGCTGCTAAAAATAGCGCTTACGGATATGCTAGTGCGGTTGAGAGCTACTTAGCGTTAGAATTGTTAAAAGATAGTACTGATGCAAGTTTCGATGGTGTATTTACTGATACTACTGTTTCTGTTAAAGGTACTAGACCATCTGCTGTTTCATTAGAACTTTCAAGAGGAACAATTGTTGGTGGAACTATTACAGTTGACAACTATATTTCAATATTCGATGCTAGTGGTAAAATTACTTCGATTTCAAAACCATCGTAGTAATTCACTGATATATTAAAATTGATAAACTCGTTTATCAATTTTTTTTTTGCATTATGCTTTATTTTTACACTTATTTATTGTATAATTAGTTATAATGGAGTGGTGTAAATGAGTAAAATATCAATCGTTGTTCCTTGTTATAACGAGCAAGAAGCATTACCATTATTTTATGATGAAATAAATAAAATAACCAAGGAATTTAAGAAAGTTACATTTGAGTTTTTATTTATAAATGATGGTTCTAAAGATAATACCTTAAAAATAATGCGTGATCTTAGCAAAAAAGATAAAAGAGTTAAATTTATATCTTTTTCTAGAAATTTTGGAAAAGAAGCAGCGATGTATGCAGGATTAGAAAATGCAACCGGTGATTATGTGGCAATAATGGATGCCGATTTGCAAGATCCACCATCTTTATTGATGGAAATGTACCAATATTTAATCGAAGAAGATTATGATTGTGTTGCAACAAGAAGGGTTTCTCGTGCTGGAGAACCTCCAATAAGAAGTTTGTTTGCTAGAATGTTTTATAAGTTAATAAATAAAATTTCTAAAACTGAAATTGTAGATGGTGCTAGAGACTACCGATTGATGTCTAGGCAAATGGTTGATGCTGTTTTATCAATGAATGAATATAATCGTTTTTCTAAAGGGATATTTGGTTGGGTAGGATTTAAGACTAAATGGCTTGAATTTGAGAATATCGAAAGAGTAGCAGGTACTACTAAATGGTCGTTTTGGAAATTGTTTTTATACTCAATCGAAGGGATAATAGCTTTTTCAACTATACCTTTAGCTATAGCCTCAATTGCTGGAGTAATTTTTTGTGCAATCGCTTTCTTTATGATTATATTTATAATTGTTAGAACTCTTATATTTGGCGATCCTACAAGTGGCTGGCCATCACTAGTATGTATTATTTTTTTAGTAAGTGGTGTACAGTTATTTTGTCTGGGGATAATGGGCCAATATATATCGAAAACCTATTTAGAAACTAAAAAAAGACCAATATATATAATTAAAGAAACAGATAAAGATGTGGTGAAAAAATGAAAAAGAACAACTGGAAATATCTCATTTTATCTTTTCTCATCCCTTTTTTTATTTGTCTTTTAGTTAGTTATTGTAAAAGTTTTATTTTTGGCGCTAACAAGAATGTCTTGATCTCGGATATGCATGGTCAATATGTGTCGTTATTTTCATATTTACAAGATGTTATGAATGGATCAGAATCCCTTTTCTATTCATTCACCAAAGGTTTAGGCGGGAATATGTTTGGTACCTTCGCGTATTACTTATCAAGCCCTTTAAACTTTATTGTCTTATTCTTTTCTAAAGTGCACTTGACATGGGGAATCCTATTGATAATCATGCTTAAGCTAAGTTTAAGTGGAACAACAATGTATTTATTTCTTAAAAATCGTTTTGATAAAGATAAGTGGATAATCTTATTGTTTTCTACTTCGTACGCTTTAATAGCTTATAATGTTAATTATTATTTTAATATTATGTGGTTAGATGCAGTTTATTTAGCTCCATTAATATTATTAGGTATTGATAAAATTGTAGATAATAAAAGCTCATTACTATATGGAATTTCATTGTTTATAGCAATAATAAGTAACTATTATATGGGATATATGTTGTGTATATTCTCATGCTTGTATTTTATTTATCAGCTTATAAATAAATTTGATTTAAAAAAAGATAAAGATAAAATTCTTTCAGTTATAATTAAATTTGGAATTGCTTCCTTATTAGCAGGTGTCTCAACATTTTTCATTCTCGTTCCAACAATTATGGATCTTCAAAATAGTGAAAGAGCATTTGGTAACTTAACTTCTACTAATTTTTCAATCAATTTTAATCTCTTTGATATTTTATCAAGAACATATATAAGTTCTCATAATAATGCAAATGTTTTAAGTGGCAGGACAGTTGCATTATACTCAGGAATTATTACGTTGCCATTAGTTTTTTTCTACTTTATTAATAGAAATTTCAAATTAAAGGAAAAATTATTAGATGCTAGTATGCTTTTAATTTTCCTACTTAGCGTTATAATACCATATTTAAATATGGTGTGGCATGGTATGAACTTTCCAAATGGATTTAATTATCGTTTCTCATTCCTGTTTTCTTTATTTTTAATTTTAATTGCATGTAAATCATTTTGGCATATAAAAAAGATTCCTTTAAAAAATTATTTGATGTTTTTCATAGGATATACATTACTATCACTTACAATAATCTTAATGGATTACCCTTATTTAAACTACATAAGTGTGTATATATCAGTCGCTTGTCTTGGTCTATACCTAGTTCTTTTATATAACTATGGTAAAGAAAGAGACGGTAAAAATAAATTACTCATAAAAAGTTTATTGATTATAATGGTTTTATCAGAGTTATTCTTCAATTTCTTTTTATCGATTCGTGATTATGAGGTCGGATATCAAAGTGAATTTGAAGGATATATGACCATTTTAAAAGGTAAAATCAAAGAATATGAACCGCAAACAAATGAATTTTACAGAATAGAAAAAAATTTAAGTTATACTTATCTTGATTCTATGCTTCTAAATTATCCGAGTACAACAGTTTTTCTATCAACACTTAATAGTAAAACAATAAACTTCTTTAATAATGTCGGAGCGACAGCATACCAAACTAGTATAGATTATCAAAACGGTAATACATATATAATAAATTCCCTTTTGGGACTGAAATATCAAATTGCTAATAATATATATGTACCTAGATATAATATAATTGATGAATTTCAATTTTCAAAATATACCGGTTTAATGTATGGAATGGAAATGAAAAATGTTGATATATATGAAAATCCAGATGCTCTATCATTAGGTTATATGGTTAACAGTGATATTAAAAAATTTACTCAATTTTTTATTGAAGGAAATAAATATACTAATTTTGATTTTCAAAATACAATTTTACAAACAATGATGGGAAATAAAAAAGAATATTTAAAACCTTTAGAAATAGAAAGAATTGACCCATATAACTATGTTATTGATGTTACTACAGATGAGGATTTTTATATCATGGTTCCATTTGATAATAAGTTTGCTAAAAAATCATATATTAAGATCTACATTAACGATCAATTTGTAAAAAAATATACGTTAACTGATTTTGGAATGTTTCTAATTGAAAACAAATATCCAAATGATAAAATTAAGTTAACTGTAATTCCTAGTAATGAATATATAAAAATGGCATACCCGACTTCCTATTACCTTGATTATGAAAATTTTAAAGAGGATATTAACAATTTAAAAGAAAATCAACTAATGATTGATATACTTGAAAAAAATTATATGAAGGGTTCAATAAATGTAAGTAAAGATAAAAATGTTTTATTTACATCTATTCCTTACGAAGATGGATGGACAATTAAAGTTGATGGTAAAAAGACTGACTATTATAGAGTATATGATGCCTTTATTGCTATAGACTTAAAAGAGGGAAACCACCAAATTGAATTTGTATATTACCCTCCTGGATTGAAATTGGGTATAATAGTATCTTTAATTAGTATGTTGTTATTTGGCTTGTATATATGGAAAGAAAAGCAAATAATAAAATTAATTACCTATATTTACAATAAATATGAACAAATAGTTAATTATCTTATTATTGGAGTATTAACTACAATTGTTAATTTTATTGCCTATGTGTTATTTGCTAGAGTAGTCGGATTTGATTATATAATAAGTTCAATAATATCATGGATTATAGCTGTGTTATTTGCTTATATAACAAATAAAATTTTTGTTTTTAGAAGTAAGACATATACGACTAACTCTTTTATAACAGAGATGTATCAATTTTTTAAATATCGTCTAGTATCATTAGGGATTGATTTAGCAATAATGTTTGTGTTGATAGATATGATTTTTATAGATGATGTTATTGCTAAGCTTATTGTGCAAGTAGTAATTGTAATTGTGAATTACGTCTTTAGTAAATTATTCGTTTTTAAAGATTGATGTTCAAACCTATAAGAAATAATCTTATAGGTTTTTTCATATTTTCATTTAATTTTGTTTAAATTTATTAAAAGTTTGTTATAATTATATCTAGGTGATATTATGAAACAAGAGAATGTTAGAAATTTCTCTATTATCGCGCATATTGATCATGGTAAAAGTACATTAGCGGACCGAATATTAGAAATGACGGGGGCTATTACGGAACGAGAAAAACAAGATCAATTATTAGATAGTATGGATATAGAAAGAGAACGCGGAATTACTATTAAGTTAAATGCCGTTCAGTTAAAATATAAATATAAGGAAGATGATTATACACTACATCTAATTGATACTCCAGGACATGTTGATTTTACATATGAAGTATCACGTAGTTTAGCTGCCTGTGAGGGGGCTATTCTAGTCGTGGATGCTGCTCAAGGAATTGAAGCGCAGACCTTGGCAAACTTGTACTTAGCATTAGAAAGTAATTTGACAATTATTCCAGTAATAAATAAAATCGATTTACCTAATGCCGATCCAGAAAAGGTTAAACAAGAACTTATTGATACTTTAGGGTTTAGTGAAGATGAAATTGTTTTGGCGAGTGCTAAAAATGGAATTGGAATTCAAGAATTAATAGAGACTGTTATTGAAAAAGTACCAAGTCCTGTTGGTAATAAAGAAGATAAACTTCAAGCTTTAATTTTTGATAGTTATTATGATTCATATCGTGGTATAGTAGCCCTAATAAGAATTGTAAATGGTAAAGTAAAAATTGGTGACAAAATAAAAATGATGGCAACCAATGCCACATATGAAGTTGTTGAGATAGGTGTTAGTAATCCAAGGGAAGTCAAAAGACAAGAATTGGTGGCCGGTGAGGTTGGCTTTTTGTGTGCAAGTATAAAAAGCATTGAAGATGTTAAGGTTGGAGATACTATAACCTTAGCAAATAATCCAAGTACAACGTCATTACCAGGATATAAACCGATGAAACCAATGGTTTTTTGTGGGTTGTATCCAATTGAGTCTTCAAAGTATCCTGACTTGCGTGAAGCATTAGAAAAACTTAAATTAAACGATGCATCATTAGAATTTGAACCTGAAACATCTAAAGCTTTAGGATTTGGATTTAGATGTGGTTTTCTAGGCTTACTTCATATGGAAATTATTGAAGAGAGAATTGAAAGAGAGTTCAATATAGAATTAATTGCTACTTCGCCATCAGTTATTTATGATATCGAGTTAACAGATAACACTAGGATTATGATTGATAGTCCTGTTAAAATGCCAGATCGCGGACGAATTGTAGATATAAAAGAACCATATATTAGAACTAATATTTTTGTACCAAGTGATTATATTGGTGCGATTATGGAATTGTGTCAAAACAAAAGAGGAAATTATATATCGATGGAGTATCTTGACAAAACACGTGTTAATATTCATTACGAAATTCCCTTGTCAGAAATAGTGTATGACTTTTTCGATAGATTAAAATCATCAACAAAGGGGTATGCATCATTTGATTATGAATTAATTGGATATAAGAGCAGCAATTTAGTTAAAATGGATATTTTATTAAATGGTGAAGTTGTTGACGCACTTAGTATAATTGTTCATAAAGATTTCGCTTATAATAGAGGAAAATCTGTTGTTGAGAATCTTCGTAAGCTTATACCAAGGCAACAATTTGAAGTTCCTATTCAAGCTTGTATTGGTAATAAGGCAATTGCTAGAGCAGATATAAAAGCAATGCGCAAAAACGTATTAGCCAAATGTTATGGTGGAGATGTAAGTCGAAAGCGTAAATTATTAGAAAAACAAAAAGAAGGAAAAAAGAGAATGAAAATGGTTGGTAGCGTTGAAATTCCACAGGAAGCCTTCTTGTCTGTATTAAGTATGAATGAAGATTAAAATATTTTATTAATTTAAGAGTTTAGTATAACTCTTTTTTTATGATAAAATATAAATAGGTGGTTATATGGAAGAAAAAGATATTAAAAATATGTATGAGATAATAATAAATGAGATAAATAAAAAAAAGTGGTATGATCTTAGTATACATGAGATTAATATGATTGAAGATATAAAGAAAAGAAATGAATATTTAAAGGAGTATTATTTTTGTTTTAGGAATATCATAAATCCTCTTTATAATTCCATAAATACCAATAAATATAAATTTACAGAAGATATGTCATGTAAGCAAATTGTTAATCAATTAAAAGAGATATATTATAAAAAAGGGAAAACAAAAGAAGAGATGCGTGAAATAATATTTGGGAGGTTTAAAACAAGATGAGAGCAGTATATATACATATTCCTTTTTGTAAACATATATGTTCATATTGTGATTTCTGTAAATTATATTACAATAAACAATTTGTTAATAATTATTTAAAATCCTTAAGAAAAGAAATTGAGTCCAATTACAAAGGTGAAAAAATAAAAACGTTATATATTGGTGGTGGAACTCCTAGTTGTTTAGATATTTCTGAATTAAATATATTAATGGAAATAATAAAAATATTTAACATGGAAAAAGATTTTGAATTTACTTTCGAGTGTAATATAGAAAATATAGAGAAAAACAAAATGGAGATTTTATATAAGAATAATGTTAATAGGCTAAGTATAGGAGTAGAGACATTTAATTCTAAACATTTATCCTTTTTAGAAAGAAATCATAGCGAGAAAGAAGTATTTAGCAAAATAGATATGGCAAAGAAAATTGGATTCGGTAATATAAATATTGATTTGATTTATGCATTACCTAATCAAACCATAGACGAGCTAAAAAAAGATTTGTCATTGTTCTTACAACTAGGAATAAAACATATTTCAACATACTCACTAATAATTGAACCCCATACAAAATTATATATAAATAATATACATAACATTGATGATCAATTAGATAGTGATATGTTTAATACAATCAAGCAGACATTAGAAAACAATAATTATATCCATTATGAAATTAGTAACTTCGCTATCAAAGGGTATGAGTCAAGGCATAACCTCACGTATTGGAATAATTTAGAATATTATGGCTTTGGTCTTGGCGCCAGTGGCTACGTAGATAATGTACGTTATGATAACACTAAAAGCCTTAATCGTTATTTAGAAGGCAAATATTGTTATTCAAAAGAAGAGATTGATCGTAAAACGAAAATTGAAAATGAATTAATCCTTGGTTTTAGAAAATTAAAAGGAATTAATAAAGAAAACTTTTATAATAAATATAGAATGAATATTAGTAGTATTTTATCTGTAAAGAAGTTAATAGAGGAAGGTAAGTTAATTGATGATGGTGAAAATGTATATATCAAAGAAGATAATATTTATTTATCAAATGAAATATTAATTAACTTTATTGGTGAAGAAAATGAATAAGTTAGATGTTTTTAAAGATGAACTAAAATATATTAAAAAAGATAATTACAAAGATGATTGCAAAAAATTAATAAATTTACTACCGGATTATTTTTTTTCTATTCCAGCTAGTTCAACCGGTAAGTATCATCCTAATTATGCATCGAATGAAGGTGGTCTTGTAAGACACACTAAAGTCGTTGTTAGAATAGCCTACGAATTATTAAACAATAAGATAATTGGAAGTGATTTTACGGATGACGAAAAAGATTTAATAATTATTGCCCTATTACTACATGATGGTTTGAAATCAGGACTCAACCATAACAGGTATACTCTATTTGAACATCCACTTATAATGGCAAAATTCATTAGGGATAACAATGAAATATTAAGTTTTTCTGATGAAGAAATAGCATTGTTAACATCAATGATAGAATCTCACTCTGGAGAATGGACTAGAAATAATTACAGTGATATTATACTTCCAACACCAGAAAGTAAGTATCAAAAATTTGCCCACATGTGTGACTTTCTTGCGAGTAGAAAATTTCTTAATGTAAATTTTCAAAATAACGACTTTATAGATTGACGCAAACATTAGTTCGATGTATAATGTTAGTGGAGGTAAGATATATGGAAATTAGATTGTTAGGTAATAGTAGTTTAGAACACATTGAAAACAGAATTAAAATTGTTGCAGGAGCCGGTAAGTTATCCAGATTTAAAGGTAATGTCTTTGAAGTTTTAAGTAGTTGCAACGATTATGAAAAAAATCTTAATTTAATCAAAAGAATAATAAAAATGGGACATAAATCAATAATTGAACATGATTATTTAGTATTTGCTCTAGTTGATGTTTCTCCAATTGTTGAACAGACAATTATTGGTAACCGTCTCACTTCGTTTACGATAAAATCTAGACGTGAAGTAGATTTTAGAAGTGTTGGTTATTATATCCCAGATTTTAGAAATATCGATGGCAAGATTCATCTTAAAAATGATGAATTAAAAGCAAAGTATAAAAATCATATGAAATACCTATTTGATGAATATGGATATTTTGCTGATAGTGACATAAATGTAGAAGATGCAAGATTTGTTTTGCCGTATTCGTATCATAGTAATATTATTATGGGAATGGATGCAAGAGAACTAGAAAAACTAGTCATATCTTTAAAATATGGAAAGTTAAGTAAGATAGCTGAATTAAAAGAGCTAGGTGAAAAACTAATTGCTGAAATTACAGTTAAAGTTCCGTATCTAATGGAAACTATCAATAACTATGAAGATAAGACAAAGGAATTTTTTGATTTCAATAATTATAAAAATGAAATTGATTTAGATATCAATATATTATCTAAACCAAAGTTAATAAGTTATACTCATGATTGTGATAATGAAATATTAACATCATACCTAATGGGGATATATCAATGCGATAAAGCAATAGCACAATCCATTTTGAAGGACCTTAGTTATAAGAATAAAGATTTTAATGATAATTTAATGAAATATATTGTGACCAAAAATGAGAATAGAGAATTAGAACAAGTTAATTTTCAGTTTCAAATTCCAATATCATTAGCAATATTGACTCATTTAACCAGACATAGGACACAATCTTTAATTACTCCGGATTTTATTCCTCTTTGGGATATGGAAAATTATATAATTCCACCTAGTATCAAGAAATTTGATGCAAAAAGATATAAGAAAATTTTTGAAACAAATATAAAAATGTTTAATTATTTCAAGGAACAGAAAGTTATGGATGAAGATTTAATTTATTTTTATTTGAGTGGTCATATGTGTAATGTGTTAACTACAATGAACGGACGTACATTGGAATGGATATGTAAAATGCGATGTTGTAATAAAGCTCAATGGCAAATAAGAAATATTATGAATGAAATAGCTAAACAAATTGAAAAAGTTGCGCCTATTTATGGAAAATATTTAGGATCAAGTTGCAAAACTACTGGTGAATGTCCTGAGGGAACAGAGAGTTGTAAAAATAAAATTAATACTAGATAGAATGGAAGTAATAATATGCGAGGTAAATTAATTGTTATTGAAGGCACTGATTGTTCTGGAAAAGAAACTCAATCAAATTTATTGATTGAGGCACTACGAAAAGAAAATATTAAAATAGAAAAATTTAGTTTTCCTAATTACAACTCACCAACTGGAAAAATAGTTGGTGGCCCTTATTTAGGAAAGAAGTATATATCGGATGGGTGGTTTCCTGAGGATGCAACTAATGTTGATCCTAAAGTTTCATCCTTATATTATGCAGCGGATCGACGCTACAACATCCCGAAGATTGAACTGTTATTAGCAAACGGAATGAACGTAATTTTAGATCGTTATGTATATTCCAATATGGCACATCAAGGTGGTAAAATAAATAACGAAGATAATCGCCGCGAAATGTATGAGTGGGTAGATAATTTGGAATTCAAACTTTTAGAATTACCCCGTTCTGACATTAACATTTTTCTACATATGCCGTATGAAAAGACTTTGATTTTAAAATCTGATAGACCAGAATCAGGTGATCAGCACGAGGTTAATGCTGAACATTTAATGCAAGCGGAAAGATCATATTTAGAAATAGCGGAAAAATATGAGTTTAAAACAATTGAGTGTGTAGATGGACAAAGAATAAAAACGATTGATGAAATACATGAAGAGTTAAAAAATTATGTTTTAAGTATATTAAGATAAATCATATTCATTGAATATGATTTTTTCATATAATACTTTAGTTAGAGGTGTTATATGAAAAATTTTATCGCTCATCGTGGAAATGATAGTCATTCTTATAATGAAAATACTATGGAGGCGATTTTAGAATCACTAAAAAAAGACTATATAGCCGGTGTAGAATTTGATGTGAGAATGACAAAAGATAAGAAAATAGTTCTAATACATAATAGTACTATTAGCCAGGCTAGTGATGGATGGGGATTTGTAAAACATATGACTTTAAAGCAATTACGAAAATACAATTTTGGTACCAAAGAAAATCCGGCGAGAGTAGCTACGTTAGATCAGGTTCTGAAAAAGATAAAAACTAACAAAAAAATAGTTATAGATATAAAAGAGGAAACTCAAAAAATTAAGGTGATTGTAGATAAAATATATAAAATAGTTAATAAAAACAAATCTTTGAATTTATATATATGTAGTTTTAATCATAAATTGGTTGAGTATTATAAAAAGAAGCATGATGATAGTAAAACTGGAGTAATTTTTCTTTTTTCACCTGATATTGACAAAACTAAAGCTTATACTGATTTTTATGTTATTAACCACAAGCATTTTAATAATGTCAATACAAAAAAAGAAGTTATGTTATGGACTGTTAATACAAAAGAGGTTTATAAAAAAATACAAGATAAGCTGTCAAAAAATGTTGACGTTATTACAGATAAAGCCTACTTATTAAAAGATATAAAAGGATAATGTGCTATAATATGAAATAGGTGATAATAAATGTATAATTTTCAATTAGAAAACAATGAAGATGTTGTATACGTAAATAATAATGTTTATGTAAAAGAAATAGATAATGATATTGAGGTATCTTTAGTATTGACTAATAAGAGGTTATTGTTATTTAAAGATGTTAATAAAGAGTTAGAGTACAAAGAATTATTTAGAATAACAAAAGGGGTTTCATATTCTCCTAATAATGAATTGTTTTTCGAAATCAATATAGATTCTATAATTGACATACAACCTATTGATTTTTACGATAAATATATATTTAAAGATGGAAATTACATACTAATATCAAGTGAAGAATTATTTAAAATAATGACAAAAAAATAACTTGTTTCATACGAAATAAGTTATTTTTTATCGTTCATGCTATAGCCACCTGAAATGGTTCTAGCTACTTCAGCAACAATCATTGACTTTTTATCAATACTATCAATTATGTCAACAATATCTTGTCTTTTTTTTCTTGATACCATTATCATTAATATGTTACGTGATTTATCTTTGCCTTCACCTTCTAAAACCGTAACAGCATAATTTTTTTCACGAATTTTATCAGCAATTGTATTTCCTAATTCTTTATCAACTATAGCCATTAACATGTTATTTCCTATAGCCATTTTTTCTTCAATAATACTACCAACATAAGAACCTACATAAGATCCAAGGGCAAAAAAGAAAATTTTCAAAGGATCTTTTGTAACATCAACAACAACAGCCCCTATAACAATTACCCATACCAATGCAATAATAAATTGTAATGCTGCTCCTAATCCTTTTTTTCCATTAGCGACCAAAATAAGCCTTAAGGTACCTAATGCATTTTCAATTACTTTAGCTACAAATATAACAATATATAACCAAATATTCAAAATATCACCTCTTCATGTCTTTTATAATTATACCAAAAAATAATCATTAATTACACATAAAGGAAAAAAATCCATATTTTAGCACTCATATATTGACAATGCTAGAATATAATAGTATAATGAAACAAGCATTCGGGTATAATGAGTGCTAGAGGTGATGAAATGATTAATCAAAGACAAGAACAGTTATTGAAATTAATAGTTGAAGATTACATAAAAACAGCTAGACCAGTGAGTTCAAAGGCTCTATGTGAATCTTTGGATTGTTCTAGTGCAACAGTTAGAAATGAAATGGGTTTTTTAGAGGATATGGGATTGATAGAAAAAACGCATATTTCATCTGGACGTGTTCCAAGTGAAAAAGGATATCGTTATTATGTCGATAACATTATGGAACCAAAAGAACTAACTGGCGATGATATGCTTAAATTACAAACTATTTTTCATAACAGTTCATTAGTTCTAAGTGATGCAATTACACAAAGTATGCAAATAATTTCAGAACTTACAAATTGTACATCGATAGTGCTTGGATCTTCTTCTAGAGAAAACAAGATTAGCAAAGTCGAGGTAGTTCCTATTGATGATAATAAATTAATCGCAATAGTAATTACTGACAAAGGACATGTGGAACATCGTAATATCTATATTCAAGAGGCAGTTTCAATAATTGAAATAAAACAAACGGTTGAACTAATCAATAAGCTTTTAGTTGGTACTCCAATTGATGAGGTTAGTAGCAAATTAGAGTTTGAAGTTAAACCTATAATTGCTAAATATGTTAAACAACATGAGGTTTTATACAGTGCTTTTTATAATGCATTTAATGATTTTGCAAACGAATCAAATGTTAAGATGAGTGGAACAAGTCACTTTCTTAAACAACCAGAATTTGATAACGTTGATAAGATTAGAGAAATTGTTAGTAAATTTGATGATAAAGAAATCATTAGTGGTATTAAAGAAGAGGACAATGGTATTAATATATACATAGGTAGTGAAAATGAGTTTGATTTAGATGTTACAATAGTTAAAACAAAATATTCAGTTAATGGAGAAGAAGGTACTATTGCAATTGTTGGACCAAAAAGAATGGAATATGATCGTGTTATTACACTATTAGATTATATTAAAAAAAACATAGAAAGGTGATAAGATGGAAGAGAATGTAAAATGTGAAAGTCATGATTGCAAGTGTCATGATACTGAAGAAATGAGTGCAGTTAATGATCACACTTGTTGTAAAGAAAATGTTGATAATTCCAATTATTATGACCCGAATAAACCTCCTAAAAATAAAAAAGATAAAAAGCGTGAAGAATTGACAAAACTTCATGATAAAGTTAAGGAGTTAGAAGAAAAAAACTTACGTGACAAAGCAGAACTCATCAATTATAGAAGAAGAAAAGATGAGGAATTAGCACGTATGCTTAAATATAGTAATGAAGATTTGGTAAAGGAAATTTTACCAATGTTAGATAACTTTGAAAGAGCTATTGATATGGATGATGATAATTTAGACGATGAAGTTTCAAAGTTCTTGTCTGGATTTAAAATGATTTATGCCAATTTAAAATCAGTTCTCGAGAAATATGAAATTAGAGCAATTGATGGAAAGAATAAACCATTTGATCCTACATATCATCAAGCTGTTATGACAGATAAAGTAGATGATGTAGAATCTGGTATGGTTATTGAAGTTTTACAAAAAGGATATATTTTGAAAGATAAAGTTATAAGACCAGCGATGGTTAGAGTAAGTGAGTAAAGGAAAGGTGATATTTTATGAGTAAAATAATAGGTATTGATTTAGGGACAACAAATAGTTGTGTTAGTATATTCGAAGGTGGAGAAGCAAAAGTCATTGCTAATCCTGAGGGAGGAAGAACAACTCCATCGGTTGTAGCTTTTAAAAATGATGAACAAATAGTAGGAGATGCAGCTAAAAGACAAATGATTACTAATCCAAATACTATTTCATCAATTAAAAGGATAATGGGAACAGATGAAAAAGTTGAAATTGATGGTAAAAAATATTCGCCAGAAGAAATTAGTGCGATGATTCTAACTGATTTAAAAAAATCAGCAGAGGCATATTTAGGCGAAAAAGTAACAAGAGCAGTTATTACTGTTCCAGCATACTTCAACGATGCTGAACGTCAAGCGACTAAAAATGCAGGTAAAATAGCAGGATTAGAAGTTGAAAGAATTATAAATGAACCAACTGCAGCTGCATTAGCATACGGACTTGATAAACAAGAAAAAGCAGAACAAATTTTAGTATATGATTTAGGTGGAGGAACATTTGACGTATCTATCCTAGAATTAGGAGATGGGGTATTTGAGGTTAAATCTACTAGTGGTAATAATAAATTAGGTGGAGATGATTTTGATAATCGTATTATTGATTATTTAGTTGCTGAATTCAAACGTGAAAATGCAATTGATTTATCAAAAGACAAAATGGCAATGCAACGTTTAAAAGATGCTGCTGAAAAAGCTAAAAAAGATTTAAGTGGTGTTACAACAACTCAAATCTCATTACCATTCTTATCACAAGGATCGGATGGTCCATTACATTTAGAATTATCATTAACAAGAGCTAAATTTGAGGAATTAACACATGATTTAATTGACAGTACATTAGAACCTGTGCGTAAAGCCTTAAAAGATGCTAAGTTAACAGCAAAAGATATTGATAAAGTAATACTTGTTGGTGGTTCAACACGTATTCCAAGAGTTCAAGAAATTATTGCTAAGGAATTAGGGCAAGAACCTAGTAAGGGAGTTAACCCTGATGAAGTAGTAGCAATGGGTGCTGCTATTCAAGCTGGTGTATTAATGGGAGATGTAGATGATATCGTATTACTTGATGTTACACCGTTATCATTAGGTATCGAAACATTAGGTGGAGTGATGACTACATTGATTCCAAGAAATACAACAATTCCAACAAGTAAGAGTCAAGTATTTTCAACTGCTGCTGATAATCAACCAGCTGTTGATATACATGTTTTACAAGGTGAAAGACCAATGGCAAATGACAATAAAACATTAGGAAGATTCCAATTAACAAATATTCCACCAGCACCTCGTGGAATTCCACAAATCGAAGTTACTTTTGATATAGATGCTAATGGTATTGTTAATGTAAAAGCAAAAGACCTTGGAACTAACAAAGAACAATCTATAACAATTACTTCTTCAACTAGTTTATCTGATGATGAAATTGAAAAGATGATAAAAGAGGCAGAAGCTAATAGAGATGCTGATGAAAAAAGAAAAGAAGCTGCCGATCTAAGAAATGAAAGTGAACAATTAATATTCGCAACAGAAAAGGCAATTAAAGATTTAGGTGAAAAAGTTGACGAAAAAGATAAAGAAAAAGCAGAAAATGAAATTAAGGAATTAAAAGAAGCTTTTGAAAAAGAAGATATGGAAGATATCAAGGCAAAGAAAGATAAACTAAATGAAAGTGCAATGGCGCTTGCTACAAAAGTTTATGAAGAAGCAGCTAAAAAAGCGCAAGAAGAACAAGCAAATAACAAAGATGAAGAGGTAAAAGAGGACAAAAAAGATAACGTTGTTGACGCAGAATACGAAGAAAAATAAAAAGAATAACATAGAAGTTCTAGATATCTAGGACTTCTATATTATGCTTAAAAGGAGAATATATGGCGATTAATGAAAAAGTTAGAAGTGAGATTGATAATGCATATAAATGGAGTTTAGAGTCTATTTATGAAAATGAACAAAACTGGGAAGCTGATTATAGGTATGTTGAACATCAATCTAAAGAATTTTCAGGTTATAATGGTAAGGTTTTAGATAGCCCAGATAGTTTATTTAAAGTAACCAAACTTTATTTAGATATTGATCGTGTTTTAGCAAAACTATATGTATATGCATATATGCGTAGTGATGAGGATACTTCTAATACACATTATCAAACTTTAAAGGGCAAAGTTGAAAATTTAGGTACTAAGGTATCCGAAGTTTCATCTTTCTTTGAACCTGAATTGTTGAAAGGAAATTATGATCAAATACTTGATTATATAACTATGTTGCCACAACTAGAAGAATATAAGTTTTTCTATGAAGAAATATATCGCTTCAAAGACTATATTTTGGGTGAGAAAGAAGAAAAAATAATTTCTAGTTTATCAAAAATATTTGATAATTCTAATAAAACAGCTAGTTTACTACGTAATTCTGATTTAAAATTTGGTACTATAGTTGATGAGGATAATAAAGAAGTAGTTATTACTAATAGCAATTATTCAAAGTATATTGAATCAAAAAATAGAGATGTACGCAAACAAGCTTTTGAAACTATGTATAAGGCATATAAAGACATGAAAAATACATTTGCAGCCACTTTGGCTGGTGAAGTAGATGGTAATGTTGCAATGGCCAAAATCAGAGGTTATAAAGATGCTCGCTTTATGTCGCTATATTCGAGTAACGTTAGTCCTGATATATATGACAATTTAATTAAGACAATAAATGAAAATTTAGATGTATTATATAAGTATTATGATTTAAAGAAAAGTGTTTTAAAAATTGAAGAACTTCATTTATACGATATTTATGTAGATATGATTCCTGCAAATTCAAAAGAATATTCTTTCGAAGAAGCAAAAGAACTAGTAATAAATTCCCTAGAAGTATTAGGAGAAGATTACGTTACTAATTTAAAAAAAGCTTTTGATGAAAAATGGATAGACATATATCCAAATAAGGGTAAAAAAAGTGGTGCATATTCATGGGGGTGCTATGACAGTAAACCATTTATCCTTCTAAATTATCAAGAAAGGCTAGATGATGTATCTACATTAGCTCATGAACTAGGACATTCAATGCATAGTTATTATTCAAGAAAAAACAATGAATATCAATATTCAGATTATAAGATATTTGTAGCTGAAGTTGCTTCTACTGTAAATGAGTTATTGCTTTATAAGTATATGTTAAATAATTCTAATGATAAAAATGTTAAACTAACAATTTTAAATAATATGTTAGAATTATTTAAAAGTACTATATATAGACAAACAATGTTTGCTGAATTTGAAATGTTAATTCATGAAAAATCTTCAAATGATGAGGTATTAACTCATGAATTAATGTCGGATATTTATTATGAATTAAATAAAAAATATTTTGGCAACAATGTTGTTGTTGATGATGAAATTAGATATGAATGGTCACGAATACCTCATTTCTATAAAAATTTTTATGTTTATCAATATGCAACAGGATTATCAGCCGCATGTCATATTGTGAATAATATATTAGAGGGAAATGGTAAAACGGTCGACAATTATTTGGAATTTTTAAAGACAGGTGGTCGAGATTATCCAGTTGAATTATTAAAAATTGCTGGCGTAGACATGAATAATCCACAAGTTATAGAAAGTGCGATTGCAATGTTTAACGATACAATAAATGAATTTATTGACCTTTATAATAGTTAGGAAGTAGGTGTTGAAGTGAATAAAAGAGATTATTATGAGATATTAGGTGTTAGCAAAAGTGCTACAGATTCAGAAATTAAAAGTTCCTTTCGTAAACTAGCCAAACAATATCACCCTGATGTCTCAAAAGAGCCTAATGCTGCAGAAAAATTCAAAGAAGCACAGGAGGCTTATGCAGTATTAAGTGATCCTGATAAAAGAAGACAATATGATCAATTTGGGCATCAAGCGTTTGCAAATGCAGGAGCTGGTGGAGCAGGATTTGATTTTTCAGGATTCGATTTTTCAGATATATTTGATGACCTTTTTGGAGGTGGTGGTTTTTCAGACTTCTTCGGAGGTCGTGCCGGATCGTCTAACCGCGCTAAAAAAGGTCGTGATTCATTAATGAGAATGGATATAACATTTGAAGAAGCAGTGTTTGGAACAAAAAAAACAATAAACATCGATGTTATGGATTCATGTGAAGATTGCAAAGGCCATGGTGGGCATGGTGAAAAAACATGTTCAACATGTCATGGTAGTGGATATGTAACAACAGAACAAAGGACTTTATTTGGCTCATTCATGACTAAAACCCCATGTTCAACATGTCACGGTTCAGGAAAAAGTTATGAGAAAACATGTTCAAAGTGTCATGGTTCAGGAAAGATAAAGAAAAATAAAGATATTGAAGTTAAAATACCTGCTGGAGTTAACACTGGTAATCAATTAAGATTGTCTGGTAAAGGTGAAGCAGGACAAAACGGTGGACCTAATGGGGATATATATTTAGAGTTTGTTGTAGAAAAACATCCAATTTTTAATCGTGATGATAATGATATATATTTAGAACTACCGATTACTATTACAGAGGCTGTATTAGGTTGTAAAAAAGAAATACCAACCTTATATGGTAATGTAAAATTATCGATTCCAGAAGGAAGTTCAACTAATGATAGGCATCGCTTAAAAGGAAAAGGTGTTGAAGATGTTCAAACTGGACGTAAGGGAGATATGTATGTTGTTATAAACATTGTGATTCCTAACAAAATATCAAAAGAGCAAAAGAAAATATTTGAACAATTAGCAAAAACTAATCTTGAAAGTGGAACTGACTTTGAAAAGATAAGAAAATACCTAAAATAATATTAAAAGACAAATTTTTGATTAATTTGTCTTTTTTAGTATCATAATTTAAAGAAACATCTTAGTTTCATTTTCTTTACAAATTTGAACTGGTATTATATAATAAATAAGAGAATTAAAACTAGAAGACAATAAAAAAATAGATGGGTGATGAAATGAAAAAAAAGGGATTTACGTTAATAGAATTATTAGCAGTAATAGTAATATTAGCAATAGTGGCATTAATATCCGTACCATTAGTATTAGGAGTAATAGATAGAGTACAAATATCTTCTTATAAAGAAA
>CAYNHT010000007.1:0-23746 GCA_964397485.1 uncultured Muribaculaceae bacterium
CAAGAAGTAATGTATTTAACTTAGATAATACAATTCCAGTAATCACAGTAAATCCGACAACAGTAACAATTGCTCTTGGTGGAACATACACTGATGCTGGAGTAACAGCAAGCGATAATATAAATGGAAATATAACAGCAAGTATTGTAAGAACTGGAACATTAAATACAAATGCAGTAGGTACATACACATTAACATATAATGTAAGTGACTCAAGTGGTAATGCTGCTGTATCTAAAACAAGAACAGTAATTGTAGTGCAATCTACTTATAATTATGCTTATACTGGTTCTGTACAATCAGTTACTCTTCAACCGGGAACATATACATTAGAAACCTGGGGTGCCAACGGTGGAGGCGGAGCCTCTTATTATCCAACAGCTATTGGTGGAACCGGAGGATATTCTAAAGGGACCATAAATCTTACTCAAGCCACTACTATGTATATTTTAGTTGGTGGAAGAGGTACTAACTATGGTGGTGGAGATCACTATGGTCAATCAGGAGGTTATAATGGCGGTGGAAGTAACTATGTATGTTATTCTAATGGATTAGGTTCTGGAGGAGGAGCTTCTGATATTAGAGTGTTAGCAAACAATTTATATAATAGAATTATAGTTGCCGGCGGCGGCGGAGGCGCTGGAAACGGGTCGACAGGTGGACACGGTGGTGGATCAACGGGTGGTTCTGGAAATGGCAACGGAGGTACTCAAACCGCTGGAGGTTCAGGGCAAGTGTCTGGTTCATTTGGACAAGGCGGAGGCTCAACATCAGATCATGGTTCATATAATGGCGGCGGAGGCGGCTGGTATGGCGGAGGCTCTAGCACGAGTGCAGGAGCAGGAGGAGGATCTGGATATGTGTTAACTTCTTCTTCGCATAAACCAAGCGGTTATTTTGCACAAAATGCTAGTTATTTTATGACTAATCCTGTATCTGTAAAATATGGCGAGGCTGGGTTCGTAACTAATCCAGTAAGCACAGGACACGGCTATGTTAGAATAACATTTGTACCATAAAAAAACAGTTAATTGAGTTAGTTTGATAAAAACGGACGCTAAAAAAACATATGAGAAATCATATGTTTTTTTATTTGTTTGTTAGACGATAAAAGTTAATTGAAGGTCTATTGAAAAATCTAAATTTCATAGTTGAAGTGCCAGTTCCACTTGAAATGAATAAATCAGTATTACCTAAGTCGTAGTGTTCATTATAGTATTTTTTAGCTCCTTCTGGTAGGAAAACTGCTCCAATAAAAGGAATTCTTACTTGGCCATTATGTGAATGTCCAGCTAATATTAAATCATATTTACTATAATCAAAATCTCTTATGAAATCAGGTTCATGCATAATCATTATTTTATAATCAGGTTGTATATTTATGATTGAATCATTTTTCTCATTTTGTTCTTCCGTTTCCTCATTTTCATCGTCATTCGTATTGTTAAGAAATTCATCAACAACTTCTAATTTGTCTTTCACGCTTTTTGCCCCATGTAAATTAGTACTCATACCGGATATCAAAATTGGCTCATATCCATCACTATATATTAAGTCATAATTATCATTTAAATTGATAAATTCACCATTTGTAATAACTTCTTCCCATTCTGTATGATTAAAATCGTGATTACCTATAATTGCGTACTTACCAATTTTGGCTTTTATTTTTGTAAGCCCTTTAGTTAAATCGTCAATTTGTTTATTATCTAATGTAACATCACGATCAAATAAATCACCAGTTAGAACAACTATGTCAGGTTCAATAATATTAATTTTTTCTACCATGTTATTAAATTCTTTACTATGTATTGTTTGTCCATAATGAATATCAGATATGTGGATTATTTTTAAGCCATGATATGTATCCGGTAAATTTGAATTGGTTATTTTATATTCTTTTATAACTAAGCCTGTGGTTGATACAAATCGTCCATATAACAGCAATCCTACCATAATAAGAATAATGCCGATAACTCTTATAATAATTTTTTTGTTACTCTTTTTTTCAGTTTGCTTCTTCATACTATCACCATATAATATATTTTATCATAAAAAATTAAAAAGAGCAGCATTTTATTAAAAGAAAAATCTCAGCACTAAGCTAAGATCATCAGTAGGAACTGTAAAGCTATCAAAATTCCATTATGCATAAAATGAAATCCTATTGTGACTAAAATGTTTTCTGTTTTAGTTAATATGTAAGCAAATGCAATACCAGGAGCACTATAAGGTATTATATAAAGTAACTCCGTGAAACTCTCCGCTGAACTTAAAACATGTAAGGCACCGAAAATTAATCCAGCCATTAAAATAAATAGCCACTTTGTTTTGAATATATACCTAAATCCTTGTCTAAAAACTAATTCTTCTACAATAGGTGCGAAAATAACAGCTGAGAAGAAAATGTAGATTGGACTCTTATCAAATAAGGCTCTTAATGCCTCTTCGTTTGATGGTAGTGTATCTGGCAAAACAACTGAGATTAATAAATTGCTTATCATCATTATACCTACACTTAATATCCAAATTTTTAGATATTTTGAAAAATATACTTTATGGTTTTCTTTGATGTTGCTAATATCATCTTTTAATTTATTTCTAAAAATATAAATGATAATACTCATCAAAATAATTTCGAAAATAATCATGTAAATCACTTTCAAGTATAGTGGCATATTTGTAATATCTACATTGAATAAATCAAGAGGTATAGTTTGAAAACTTGGTAAAAACATATAAATAAAGAAAACAGCAATACCAATTCCTACATATTTCATTTCATTTTTTTTAACGTTGTCTTTCATGTTATCATCTCCATTATCTATTATATCAAAAAAACTTCAGTTATAGTATAAATAGTTAAAGATTGTTAAAATAATACATAAAAAGTATTAAAAATCAATATTTTATGATATAATATTAACAGATGCAAGAGTGGGGTGGACCCACTCTTTAATATAGATGGAGGTTATTGTATGGATATTAAACAAACAGTTAGAGATTTAATTGAACCAGTTATTGTTGCTAATAATTACAAACTAGACGAAGTTATATATGAAAAAGAAGGTAATCTTTATTTTCTGCGTATTGTAATTGATAAAGATGGAATTATTGATATTGATGACTGTGTTGCGGTTAGTAATTTGATTAATCCGATTATTGATGCGGAAGATCCAATTAAAGAAAACTATATTTTAGATGTGTGTTCTAAGGAAAGGGGGCATGAATAAAATGGATAACAAAGCTTTTAAAAGGGCTGTTGATTTGCTTACAAAAGAAAAAGGAATTAAAGAGGATGTTATATATGAAGCAATGGAATTAGCTTTATCGTCGGCTTATAAGAAAAATTATAACTCTTTATCAAATGTTAGAGTTGATATAAATCGGGAAACAGGAGATATACATGTATATTCGTTTAAAACTGTTGTTGATCCTGAAGTAGAAGTAGAAGTAGTAGTAGATGAAACCTTTGATGGGGAAGAAATTAAAGAAAAAATGAAATTTCCTTTTGATAGTCGCATTCATTTGACTTTAGAAGAAGCAAGACAAATTGTTTCAGATATTGAATTAGGAGAAACTATAGACCAGGAAGTTACACCAAAAGATTTTGGACGTGTTGCCGCTGCAACAGCTAAGCAAGTTGTTGTTCAAAAAATAAGAGAAGCAGAACGTAACAACATAATTGATGAATTTAATGATAAGCAAGATGAAATGGTTTCTGGATTAGTTGCTATGGAAGATGTTCGTAATTATTATATAGATTTAGGTCGTACTCAAGGGATTTTACCTAAGACTGAAATTATTCCTGGCGAAACAATAAAAATGGGTTCTAGCGTAAAAGTATATATAACTAAAGTAGAAAATAATTCTAAGGGTCCGGTAATTTTATTATCAAGAAATCACTATGGCTTTGTTAAGAGATTATTTGAACTGGAAATTCCAGAAATTAATGAGGGGATAATTTTAGTATATGGTGTTGCTAGAGAAGCAGGAAATCGTACTAAGATTGCCGTTTACT
Source organism: uncultured Muribaculaceae bacterium (assembly GCA_964397485.1). Lineage (GTDB taxonomy): Bacteria > Bacillota_I > Bacilli_A > RF39 > UBA660 > CAYNHT01. The sequence continues at coordinate 4,022 of CAYNHT010000007.1, forward strand.
CTGAAAATTCGAATGTTGATGCAGTTGGTTCATGTATTGGGGAAAAAGGTATGCGAATCAATCGTATAATTAAAGAATTAAATGGTGAAAAGATTGATGTTATTCCATATCATAAGGATGCTTCAAAATTTATAGAAAATGCATTAAACCCAGCTAAAAATTTAAGAGTATTTATTGTTGATGAGAAGAAACAAGAATCATTAGTAATTGTTGATAATGATAATCTTTCACTGGCAATCGGAAAAAAAGGATTGAATGTTCGTTTAGCAGCACGTTTGACGCATCATAAGATTGACGTTAAAACATATGAGCAAGCTAAAGAAGATGGTATTAATTTAATTGATTAAGAGGTGAGATAATGAAAATAAAAAAAATTCCTATGCGTAGTTGTATTGTTACAAAAGAAAAACTACCAAAACAGGAACTTATTCGAGTTGTTAGAACACCAGAACAGACAATTGTAATAGATGCAACAGGCAAAGTAAATGGTAGAGGAGCTTATCTTAAAAATGACTTGCAGGTATTTGAAAAAGCTAAAAAAAGTAAGGTTTTAGATCGCCACTTGGAAATGGCGGTACCTGATAGTTTATATGACGAGTTAAAACAACTACAATAATATTGTCAGTATAATTAAAAGGAAGAGGTGATATTTATGATGACTGTGTTAGAATATGCAGAAGATATAAATAAGACTGTAGAAGAAATTTTGAAAAAATGCAAAGGATTAGGCATAAATGTTTCTAGTGAGGATGATTTGTTAGACGAGGATGCTATTGTTGAATTAGATAATAGTTTAAATGATGAAGTTGACATTGAAGAAGAACTAGAGGATATGGTTGAAGACATAATCGAAAATGAAAAAATAAAAGTTGATGATACAGTAAAAAAGGAAAAATTAAAAAAGAAATCAACTAATATAAATAATAACGGTGGAAAGAAAGATTTGGCTGTAAAAAAGAAACAAATGTATAAAAATAAAGAAAAATTAATTTCTAATGCGCCAATTAATGATGATAATATTGTCCTTTATAAAGAGAATATGACAGTAAAGGAATTAGCGGATGCTTTAGGTGTTAAAGGAGCAGAGCTAATAAAAAAACTATTTTCGTTAGGTGTTATGGCTAATATTAATAATAGTATAAGTTATGATAATGCGGAAATACTAGTTCTTGATTATAATAAAGAACTTAAGAAAGAAGAAACAGCAGATGTGACTAATTTTGAAGAGTTTGAAATTATTGATAATGAAGAAAACTTAGTTGAAAGACCACCCGTTGTAACGATTATGGGCCATGTTGATCATGGTAAAACGACTTTGCTTGATACAATTAGAAAAACAAATGTTGTAGCTGGTGAAGCGGGAGGAATTACTCAAGCTATCAGTGCTTATCAAGTAAATCACAACGGTAAAAAGATAACATTTATAGATACTCCAGGACATGCTGCTTTTACAGAAATGCGTGCTAGAGGAGCGAGTATAACTGATATAGTAATTATTATAATTGCTGCAGATGATGGTATTATGCCACAAACAAAAGAAGCAATTGATCATGCAAAAGCGGCTAAAGTTCCAATTATTGTAGCTATTAATAAGATGGATAAACCGGGAGCGAATCCTGATAGAATTATGACAGAACTTACCGAGTATGGTTTAACACCTGATACATGGGGTGGTGATACTTTATACAATAAAATTTCAGCCGTTAGTGGTGATGGTATTGATGAATTGCTTGAAAATATTTCTTTGATTGCTGAAATGGAAAATTATAAAGCTAATCCAAGCCGTTATGCTATAGGAACAGTTGTTGAGTCAAGATTAGATAAACATGTTGGGTCAATAGTAACAATGTTGATTCAAAATGGCACATTGAGACTAGGTGATCCAATTGTAGTAGGTTCAGCTTATGGAAAAGTTAGAACTTTAAAAAATGATCTTGGGGAAGAAGTAATGGAAGCTCTGCCATCACAACCAGTTGAAATAACAGGACTTAATGATGTTCCAGTTGCTGGAGATAAATTTATGGCTTTTGAGACGGAAAAACAAGCACGTAGTATTGGAGAACAAAGAAAATCTAATGCTAAAGCTAGTCAAAATGCTCCTAAAGAAGCAGTAACTTTGGAAGATTTGTTTTCTAAAATTCAAGATGGAATTAAGGAAGTTAATGTTATTATAAAAGCTGATGTAAATGGAAGTAGTGAAGCTGTTAAAAATTCTTTAGAAAAAATTGAAGTAGAAGGTGTAAAAGTTAAAGTAATTAGAAGTAGCGTTGGTTCGATCACAGAGAGTGATGTTGTTCTTGCAAAAGCTTCAGATGCTATAATTATTGGATTTAATGTAAGACCTAATAATGATATTAAAAATTATTCTAAAGAAAATGGCGTAGAGATAAGACTATATAACATAATTTATAAGGCAGTTGAAGAAATGGAAGCAGCTATGAAAGGTATGCTTGATCCTGTTTTTGAAGAAAAAGTTTTAGGTACAGCTGAAGTTAGACAATTATTTAAGTTTTCTAAAGTTGGAACTATTGCAGGTAGCTATATAACAGATGGTGTTATAAAAGCTAGTGCTAAGTCACGTATTATTCGTGATGGCATCGTAATATATGATGGAGATATTAACTCTATTCAAAGAGAAAAAAATAGTGTTAAAGAAGTTAAAAAAGGTTTCGAATGCGGGATCACAATTGAAAATTATAATGATTTAAAAACGGGTGATATTATCGAGGCTTATGAAATGGTTGAAATTAAGAATTAGAGGTGACTTATGAGTTTAAAGATTGATAGAATTGCTAGCAGTTTAGTTAGAGAAATCAGTTATATTTTAGCAACTGAAGTAAAAGATAGTGATATTAAATTTGTTACAGTTACTGATGTTAAGGTTACAAATGATTTAAGTTTTGCCAAAGTGTATGTTACAGTTTTGGACGATAATAAAAAAGATCAAACAATGAAGTCTTTAAAAAATGCGAGTCGATTTATTCGTAGCAAGTTATATGACCGTGTTGATATTAGACATATTCCAGAGTTGAGTTTTGTTTATGATGAATCAATAGAATATGGAAGTAAAATTGAAAACATCATCGATTCATTGCACGAAAAAGAGTAGTTTGACATATGAATAAATATGTGATATATTTTTGAAAGTGGTGGGATGAATGAGCGATAAGCTTATTAAAATAACCGGCATAAATTGTGATTATTTTATGGAAGATAAAAATCATAATTCTTTCAAAGTTCATCCGATTGTTCCTGTTGATAAAAACTCAAGTAAAATAACAAAGGAGCATGAGGAAATAAAAAAACAATTTGAACGATTATTGGAAGCTGAGATTAAAAAATTAAAATAAATTGATAATGATAAATAACCAGTAATTATTTAGCGGGTAATAAGAGAACTAATGGAAGTTGAAAATTAGTCAAAACTAAATAATGAAATACATATTTTGAATCAATGTCGTATACTTGCGTTAAAAGTAAAGTGCATAATTAGTCATTATGAAATAAGGTGGTACCGCGATTTTTCGTCCTTATATCATATGACTTTTTTTATTGAAGGAGGATATTATGAAATTATTTGATGAATTAAAATGGCGTGGACTAATAAATGATGTTAGTAGTCCTGAACTAGAAGAAAAATTAAATCAAGGTGGGATGACTTTTTACATTGGTACAGATCCGACTGGGGACAGTTTACATATTGGACATTATTCGTCTTTCTCAGTAGCAAAACGTCTAAAAGATGCAGGGCACAATCCTATTTTATTAGTAGGCGGAGCTACTGGATTAATAGGCGATCCAAAGCCCTCATCTGAAAGGCCTATGATTACAAAGGAACAATTAGAGTACAATTATAAAAAGCTTAGAAAACAAGTAGAAGATATTTTTGGTTTCGAAGTTGTAAATAATTATGATTGGTCTAAAGATATTAATTTTATAGACTATTTAAGAGACTATGGAAAATATTTTAATATAAACTACATGCTTGCTAAAGAAACGGTAAGAAGCCGTTTAGAAACAGGAATAACATATACAGAATTTTCATATATGATTATGCAAGCTTTAGATTATTTATATTTATTTGAAAATAAAAATTGTACACTGCAAATTGGTGGGCAAGATCAATGGGGAAATATAACAGCAGGTCTTGAATTAATTCGAAAAAAAGTTGGAAAAGAAGTGTATGCTTTTACAATGCCTTTGATAACTAAAGCAGATGGTACAAAATTTGGTAAGAGTGAAGGAAAAGCAATTTGGCTAGATAAAGAGAAATCATCGTCTTATGAATTATATCAATTTTTTCTTAACGTAGAAGATTCAAAAGTTATTGAATATTTAAAAAAATTAACTTATTTATCAAAAGAAGAAATCGAAAAATTAGAAGAAAGCAATAGACAAGAACCACATCTAAGATTAGCTCATAAAGCCTTAGCAAAAGAAGTTATTACATTCTTACATGGAATTGACGAGTATAACAAGGCTGTGAATATAAGTGAATCCCTTTTCAATGGGAATCTAAAACAATTGAAGATGGACGATATACTAATTGGATTTAAGGATGTTCCAAGCTTTGAAATTAATGGAAATATTGGCATATTAGATATGTTAGTTGATAATAATATTTGTTCAAGTAAAAGAGAAGCAAGGGAATTTATTAATTCAGGATCAATTTACATTAATGACGTTAAAATAACTGATAATGAGATGGTTATAACTTCAGATATAGCAATAGAAAATAAAATTATTGTAATAAGAAGAGGTAAAAAGAAGTATTATATTGGTAAATTAATATAAAAAAAAGATTCATTTGAATCTTTTCTTTTTTATTATTTATTGTAGAATTCTACAACTAGAGCTTCATCAATATCAGCGTTTAATTCGCTTCTTTCAGGATATCTTACATAAGTTCCTGCCATTTTTGCGTCATCATAAGTAACATATTCAGCACGACGATTTAATGCTTCTAATGAAGCTTTAATCACTGGATGTTCTTTAGATTGTTCTTTAACTGCTACAACATCACCCGGTTTAACACGGTATGATGGGATATTAACTTTTTTCCCATTTACAGTAATATGTCCATGATTAACGATTTGTCTAGCTCCTCTTCTAGTAGTAGCAAATCCTAAACGATAAACAATGTTATCTAAACGACTTTCTAATAGTTTTAAAAAGTCTTCACCAAGAACTCCCTTAAGTTTTCTTGCTTCTTCAAATGTTTTTTTGAATTGTTTTTCGCTCATACCATACATAAATCTAAGTTTTTGTTTTTCTTTTAATTGAACACCATAGTTAGATAATTTCTTACCACGTTTATTTCCGTGTTGTCCTGGTGCATATGGTTTTTTTGCTAATTCTTGACCAGTTTCTAAAACAGAGAAACCTAATCTTCTAGACTTTTTGTAAATTGGTCCAGTATACTTTGACATTTTCTTTCCTCCTTCGATATTTGCTCAACATCGAGGTCATTTTGCCAAACTATAGGGTGTTTATTTTAATATCTTCGCTTTGCAGCTTAAGTTACACAATAACCCATCAAGGTAATAAACACGTTATAATTTTCAAAACGACGCTGCTAGATGCATACGCAGTTATAATTATATTATGTTTTCCCTTGATAGTCAATACCAAAAGACCAATAAAAAAGATAATTTAACAAAATAAATAAAAAGAGTGCAAAAAAAGTCGAAAATATGATAGAATTATAGTAGCGAGGTGGTAAGTATGGATGGATTTACATTGATAATTATAACGCTATTTATAATAACAGTAATGCTTATAATAGGTATTCTAAATATAATACAAAATCATAAAAATAAAAAAATAAAAAAATTATTAGAAAAATTAGAAGTTGAAAAAAATATTATTGATAGTACTCCAATTACTCCGGAGTTATCTAAGATAGAATCGTTTTTGAAAAATGAGAAATTAGAAATAATGTATAATGATTGGAAAGATCGTCTAAATAATATTAAAAATAATCAAATTCCTAAGCTGACAGATATGATTTTAGAAGCAGATTATTCTCTGTCACAAATGGATTATAAAGCAACTTTATATAAAATCGCTAAGTTAGAGATGGAAATTTATAAGGTTAGAACTAATTCAGAGTTCTTACTTGAAGAAATAAAACAGATAACAACAAGTGAAGAAAAAAATAGAGCTATTATTACTAATTTAAAATCTAAATATCGTGAATTGTATCAAAAATTCAACGAAAGCAAGCTAGAATATGGAGAAATTGAAAAGTCAGTTTCACTACAATTTGAAAACATTGCTAGACGTTTTGAAGATTTTGAAAAATTTATGGAAAATAATGATTATACAGAAGTTACACAAATAATAAAAGCAATTGATGATATGTTGAAGCATATGGGAGTCGTAATCGAAGAAGCCCCGGCTATTGTTTTAACTGCAACCAATATTCTTCCTAAAAAGATTAAGGATGTTGAGGAAACTTACAATAAGTTAGTTGATAGTGGTTTTCCTTTAGACTACTTAAATGTAGAATATAATGTGTCAGAAGCGAGTAAAAAAATTAGTGATGTAATGGGACGTTTAAAGGTTTTAAATCTTGAGGATAGTTTATTTGAATTGAAAGTGTTATTAGATTACTTCGATTCATTATTTAATGATTTTGAAAAAGAAAAAATTAATAGAAATCTTTACGAAGAAACAAATAATTCATTTAACGTTAAACTTAATAAGATTAATGGATTAGTTGATGATATATTTGCTCAACTTGAAGATATTAAAAAAATATATAATTTATCAAATGATGATATTAAATTATTAAACGGAGTTCGTGAAGAGTTAAAAGGATTAAATGCTGATTATAAAGTATTAATGGATCATACTGGAAATAATACTTTTGCATATTCTAAATTAACTAAGGAAATAGAAATATTAGTAGTTAAACTAGTTAATATCGAAGATCGTTTAGATAATTCATTAGATGCGATTGGTAGTATGAAAGAGGATGAAGTTAGAGCTCGTCAACAATTAGAAGAAGTTAAATTAATTTTAAAAGATTCTAAAGGGAAAATGCGTGACTACAATTTACCGATTATTCCAAAAACATACTATACTGAATTAAATGAGGCTGGGGCTGCTATTAAAGAAATTGTCAGGGAATTAGATAAAAAGCCTATTACAATTAGTGTTTTAAATACTCGTGTTGATACGGCTCGTGACCTGGTTTTAAAATTATACAGCACAACTAAAGAAATGCTTAAAACAGCTATGTTTGCTGAAATGGCTATTGTATACGGTAATAGATATCGTACAAGTGTAGCTGATTTAGATAAAAATTTAACATATTCAGAAATTTTATTTTATAAAGGCGATTATCAAAAATCACTCGAACTTACAATCAATGCTTTAAATAAAGTAGAACCAGGAATATATGATAAATTATTAAATTTTTATGAAAGTGAAAAGTAATAGTAAAATATTACTTTTTTTGTTATAATGTTAAAAGCGAAAGAGGGATAATATGGATAGATTAATTTTAATAAAATATGGTGAGTTAACAACAAAAAAGGGAAATAGAAATTATTTCATAAATATGCTAACCCAAAATGTTAAAAATATTTTGAAAGACTATGATGTTACTATAAAAAAAGATCGTGTTAGAATGTATATTGAAACAGATAATTATATTGATGAAATTGTTAGTAAATTACAAAATGTATTTGGAATTCATGGTATAGTTATTTGTCATAGAGTAAATAATAATGTTGAAGATATTAAAGAGTTATCTTTAAAATTATTGGAAACTAGTTCCTTTAATACTTTTAAAGTAGAAACTAAAAGAGCTGATAAAAAATTTGAAATTAAGAGCATGGATTTTAACAATATAATGGGTGGTTATATTTTGAAAAACACTAATTTAAAAGTTGATGTTCATAATCCAGATATTTTATTACATATTGAAATAAGACCAGAGGGAACTTTTTTATATACCAACGAAATAAGAGGTGCAGGTGGATATCCTGTTGGAATACAAGGCAAAGGATTATTAATGTTAAGTGGTGGAATAGATAGCCCAGTTGCTGGATATTTGGCACTAAAAAGGGGCGTTGATTTAGAATGCTTATACTTTGAATCACCTCCCAACACGAGTATTGAGGCTAAAAATAAAGTAATAGAGCTGACTAATATAATCAATGGTTATTCTGGTAATCTTAAACTTCATATCATTCCTTTTACCAAAATACAAGAAGAAATTTATAAAAACGTTTCTGATAATTATATTATAACCATAATGAGAAGAATGATGTATAGAATAGCAGAAGCTGTTGCGTTCAAAAGAAATTGTAAAATTATTATAAATGGTGAAAGTATTGGTCAAGTGGCCAGTCAGACATTAGATAGTATGGTTGTAATAAATAATGTAACTAATCTTCCTGTTGTTAGACCAGTTGCTTGTATGGATAAAATAGAGATAATAGAAGTTGCAAAAAAAATAAAGACTTATGAAACTAGTATTTTACCATTTGAAGACTGTTGTACAATCTTTTTGCCTAAGCATCCAGTTATTAATCCTAAGTTGGAAAAATGCTTAGAATTCGAAAAAAAACTTGATTATGAAAGGCTAATTGATGAAGCTGTAACAAACATGGAAACGATCACAAAACTTAATAACAAAAATTTCCAAGATTTGTTATAATAGGTCCAAAAATTACCACTATAAATAATGTATGATTTTACTTAATGTACACATTCTATTAGTGTACAGGAGGTGAAATAAATGAATAATAATACACAAAATCAATCTTTAAGTAAATTAGTTGTTCCTGGCGCTAAACAAGCTATTGAACAAATGAAATATGAAATAGCTAATGAATTTGGTGTTACTATGGGTCCTGACGCTACTGCTCGTGCTAATGGTTCAGTAGGTGGCGAAATCACTAAAAGACTTGTAAAAATGGGTGAACAAAATTTAGGAAATTCAGCTAGCTACCAATCAAAATAATATAATAGAAATGGACAGTTGTATTGCTGTCTTTTTTTATAAAATATTGCCAATAAGCCAGAAATTACCTGCTTAAAAAATACATTTTCTATATAAATTTGTCCATCATAATAATACAAGGTGGTGAGATAAATGAATAATAGTAGTTCATACAATAAATTAGTAACACCTGGAGCTAAACAAGCTATTGAACAAATGAAATATGAGATAGCTAGAGAATTTGGTGTTACTCTTGGGCCAGATACTACTTCTAGATTAAATGGATCAGTAGGTGGCGAAATGACTAAGCGACTTGTTCAATTAGGTGAGCAACAATTGAGTAAGACTAGCGGTCAATTTAACCAATCAAAATAATACAACAAAACCAGTCATTGAGACTGGTTTTATTTATCATCTAATATTTTATCTACTAATCCATAATTTACAGCATCCTCGGCTGTCATAAAATTATCTCTATCAGTGTCCTGCTCAACTTTAGCTAAATCTTGATTAGTATTTTTTGATAAAATATGGTTAAGTTTATCTTTCAACTTAAGAATTCTTTCTGCAGCAATTTTAATTTCAGTCGCTTGTCCTTGCGCACCACCAAGTGGTTGATGAATCATTACCTCACTATTTGGTAAACAAAATCTCTTTCCTTTTGCACCACTTGATAATAAGAATGCACCCATGCTAGCAGCTAATCCAACACAAATAGTGGAAACATCGCTCTTAATAAAATTCATAGTATCATATATAGCCATTCCACCAGTGACACTTCCGCCCGGTGAATTTATGTATAAACTAATATCGTTGTGGTTCAAAGAGTCTAAATATAGTAGTTGAGCAACAATTGTATTAGAATTAACGTCATCGATTTCACCACACATAATAATTATTCGATCTTTTAAAAGTCTAGAATAAATATCGTATGCTCTTTCTCCATTATTACTTTTTTCAATAACTGTAGGTATCAAACTCATGTAATCATCTCCTATCATTATAATAAGTGAAAATATAAAAAAATATTCATAAAAAGGTGTGACAAAAACCTATTTTTTTGATAAAATGAGTATATAAAGAATAAGAGGGATAATAATGGATCGAATGGTAAAAGTTAATTTTAGAAATATTGTAACAAAGGAATTTCCAGCTGAAACAACGTTACTTGAAATAAGTCATAGTTTTAGAAAATATTATAACTATCCTATTTTGGTAGCAAAAGTTGATAATGATGTTGCTGGGTTAAATGAAAAAATTACAAGAAGATGTACTGTTGAATTTTGTGATCGCAGTAGTACTTCTGGTAACAGTGCATATGGTAGAAGTGTCCAATTTTTACTAATTTTAGCAATCAAAAAGGTTTTAGGCTACGATGTTGATGTCGTTATAGAAAATTCAATTGATAATGGTGTATATTGCGAGATACAAGGTGCAGAGGTTGATAAGCCAATCATTAAAAAAATCGAAAGTAAGATGCTAGAACTAGTTAAAGAAGATTTGATTTATACTAAAGTTAGTGTTTCTAGAATTGATGCTATTAAATATTTCAAAAAGAAAAAACAAATGGATAAAGTTAATGTTTTAAAATATATTAGTAATAGTTTTATTAATTTATATCGTTTAGATGATATATATGATTACTTCTACGGTGAACTTGCACATAGTACTAAAGACATTGATAGTTTCAAATTAACACATATTAAAAATAATGGATTCGTTTTAAGTTACCCTAATGTTTACAATCCAGAATGTACCCTTGATTATGTTCACCATGGAATGATTTTTGATACTTTCGTAGAATATACTAAATGGGGTAAAATTCTTGATATAAGTAATGCTGCTGATTTAAATGCAACAGTTTCAACCGGTAAATATGATGATTTGATAATGCTTTCAGAAGCATACTTTGATAGTCAGTTATCAAGAATAGCGGATAAAATTTATAATAATAAAGAAAATATAAAGTTGGTTTTAATTGCTGGACCTTCGTCTAGTGGTAAAACTACTACTTCTAAAAAACTTGAAGTATTTTTAAAAAGTCAAGGTCTTAAAACACATCAAATATCAATTGACGATTACTTTATGAATCGAAGTGATACGCCAAAAGATGAAAATGGAGAGTTAGATTTTGAATCTTTAAAAGCGATTGATGTAGATTTGTTTAATAAGCATCTTACAAAATTACTTGATGGAGAAAAAGTTTTAATGCCAGAATATAATTTTGCTCTTGGTGAAAGAGAATATAAGAAAAAATGGTTACAATTAGGTGAAAATGATATAATTATTATTGAAGGGTTACATGGTCTTAATGAAGAATTAACTATGTCCGTAGATAGAAGAAATAAATATAAGATTTATATTAGTCCTTTGACTCAGCTTAACATAGATAATCACAACCGTATTCATACGAGCGATACTAGAAAGCTACGAAGAATAATAAGAGATAATAAGTATCGTGGATATAATGCCGCTGACACATTAAAGATGTGGAAAAAAATTAGAGAAGGTGAAGAAAAGTTTATTTTTCCTTTCCAAGATGATGCTGATACGATTGTTAATTCAGCATTAGTATATGAATTGGGTGTTTTAAAAACCTATGCTGAACCACTTTTGTTTTCGGTTAATGAAGATGACGAAGCATATCCAGAAGCACTGAGGTTAATTAATTTTTTAAGAAACTTTCTACCTATACCTAGTGATAATGTTCCAAAAAATTCAATTTTAAGGGAATTTATAGGTGGTAGTTGTTTCCATAACTAAAAGAAAGAGGGTATAAAAATGATTAAAGTAGCAATTAATGGATTTGGGAGAATTGGTAGACTAGTTTTCAGAATTATGGAGGAAGATCCAAATTTTGAAGTAGTAGCAATCAATGATTTAACAGATGCTGAACAATTAGCTTATCTACTGAAGTATGATACTAATCATCGTAACTATAGAAATGATGAAATTAGTTATGAAGGAAATTATATTATTGTTGGGAATAGAAAAATTCAAATTTTTGCGGAGATGGACCCAACTAAATTACCGTGGGGAGAACTTGATGTAGATGCTGTTTTCGAGTGTACTGGCAAGTTTACGAGTAAAGATAAAGCAATGGCACATGTTAATGCAGGAGCCAAAAGAGTTATTATTTCTGCACCAGCAAAAGGTGATTTAAAAACTATAGTTTTCAACGTTAATGAAAAAGACTTAGATGGTAGTGAAGAAGTTATTAGTGCAGCTAGCTGTACAACAAATTGTCTAGCACCAGTTTTAGAAGTTTTAGATAAAAAATTTGGAGTAGAAAAAGGATATATGACAACTGTCCATGCTTATACAAATGACCAAGTTATTTTAGATGTGGCTCATCCAAAAGGAATTGATTCACGTCGTGGTAGAGCAGGTGCTGCAAATATTGTTCCAACATCTACAGGAGCCGCAAGTGCTATTGGGCATGTTCTTCCAAGTCTAAAAGGAAAATTAGATGGTAACGCCTTAAGAGTTCCGACGTCTACTGGTTCTGTAATTGATTTAACTTTAGAACTTAAAAAAAATACAACTGTTGAAGAAATCAATAATACATTTATTGAAAGTCAAAATGAAACTTTAGCGTATACAAATGATCCGATTGTATCTAGTGATATTATTGGTTCACATTTTGGAGCGCTTGTTGATGGTCTTTCAACGAGTGTTCTAGAAGTAGATGGTAAGCAATTAGTTAAAATAATTGCATGGTACGACAATGAAATGGGTTATAGTGCCCAAATGGTTAGAGTAGCTAAACATTTATATAGTCTAATGAAAAAGTAAGAATTTCTTACTTTTTTTTGATTATACTTGAATAATAGTCAAAAAAAGTATAAAATAGATATGTGAAGATAGGTGATTTATGAAGAATAAAAAAGCTTTTACAATGGTAGAATTAATGGGAGTAATTGTTATATTAAGTTTAATTTTAATAATTGCTATTCCTACTATTATTGATACGATGAAATCAAGTGATAAAAAACAAAATGAGTCTTTTTTAAATAATCTATACATTGCGGCTGAAGCTTATGTAGAGAGTAATATTGATATGTTTAATTTAGAGGGGCAGGATGCAAAAGATTATGTTTTGGTTACTGAATTGATAGATAATGCCTATCTAAGTGGCAATTTAATTAATCCAAATACCTCTTCGCCTATAAAAATGGAATCATCAATTATTGAGATTCAAAAAGATGAAGATGGAATTATTCAGTATAACTATATATATAGTGGGTTAAATAATCTTGTTACAATTGATAATATTGAGAGCCTAGTTTTATTGGCAAAATCAGTCAATAGTGGTGACTCAAAAGAAGGAATAATGTTTTTAATAACACGTGATCTTAATTTTCTAGATATCGATTCATACTCTAATCCAAATGACACTGCTTATGGCGATATAAATGAAAATGGAACTGTTGAAACTATTATTGAAGAATTAACAACGTCAAAAGGGTTTAAATCAATTGGATCGAATGATAATGAATTTAAAGGTACTTTCTATGGACGAAATAAAAAAATAATTAATTTATATATTAACCGTCCTGATGAAGATGATATTGGATTGTTTGGAAAAGTGTCATCCGGGTTTATTAATAGTGTAAATATTAAAGATGGAAATGTAACTGGAAATGATCGTGTCGGGTTATTAACGGGTTCTATTTATCTAGGTACAGAGATTCAAAATATTCAAACAACAGGTCATGTTAGTGGTTACGGGGTTTCTCTAGGTGGAATTGTTGGATTAAATGATGGTTCTACTATATCTAACTCAAATACAAGTGCTAATATAAATACATTACAATAAATAAATATAATAGAAATATAAATTATAATTATCTGTGAAAGGGTGGTTTATTTGAAAAAAACAATTAGAGATTTTGATATAACTGGTAAAAAGGTTATAATAAGATGTGATTTTAATGTTCCTATCAAAGATGGAATTATTACTGATGATAATCGTATCGTTGAAAGTTTGCCAACTATTGAGTATGCAATTAATAAAGGAGCCAAGGTTATCCTAATGTCTCATTTAGGAAGAGTCAAAACAGAGGAAGATAAACAAAAAAATAGTTTATTGCCAGTTTCTAAAAGACTTAACGAACTTTTGAATAGAAAAGTAACATTTGTTCCTTATACTCGTGGTAAAGAAGTTGAAGAATCTATAGATTCAATACTTAATGGAGATATACTATTACTTGAAAATACAAGATATGAAGATATAGATGGTAAGTTAGAAAGTGGTAATGACGAACAATTAGGAAAGTATTGGTCATCATTAGGAGATGTATACATCAATGATGCCTTTGGAACAAGTCATCGTAGCCATGCCTCAAATGTAGGAATTGCTTCTAATTTACCAAGTGGTGTTGGATTTTTAATAGAAAAAGAATTATTAAACATGGCTGATATAATAAGCAAACCAGAGCGCCCTTTTACTGTTATTTTAGGAGGATCTAAGGTTTCAGATAAAATAGGTGTTATAAGTAATCTTGTTGAAATAGCTGATTATATATTAATAGGTGGAGCAATGAGTTACACTTTTCTAAAAGCGAAAGGAATAGAAATTGGTAAATCACTATTAGATGAGGAAATGATATCTTTTTGTAAGGAAATGATAGATAAATACCCTAATAAGATAATCTTACCAGTAGACACAGTATGTGCAGATAGTATAAGCGATGGCGCAAAAGTTAAAGTATGCTTAGTTGATAGTATAAATAGTGAGGACATAGGTCTCGATATAGGTCCTCTAACAGTAAATTTGTTTAAAAAATATTTAGATGATAGTAAGACAATTATATGGAATGGCCCAGTTGGGATGTTTGAAATTGAGAAGTTTGCTAATGGTACTAAACAATTATGTGAAATAATATCGAAACTGGATGTCACTTCTATTGTTGGCGGTGGCGACACTGGAGCAGCTATTATTAATCTAGGATATAAAGATAAATTCACACATATTTCAACCGGTGGTGGGGCATCATTGAATTTATTAGAAGGGAAATCCCTTAGTGGGATTGAAGTGATCGATGACATATAGTAATTGTAAATTGATGCCAGGCATTGATTTAAATAACGAAAATTTAGTATCTAATTTTAAAAATTATATTAAAACAATTGCAAGTGATACAATACTAATGAAAGTATTTAATAACAGTGCAGATTGTAAAAAATTTATCTTTAATTATATAGGAATTGATAATAGCAATCCGACATTTAAAATAGACGATATTTCATTTTTAAGAAATGGTGAAAAAATAATTGGATATTTAGTATCAAGGATAAAAAAGGAAAATATCTTATCATCTTATAAAATATCCATCCAAGAATACGAATTTGATATTCCAGATGAATTCGATTTAGAACAATTGAAAAATGATTATTTAAGTAGAAGAATTAATAGTGATATTGAGAAAAGTGATAAACATGAAGAATTTCATCAAAAGTAAAATAAATATATTAATTTTAATTATTATCACACTATTAGTCTTATATTTGTCTTTGAAAGATGATTTTTCATCTACGATGAGACAAATATTATCTATCAATATATATTGGTTAATAATGGGAATTATATTGGTTTTTAGTTATTGGTTTTTAAGAAGTCTTGTACTTCATAGATTTGTAAATAAATTTCATGATGATTACCATTTTATGAAGGCCTTCAAATTAATTTTAGTAACACAATTTTTCCATGCTGTTACTCCTTTTGCATCTGGTGGACAACCTTATGAGATATATGCATTAAAAAAAGAAGGTATTAAATTTAGTGATGTGACCAATATAACAATTCAAAATTTTATTGTATATCAAATTGCTTTAGTTACTCTAGGTATAATATCTATAGTAGCAAATCATTTTTTTCATATATTTAAAGAAGTAGGACTACTAAAAGATTTAGTCCTCATAGGATTTATAGTCAATCTTTTGGTAATTGTTGGTTTATTTATTGTTTCGTTTGGTAAAAAAATAAATAGTTTTGTTATTAATCAAGTTATAAATTTTCTTGAACATATAAAAGTTATAAAAAATAAAGAAAAAGTTTTAAATAAATGGCAAAGATACATCAATGATTTTCATAGTGGTGCTCACTCATTAATTCAAAACAAAAAAATGTTTTTTGGAACAATCTTAATTAATTTTATAGCTCTGTTATGTCTTTATTTAGTACCTATGGTAATTTTGTATAGTATGGGTAATTATACAAGTGTAAATGGATTTTTATCAATTATCTCTTGTGCATATATTATGTTAATAGGTTCATTTGTACCTATTCCGGGTGGAACAGGTGGTTTAGAATATGGCTTTATCGCATTTTTCGGTAATTTTGTAGGCGGTAGTTCATTGAAGGCAACAATGCTTATATGGCGCTTTTTAACTTATTATTTTGGAATGATTATAGGTGCTATAGCTCTAAACATAAAAGGAAAGGAATGATAAAATGAGAATAGGAATTTTTACAGATACATATCCCCCTTATATTAATGGTGTTTCAACCAGTATAGTCATGTTACAAAGAGCGTTAGAAAAAAAGGGCCATGAGGTTTTTATTGTTACGGTAAATAGTGAGAATTTAGGTTATAAATTTGAAAATTCAAACAAGGTAGTAAGAATACCAGGAATACCGGTTGGTATATATGATTATCGTTTAACAGGAATATATCCTTTAAGAGCTATAGAAATAATAAAAAAATGGGATTTAGATGTTATTCATTCACATACGGAATTTGGAATAGGAACTTTTGCTAGAATAATAGCAAAGCAATTTGATATTCCATTAGTTCATACGTATCATACTATGTACGAAGATTATGTTCATTATCTTACGAAGGGGTATTTTAATGGGGCCAGCAGAAGAATCGTAGAATATTTAACTAAGTTTTACTGTGATAAAACAGCAACAGAATTAATAGTTCCAACTAAAAAAACTTACGATTTATTTAAGGAAAAATACAAAGTAGATCGTAGTGTTCATATAATTCCAACAGGTATAGAAATTGATAGATTTTATAAAGAAAAATATGAGAAAAAAGAATTAGAAGAATTAAGAAAAAAAATTGGAATTAATAAAGATGATTTTGTTATCCTTTTTGTCGGAAGACTAGGTAAAGAAAAGAGTGTCGATTTATTAATTGATTCGCACACTCATTTTGTGAAAAAACATCCAAATGTCAAACTACTAATAATTGGGGATGGACCCGACATGGAGACATTTAAAAAAATGGTTGTCAAAAGTAAGTTAACCGATAAGGTAATCTTTACTGGTAAAGTCCCTTGGGAAGAGGTTCCAAAATATTACCAATTAGCAACTATATTTGCAACTGCATCTCGAAGCGAAACGCAAGGACTTACAGTAATTGAAGCAATGGCGGCATCAGTTCCAGTTGTTGCAGCAGATGATGAGAGTTTTAAAATGATTGTTATTGATGACTTAAATGGATATCTATTTAAGAATAAGAGACAATATAAGAAAAGTGTAGAAAAATTAATCAATGATCCTGATAAACTAAAAAAGATGTGCAGACAAGCACGTAATACTTCAGAACCTCACTCATCTAAATATTTTGCAGACAACGTATTAACTGTTTACAAAATAGCAGTTGGAGACCGTTTTACTAAAGAAAAGAAAACTTTCTTTAGTAAGTTTAAAACAGTAGTAAAGAGGGGGTTCAATGGAAAATAAAAAAATAGTAGTTGGTAATTTAAAAATGAATATGACAGTAGATGAAATTAGTACCTATTTAAAGGAAGTAAATAGTAAAATTTATAGTCCTAGGGTAATTATTTGCCCTACTAGCATATATATCCCATATTTTTTGAAACACCGTTACAAAGTTGGTGTTCAAAATGTATTTTTTAGAAGTTCTGGAGCATATACAGGAGAAATTTCCCCAGAGCAGGTATCTAGTATGGGTGTTAATTATGTTATCATAGGTCATAGTGAAAGAAGAATGTATTTTGATGAGAATGATACTACAATCAATAAAAAAATACATGAAGCTGTTAAACACAATTTAAAAGTTATTGTTTGCATAGGTGAGACTAGTGAAGAAAAAAATCTACTAAAAACAGATCGTGTTTTGAAAAGACAATTAATGAATGGTTTAAAAGGGCTAGATGAGACAATGTTTGATAATATAATCATCGCATATGAACCTGTATGGGCAATTGGAACAAATGTTGTTCCAACTAGTAAAGAGATAAAAGATACTGTTGATTATATTAAGATGATTGTTAATAACATATATAATGGATTTAATGTAAATGTCTTATATGGCGGTAGTGTAAATGATAAAAATATTAAAGAATTAAACAAGATAGAAAACCTTGGTGGCTTTCTTGTCGGAGGCGCATCAAACAATGCTGAAAAGTTTTTAAAAATCATAGAAGAAGTTGTTGTAAATCAATGACTTTTTTTTACAAAAAACGACATATACAGACAAAATTAGATGAATTTCACTCTAGTATATATTGAATAAGATGTGCTATAATTAAAATACGTGATGCAGTACTTTGAGAAGGGAGAAAAATATGAAAAATGTGCGCGTAATGATGATTGACGATAATGTTAATTTAGTTGAAATGATTAAGGAGTATTTTAGTAGTCACGAGTTTATTAGTATTGACTTTTGTGCTTATGATGGGGCAGAAGGGATTAAATTAATTGAAAAACAAAAAGATAATTTTGATATCATAATTTTAGATTTGATAATGCCAAATAAAGATGGTATGTATGTATTAGAAGAGATGAAGAAAAGAGGGGTTGATAAAAAAGTCATTGTAGCAACTAGCTATAATACAAGTGATGTAATAAGAGAGGTTTCTGAATATGGTGTTAATTATTTTATATTAAAGCCGTTTGAATTATCGGATTTAGAAAAAAGAATAATCGATTCATTTAAAAATAAAGAACAACGTAACAAAAATATTGATTTTCATCACAATAATTTACAAATATCAATCACAAAAATTTTACATGAATTGGGAATTCCTTCTCATATAAAAGGATATCAATATATAAGAGAAGGTATAGGCATAATTTATGAACGTCCAGAAACAATAGGAGGTATAACAAAAGAACTATATCCAGAATTAGCCACTAAATTTAACACTACTGTTTCAAGGGTTGAAAGGGCTATTAGACATGTTATAGAAGTAAGTTGGAATCGAGGAAATTGGGCTTTGATGGAGGAAATATTTGGTCATAGTGTCGATATAGATAAGGCAAAACCAACTAATTCAGAATTTGTTGTTACTATAGCTGATAAGCTTAGATTGGAGTATCATAAAGTAGGTAGTTAACTACTTTTTTTATTTGCCCAAAATCAATAAATAAAAACCTTTTCATAAACTAGTAAATATGTTAAAATAAGAGAAGATAAAATAATGATTTAAAACGTATTTAGGTAGGTGTTGTATGAAAAAAAAGGGATTTACATTAATAGAGTTACTAGCAGTAATAGTTATATTAGCAATAGTCGCACTAATAACTATACCACTAGTATTAGGCGTGATAGACAGAGTACAAATAGCTTCTTATAAAGAAAGTTTAAGAAGTCTTTTTACTGCTACGGATTTATATATAGCCAGTAGAAATTTTGTTGATTTTCCAGAAGAGGGAATAAATATAATGGATGCTGATATAGAAGTTAAGAATAAAAATTTTACAAGTGGTAAGATTTTTGAAAATGAAGATGGCGTTTTAGAACTAGATAAAGTAAGTAACGGGAAATACTGTGCCGGTGGAACATATG
>CAYNHT010000008.1:0-21615 GCA_964397485.1 uncultured Muribaculaceae bacterium
TAAGAAGATATTTGTACCCTATCTATTACTCCTAATACTAATGGTACTGATATTAGTGCCACTAAGGCCAATATTACTATTACCGCTAATAGTTCTATTAACGTAAACCCTTTTTTATTTTTCATAATTTGTTCCCTTCATATTTTAGTATTTTATATTCAATACTAGTCTACCAAAATGTTACATATTTCGTCAATAACTACATGTAAACTATACACTAAAAAAACATTCATATAAATTACTTATGAATGTCTTTTTTTTAATCACTTATTAACACATTATATAGTTCTTCACATCTTTTTTTATTCATTGAATCTATTCCATTTAATCGATATGGCATATTGAGTTTATCATACTTAGATACTCCTAATAAATGATATGGTAATAGTTCTATTTTCTCTACATTATTTATAGAACTAACAAACTGTTTTAATCTTAGTATATACTCTTCCGTATCATTAATAGTTGGAATAATAACCTGACGTAACCACAATTTTTTATTTTTCTTTTGACAAAGTTTTAAAAAATTAAGCGAATCTGAAATATCTTGACCCGTCATCTTTAAATATCCTTTGTCATCGACATCTTTTATATCAAAAATTATTAAATCAGTATATTCAAGTATTTCATCTATATTATCATTACCGAATCCCGATGTATCCAAACATGTATTAATACTATTTTCTTTACACAGTTTAAGACTTTCTAATAGAAACTTAGACTGCATTAACGGTTCACCGCCCGAGAAAGTAACACCACCATTTTCGTTAAAATAATTTTTATATTTTAAAACAAATGCGACTAATTCTTCTGGTGTCATCAATGTTTTTTCTTCTTTATCCCATGTTTCTGGATTATGACAAAATAAACACCTTAATGGACAACCTTGTAAAAAGACAACAACTCTAATACCAGGACCATCTAACAAACCCATCGTTTCAATTGAATGAATATTACCTTGCATCTAGATAACCTCGTGGAATGTTCTATTTATAACCTCTAACTGTTGATCTTTATTTAATCGGTTAAAATTAACTGCATAGCCAGATACACGAATTGTTAAACTTGGGTATTTATCTGGATTTTTCATTGCATCAATCAAAGTTTCTCTATTGAAGACATTAACATTCAAATGCTGAGCTCCTTGTTTAAAATAACCATCTAAGATATTAACAAGATTATTAATTTTTTCATCATCACTATGTCCTAAAGCTTCTGGGACAACAGAAAATGTATTAGAAACACCATCTAAACAGGCACTTTCATATGGTATTTTAGCAACCGAGTTAAGTGCTGCTAGTGCTCCATTAGTGTCTCGCCCATGCATTGGGTTAGCTCCAGGTGCAAAAGCAATCCCGGCCTTTCTTCCATCAGGAGTAGCTCCTGTTTTTTTACCATATACTACATTTGAAGTAATTGTTAAAATTGATAATGTATGAATTGCTCCGCGATATAATTCCTTTTGTTTAAGTTTATTATAAAAATTAGTTACAACATCAACTGCTATATTATCTACATCATTATTGTCGTTTCCGTATTTAGGGAATTCTCCTTCAATAATAAAATCAACTGTCAGTCCTTGTTCATTTCTAACTGGTTTAACTTTTGCATATTTAATTGCTGATAAGGAATCAGCCACAACTGATAATCCTGCTGCACCAAACGCCATTAGTCTATCGACTACGCTATCATGTAAAGCCATTTGACTTGCTTCATACGCATATTTATCATGCATATAATGAATGATATTCATAGCATCCACATATGTTTTAGCTACCTTATCAAGAACTTTATTATATGACTCGATTACTTTGTCATAATCCAAATATTCCTCATTCATCTTGTCGATACCATCAACAACATGCAATCCTGTTAATTCATCAATACCACCATTAATTGAATATAATAGTGCTTTTGCTAAATTACAACGGGCACCAAAGTATTGCATTTGTTTTCCTACTGCCATCGCCGAAACGCAACATGCAATCGCATAATCATCACCAAATATCGGTCTCATTATATCATCGTTTTCATATTGAATAGCATCTGTTATTATTGATAACTTAGAACAATATTTTTTGAAGTTTTCTGGTAAATCGTTTGACCATAAAACGGTTAAATTTGGTTCTGGAGCTGCACCAAGATTAATTAAAGTATGTAAGTAACGATACGAAGTTTTTGTTACTAAACTTCTACCTTCTTTTGTCATACCTGCAATCGCTTCAGTCACCCATGTTGGATCCCCTGCAAAAAGTTCATTATATTCAGGAGTCCTCAAATGACGAACTAGTCTTAATTTTATTATAAATTGATCTATTAATTCTTGTGCTTCCAGTTCACTAATCAAACCAAGTTTTAAATCTCTTTCAATATATATATCAATAAAAGTAGAAGTTCTACCTAAACTCATAGCCGCACCATTGTTTTCTTTTATTGCTGCTAAATAACCAAAATATAACCATTGAATTGCTTCTCTTGCATTTTTTGCTGGTTTTGATATATCAAAACCATATTCACTTGCCATGTTTTTTATATCTTTTAGTGCATCTATTTGATATGTTATTTCTTCTCTTAATCTAATAGTTGAACTATTTATATCATTTAAGTTATTTAAATCGTATTGCTTTTCTTCAATCAGTCTATCAATTCCATATAAAGCAACTCTTCTATAGTCTCCAATAATACGTCCACGACCATAAGCATCAGGTAGTCCCGTTATTAAACCCGATTTTCTCGCTAACTTTATATCTTCTGTATAAGCTGCAAAAACACCATCATTATGTGATTTTCGATACTCCTCAAAATGTTCACTAATTTCAGGACTGATATTATAACCATAAGCTTCTAAAGCGCTATTTGCCATACGAATTCCTCCATACGGGTTAACTATTCTTTTTAATGGCTTATCAGTTTGAAGTCCAAATATTATCTCATTTTCCTTATCAATATAACCAGGCATAAAATTATTAATACCTGACATGGCGTTAATTTCAACATCTAATATTCCTTTTTCTAATTCTTCTTTCAATAAAATTTGACATTTATCCCAAATCTTTTTTGTTTTATCACTTATACCAACTAAAAAAGATTCATCTCCTATATATTCATTATAATTAGCTAAAATAAAATCTTCTACATTTATCTTGTTTTGCCAATTAGTTCCTGTAAAATTTTTCCATGCTTCCATCATATTACCTCCATCATTGTGTCTTAATATTATATCACAATAATTAAAAAAATGGTCATAATTCAACCATTTTTTTTCATTTTTTGCGAACATTTGTATTTGTTGGGTTTATTCTGTTTTTTGAACGAATTCTTTTTCATTCCAAATCGTTATGTTCAATTCTTTTGCTTTATCGTACTTACTTCCAGGATTTTGTCCAACTATAACCACATCTGTTTTTTTACTTACAGTATTAGTGACAACACCACCATATTGTTCTATTATTTCTTTTGCTTTATCCCTACTGATTGATTCTAAGGTTCCTGTTAAAACAAAAGTTTTATTAATAAATATATCATTCGATATTTGTTGTACGTTATCTAAGT
The DNA here is from genome assembly GCA_964397485.1 of uncultured Muribaculaceae bacterium. Lineage (GTDB taxonomy): Bacteria > Bacillota_I > Bacilli_A > RF39 > UBA660 > CAYNHT01. Next base: position 3,553 of record CAYNHT010000008.1, read on the forward strand.
ATTCCATATTTAATCCAATTTTTTTCAATTTGCTAATTAAATTTATATTTTCATCATGGCTAAAATAATCAACAATACTTTTAGCTATTACATCTCCAATATCCTTAATCGAAACCAAATTATCATAATCAGCCTCTATTATATTATCTATATTTAAAAAATGTTTAGCTAAGATTTTTGCTGTTTTATTACCAACGTGTCGAATACCTAATGCAAACAGTAATCTTTCTAGTGAATTTTTCTTACTCTCTTCAATGCTTTCAAGTAAATTATTAATACTTTTTTCTCCAAACCCTTCTAGTTCCATTAACTGTTTTTTATTATTTTTTAATTCATAAAAATCAGCAAAATTCTTTAAATACTTCATATTGTAAAAATCTTCTACGATTTTTTCTCCGAAACCTTCTATATTCATCGCATTACGACTAACAAAATGAATTAACCCCTCTATTTTTTTTGCATCACAATTTTCGTTAACACAATAATAAGCTGCTTCCTTTTCTTTTCTTACTAACTTGCTTTCACAAATTGGGCAACTATTAGTCATAACAAATTCCTTTTCGTTTCCAATACGTCTTTCTGTTTTTACACTAACAACTTCTGGAATAACATCACCAGCTTTTCTAATTGCCACCGTATCCCCAATTTTAATACCTTTTTCCATTACAAACTCTTCATTGTGCAGCGTAGCTCTTGATACTAAGGAACCTGCAACTATAACTGGTTCTAATACAGCATTAGGTGTTACTTGACCAGTTCTACCAACGCTGAAAATAATATCTTTAAGTTTTGTTAAAACTTCTATTGCGGGAAATTTATAAGCGGTTGCCCACTTTGGATACTTAGAAGTATATCCTAATCTTTTTTGATCATTGATATCATCTAACTTTATTACAATTCCATCTATCTCATATGGCAATGAATTTCGGTCGATTGTCCACTCTCCAATATATTCTAGTAGCTCATTTATATTGTTAACTTTTCTAGTATTTGGATTAATTACAAATCCTAATTTCTTCATAAATTGTAATGAATCATAATGTGAATAAATTCCATAATCTATAGGATTAGGCAAATGGTAAATAAAACAATCTAAATTACGACTTGCAGCTATTTTAGAATCTAATTGCCTAACACTTCCTGCAGCAGCATTACGTGGATTAGCAAACAACTCAACTCCTATATTTTTTCTTTGTTCATTTAAACTAGTAAAAGATTTTTTACTCATATAGATTTCACCGCGTACTTCTATATCAATTTCCTCGGTTAGAGTAAGTGGTATGCTTTTAACTGTTTTGACATTGTGAGTTATATCCTCACCAATAATTCCGTCCCCCCTTGTAGCTCCTCTTACCAGTTTTCCTTTTTTATATAACAAAGATACAGCAAGCCCATCTATTTTTAATTCACATACATATTTAGGATCACTAACTTCTTTTTTTACTCGCTCATCAAAAATAGTTATTTCCTGTTCGTTAAAAACGTTACCAAGACTTAACATAGGAATATTATGACTAACTTTATTAAACTCTTCTATAACCATGCCACCAACTCTGTTTGTTGGAGAATCATCTTTAACCAAATGCGGATTTTCATTTTCTAAACGAATTAGTTCATGTAAATATTTATCATATTCTTGATCGGTTATACTAGGTTTATCCAAAACATGGTATTCATAGTTTGCTTTATTTATAATATTTATTAACTCTTCTATTCTTTTTTCTATCATGATATCACCTATTATTATTATACCATTTATTAATTATTTAAAGATAAAAAAAGATATATTTTTTTAAAAATATATCATAAATTTATTATAAAAATCAAAAGCGTTCATTTATATAATTCTCTATTTTTTCTTTTAAATCAGCCCGTTTTAACCCATACTCTATATTAGCTTTTAAATACCCAAATTGATTACCAACATCATAATAAGTACCCTCAAACTTACAATCATAAAACGGTTGTTTTTTCATTAGAGCCACCATAGCATCTGTAAGTAAATATTCACCATTGACTTTAGGTATTAATTCTAATTCATCAAATATTTCTGGTTTTAAAATGTATCTGCCTAAACCAGCACTAGTACTAGGTGATGTTTCAATAGATGGTTTTTCAACTAAACCTTTTATTAAGCCAGCAATTTCATTTTCATATTCAATAATACCATAACGATTAACAGTACTTTTTTCAACCTGTTGGACACCTATAACATTGCAATTATATTTCTCATATACATCAATCAATTGTTTTAAAGCTGGTACATCTGAATCAATTAAATCATCACCATACATAACCGCAAATGGCTCATTACCCACAAACGTTTTTGCAAGAGATATAGCATGTCCTGTACCCAATGGTTCTTCTTGTCTAATAATATATATATTAGCCATAGAAGATAAATTCTTTACTAATTCTAATTGCGTAATCTTACCACTTTTTTCAAGTCTATTTTCAAGTTCATAACTACGATCAAAATGATCTTCGATTGCCTTTTTATATGGACTAGTAATTAATAAGATTTCTTCTATTCCACTTGCTACTGCTTCCTCTATAATATATTGTAAAGTTGGCTTATCAATTATAGGTAACATTTCTTTTGGAATAGCTTTTGTAACAGGCAAAAACCTAGTACCCATACCAGCAACAGGTATAACTACTTTTCTGATTTTTTTCATTTTATTTCTCCTTTTGTAATACTGAATATGTAAAAAGGAAAGTAGCTAGTCCACCAACAAATAATACTATCCATAAAAGAGGATTATTATGATTCTCAAAAATCCAGTCTCTTACTGGTTGCATAAATTCATTTAGCTTATCAAGAATTCCTAAAACACTAATCATTTTAACACCTATACCTTTCTAATACTTTTGTGTCCTTTAATCAATTTCTTTATTCCATGTGGATGCGGGAATGCGATTGTTAAAATTGTCTTTTCAATTCCAACTACCACACCCAATCCAAAGCTGTCATGTTTGATATGATCTCCTACTTTATAATCAATAGTTTCGTCAATCATAGACGACATTGAACTTTTCTTAAAAGTAAAGTTATTATCTACTACAACATCACATTCAAGATAGTCATTATTTATTTCTTCGATAAAGCGGCTTGGTGCATTAGAACTATCCATTCCATATATCGTTCGTCTCTTAGCATTAATTAACCACAGTTGTTTTTTGGCTCGCGTTATCGCCACATAGCACAAACGTCTTTCTTCTTCAATACCATCGTTATCTAAAAGCGAGTTTGTATGGGGAAATATTCCCTCTTCCAAACCAATAACAAACACATAATCAAATTCTAATCCTTTTGCTGAGTGAACAGTCATTAGCGTAACAACATTATCATTATTCTTATACTCTTCAACATCAGACACCAAACTTATTTCGTTTAAGAAATCATCTAATGATATTATACCATTTTTTTCTTCAAATTCTTTAGTAATTGTTTTAAACTCTTCTAAGTTTTCAAGTCTAATATCTGCTTCCATAGAACCTTCACTAACCAATTCCTTTTTAATACCACTTTTATTCAAAACTAGCTCTACTAATTCTGTTAAAGACAAATTTTCTTTAACAGCTTTTATTTCTTCAATTATTTTTTTAAATTCTAGTTCTTTTCCAGCTGTAATAACATCGTATAAACATTTGTTTTCACTATATGCCTTATTAGATAGATTTTCAATTGTCTTTAACCCAATTCCTCTTTTAGGCACATTAATAACACGAAGTAAATTAACATCATCATATTCATTATGAAGAACCTTTAAGTATGCTATTAAATCTTTTATTTCTTTACGATTGTAGAAGTAAAAACTTCCAACTACTTTATATGGAATATTCTCTCTTAGTAATGATTCTTCCATATTACGAGATTGGGCATTAGTACGATACAAAACCGCTATATCACGTCTTTCAACACCATTATCGATTAAAGTACGGATTTCTTTCATAACATAGTACGATTCATCTTTCTCATCATATGTTCGGTGATATTTCACCTTTAAACCAAGCTCATTATCAGTCCATAAATTTTTATCCTTACGTTGCTTATTGTTTTTTATAACGTCATTTGCAACATTTAAAATTGTTTTTGTAGAACGATAATTCTTTTCTAGTAGAATAACTTTAGGATTTTGATAATCTTTTTCAAAATTCAAAATATTACGATAATTTGAACCTCTAAAAGAATAAATCGATTGTGATTCATCACCAACTACACATATATTTTTATATTTAGCACTTATCATTTTAGTTAAAATATATTGAGCTTCATTAGTATCTTGATACTCATCAATCAATATATATTTAAATCTCTCTTGATATTTTTTCAAAACATCTGGATACTGTCTAAATAAATAAATAGGTAGCATTAATAAATCATCAAAATCTAACGAATTATTTGTAACTAGTTTATTTTGATATTGTTTATATACTAAAACAACCTTTTGTTCAAAATCTGTACTAGCAAATCTATCATATTCTTCAGGAGTCATTAATTCGTTTTTGGCCCCACTAATTTTATTTTTTATAGCTCTGGGATTATACTCTTTAGGATCCAAATTTAAACTTTTCATTATTTTTTTTATAACAGTAAGCGAATCATCACTATCTAATATAGTAAAATTATTTTTATAACCTAACAATTCATAGTTTTCTTTCATCAATAACAAACCAAATGAATGGAATGTAGAAATTTGAATTCTATATGCTATACTTCCAAGCATATTTATGACTCTACTTTTCATTTCTTTTGCTGCTTTATTTGTAAATGTAATAGCTAAAATAGCTTCTGGATTAATCTTTTTTTCATCTATCAAATAGGCAATTTTAGTTGTAAGAACTTTTGTTTTACCACTGCCTGCACCGGCTAATACTAATAAAGGTCCATCAGTAGTAACAACAGCCTCTTTTTGTTCTTTATTTAAATTATCTATGTTCATCTTATCACCTATACCATCATAACACATAATACTTTTATTTACTATTTTTTCACCTGTTTTTTCCGATTTTTTTGACCTCAACTTGAACTAAACACTTACCTAAAACAGATTTTAAAATACTTAAATCACCATTATGAGAAGATAAAATACTTCCTAAAATCAATTGCTTATGATCTTGATTATCCCATAAACTATAATCTAGTTCATAATTCCCAAAGTTTAATTTTTTACTCATTTCATGGACATATTCTCTAAAAAATTCTCTTTGTGTTCTTCCATTACCTTCTCGAAACGGATGAACAATATTAATTTCAGAATAATAGTAAGCTAAAAATTCTACTAATTGTTCAACAGTTTCTATATATATAATTTTCTTTTTCATTTCTTGTAACAAACACCTTAAATATTTATAAATATATTCAGGTCTACAAAAAGGTGTATTTCCTTTTGACATATTTTCAACCCTTATTTTACCTGCAAAATCATACAAATAATCAAATAAAAATTTGTGTATTTTCAAATAATGGTCAACATCAAAATTCCCCTCTATAGGTTCTAAATATAATCTTGATAAATTATACGTTGTCATAGTTCTTTCAATATTTTCAAGCGTCATTTCATCTTCAATACCCAGTTTGTTAATTAAAATATCAGTTCCCTCGTAGCAATATTTTGACTGTTCGGTAAAAACCTCTGCAATTCGTCTATTTACTTTTTGAATTGTCATTTTCTTCCTTGTGTTTCTTAAACATCATGACTATTTTATATAACAAACTATCAGGATGGGTATTTGTTTGTAGTGCTTCTTTAATCATTTTTAATTCTTCTTTAGTTGGGTTAATACTCTCAACATTAACGTTGGATACTGCCCCAGCTATCGCTTTGTCTATTTTTTCTTCAGACATAATTAACACCTCTTTCAATATTATAGCACACTTTTGTCATATCACATACTAGCGATAAATGAATATAATATCATGAAAATATGAAAGGAGAATGTTTTTGAAAAAGGTGGTTATTTCGTTAATTGCTTTATTTTTAGTGGCTATTATAACTAGTTTACTAATATTCAATAATGCAGATTCAAAATTAACAAAAGTAAAAGTGGGTGAAGTTACACATAGTATCTTTTACGCACCACAATATATAGCACATTCACTAGGATATTTTGAAGATGAAGGACTAGACGTTGAGTTAATATTAATACCAGGTGCTGACAAAGTAACTGCAGCTGTACTATCTGGTGATGTTAACATTGGATTTTGTGGTAGTGAAGCAACTATATATGTATATAATCAAGGGGAAAAAGATTATCTTGTTAACTTTGCAGGATTAACAAAACGTGATGGTAGTTTTATAGTATCAAGAGAAAAATTTGACAACTTTAAATTAACTGATTTAAAAGGTAAAAACATTATTGGAGGCCGAAAAGGTGGTATGCCAGAAATGACTTTTGAATGGGTTTTAAAGGAAAATGGAATTGATCCAAAGAAAGACGTATCAATTGATACAAGTATAGCATTTGCTGCTATGGCTGGCGCTTTTATTGGAGGAACTGGAGATTTTGTTACTTTATTTGAACCACTCGCTTTACAAGTTGAGAAACAAGGATTTGGTTACGTTGTGGCATCAGTTGGTCAATTAGGTGGAGAAGTACCTTATACAGCTTATAATGCTAGAAAAGGTTATATTGAAAATAATAAAGCTGTGATCGAGGGATTTACTAGAGCAATTCAAAAAGGGTTAGATTACGTGCATACTAATTCTGAAGAAGAAATTGCAAAAAACATAATTAGTTATTTCCCAGATACTTCAATGAATGATTTAATTGAAATTGTTAAACGTTATAAAGATAATGATTCATGGTATAAAACAACTACAATTGGAGAAAACGATTTTAATCGTGTTCAAACAATTATGGAACATGCTGGTGAATTAGATAAAAATGCACCATATGACAAGTTAGTTGATACTAGTTTTTCTAAATCTATAAATAATGAATGAAATATTAAATATTAAGGACTTAAAGAAAATTTATCATACCAAACAAGGTGAAACATTAGCGGTAGATAATTTTTCTTTTAATTTGTTGGATGGTGAAGTTGTAGCAATCGTAGGCCCTAGTGGTTGTGGAAAATCAACGATTTTATCAATTTTATGTGGATTAGAAACCAAATCGGATGGAGAAATCGTTTTTAAAAATGATTCAAGCATAGGATATATGTTACAACAAGATAGTCTATTTAATTGGCGAACAATTTTAAAAAATTGTTTATTAGGATTAGAACTTAATGATAAACTTAACAAAGAATCCAAGGAATACGTATTAAATTTATTAAAAACTTATGGGTTAGAAGATTTTATTAATAGCTATCCTTCTAATTTATCAGGAGGCATGCGTCAACGTGTTGCATTGATTAGAACATTAGCTACAAAACCTAATATATTATTGTTAGATGAACCATATAGTGCTTTAGATTATCAAACAAGGCTAGCCGTTTCTGATGATGTATATAAAATTATAAAAAACGAAAAAAAGAGCGTAATAATGGTTACACATGATATTGCTGAGGCAATAAGTATGGCAGACCGTATTATTGTCTTATCAAAAAGACCCAGCACTATAAAAAATATCTATGAAATAAATTTAACAAATAGGTCTACACCAATAGAAAATAGAAAAGCTAAAGAATTTGCGTACTACTATGATTTGATATGGAAGGATCTTGATTTCCATGTATAGTCATGAACATTATAAGTATCTAAAAAAAATAAAAACAACGCAAATACTTATTAGAATTTTTCAAATCACAATCATCGTTTTTTCTCTTATTATATGGCAGTTATTAGCTGATTTAAACGTTATTAACACTTTTATATCATCTAGCCCTAAAGAAGTTATAAGGACGCTTATAAGCTTGCACAATACAAATAACCTGTATCATCATATAGGTATTACTGTATATGAAACAATCATTAGCTTCACATTAGGAACTATATTAGGAATTTTAATCGCAACTGTTTTATGGTGGAATAAATTTTTAGCTAAAGTGATGGATCCATATTTAACTATTTTGAATAGTTTACCTAAAGTAGCACTTGGACCTATTATTATAATTTGGGCAGGAGCTGGTATAAAATCTATTATTCTTATGGCACTATTTATTTCAGTCATTATTACAATAATAAATGTTTATCAAGGTTTTAATGAGACTGATCAAAACAAAATTAAATTAATGAATTCTTTTAAGGCTAGTAAGCAACAAATATATTTTAAATTAGTTTTACCAAGCAGTTTTTCTAACATCATTAGTGCATTAAAAATTAATGTAAGTATGTCTTTAATAGGTGTAGTAATGGGGGAATTTTTAGTCTCAAAACAAGGCATTGGATATTTGATAATGTATGGGTCACAAGTATTTAATCTTAATTTAGTTATTACTGGAATTATTATTCTTTGCATTGTTTCTGCAGCTATGTACTATTTTGTTACTTATATTGAAAAAAAATTAATTAATAAAAACGAATAGAAAAAAGATGATATATTTTTTATCATCTTTTTTGTGTAACCATTTTAAAAACTTTATGATGAGCACGAGCAATATTTTCTGGGATCTGATCTAATAATTCACATGGTGAAGTATTACTCGACCCTGTGTATATCTTATAAAAACAATCTAAAAGTTCGTTACCAACACCTAAATCTCTTAGGTATTGCAAATAAACATAGTATTCACTTGCTGAAAATTTATGAATTTCACCATTAGATATAGTATTTAATATCATAAATATATAGCACATCCACTCACTATCAGCATTTGGTATATGAAATATATTATCATCTTTTGGATATTTATATTCCATATCTTTGATATTAGGATTGGTACTTAAATATTTAATAGGAAAAGGCTTGTTATTAGCAATCTTACAACTATCTAAATCAACAGTACATATTCTTTTTTTCTTTAGGTCAAATAAGAAATTGGCTTCATGAACATCACCTAAATAAAAATCTTTATCATGTACAGTTGTTCTTTGAATTTTTTCTAATATCTGACCAACTTGTTTCAAATAATCTATCTTTTCTAAAATAGGAACACTCTTATCACTAAGAATTGTCTTTAAATTTATATTATCGATAAAAGGCATTGAAAAGCCAACTACTTTGTTATTAACAATAACTAATTTTTCAGGAAGAATCAATTCATCAATATTTATATGTTCCTTATTATCAATTAACGTATTTATAGTAAGTAATTTATTTCCAAAGTATAAACCTTCATCAATAAAATAAATTTTAAGAATTTTTTTACTTGAGTTAGTATACCACATATACAAATTACACTCAGTACTTAAAACACCTTTTTCTAGAACATATTTTTGTAGCGAGGTAAATTTATTCTTGTTTATTACTAATGCATTCATAAATATCCCCCTTTTTTTGACCTATTCTACCACAGCACATATCATTTGTCAAAATAATTTGTTAAATAATATTCTTTTATCCCAAAAATATAAAAAGAATTAATTAAATATAACTAATTCCTTTGTCTTATCTATTTTTTATGTCTCTAATTCTTTCTTTTACAGCATCTACATTTCTAGCAGTAGTATCTTTTATTTCCCTTTTAATTTCTTCAACATTTCTTTTAATTTCTTCTTTTTTGTCTTCGATTATTGAATCAATTATTTGATCTTTTTGATCGGGTGAAACATTATCTCCTCTTGTTTTTTCAACTTCCCATAAATCGCTTTTGAATCCGTCAATTCTATCTTGATATTCTTTTTTCACTTCATTTTTTTCTTGCTTCCACGCATCTTTAGCATCATCTATAGTCATTTTTAAATCTTGGTGTCTAGCACTAACAACATTCTTAACTTCACCTTGTATTTCCCTAATCGACATATTTACTAATTCTTCCTTATTTAAGTCAGTATTTAAATTAGATACTCTATCAACCAAAAGCATTTTCCCATAACTTATTCCATAGTTATCAGCTTCTTGCTTTAATTCTTCACTTAGTCCCCTTGTCACTAAAACGGCATATACTTTTCTAGTTTCAAAATGATTATTTAATCTATCTATAATTCTATCTTGTAATTCAGTTCTTCTGTTTTCTTCTTCGCCATAAGTTGAAATCATAACTGCATTCTCATCACTTAATTCATCAATGTAACCCATTTCTATTGCCTCATCGATAATTTTAGTGCTAGCTTCTTCAATACTCATTCCTACTAGATTTAGATCAGCTAATAAAATATCTGCATCCTCATTAACTGGTATAGCCTCAACAACTTTGTTGTCTTCATTAACAGCTAGTTCTATATTTGGATTAATACTTATTGTTACATACTGAAGATTAGCATCATTATTTAGATAATTATATCCTACTATAATTCCAACTAGTACTACAGCAATTATTGATAAAATACTAATAACTTGTGTTTTTTTCATATTTACCTCCCAATATTTTAAATTTAATTGTTTTTTTCCCTATAAATTTTCCTTACCTCATCTAACGATTCATGAGTTCCAACGTCATACCATGCTCCTTGAAATTTATGTACATAAGTTGGAAATAGTTTATGGATATATGTTACTAAACGACCAGGGGCATCAGGATTTCTTTTTTCATCCAGATACTGATCAATAAGTCTTAATGATTCCTTAGGATAAATATATATACCAAACGATACGATGTTTCCCTTTGGATCTTCTGGTTTTTCTTCTAAATCCGTTACTTTATTATTTTCATCAGCTACAATTACTCCAAACCTCTTTAATTCATTTCTATCATCAAGAACTTTACCTGAAATAATTACTGATTTCTTTTGTTTAAAATAATCAACCATATCATTCAAATTATATTCAAATAAATTATCACCACAAATTATTAGTAAATCATCCTCTATTTTTTTTTGTTTGATAACATAATGAATATCTCCAATAGCTCCTAAACGATCATCATTTGATATTGTACCATCATTTAGAATAGATATTGGTTTGACAGATTTAATACCACGTACCCAATTCTCAAAATGCGAACTATAACGATCGTTTGTAACCAAATACATCTCATCAATATCCTTAATTTTATTAACCTCGTCTACAATATAATTTAATAATGGTTTTTCTTCTTCAATTTCCAATAGTGCTTTAGGAAAATTCTCCGTTATCGGAAATAGTCTCGTCGCATATCCTGCGCATAATAAAATACATTTCATCTAAATTCCTCCTTAATTTAAAGCATCACTTGCTTTAGCTTTTAAATCTAATTTAGTAGCTCGTCCCAATTTGTAAGCATAATATCCAGCAGCACCTATCATTGCTGCATTATCAGTACAAAATTTAAGTGGCGGAAATACTAAATTAATATTACGTTCTCGACACAAAATTGTCAATTTATCACGTAATCCTTTATTAGCTGCAACTCCTCCAGCAACAATCAAATTCTTAACTTTATATTCATTCATTGCACGCATTGTTTTCTTAGTCAATATTTCTACTACACGATTTTGAAAAGATGTAGCTAAATTGGTTGCATTAATTTCATTACCTCTTTGCTTTTCATTGTGAATTAAATTTATAACAGCGCTTTTAATACCACTAAAACTAAAATTATAAGATGTATCATCCAGTGGAATTGGCAAATTATAAGTATCATCCCCCTCATGGGCTAATCTATCAATAATTGGCCCACCAGGATAATCTAAATTCATAACACGAGCGACCTTATCATAAGCCTCGCCTACAGCATCATCTAATGTACCACCAATTTTTTCAAATGAATAATCCTCTTTCATATAAATCAGTTCAGTATGCCCGCCACTAACAACAAGTGCTATTAGAGGGAAATCCATTGGCTTCACCAGATTGTTAGCATATATGTGCCCCGCAATATGATGAACTGGCACTAATGGCTTATTATATATGAAAGCCAATGTTTTTGCTGCCTGCAAACCAATAAGTAATGACCCTATCAATCCAGGTCCATAAGTAACAGCAATTGCATCAATCTCATCAATTGTCATGTTTGCTTTTAGAAGCACATCTTCAATTACTATTGTAATACTTTCAATATGATGACGACTTGCAATTTCGGGTACAACGCCACCATAAAGAGCATGAATATCCATTTGTGATAAAACGACTGTTGCTATCTCAGTACAGCCATTCTTAATAATAGAAACACTAGTTTCATCACAACTAGATTCAAACGCTAATATATATATATCTTTCATTTATTCACCAACACTCTTTCCATCATAATGCCATCTATATCACCATAATAGTTTTTTCTAACAGCAGTCTTTTTAAAACCATATTTGCAATATAAATTTATTGCTTTAATGTTATTTTCCATTACCTCCAAAGTTATATTTATACAATTACTATTACAACAGTCATTAATCATAAATTGCATTAAATTAGAAGCAATTCCTTCACTTCGACATTCATTTTTTACTACTATATAATTTAATTCACTACGGTCATATATTACTGCATAACTTATAAATCCAACAATTTGATCATTATCACAATAGACGAAGTATTTATTGAATGGATTATTAACTATATCACATTCTGTAATATCCTTTGTATCTATTTCATGGATTAATTCATTTAAAACTGGCAAATCTTCAACTTCTAACTTTCTAATCATGAAATCACTTTCTTTAAATTTTCTTCAGCCTCAGTTAATTTTAAATAATTAGGTATTAATGTATGTGGATTAATTCCCACATCTTCTTTATGTTTATCAATCACTCTAATCAAATCAATTTCTGGTTTTATCATACTAAGTGGAGACTTTATCTCATCATATCCAACTAAGCTGCATTTCGAATTTTTTGGTATTTTTTTTATTAATTCAGACAGCCTAATATGTGAATCTTCTACAATAATATTTAAATTCATATCATATATACCAGCGAAAACAAATTCTCTTCTTGCATCAATATAAGGAATTAAATAATCACCATCATATTTAGTTGTTGCCATTACTTCTAGGCTTGATACTGGTATTACGGGTATTTCAAGTGTCCAAGCAATTGTTTTTGCAATTGTAACCCCGACTCTAATACCAGTAAATGAACCCGGTCCATTAACAACGTATATTTTGGATATATTTTTTATATTTTTGTTTGCATCAGTAAATAATTGCATTATCAAAGGAAATATCCTATCTGATAAAGTTGTATCATTTTTTTCATTTATACATGATAAAACATTGTTGTTTTCAACAATGGCTAATACTATACGATTAGAAGAAGTGTCGATAAATAAATTTATCATAACACGGCCTCACATAAATCTTCATATTTTTTACCATATGGGGTAATTACTAAAACTCTTTTATTTTCCCCTAATACTTTAAATTTAATAACAAGTCGTTCTTTTGGTAAAATATCTTTAATGGTATCTGACCATTCGATTACTACTACACCGTTTTTATTAAAGTATTCTTCAATCCCTAAACCTTCCACATTCCCATTTAAACGGTAAACATCCATATGGTATAAAGGCATTTCTCCTTCATACTCTTTGATAATTGTAAAAGTAGGAGAGGTAATACTTTCCTTTATGCCTAAGGCATTAGCAATCCCTTTTGTAAAAATAGTTTTGCCACTACCTAGTTCACCTTCTAAGCAAATGATCATATTTGGAAACTTTTCTGATTCAATATTCTGCGCTAATTCAATTGTTTCTCTTTCATTATGTGTTGTTATTCTAAATTCCATTCTATATCACCTAATTCATTATATCAAAAAAAAAAGTATTAATACAATAGCTATTATTGTTTTTTAATAATTTTATTTTCTTGTATTAATAATATATCCTATATATTGATTAATATTATCAAATAAAGAAAAAAACTAAAGAAAATTTAGTCTTCATAATAGTTATTTTTTTATTTCATAATCAAGTTTTATTTCTTTTTCAGATAAAACCCTGTTATACAACTTTACATCATCTATAAACCCATCATAATAGTTATTACTCCATGAATACAGACCTAATAAAACTTTACCATTAAACAAAAATGGATTAGTAAATAAATCACTTCTTATTAAATTACCATTTTGATAAATTGTAATACGATTGTTTGCCACGGTCACAACAATTTGATGCCAAGAGTCAATAAAATTAGGTGCGTCCCAACTTAAATTGGTTCCTCCATCTTGCCAAAATCTTACCCTAAGTCTCGTATCACTTCCACTAAACGAGACAATAATTCCTTCATATGAATCATTTTGACCAAGTATGTTAATAAAACCATCATATGTTCCAATTCTTTGATTTGCTTTTACCCACATAGAAATAGAAAATGGTTTATCAACTCCATTAGCTTGTGACAAATTATCTATATTACTTATTTCTATTACATTTTTACCATCAAATTCATATGCACCATTACCTATTTTAGCCTGTTTATCCCATTTTGGAGTTTTACTAAAATCAAGTTGTGCATGATTGCTATTTACTGAATAATCTTTAATAGTTGCCTCTCTTACTCCATTTACAAAAGGTGTTGGGTAACTCTTTTCTTCTAATTGTGCGTTAGAAAATTCGATACTTACATCTGATAAGCCTCCGTAAGAACTATACCAACTACCTGCTAGAATATCTAATCTCAGCCTATCAGTATAGTCTGTATACGATGTAGTAACATGTACTCTTTTGACTCCGCCTGTTCCGTCTAAATCAACTCTACTAAGAGGTTGCATTACTGCAACTACATTTTTAAACATAACCAATCTCAAAGCAAAAGTTCCAACCACGTCATTTTTAAAGTCTACGGAAAATGTTACCGCAGTATTAGGATTTGTAATCCTTTCTAAGTGTTGAAATAAATAATAATAATTACCACTTTCTAAATCAGGAATGTTTATTTTTCCCCAGTTATTACTCACAGTAAAATTTCCTGAACCGATAGTTGCTAATTGCCAATTTGAAGTGTTATCGAACCTAGGATTCAATAATAAATTTTCAGTCGGTTCTTGAAAATCATCAAACTTATAATGAGCAAGCAATCCATCCTCAACTGAATTAGTAATATTATCAGAACAATTAAGATATGGTGTATAATCATATTCATTTTGTCCCAATTTTGTGACTAACATGTAACCATCACATTCTTTTTTACTATCATTTGGACTCTTAATTTTACTAATCAATCCATTATTTCTAAGTTCACTTAAAGTAATTTCAGTAGTATCACCAATACCACTAGGTAAATATTCTGTGTTATTGGTAAGATAAATTTCTGTTACTCTTGTTAACATATTTTCATTTTCTTTATGCGATTCAATTCTTATTTTATCTATAACCTTTAATATTGTCGTTGTAGTAATTAGTGCTATAACAGCCAGTATTACTATTACTGCTAATAATTCTATTAATGTAAATCCTTTTTGGTGATTCATATTTCCTACCTACCTTCTTATACGTATATTAGTGGAACATAATATTCAAAAATTAATTAATAAAATTTTTGAATTAATCTTCGGACATAACTTAATTAAATTTTATCAATTCTTTTAAACAGATAAACATTAAACACTTTTCCCTCAAAGTATTGATTATCACTTGCTATTAAATCATATTTTTCGAATAAAAACGGCATATTCAATCTAATTATCTCTGATTCAAACATTGAAGGATATACGATAAACATCGTTTTTTGTTCATCGATATATCGTGATTGTTCATCAGCATTTTCGGGGTATTTATCATAACTTAAGTTTTGCTGATGAAAATATTTAACATTAGGTAAAGTATTGGTAGTAGTATAAAATCCCCAATCTAATTCACGATAGTTTAATATAGTTGGGTCTTTCTCTTTATTGATAATTTGAGCAAAATTATATTGAACCATTGTATTTTTACTCATTCCGATTAAATATATATTGCTAGACAAGTAAAATGACAGTAGTATTGTTACACAATAGAAAACGATATATAGAATGTATCCAAATCTCCAATTTAAAACTTTATCTATATGTAGGTTAAAATATTTACATATATTTATGAGTGATAAAAGAATAAATGGTAGTAATATCAAAATATAATATTTTTGAATTACACCTCCAATATAAATACCTAAAATAGCAAATATAATAGATGAAGCTAAAAAGAATTTACCATATTTACTTAAACTAATATTTTTTATAAAGGAAGGTATTTGAATTACTAATAAAAATATTATTAAATTATTAGACAAAGAAGATTTAAAGAAAATATCGAAGCTATCTACAACACGTGATAACAAAGTCCCTTCGTTAGTATAAGCAAAAATATTAACCATAAAATATGCATATATAAAATCAAATAAAGCGTTATTATAAATGAAATAGATACACCATAGTCCGAAAGGAATAAACATTCCTGTTAAAAATATTGCACTGCTATAAAGCATTTTTTGGTAATCCTTTTTAATAATTAATGAAACAATAACACTAAGCATCCATATAAACCAAAAGCCTAAAAAAGTGTATTTAATCATAAAAACAAATCCAGCAATCAGACCATTGATAAATATTTGCCAATAACTTATTTTATCTTCCTTTAGATATTTCAAAAATTGATATAGACTAAACGCTAAGAAAGGAAAAGTTAATTCCTCTGCACTTCCACCATGGCAAAAAGCAATCGAACTACATAATAATAACCCTAAAATAGGAATAATAATTAGATATTCTTTTCCTTTTAAAAATAAACTAATAATTTTATAACAATAAAATAGAAAAAAAAGTAAAGAATATGACTTCTATTAAAAATATACCTAAAAAAGTAGTATTTGAAAATAAATAACCAAAGCCATAAATTAAATATAACAGTGGTCCTTTTTGTTCAAATAAATCTTGGTACAAGATTTTACCATTAAATAGACCTTTCCCCATTGTGAAAAAAGCATTAGCATCTACCCAATCGTTGAAAGGATATAAAGGTGAAGATTTACTGTTTATTAATATTAACAAAAATGATGTTACAAAACAAAAAAGAATAATTAATAATATATGTTTATTTTTTTTTATGAAATTCACTTCATTTCCCCCCCAATAACTTCTCTAATTATATATTTAGGACGAGCCTTTGTTTCCTGATAAATTTTACCAACATACTCACCTATTACACCTATCGAAAACATTTGTAGTCCTCCTAATAACCAAATGGATCCAACAATAAATGTCCACCCATCAACCGTTTTTCCGCCGATTTTGACTATTATTGAATATATTAGCACCAATACACTAACTACACTTATGCTAAAACCAATAGTCATTATACTTTTAATAGGTTTAATACTAAAAGACGTTATTCCGTCTAATGCGAATGTTATCATCTTGTTAAGGGGATATTTAGTTTTTCCAGCAAACCTATTTTTTCTGTCATAATAAATAGTTGTACTTTTAAATCCAAGTAGAGGAATTAATCCTCTTAAAAATAAATTAACTTCTCTAAATTTCTCTAACTCGACCAATACTCTTTTACTCATTAATCGATAGTCAGCATGATTATAAACAATATCTACTCCCATCAATTTCATTAATTTATAAAAAAATAATGCCGTATTTCTCTTGAAAAAACTATCTTTTTTTCGTGACTTTCTAACTCCGTATACGATATCATGACCTTTATAATATTGGCTAACAAAAAGATCGATGGCATCAATATCATCTTGTAAATCAGCATCCATTGAAATAACCATATCGCAATATTTTTTTGCTTCCATCAGTCCGGCATATAATGCATTTTGATGTCCACAATTACGTGATAAACCAATTCCCATAATCTGACCATTTTTTTTACATAAATGCTCTATAATAGACCACGTACTGTCTTTGGAACCATCATCTATAAAAACTATTTTGCTCTGTTTGCTTATTTTTTTTGCTTTGATCAAAGCATTTAATTTAGTTAGTAATTTAGAAGAAGTTTCATTCAGTACTTCTTCCTCGTTATAACATGGAACAACTATATATAATAAATTATTCATCTACATCCACTTCCCTATACTCCTCTATAATAATATCATAATGAATAAGTTTTTTCAACAAGAAAAAAGAACTAGAAAAACTAGTTCTTAAATATACAAAAAAAAATTGGCAACTT
>CAYNHT010000009.1:0-7107 GCA_964397485.1 uncultured Muribaculaceae bacterium
GTCCATTTATATCTTTCGTATTACTTACTACTTCAAAGTTTATTCCACTTGGTGCGTATCCGATTAATCCTCCTGAGTATGTTGAACTTGCATTTACTATTCCTGTATTTGAACTGTTATTTACTGTAGCTAGTCCTCCTGTATAACCCACTAGTCCCGCTACATAACTGGTTCCTGATATAGATGCATTATTATTACTATTATTTATATTTATTGTAGTTGATGTATTACCAACTAAACCACCTATGTAACTAGATCCATTTATCATTCCGCTAACTTTGATATTTGATAGTTGAAGATTTGACCCTGTTACATAGCCTGCTATTCCACCAATATAACTTGCTCCTCTTAAATCTAAACCAGTAAGCTCTAAATTTTTGATTTCAACATTATTAGTTGTTATTGTTCCAAATAAACCGACGTTATTAACACCCGTATTCGTTGTTCTTATGGCATTTATTTTGTAATCATTACCATCAAATTTCCCGCGGAATCCTATTATTGGTTCCCAGGTTGCATATGCAGTTCCTGATAAATTTATATCATTCATCATAATATAATTAGCTGTTAAATTATTTCTAACACCATATAATTCTGCCGGCGTTTTGATTGCAATCCATCCACTTGGAATAATATTTCTTATTTTCAAACTAACAATTTTTTCATCTACATCATTTGTTACTCTTGCATACACTGTTTGATTTGAAGTTAGTGTTATAGGTCCTGTATATGTTTGCCATGCCCCATTATCAATTTTGTATGTTCGAGGTATATTAAGACTATTATTATATATTATCGTAACAGTTATACTTCCCGTTGTTGGTTCCGTAGTTGACGGCACAATCGAAGGGTTAATTAAAGGTTCTCTATCAACAACAACAGTTCTAGTGGCATTTGATTCATTACCACTTGAATCTACAACTGTATATGTAACATAGTATGTTCCTCTTACAGCAGTGTTAACATTGCTTGTTATAACAATACTACTTGTTAAATCACCATCTGCATCATCAACCGCAGTAGCTCCCTGTTCTATATATGTTTCACCAACTAGTAAATTTATCGTTGAATTACCATTTAACGTTATAACTGGTGCTTCCTCATCAATTACATTTATTACTCTAGTTGCCGTACCCATATTCCCACTTGAATCAGTAGCACTATAAGTTATAATATAGCTTCCCGCTATTCTTGATAAACTTCCACTTGCAATAACATTTATTTGTTCTCCACTATTATCTGTTACAGTTACACCATCAAGCAGATCAAAACTATCAACCTGATCTATATTTATTGATGTATTTTCTGGAACATTTATAACTGGAGCTATTTTATCTACTATTGTTACAGTTCTAACAGCATCTCTTATTTTGCTTCCCTCAAATACTCTATATACAATTGTATAGGTTGCTAAAACAGAAGTATCAATAAAGTCAACTTCTTCTCCTCCTTTATATATTATTAAAGAAACTTCATCCGTTGGTGCTCCTAAACTAGTTAGAGCATTGTACCCATATTCTTCATATATACTATATAACTCAATTTCAACATCTGATGGACCACTTAAAAAAATTGAAGGCATAAAAATTTCACCAATACATTCATCAGTGGTCTTTTTTTCTACCTCAACATCATTGCTACCATATATTTTCATTGCACAATATTTACCGTCGTGAAAAATAATTTGTGTATTACCGTCTTGCTTAACAATTAACCTGCCTTTGTCAGGATGTTTTCCTTTGTATTCAAGATTAACTCCAGCAATATTTGTAAATTCTTCGCCGTTTTCATATTCAATAACTATATCGCCAGGTTGATTACCTTTTAATTTTTCCTTTGCATACATCAATTCTGCAGCTTTGTCAATACTTTTCACACTAGATTTTAATGCTCCCATTTCAACATTTTCTATTATGTTTAAAATGATTGGCACCGAAATAACAGCTACAATAGCTAGTATTACTATTACTGCCAATAGTTCTATTAAGGTGAACCCTTTATTTTTTTTGCTCATAAACAACCTCCAAAATTCGATTTTTTTCTATTCTTACTTAACATAATATTAACACATTTTTTTGCTATAAGCAAGCAAAAAAAAGCAAATTCATTATTAAATAGAATTTGCTTTTTTCAGCAGTTATTAATCGATGATTCTTCACTATAAAATTATTTATATTTATTTATTATTTTTTTAGTGTGTTTAAGTTTATTTCCCAGGTACATTTTGCCTTTTCTTATCCTTATCATTTAGATAATTAGGCCTTTTAGAAGTAGTCCTTGTATTATATATGAGTGTTCTTTTAAAATCATATGCTTTAAAAGGAGCCCATGGGGCCATATATGGAACTCCAAAGCTATCTAGTGATACAAGTTCTATTAAAACAAATGTTAGAAATAAGGTAAAGCCAAAAAATCCCATCGAAGCGGTAAATATTAATAAAATAAACTTTAAGATTCTAAATGGATTGACCAGTGTATAATCAGGGATGGCAAAGGATGCAAGAAGTGATGTTGAAACAATAATTAATAATAGAGGACTAAAAATACCAGCTGAAACTGCTGCTTGACCAATTACAATAGCACCTACTATACCGATTGCAGGCCCTATTTGTTTTGGAACTCTAAGTAGCGCTTCTCTTAATAATTCAACAATTGTTTCTAAAATAAGAGCACCAATAAATGCTGAGAAGGGTACACTGATACGCATTTCGGCTAATGCTATTGCATACTTACTAGGCAGAACATCAGTATGAAAAGATGTTATTGCTACAAATAAACTTGAAGATGTAAAGGCTATTAATATTGCTAGATAACGGATACATCTAGCAAAAAAACCAAAAAATTTATTGTCATATCTATCATCACATGAGTGAAAAAATTCTGGAAATGTTTTTGGAGCCAATAACGCAACACCACTTCCATCAACTAATACTAAAACCTTACCCTCAAGAAGTGAATGAAAGGCCATATCTGATCTTTCCACTAATCCAATGTTAGGAAAAAACTCCATCTTATTGTTGAGTAAGAAAGATTGAAGTTCTCCTGATTCTCCTATACCATCAACATCAATAGTTTTAATTCGTTCTTGAATTTCCTGGACAACAGTTTTATTAACTATATCTTCAATATAAATAACGGCTACCTCAGTTTTAGTCCTTTTTCCTAATTCATATTTTTTTATTTGTATATTTTTATCAGTTATTCTATACCTAATAAGTGATAAATTTGTATCTAAATTTTCTGTAAAACAATCTTGAGGACCACGAACCGTATAGGTAAGCTGCGGTGTAGGAACGTCTCTATGTGCTACCGTTTTTAAATTAATGACCACATATTGTTTATCATTAGAGAGCAATATAACGACCATTCCTAAAAGGACATACTCTTCAATCTTTTTTTTATCAGAATCTAATTTACAATCATCAGCAAAAATAATGCTGTCTAATATCTTTTTTGCACTTAAATTATTTTCTGACCCAGAACAATATTGAATAAGCGGTTTTAATACGTTCTCACTAAGTGAAGGTCTATCAGTTAATTGCAAAATGTAAAAAAGTTTAACTTGTCCTCCTGCAAATGGGATTATTCTTTCCGTAATATCTAAATTTCTTTCTTTCAATGCTGCAATTTCCTTCTTAAAATAAAATTTTTCCACTTTTTACTCCCTTCTTACTTTCTTTCATCAGTCTTGTAATCCATCATCCAAGATTCACTTAAATCAACTTTCACGCTAATGTTGACTTTTGCATTTACAAATTCTTTTCCCCAATCTATTTTTTCAAACTTACTAGGATATTTAATTCTAAATTCATCATGAAATTGCAAATAGTCACACTTAAAATCTTTTTGAGAACGCTCTATTGTACTTTCTAATTCCTCTTTTAAGAGTGCTGTTAGAATATCGGTAATTTTTTCATTATCACTTTTATCAAATCCATATGGAGTTTTTTTATTGCCATACATTATACTTGCATCAAAATCCATCTTCACATCAAAGCTAATTTCTTTACTACCACTTTTTGGGGTTATACTTCTTTTTTTCAAATTAACTTCTATTGTAAGATTATTTTCATTATAGTTTACCATATAATAAAATTGAGGTTTCTTAGCTTTAAAAAAAGATACACCTTTAGCCTCTTCTACTTCAATAAAACCATTTATTGTAATATCATCTACAACAGAGTAACCTATTAGCGAATTTTCTCCTTCTTCCAAAGCTATTGTTGGGATTAAAAAACTACTATATTTCCCAGAAACATTTTCTATCATTGCTAACGTTGGCTTTGAAAAATCAGTACCTATATCTTCAAGATTCTTCAACATTTCTTCAATTGCAAATCCTACAGACATTTCCTTTTGATTACTGTTTTCAAATAATTCCTCTATATCAGAATCAACAACGACAGTAGCTACTTTTTTTCTATACAATTCCTCTGATCTTATCCTATAAAAATATTCAACTAGATGTTCATTGGCAAATTCGCGAGTCATTAATATTGTTCTTATTGCACTAAGATAGGTTGGCCTATTCAGTTTTCGATCAAGATTTTCTCTTGCTTCTGGAATTGATTTTCCCTTTGCTTTGACATATACATATTTTTTGGCCTCCCCGCCACTTTGTCCCTCCGTATTCGTTCCATACTCAATATTAGCTATTTCTACATATATGTATACTAAATCATCTTTTTTATCTAAAGCAACTGCTGTCAGTATCATCTTGTCATTGATATCTTTAGAATCTTTACTCCCCATTAAAAGGATACTAAAATAGAAAAGCAATATAGGTATAATCATAATTTTATTAATTCTTTTCATTACATCCTCCTAAAACATTTTCCACTTTTTTAACCTTAGCTAAAATGTATATACAAACAGGAATAATGGTGCTTGAAAACAATACAGGCAAAAGCAAGTATGTTTCTAAAACAGTGCTGGCATTTTTCATATTAAGTAACCATAGGGTAAGTAATAACAATACTATAGCAATAGTAATCACAATAATGTGTCGCTTAACTTTGGAAAATATTTTACATGCATATTCAACAGTGGCTGAAAACACCATTATCATTCCGCAAAATAAACTTGATAAACCAAAGATAAGGTAAAACATATCTAACCTTTCAATAACTGGTGCACTAGTTATTTTTATTGCTTCTATAAAAGAATCATTTAATACTATTGTGTTATTTATACCTAAAACAAATATGGTACTTCCTACTATTGTTACATATAATAAACCTATAAATAAAATTGTGAATAGCGCAGTTCTAGGTGCCTTCTTGTTCTGTAACGTAAATGGTATTACAAACAGAATTTCTATTCCTCCGTATGGTAGTATTAAACTCTTTAAACTATTTGGAATTTGTTTAAAATCTGTGGAACTAAAAAGCGGTAGAATGTTATACTTATCACCTTCTAGCGACATAAGTACACAAATAGATATAGTCACCAGTAGAAAGGTAACACCATATATCTCAAATAATCTAGCAATATTAGTTATTCCCTTGTATGCAATATATCCAAACAATGTTATTCCAAATACTAAAAATACAAAATGAGGACTTTTGGGCATAAAATTTGACGTAACAACACCAGCCATTTTAATTTTTAAATAAACTCCAATTACGATAAAATAAAGCATATAGTATATTCCTATAAAATAAGCAAATGATTTGCCAATGATCATCTGACTGTAGTCAAAGAATACTTTATTAGGAAACATATTATTCAATTTTGAAATCACTAATGCGACGCATCCAAAAAATAATGAAGCAATAACAATTGGTATCCAGCTACTTCTACCAGTTGTCTGTGCCATTACTTTAGGAAGGTCTATTGTTGTATAGGTAGTTAAAGTTAAAAAAAGAATAAAAAATAATTGCCTATTTGTTACCTTGTTTGACATTATTTCACCTCACATATTATTATTTTAATATTTTGTTCTTTTTATAACGTTTTATGCAATTAGCAATTTATTCCACATAAAAAAATTAGCACACACTAGTACTAATCTTCTTATTATATCAATTTCTATGTTGTAGATTTTTTTCGATCGACTCTACTACATCATCTATATATATATCTAATAATTTTCTTTTATATACACATATATAGGAAGGATGAACTTTAAAAATAATATTTTTATTTTTAATATCAATTTGACCCAGTTCCCTTTCAACGATTTTGCCAAACCCTATAATTAAATCGGGATTAAGTTTATTAATATATTCAATAAATTTAGGAATTTCTTGTTTGATTTCTGATCTTTTTGGATATCTTAATTTGCCATTTTTATCTAAGGGTGCAAACTGTACTAAGTTAATTAAATAGCACTCATGCCCCGTTTTATTAATTATTTGATGAATTACTTCTCCCGAATTCGTCGTTTTATCGAATGGTTCTTTATTAATTTTATTTGATAGTCCAACAAACAATATTTTCATCTTAGTTCATCACCTTTTATTTTTTAAATTTACTGTCTTCCTAGATTACAACTGAATAGTAGCGCCTTTGGCAAAGTTATGCCTAATTAACAAAATAGGTATGGGCTTCTTTGACCAAGGCGTCTTTAGCGGTATTTACGAACTGAACGACGTTACAGAAATAGAGAATGCTTCCATCTTCAAATGAAAACGTCCCTTCGCACATAGCACCGTTGCCGTGACTTAGTGCGTTTTCGACATTTAGTTCCGTTACGGTAGGTCTCTTTGCTAGCTCTTGAGTTAAATCATCGAATGAAATCACATCATTATTACCAACGGCCTTCCAAACAAAATCCTTGCACACATGTGACTTCACCGAGTTAACGTCTTTTTTCGCAAGCGCAATCGTCAATTGAATAACTCGTTCCATTTTTGGCGCGTTCCTGCAGTGAAACATGACTTCAGTTTTCATAAAAAAACCTCCTCTTATCATTATTGGTACAGCAGTGATGACATGGTGACTTTTCACACCATGGTAAACAAAATGTCCCCTTACTCTACATGGCTTAAGATGCTGAAATTAAAGGCATAACGAGATTTTGCGTACCACGTATACGCAAAATTATCAGTGGCTACGTTACTCTCACTTATCAACCCTTGACATCGATACCACTGTCTCAACATG
>CAYNHT010000010.1:0-5197 GCA_964397485.1 uncultured Muribaculaceae bacterium
CTTTATCTAATTCTAATATCCCATCTTCGTTTTTTAAAATTTTACCGCTTGTGAAACCCTTATTTTTCATTTTAATTCTATCATCCATTACATTTATTCCATCATCTGGAAAGACATCAAATCCATTTCCAGCTATAAATAAATCTGCTGCACCAAAAACACTTCTTAAACTTTCTTTATAAGAAGATTTTTGAACTTTGTCAATTACTCCTAATACTAATGGTACTGATATTAAAGCAATCAAAGCTAGTATCACTATTACTGCCAATAATTCAATCAAAGTAAATCCTTTTTTCATACAACTTTTTTTCCTTCTATACTACTATATTTTATACTCATAGTATACCAAACAGTTTCTCCATTAGTCAATAATTAGATGTAAATACAAATGCAAAAACAGGAATATTCTTCCTGTTTTATTGGCTATCCTACAAACGTTATTCTAGTATACCCATTGCCTGCATTACCTACCATTGTTCCTCCACTTGGGTTTGGCATGGTCGCATTCCCAGCAATTGTACTGGCACTAGATAAGGATCCTACATATGATGAACCGCCTCCGCCGCCATCACTGTAGCCTCCGCCTCCGCCGCCTCCGGCACTATATCCTGATCCAGTCCCTCCTTGTCCTAAAGACCCTGATGTTTTAGTACAACCTCCATGGGCGCTACCAGCTGATCCCCCTGAAGATTGACTACCACCATAAGCTCCGGTGCCAGATTGATTTGAACTAGTACCATTAATACCAACTAAACCACCACCTGCTCCACCACGAGCATATGTCCAGCCTCCGCCGCCTCCGCCACCGGCAACGATTACTCTATTATTTAAGGCAGTACCACCAACTCTTATATCGGTTCCACCTCCACCTGGGGTTGCGTTACCTTTACTGTAAATGGCACCACCGCCGTTGAATCCACCAGCTACGTATGCACAATCGGCATAAGGGTGATCACCTGCTCTATCTGCGCCTTTACCACCCACATAAACATAAACAACTTGGCCAGCAGTTAATGATATATTACCTGTTGAATATCCTCCTCTTCCACCTTCAATAGGATAGTAAGAAGTAATATTCCCACCTTGTGCTCCCCATACTTCTAGTTTATATGTTCCCGTTACTGGAGCCGTGAATGTTTGATAATTTCCAGTATAAGCAAAATTATAAACTGATTCCACTACATTAACTGTTCTTGTTTTTGTTGCTGCTGCATTTCCTGCCGAATCACTTACATTATATGTTAATGTATAACTTCCAACTACATTTGTATTTACGCTTCCTGTTGTTACTATATTTGCGGTTATATTTCCATTTATATTATCACTGGCTGTTACTCCTGTATTAGAGTAAGCCGAACCTCTGTATATTGTAACACTTGTTGGATTTACAGTAATTACTGGGATTGTATTATCTAAGTTAAATACGTTACTTCTTGTTATCAATGTATTTCCTGCATTATCTTTTCCTAGTATCCACAAGTAATATCCTCCTGTTACTCCAGCTGGTGTACTTATTGATCCACCATTGGTGAAGGTTGTTGTGAAACTTGCTTCACTTGGGGCTGTTGTACTTGTTGTCCATTGATATCTTAGACTACTTGCATTTACTCCACTATGTGCATCACTTACAGTTACGGTTGTACTTCTACTTTTTGCGTACGTTGCATTTCCATTCATAGAAAATGCTAATGTTGGATTAGTTCTATCTATATAACTTACACTTACTGCTTTATTTGTTATATATCCTGCTGCATCTTTTACCCATACATAATATGTTCCGTTTGCTGTTATATCATTTAATCCTGTTGACAATACACTTGTTGCTGGCACTGTTGTATATGTAGGTTGGGTACTACTACTTTGATTTATTCCATATCCTACTATTCCTGTTCCCTCATCTGTTGCTTTTATTATTATATTATTACTTGTTCCCCATGCAGTTGTATCATGCGCTGTTGCATATGCTACATGCCATACTAATGGGTTTTCTGGCGTTGGAGTTGTTCCTCCTAATAGATAGAAGAAATTTGTACTTGAAAATGTTCCTGAACTTCCACAGTTCACTCTTATTATATATTCTTCCCATTGTCCAGTTCCTGATTGACTTGTCAACCATTCGATTGATCCGCCTGTTCCATAAGCATTACTTGCCCAATTAATTGTATATCCTACTGGAATTTTTGCTACTACTCTTGATATAAATACTTTATTTGCTGCTGTTGGATTGGCAAAGTAGAAACCTCCCCATCCTGGTGACGCTGTTCCGACAGTTCTTATTTCTAATCCATATCCCGATCCTGCTGGATACCCACTTATTGCTACTCTTGTTCTCGTTACATTCCCATTACCAGTATTATTGTACACGGTTGTTCCATTTAGACCACTTGCAAATGTCGGATCTGTATAAAGCATCGTTCCTGCTAGTGCTGTTGGTATAGCTGGCGCTGTTGTATCCACTACATTTACTGTTCTTGTTTTCGTTGCTGCCACATTTCCACTTGAATCACTTACGTTATATGTTAATGTATATGATCCCACTGCATTTGTATTTACACTTCCTGTTGTTACTATATTTCCACTTATATTTCCATCTATATTATCACTTGCTGTTACTCCTGTATCTGTATATGTACTTCTTATTTCTATTGTTACTGTCGTTGGATTTACTGTGATTACTGGGATTGTATTATCTAAGTTAAATACATTACTTCTTGTTATTACTTTGTTGTTTGCATTATCACTTGCCAGTATCCATAAGTAGTATCCTCCGGTTACTCCTGAAGGTGAAGTTATTGCGTTACCATTTGTAAATGTTGATGTAAAACTTCCTTCACTTGGAACTGTCGTACTTGTTGTCCAAAGGTATTTCAAACTTCCTACATTTACTCCACTTTCTAAGTCGCTTACTGTTACTAATGTTGCTCTTGTTTTTGCATATGTAGTACTTCCATTTGTTCCAAATGATACGGTTGGATTTATATCATCTATGTTTGTTACTGCATAACTAGCTCCACTTATTTCATTTGTTCCATCCGTTATTCTTGCGATTACACTTCCATTATCGGTAAATGTTATTTCTTTAGTTGTTGATGGTGCTTCTACTAATAACCATGTTATTGCCCCATCTAAACTATATTCATATACATATCCGGCTTGTCTTTCTGGATAGGTAATTGTTACTGTTTTTGTTTCGCTCCAATCAGTTGTGTTAATTGAATACGTTGGTAAAGGTATTTCTACTGTTGTTACTACTAATTCTTCTGAGATTGTAGATAAATCATTATTGTTATATACTCTTACTTTAAATGTATAATTTGTATTATTGGTTAGTCCTGTAAAATTATAGACATTACTTATTTGTTTTGTTGTCCATGTTGCTCCATTATCTTTACTAAATTGATATCCGTTTATTCCACTTTCCAAATCTTCAGCAGTAGCTACTATTGTTATTGAACTACTTGTTACTAGATTTGATGTTATTGTTATTGTTGGTGGGGTTGTATCTAACTGATCACAACTTCCTTCTATGATTACTATATCGTTAAACGTTCCACCTGCACAATATTTACCGTTACTCACTTTATCTAATTCTAATATACCCTGATCATTTTTTAGAATCTTTCCACTTGTAAATCCTTTGTTTTTCATTTGGATTCGATCATCTGTTATATTTATTCCTTCTTCTGGAAAGACATCAAATTCACTTGACGCTATATATAAATCTGTGGCTGAAAAAACACTTCTTAAACTTTCTTTATAAGAAGATATTTGTACTCTATCTATTACTCCTAATACTAATGGTACTGATATTAGTGCCACTAAGGCCAATATTACTATTACCGCCAATAATTCTATTAACGTAAATCCCTTTTTTTTCATAAATAACCCTCACAATATTTCTATAAATTATATTCTATCTAAATTTTATCAAAATAGGATATATTTCGTCAATTATAATACAAAATAACATTCAAAGACAGGACTATGTTTACTTATCTTTACACATAAAAAGCAGATGTTATCTGCTTTCTTTTTTATAATATCTAGATGTCTATTTGTTTTTTGTACATAATATATATTTCTTCAGCATTTAAAGCACGATGATATATTCTTATATCATCTAATTTTCCGCTGAAACTTCTTGATAAATCTCCATATCTTGAACCAATCAACAAATTCCTATTTCCATTAAAATCTCCCATTCCACTATATGTTTTAGAACCAATTAAAACCCCATTTAAGTATATCTTCATAAGTCCATTATCATATGTTGCAACGTAGTGATGCCATTGTTGTAATTCAAGAGCTGGGGTATCGACTGTTGTTATACCATTTCTTGTAGCATTTCCCGAACACTCAAATCTTATTCTATTATTATTTAATAAGAATATGTCCCATGTATTATCATACCAGTGCCCTTTTCCTACTAACCCTGCTGCTGCTGTTTCTTTATGTGAATGATCTTCTGCATATATCCAAAAACTAGTAGAAAATGAATCTGCCTTGTTAAACGAAAATTGTTGATCGGTATTTATATAATTATTTACACCATTAAATTCATAACTTCCACTTCCTAAATAATCATCTTCTAACCATTTAGGAGTATTTACTAATGTCAGTGATGAATGATTACTATTCTTCGAATAATCTTTTATATTACCTCCTCTGTTTTCAGGGGTAAACGGTGTTGAATGACCCTTTTTTTCAATTTGAGGTTCATAAACTATAAAATCTAAAGAGTCATTAACACTAGCTGTTTGAAACCTCATTTGAAAATTCGTAGACCCATTACCTACTCTTGTTATAGAAATCGCTTTTATTTCTCCTGGCATAACCCTTTCAATTCCGCCATATTGAGTTGCGAAGTCGACTGGCTTACTGCCTATATTTTTTATTTTTATGCTCGCTGTATAACTAACACCTTCTGGGGCTTGTCTAATTCCCTGAGTTAAATATTTTAAAGTGCTGGTACCGCCTGATGTTTGAATTCTTGTTGCCTTATTAGTTCCCCACTCAGGTACTGATATATTTTGAGTAATTGTTACATTTGCTTCGAAATATGCATACCATGACCCTTCGGGTTTAAAATAAATATCTTCTGTTGGGTTAGGTAATATATTTTCCGTTGGCTCTTGGAAATCGTCAAATTTATAATGAGCTATTAACCCATCTTGGGTTGTATTACTTATTGTATTTT
>CAYNHT010000011.1:0-3709 GCA_964397485.1 uncultured Muribaculaceae bacterium
GAGAGTTTGATCCTGGCTCAGGATGAACGCTGGCGGCATGCCTAAGACATGCAAGTCGAACGAAGTGGTCCAAGGAAGATAGAGTGCTTGCACAAAGTTGGAATTGGTTCGCCACTTAGTGGCAGACGGGTGAGTAACACGTAGGTAACCTACCTCAAAGACTGGGATAACAATTAGAAATGATTGCTAATACCGGATGATTTATAGAAAGATAACTTTTTATACTAAAAGGAGCTTCGGCTTCACTTTGAGATGGGCTTGCGGTGTATTAGCTAGTTGGTGGGGTAATGGCCTACCAAGGCAACGATGCATATCCGAGCTGAGAGGCTGATCGGACACACTGGGACTGAGACACGGCCCAGACTCCTACGGGAGACAGCAGTTAGGAATATTCGACAATGGGGGAAACCCTGATCGAGCAATGCCGCGTGAGTGATGAAGGTCCTTAGGATTGTAAAGCTCTGTTGTAGAGGAAGAAACCCTACCATAGGAAATGATGGTAGGCTGACGGTACTCTGCCAGAAAGCCCCGGCTAACTACGTGCCAGCAGCCGCGGTAATACGTAGGGGGCGAGCGTTATCCGGATTTATTGGGCGTAAAGCGTGTGTAGGCGGTTTATTAAGTTTAAGATTAAAGCCCGAGGCTCAACCTCGGTACGTCTTAAAAACTGGTAGACTTGAGTATAGTAGAGGCAAGTGGAATTTCTAGTGTAGCGGTTAAATGCGTAGATATTAGAAGGAACACCAGTGGCGAAGGCGGCTTGCTGGGCTATTACTGACGCTGAGACACGAAAGCGTGGGGAGCAAATAGGATTAGATACCCTAGTAGTCCACGCCGTAAACGTTGAGTACTAAGTGTCGGGAAACCGGTGCTGAAGTTAACACATTAAGTACTCCGCCTGAGTAGTACGGTCGCAAGGCTGAAACTCAAAGGAATTGACGGGCACCCGCACAAGCGGTGGAGCATGCTGTTTAATTCGAAGATACGCGAAGAACCTTACCTAGGCTTGACATCCCCGGCAAAGCTATAGAAATATAGTGGAGGCTATCCGGGTGACAGGTGGTGCATGGTTGTCGTCAGCTCGTGTCGTGAGATGTTCGGTTAAGTCCGATAACGAGCGCAACCCTCGTCATTAGTTGCTAACATTTAGTTGAGTTCTCTAATGATACTGCCGGTGACAAACCGGAGGAAGGTGGGGATGACGTCAAATCATCATGCCCCTTACGTCTAGGGCTACAGGCGTGCTACAATGGCCGATACAAAAAGAAGCAATACCGTGAGGTGGAGCTAATCTCTAAAATCGGTCCCAGTTCGGATTGGAGTCTGCAACTCGACTCCATGAAGTTGGAATCGCTAGTAATCCTGAATCAGAATGTCAGGGTGAATACGTTCCCGGGTGTTGTACACACCGCCCGTCACGCCACGAGAGTCTGTAATACCCGAAGTTGGTAGCCTAACCTTTTAGGAGGGGGCCAACGAAGGTAGGATAGGTGATTGGGGTGAAGTCGTAACAAGGTATCCCTACCGGAAGGTGGGGATGGATCACCTCCTTTCTATGGAGAAAGATTAAAAATTACGTATCTGACTAATTAATTAATATGTTTTGCTTAGTTTTGAGAGATTATTCTCTCAGGTAATAGTTCTTTGAAAACTAGATAATGTGGTAGTCTTATATTCTTGTCGGATATAAGACATTAAAATATCTCATCAAATTAGGAAAAAAATAACAAAAAAATGGTGATTAAATTGCTAAGGGCGCATGGTGAATGCCTTGGCACTAGAAGCTGATGAAGGACGCGACAAACAGCGAAATGCTTCGGGGAGCAGTAAGTATGCTTTGATCCGGAGATCTCCGAATGAGGAAACTCATCTACGGTAATGCGTAGATACTGTATAATGAATACATAGTTATATGGAAGCAACCCAGTGAACTGAAACATCTTAGTAACTGGAGGAAGAGAAAGAAAAATCGATTTCCCGAGTAGTGGCGAGCGAAACGGAAAGAGCCCAAACCAGTCTTAGGACTGGGGTTGTAGGACCTTATATTAAAGAGTTATAAATTTATGATATAGTTGAGTCAGTTGGGAAGCTGAACTATAAAGGGTGATAGTCCCGTAAACGAAATGTCATAAACTCTATAGGGTATCCTGAGTACGGCGAGACACGAGAAATCTTGTCGGAATCCACGGGGACCATCCCGTAAGGCTAAATACTCTCTAGTGACCGATAGTGAACAAGTACCGTGAGGGAAAGGTGAAAAGAACCCCGGGAGGGGAGTGAAATAGATACTGAAACCATGTGCTTACAAGAAGTCAAAGCCCGTTAATGGGTGATGGCGTGCCTTTTGCAGAATGAACCGGCGAGTTATTGTATTATGCGAGGTTAAGTTGAAGAGACGGAGCCGAAGCGAAAGCGAGTCTGAATAGGGCGACATAGTATGATGCAATAGACCCGAAACCGAGTGATCTAGCCATGAGCAGGTTGAAGTTTGGGTAAAACCAAATGGAGGACCGAACCGACGTACTAGGAAACGTGCGCGGATGACTTGTGGCTAGCGGTGAAATTCCAATCGAACTCGGAGATAGCTGGTTCTCCCCGAAATAGGTTTAGGCCTAGCCTTGAACTATAGCTCTTTGGAGGTAGAGCACTGAATACACGATGGCGGCATCTAGCTGTACTGAGTGTAATCAAACTCCGAATGCCAAAGTAAGTTTGTTCAGGAGTCAGTGTATGGGTGATAACGTCCATACGCAAGAGGAAAAGAATCCAGATCGCCAGCTAAGGTCCCTAAATATATGCTAAGTGGGAAAGGATGTGGAGTTGTCAAAACAGCTAGGAGGTTGGCTTAGAAGCAGCCATCCTTTAAAGAGTGCGTAATAGCTCACTAGTCGAGTGACACTGCGCCGAAGATGTACCGGGGCTAAGCATATTACCGAAGCTGCGAACTTTATGTATGTAAAGTGGTAGGGGAGCGTTCTAAGGGCGATGAAGGCAGATCGTGAGGACTGCTGGAGCGCTTAGAAGTGAGAATGCCGGTATGAGTAGCGCAAGACGGGTGAGAATCCCGTCCACCGTTTGCCTAAGGGTTCCTGGGGAAGGTTCGTCCTCCCAGGGTAAGTCAGGACCTAAGGCGAGGCCGAAAGGCGTAGTCGATGGACAACAGGTTTATATTCCTGTACCACCTATATGACTGATGGAATGACGAAGGAGGCTAGAAGGAACCAGTTAATGGATTCTGGTCTAAGCACAAAGGTTTGTATACTGGAAAATCCGTAATACTAAATGACTGAAGTGTGATGGTGAAGGTAGTAGAGATACTACTGAAATCCTTTGACGCCAAGCTTCCAAGAAAAGTTTCTAGGGTTAATTATATAGGTGCCTGTACCGAGAACCGACACAGGTGGGCAAGGAGAGTATCCTAAGGTGAGCGAGAGAACTATGGTTAAGGAACTCGGCAAAATGACCCCGTAACTTCGGGAGAAGGGGTGATCTAGAGATAGATCCGCAGTGAATAGGCCCAGGCGACTGTTTACCAAAAACACAGGTCTCTGCTAAGTCGTAAGACGATGTATAGGGGCTGACGCCTGCCCAGTGCTGGAAGGTTAAGAGGAGAGCTTAGCTTTGACTTTTAGTCGATAATGCGAAGGTTCGAATTGAAGCCCCAGTGAACGGCGGCCGTAACTATAACGGTCCTAAGGTAGCGAAATTC
>CAYNHT010000012.1:0-2479 GCA_964397485.1 uncultured Muribaculaceae bacterium
AACTACACCATTATCTTTTTCTGTTATTTTAGATAACTTATTTTTAGAGTCATATACATAATCTTTGGTAATAGTTCCTGTTACTTCTCTTAATCTATTACCTGATTTATCGTATGTATATTCTATTATATTTCCTCTTGCATCTGTGATAGGATTTTTGTTTTTTCGCCTATTACTAACATAGTTATTAGATTATATTTAGTTTGATGATAGGAAATGGTGATTGCAATAAATACGGTTAGATACTAATACTAGGATAGCCCAAAAGTACCAAAAGGTATTTCATTGAATTAATTTATTGGTTTATTATCATCCATCCATTGTTTGATAATTAACACCATTTCTTCTAAATTATGTGGTCCTCCTGCACAAATGATGGTACCATTTTCTTTTTTACAGTGTACCCAGTCGTTTTCATTTCTTCCTTTTTCTATGCGATTAAAATCAACATTTTCATATAATGTCCCTTTGATGTTCAATTCTAAATATCATCCCGGATTATCTAAAGACTCAATTTTAACTCCATAAGAATGTTCCCAATCACCATCACAATTCGATTCGTACCAATTCATTAACCATTCCAACATATTTTCTTTCATGTATTCACCTTCCTTTATTTGTTTGCTATTTCTCCATATTTTGCAGTTCTTATTCCCTCCAGGGGTTACTTTTTCATAAATATTACACATTAGTAATTGTAATGTCTTTCTTGTTTTTAACGCCTTCTTCTAATGCCTCCATTGTAATATCGATTAAATCTTTCCCTTCACTAGTAACAAAATAGTTTGATAAACTAGTAATATCATTGCTTATATTGTTTCCCCAAGGTGGTTTTTTACATGCGTCATCAATATCCCAAACAATCTTTTCTGGTGGAAATAATTTCAATTTTTCTTTTATTTCTTCCAATTCCCGTATTGCTAAAGGTGCATACATATAAGATAACTTCCCTTGATATAATTTCTTCATTAAATATGGATATTTATCCCCCCATCTTTTATTTTCTAAATGAAAGCATATATTAGAAAAGAAAGCATATAGAAAACTACTGCTTCCTATTTCATACAAAGATGAATTTACACTATAACCTACTGTCATTAATTAACCTCCTCATAAAATTTTTATATTTATCATTTAAATCTAACTTCCACTGAAGTATTAGATTTTTGTATAATACCTGATCTTATTTCTTGTAGCGTTGTTCCATTATAAATTTGTCCTCTAGTATCAATAATTACTGTTTGTTTTGTACCACTTGGCAAATTATTAACTCTTTGATTAACTTGATTGGAGACATTTCTTATCAAATTTTTTCTTCCTAAGCTAGATTCAATATTATAATTTTTAACTTCTATACTATTTTTATTATTGTAAAATTCAGGGCGCGAACTACCCTTTGTTCCATATGGAACTTCTTTACCATCTAAGAACGATTTTTGTTGTTCGTAGCCCTTATAATCTTTTCCAACATCAAGTTCAGATTTCCTCCAACTTGGTCTGCTTGCTTGCGGCCCAAATTTAACAATAGCTGTTTCAACAATCTTTGCCCCTATTGGTGCCATAAACGAACTAACCACACCAGTTTGAAGCGTCTGAATAGGATTGTACTCATTTAATGCTTTACCTATGTTATAACCAGTTGCTTTTCCATATTCGTCTCGAGTTATCCCTTTACTTGTGAATTGATATGTCATATCTCCAGCAATTCCAGCAGATACTCCCTTAACCATATAGTCATGTAAATACTGCCAGCTATTTGATGTTACTGATCCACCATAGTTAAAAATACCTGCGGTTACTCCTGTCGTAACACCACTAACCATACTTTGAGTCCAATCAACTTCACCTTTTGTTATATATTGATTAACAGCATCTCCAACAAAACCACCAATCCCTCCACATTTTGGACCACATAAACCTAATGCAAATCCTGTTGTTGCTCCTTGTGCTGTGTTACCAACATAAGTTTTCCAATCGGTATTGATTTTTCCATCATCTAATAAATCTTGGATAAATGTTGCTCCTAATCCAAATAATCCACCAATTCCACTTGTAATTACTGGTATAGGCGCTTGTCCATCAGGATCTGTATATATCATTGGATTATTCACTACATAAACATACCTATTTAATGATAATGGGTCACTTAATTCCCCTCTATAAGTATCTTCACTTATAAATCTTGCTATAACAGGGTTATAGTATCTACTTAATAAATAATAATTACCTGTTTCTGTATCGTAGTAATAACCTGCATATTTATATGGATTATCTAAACTTTCTGTTTCACTAATAATTACTCCCCATACATCATATTCATAAGTATTTAATACTTCATTATCAGAGTCGATTATTACAACCGTATCACCATGACCATTAT
The DNA here is from genome assembly GCA_964397485.1 of uncultured Muribaculaceae bacterium. Taxonomy (GTDB): domain Bacteria; phylum Bacillota_I; class Bacilli_A; order RF39; family UBA660; genus CAYNHT01. The sequence goes on from CAYNHT010000012.1 coordinate 2,381, forward strand.
AAAGATAGTAACCAACTTCATTGTTAACTTCTCTACTCACTAAAGCTAGTCCATAGGTATTTCTAGCAATTTCGTTGTTTAAATCGTCGAGTTCAAGAA
>CAYNHT010000013.1:0-2243 GCA_964397485.1 uncultured Muribaculaceae bacterium
TAAGAAGATATTTGTACCCTATCTATTACTCCTAATACTAATGGTACTGATATTAAAGCAATCAAAGCTAGTATCACTATTACTGCCAATAATTCAATCAAAGTAAATCCTTTTTTCTTCATTACTACACTGCCTTTCATATATTCCCTATTAATACTTAAAGTATAACAAATTGTTGTGCACATAGTCAATAAATGCGGAGTAAATGTAAAGAACAAAAAAAATAGATGATAATAATTCATCTATTTTCCTATATTATTGAGATACTAAGGTTAATCTAGCGTAACCGTCCCCTTCTCTGTTACCATATTGTGAAGTAACACTTGAGAAACTTCCCGATGTGTAATTACTTCCACAATATGCTCTTGATGGATCATCCCCAGAAATGGAACTACCACCATAGTAGCCTCCTCCTCCGCCACCTTGATCAGCAGGGTAATCGTCATCACTTCCATACCATCCAGTTCTACCATTTGATCCTATTCCAAGAACTCCGTTAGAATTATGAACTTCAGCTATCGACGTTCTATAACTCTCAGATGCTGCGTTTCCGCCGCCTCCGGCACCTACGATAATTCTATTACCTAAGGCAGTACCACCTAATCTGATGTCAGTTGCACCTCCACCTCCAGGTCCTCTAGAACCACTACCATGGCCTCCACCGTTCCAGCCACCGTTTGTGTTAACTCTATTAAATCCATCTATACTGTTACTTGGTGAATTGCCACCTCTTTGGCCAACATATATGTATAAAACTTGGCCCGCAGTTAATGAAATATTACCAGTTGTATAACCACCACGGCCTCCCCATTCAGGGTTACTTGGTCTACCACCACCTTGGCCTCCCCATACTTCAATCTTATATGTACCCGTCATTGGAACGGTCCAAGTTTGATAGTTTCCAGTATAAGCGAAGTTATAGACTGCCTCTATTACGTTAACTGTTCTTGTTTTTGTTGCTGCTGCATTTCCTGCTGCATCACTTACGTTATATGTTAATGTATAACTTCCTACTACATTTGTATTTACACTTCCTGTTTTTACGATACTTGCTGTTATATTTCCATTTATATTATCACTTGCTGTTACACCTGTATCTGTATACGTTGTTCCTTTATATACCGTAACACTTGTTGGATTTACTGTGATTACTGGAATTGTATTATCTAAGTTAAATACATTACTTCTTGTTATCAATGTATTTCCTGCATTATCTTTTCCTAGTATCCACAAGTAATATCCTCCTGTTACTCCAGCTGGTGTACTTATTGATCCACCATTGGTGAAGGTTGTTGTGAAACTTGCTTCACTTGGGGCTGTTGTACTTGTTGTCCATTGATATCTTAGACTACTTGCATTTACTCCACTATGTGCATCACTTACAGTTACGGTTGTACTTCTACTTTTTGCGTACGTTGCATTTCCATTCATAGAAAATGCTAATGTTGGATTAGTTCTATCTATATAACTTACACTTACTGCTTTATTTGTTATATATCCTGCTGCATCTTTTACCCATACATAATATGTTCCGTTTGCTGTTATATCATTTAATCCTGTTGACAATACACTTGTTGCTGGCACTGTTGTATATGTAGGTTGGGTACTACTACTTTGATTTATTCCATATCCTACTATTCCTGTTCCCTCATCTGTTGCTTTTATTATTATATTATTACTTGTTCCCCACGATGTTGTATCATGAACGGTTGCGTAGGCTACATGCCATACTAATGGGTTTTCTGGTGTTGGAGTTGATCCTCCTAATAGATAGAAATAATTAGTACTAGAGAAAGTACCCGTACTTCCACAATTTAATCTTACTATATATTCTTCCCATTGTCCGGTTCCAGCTTGACTTGTCAACCATTCGATTGTTCTTCCATCACCGGTTGCATTACTAGCCCATGTAATTGTATATCCTACTGGGATTTTTGCGACTATTCTTGTTACATAAACTTTATTTGCAGACGTTCCGTGTCCAAAGTAGAAACCTCCCCATCCTGGTGTCGCTGTTCCAACAGTTCTTATCTCTAATCCATATCCCGATCCTGCTGAATATCCACTTACTGCAACTCTATTTACACTAACATTACCATTTCCAGTATTATTATATACTTTCGCTGCATTCAGACCACTTGCAAATGTCGGATCTGTATAAAGCATTGTTCCTGCTAGTGCTGTTGGTATAGCTGGCGCTGTTGTATCTACTACATTTACTGTTCTTGTTTTCGTTGCTGCTA
>CAYNHT010000014.1:0-1834 GCA_964397485.1 uncultured Muribaculaceae bacterium
CCCGTTATCTTTACTAAATTGATATCCATTTATTCCACTTTCTAAATCTTCAGCATTAGCTACTATTGTTATTGAACTACTTGTTACTAGATTTGATGCTATTGTTATTGTTGGTGGTGTTATATCTAGTGCATCACAACTACCTGTTACAATGACTATATTATTTATAGTTCCACCGGCACAGTATTTTCCATTACTTACTTTATCTAGCTCTAAAACACCTTGTTCATTTTTTAGTATCTTACCGCTTGTAAAGTTTTTATTTTTCATTTGAATCTTAGTGTCAACTACATTTATTCCTTCTTCTGGAAAAACACTGAATTCACTTGATGCTATATATATGTCTGCTGCACCAAAAACACTTCTTAAACTTTCTTTATAAGAAGCTATTTGTACCCTATCTATCACTCCTAATACTAATGGTATAGTTATTAGTGCGACTAAGGCTAATATTACTATTACAGCTAACAATTCTATTAATGTAAATCCTTTTTTTTCAACCATACATCCAAATTCCCTTCTGTTTAATACGCTATATATTATAAAGTATAACAAATTTTAACCAGTTTCGCAATAAACAGAAAATTTTATTTGTATTATAATTGTTTTCGTACGCAAAAAGCAGATGAATTTTTTCACCTACTCTTAGATTTGTCAATCCATCACGGATTTAACTGTTTTTTATACAATATATTTATTTCTTCGGCGGTTAATGCACGTTTATATATCCTTATATCATCAACTATCCCCTCAAACGTATATTGACCTGCTCTATCTGCAAATTGTCCTATAGTATATGTAGAGACAGTTCTAAAAAGCGAACCAGTTATGTTAACAGTATGAACCTTTATACCATTAACATAAATCGAAACATTTCCTTGTGATTGATTGATAACATATGATAAATGATACCACTTATTAGCATCAATTAGAGTATTACTACCACCTAAATTCAAATTGGCATCATCCGAGTACCGGATCCAACCATTAACTTGATGATTACTATTATCTAAGTAAAAAGAAAAATTATGAATTGAATCATTAGTATTATTCAATATCGACATATATTGATTTGCGGAACCAGAACCCGTTCTATATATCCATGTTGAAAATGTCATGTTCTCACCAGGCTGTATTTCTTCTCCAATAATTCTTATGTACTCATTTATACCGTTAAACTTGTAAGCACCATTTCCTTGAATTGTGTTTCCAACCCATCTAGGAGTACCCTTTAATTGAAGTTGGCTATGTTTACTGTTTTTTGAATAATCCTTTATTGTTCCGGTACGAGTTCCTATTGTAAATGGAGTTGCATGATCTTTTTTCTCAACTTGAATACCGCTTATTTCCATTTCTACACCAGCTGGAGCAAAATCTCTCCACACATATATATGTGATATGTAGGCAGGTGTTTTACTTGTATCTAATTTAGTAGTCGCTTCTAATCTATACCATACTCCTTGATATTGTGAGAAATTACTAAAAATATTAGGCGTAAAATTAAAATAATGTTGTTGCCATGTACCATCAGTATAATATACTCTTGCATATGAATTCATATAACCCATATCAGTAATTAATCTTGCATCAAAACTCAAAGAGAGATCGTATTCATTTGGTGCTAATGTCTTATTAACAATTGCTCTAAATCCAAAATTATTACCAACATTCGGATTATTTACAATATTTCTATATACTGCCTGTCCATTGTAAGTACTTCCTGTCAATGTCCAACTGGAACCATGGCCAGTCCATTCAGATATATCATATATATTTTCCGTTGGCTCTTGGAAATCATCAAATTTATAATGAGCTATTAACCCATCTTGGGTTG
>CAYNHT010000015.1:0-1747 GCA_964397485.1 uncultured Muribaculaceae bacterium
GAAAAAACACTTCTTAAACTTTCTTTATAAGAAGATATTTGTACTCTATCTATTATTCCTAATACTAAAGGTACTGATATTAGTGCCACTAAAGCCAATATTACTATTACCGCCAATAATTCTATTAACGTAAATCCTTTTTTGTTCATTCTGTTTTCCCCTTCACAATTCTAGTATTTTTTATTCAATTTCATTCTACCAAAATGTTGCATATTTCGTCAATAACTACATGTAAATTATACATATAAAAAAACAGGAGAATTTCCTGTTTAAAAGTTAGCCCACAAAAGTTACTCTAGCATAACCATTTCCCGAATTTCCTGTCATTGTACCTCCTGATGGATTTGGCATTGTGGCATTTCCCGCTATATTTTGACCCGAGGTGACACCACCTATATACCCGGATCCGCCTCCGCCTCCAGCCGACCAACCAGATCCGTGATTTTGAGTAGAGGTACCGCCACCACCGCCGTAGTAGCCGCCTCCGCCTCCGCCTCCACCGGCTGCATCATAATTTGTACTTCCGTTACCTCCTTGGCCTAATGATCCATTTGTTGCTCCTCTTGATGTTGTATATGCGGTTCCTCCTGCAGTTTGAGTGCCTGGATTGCCTGGATATCCCGAGTTGTACGAAGCACTTGCAGTTCCAGAAATTCCACCTGCTATACCAGTAGCTCCATCTCGACCACCACCTGCACCGCCACCGGCTACTATAACTCGATTGCCTAATGCAGTTCCACCTATTCTAATGTCGGTGGCGCCGGATACACAGCTGCACCGGATACAAATACATCGCATGGTGCTGTAAAACTCTGATAGTTTCCTGTATATGAGTAGTTATAAACCGGTTCTACAACATTAACTGTTCTTGTTTTTGTTGCCGCTACATTGCCAGCCGCATCACTTACGTTATATGTTAATATGTAACTTCCTACTACATTTGTATTTACGCTTCCGGTTTTTACGATACTTGCTGTAATATTCCCACTTATGTTATCACTTGCTGTTACTCCTGTATCTGTATAACTACTTCCTCTATAAACAGTGACTGTTGTTGGATTTACAGTAATTACTGGAATTGTTTTGTCTATTTTTATTGTTTTTGTTAATGAACCACTTACATTCCCAGCTACATCGACTGCTCTTGCATATCGATAGTGTGTTCCTTCTGTCGTTAATCCATATAACGGATTTGATGATAAATATGAGTAGTCTACCCACGTTACATTATCTGATGATATCTGATATTTTGATATTCCATTTGTATCAGTTGAACCTGATATTCCTCCATACATATACACGTTGTTTTTGGTCCATGTATTATTTGTATAATTTGTAACTCCATCTGAGAATGTCATCCCCATGAATGTTGGTACCGTTGGTGGTGTTTTATCTATCTTTATCGTTTTTGTTAAAACACCACTTACATTCCCAGCTGCATCGACTGCCCTTGCATATCGATATTGTGTTCCTTCTGTTGTTAATCCATATAGAGGATTAGTATATAAATATGAGTAATCCACCCACGTTACATTATCTGATGATATTTGATATTTTACTACACCATTAGAATCTGTTGAGCCCGAGATTCCTCCATACATATACACATTATTATTGGTCCATGTATTATTTGTATAATTTGTAACTCCATCAGCAAACGTCATTCCCATAAATGTTGGCACAGTTGGATTAGTTTTATCTACTTTTACTAACTCTGTTCTTGTCGCTGTATTGCCCGCTTGATCTG
>CAYNHT010000016.1:0-1582 GCA_964397485.1 uncultured Muribaculaceae bacterium
TACTGTAGCTAGTCCTCCTGTATAACCCACTAGTCCCGCTACATAACTGGTTCCTCCAATTGTTTTAGCTGAACTACTATTTTCTATTGTTGCATTTCCGTTTACTCGACCTACTAATCCTCCTATATAACTTGAACTTCCTGTTACATTTCCTGCCCCGCTTACTACTCCATTATTCATAACCAGCGTTCCTGTATATCCAATTAGTCCTCCTTTGTCTGATCCATTTCCTAATATATTTCCTGTATTTGTTACATTCGTTATATTACTTGTTCCTCCGACATTTCCGACTAATCCTCCTACATATTGACTATTTCCTGTTACATTTCCACTTCTTGTACTATCTGTTACTGTGAAGTTTGATGTTACTTGGCCTGCATATCCTCCTATATAAGTTGATGATCCATTTATCGCTCCTGTTGTACTACTTCCACTTACATTCATTGTCCCAGATACTTGGCCTACCATTCCCGCTATATAGTTTGTACTTCCACTTATAGCTCCATTTACTATTCCGTTTTCTACTGTAAGTGTTCCAGTTCTTCCAAAGAAACCTCCAACATATCCATATCCACTTATTCCTTGTTTTGAACTTGTATTTCTTACTGTTGTCGTTGAACCTGAATATCCACTTAACCCTCCTGTATAGCTATCTGTCGATGTATACGTTGTTGTTACTGATATATTTGATTCACTTCCAGTTATTGTTAATGTTGAATTGTTTCTTCCAATTAGTCCTCCTGTATATTGTCCGCTTGCATTTATTGTTCCGCTTACTTTTACATTCGTTAATTTAAAGTTTGATCCACTTACGTGTCCAGCTATTGCTCCTACATAGTGTACTCCCCTTAAATCTACTCCGACTAATTCTAAGTTCTTTATTTCTACATTATTTCCGGTTACTGTTCCAAATAATCCAACATTACTTAATCCTGTATTTATTGTTTTTAAGCCTGTTATTTTCTTATTATTTCCATCTATGCTTCCTGTGAATCCTTCGATTGGTACCCAGGTTGCATATGCAGTTGATGTTAATGTTAAATCATTCATGATTTTATAATGAGCATTTAAACTTGTTCTTATTTGATGTAAGTCAGTTACTGTTTTTATTAAGTATGGATCTGATACAGTTCCTGCTCCCTCTCTTGCGTAGTTTTGCGTCGCTGTTATATAGTTTTTATCTGTTAACATCATTCCTCTTATGAATGGTGTTGTTTCTCCTTCAATTGTATCCCATACTGTTGTAAAGTCATATCCTGCATAACTTGCTTTATATGTTCCTAGTACTACTGTATCTATTTTGGTCGCACTTACATTGCTTGTATAGATTAAACTTGTATCTACTATCCAATATAATCTTGTTAATGTTGTTCCTACGTCTTCTCCTATTACTGGTCCTATATGATCGTTTGTACTTACTCCATTTATTTTTCCTATACTATATGCATTTGTTACATTCCCTGTATTGTATCCAACTAATCCTCCAACTGTTCTTTCTGTTGATGCATGAGCTGTTATATCTCCTAATGCATATACATTTAACAATGTTGCTTGGTTTCTTCCGATTAATCCTCCGACATAT
>CAYNHT010000017.1:0-1555 GCA_964397485.1 uncultured Muribaculaceae bacterium
AAGCTCCATTTCTCGATCTCCACCAACGGCACGCTTTTCTCCGAGCAGGCCCGGCGGTTTTGCGAGAAGTACAAGGACCTGTTGCTAGTGGGTATATCGCTGGATGGATGTCCCGCCATCCATGATGCAAACAGCTTCTTTTAACGACTGGTATTTTTCTCGCTCGGAATTACCATCGACTAAACGGACATAAGTCCCGATGCGATCAGATCCATGTTCGTTCTTGATGATGAAAGCTGTGGTTGATACAACCTCACCTCCGATACTATCAAAAGCCCTTGCACCAAGATGCGCCATCGAAGTGATAGTTGTATCATCGATGAGCGTAGCCCTAAGCTTTTCGAACGAAGAAAGGAACATCCAACTCTGCATGGTGATCATGGAAACGAGGCCTCCCTTGATCGCCAGTTGAAGGTTCCGCTCAACAAACATGGTGCACATATCAGATTTGCTGTTTGGGAAAGTCTTCTTGGCAAAATCAGATAGCTTTGGATTCATCGCTCCCCCACCCATATACGGTGGATTGGCTACTACCACATGGTAGCGTGGGCTCAGATAATCTGCCTGTTGGAGGGCTTGAAGGACTTTATGGTGGGTTTCGCTCAGGAACAGTTGCTCAGAGATATTCTTTGATTCAAGAATACTGATTAAACCTTGCACATCGGTGACCTCTGGCTGGATGAGCGAACCGAAATTGTCAGCCTCTTCGAACTGCTTCAGCGTGGCTTGCAGAGGATTTGTGAACAGATCCCGTCCGATGTGGTCCATGTAGCCCTTCAGTTCCTCCTGCTCGAAGTGGATGTTTTCCAAGACGCACACATTCGGTTCGACAGGATTGGAGAAGAACCGGCGGCTCTTCTGCCTGGCCTTCATGGTAAGTGCGAAGGCAGCCAGCTCTCCAGCCCGCTTGTCGATCTCAATACCGTACAGATTATTTTCCAGTATCAGCGAGGGAATCGAGGAGGGGCTGTATCCTTGCTCCTCGTACATAGCATAGAGTAGGTCGAACGCATAGGTGAGCATGTGGCCTGATCCACAAGCCGGGTCTATGTTCGTACCGTCTTTGATACAATGCAAATAAGCGGTTCTTGCCTTTATACCGGTTGGTAAAAAGGCAAGAACCGCTTGATACAAGGCTTTTCTGCGGTCATGGGCTGCCTGCCGGAGTTGCTTTTTTCGTTTGTAGATTTCATTCTGCATGGTCGTCTGCCTGACTGCTGCCTCCATCATCACAGTCTTTGCACCCCCCTCTTGGTCGGCAACCGAGGAAAAATTAAAAGGTATAGCTAAAATTAAAAGGTTTTAATTCGATATGTTTCTTTATAAGTGAATATCACGTTTGAAGGTCTGTTTTGTTAAGTGATTCAGGTTGAATTTAGACTAAATAAATGCTATAATTAGCCCAAAAGGAGGGTGAGGAAATGTACAAGGAGTTAATATATCTTGATACATATGTACTGAAGAAAGAAATGCGAATAAGTTTGCCCAAGAGTATATTGAAAAATTTTAAACAATAAAAGGGGATATCAAAATTTAATATTTAATTTGACAGAGA
>CAYNHT010000018.1:0-1453 GCA_964397485.1 uncultured Muribaculaceae bacterium
ATCCTAGCACCAAAGGATTTCTTCCCATTCCTCAGAATGAGATTGATCTCTCGGGCAATACTCTAGTACAAAACGATGGGTATTTGTAGCTGTAACTTCTAGATGAAGTGTTGCCTATCGGCAATAGCATAGGCAGCACTTCATTCTTTACAAACTTTTTATACTGAATCAATGAGTAAAATCGTAAAGGTTTTATTACTAGCCTTTCTTGCCTTTTCTCAGATGGCCTGCAGCTACATTAATTCGACAGATGATCTAGATAATCAGGTTGATAAGCTGCTAGCACAGATGACACTTTACGAAAAGATTGGTCAGCTTGTGCAGAAGAACGGTGATCATCCCAACCTCGACAAGATGATAGAGGAGGGAGGCATAGGGTCGGTTCTAAACCAGGTAAACCCCGATGAGGTATTAAGGATACAACGATTAGCCGTTGAGGAAAGTCGTTTGGGTATCCCCTTGCTAATTGCCCGCGATGTTATTCACGGCTTCAGAACCATTTTGCCTATTCCATTGGCTCAGGCTGCATCATGGAACCTAACTTTGGTTGAGGAGGGCGCTCGTGTAGCTGCCACCGAGGCGGCCTCGCAGGGTGTACGTTGGAGCTTTGCTCCAATGATTGACCTAACTCGCGACCCACGGTGGGGTCGAATTGCCGAGGGTTTTGGCGAGGATCCATTGCTCAATGGTGAGTTTGGAGCAGCTGTGGTGCGAGGCTTTCAGAGCGATAGCCTTTACAATCCCACCTCAATAGCCGCATGTCCCAAACATTTTGCTGCTTACGGCTGGGCCGAGGGTGGTCGCGATTACAACACGGCCAATATTTCTGAGAGTGATTTGTACGATATTGTTCTACCTCCATTCATCAAAGTTTTCGAGGCTGGTGCGGCAACAACTATGACCGCCTTTAACGAGATCAATGGTATTCCTGCAACTGGCCACGCTCCGCTACTCCGCGATTTGCTTCGCAATAAGTGGAATTTCCAAGGGGTTGTGGTTAGCGACTGGGAGTCGGTTACTCAAATGGAGGTGCATGGCTATACACAAAACCCAAAACAATCGGCATTAAAAGCAATGCAAGCAACTGTTGATATGGAGATGGCAAGCACAGCTTACGAAACCCATTTAAAGGAGCTAATAGCCGATGGAAAGATAGAAGAAAAGGATATTGATGATGCTGTAAAACGGATACTTCGTCTTAAGTTTGAACTAGGACTCTTTGATAATCCTTACGGTCATACCGCTGAGTTTCCCGAATTACTCAACCCAAAACATTTAAACGTTGCAAAAACGATGGCGCAGGAGAGCGCCGTGTTGCTTAAAAACAGCAACAGGGTTTTACCCTTATCCGATGATATTAAAACCCTTGTAGTTGTTGGACCATTGGCCGATGCACCACACGACCAGCTGGGCACTTGGATTTTTGATGGACGAAAAGAGGATGCAATTACAC
>CAYNHT010000019.1:0-1377 GCA_964397485.1 uncultured Muribaculaceae bacterium
TATCTAACTGATCACAACTTCCTTCTATTATTATAATTTCTTTATATGTTCCACCCATCCATATCTTAATTATTTTACAATTACCTTAGTCTATTATCTATTAATTATTATATACTATTGAACTAAATACCTAAATAAAAAGAAACCAAAGTGTTACAGTTTGTTCAAGATGCAAAAAAGACAAATTAATAATTAATTCGTCTTTTTGTTTATTTTAAATCTAGTTTTATTACATAACAGTATACAATTCATATTATCCTACAAAAGTTATTCTAGCATAACCATTTCCAGAGTTTCCTACCATTGTACCTCCAGATGGGTTTGGCATTGTGGCATTTCCTGCATTATCTTTTCCTAGTATCCACAAGTAATATCCTCCTGTTACTCCAGCTGGTGTACTTATTGATCCACCATTGGTGAAGGTTGTTGTGAAACTTGCTTCACTTGGGGCTGTTGTACTTGTTGTCCATTGATATCTTAGACTACTTGCATTTACTCCACTATGTGCATCACTTACAGTTACGGTTGTACTTCTACTTTTTGCGTACGTTGCATTTCCATTCATAGAAAATGCTAATGTTGGATTAGTTCTATCTATATAACTTACACTTACTGCTTTATTTGTTATATATCCTGCTGCATCTTTTACCCATACATAATATGTTCCGTTTGCTGTTATATCATTTAATCCTGTTGACAATACACTTGTTGCTGGCACTGTTGTATATGTAGGTTGCGTACTACTACTTTGATTTATTCCATAACCTACTATTCCTGTTCCCTCGTCAGTCGCCTTTATAATTATATTATTACTTGTTCCCCACGATGTTGTATCATGAACTGTTGCATATGCTACATGCCATACTAATGGGTTTTCCGGCGTTGGGGTTGCCCCTCCAGTAATATAAAAGTGATTAGTTGTTGAGAAAGTACCTGTGCTTCCACAATTTAATCTTACTATGTATTCTTCCCAATCCCCTGTTCCTGCTTGGCTTGTCAACCATTCGATTGTCCTACCGTCGCCAGTTGCATTACTAGTCCATACGATAGTTCTTCCAACAGGTATTCTAGCGACGATCCTTGTTACAAATACTTTGTTTGCGGATGATGGATTGGCAAAATAAAAACCTCCCCATCCTGGTGTCGCTGTCCCAACAGTTTTAATCTCTAAACCATATCCTGATCCTTCTGGATACCCACTTATTGCTACTCTTGTTCTTGTTACATTACCATTTCCAGTATTATTATAAGCGGTTGTTCCGTTAACTCCAGTAATAAATGTCGGATCTGTATAAAGCATTGTTCCTGCTAGTGCTGTTGGGATAGCTGGCGCTGTTGTATCTACTACATTTACTGTTCTTGTTTTCGTTGCTGCTA
>CAYNHT010000020.1:0-1293 GCA_964397485.1 uncultured Muribaculaceae bacterium
GCTAGTCCATAGGTATTTCTAGCAATTTCGTTGTTTAAATCGTCGAGTTCAAGAACAATTTTTGTACCCTCATATATAAATTTAGTAATGTCTGAGCCATCTGATTTACTAATTCTTTTGCCTTCTGCATTATATTGATAGGTTGTTGTTTGTTCATTCTTAGTTGTACTTATTAGTTCATTTCTTTCATTGTAAACATTAGTAATTATTTCTTCTATTGTTCCTTGTGGTTCTTCTTCCTCTTCTTCTATAGGAACTGCAATTAAATTAAATTTTTGTGCTGCTGTACCGTTACAGCTATATTGTTGGATATTAGATCCTAATGAAATGTTTCCACCAGAGACATCTATACATCCATTAAAATTTGAAGCTTGCGTTTTTATTGAGTAAGAACCATCTATATTCTGTACTAATTTAAACTGTTGTGCATTTGAATCATCAGATTGATATATGTTTATATTTGTACCATTAGATGATGAACCACCTGCAATATTCATAGTTTGATTGTTAATTGAATTATATGCTCGTAGTTCATAATTACCATTTGGTAATTCTATTAGTTTCCATTCTTGTTTACCTTCTTGTCCTAGAGCAGTTAATTCAACATTTGAGCCATTTGTATCAAGATTTCCTTTTATTCCAACATATAAATTATTTTGGATTGTTTTTATGTAGCAAACATCTATATCAGGATCGCATTCTTTATCTGGTTGTTCTTCACTAATAGGTATTAAATTAAATTTTTGTGCTGCTGTACTGTTACAACTATATTGTTGGATATTAGATCCTAATGAAATGTTTCCACCAGAGACATCTATACATCCATTAAAATTTGAAGCTTGCGTTTTTATTGAGTAAGAACCATCTATATTCTGTACTAATTTAAACTGTTGTGCATTTGAATCATCAGATTGATATATGTTTATATTTGTACCATTAGATGATGAACCACCTGCAATATTCATAGTTTGATTGTTAATTGAATTATATGCTCGTAGTTCATAATTACCATTTGGTAATTCTATTAGTTTCCATTCTTGTTTACCTTCTTGTCCTAGAGCAGTTAATTCAACATTTGAGCCATTTGTATCAAGATTTCCTTTTATTCCAACATATAAATTATTTTGGATTGTTTTTATGTAATAGACATCTTTAGTAGTATCTTCAATTATACCTTCTAAAACTTTTACATCTGTATTATTACCATTGTCATCATACTCATAGGTTGTTACTTTAGTAACTACACCATTATCTTTTTCTGTTATTTTAGATAACTTATTTTTAGAGTCATAT
>CAYNHT010000021.1:0-1266 GCA_964397485.1 uncultured Muribaculaceae bacterium
TGATCAAATCACCTTCATTAGTAGAAGCTTTTATAATCCTTGCAAGCAGTTCCTCTGGTTTCTGTGTTGGGTATTTCCCTGAAATAACTTCTGATGTATTTCCTTTTGAAACATTCGCTGAAATTTCCCACCAATCTCTTGGTATTCCATGATTGATGTTAAAACCTTTAGTTTCATCAGATGTATCAATTATAGTTGATTTACTTCCAGCAAAATGAATATTACTTACAAAGCCTGTTTCATCAGCATACGTTGCCCAGCGTTTTAGTGTACTCCCACTTGCAGGGAAATCACTTCTATCAGGTGAAATAGTATGTAAACTATTAGCATAAAAGTAGATAATATCATGATCTTTCCCAAATTTTTCCTTTGATGATCTTAAAGTTGTTTTATAGCACCAAATTATTTCATTTCTAAAGTTATTTTTACCAAATACTTCATCCAAAATAACTTTGACATAATGTCCCATCTTTTGATCTAAATGCACATAAATAGCCCCATCATCAGCCAAAATTTCCTTAGCTAAAATTAATCTTCTACGTATAAACTCCAAAAATTCAGACCCTTTTTTCTTATCAATATATGCTTTTGCTCCTTCTTTATTCTGAAATTCATCCTGAGTCGCAAAAGGTGGGTCTATGTATATTAACTTCACTTTTCCTTTAATCTTATCTTTAATTAAAGGATCTCTATTTTCATTGATTGTTTTTAATAATTGAAGGTTGTCTCCAAATACAATCATATTTTTCCATCCATCTTCAAATTCCGGATGTTCAGTTCCATTAAATACGCGTTCCAATTGTAGCGGAACAGGAAGAGTACCATCTTCACCAGCAAGCACATCTTCTTTTCTCATTTTACCTGCATAAATTAATTCATATTCCTCTTGAAGATTTGGAAATAATAAATATTTATAGTCTTCTGGGATTTGTTCTTCTGATTCTATTAAATTAATTAAGTATTTTTTATCTTCTACATTTAGTTTCATATTTACCATCTCCTATTATTATACAAAAAGATAATTTCTTCAATATCAACATTGAATTCAACGGTTATTTTTTTGTACTTCAAAATTAATATTTTCTTCCTTTTTCATTTTAGAACTTATACTCGAAGAAATTTCAAATATATCTTTTAAATTTATTTTATTCATTTTTTAGCAATTAAAATTTCCATAAGCCATTAACCAATGTAGTTAAACTTCATGATTACTTCTCCTTTGATAAAGATACAGTTACATCATTTCCATATACATCAGTAAATATA
>CAYNHT010000022.1:0-1257 GCA_964397485.1 uncultured Muribaculaceae bacterium
CGTTATGCGCAAGGTTGACAGAAAATTCACTTAATCCTTTGACAATATGAATATTGAAGAATTCAAACGTAAAATTTCTGAAATTGAATTTGCCATAAGTTCAACAGGGAAAAAATATACAATAATTGAAGTAAATAAAGATTTTATTGAATTTGTTAGAAACGAAAAAAAAACATCTGAAAGAATTTCAACAGCTGAATTATTTGATTTTTATAAAAGCGAAGAAAATTATAAAACGACAACTGCAAAAGATTATATTTCTGGAAGAGTACAATCTCCATCAGTTGCAATTCTAAATGAACTAACTAGAAATCATACAAAAACAATTGAAAAGGACAAAAATGACAAAAAAGAAAAAACTATAACAAACAGTTTTGTAGAAAAGAAAAAAGAATTTAACAGACAGAATATTAATGTGTTAAAAGATGAAACTAAATTTTTCGTAGCTCTCTCACAATTGATTGGTGTAGAATACATTAAATCAAAAAGTATTGAAAAACCAATTAGTTCTTTAGATGTTTTCTTGTCGAATAATTTCGTTGATTATGAATTTAATGCAGATGTTAATAAATGCTACAATGAAATTCTAAATAAATTGACCTCGAATAAATTATTTAGTTCTGAAAGTTTATCTCATCACATCGATGGTTTGATTATTAATCATCCTATCTTAAAAAATAGAATTGTTGAATTCGATGAAGAACAGCATTTCACACCTGCTAGAAAAGACTGCTTAAAGGAATTAAAAGCTATTCTACCAGATACTTATTTGTCAAAATCCATAGAAATATGTGATAATATTGAGTATTTAAACAATGTCGTTCTAAAGAAACATAGAATAAAAAATAAACTTAAGAATTCTCCGAAAACATTCAAGGAATTTATTGATTGGTTGAATAAATCAGGTGAAAAGAAATCAGGTTACATATCAGAAAAAAACGGATTTGAATATTTAGGGGGTAGAATTGCTCAAAGAGCTTATTATGATTGTTTAAGAGATACTGCACACTTATCCAATAAAAATAAAACTTTGAAATCCCCTTTACGATTTCCAAAAAAGTGGTTTGAAGAAAAAACAAAGCAAGATTTTAAATATATCCCTGTTGAAACCTTGGTCAAATTAATTGAAAAACAACTGATTGACGACTATAATATAAAACCCAGCGCATAACAAGGGGTGTAGCTAACGTGGGTGATGACTGGGTATTCGGAGCGTTGTCGCACGCAGGTTCGTTTTCGTCGGGGGACGAAAACGTA
>CAYNHT010000023.1:0-1221 GCA_964397485.1 uncultured Muribaculaceae bacterium
GTGAACGGCGGCCGTAACTATAACGGTCCTAAGGTAGCGAAATTCCTTGTCGGGTAAGTTCCGACCCGCACGAAAGGTGTAACGATCTGGGCACTGTCTCAACCATAGACTCGGTGAAATTTTAATACCTGTGAAAATGCAGGTTACCCGCGACAGGACGGAAAGACCCCGTGGAGCTTTACTACAGCTTGATATTGGGATTCGGTTTACTATGTAGAGCATAGGTGGGAGACTATGAAACTTGAACGCTAGTTCGAGTGGAGTCATCATTGGAATACCACCCTTAGTAAATTGGATTTCTAACCTGGTACCGTGAATCCGGTATAGGGACAGTGTCTGGTGGGTAGTTTGACTGGGGCGGTCGCCTCCTAAAGAGTAACGGAGGCGCTCAAAGGTTCCCTCAGAATGGTTGGAAATCATTCATAGAGTGTAAAGGTATAAGGGAGCTTGACTGCGAGACCTACAAGTCAAGCAGGTGCGAAAGCAGGACTTAGTGATCAGGCGATTCAGAATGGAATGGTCGTCGCTTAACGGATAAAAGTTACCCCGGGGATAACAGGCTGATACCACCCAATAGTTCACATAGACGGTGGTGTTTGGCACCTCGATGTCGGCTCGTCACATCCTGGAGGTGAAGTCGCTTCCAAGGGTTGGGCTGTTCGCCCATTAAAGTGGCACGCGAGCTGGGTTCAGAACGTCGTGAGACAGTTCGGTCCCTATCCGTCGTGGGCGTAGGAAAATTGAGGAGAGCTGTTCCTAGTACGAGAGGACCGGAACGGACATACCTCTGGTGTATCTGTTGTCACGCCAGTGGCAGTGCAGAGTAGCTATGTATGGAATGGATAACCGCTGAAAGCATCTAAGCGGGAAGCCAACTTCAAGATGAATTTTCCCATTTTTTAAAAAGTAAGATCCCAGAAAGACTATCTGGTTGATAGGTTAGAGGTGGAAGCATGGCAACATGTTGAGCTGACTAATACTAATAGATCGAGGATTTAATCCTATTAATTTTTTAAAAATTTGATAGATTACACATTATCTTAGTTTTCAGAGAATTATTTCTCTATATATAAATTGGTAACGATAGCAAAGTGGATACACCTGTTCCCATTTCGAACACAGAAGTTAAGCACTTTAACGCCGACGATAGTGTAAGCGAAAATAGGAAGTTGCCAATTTTTTTTTGTATATTTAAGAACTAGTTTTTCTAGTTCTTTTTTC
>CAYNHT010000024.1:0-1154 GCA_964397485.1 uncultured Muribaculaceae bacterium
CTGCCGAGGATTTCAAGCCCAGATCCCGGCAGCTGCACCATGAGAATCGATCCTAGGCAGGATGCCCTTGCAAGCCTCCCTTCCTTTAGTATAAGACCTGACTTTGGTATCAGACATTAAAAAATGGCGCTAACTCATATGAAAAAATAAAAGCTGCTGTAAAGTTGAACGGCAGCTTTTTCAATGCTTATGATTTAGAGCTTATGATTCAGAATGGATTTTATCTGAGTTTCAGTCAAAAAATAATTCGTCAACGGAAGTCCGGCGATTTTGGAGAAATCATTGATAAAGGCGGAAGAAACAGAGGTGTTAATATATTTGGTTTCGGCCTTTGTTACCTTAAAATCTTTAATAAATCGGAAGATTTCATTGGCTGAATATTGATTCTTCAGGACTTTAAACTGTAAAATCCGCTCAAGCAGTACCGTGAGGTAGCAGATGAGGAAATGTCCTTTTATTGTTTCTTCTTTTTGAAGAAACACCGGTCTTGCGTCCAAATCTGATTTCATGATTTTGAAGGATTCTTCAATCCGCCAGAGGTTATGGTAGGTATGGTACATATCCAGATCAGACAGGGTTGTTTCAGATGTCACAAGGAGGTTGTACCCTGCAAACCTTAAGTCCTTATCGATCGCTTTCTGATTGATTGCCACCTTTGCCTTTTTTCCTTCCTTATCGGTGAAATTTACATATTTTCCGGTTTCGCCATAGTCGGATTTTTTCGCCTGGGAGGCCGTCAATGTTCTTGCCTTTTCCACCATCCGGTTGATTTCGTACCGTTTCTTTGCGGCAAGGGTGGGATTGTATGTAAGCAGCCTCTTTTCTGTGAGCTTTATCGTCACTTCTTTTCCTTCGTGTTCAATTTTGTAAGGAAAGGTATCGATGCAGGATTTATAGGAATACAGGACCTTCCCCCTGGAATCCTTGGCCTCTTCGAAATCCTGATCCAGCAGGACCCATTCCTTTTCTTTGTCCGAAAGCCCTTTTACCGATTTTGAGAATAAATATCCATCCCCATGCTGTTTTGAGAAAGCAATGTTCTGCGCACAGTTAAGCCCTTTGTCGGCCACATGGATGGTTTTTCCGGTGACATTGTTCTGCATTTTCAACTGCTCGATCACATCTCTTAAAACAGGCTTTTCCGATTCATTGCC
>CAYNHT010000025.1:0-1053 GCA_964397485.1 uncultured Muribaculaceae bacterium
CTTCTCCTTTGATAAAGATACAGTTACATCATTTCCATATACATCAGTAAATATAAATACTGTCTTATCACCTAATTGTTTTGCTGGGATTTTCCATTCAATGCTTGTTGGCTTTCCATCTGTATAATTTACTTTTGTGTCTTCCTCTTCTTTTTTACTACTTTCTATCTCACTCCAAAATCTAACATCATCCATTAAAAATTCTTTTCCATTATAGTCATAATTCACAAATATACTTGATAATGTTGAAAAGTTATCTGTTTCGCAACCATTTAGAGGATCACTTGTAAATTTTGTTACTTTTAATATGATATCTTTTTTATCACTTTCAAGTTTACATTCGACCTCAGGTGTATATATAAATTGGAAACCTTTCATTTCTTCAATATCATTTACATCATTCTTGCTTCTTGGTTGTCTTGATTTTGTAAATGGTGTCTTGTGGATCTCTTCTATCATTTCATATGGAACTTTCAAAAAATAATATCTTGTATCTTCTATTTCCTCATAATCTGCTATAAAATCAACTTTTGTTGCTGGAGATACTATATAAACTCTATTATATTTTTTTGATTTTATGTTTTTATGAAGCTCAATTATGTAATTATAATCAACTGCCGAATCTTTGTACTTAATATAGTTGAAAACTTTAACTGGAAATCCTCTTTTTTCTCCATCGAACACTATACCTGAAGATTTTAATTCTTTAATATCATACTCAAACAGTTGAGATACAAAGTGCTTATACTTATCCCACTCAAGATTTAATGTGGCTCCTAAGTCATACATCCCTAACTTACAAGTTATGAACGATCGAGCCGGTTTATTATATTTTCTAGATTTCGAACTTTTATCAATCAAATCTTTACCTTCATTTATTAAAAGTAACCTTTTTTGCATTGTTAAGTAAGATAATTTCCCAAGATCACAGGTTATCCATCGTCTGCCGAGTTTTTCAGCTACAACCATGCTTGTCCCTGATCCTCCAAAAAAATCCATGATCAAATCACCTTCATTAGTAGAAGCTTTTATAATCCTTGCAAGCAGTTCCTC
>CAYNHT010000026.1:0-1034 GCA_964397485.1 uncultured Muribaculaceae bacterium
TTCTTTCAATCCAAGTTTTTGGAATGGATACCAAGACTCTAAAAACTACTGAAAATAAAATATTTGATAATTTTGAAAACGATACGGTTTTTAATTTAGAAACAGATAAGGATTTAATAAAAAAATGCATTTTACACACTGAAAATGATACTCTTAAATTGAGAATATCAGAAAGAATTGAAAAAAAATCTGATAGAAAAAATAATTTCACTTTAATTCTGCCATTCTTAACTTTATTATTAGGTTTTGTTTTAAACCGTGGTTTCGATTATCTTCTCGAAAGGAAAAAGATTAAAAAAGAAGGAGAAAGATGGTTTGCAGAAATAAGATGTCTAACAAAGCCTTTAAATAATCAAAGGGAAAGTATTGAAAATTTCCTGAAAGCATTAAACATAGAAAAATTTGAAACACCAAATTTAGAGATTCATCAATCATTGGATTGCGAAATCTTTAAGTCATTAGATAAAAGTGTGCTTTTAAAATACTTGAATAGAATGGAAAAGAATTTCTCAAAATCTGTCGATATTTCCAATAAAATTCACGGCTTTATAAGTTCATTGACTTTTTATTATACCGATATCAAGAAACGCTATGAAAACTATTTAAATAACTCTTTAGAATTATTTGAAAAGTTTAATGAAAATTTTCAACACTTAATCTACTGTGTAGCTCAATATGGTAGAAAAATTGAAAAAGAAACTGGACAAGACCCAAAAAAGAATAAAACTTTTAATCAAATATCAAATTTATTTGAAAAACACGTGCATCCTCACGATGAAGACGGTGATATTGAACTATTTAGTTTACATAGTAACTTACTTGTTCCTTTGGTTGAAATTACAACGGAAAACAGACTTAATGACGACTTACTAGAGTTAACTCATAGTTTATCAGAATGCAATAATACTTTTAAAAGTATAAAAGCAGAAAAGAAGTATTTGATGATTAATTATACAAACATAAAGGAAAGCTTATTGAGTTTAGAAACAGAACTAGAAAATATTTTGGAATTAAATAAATACTAGGCACAACAA